>JAJQEI010000038.1 GCA_021201755.1 Ruminococcus sp. | reverse complement strand
ATTTAACGCCGTTTTTCGGCTCAAAATTAATGTGAAAAATAGTGGCGCTGACGCTAAGATTTAAAACTTTTTTTGTTGGGTAAACATTGTCTCAAACGTATATGGTTTGTTTAAAATCACCCAATTTATGTAACTTTTACTACAACTAGATTGTTGAATTTCCACCGATATTTCGTAAAACCATTCTCACAACAATCATCCAAACAGCCATCATATCTATCAGTAATAATCGCTTGTAACTGCTTCCTAAACTTCTCCAAATCATTCATCACTTTGCATCCTTTCCATGAAACACTGCTTTTAGAGTTCGAAAACAAAGTACCACATCGGTACGAAAAGAGCGAGTTTTGATGTACTGTATGTCATAATCGACCCATTCGTCAAACGGCAAATTACTCCTGCCTTCCACTTGTGCAGTACAAGCTAACCCTCCTTTTACCAAAAGTCGCTGCATTTGATAAGGCGTGTATAGCACAACCTCTCGTGGTAATGGCGGTCGTGGACCAATCAATGACATATCACCTTTCAAAAAATTCCAGAACTGCGGCAATTCGTCAATACTCGTTCGGCGAATAAATTTTCCGATTTTTGTGATTCTGAGATCTTCTTCGCTTTTAAACGCTATGCCATCCGTTTGATTTTGTGCTTGCACTTCTTTAAACTTCTCTTCCGCATCCACACACATAGAACGCAGCTTATACATTCGAAAAGCCTTTCCATCTTTAGTAATTCTCTCCTGTGAAAAAAAGGATTTCCGCCATCTTCTATGTAAATTAATGCAGCGAACACAAAAATTGGAATTGCAGATAAAAGAAGTGCAACACTTGCACATGAAATATCCATCGTTCTCTTTAGAACTCGATATATTCTTCCATTATTTGGCTAAATTTCACTATATTGCAGCATCTCATTGACGCCATCAGCGAGAAACTGTAACGCCTCGTCGTCAAAATGTAATATTGGATATTCTGTGACCGTATTAGCATTCTTTAGTTCTTCCAGCTGTTTTTTACTTAATTCAATTTTCAATGTTTTTTCCTGTTTTTCGCTGTCCAATGCAGCCTTCGTCTGATAGCCCATTCTATCGCCTTATGTCTTATATCGCTCAAGCACTGCATTTGAACGTTCTAAATAACTTGATTTTTTCAATGACTTCATCAAAAAATCCAAGTTTGGCGCACGTTCCTACATATTATGACAGTCTGATCCAAAAATAAATTCTCTGCCACTTTCCAAAATTTCCTTCGCAAATTTGCATTCCTTTTTGTTTGCAAATGCATCTGCATTGATTTGAAACACCACATTTAATGCCATCAACTGTGCCAGTTGGTCTTTGGAATACAACCTGACATATCGGTGAATATGCGCCAGAACCAGCTTCAAACCAAAGTTTCTTTCTAAGTGATAGATATCTTGTACCATTAAATTATGAAATCTATAGTAAGAGGGTTCTAATAAAATCAACCTTGTACCCTCTATTGCAAGCTTCTCGATATTGTCACACATACTGATGTCTAGTTCTAATGCCACCTCCGCACCGAGCCGCATCTCCGAAACACCCGTCTGATGCTGAATGGATTCATACGCTTGCTGCCGTTTTTCCAAAAAGGTTGCTACAGATTCTTCTTTGTGTCAATAAAAATGCGGTGTTAAAACTTGTATTTGTACGCCCTGCCTCGCAGATTCTTGCAACATTTCCATGAATTCCTCGACGCTCTTTGCGCCATCGTCAATCCCCGGTAAAATATCTGCATGATAATCTACAAGTGAGCCATTTTCATTGTCGGATATCTTTGTCATCTACATCAATTCCCTTGTTATTATTTCACTGTATATTGTTATTGTTTTACTGTATAGACGAATTAGAACTGCATTCTACGGAAATTCCACTTCGTGTTTTACGCCTTTATCTCGCTGTTTTTACCCCCCCCGAGCACCATTTTCTTCCATTTTTCCTTCCTCATCATGACTATATTCTTTGTAATAATAATTCTTATAGTAAGATTTATAATAGCCGGAAGAATGTTTTACAGCAATATCATTCAAGACAAATCCCAAGATATTCAAGTTTGCAAACTCCACTGCTTTCACAGCACGATTAATGTCATCATACTTCGTGCGATCGAAACATGCTACCAATAATAAACCAGCTATTTCGCCATTGATTGTTATCGCATCGCTTACGGTATTAATCGGCGGTGCATCAAGAATTACATAGGCATATGTGTCATTGACCTGATCCAAAAATTCACGCATTTTCTTTGAGCCAAGCAGCTCCGCTGGATTTGGTGGAATCACACCTGCCGGCAAAACATCCAGATTTTCAACGACCGCCTCATGCAGTACTTCTTTCAGTTCATGCATACCACAAAGCATTGTGGACAAACCGCCGGAATTATCTATCTGAAAAATCCTGTGCAGCACAGGTTTGCGCAAATCAGCATCAATGAGCAGCACTTTATGCCCCATCTGTGCCAACGAAATTGCCAAGTTTGATGCAGTTGTAGACTTTCCCTCATTGGGGTTTGCACTCGTCATCACCACATTTTTCTGTTCAGATGCGCTAACTGTAAATGTAAAATTTGTACGCAACGCCTTATAGCTCTCTGTAATATAAAAAGATACACTACCAGAAGTAAGCAGTAGATTTGAACGATCCATGTCGCTACTTCTATCTTTGTTTTTTGATCCATTAAATGATGCAACCTCGCCAATTACCAGACAGCCTGTTCTTTCTTCGATATCTTCTACCGAACGAACCTTGTTATTCAGCAATTCCAGACAAACAATAATCACTAATGCCAAAACAATTCCGACTAAGCCACCCATCATAGTATATCACAATACATTTGGACTGACCAGACTACTTGGAACAATTGCTTCACCAATGACTTTTACAGAACCCGCCTTAACAATTCGAGTGAGATAATCCAGTGCAATCGCAGCATAACTATCACAAACAATTGCAGAAACTTCAGCATTTGCTGTTGTCGCTGTGATTTGCAATACTTCCGTCTCATCAACAGAAGATAACGTTGTCGCACTCGAAATCTCGCTATTGGAAATATATTTTGTCCCATCCGAATTTTTCCGAATTGTAAATGCCTTTGCCAATAAATCACTATCGTAATTTTCCAGCATATAATCCGAAAGAGCATTTTCCACCACAGCATTCTCTAAGATAACAATATAAGTATCTACAAGAGAACGAGACGTCGTCAAATCTTGACTATTTTTTTCATTAGAAGCTTCTTCAGTATTGCTAACATACAGTGAAACGGATGTCTCATACTATGGTGTGACCAAAAAATTAGCGTACAAGAACGTCAAAAGTGCCCCGACAATGGCAAGTATAATAACCAACCATATTTTTCTCCAAACTGCTTTCAACAACTGCACCAAATCAATCTGTATTTCATCTCGTCCTTGATTCGCTTTTCCAGTTTTTTTGATTAATGACGGCATATCCTTATTCCATATCCTTTCACTTTTCAGCGACTCATATTTTTCCTGTGAACCTTCTGCTTTTCTCACGTCTCTATGCTTTGAAACATCATTCAGCAAAAATATATGTTAAACAAAAACCATAAATTACAAAAATTAAAAAATCCCACTTTTTTTCCTATTGAAATAACATTAGTATTATAGCACACAATTTGATGATTTGCAAGCGTAAAACCAGTTTTTTTAGTGCATTTTGCATTTTCGCTATTTTTCAAAAAAAATTTGTTTAAAAAATTTTTTTTTTTTTTTTTTTACATTTTAATATTCTTTTAATATTTTTCGCAAGAAGAAAGCTGCGAATCAAACCGTCCGCAGCCTATTTTTCGACAGCTCGTATCGTCACACGATTTGTGCCACTCCAAGTGCAAGTGAACAACGTCAAGTCCCAATCATCTGCGCCATCCTCCATACCGGAAACATTGTACCCATAAATCAAATCACTTTGCACAACTTTATACGTATGTACCGTTCCATCTCCATCGGTAAAATAAATTTCATCTCCTGGATTCAAATTCTTAATCTTTCCAAAATGGGAGGAATAGTTGTGTGCAGCGATAATCAAATTTCCTTCCGCAACAGTACCCTGATAGCGGCAGGGCGATATTTTCAAATTCGCATAACTCCATTCGCTCAACACCGGCAATTCAATTCCAATCGCCGGAATCGATATCGTCCCAAGATAATATCTCCCGTCAATCTCAATCAATGTTTCTTTCTCAGGAATGTCATATTCTGACAAAATATCACTCTGTTCCAGTTCATCAACCTGAGAAGAATCGCCCGACTCCTCCGCCTTATCGTCAGCAGTCGTCGGAATCAGCTCCTGCAATTGTGCCAAAGCATATTCCGCATATTCTGCGCCCTTTTGATTCTGCCGCACATTATAACAACAAAGTACAACCGCCGCCAGAATCATGCAAATCCCGATAATCATCCAAATTCGAGACTGTAACTTTTTCATGGAAAGTCCTCTCACTTTTTCCGGGTGTGACAGCCGATGCACAGACAAATCAGTCCCACACCTGCCAGAACCGGCACGGGCCACCATAACTGTCCCGTCTGTGGCAGCTTCGTACTGCTCGAACTGCTGCCAGAGGAACTTCCGCCAGAAGAAGAATTGCCGCCGGACGAACCGCCGCCGGAACTGTTCCTACCGGAAACATAGCTCACATTTCCGCCACTCGATCCGCTCTTTGTCGTAGTAGTGCCGCCGCTGTTCTCATCTGTATCTCCGGAGGTAGTTCCTGTCTCGCCCGTTTCGATTGTACCGCCATCCGTGAGGGTAGTTGTCGTCTCTTCGCCGGAATCAGTCGTAACAGCCGTGGTAGTGATGGTGGAATCCTCCAAGGTGTTCACCACCACAAATTGTTTATTATCCGTTCGGTAGACAACGGTGTAGTCATCCGGCACATCTGTTTCAATGGTCTTCCAATCGTGATAACTGCTCGCCGACCAACGATATGTCCAGTCATTTTCTTCATCTAAGACAATCGAACAGTATTTCACGCCGTCGCAATACAAATCCAGCGAAACAGAAGAACTCCGACTCAAAGACGCATCGTCATTGTCTTCCCAGACTTTCGTGATGGTATAAGTGAAAGTTGCGTTACCGTCGACGCTGGCATTCCAGTCCCAGATTTCATATTTCGGATAAACCAGTTCATATGTGCTGTCCGCTGTCACGAAAATCAAAAATGCACAGGGAATATAATACACATTATCCACTTCCACTGATTTACCGGTAAGCAGATAAACACCCTCTTCCATGCCATCCAGCACCAACTCGCCGTTCTCGTCGGTTCTGCCGCCGTCATAGCTGTCATAATGATAGAGAACTGCATAATTTTCCAGAGTGGAGACAGTATCGATGATTTCTGAAGTGGTCATTTCACCGACGGAAACAGGCAAATTTTCAAACTGCCCCGTTAACTCGTAATAACCCCAGCGATTCACTTCGCCAGCCCGATAAACCGTCCATTCCATATCAGACAGCGTCACATTATTCACCCGACAAATAATTGTCAGTTCAAAATTTCCATCGTTTGCCGACGCCGGCACTGTTCCAAGGCAGAGTACAACTCCCATCAAAAGTGCGAGGATTCCACTAAACAAACGTGTTTTTTTCATGAGCCATCTCCCTCCTTGTCTTCGTGAAATTCGCCGATGATTTCTTCGGCAATTTTTTCGGTATTCGGTCGCTTCCGCCGTGCATCAAAAATCCACTTTAGAATTAACAATAAAAACAGTGGCACTGCAACAAACGGCACAACCGATAAATCATCAATCTGCACTGCTTCGGCGGAAATTTTCACGGTATTGGGATAGACCGTGTCAATTCGGTGGGCACATACCAAAAGGCGATGGGTGTTGATTCCATAGGGCGTACAAGTCATCAATGTGACATAATCTTCGCCGGAAACAATCGCCAATTTGTCCACCTCGTCCGGCAGGACGATATAGATGGTTTCGACTTCGTAGGTGTACACTTCGTCGAGAACTGTAATCGTAAACGTGTCGCCTTCTACAAGTTCGTCTAAGTCGGTAAACAGTCGTGCGGAAGGTAAACCACGGTGCGCCGAAATCACGGCATGGGTATTCTCGCCTCCCACCGGCAGAGATGAACCTTGCATATGCCCGACGGCGATGTTCAATACCTCCGCCGACGTGCCGTGATAAATCGGCAGAACGACATTGATTTTATCGATGGTGATATAACCCATAACGCCTGTGCCGGAAATATCCAGTGTCTCTTCGTACCCCTCGATTTCCGCATAATCGGAAAGGGGAGCGAAAAGACTGTAGAGTGCTTCGTTATAGGCGTGGGCGGCGGCAAGAATCTCTTCCTTTTCGCTGTCGTCCATCTGGGCAACCACTTCTTGATAAGTCGAAATGACTTTTGTCTGTACTCGGTCATTCCACCAATCGCTAATTGTCGGATAAAGCATCACGGAGAGTCCCACCAGCAAAAGAATCATCAAGATTACAGTTGTTACTATGCTCCATTTGTTTCTCTTCATACTCATGCGACCCTCCCTAATGCCCGCCGGCGTTTTTACACCAGCAAGCTTACATTAGGTTTTCATTGGATAGGAGTATACCTTATAGAAAGGTAGATGTTGTTTTGGTTAATTTTTGGGGAAAGTTCATTGAAAAATTCTCAAAAGAGCCTTACTGTGCGCTCTTTGCACGCTTTTTCGTAATCAACAGCACGCCTGCACCAGCAACCAGAACGCTGCCGACTACATAGAAGATGGTTGTACCGATGCCGCCGGTCTCCGGAATCGTAGAACCCGATTTATTTACCACGGTAATCTCAACTATACCAGTGCTTGCACTAGCAGTACCAGGCTCATTGTCAGCAACTGTAACGCTCAAATTAGTCAAAGCCGCATCAACTGTAGTTGTCCATTGCTGATTATTCTTAGTAGTTGCAGAAATCATGACTTTCACTGCTTCGCTCAAGAGGTTGTATCCAGTTGGAGCTTTGGTTTCTTCTAAGTAGTAAGTGCCGTCGTCGAGACCAATGACTTTGAATAGACCATCAGTGCCAGACGTCAGAACTGATGCATCAGTTTCATCCGTCGTCCAATCAGTAACTTTGTTGCTGCTGTCAACTTGAACATAATATTTCGTGCTGCTTTCTTCATAGTACAGTTTAAACTCTGCACCCTCTAGTCCTTCTTGCGTGTTGACGTCAATTTTGGTAGTGTCCAGCTCATAAGTGAAGACAATATTTTTGTCTTCCGGTGTTTGACCGTGGTCATCCTTGCCGCCAGAATTCGGGTTATTGGAATAGATCAGATAAACTTCATTCTCGTTCCCGTCCAGACCAATCACTGCATCCTCATTCAGGTAAGCGGTGTATATTACATAGATGAGGGAATCTGCATTTAACGTGATATCATCACCATTTGTATCCTCGATGTCAGTCAAGTCGCCGAATGTGATGATGAAACCGCTGCCGGAATTGTCAGTAACGGTGTAACAATTGGTGTTGATGACCGTTGTTCCCCGACCGTTTGTGGTGTCGCCCACGTAGATGGTGAAGTCGCCGGTGTCAAGAGAGGTACTCGATCCCCCAGCAATATCCAGCGTCAAACCCTTGCACATGGTATCAATGAACTGGTAGTAATAGGTGTCGTAATCGAAGAAATTCTCGGGCAAGCTGCCGATGAGTTCGAACTCGATGGAATCGCCAATGCTGTAATCGGCAACGTCGTTGTAATCTTCACCAACGATTGTTTCCGTCCCCAAGCCTTCAGTATCGTATTCTACTGTCTTTGTATTTTCCTTCACCTTTTTCTCGACGGTGGGTAAGCCAGATTTTACGTCAACCTCCAGGCCTGTATCCGCATCCATATTCACCAAGATGTAACGGGTGTAAGCACCTTCAGTCATATTATCCGTGGTGTCCTGAATGAAATAATAACCGTCAGATGTGATGCCCGAAATCTCAACATCACCTGTACCTGTGCCGGTGGCTGTTGCACTGATGGTTTTGCTTTCAATATAAGCCGCAACGGCGGTGGCGAACTCTTGAATCTCGTCGGAATTGTCGTTGTAATTCTCCAGAGCAGCGGCAGCAATGGCTGCGGTCATGCTGCTGGAGAAATCAGAACCGATCGTCGAGTAAGTCGTAGAATTTTCCGCAATATAGCCAGCCAAGTCATTGAAATCAGTTGTCCACTGAACGTTTTCAAGCGATCCATCGTCCTGCAACTCACCGGTGAAGATCTGATAAGCAGAGTATGTATGACTTGCCGTGTCACTGGTGGATTGCGTGATTGTAATGGTATTCGCTGTCGCTGCCGAAGCCATGATCCCGCTCGACAAACACGGGATTAAAGTTGCAGCTGCCAGAACGGCTGTTGCTGCGATGATAGCTAATGTTTTTTTCATAATGTAAAACTCCTTTGTAATAAATTTAGTCATGCACGGATTCTCCGCCGTGCTTTACGTGTGATCCGGCGAGGGCGATGATAAAGACTGCACCGCCGAATAAGATGTACCACGCTGTACCTTTGCCGCCGGTCTCAGGCATCGTGGTGATGGAATCCTCCACCCGGGTGTTCTCGATTTGAATTGTGCCTGTATTATTTTTACTTGCTGTCGCAGCATCAATAAACGTTGTATTTTCCCCGTCGCTGTAGCTATAAGCTGCGGTGTAACCGCTGAGGGAAGCTTCTTCTACCCAATAGTAATATGTGTTTCCATCTGCGTCATAAACCGGTAGATTCGAGAGCGTTGCATTCCAGTCGCCCTTTGCATCCAGCGTCACAGAAGTGTAGTAATATGCACTGGTAGCTTCTGTCAAGATGTTGCTCCCTGTGATGGTTGCGGTGTAGTTGACCATCACCGTCGCACTGTTGTTCGAAAGTGTCAGGATTTGCACCTGTTTAGGTACATCGTTCGGATCTGTCGAACGGTAGACGTTCATTGTTACTGTGTCGCCGCTGTGGTCACTGCTGTCTGACCATGTTTTAGCTATGTTGATGGAAGTAGTTTGTTGGGTGTTGGTGATAATCATTTCATTTGTCACGTCGTCTTTAGGTACTTGCCCGTTGTCGTCATACGTCACCGTCCAGCCCCCTAGTGATGTTTTCTCCACCACATAATAAGCATAATCACTGTCCAGTCCTGTCAGAGTTTGTGACCAACTGCCGCTTTCTGTCAAGGTTACTATCTTCACATATTCGTAAACATCTGTGTTGACTGTGTTATCTTCGCTGTAGAAATCACTCGGCAAACCGTCAATTGTGGTATCTTCGGTGGTGGAAGAAGACGATGAATCATCAACTTCTGTTCCCGTCAAAAAGGCGTTTACTTGTGCTGCCAAATAAGTACCCATGACACTATAGCCATACTCGTTCGGATGACAATAGTCGCTCAATAATGCTGTGTAATCCGTAAAACTCAGGAAGTACGAATTCATATCGATGTATTTCAATGTCTTTCCATCTGTTGTATAGGTATCAACCAACGACTTAATAGCTGAAATCGCATTTGCCGTGTTCTGATCCAAAAGACTTTGATCCATCCAGTCTCCCACTGTTCCAGTTCCACCAATAATTGGCGTTGGACTCATAATCAGTACTTGTGCATTTGTTTGCTGTGTGTAAATCAAATCTAAAAGCATTTTATACCGACTAGTGTATTCATCAACCGACAACACGCTTCCACCTGTCCTGCTTGCATTCATAATATCATTTGTACCAATCATCAACACAATCACATCAGGATTTTGAGTTGAAATCGCATTTGCATTGTTTCCGCCTTCAGACAGAGCAGTAACCAAATTATCAATCGTCCAACCAACGGTTGAAACCGAACCATCTGTATAGAAATAAGAAAAACTACTTGTTTGTGACCCATTATCATCAAATGTGTATATGGTAGATGAAGACGACCAAGAACCAGAACCCACTAAGCTGACATTATATCCATAAGTCTGACTCAACGCATAGGACAAATAAGGACGATACCCATTCCCATTTCCAGAACCAAATCCATTTGTGATTGAGTCACCCAAAGGCATAACTTTAATCGTTTTCGAACTCGAACTCGTCGTGGTAGTCGTTGTCGTTCCCTCGCTTGTTGTCGTAGTAGTCGTAGTGGAAAGCGACTTTCGATATACGTCCACCTCAACGGCATCTGTACCTGCGGTAATCGTTTCACCGTCTTGATTTTCCCAATTTTTCGTCACTTTCAAGCTCTTCGGAAGACTATTCTTGATGTTAATGGTTTGCGTTGTAGCTTTATCCACTTTCGAGTAGCTGACTTCATAACCCTCCACCGAACTATTCTCCACAGCGTAGTAGTAATAACGCTGTCTGTCATCATTCGAATAAGGTAAATCCTCCCAAGTATACGTCCAACTGTTTGCCGCATCCAATGTTACAATTGTGTCGACACCCTCGGCTTCATACTTCACCGCACTTGAATCCTGCGATTCTGTACCTAGGTTTTCAATCTGCGCCGTTGTCAACGTTCCCACGGACTGGTAGAGCGTTGCGGTAATCGAATCACTTGTATGTTCATCTGCACCATCGCCCCATTCTTTATTCACCGTAACATTAACGCTTATCGGTGTGGTATCCGTGTTGATAATCTGCATAATACCGCTTGAACCATTCAGGCTGCTGATATAGCTTGTTACATAGCCATATAATGCAATTTGATCATCACTGGACAACACTTCTTCTACTTTGTAGGAAACATAAGTGGTATTTGTGTTATTCAGCTGCACTTCTGTCAAGGTTTCCTGCCAGTCGTTACCTTTTGTCAGCGTACCAGTATAAATCAAAGTTTGATTGCCGCTGCTGTCCACACCGTAAAGGTTGTATGTAATACTGTCTACCGGAATGTCCGACGTCTTAATTGTCTTATCTGAATTTTTCCAGACCTTCTCGATTGTCAAACCTTTCGAGTTTATGATAGTAACCGTGCCACTTTGGTTGAGTCCCTCGTTGGCATAAGTCGGTTTATAATCGCCTTCAGACGTTCCGTCAGTATTTACATTGGTTGTTTCGCCTTCTATATTATAGGATGTTTCCACAACGTAATAATAAATCGGTACACCGTCCAAACCGTTCGGGAGATCTTCCCAAGTTACCGTCCAGTCGTTGGAACTACTTAGTGTCGCTGTACTGGAGAAATCGTCTGGTAAATCTTCCAGTGTACTGCTGGATACAATCACTGCATCATTCGGTAACGACAAGGATTTATTTTTGGAATAATAAAGTGTTACTGTAACCGACGCATTCTCATCACCCGGATCTGTTGTCCATGACTTCGTCACACTGACGTCAATCTGGTTATAGTTCGGAATTGTGACAGAACCATGTCCCATAATCGTCATGATGTCGTCTGTGTCCACGTCGCTCGGCAGTGAATAAGTTCCTTCTGTGTCGTTGTTGTTGTACATGAAGTAATACGTGAAATCTTTCAGCGACTCCAAAGAAGTTTCATCCGTAGATACAAAAATCGGTTGTATATACCCACTCGGTGCAGAAATTTCCACAAGCTTATAGAGCGTGTTGTCAGCGAACTGTATATTGTATGATGTTGTCACTTCTAAATCTGCCGCACTACTCGGCATATAAGTGTATGTTGTTTCTACACCCTCCACCGTTTCCGTTTTGGTGGACTCCACTGCATCCGAGCCGTTATCACCATAAACGATTGTGTAGATTTGGTTCGTGTCATCATATTCAAAGCTCGTCGCATAAACCCACTTTAAATTTACAGCATCCCACTTCGCCAACTTAAAGGTAGCGGTGAGTTCGCTGATAGAGTAGTTGCCTACATCTACTTTATTAATTTTTGGTTTTTCCGGCGTATAAATAAGTGCATTGGAATTTTCTATCATCAGTCCAAATTCATCTACTTCGTCATAGCCATCTCCATCCTGTGTGGACATAGACGCTGTGTTTGTCATGTAGATGGTAGAACCCTCCGGCGACCGAACGCCTATTTCCGTAATGGATTTATCAATTTCCATTGTATTGCTATTTGTCACTAGATTGTAAGAATAACTAATCTGTAGTGCCATTTCATCTGGAACGGTGATAGTTAGAACGGTTTGGGTCACCTCTGTCACTGTCGTGAGAGTAGCAGATTCTGTTGTGATATTCATACTAGTTGCATTTGCGGTATTGATTCCAATTTGACCTGTGAAATCAGTCAAAATTTCAATTTGTATCCTCGCTTTTCCTTCGCTGTCATATACTGTGTCAAGTGCCATAATATTAAATTTTTCTGCATCACTTATCTTCATTGGACTCACAGAAGCCCCAGCTATTCCTTCGACTTCGACAATAATCACTTCTCCAGCATAAAATAATGTCATACTATCCCATGTATTATCCCCACATGAATAATAATAACCTTGATAAGAAGAATAAAAATTTACCATACAATCAGTTATTTTCGTTTTCTCTACCACCTCAGTATTCACCAAATAGGAGTATTCCGAAGCGGAAAGGGTTCGGGTGACGTTTCCGCTGTCCAGTTCTTCCACTTTTACAGAAAATAAAATCGCATCAATTAAGTCACTCCCCGCAACCAAATCGCCTCCGCTTGGCTGATAGCCGGTGATTTCGAAAATGTCCGTAATTATAATGGTATCGTCCAAAGAAAGCTGCATCCCTGTCGGATTGACAATCAAGCTATACTGCGCCTTACCCGTATAACCATTGATGTTCTGATCATTATATGACTTGTTTAATACACCTTCCTCGCCTTCCTTAATGGTGAGGGTCGCTTCTTGTCCGTTTGAGTCGTCACTTCTCATAATGGTATTCGTAAGGGAATATGTGCCGTCCGCTTTTAAGGCTGCGTCTATGGTCGATTTCGAAACTGCCGTGAAATAGGTGAAGTACTCTATATTTGTACCCATATTAAATGTAATGATATTAGTACTTGAATCATATTGATAATAAAAATTTGACCAAGTCGAAACTTCACTAGGTTCATTTCCACTATACTTTAATACTATACCATAATCCGGAGAATTTACATATAAAGAAGATCCCTCTGGCAAATAGTCAACAAAATAAGCCTCATTTTCTGTTTCGTTGATAATAACACACCATTTTATCAAATAACACTCCACGTTATCTACAGTAACGGTTATCAAATCGTCTAGTTCAATAGAAGTAATTGCATTCGTCACAGCACCTGATGAATAATCCACCCCCGTGTCAGTAATTTCACCCCATCCTATTCCAGTGTTAATATATTCAAATGCTTTTATTGGCATCGCATACTTTGCATAAACGGGTTTCTCTTTGTTGGTGATGGTAATTGTGCCGGAGTTGTTCAAACCGTTTTTGCTTGCACTCGACGACGAAGTGTAACCATCGATTGCCGTTTCTTCCACGGTATAATAAATGGTGTCGCCATTGTCATTTATTTTTGGTAAGTGATACCAAGTCACACTCGGATAACTTAATGTAGTCGAATCATAAGAAACCGTCACTTCCGCTGTATTCCCATTGGTTTCAGCAGAAACACTCATTGCAGTCTCCCATTCGCCACTTGTTCCCACACGATACTTCAGCGTGTACTGTAGGCTCACACTCGTCGGTGCACTAATCGTCGAACCTTTGCTGTCCTGCCATACTTTTTGTGCCGTGATGGAAATATAATTGTACACGTTGGTAATAGTAAATGAACCACTGGAATGTATGCCTGTGTTGTTATATGTCGCTGTGTAGCTGCTGTCAGTAGTCGTCTCTACCGCACGATAATAGATTTTGTTTCCACTCTCATCAAATTTCGGTAGATTCTCCCATGTTGCCAAACTCATGTCGTATTCGTTATCACTACCTTTTAAGACGGTAATATCACTGTATCCACTCAAATAGCTTGTGTCTACATCCGTCCATTCGCCGTTTGAGCCTATTTTGTATTGCAGCTTAAAAGTAATCGAACTCGGTCGGCTACTTTCATAACCATCGTCGTTGGACCACTGTTTATCCACCGTCAAGCTCATCAGCGTATACGTATTTGTAATAGTACTCGTGCCGCTTGTATTGATACCGGTACTGTCGTCCGATTCGTTATAATTAGCGACTGCCTCCGCTTCTACTGCACGATAATAAATTGCGTAGCCGTTTTCATCGAATCGATCCAATCTCGTCCACGAAGCAGAAGAAAAGCTGCCATCATTTTGTTTTGTTATAGTCTGACTGCTGCCATCTACATCTGTCCACTCGTCTGAACCCTTGATTCGATATTGCAATTTTACGGTGATGCTTGTCGGGCGATTCTCTGCCGAGTCACCGTACCACAGCTTATTCACCTCTAGATTCATCTTTGTCCAAGTGTTCGTGACTGTCAGTGTCCCGGTACTGTTGATACCGGAAGTATAGTTGCTGTCGTAGCTTACCACAAATTCGCCGTTTGTGCCGCCGTTTTCAACAGCATTACTATTGCTGTCCAACTCCACAACCCGATAGTAGTATGGTGTCTGGTCATCGTCTGCGGTATACTGTGGTAAATTATCCCAAGTTTGCATCATGGTATCTGATACAAAAACTGTCATAGGATTTATCACGCCATCCGCTGTATATGTTGTCCATTCCCCATCTGTTCCTTTTTTATATTGGAGCAAGAGCGTAACATTTGTATATTGACTCGTATTGGCATTGACCCAAGATTTATTGGCTGTAACTGAAATTGTCGGTACTTCCGGCATTGTTCTCTCGAATGTGAAAGAACCGCCATCTGCGCTAACCGAATCAAAGGATGCCGTATTGGAGAAAGAAGCACTGCTGCCATTGGTAACAGTCGAAGTGTCCGCTGTCGTGTTGTACGTAATTTTTACATAAATATAATTCGCTTCATCCACACTGAAATTGAACACGATTTGGAAGCTTGTCGCTTCACTACCATCGGTAACCTCGTCTTCTCCCTTGTAATATTTTATGGTATAATTATCTGTACTCAGTACACTATAACTGCCCGTTGCAGTTTTCGCATACACCACAATATTGGCGGTATCTGATGTGATATAATGGGTACTGCTGCCCGTTGCACTCAAAATGTCTACATATGCTTTTGAGCTTCCGCTAAAGCCGTCATACTTGTCGATCTCGACTGTCCAAGAAAGCGTCTGTGTTTCTGTCTCTCCATTAGCGAACGGACTATTATAATTAAACTTGCCCTCAGTTGTCACATTACTGGAGTTCAACGTCTTTGTGACGGCGTTGGTCAGCTTCAACAACGTCTGCGAATCTTCGTCCTCATCCGTCTCGCCATCTGGATCGGTGACTTCTACTTCATTTGTAATGGTCAGTTCGCCATCCAGTCGACTTGACATTTGTGTATCCGTCAAGTCCACTTCGTATTCGATAATAACCTTATCCACAGTGCCGTTGACAGTGAATGTGCCATCACTATTCGATTTCAAAAGATTCGATATACTAACTGACGAACCGTTGTTATAAGCGTAGATTGTTGCATTTGCCAGAACATCCTCCGTCAAACTCGAGTCTGAAATCACATAGCCATCTAGGTCACCTTGATAATTTACGTTGTTCGTTGCATCCAAAGTGATTTTCCACTTTACGGAAGACTCTGTGTAACCGTTTCCAGCTTTGTCAACGGTGACAAGCGAAGTATCGTCATACTCTACTTTTTCAGAAGTGCTTGTTTCAGTGTCGCCCTCATTTTCATTCGGCGGTGTCACGCTCGCATTATTCGTATAATCATTATCACCGCTTGCCGTGGTCTTATATGTAATTATTACATTGTCGGTATCCCTACCAATTGTAAGACTGCCACTGCCTGTTGTATAATTAACGTTATTTCCGTCACTGTCTTGAACGCTGACAATTGTTGCATCGCCTAACATACTATCAGCTAAGGTGTAGCCATTCAGAGAATATCCATAAAGACGGCTGAGATTTACTGTCCAGAGGATATAACCTGTCTCACCATCTTCTCCCTCAATTTCATAAGAGGGAATACCAGACTTTTCAATCTTCACATTTGTTGATTGCCACGTGACTTCTGCTCCGTCTGTGATTGTATTATTACCATCTGTGTAACTATTGTCTTTTACCGTCAGCGTCGCTTTATTCTCGCTCGTTCCACTTTCTAATTCAGCTGCACTCGCTGTTGTGGTGTAGGTAAACGTTATATCGTCATACTCGCTGGCACTCTCATTAAAAGTGAACGTGCCGGTAGAAGATTCAAATGTACCAAGATCACTAGTAGAATATGTTTTCGTTTCCCCATCTTTTGTTGCAGTGATAGACAGAGCATCAACGCCTTTTAACATATCATCCTGTAATGTACTATCTTTCAAATCTGTATATGGTCCGGGATTTTCGATTGTTACCGTCCAAGTCACCGTTGGAGTCGCATCCGTATCGTCTGACGCCACAGCAGTCTTGAAGAGTGTCACCGGCTCGTCGTCAAATTTGATGGTAAGCTCCGCACTTCCAATCGAAACTGTCACATCCCCGTCTACTGTATCGCCCCGATTTACATGACCATTAAAAGAAATTTGACCAGACATGGAACCCTGATTTGCAAGGAAGCTTAGATATGCGTTCGTGAACATAATCACAAGCAAGCCTGTTTCCATATCAATGGAATAATAGCCGACAACACCAGTACTTTCCTGACTCAGCCAAGCATCAGATGTCTCGTAAACTTTACAGTCCACTCCATAATAATCAATTTCCACTTTAATATCTTCTGGCAATTTGATATAAATATATGCTTGGGTGCTATTCACATCATTCTGGGTTATATTAGTATACATAATTGTAAAATTCGCATACTGTACACCATCTTCAATTGTCACATCCGTCATCGTGAGTGAAGTAACATTACTTGAAAAGTTATATGCACCACTTGGTTCTGAACCAACAACCTCAGTAAAATAGCTATCCGTAGAAGTTGCTCTAAGCGCATTAGAAGAATTCGTCACTTCATTTTCGTCCGTTGCACTAATCGCAGGCATAATCAAGCTGCTACACACAGTAAAAGCCACAACCACAGCCAGCAACAACGCCACAAACGTATACCATTTTTTCTGACGATGATTTTGTAAATAATTACTTGCCTTTTGATCCCAATTTTGCATGAGAATTCTCCTCCTTTCTTGCGAAAAACATTGTCACTCTGACATTCTAAAAAACTGTAAGTTGATCCAGCGGCCAAATACACCAAATTACTTTTCCAATTACCAATTCTTCCGCTACACAGCCAATGGAACTAGAGCGACTGTCTACAGATGTGGAACGATGGTCGCCCATCACAAAAATACGATCCTCCGGCACTTGGTATGGCAATTCAATGTCACACTCGCCTAAAGCTTTTTCGTCCACATACGGTTCGTCGATTGCTTCTCCATTGACATAAACGGTGCCGTTTTCGTCAATATCGATAACATCGCCAGAAACGCCAATCACACGCTTCAATAAAACCTTATTATTAAAATAGAATGCAATAATATCGCCGGTTTCAAAATCACCAATTCTCCTACAGACTACAAGCTCCTGGTTTTGCAGCGTAGGCGTCATACTTGTACCAACCACACGCAAAACCGGCAAAAAAAGCATCGAAATCAATACAGCGATTGCCGCCACAACAACCAGCGATGAAATCGTACTTCGCAAAAGCTTTATGTATCCAAAGCGATATTTCCGTTTCCGCAGCTCTTGTTCCAACTGTTCTGTCATCGGCAAGTCGAGCTTTGCGTTCTCATCCATCTTTTTCATCGACCTGTTCCTCGTTCTGCCGTTCTGGTTTCACTGCCGCCAAAATTTCTTCCAGAGTCGACTGAACGTCCTCAGCAGACTTTAACCGTTCCTCCAGCACAGCATTCTTCGCTTTCATATCATCCAGCTCTTTTCGGATTTGGAAAAGAACTTCCAATAACTCGGTTTTTCGCAGCTTATGCAGCTCTTTATCCATCATATCGATTCCTCTTTCCGAAAAGTATTTCGCTTTTCTTTTTTTATTCGCATATTCGCAATTTTTTTATTCGCAGTTTTTTTTCTTTGGTTACTTCTTTGTTAATTATTATATTATCGCATTTCCACTTGTCAAGGGGTTTTCTGAAATTTATCTTAAAAATCGTGAAAAATACAAAATCGACTTCTATTTTTTTGTATATATTGTACAAATATTATATTGTACAAATATTTCCCCATAAATCCGATTTTTTGAAAAAAATCGACGTTTGAGATCTCATCTACGGTAATTTTTTCAATCAATCGGCAAAGGAATCGAACTTACTAAAATATGGAAACTGTATTTTTCAAATGATTTCCTTTTCTACAAACTCAACAAAATTTGAGTTAGAATTGAGATTCCGTTGAGCTTCCTATAATATTATATACTCATAATTAAAGTAATGAAATTCAATTTTGAAACGTCAAAATTTTTCCAAAACAAAACAGGAGGAAAGCAATGTTAGAACTCATTGGTATAAAAAAAGACTATAAAGTAGGAAATGATGTCGTCTCCGCTTTAAAAGGTATTGACTTAAAATTTCGCAGCTCCGAGTTTGTATCTATTCTCGGACCGTCCGGTTGTGGAAAGACCACAACGCTGAATATCATTGGCGGATTAGACCAATATTCCGAGGGTGATTTGCAAATTGATGGCATCTCCACAAAGAACTATGAAGACCGAGATTGGGATGCCTACCGCAATCATTCGATTGGCTTTGTTTTTCAAAGCTATAATTTGATTCCACAGCAAACCGTTCTACAAAATGTCGAAGTGGCACTGACACTATCTGGTGTATCCAAATCCGAATGTCGGAAACGTGCAAAAAAAGCACTGGAAGACGTGGGACTAGGCGATCAGCTAAACAAACGTCCAAGCGAAATGTCCGGCGGTCAAATGCAGCGTGTTGCAATTGCACGTGCGCTCGTCAATGACCCGGATATTATCTTGGCAGATGAACCCACCGGCGCACTGGACACAAAAACCAGCGTACAGATCATGGATATTCTGAAAGAAGTGGCAAAAGACCGCTTGGTTATTATGGTTACCCACAATCCGGAACTTGCAGAGCAATATTCTACTCGTATTATCCGTATGCTAGATGGCAAGATTGTGGATGACTCCAAGCCACTGACAGAAAAAGAAATCCAAATGGAAGAGGTACGTGCCCAGACCATCCAAGAAGAAAAAAAATCCGGCAAACAGAAAAAGCCATCCCTCTCTTGGGGTTCTTCCTTTTCGCTGTCACTGCGTAACCTGATTACCAAAAGGAGCAGAACGGCACTGACTTCTTTCGCCGGCAGTATTGGTATCATCGGCATCGCACTTATCTATGCGGTATCAGAGGGCTTTACAAATTACATCAATACGATAGAGAGAGAAACACTGTCTACTTATCCTTTAACCATTGAGGAAACTAACACAGATTTAACAGAAATTATGAGAACTTTTATAGATGTATCCAGTGAAGAAACCACGCATGACGATGATGATACTGTTTATCAAAAATCTTCGATTTATGAAATCGTACAGGCAATGTACGGCGGTGAAGAATCCGAAAACGATTTAAAATCTTTTAAAGCATACTTAGAAGAAGAGATATTTGACGATGAATCGGAATTATCCGAGGCATTCAGCGGCATACAGTATTCTTATAACTTGGATATGTTGGTTTATACAAAAAATATCAATGGTGATATACAAGTTTCCGATACGATGAAGCTGATGCAGGAGCTTCTGGCGGAAAATATGAACATGGATATTTCTTCGATGTCTTCAAACAGCTCAAATAGCATAATGTCCTCTATGACCTCTTCTTTCACCCTATGGGAAGAAATGCTGAGCGGTCAGGATGGAGAACTGATTAGTCCGATGCTGGAAGATCAGTACGATGTAGTTTATGGTTCATGGCCAACGAGTTATGATGAAATTGTTTTGGTATTAGACAAGAACAACGAATTAGACGATATGACACTATATGCACTGGGTTTGGAATCCAAAGATAGTGTCAATAAAATCGTTTCGGCTGCCATTAATCAAACAGAACTGCCAGAGAAAACCGATGAGGAATCTTGGACATATGAAGAAATTTGCGATATGGATTTCCGTGTTATTCTCAATTCGGATTGTTATAGCTATGATGAAACAACAGGTCTATATCACAATTTACAGGACTCAGACGCTGGACTCGAATACCTCTACAACAACGGCATTACCTTGAAGGTCAGCGGTATCATAAAGCCAAACGAGGATGCTACTGCAACAATGTTATCCGGTTCAATTGGATATACCAGCGCATTGACAGAGTATGTCATTGACAATTCCAGTGAATCAGACGTTGTACAGGCGCAACTTGACGATCCGAACACAGATATCACTACAGGACTGCCGTTTTCATCTAGCTCTGAGGATATCACAGATGACGAAAAAGAAACGGAATTCCGTAACTACTTAGACGAATTAGAAGATTCTAAAAAAATTGAAATATATACACAAATGATGGCAACACCAACAGACGAAGAATTAGACCAAATGGTTTCAGATGCAATGAGTGGTATCACACGGGAGGATATGGAAAGTACCATGATGCAAGCACTTGTGGAACAAATGGAAATGAGCGAATCCGATGTGACCAGCTATTTAAAAAACATGAGCGACGACGACATCACTGCGCTTTACACCTCTGCTGTAGAAGAACAGGTATTGGCACAATACGCTGCACAAGTGCAAGCATCCCTAGCTGAAATGTCTTCCGAGGAGTTACTGGCAAGCCTAGAAGCATCCTTAGATACTTATACCACGGAACAGTTTGCAAAGTTTTACGATGAAATTATCGAATTTTCGGACTCCACCTATGAGGACAATTTGACAGCAATGGGCTATATCGATTTGGATACACCATCTGCCATCAATCTATACGCATCTTCTTTTGAAAATAAAGACGTGATTGAAGATACTATCGCTGACTACAATGCTGATAAAGACGAAATAGATCAGATTCAGTACACCGATTATGTGGGACTGATGATGAGTTCGATTACAACAATTATCAATATTGTTACATATGTATTGATTGGATTTGTGGCAATTTCTTTGATTGTATCTTGTATTATGATTGCTGTTATCACGCTGATTTCCGTACAGGAGCGAACAAAAGAAATCGGTATTCTTCGTGCTTTGGGTGCATCCAAACGGAATGTCAGCAATATGTTTAATGTAGAAACTGTACTCATTGGATTAGCATCCGGTATTCTCGGCGTAGTAATTGTCTATCTCCTTTGCATTCCGCTGAATGCAATTATACATTCTCTGACGGGAATCGGCACACTGAGTGCATCACTGCCGATTGTGATTGCCATTATTTTGGTAATCATCAGCTTTGTCTTAACTTTGATTTCCGGCTTAATCCCATCCCGAAGTGCCGCAAAGAAAGACCCAGTTGTAGCTCTGCGGACAGAATAAAATTTTCAAAAACATTTTTGCTTTCATAAAGAAACTCCCCCAAGTATGCTGTCTTATATGTATACTTGGGGGAGTGTTGTATTATTTTTTTATTTTATAGCTTGCTGCAAATTTCATTTCTTCGTACGTTCCAAAAATACGCCGTATCATGGTTTCGACGTATCGAATAAAAAGTATATCTTTCCCTTTATCTCGCTCATCTTCTTCTAAAAAAGGCAAAGTTCTCGGAGAAAGAATTTCTATTACGTTCGTTTGATTATAAAACGTAATCATCATACCGAATTTCACTAGGGTTTCACTGTCACCTGCGATCGTCAGGGATGCGCATTCCCACTTCAATTCCTCCAATGCATCCAAATGATTTCCGTTTGCATGATATTTATCTGTAAGATTTTCATCCCCTACTTGTATATATTGAAATTCTCCGTCGAAATCTGCGCATTCCAGATATTTTACGGTTTCAACAATCCAGTCCCAACCATACCCAAAGGATAATTCTATGTTTCTCGCAAAGGTATTAGGACCGGCAAGGCGTCCCATCATAATACTCTGTACATAGGGTTCTTCCAGCAACGGCTTCAAATTTCCAAACCAAAAATCGAATCGTTGTTTCAGCGTGTCCCAAAGAAAAAACTTGTTAGGTTCATCTGGGTTCATCATCACAATTTTTGCTGGTATCTCAGGTAATTTTTCCACATCTAGCAATCAGAGTGGTTTCGCATTCTGTTTTGGCTTCGTAATCTCATCCTGATCTTTTTTATCTAATAAGCGTAAGCGATCAAGATTATTTTTTGCTTTCGCATTCCCTTGATCTGCTGCCTTTCTATACCATTCCTTCGCCTTCACATAGTCTTGTGTTACGCCTTCACCGTGTTCATAGCACCAACCGAGATTATTTTGCGCAACAGCAAGTCCCTGCTCAGCGGCTTTTCGAAACCATTTTACAGCTTTTGTATAGTCTTGCGTTACACCGTGACCACAGAAATAGCAAACACCGAGATTAATTTGTGCATTAGCCAATCCTTATTCCGCTGCTTTTTGGTACCATTTTACAGCTTCCTTATAATCTTTTGTCACACCTTTGCCAGAGTAATAGTAAACACCAAGATTATTTTGTGCTTGTGCATCTCCTTGCTCTGCTGCTTTTTGATACTGTTCCACTTGCTGCGATTTTACACTTTTCTTCGGTTTCGTAATTTCATCCATATCTTCCTTATCCAAAATAGGCTGATACGCTTCTTCCGATTCATCATGGCATTTCTTCTTCATCTCACCAATTCTTTTCCCCATCCGCTTAAAAATTTATATTTTTATTATTTTAATTTTTTTTTTAAATTTAAAATTTCTAAAATTATTTTTTTATTGTTTTTTTTTTGTTTTTTTTAAAAAAAAAAAAAAAAAAGTGATGATTATCCGAAATTTTAATTTCTATTTTATCACAAACCCATCACAAACCTATGCTATACTATCAACATATCTAAATACGAGAAAGAGGTGAAGAACACCTATGTTTCATATCCTAGTTGTAGAAGACGACCGTGATTTAAGAGAACTATTCTGCCGTACCTTGCAAAAAAATCAATATCAACCCTATCCGGCAAAAGATGCCGACGAGGCACTTGAAATACTCGATAAAGAATATATCGACTTAATTGTCACAGACATCATAATGCCCGGAACGGACGGCTTCACATTCGTCAAAGAACTGCGAGAATGCCGTATCGAAACACCAGTTTTAATTATTACTGCAAAAGGTGAACTTTCTGACAAAAAAAAAGGCTTTACCGTCGGTGCCGATGATTATATGGTAAAGCCAATTCACTTAGACGAAATGCTCCTGCGCATTCAAGCACTCCTCCGCCGTTCCAAAAGTATCAGCGAAAAAAAACTAACCTACTTCCATACTACGCTGGAATATCAGACGTGGACTGTCACAGACGACAACGGCTCGCAAATTCTCCCCCAAAAAGAATTTTTGCTTTTGTACAAGCTCCTGTCCTACCCGGGACAAATCTTTACCAGACAACAAATTCTCGATGACATTTGGGGAATTGAAGATTATGTGGATTCGCATACGCTAGACGTGCATATGAGCCGATTGCGAGAACGGTTTAAACACAACCGTGATTTTCGCATTGAAACAATTCGTGGCTTAGGATATCGGGCGGTGCAATATGAGAAAAAATAAAAGATTTTTATTTGGTATCCGGCATTATCGCAAGTTCGTCTTTCATATATTCTTCGTGCTAATTGCAATTTTTGTAGTGTTGATTCTGCTGTTTCTTTTTCTGTTCTTTTTAGCAAGATTCATTGGCTTTTCTATGATGCCAAAGTCTATTCCAATTCTTTGGATAGCTTTACTTTTGATTTTTAGCATTATCGTTACCAGCCTTAGCGTATATCCTATCGTACGAAGCATCTTTAAACCACTGCGTGATATGAGTGCAGCATCGAATAAAATTGCAAAGGGTGATTATCAAGTACAATTGGAATACAACGGCGTCATTCAAGAGTTCGCTGAAACAATTGATAGCTTTAACTATATGGCAAAGAAACTTGGCTCAGTAGAACTCATGCAAAACGATTTTATTTCCAATGTCTCCCACGAATTCAAAACGCCGCTCTCTTCCATATCCGGCTATTTGACTTTTTTGCAAGACGATAGTTTATCCACAGAAGAACGCAGAATTTACATCGAAAAAGCGTTTTTCAGTATTGAAAAGCTCAACAACCTGACCGATAATATTTTGCGGATTTCCCGTATAGAGCATCAACCATCCCTTGATCCACCAGTAACCTATCGTCTGGACGAACAGCTGCGACAGGCGATTGTACTGCTCGAACCAAAGTGGAGTCAAAAAAACATCGCTTTTGATTTAAACTTACCAAAGAGTACTTATACGGGACAGGAGTTGCTGTTGTTTCAAGTGTGGCTCAACTTAATCAGCAACGCCATCAAATTTTCGCCAGATGGTGCAGCGATTACGATAAAGCTAGAAGAAACGCCACATCACGACAAAGTTTATATTTGCGATGAGGGCATTGGCATGGATACAGAAACAGTAGAACATATTTTCGATAAATTTTATCAGGCAGATTCCTCACGACAAACACAGGGCAATGGCTTGGGACTAGCACTTTGTAAAAAAATCCTCGACCGCTGTGGTGGAAAAATTTTCGTTAACAGTAAGCTTGGCGAAGGTTCTAAGTTTTGTGTGCAGCTGCGCCGTAGGAATTCTTAAATACAAAACACCGCCTTCCTTGAAATTGCTTCAAAGAAGACGGTGATATTTTTATAAATTGCCACTTAAAAACAGAAAATAATTTTACAGCGACATGAGGTTTATCAAAAAAACAATGCCCCATGTGACCAAACTGACTGTAAGATAAGTATTCCTAGCGTGTGTTTCGCCACCTTGCCGTTTATAGATCCCACATATAATACCAACTATCGGAAAAAGAATAGACAAAATAATAAGCCACCACTTTACTGGTTCATATAAAGCTCTTCCAAGTCTACGTGAATAACCGCAACCACAAGTTTCAATATCTGGTTCATTTACTACTTAACACAACGGACACTTCCACGGTTCAGTTAACACAACATCATCATTCTCGCCAATATCATCCATACTATCCGCACGCACCTGATGACGAAATCCACAAACATACTCACTTGCATCATCTGGGTTCGTCTTCCCACAATTTGAACAACTCCACATAAATACCATCCTCATTTCAATAATCTTTCGCACTGAAAAAGTGCTAAAATTAGTATAGCATGGTATTGTGATGGTACTGTGTAAAAAAAGTGATAATTTGACGAAAATTTCGTGTTATTTATAATAGCCAATCACCGAGATGATTTCTAATATATATTAAAAGTACTATAGCAATTACCCAGCAAGCAGCTTTAAGATAATCATATTCCTCACGTTTTTGACCATTTACACATTTATAGATTCCACATATAATACCGAAAGGCGGACAAGCAATCGATAAATAAAAATATCCAGCGTGTTTTTGCCCTTTAGCACATTTATAAAATCCATATATAAAGCCAAAAGGTAAACAAAAAAGGGATAATAGAGTAGCCCATCACTTTGTCTGTTCTTCATAATGACCGCCACCGTGCCCACATTCACAAACATTCGTCAACGGATCGTTTACAATATGACACACTGGACAAGTCCAAGGCTTTGTATGTACTTGAATCGCATCGACACCATCCATACTATCCGCACGCACCTGATGCCGAAATCCACACTTGCACTCAACTGCATCGTCTGGGTTTATCTTCCCACAATTTGAACAACTCCACATAAATACCATCCTCATTTCAATAATCTTTCGCACTAAAAAAGTGCTAAAGCTAGAATAGCATGGTATTGTGATGGTACTGTGTAAAAAAAATGATAATTTGACGAAAAATTAAAATATCCCAAAATTTAATTTTGAAAACGCTTTTGTATCTGTCGTACCAATATCAGTATTCCATACATTCCCAGCCAGATAATACCCATCATCACCGAAAGTCCAATCAGATGGCTGCCGAAAGTTTCTTCGAATCACACCAATGGTGAGCCTTTGGATGCTCTTGCCAAAAAGAAAAAATTGGTTCCCAATCGTTGATTGATCCACCACAGCGGTACACACAGAAACAGAACACACCCGAAACAAAACGGCAATCGTCGCAACTGAGGACGTAATTCACCACTAGATAACAGTAAAATCGGAATCAACATTAAAATCCCATGCACCAAAAAACTGTGCAGACAAAAGAAATTACAGATCGGAAGTTTATTCCAGTTTGGGAATAACAGTGCCAAACACGCACCCGGCAGCGATAAGCTATATAAACACTCCAGCAGCAGCGGTTTTCTGCAATACGCTGATACCAATTCTAGGTAGACGGATAATCCACACAAATCCAAAGGGAGATAATTCCAGCGATACTGTCCCGTATAAAGCAGAATCGACGTTTTAGAGATTTCCAGTACTACCATAACCCAAGCAAAAATTTGAATCGTTCTTCTGCGTGCTTTCGATGACATCTTGCGATAACAAAGTGCGAATAACACAATTGTCAAAACAATGCCGCATAAGAAAAGAAGATGCTCCCGACCATAAAGGGAAAAGCCAATGCCAAAAGGTACTTTTTCCTGTGACGTCCAAAAATATTGCAACAGCTTTCATCTCCTATCGCTTTCCAAATCAATCAGACCTTAAAAAAATGAATGCGATTTCGAATGGGGGCTTGGTATTGCTGCAATCGCTCTGCAATAGATCCAAATGTAATTCCGGCAGATTCCATTTGGTTTGCCAACTCCATCGGAAATTCATGCACTTCTGGTAAGAAAACCGGCGTTTCCTCCGCTTCATAAAATGGAATATACTTTCCTTCACAAGGGATTCCAATGTCGTAATTATACACCTCTTGCATAACACTCTTGTGTAATCCTACCAGATGACCCGGCTGCATGAAACCGATGGAAACCGTCCGATTGGAACAGATACAATTTCCTGCACCGGTGTCTCCATGCAAGCCGCTGTTGATATCCACAGAAAGCACAAAACCACGAAAAGCGTTCACGGCTGCAACCACTTTTTTTAAATCCGAACGCAGCTCCCCGTGAAAGCCTGTCCCTAGCAAACAGTCAACAACAATATCCACATGAGAAAATTGCAATTCCTCAGTGATTTCTACTCCAGCGGATTTTGCCATTTCCAAATAATATGCTCCATCTGCTGAGCAACGATTCGCACAGCGAATGATATAGCACTGTTTCCCCACATCCGCCAATAGCTTCGCCAAAACATAACCATCTCCTGCGTTATTGCCACTGCCAGCCAGAATTGCAATCCTCCCGTTCCAGTCGCAGCTTTGAAATATGCCCACACCGGCACGGTACATCAGTTCACGTCCAGAGGTGCCCCTCGCAATTTCCCCAGCGTCGCTGTGCCGCATGGTTTGTGTCGTTAAAA
The DNA here is from genome assembly GCA_021201755.1 of Ruminococcus sp. Lineage (GTDB taxonomy): Bacteria > Bacillota > Clostridia > Oscillospirales > Ruminococcaceae > Ruminococcus_C. The sequence goes on along the minus strand of JAJQEI010000038.1, from coordinate 58,316 downwards.
TTTTTTGCATAATCGCCTCACTGCAACTGTGCCAGCTTGCCAAACTGCGTTTGCAGTGCCGGATAAATCTCCCGATACAGCTGATAATAATGTTCATAAATCGGGACATTCTTCTCACATGGCGACTGAATCTTATCCGCTTTTACAATTGCTTGACAAGCTTCCGGTACACTGGAATAAATCCCTGCGCCTACTGCCGCCAAAATGCCCACGCCCAATGCGGGTCCCTCTTTCGATGCCAGCGTTTTCACTGGACAGTGATACAAATCTGCCAACATACTTCGCCACAGTGGGGATGTTCCTCCTCCACCGCAAGCCATCATATCATCCACTTGAATTTCCATTTCACGGAATACTTCTACACAATCCCGCAGCGAATAAGTAACGCCCTCCAACACAGCACGGAGCATATCTCGCTTGGTGTGCATTGCCGATAAGCCAAAGAATACCCCTCTTGCATCGGCGTCCAAGTGCGGTGTCCGCTCACCCATCAAATACGGCAAATAAAGCAGTCGATTTGCACCAACTGGCACTTGTTCTGCTTCTTTGTCCATCAGGTAATATTCATCAATGCCCATATATTTTGCCGTCTGTTTCTCCGCATCACAGAAGTTGTCACGAAACCATTTCAGAGAAAGTCCTGCTCCTTGTGTTACGCCCATAACGTGCCAGCTATTCGGCATAGCGGCACAACAGGTATGCACTCTTCCCTTCGGATCAATCGCCATCGTTGACGTATGCGCAAAGACAACACCAGAAGTGCCAATGGTAGTGAACGCTTTTCCATCTGTTACCACTCCCGTACCCACAGCAGCAGCAGCATTGTCACCTGCACCACCAACGACGATTGTCTTTTCTGACAATCCCAATTGCGCTGCAATTTCCGGCTTTAATGTTCCAGTCACTTCACAAGATTCATAGACTTTTCCCAACAGATTCTTGTCAATTTCCAAAAGCCGCAATAACTCATCAGACCAATCTCGCTTTCCAACGTCCAAGAGCTGCATTCCCGACGCATCAGAAACCTCAGTAGCAAACTCTCCCGTCAGCACATAACGCAGATAGTCTTTTGGCAACAAAATATGACGGCATTTTTCATAAATTTCCGGTTCATTTTTTCGTACCCAGAGAATTTTTGATGCTGTCCAACCGGTGAGTGCCGGATTCGCCGTGATTCCCATCAGTTTTTCCTGTCCAACAATACGGTTCATATCATCAACCTCTGCAGCCGTTCGCTGGTCGCACCAAATAATGGACTTTCGTAAAACATTCCCGTCCTTATCCAGCATTACCAACCCATGCATTTGACCAGAAATACCGATTCCTTTGATTTCTTCCTTGGGAATACCACTCTTCGCAATCACCTGTCCCATAGATTGAAGCATGGCGTTTTTCCAATCCAGTGGGTCTTGCTCCGCATAGCCGTTTTTCGGCTGATACATGGGATATTCAATGGTTACGCTGGACAGCGGTGTGCCGTCCTCCCGAAATAAAACAGTTTTCGTACCGCTCGTACCACAGTCTACACCAATAACATAAGACATAATTGATAACTCCTTTTTTTGGAATATGGGCATTTTCCCCACGCTTTCCTGTGGAAGCTGTCCTTTTATTTAACTCGGAGCAAAGCACGATGTAAGCTCGCTTAACATCGGCTGCGACGAGGCGACCTCGCCGCAGGAGCTTTCGCTCCTCGGTCATTCAGTGGAGAATTATTTTCCCCCACTGTCGGTTATATGGCAGTATAACCACCATCTACCGCAATATTCTGTCCATTGACATAAGACGATGCCGGAGATGCCAAAAACAATGCACAAGTATCCAATTCGCCCTCATTTCCATATCTTCCCAATGGAATTGCACCCTTTGCATAATCCGTAAACCATTCCGTCTCCAGTGTATCCTTTGTCAACGGTGTCCAAAAATAGCCAGGACAAATACAATTTACAGTGATGCCATCCTTGTCCCACTCTGCTGCCAGCGCACGTGTTAAATTAACCACACCGCCTTTTGCAGCGTGATATGGTGCGCAAGTAGCTGCCATATTGCCTACTAATCCATACATCGAGGCAATATTGATCACTCTCCCATATTTGGCTTTCAGCATTTCTTTTCCAAATTCTCTCGCACAGAGAAACGAACCAAATAAATCAATATTCAACTCGTTTTGAAATTGTTTGTCCGTAATATCCACCGTAGGTGCAGTCGCTCCAGTGCCTGCATTATTCACCAGAATGTCCACCCTGCCAAACCGCTCCATTGTGGCAGCGACTGCTGCTTTCACTTGCTCTGTCTGAGTAATATCACAAGCAATCGGAAGTGCTTTCACGTCAAATTCCATTTCAATGGTTGCTGCATTTTCGTCCAATAAATTTTGTCGTCTTGCCAGCAAAACAAGATTTGCACCTTGACTTGCAAACGCTTTTGCCATTTGCACGCCGAGTCCGGTGGAAGCTCCTGTCACTACTGCCACTTGTCCTGTTAAATCGAAATAATTCTTCATCATTTTAATTCCCTTTCGTAATCCTGTAATTTATTTTCATCGGTATTCCCAATAATATACACACCTTAAACATCCCAACCATTAACTGTAATTTCCGAAATACTAGCATTCTCACCACTGTCGCCACTGTATACGCTTTTAATTGTGATTTTAATATAGGAAGTACATATATTTTTATCAAGCACTATTTCCGTTGTCGATTGATAGCCGTCTTCTAGCGTTGCAGTTGTCGCAGAACCGTCAGAAAATTCCAGCGTGATCGTTTTGGGACGATTACTCTCTAAAAATGCCACCTCGCTCCTTTGGTTACCATTATCAATCTCGATGCTGTCTACTACTATTTCCCCTCCTGCTTCCAAATAAATAGAATCACCCTTTCCACTGCCAGAAGATGCCCAGCAAGTGCTTATGCTGCCATCCAACAGATTACCGGCAGAGTATGTATAAATTTCGCCGTCACTACTTGAGTCGGTATCATAATCATCATAAGCGTAAGCCGATCCCTGTGAATCGGAATCGGCTTCACGTGAACTGGAAGCGGATACCGAGAAACAATAGATAATATCAAACGGATTGATATAAGCCTGCTCTATCCCTGTTGTCGTGGTCGTCTCTATCGTCGTTGTGGTTTTTTTCGTCGTTGTCGTGGTCTTTAACGATTTTGACTTTGCCGTCGTAGTAGTTGATTTTTTCTTTGTAGTCGTATATGCTTTTGTCGTCGCCTTTGTCGTACCGGCTGTGCCAAGCTGCTGCGGTACTGCCGTTGTGGTGTTCGTTGTAGACACAGTGTTTTTTGTGGTCACTTCTGTCGTTGTAGTTTCATTTGTAACACTTCCCAACGTTTCCAGTGCCTCCATTGTCACTTCGTTGGTAGTTTCCACCATCATCACACCATTACGATTGTTGTTATCATCACTATCATCACTGCGTAGCACCACAAACCAAATGACGAGTAAAATCACAAAAAGCAGGATCAATCCCTGACAAATCAAAAACACCAATTTCCAGCGATTTTCCGATGCCAGAATTGCCGGACGGTTCGTATGTGCTTCATCGGAAGTATTTGTAGAAATCTCTGACGGTATAGATGTGGGCGTCACATCGTGGGACGAATCCACACCGGAAAATCGCTGTTGATTCCGTGGTACTTGTCCTACAACCATATCACAGTTGGGACAACTGTTCGCACCTTCTGGAATCTGCGTTCCATATTTTTTACAATACATAATGTAACCTCTCTTCATTGTAACGGTTAATACAATTTTAATAATAATAGTAGTAGTAGGACTCTCCATCTATTTCGGTATACGTTCCATGATAACTATCATCGTAGCTATTCTCATCATTAACCCTTATTGTAGTCTTCGACGTCGTTTTCGTAGTTGTTTTTACTGAGACCACTGCCCCACCAGTATCTATCATTTCTGCGGTTGTTTTTGTCGTGATCTTTGTGGTTGTTTTCGTGGTCGTTTTTGTCGTGGTCTTTGTCGTTGCTTTTGTAGTCGATTGCATTGTAGTTTGTGCTGCCGTTGTAGTGACATCCTCTGTTGTTTCTGTAGCTGCTACCATGGTGGTCACAAGCTGAATGATATTTTGACCAGCTGCCTCTGTCGTAGGAGTTGTGCTAGCCTTTGTACCCACTGATACTGTATACACGGATTCTTCCGTCTCCATCGTTGCAGCTGTTGTATGAAGACTTCTAACAGCATTTTCATCGTCACTACCACTCTGAAACAAAATCAAACAAGCCAAAAGAACGCCTGCTATCAAAACAAGTACGCCAATTTGACACAAGATAAAAAGCCGATTTTGTTTCGTTTTCCTCATAGCAGTTTGCTTGCTTTTTTCATCCTGCAGCACGTCATTTGCATAAAGTTGCTGATCTCTCGGTACTTGCCCTACAACCATGTGACAATTCGGACAAATATTCCCCTCCGAAATTCGTGTCCCACATTTTTTGCAATACATTCCGCTTTCCCTCCTCGCCTTCCTGATTTGCTTATGATTTTAAATCAATATAATACGAATCAATCCAGCCGTAATAATCCCCATCATCAGCATCCCAGCACTCCAGCCAGACAATGCCGTAAGAATAATACACATTCTCTATAACGACATTCCAGCCGTCCTCTACGTGACGTTCCACCGTATAGTTTTCTTCATCGCCATATACATACGATATCGTTACGCCATCAACAGAGCCACCGTGGGTGTTCACTTCCCCGTCAAACGACAAGATGGTCCAATCGCCAAGAGAAATATTATCAAAATTGATATAATTCGAGTCAATCCAACCATAATAGTCGCCATCATCCGTATCCCAACATTCCAGCCAAATAATGCCATAAGAATAATACACATTTTTTGCAGTAATATGCCATTCGTCCTCTAAATGGCATTCCACTTCATAACTGTCGTTGCCGGACACATAATCTATGGTTACACCGTCCACAGAACCACCATAGATATTCACTTGTCCCGTGATTGGCACGATACTAATGCCAATTGGATCACTACCAGAATGTGTTGTAGTGGCTGTTGTGGTCATCGCTTCTACTGTAGCTGCTGTAGTTGTCTTTGTTTATGTCGTTGTTTTTTTGTACGTTGTGGTAGTTACATAAGTTGTCGTCGCTATTTTTGAAGTAGCTGTACTTAAATTCTTCAGCGTTCCTGTTGTTTCCGTTGTGGTTGTCGTAGTGGTTGTACGCAAAGTAGTACTTGATGTTATTGTTGTTTCCACCACCGTAGTCTCCAGCGTTTCTAAGGTTGCTGTGGTTCTTTCTGCCATCGACAATTCATCAGTAGACTTCTCTTCGCCGTCATTACGCAGTACTGCAAACCAAACGATCAACAAAACTACCAAGAGAAGAATCAGACACTAACATATCAACAATATCCATCTGCCACGATCTTCCGCAGAAAACAACCCTTTTCGACTTTTGTCAGGCTCTACGAAATCGAAATCGTAATCATCCATTGGTGGCAGTATTGGCGGCGGTATCGTATTGGAAGGCAGTACTGTACCGTTATATCACTGTTGATTCCATGGCACTTGCCCTACAACCATATCACAGTTGGGACAACTATTCGATCCCTCCGGAATTTGTGTTCCACATTTTTTGCAATACATCCTACACCCCTGCTTTCTAATATTGTCTTGATACTCTTTTACGTTTCCTCATTTGGATAACCTGTTATTCCCTCGAATACGTACCACTGATGGTAACAATTGTTATCAGTATCGGAAACCAGCATAAACTTGACATTGTCACTGACAGAATAGATCGTTGTCCCGTCCGTATCTGAAATAAAATTGCCATACTGTTTATTCGCACCATCTTTTACACTGCCATCATAATTTGTACCCGTGATATCATATCCTATCACAACCAATTGATCGTTTTGAAAATAAAATTGCACTGTCACGCCTTGATAATCACAAGTCGCCACCCATAAATCCGTTCCCCAACCCGTGAATTCTGTTGTGGATAGTGATGAAATAGACAAAGTGTCCACCAAAGTTTGTGCTGACATTCCCAAAAGTGATGAATCTGCATAAAGCAGTTTATCCTCTGTTAATTCAATCATTTCATAAGTTGTTGTAGTAGTTGTTATTATTGTCGTTGTTGTCGTCGTTGCTTTTGTAGTTGTTGTCTTGGCTGCTGTTGTCTGTGCTACTGTCACTGTAGTTACTTTTGTAGTCGTCACAACGGTTGTCGTTCCGTGATAGGACGGAAAATTGTCTGTATTAATTGTTGTTGTCGTACTAGATGCATCCGAAGAATCGTCGGTTTCTTCTTCCGTTGCCTCCGCAGTATCTTCAGTAGTAACTGTTTCTTCGTCTGCCGCCGCTTCTGTGATTTCTTTTGTAGTAGTCGTAACAACTTCGCCATAAGAAGTACCCCATTCAATCACCACACTGTCTTCAACACCGGCATCACTATTGCGAGTCACCAGAAACCAGACAATCAAAAAGACAGCAAGCAAAATAATCAATGCTTCACCAATAATCAATATCGTATTACGCCGATTGTTGAATACACGTCGAAATACGCCTTGCTTTTCTTTGGATTCCATCTGTTCATTCGATGAATCTTCCGCTTCTTCATACACTTCCGATTTGCTTTCGTTGTATGGTACATCATCATAATCGTCATAATCATACTCTGAATCATAGTTCTCCGCATCTGCATTCGACTGTACAATCTCCTCCGAGTTGTCACTTGGTTCAAATATGATATCAGGAGAGCTTTGGCTTTTGTGTTCCGCTTTGTGCAATGCATCTCTTTCCAGCAATGCAGTAATCTGAAACGCAGATGATTCCGACTTCAGCAACGATTCCCGATATTCTGGCATTTGGCTGAAAAACATTTTACAATTCGGACAATATGTTGCACTATCCGAAAGTTTCATACCACATCTTTTACAATACATACCACACTTCCTGCCTTTCTATTTGTATAACTTATATAACACTCTTTTTTCTCTAAATCAATCATAAAGCTGATAAATGAGTACTTGCTCCGTTGCAGGCGCATAATAGCAAATATATCCACTTTGAATCGTTACACATTGTATCCCGTTATAATCTGTTCGGATACTTTGCTGCGTACCACCATCCATAGGGATATAATATAGCTCATATCCATAACCCAAATTACTATTCGTTGTATCTTCGCCAACCTTACTGGTATAATAGAAATAAGTCCCGTCTGTATTCAGCCAGCGTGTATAATAGCTGCTAATCTGTGTACTCGTGCCAGTTGTCAAATCATAGCGATAGAGATAGCGTGTATTGGCACCATATGCATAGTATATATATACTATCACCATATGCTAATGTTTCATAAACGCCTTCCGACAACAAAATTTTCTGGTCAGAACCGTCTAAACCACAAGAGCGTAAACTACGATCGGTAGACACCTCATAATAAAGTCCATTGTCTGTCACATTCAAATACCATATACTTCCGCTTGCAAGCTTTGTGACATTGCTGCCGTCTTTTTCCATACGATAAATGCCATCATTATCCACGCAAAAATAAATCCAATTTCCATAGACATTTACCTCGTGAGATGTGCCTTGATAAAGCACCTCATAATTATCGCCATCTGTCGTGATACGTACCACACAAGCATCTGTGGCATTGTAAAGGTAGAGCCAGCCATCGACACAGTTGATATAATTCACCGTCTTTTGCAATAACAGCTCCTCATTGCATAAGTCTGGATCTGAGCGATACAGATAATGATCATCTCCACGATAAAAAAGCGTAGACACCGATGCGTCTGTTGCAAGGAATCCACCATTATATATATTCGCACTGGTGGTTGTGTTGACACCCGTTATCAGAGCTTCCGATTCGTCATCTTCATCAGCTTCAGACACCTCCATACCAGACGCATCTGAATCTTCTGTGCTGTCTGATACCGCAACTCGATCCTCATTAGAATTTTTTTCTGTATCGTCTTTGTTCAAAAAAAGGAACCAAACAACCAATAACAGCACAAGTAAAAAAATCAATACCTGACAAAGAATCAGAATAACCTTTCCACTTTGCTTTTCTCGTACCTCCATGGCATCTGATTTTTTTCCATATTTCTAGAGTCCGATGATGCACCCACAGAAGGATCGTTCCCAGCATTTTTCATATATGCCGCTCGAGCCGCCGGCGTTTCCTGTCGAGGCATTTGCTTCACCAGCGTGCCGCATTTGGGACAAGCACTTTTGCCGTCCGGAATTTCCGTACCACAAATTTTACAATACATAACAAATTCCCTCCTGAGGAAAACAAACCAACAACATAAAAAGAATAATATTATATTACCTCATTTTTCATGGTCGATAAAACGCAGCCGTATGATACTCCCCACCAATAATACAACAACAAACAACAAAAGAATTCCCCAAATTTGTACCAAATGTTCCCCAGTGGCTTCATAAGCGTCTTCTGAAACACGTTCAAGTGTAAACAGCTGTCCGCCCTGTTCTGCCACTTGCTTATCGACGTATTTCTGTACTTTCTGTGGAAATGCTTCCGTATCATTCAGACCTGCAATGGAGCCCATTGCAGCCATACCCCATTTGCTGACCGTAATATAGAAAATGTATTCTGACCAACCGCTTAGTGTAAACAATACGCCGGACATAATCAACTGTAAAATCAAAATAAACGGCATTGTCGTCATTACCGTCTTTGGCGACCCCACCAAAGAGGAAATAAATAACCCCATGGCGTCCGATGCAACCATGACCAGATAAATCGTAATCGAATATTCTACAATTGCCCACGGGAATAAGACACCCTCTGTGGGATAATCCACCCAAACGCAATATGCAATCACCAATATCGCAGACTGCACCAGACACATCAATGCCTGAAATCTGAAATGCAATAAAATATAAGCGGTGATTTTTAAGCCGGAGCGATATTCATACTGCAGAATATCCCGTTCCTTACAAATAAGCTGAATCGAATTAAATATGCCAATCCAAATGGCAGCGCAAATAATCGCAAAAAAACCGGACTTTGTATCATCATAGGTTTCGAACATTTTTTCTCCTACGACTGCGCAAACCAAAATTGAAATAATTGCACCGAATAGGATGAAGCTCCAACCCTTTTCATTATTAAAGATGCGGACGTGTTTTCTAAAATAAACCTTTGTCTGCCCTCGCACAGATGTATTTTTCTTATGCATAATGTTCCTCTTTTCCCTTTTTCCATAATTCATATCGCATGATATATTCGTCTGCTCTCGCTTCGCCACCCTCATCAACTGGATTGATGCGTAAGATGATTTCCTGCAGCGTTTCTACTTCGAAAAACTCCAGTACCTCATTGACAGTGCCATAAAAGGCAAGCCGTCCAATCCCATCTTTTTCACTCTTCGCCAGAACTATAACCTTCGTGAACAAATCCTGTGCATTGTTCGGTGCGTACGTAATCGTCATGACAATTTTATCCTGCAATGCTATACCATGTAATATTTCCATTAAATTTCTACCATTGCCGCCATCCAAACCAGAATCCGGCTCATCTAGGAAGAATAAACTCGGATCGGATACTGCCTCCATCGCTACACTAACACGCTTCTTCTGCCCACCGGAGAGATTAGAAAACAGCTTATTCCGATGAGATTCCAATGCAAGCATTGCCAAGATCTCGTTCACCCGTTTTGTCAGTGCTTCTTCTGTAACGTCCGGCGGCAATTTCAATTTTGCTGCATCAATCAGCGCATTTTCCACTGTCTCATTTTCTCGCACCAATGAAAACTGCGGCACATAGCCAATTTTTTGCTTCATTTCATGAAAATGTGCATATAAATCCAGCCTATTCAGAAGAATTTTTCCCTTTGCTTTTCTCGTGCCCAAAACAGCATTCATAAACGTTGTTTTCCCCGCTCCAGATCCATCGAGTACCAAAACAAATTCTCCGCTTGGAATTTGAATATGAATATTTTCAATCAGCGTCTTGCGGTGAATCCGCTTTCTTTCAATATCAATTTGCAGCGTTTGCGTGGATTTTTGCTGATGCAAATACGCCAATCCTGTCCCCATGAACACAAAGCAGGTGTCGAATATTTGAATATAATCGTCCATCTGCAATGGCGTCGGCGCACGCATTTTCTTTCGATTGATAAAAATTGAATTGGTTCGGGTATTGTCATAGAGAACCCAGTTGCTGCCCTGTTTTATCAAATTTGCATGACAAGCTTACATCCGCATATCGGAAACAGTGATGTCACATTCCTCTGATTGTCCAATCGTGACACGGGTTTTTCGTTGCAATTTATAATGCGTCCATTTCCCTTTGAGCTTACTGCTCAATGGAGACTTTGACGTGCCCGGCAGTGAACGAGCGTCCTTAATTGGAAACTTCGCCGGACTCACTGGAACTGTAGTTCGCCCTGTCGATATGGCACGATTTTTCGATGTTGCCATTCTACCAGCTCTGCCACACTTTGAACAGATCATAGAACCCGGTGGCATTGGCGTACCGCAGTATTTACAGAATTGCTTTGCAATTGGATTTCGAATTGGTTTAGGCGCATTCGTGGTTTGGATAAATCGTGTTGTACCTGCCGCTCGAGCAGATTTAAATGCACCCATACCGCCAAAATCTACGCTAGGTTCAAGCCATACGGTATGATTCATACCTCGCCTGGAATCCGTCGTTGTCACACTAGATTCACGATAAGACTTTGAATCAAATGACGACTCTCTCTTCGGCTTTTCCGGCTCATCTCGGATAATCATCGGAGAAAAGCCCTTTTTTCGGCTTCCCGAAGCTGTACTTGGCGATACCGGACGTTCTGATGGTTTTGTTACAATCGTACTGTGAACTTTACCACTTGATTCTATTTTTTCTTCATCATCGAAACCGACTACCTTACGAAAACCTGCCATAATTAACTCTCTTCGTTTTCTCGCCCTAATAAGACTTTTTTTCTCACGACACCTCTACTGCATCAGAAGTGAGTGGAATATTCGACTTGTCCACATCGGCTTCATTATAGTCAGAAATTTGCAAATCTACTTGTAAATTAAATTGCACATCAATCAAAACACTACTCAAAATAGCATTTAGTGTATCCAAAATTCCATTAGATGCCGTCTGCGAATCTTCTCCCATCCACGATTCGATAAGATCGTCAAAAGAATAGGCCTTTTGAAATTGAAGATTCCCTACCTGAAGATGTGCCAGACGATGATTCGTGTCGCTTTCCCATACAAGCGTCGGATCATCATCCATTACGTTTAACACATCCGACACAGAAATCTCCATGGACAGCACCTCAATTGCTGCATCCATCCAATCTGTATTTTCCGTCAAAAAGTCGCTTAGTGCATCAATGGAAAGTGTCCCTTCGATTTTTGCCACATCATCGTCCCACGATAAGTCAGTATCTACGCAGGTGTCATATGCATAATAGAGAAACACAACATTACGAATAACAATAAAAAAAGAACTGTCTCCATCGCTCGCTTTTATCGACTAAAAATTCTCCCAAAAAGTATCTGCATTGCGACTTTCACCGAAGCGAACGACCCAATCAGCGTCTTCTTCCCCACGCACTGCAAGTACATAATATCTTTGGTTGATAGAGAAATAAAGCTCACTACTTTCTGTAACCTCATATTCTTCTGAGGCAAGATTGCTGCTTTGATTCGAATCTATGGTCATTCGGATTGCCAGTGCTTGATTTTTCAAGTCTAACTCCAAATCGCCATCCGCTATCGTTTGTGTGGCAAGGGATCCACTTTCCAATGAACGCAAATAATTTTCCATCAATTCCGGCATTTCCGCTTCATAAGAAGCATCTGTATCCAATGTCAGCGTAAAAGAAAAACTATCTGCCGCCAGCGTTTTTGTACTGCCATATGCCATTTGAACAATAGGACTCGTATAATACACATAAGCGATTGATGCGATACTACCAAAGACAACCAAAATTACCAATGCACAAAGAGTCGCAACAATCCAATGTCGTTTTCGCTTCGGTTTTTTCATCTTTTCATGTTTTTTCATGGCTGTCTGTTCTTGCAACGGATAGCCGCACCTTTGACAAAATGCAGCAATTTCCGTATTTTGTGTACCACATTGTGGACAAAACATAGGATCATCCCCATTCCAATTTTTCCTCAAGATAAAAGATCCATTTTCTCTTTCTGCGTCAGTATTCGCCCGACGCTTTCATTGATATGTTCCTCTGAAATCGTTCCATTTTCCACTGCTGCTATCACTGCGGATACTGCCGGGGTCAAGTCATCCGGCATAAGGATCATGTCAATACCTGCCTCCACCGCCATAACTGCCGCTTCCCCAGCGGTATAGTTATCCGTAATCGCACCCATATTCTGCATCGGTGATAGCAATGCCATCATACTGTAAATCCTCCCGAAGCCATTGGGTAACAACCGTGTATGACAAATCACCGGGCAAATTGTCGCCGGAACCAGAAGTAATCTGATGTCCCACCATAACAAAATCCGCACCAGCATCTATCCCCCCCCTAAAACGCCACAAATTCTGTAGAAACCAAGTCGTCGTAGCTGCGGTCAATCCACACGCTGCCATTGTGAGTATTGCCATCTCCAGCACCAAGTCCCGGGAAGTGCTTCAGCGTTGCGCTGACACCATTGTCTTGTAGTCCACGGGTCACGGCAGCTGTCATTTCTGCCACAATAGAAGCATCTGAACTGAAAATACGTGAACCTAATTCGTTATTCTCGTTGATATTCACGTCGGCAACTGGAGCAAAATCTAAGTTAAAACCCAATGCATGAATATCCGAACCAATCGTACTGCCAATCGAATATGCCGTATCCGTATCGCCGCTTGCACCATAAGACGCCATATCGTCAAATGCAGCCGTACCTAGATTGTCCGCACACCGTGCTACTGTACCACCTTCTTCATCCACCGCTAAAAAAACACCGATTCCAGATATTTCCTGTGCATACTGCTGCGTATTGGTAAGCATTTCATTAGTCTGTTCCCATGTTTCTAAATTTTGAGAAAAATAAATGATTCCACCCACCGGATTGCTATCCAATGCCTGATAAGTTGCATCTCCTGCAGCAACAACCGTGCTGACACCTGTCAAGGCTTCCGGTGTAACGATAAACATCTGATAAACCTTTTCTGTGAGCGTCATAGTACGAATTTTGGCATCCACCGTGTCCGAAACATCCAGCGATTCGCTATCTGTATCTGCATCGCTGGACGTTATTTCGTCCTCTTCTGCTGTATCAGCAGATTCCCCTGTCTCTGCCGTAGATGTATCAGTCTTTGCGGCAGATTCTGCCGAGAGCGTGTTATCATTTGTTCCTGTTTTACTATCCGCCATTTGAACACTCTGTTCTACATCTCCATTGTCGATATCTTGTGTTCCGCATCCGCCGAGCATCGCACAAATCAAAACAAGTACTGTTCCCAAACATAACCCATTTTGCTTCATATGGTCACTCCTTTTGTCGCAAGAATTGCCTTGTACATGAAAAATTCCCCATCACCAGTTATACTCGATGACATAACCAATTGATTTATAATATTGTAGTGCCTCATCACTGTTATCATTTAGCGACCAAACATTGTCGATATTCCACAACATCAAGTATGGCTCTAATATACCAGTACCACCGTCATAAAAAGAGGATTCTCCAGAATACCAGTGACCACCATTCTCAATCTGCCAGTCAGAATAGCTGTCGCTATAAGAAAAAATAAAGTCGTTCTCTCCACCAGATAGCCAAGAGAAATATGTACCACTATTGGATTGCACAATTTTTCCGCCTAGCCACACATAATTGACACCCTTTTGGCTGCAAAGCGATGTCACTGTATTCCAATCGCTTTGTGAGTGTATTTCCGCCAATCTGCCACCGGCACTTTCCGCCGCCGCTTTTGCCTCCGACCAAGTAACTTTTGAATATACTACTTCATAATAGTGTTCTTCCGCTGATGCCTCCGTTGTGGTCGTCACAGTTGTAGATTTGGTAGCAGTAGTCGTTACTCTCGTCGTCGCCACTGTCACTACTGTCGTCGTTTCCAGCGTTTCTATTGCGCTATTTTCAATACTTCCTGTTTCTTCATTACTCTCATCATATTCGGACGTATCAGAATCACTATTTTCAATTGCCGCACGATCACGGTCAGAACTATCATCATCTCCATCAAAAATGCCGCTGACAAAAAGCACCACAATAATCAATCCTATAACAATCACAAACAGTGCAATTTGCCCTATCAACATCATCGGAGGTACTTTGTGTGACTTTTCTTCCACGACACCGGATTCACTCCAAGTGGACGGATTCATCGATATGGGTGTCACTGGTGGCGGAACGGTTTGATTCCCATTTTGGGGTGCATTTCTCGGCTGCTGCTTGGCTGCAATATCAGAATTGTTCTCCAATTGCGCTCCACAAAATTTACAAAATTTCGCACCACTGACATTTTCATTTCCACACGATGTACAGAACATTTTCATCCCTCCGTTTCGTAGAAAAAATCTTCTTCGTTTTTATACAATACTGCTGCCGCAGAATTTACAGAATTGTAAATCCGCACGAACCATTTGCCCACAATGCGGACAAGCTTTCATGCCACCATCAGCAGACGTTGTCGCTGCACCAAATGAAGCCGCCGTCCCACTGTATTGCGGTGTAGTTCCTGCGCCTGCTGCTGTGCTTGTTGCCGACGGCAGCGGTACTGCCTGTGATGTGGGAACAGGTGTGCCGCAAACCGTGCAGAACCGCTGTTCTTCCATCAGCGAACTGCCACAATTGAGACAAACTTTTTTCGGTTGATAAGGAAACCGATAGCCGCAAATACTACAAAACGGTGTCCCTGCTTTCACCTGTGCCTGACACTGTGGGCAAATCACAATGCCTTTCAACGCCGTGTACTGCGCTTGCAGCGATTGATTCTACTGTTCCAGCATCTGTACCTGTAAAACATAATCGTTCAGTTCCGGATGCGATTCTGCATTCGGATTGGTACAATAGGCTTTCCCAACTGCTATGTACAAGTCGTTCAATGCTTTTTCGTTGTTGGTGATCTGACCACTGATTTTCATCATTTCTGTGGTGTCTTTCATTTTCCCAGATGCGTTCTGCGCAAACGCTGATAAATTTCCAGTAATAGACATTTTTATTCCTCCTAAAATTCCATAATCATGTTAATTTGATTCGCCCGCTTCATTCGTCGACGAAGAAGTGTCCACAGCTCCATTTAGTTCATAAACAGTTCCGTTTTCTATCTCATACAGATGGTAACTATAAGGGCTTTCTGAAACACTTGGATCGTCTTTCATTCGTACAAATAAATAATAGTGACCACTGCCCATATTTAGTGTAATATTTGGATCTTCCACGTAGTCGTAGTATGTCAGATAAGCGAGACCGACGCTTCCGGCACTCACATCTTCTTCTGTTACAAGATTGTCGTCGATAATATCATAACAAAGTCCATTGACAGATTTAACCGTATAATTTTCAAAATAAAGCGTTTCTCTAGCAATGACATCATACCACTTAAAATCGTAAACATTTGGATTATCCTGATGCAATATCGCATCAGTGTCGGTGTCATTTTGATAGTATTCAGGTCCGTCATAAATTTCATTCATAGAAAAACTGAGTGACGTATCACTTCTCGTCAAATTTATTTTTGACAAATCTTCTAAAAGGCTAGTAAATTCAATTATGAAATTTGGGTCACCATTTAATAATATGTTTTGCGTCTCGCCCAATTGAGCATATTCTGATAACGAGTCATTACAATACGCATTCACATTGTCATAAGTTCCATCTGAGTTCGCATATGACGTTGAATCATCTGTGCTTTCTCCCGGCTCCTCTTGCGTTTCCAATGATTCCTCATTATTGTTATACACTTCCGCACCGTCAGATTCTGTATCACTATCCGTACTGGATTCTTCCGTCACTGTTTCAGACACTTCTGTGGTTGCTGCTTCACCAGTAGTTTCTATTATCTCTTCGGCAGTTTCTTCTTCACTAGTAGTTTCTTCGACAACAATACTGCTTCTGTCCTCGTCCTTGTCATCGTCATCTCCTGATGAAACTGTCAACCCGATAAGAAATCCTATCACAAGGACAACCACTGCACCACCGGCAATTCCTGCTATCTTTATCCACTTTGGCACTGCTTTTTTCGTCTCGGATTCTTCGATTCCACTTCGTTTCCAAGATTCATTTTCCTCTGGTATCTTGTACATGGTCGATTGCTGAAGCTTTCCATCTTGGTATGTTGCATGAATCTCTCCCCGCTCGCCATTCTTTCCAGTAAAATAAATTCTCTCTTCTGTAACATTGCCGGTGGCATCGGCTTTTGTATTGTTTTGTTCCGGCTGGTTCACCTGACCAGAAGGCGGCAGCACATGATTGGAACTGCCATTTATATCTGCTTCCTGAAAATCCGCTTGTATCGCCTGATAATCCGCATCATTCTGAAATCCGTTTTGTCCTTTCCACTCTGTCGGATTGCCACACTTTTTACAAAACGCACTATTCGGTACAAGCTTTTCACCACATTTCTTGCAAAACATCATTCTCATCCTCTCAATCTTTTTAATTTTTCCATTTTACTCCGATTTCCAACAATATTATGCCTACCCGCTTTCATTTAGAATCCCTGCCCACTGTTCAGCACGTCCTGCCCACTGTTCAGCACGTAAACAATAAGCATTAAAATCCCGAGCAGTGCTGTGGTTGCAATTGACAAAATAATGGAGAAAGCTCTTGAACCACTCTTCTTTTTCGAGTGTGAAACAGATCGTGTAGGGTCATCCAAAATCGACGGTGCTTTTTTTGTCACAGGCGTAAGCCCAGCCGATATCTTTTTGCCCCCTGAAGGAACAAGTGGAGGATCTGGACGAAGCGGCTTATCCGTTCGCACGCCTGCACCCTCTGGATTCTTGGATGATTCTTTTCCTCGCTTGTTTCGCTCTTGTTCCAGCTTCAAATTAGCATCGATTCGCTTTTTTACGCTTTCTAATATACCCGATTGTAAGCCACAAACATAACAAATCCTATCCTTGTTTTCATTATTCGTTTCACATCTGACACATTGCCACATATCCTGTATCCCTCCTATATCACCATTCCAGCATTTTAGTTGTCAAAATCCGTCAATGGATGCCAACGTGGTCCGTCACCTTCATTGTCTGTACTGGGCATCGATACGCCCTTTACTGGCGGCAGTGCATTTTTTGCACTGCCCATCCGTTTCAGCCGCTGAAAGACCTCTTTACTGCTCAGTCGCTTTTCCACATCGAACAATAACATATTGGCAATCAAATCTCGATAAGGCGTATTTTCCAACTGTAACGGTACATCATTTAATACCGCTTCCGCTACGCTATGACTGTTTGGATCATTGATTCCCGGAAGAGTACCACAAACTATCTGATGGAACAGTATTCCCAGTGCAAACACATCCGCCTTTGACGTAATGTCAACTTCCTCTTCATTAATACGAAGGATCGTTTCCGGCGCATAATAAACCGTATCGCCCATGATCTCATCCAGATAGAGCTGGTGATCTTCTAAAAAACACACGTCAAAATCAATAATCTTTGCTGTAAAAAATCCATCTACAGTATCTTTGAAAATCAAGTTATTTGGCTTGACATCAGCATGAACTACGCCATGCTCTGCTAATTTCATAAAAGCCGATGCAAGAGATTTCATAACCATATGCTGTTAATACAACGGTCGCTGGTGCAGCTGTTCAATGGCAATATGATTCGATTCTACACGTTCTGTCACCAAATAAAATTGGTTCTTGAACTTGAAAAAATCTAATGGTGCAATGATATTCTCATTGGCACTCTCCATCACACGACGATATACCTTTTGTTTTTGCTGAAACCAATCATTACACTCCCGAATCTGCCGCTGTCGCCGCTCTTCGAAAATCGGTGCATCCTCCTGCGGATATTTGGGCGACAAAAACTCCTTTAGAAAAAATTTTTTGTCACGATAACTGCAAAAGCCCCATTTACAAAAGCTACCATCATTATTTGTCAACGGCTTTTCTACCAAATATTTATCGACTTTATACGGTTCAAACACCGACGACTTGTCTGTACTCGATCCAAATTTGATTATTACTTCCGGCATCGCTTAATCCCACCTATAATAAGAAGCTTTATATTGTTCCCACAATTTTTTCAGTGTTTCCTCATCTGCATTTTTACTTGGCTGAATAAAATTGTTTTTCAACGATACAAAACGATTGAAAAAATAATTCTTCATCTCCAAATAGCTATCAAATTCAACGCTCATAATCATCAGGGTATAGTCATCTCCGGCACACTTTTTGATTGCCTGCCCCAGATGATTTTCCCACTCCTGTGGATTATTCGCACTCAACAGTGTTTCAAGCAATACCCTTTCAAAGTCCATTGGCGAATCAAAATAGACAAACCCACCGTCTGTTAAGCAAATTAAAACAACCGGTAATTTGATGTGACAACAATGCGCATGAATTTGGAAATCTGTATCCGCATTTGCAAGATTGAGCAATCTGCTATCATTTTTCAAATTTTCAAAGGCATCATGGCTCGCATCCACATCGTCAATTGTCAGCTGTGCCAATCCGTACTGATCCATAATATAACATCTGGAATCGCCCGCCCAAAGTGCCTCACACAAAAGCTTATTCCGCTCTGTCAGACAGGCGACAATCATTCCTACCGTTGTAGGAAAACTCTTCTGCAAACTGCTGCCAATTTGCACGCCGCCATCCTTGGTACACTTTTGTTTTAATTCCCGAAGTGCGCTGGAAAGTGCCTTTTGATATGCCGCAGCGTCCTCTGCTTCTTTGAATTGCAGCTTTTGCTTTTGAAAGAAATTCCATGTTACTTTCGCCGCCTCACGTGAAGTAATCCATGCACCGGTATGATGATTTCCAAGCTGTGGATAAGTCTGTGATCCAAGACCACCACAGCCGTCAAATACTGCCTGATAATATTGCGCATCAACATAATCACAAGCGTAGCTATCCTCACCTTGGTTCGGAATCACGTCGCCGTGCGCTAAAATCAAAGGCGATGCCAAATCTTGCAAATTTTGAATACTCATCTCTCATTACCCCTTTTTTTATCGCTAAGGCTTCTATTGCAATATGCGAAAATCTTAAACGGTATGTACAATTGTGTTCAAAATCTGCTGATAATCATGCTCTTGCAGACCATTCCCAGCCTCTGAAGGATAGTGAATCACACCATCCCAGTTCTCTACAATCGTACTCCAGCCAGGTACATTCGGGGTATACAAAATCAAACGCTTTGCGGAATAGCTCATATACTGTTGATTTTGCTTATCGCCCTACCAGTCTGTCAGCTGCGCAAAATCACGTGCCATCTGAGGAGAATAATTCGGTACTGTGCTGCCATAACCCAATGGATGAGTAGAGGCATCAGACCATACGACAATTACCTGACGCCGTCTTGTCCTCTCTGTATTCCACTTGGATCGAATGGCATACGCCAGTGCCTCTAGTCCATTCTCCGGCTCGTCGCCGCCGCCAAAAGCTTCAATGGACTGTACTGTTTCACTAAATTCACGAGATTGTGCTGGTAAATTGAAAAAGTCCGTATTCATCATAGCATCCTCGCCGTCCGCTACATAATCCCGAAATGCAATAATCTTGATTCGCAGAGAACTAATCTCTTTGTTGTTTTTACGCATTGCATTGGTGACATCGTCATAAAAATGCAGCACATTGTCTTTTACCATTTGAATCACATTATCCATACTTCCAGTTGCGTCGATGACGAATACAATATCGACGTTATAGGTTAATTGATAATTACTAGCCATTTTTCATTTCCTCTTTCTACTATAAAATTTTATATAATTTCTATACAATTTCGCATACACATGATACATTTTGATACAATTCCATCAAACGTCAAAATCTTGCAGCACACGAAATTTCTCATTCGATGAAACTGCATCCTCTTTTCTTGTGGTCTGTGACATTTGACTTGGATCAACCAAGAACACAGAAGAAGATACGATATCATCCTCCTCTTTGATTCTGCCATTCTTGTCACTGATCTTATCAGCGCCAAACACTGTGCCACAGTGAGGACAAAAAATCGCACCTGATTTTATGGGATAGCCACAGGAGAAACAGTTATACGGTGCATTTTCGGCATCTGCACTCACATTTTTTTCAAAAGAAAATGCCTCACTCAATGTAAGCTTTCCTAAATACGCATCTTTTTTATGAGAAGCTCCTCCATATATGAGCTTTCCCTGTCCACATTTCGCACAAACACCGTCGCTGGATAAAAGGCTGCCACAATACGAACATATGTTATCGTTTTTCTCCATTAGAAACCCTCAAATCATCAAACGTCAAAGTCGCTTGTGCTTTTGAAATTTTTTTTCGCACGAACCGTAGCTGGTGAAGCCGGTGGCTTGTCCGGCTTATTCTTCACGTTGATAACAAGACCGCCGCTTATTGTATCTGGTGTTACATGGGTAAACGTTTCCGAAGTAGGTGAAGTATCAGATGGCGGTGCTACCGATTCGCCCAGAAACTGCCCACATACTCCACAGGTCATACTGTCGGGATAGACAATTGCACCGCAATTTGGACAATTGGATAGTTCACTATTGTCCGTTGGTCTGCCGCAAAACGGACAAAGCGTCACCGTAGCTCCTACCAGTTCACCACAATTGGCACAAGGGTGCATTCCAAATGTTTCTATAGGCTCAACCGCTTTCCCACAACGTGTACAGAACTTCGTATCGGCATCCAGCTCCATACCGCAACTACAAATTCTACCAGTAAATACCGGCGTTTCCTCTGTATCAGCGTTTCCTATACCATCCATCCCATGCGAAACAGGTGTACCACAAGCGATACAAAATGCCGCATCTTTGTCTATTGGTGCACCACAAGTCGTACAAACGCCAAATGACGGTGCCATATGATCCATCGGATTTGATTCCGGTAGCACAGACGTTACCGGCATACCACAGCCAATACAGAACGATGCATCAGGCTCTAACACTGCACCACAATTCGAATAAACCGATCCGCCGATTACCGACGACAAACCTGTCATCGGTGCGCCTACCATTTCCGGTGTGGGTGCAGGTGCACCGCATTAGATACAAAACGAAGTACCGGGTTCTAATGCAGCACCACAGTTAGTACAGGTCAGCCCGCCACCCGCAGCAAACACGCCTGCAACAGATGCACCACACCGAATACAAAAGACATCGCCGTTGTCCAGTGGTGCCCCACAGACAGGACACTGCACAAACGTTTCATATGTTTCTTTCATTTTCATTTTACTCCTTTCCGCTGAAAGTTATATTATATGTATAACCACATTTTTTCGTTTTGTGTTACATCATATCTGCCAGTTCTTCTGTTGCCGTATTGAAAAGGCCACTGTTCATTTCTGCAAGATAGTACACACCATCTACATTAACAACGATAAAATTCTACGGCATCGTGCATTCTTCATCATTACCTTCTATTGTCACTTCCGCAACCACCATGTAGATAGCCTCAATGCCATACTCTTCCTCATAATCTTCCAGCACGCCGGAAACTGCATTGTAACTCGTATAATAGCTCTCATCCATCAAATAAGCATATAACTGCATTTGGCGAACAATTGCATCGATTGTAATTTCTTCAAAACAGGAAATATTGTACGAATACGTAACGTCCTCTCCATAAATATCTTCCATAGCATAGAAAATATCGTCATAACCCGACTCAATGTACAGCTTCGTGTCCACACCATTGTCTAACAGCAATTGATCCAAATCATCAATCGCCAGAACAGAACATTCAAATAACTCGTCCGTATCGCCGCTCTCCAACGCATTCATATAATTTTTCATAACTCGCTTCGTTTTAGCCTTTGCGCTTGTAAAGAGTAGCGGAATCAAAGCAATCACAATCACAATAACCAACAGAATCGCCAAAAGTGCCAGAATCTGCGGCGTTTTCCGCTTTTTCTTCACAGGTGTCACCGGCGGTATAGGATTTGGATTTTGGTATCCCGGATTCGGATAGATCGGATTTGGATTTTGAAATCCCTGATTCGGGTTCTGAAAACCCTGATTTGGATTCTGTAAACCACCAAATCCACCAACATTCCCATTTGCAGCAGTATTCTGATCGGCATTGTTTGCACCACAAGCCGGACAAAATACCCCTTTGTTAAACTCATTCCCACAGTTCTTGCAAATCATAGCAAAATTCCTCCCTAACATGTATCAACGTTGTAAAATAAAGCATAAATTTATCGAAGTAATTGCAGAATACAATTAAAATTGCATTTTGTTCTTTAACAAATCTCGTCAGATTGTCCAAAAAGAATCGGATTTCTGCATATACTTTTTTCAATATAGCCAGTTAAATTATACCATAAGTATCAAAAAAAGTCAAGGAATTTCGTTACACGATGCAATGTTTTATTAGTTTGTCATCCAATTGTAATATAATTGTAATTGTTTTCTTTGGTGTATAAAATTCTACAGTATGCAACTCTTTCCAAAAAGCGTTTTCTTTTCAAGCGTATGTCAAATTGTTTAAAATAAAATTTAATTCAAAATATATTTACAAATGAATTTAACAAAAAAGCTTGACATTATCGATAGTCTTTGATATAATAAAAAAGTTGACTGATAAAAACGAGAAGCGAGTGTGCTGGAACTGGCAGACAGGCACGTTTGAGGGGCGTGTGCTTCGGCGTACGGGTTCAAGTCCCGTTACTCGCACCACTTCCTCACAGGAAGCAAAAAAGTTAGATAATTGGATTTTGAGATGTTATGTCTCTTGTTCATGGCTTCATATTTTTTAATGTCTAAAAGGACAGGTGGTTGAGCTGGTCTAAGGCGCACGACTGGAACTCGTGTATACGTTAATAGCGTATCGAGGGTTCGAATCCCTCCCTGTCCGCCAAAGCTAAAATTTCAAAAAGACACACAAACACGTCAAAATAACGTGAATGTGTGTTTTTTGTACCCAAATTTTCGAACTCCTCGATTTTGCTCCACATTTTATCACACTTTAGGGGAATTTTCATAACATCATTAAAACTAAATACGACCAAGAGTACAATAAAATTTTTTAAGTTATCTAATTTTTGGAGTCAGTTCACTTTTAACGGTTGAAGATGCAAAAGGCTATTCCGTTTCATCCTTGCAAAGCTCGTCCAAGGTGACACCGAGGGCGGTGATTAGCTTGAGGGCTTACCTTGATTACAATATTATTACACCATCTTTTTAGGTGGCTGTCAAGTCTGTTTTCAAACTTTTTTTTCCAAAAAGCACTTAGGGGGACAGTTTTCCTGACTTAATTAGCAACTAGCCGAGGTGATGTTTTCGCTTTTCACAATACTCCTATGTAAGTTGTTCAGCAGTATATGCAATGGTAAATACAACGTTTTCACGTAAAAAAAAGAAAACAAAAAAACACACATTCACGTGTCTTTTCGTGTTTGCGTGCTTTTTTTGAATTTACTATTTTGGCAGGGGCAGAAGGAATCGAACCCTCGGCATGCGGTTTTGGAGACCGCTGCTCTACCGGCTGAGCTATACCCCTACGTTTCGACAAGTATGACTTACAACATTATTTATTATAGCACAACCTTCTTCGTCTGTCAAGTAAATTTTAAAATGTTTTTATTTTAATTTAATCTTAATTCGTTCATATTTAGAATTACTAATATTTTTTCTAATTTCCCTTGACAATTCTTCACCTCTTGTGGTATAATTTATTTGTCACCCAAATTTCTTTTAAAGCTGGTTGACAATAGAATTTATCGGAGGTTTTACTTATGCAACACAAATCCATTTTATCACTGGTACAAATCGGACTTTTTGCTGCTGTTCTGGCGGTATTGTCCCAAATTAGCATTCCCACACCGTGGGGTATTCCCATCACACTCCAGACATTTGCCGTTGCCCTGTCTGCCTACGTCCTTGGCTGGAAGCGTAGTATCATTTCTATAGTCGTTTACCTTGCACTGGGTGCAGTAGGAATCCCTGTTTTTGCAAATTTTACCGGTGGTATTTCCAAACTCATAGGCATCACAGGCGGCTACCTTTGGGGATTTCTATTCATAGCGACTCTGTGCGGACTGGGCAGTGAAATTTGGTACAAATCACCCTGCGCAAAAAATCGAATTTTCTGCGTAATTTGTAGTGTCATTGGGCTCGCCCTTTGTTACATTACCGGCGTTATACAATTCGCACTGGTCTCTGGCTCTTCGCCATTGCAAGCATTTGCACTGGCATCCACACCCTACCTCATAAAAGATGGTATTTCCCTCGTTCTCGCATTCGGTCTCGCAGCTGCAATACGAAAAGCCACCCATAGAGTTGTGTCAAATTGACAATATGTTTTCATCGCTTTTCGATCCCTTACAAAATCTTTTCCAATCTCATCCGCAGTTTGCGGATGATTTTCTTTTCTAGACGTGAAATATAGGATTGTGATATGCCAATAACTTCTGCTACCTCCTTTTGCGTCTGTTCTCGTTCACCGGTCAAACCAAATCGCATTTCCATAATTTCACGCTCATGCTGACCTAATTCTGATATAGCAAGTCGCAGCATCTCTCGTTCCGCTTCCTGTTCGATATTCTTGCTCACTATATCTTCCTCCGTTCCCAACACATCGGACAGCGATAACTCGCCTGCGTCCCAATCGGATCGCAGCGGTTTATCGATAGAAATTTCACCACGTATCTGAACATTTTTTCGCAGTACCATTAGAATTTCATTTTCAATACACTGCGACGCATAGATAGCAAGCTTTATTTTCTTCGCAGGACAAAACGTCTCCACTGCCTTAATCAGTCCAATGGTTCCAATGGAAATTAAGTCGTCTAATCCCAACCCGGAGGATTCAAATTTTCTGGCTATGTATACCACAAACCGCAAATTATGCACTATCAGCGTTTCCCTTGCCCCAGTGTCCCCCGCCGCCAGCTTTATAAAAACTGCCTGTTCCTCCTCTTTGGTCAACGGTGGCGGTAAAGTGTCCATCCCGTTGATATAATCCACTCTGCACGGTGTCAAAAACTGTTTCTTCATGTGTTGAAATAATCTCTGCAATGAAATTCGTACGCTTTGCATATCTTTTCTCTCCTTTTGAATATTCATCTATTTTCCAATGAGTTTTGGGTGAAAAATCGCCGTTTTCTGTGTTCCGGCAATGCCAATCATGGCATCTACCGTATGTATATGCTTGCACTTGTTCTGTGTCATCTGCCGAATACAGATTTCGTCCGGTCGAAATAATGGCATAACCCCCTCTGAAGTAACTGTTGCACACGGAATCACTCGATAGTGTGGAAGTTTTTCTATCGGCATACCGTTTTGCAACTGTGCTAAGGATTCAGCCGAACAGACAATCACCAGCAAACCGGAGAAGAAATCCTCCAACCGATTTCCTGTGTCCGCCAGTCTAGAGAGAACCAGCGTACGTCCATCAAGGCGAAGATATACCTGATAATCTGTCTCTGCGACGTGCAATCGCCCTCGTATCCTGTGATAGCCGTGCAACGCTAGATACGCCAGTGCTGTCATAACGATTAGCTGCAACATCGAAAAATCTACATACCAATAGCCATTCGCCCATGCAGCAAATCCCTGTTTCGTTTGACTGGACACTGCGAGAAGCAATCCAGCCAAGAGAAAACTACAGCAAAAAAAACACAATATTTGACGAAATCGTACAAACCGTGCGTGACTGCGTCCAAACGCCAGAAGCACCGTAACACCTGCCGTGCCAAGCTTCAGAAGCCACTGCACGACAATCGGCAACGATGGCAGAAACAGCAACAACGAAAATAAACTGCTGACAACTGCCGCAAAGACACACCGACAAATGCGAAGCCTTGTATGGGTCAGTCGTCCCGTTGCACGCAGCAAAAAATAGTTGACATAAAAGCTTTCCAATAATAAAATATCCAGATAAATTGTCTGCATGATAGCTTCCGAGCAAGATAAGAATTATATTTGAAAATTCCCACCGATTCTATTATAACAGAGTTTCCCTGCGGCTTTCGTCAATTCTCGCTGTATATTTTTCATTTTTTAACACACACTACCATAAAGCCACCGCAAAGATTTCTCAAAAAAGAATTGACGGATGAACAAAAAAATGGTATAATAAAAATACAAGAGGTGTCGTTTCGGATATAGATGATTTAACAGATGGTTTTACAGGAATGTATAGTTAGTCTTAACTTACTTTTAATCTGCCCAGCCCCGATTTTGCTATGCCCGATTTCTCTGTTCACCCCTTGGATATCCAAGAAAAGGAGAAAAATGTTATGACAAATACAAATGTAGGCAGTTGTTCTCTGGTAGATGGTATTCCCGCACTGGAACAAAAACTTGCACAAGTGCGAAAAGCACAAGAGCAGTTTGCCACATATACCCAAGAACAGGTTGATGCTATTTTTCATGCCGCCGCCTTGGCAGTAAATCACGCACGGATTTCCCTTGCTAAAATGGCAGTGGAAGAAACCGACATGGGTGTCATGGAAGACAAAGTCATCAAGAATAGCTTTGCATCAGAATATATCTATAACGCCTACAAAGACACCAAAACCTGTGGTGTAATTGAAACCGACAATGCTTATGGAACACAGAAAATTGCCGAACCAATCGGCGTTATCGCAGCGGTCATTCCCACAACAAACCCTACCTCTACAGCAATTTTTAAATCGCTAATTTGTCTCAAAACAAGAAATGCCATTCTCATTTCTCCACATCCTCGGGCAACGAAAAGTACCATCGCAGTGGCAAAAATCGTGTTAGACGCTGCTGTAAAGGCTGGTGCACCGGAAAATATCATCGGCTGGATTGACGTGCCGTCGCTGGAGATGACGAATACCCTAATGCAGGAGTCAGATTTGATTCTCGCCACCGGCGGTCCGGGCATGGTACGGGCAGCATATTCCAGTGGGAAACCGGCACTAGGCGTAGGTGCTGGCAACACACCAGCAGTCATCGACGCTTCTGCCGACATTCCGCTGGCAGTCAACTCGATTGTGCATTCCAAAACGTTCGACAACGGCATAATTTGTGCATCAGAGCAATCCGTCATTGTAGACACTTCTATTTACGATGCTGTCAAAACGGAATTCCAAAAGCGTAGTTGTTATTTCCTAAATCCGGATAAAACCGAAAAGGTACGCAAGACCATTTTGATCAATGGTTCGCTGAACAGTAAAATTGTAGGACAGTGTGCCACAAAAATTGCACAGCTCTCCGATATCACCGTACCGAATGAAACAAAGGTGCTAATCGGCGAAGTGTCAAACGTCCACATCAGTGAAGAATTCGCCCATGAAAAACTGTCACCTGTACTGGCGATGTACCGTGCAGACGATTTCACACAAGCAATCACATATGCGACCAACTCATTCGAGACGGTGGCTATGGACACACAGCGTCCCTTTACGTGGACGAGATACACCAGCGGGAAAAATTAACACATTCGCCGATAAGATGAAAGCGTGCCAAATTGTCATCAATACGCCATCTTCCCACGGTGGTATTGGCGATTTGTACAATTTCAATCTGGCACCATCCTTAACCTTAGGCTGTGGCTCTTGGGGCGGCAATTCCGTTTCAGAAAATGTAGGGGTAAAACATCTGCTGAACATCAAAACAGTTGCAGAAAGGAGAGAGAATATGCTGTGGTTCCGTACACCCCAAAAGGTGTATCTAAAAAAAGGCTGTCTGCCGGTGGCATTGAAGGAAATCCAAACGGTACTTCATCGAAAACGAGCGTTTCTCGTCACTGATCAGTTCTTGTTCCAGTCCGGCGCAACGACACAGATTACGAATCGCCTACAGGATATGGGTATCACCTATCGGATTTTTTCAGATGTTCAACCGGATCCCACTTAAAAAAACGCAAAACAGGGTGCAGAAATCATGCGTTCTTTTTCGCCGGACGTCATTATTGCTATGGGCGGTGGTTCAGCAATGGACGCAGCCAAAATCATGTGGGTACTCTATGAACATCCAGACGCAGATTTTGTCCATATGGCAATGCGTTTTACAGATATACGAAAGCGGACGTATACTTTTCCAGAAATGGGCGAAAAAGCGTATTTTATTGCTGTTCCTACTTCCTCCGGCACCGGTTCGGAGGTCACCCCTTTTACGGTCATCACAGACGAGTCGACTGGCATGAAATATCCCTTGGCAGATTATCAGCTGATGCCCAATATGGCAATTGTAGACACCGATTTGATGATGTCTCAGCCAAAAAGTCTGACTGCTGCTTCCGGCATCGATGCCATGACTCATGCGCTTGAAGCCTATGCCTCTGTTATGGCAACCGATTATACTGATGGCATGGCATTACAGGCACTGAAGAACATTTTCACCTACCTTCCAGAATGCTATACAGATGGCGCACATACGCCAATTGCCAGAGAAAAGATGGCAAACGCCTCCACCATGGCGGGCATGGCGTTTGCAAATGCATTTTTAGGCGTATGCCACTCTATGGCGCATAAACTTGGCGCATTTCACCACCTTCCTCACGGTGTAGCAAACGCACTGCTAATCACCTATGTGATGCGCTACAATTGTGCAGAAGCACCGCAAAAAATGGGAACATTCTCCCAATATCCTTATCCTAACGCACTGGCACGCTACTGCGAATGTGCACGTTATGTGGGTGTGAAAGGTAGCAGTGATGAAGAAGTGTTTGAAAATTTCATCCAAAAAATCGAAGCATTAAAAACAGCTGTTGGCATCAAGAAAACGATTCGTGACTATGGCATTACAGAAGAAGATTTTCTGAAAACGTTGGACGAAATGAGCGAACAGGCGTTCGATGACCAATGCACCGGTGCAAACCCACGCTATCCCCTGATTTCAGAAATCAAAACACTTTATCAAAAGAGCTACTACGGTGAGGCTTATGCCACTATGACTTCACAGACAAAGGAGGAATTCTAATGGAACAAATTGCACAGGGAAAAAACAAGGCGAGCTATCGGAACAGCAACACCCGAATTAAAATATTTGAACAAGACTTCAAAAAGTCCGATATTCTAAACGAAGCTTTAAATCAAGCCAGAGTGGAGGAAACCGGCCTGCGAATTCCCAAGCTATTGAAAGTCTGCAAAACAGAAGGCAAGTGGAGCATTGTAACAGAATATGTAGAAGGCGTCACACTGGAGTCTTTGATGGAAGAAAGCCCCGACCAACTGGAAAATTATATGGAACAGTTCGTTTTATTACAAAAGGAGATTCTCAGCAAACGTTCGCCACTGTTGACAAAACTGAAGGACAAGATGAACCGAAAAATCAGTCAGTCCGGCTTAGATGCTACCACACGATACGATTTACACACAAGGCTAAACGCCATGAAAGATCACGTGAAAGTTTGCCACGGTGACTTCAATCCTAGCAATGTCATCGTCGACAAAGACGGCAGATTATTCGTGATTGACTGGTCACACGCTACCCAAGGTAATGGCAGTGCCGACGCTGCGAGAACCTATCTCCTGTTTGAATTGGCTGGAAAACATGATTGGGCGGAACTATACTTGAAAATGTTCTGCGAAATGAATGACGTTGCAAGACAATATGTCTACGCATGGACACCGATTATTGCTGCGTCTCAGCTTGTAAAAGAAAAGCCTAAAGAACAAGAACTCCTCCTCCGCTGGGTGGATGTGGTGGACTACGACTAAAACCCAACTATCCTCGCTAAAATAAAAGCAGTGCCCTCTTACCAAGGGAACTGCTTTTTTGTTATTCTGATTTTAGGAAACGCTTAAGTAAATAGCTGCACCCAAACCTTCCCATCTGCGCTAAATCCAACGCCAATTTTTGTGTAACTTGTGTTGACCATATTTGCATAATGACCAGAAGAGCTTTCCCAAGCCGCCACTACAGATGCTGCGGTACTCAACCCACTCGCACAGTTTTCTCCTGCAGCGGAATAACTAATGTTCATATAATACAACACGGTATACCAATTGTCGCCGGAATAATTGGTTTCTCCCTCTGTATTATAATAGCTTGTAGGTCTTACATGACTCAAAATATTGTTTTCGTCCATTTCCAAAGCACGCATCGTCGCTGCAATGCACAAATCCTCATCTAATGTCAGCGATGATAACCCAGCCGCTTTTCGAATCTTGTTGACTTCGGTTAAAACCTCTTTATAATAGGTAGACATATTCTCCTGATAGATCTCCACCGCCTTTTTGTATAGCGTATCCTCCGCATCGTTCTGACAAACGCCAGTCGATTTGTTAAAATAATAATTTTTTCTGTCAATGGTCTGCCATCCAGTCTGCATGATACCACTCGTATCAAAGTAGTATTTATTGTCATCAATAGTTTGCCAGCCATCTGCCACGTACTGCCAGCCGTATTTCTGGTAATCGTCTTCATCGAAAGTGTACCAAACATTATCAATCTGCACCTCGCCTGTGGTGTAAGTGTCGTCGCTAAAATGATACTTTCTGTTGCCGTCGTCTGTGGTTTCCCACCCCTCCACTACCGTGGTATCTGTAGCAACTGGTGTGGTTGTGTCCAAAGCGACTGGTATAGTCGTGTCTGAAGCAATTGGTGTAGTTGTACCCGAAGCGACCGGTATGGTTGTTTCTGTGGCGACCAGTACCCCTGTCTCCAAAAATACGACACTATCGTCAGCAGATGCTACATCAGTTAGTAAACACGCTCCGCCAAGAATCGACACAATTGGCAAACTAGCTTGAATTAGTCTTTTTTTCCACTCGTGATTCATTTTTTTCCTCCTATATGATTTCTGAAAAGCAACACCTTGCTTTTCAGTACTTTCTTTCTATTATAGCAAATCACATAATTTTTGTCAAGGAAAACAGCAGCCAAAAATTATACGCAAAATTTTTTTGAAAAAAATCGAAAAAAAGCTTGACAAATGATTTTGATTATGCTATAATATAAAAACTTTGTGGTGCAAAAATGCGGATATGGCGGAATCGGCAGACGCGCTAGCTTTAGGTGCTAGTCCTCGCAAGGGGGTGGAGGTTCAAGTCCTCTTATCCGCACCACTCTTATTTTTACTTTTTTACTATAGGCAAGGGAATCGTCATGGATTTCTTGCCTATTTTTTGTGTACCGACATTTCAAATATGTTTTTCAAAATTATACCATAGAACACTTGATTTTTTTCACAATTGTGGTATAATTACAAAAAAGAAAAATTGAAAAAGGAAGAATTCGTATGATTCAATTGATTGTTTCTGACATGGACGGTACGCTTTTGGACGATAAAAAACAGCTTCCACCCAAATTCCTTCAGCTGATGGAACAACTCTACTGTCGGGATATTACCTTCGCAGTTGCGAGTGGTCGTTCTCGTATAGCCCTGATAACACTATTTGGCGATGCTGCAAAAGACATGATTTTCATCTGTGACAATGGTGCTTGTGTCATGTTATCCCATCGTGACCCGATTTTAAAGCCGCTGTGTCAAAGTGCAGTTACAAAAACGCTAAATTTATGTAAGGATTTGAGTCATACTACACCGGTACTGTGTGGCTATCATCACATCTATTTTCCAGCAAATGCACCGGAAGATGTTCGGACTGAAATTTGCCGATTTTATCAGAATTTTCGGGTGTTACCCTATGAAGAAATGTACCAAGTAACAGAACCGATTCTCAAAATCGCCCTATGTAACAAACATACTTTAGAAAGTCGCACCTGCCCCGCCATGTTCGCCATATTCGGGGATTCTTATGAACAGCTTGTCTCCGGCGATTGCTAGATGGACATTATGGAAAAAGGTGTTACCAAAGGTGCTGTGGTGGAATGTTTGCAAGAATGTCTAGGCATTACGGCGGAAAATACCATGGCGTTCGGTGACTATGACAATGATATCTCTATGTTAAAATGTGCAAAATACAGTTATGCTATGGAAAATGCCTCCAGTCGCATAAAAGAACAAGCAAATTTTCTTGCACCAGCCAACACAAAAAACGGTGTCGTAGAAACAATTTGTCAACAATTGCAAATTCGATTATCATAGTGTAGCACACCAAAATTCCTCAGAAATATTTATGAAAATTGCTACTTTACAGGTTTTGAAAAATATGATATAATCAATTTGAAGTAGTGTGGCATTTCATCGAAAAAATACATTGCCGAAAAATTTCATCTTATTTCATGGCACTCTTCCATGAAGACAACCAAAGGAGCGTATATGGGAGATTATTTACCACTGGTTCTTTGGGGAATTGTGTTCGCCGTCGCAGTCATTGCTGAATTTGCTTCTTTACAGCTCATCAGCATTTGGTTTGCCGCCGGCGCACTGGCTGCATTTTTTGTGGCACTTTTTGATGGCACATTTCTCTTGCAGCTTGCCCTATTCACAGTTGTTTCCGTTGTGCTGTTACTATTCACCCGACCGATTGTCCGAAAAGTTATGCACTTTGATGTCAAAAATACCAATCGACAAGAATTGGGACGGGTCGCAACAGTAATTCAGTCTATCGACGCTGCCAAAGGAACGGGACGTGTCCGCTTGGATGGCGTGGACTGGATTGCGATTGCTCAAAACGAAGAGACCATTCCAAAGGATGTGAGCGTCTGCGTAAAAGCGGTAGACGGCACAAAGCTCATTGTTGCCATGCTTCCTAAAGCAGAAATGGCAGAAAGTACAAATTAAATTAAACAAAAGCCCCCTCATGAAAGGAGAAAAGGTATGGATGTATCTATTGTTATTCTTTTCATTTTGATTATATTTATTATTCTGTTAATCATCTCTCGGATTCGTATTGTTCCACAGGCAAACGTCTATGTTGTGGAACGACTGGGTTCGTTTTATCAAGCGTGGGATACAGGACTCCATTTTTTAGTACCATTTATTGACCGTGTCGCAAAGCGTGTCTCCATCAAAGAACAAGTTGTAGATTTTAAACCTCAGGCAGTTATCACAAAGGATAACGTTACCATGCAAATCGATACAGTGGTATTCTTCCAGATTACCAACTCCGTACAATATACCTATGGAGTTGAGCATCCTATCGCTGCTATTGAAAACCTGACGGCAACGACGCTGCGTAACATCATCGGCGAATTGGAACTGGATGCTACATTGACTTCCCGTGACCTAATTAACTCCCGTATCACAGAAACTCTAGATAAGGCAACAGACCGCTGGGGCATTAAAGTCATTCGTGTGGAATTGAAAAATATCCTGCCACCTACAGAAATTCGTGATGCAATGGAAAAACAAATGAAAGCAGAACGGGAAAAGCGAGAAAAAATTCTCCGTGCGCAAGGGGAAAAAGAATATCAAACTACCATTGCACAGGGCGAAAAAGATGCAAAAGTCCTCCGTGCTGAGGCAGATAAACAGGCTGCTATTTTAAAAGCAGAAGCTGACAAACAAGCCGTCATTCTTCGTGGCGAAGCAATCAAAGAACAGAAGCAGCAAATTGCACAAGGTGAAGCAGAAGCCATTGAGGTCGTACAAGCCGCATTAGCTGAAAGTTTGAAAAAATTAAATATGGCAAATCCGAATGAAGCAGTACTACAGCTAAAGGCATTAGAAGCATTTGAAAAAGCAGCAGACGGAAAGGCAACCAAAATTATTATTCCAAGCGAAATTCAGGGACTTGCTGGTTTAGCTTCCGGTATCAAAGAGTCAATTGTTACAAACGATGTGGATAGCACTGAGACAACCACCGCCAAATCAGCAGAATAAAAATGACAGAATATGGTTTTCTCTAAAATATCTAAAAGCAGTGGCTGTTTGCTGCTGCTTTTTGTTGAAATAGCCAATTTTTTCAGAATGGAATTTTCACTGCCTTTTACCCCTTGCAAATGAAGTCGAATTTATTGTATAATAAGAAGTGCAGAATTTCTGTTTTTCGTAACGACCCTCTGTAAAACGGAATAGAGAAAGAAGCCGTGTAAAAAAAAAAACGGCAAATATATTTTTTGATTTGATTTTGTTTTCCCAGTGTGTTTTTGAAACTTATGTATTACAAAAGAGGACGTGTCAACATGATTTTTTCCAGACTATTTTTTATCTACCTGTTTTTTCCAATCTGTTTTCTCTGCTATTTTGCAACAAAGAAAACATCTTATCGAAACGCTGTACTCATCGTTTTTTCTCTCCTGTTCTATGCCTGTGGAGAACCGACTTATTTGTGGTTGGTGATAGCGAGTGCAGTACTCAACTATTTCTTGGGCAGAGGCATTTCAGCATTTCAAGATCGTGTGCCGGCAAAACTGTTTTTGGCTTTGGGTCTAATTATTAACCTCGGCGTACTAGTTGGCTTCAAGTACACCGCTTTTGCTGTGGAAAACATCAACAGCTGGTTCGATTTGTCACTGACAGTGCCATCTCTAGATTTCCCCTTAGGAATCAGCTTCTTCACCTTTCGTGTGGTATCTTATCTCATCGACTGCGCTTGGAGAAAGATTTCCGCAGAGCGTAACTTCTTCACATTTCTACTCTACGAATCCTTCTTTCCTATCACCGTCTCCGGACCAATTGTACGATATGAAACGATGCAGAACGATCTCCACGAACGGACGGTCAACGCCGGTGACTTGAGCGAAGGCTTCACACAAATCGCCATCGGTCTTGGAAAAAAAGTCATTTTGGCAGACAACTTGGGAACGATCGTTGACCAATTTTTAGGGAACTCCCTTTCTAATCAGACTACCTTGGGCATTTGGTATGGTGTGATTGTCTATGCGATGCAAATATACTTTGACTTTGCCGGCTATTCCGATATGGCAATTGGTATCGCTCGCATCTTCGGTTTCCATCTAGAAGAAAACTTCTGTTATCCATTTCTGTGTAAGGATATCACTGAATTCTGGCAGCGGTGGCATATCTCCTTGGGAACGTTCTTCCGTGACTATTTGCTCTATGTGCCGATTTTCGGCAAACGTCGAAAATATGGCGGTCTGTTTCTCGTCTGGTTTTGTACTGGACTTTGGCACGGTGCAAGCTGGAATTATATCATCTGGGGTCTCTACTATGGTCTGTTTATTCTCATCGAAATGTGCATTGGCAAAAAACGCATGAAGAAAATTCCTGCTGTCGTTCGCCATATTTTTAACAAATTGATTATCGTTATTGGCTTCGGTATATTTTACTGTTCCGACGGCATTTCTCAACTGGGCGAACTGCTCTGGGGATTATTGGGACAAAATGGTATCGGATGGACCGACGCACTGCTGGAATCTTCTGTACGAAATAATCTGTTCTTATTATTGGCGAGCGTACTCTGTTGCTTCCCACTCCTTTCGCTTCCGAAAAAACTTATGCAGAAAAACTCAGTTGCCAATTTAACATTATCTATCTTCAGCACTGTTCTCGCAGCGGCTGTATTTCTCATCAGCAGCGTCCTTTTGGTCGATGCAACAAATACGCCGTTCTTGTATACAAATTTTTAAGGAGGGGAAAAAATGGACGAGCGTTATCAATCTGACAGTGACCGCAATAACTATGATTTAGATACTGCACTAGAAAAAAAATTTCACGAAGTGCAGGAAGATATCAGTCACTACCGTGATATGGACACAGGACCATCTTATCACACTTATGACAAACAGATGCAAAGGCAACCGAGAAGCATATCGGTGCAGCGTACAAGCCAAAACCGTAGAACGTCTTGGGAGGACGAATTCGATATTCCGGACGACTTCGGCGTATTGGATATTCCTGATGAACCATATCAAACTGCACCGCCAGAAATTTCAAACAAACAAAAAAAGCAAAAGTCAAAAAGGAAACGTCAGAAGCCCAACTCACCATCACAACAGACAAAAAAAGCTTCTGCACACGCATCGGAATATCTTCCTTCACAAAGCAAACCCATTCCAGACGAACCGGAGGAATCCTCCGAGGAAAGAGAACGCCGCTATAAAAAGAAGCGTTCCATGTTAATTACCACAAACGTGGGACAAGTGATGCGAACCTGCGTTATCGGAACGATCATGCTTGGTGGCTCAATTTTCCTTTTGGTAGGTACACGACCGACGGAATCTGCCGAAGAAAACCGTATGTTGGCGACTATGCCATCCATTACTGCGGAAGGCATAGCAGATGGATCCTACATCGAAGATCTGATGTACTACTACGAAGACACTGTGCCGGGACGCAGCTATTTCAAGCAGCTGATTAGTGACTGGGAGACCTATAAAGGATTGTCCTCAGAAGACACCGTTATATTATTTATCGGAGAAATCACACAGGTGGAGCAGGAAACGATAGCGTTTACTGAAGCGGAAACGGAATCTACCACCGAGGTAACAGTTGCAACAGGAACACAGACTACTGTAGAATCTACCACTGTAACAACAACAACGACAGAAGAAGAAATTGAGAAGGATGCTGTAGAAGTCGGCGACGGAATTGTCCTCATTGGGACACATGCCATCAGTATGTACGGTGGTGGATTCAGCAAAGGCGAAGAATATGCACAGAGCCTAAACAACTACAAATCAGATTTGGGCGCAGACGTAAATGTTTACTCCCTAGTTGCACCAACCTCCGTTTCGTTTTACCTGCCAGATTCTTATTCCGGTTATACTGCAAGTGAAATTGACAATATCGAACATATCAATGAATACTTAGATGGTGTCATTGCTGTAGACGCCTACAGCACGCTTGAAGAACACAAGAGCGAAGAAATTTATGCTCGTACCGACCACCATTGGCTGCCACTGGGCGCATATTATGCTGCACAGACATTTGCAGAAGCGGCTGGTGTTCCCTTTGCAGATCTAACAGACTATACCGCTATCACCAAAGAGGGCTATATAGGAAGTATGTATACCTTTACAAAGAGTGCCGTTTTACAGGACAATCCAGAGGATTTTACTTATTACATTCCGTCCAACGACTACACCACTACCTACTATAACACAGACTTCACCAATGCACGTGATGGCAACTTATTGATCAGCTTAGAGAACGTCGAACCGGTCAGCTGGTATCTGGTGTTCATGGGCGGAGATGAACACATCACCCATGTTAGCACCGATGTAGACAATGATCGTGTGCTGGTCATGGTCAAGGACAGTTATGGCAACGCTATGGTACCCTGTCTGACACAATCGTTCTCCGAAATCTATGTCACCGATATGCGTTACTTCGAACTGAACGCTATCGACTTTATGCAAGATATTGGTGCAACAGATGTCTTGTTCGTTATGAATACCTTTAGTGCAACCGGATCAAATTGTAGCTACCTAGAGACCAACCGGACACAATGATACAATAATGTCATCAAACACATATTATTTATGAAGAGGAGATACATATGCTGCAAGAACTGCAATATCCATTCGATAGTGAGTTATTGCTAAAAAAACGCCGCAAGCTAAAAAAAGTATTGTTGGCGGATGGCGAAACTCGTATGACCAAACACATTGCCGTGTTAGGCGGTTCAACCACCAACGACATCGTGGCAATGCTGGAGTTGTTCCTCCTACAGGAGGGCATTCAGCCAGAATTTTATCAGTCGGAATATGCCAAATACTGGGAAGATGCCATGTTTGATGCGCCTCAGCTTCAGGCTTTTCAGCCGGATCTGATTTTGATTCACACGTCCATTCGCAATATCACAGAAGCACCTTTATCCTTAACAGCATCGGGGGAGGACATCACAGCAGCACTGGATCGACAGTATTCCCATTTTTCACAAATGTGGGAGCATTTAAAAGAGGTATATCACTGTCCCATCATCCAAAATAACTTTGAACTTCCTTCCACACGCCTTATGGGCAACCGAGATGCTTGGGATATGCATGGTATGGTATGGTTCGTGACGGAGCTAAACCGCCGTTTTGGCGCATACGCACGTACCCACAACGACTTTTATATACATGACGTCCACTATCTGTCCGCTTGTTATGGGCTGGATCGGTGGCAAGATTCTACCTATTGGTACTTATACAAATACTCTATGGCACTTTCCGCCATTCCGGAATTTTCCTATAGCTTGACTCGTATCATTCGCTCCATTTATGGAAAGAATAAAAAAGTTCTGGCATTGGATTTGGACAATACCCTTTGGGGTGGTGTCATTGGTGACGACGGTCAGGAAGGCATCGCCATCGGACAGGAAACTGCCGATGCTGAGGTCTATACAGAAGTTCAAGAATATTGTAAGGCACAAAAACAGCTGGGTGTTCTTTTGACGATCTGTTCTAAAAATGAACCGGAAAATGCACAACTCGGATTGCAACATCCGGACAGTGTCCTCCATGAAGAGGACTTCGTCGCTATCAAAGCAAACTGGGAACCCAAAGATCAGAATTTACAACAGACAGCAGAACTGTTAAATCTGCTGCCAGAAAGCTTCGTCTTTGTTGACGACAATCAGGCAGAACGTGATTTGGTTGCCGGACAAATTCCTGGGATTGCCGTGCCGGACTTTGATTCGCCGGAGGCGTGTATTCGGGTGCTGGATCGTGCAGGCTATTTTGAAACGACAACGTTTTCAAAGGCTGATGCCAACCGCAGTGAAATGTACCGTGCCAATGCACAGCGTGTCCAAATGCAGCAGACATACGCAAACTATACGGAATATTTACTGGGACTGGAAATGGAAGCAGAGATTGATGACTTCACGCCTGTGACACTTCCACGAATTGTACAGTTGACCAACAAGAGCAACCAATTCAATCTCACCACAAAAAGATACACCCAAAGCGAAATGGCAGAGGTGACCGCCGATCCCAACCGCATTCGCCTATATGGTCGACTAAAAGACAAATTTGGCGACAACAGTATTGTATCCGTAGTCATCGGCGAAGTGGTAGAGGATACGCTGTATATAGAATTATGGTTGATGAGCTGCCGTGTGCTGAAGCGTGACATGGAGCTAGCAATGCTAGACGAACTTGTAGCACGATGTCAGGCACATGGGGTAAAAACGATTCGAGGATACTATTATAAGACCTCAAAAAACGCCATGGTACGAGAACTTTATGGCAGCTTTGGGTTTGAAAAAATAGAATCCTTTGAGAATGGCGACAGCGTCTGGTCGTTGAACCTGACAGGATACACGCCGAAAAATCACGTTATCTCCGTCAATGGGGCAACAGTTCCCCAAATTTTATAAAAGAAAGGGTAGATTAAAATGACACATGATGAAGTTATGGCAAAACTTAACGAAATTTTTCAAGACGTCTTTGACGATGATACTATCACCGTTTATGACGACACTACTACAGACGATATTGACGACTGGGATAGCCTGGAACATATCAATTTGATTGAAGTGGTGGAACATGAATTTGACATGAAATTCCGAATGCAGGAAGTCTCCGACATGAAGGATGTAGGTGAAATGGCGGACATCGTGGTTGAACGTGCTGGAACAAAAAATAAGAAGAAAAAACGTCGGTAAACGAAAGGCAGCGATAAGTTTGAAAATGAACCCCAAAAGCATGATGCAGCTAAAGCCGCAACTGGAACAATTCCAGGCAGAGCATCCAAAAATGTTTCCCTTTTTTCGTGCAGCGATGGGCAACGTCGATGTAGGCAGTATCATAGAAATCAACATGACTACCACAGCTGGGAAAACGCTCTGCTCCAATATGCGCATAAGCGAGAATGACTTGGCATTATTTGAAACTTTGACAGCAATGCTCGCCAAATAAGACATAATTTTACAAAAGATCAGTATCCCAAAAAACAGCTTCCAATTTCACTTGGAGGCTGTTTTGATTTTGTTATACACTTTTCTTATAAATGCTTTCCGTCAAAGGTGCATTCTCTGTACCCAGAAAGTCCATGATTTCTCTCTGCTTCTGCTGTTGTTCTTGCGCTTGTGTATGCTGTTTGATTTCTTCTGCCATTTTATCGCTGGCTTTCAGAAATTTTCTCAACAAAATTATCATGGTAATAACATATATTACTGTTACAACTATCAACGCAATCGCCAAGGGCGTATTCATTTTATTATCACCTCATTTATTTATGCGCAGATATAATAGCTGCCGTTCAATTGTACAATAAACGCATTGATCGTACCACCAACATAGGTGGATTCTCCATCGTTTAATGATACTTCAACGGTAATAAATTTACAACCATCCCAGTATTCGTCATAAGCATCCTCGCCTTCTAATTCGATGAACATTTCTTTTAAAGCGGGAACTCCCTCTAAATCCAAATCTGCATTGCTGCTGTCGTCGGAGCTATCCGCAGCAGTCGAAGATGCATCATCACTATCCTCATCGTCAATACAGGAAGTCACAGAAAGCAGCGAAAATATGAAATCGTCTGTATCCACCTGATCAGAAAACGTTTCATGCTGTTGGGTAATATAAGCGTCTGTATCCAGAAGTCCGCCAAAAGCATTTTCTAAATAATAATCCATGTAAAATTCCGCAGCATAGGTGTCAAACAGCTTTTTATCTTCCGTTTGAATGGCATAGAAATAAGACGACAATGCCTCGATTTCGCCCTCCTCAAAAAACCGTTTGTCATATTCTATAGTGATGTTATAATCCGTATTGGTTCGCATCATCGCACCATATTCTATTTCATCGTCATTCTCACTGTCGTCAAAATCTAAACTTGCGACAATATCGGCAGCGGAACTGTTTGCGGCTTCACTATCTACAGTACTGTCTTCGTCACTGCAAGCGGTACTAAATGGAAGCATCAAAAGCACAGCAAATATTGCCATAATACGAGGTGTTCGTGCAGTATATTTCATAAAATTATTCTTCCTTTCCAAATTCGAATCATGAAAACAACGTTTTATCTATTATAGCATATTTCATAGAAAAGGTCAAGATTCCGACGAAATAATTTTTTCATATATGTCGTTTTGCGATATGCTTGACAGCAACCAAATTCATGGGGTATAATAGAAGTGCCAACGATATCAAGAAAATAGAAAGGAACCTTTTTATGCTGCTCGCAAACTATCACACCCATACCACACGCTGTCGCCACGCCATTGGGGAAGATCGCTATTACGTAGAGGACGCCATCGAAAGTGGAAAAAAAGTTCTCGGCTTTTCTGATCACTGCCCTTGGATTTTTCCGAAAGGTTACGTCTCCGGAACAAGAATGAAGCCATCAGACCTGGATGATTATTTCTCCTCCCTCCTCGATTTGAAACGAGAATATGCAAAGGATATTACCATCTACATTGGCTTTGAATCGGAGTATATTCCAGAAATGATGGCGGAACAGGAAAAGCTCTTGGCAGATTATCCTATAGATTACATGATTTTAGGAGAACACTTTCTCCAATCAGAAACAACTGGTGCATATATGGGCAACGAGCCGGAAAACGAAGCTGAATTCATTCGCTATATCGACTACATTATTGAAGGAATGGAGACCGGAAAATATCGCTATGTCGCACACCCTGATTTGTGTCCATTTTCCAAAAATCCGGCTTGTTATACGGATCAATATTTGCGACTTTGTCGCTATTTAAAGGCACACGAAATTCCTGTGGAGATCAATCTCTTAGGTGTTGTGGAGAAACGACATTACACCTCAGATTCCTTTCTGGACATCGCTGCAAAAGTGGGCTGCTCCGCAATTATCGGATGCGATGCCCATTCACCCGACCGATTACAAAATGCATATGGAGAAAAGCTCTGCAAAGATATGGCGGAACGCCATCATCTTCCACTGATAGACTTTTTACCGGGACTCGAAGCACTATGCTAATCGGCTTTTTTTGCTGCACGCAATGCTCGAAAAAAGCTTGTCAGAACATCAGCACATTCTTCTTGTAAAATTCCCTCGTAAACGTCTGTTTTCCAGTGATAAGGCAGTGCAAACATCTCCTCTACAGAGTATACTGCGCCACCCTTTGGATCTCGTGTGCCAAACACAAGTTCATCCAATCGTGCGTGCAAAATTGCACCGGCACACATAGGACAAGGTTCCAATGTCACATAAAGCACACTATCCACCAATCTCCAGCCGCCCAGTGTCCGGCTTGCCTGATCGATAGCAATCAGCTCTGCGTGTGCCAAAGGAGAACGGTTACACTCCCGACGGTTGAACCCTTCGCCAATAATGCGATTTTCCGGTTTATAAACCACTACTGCGCCAACAGGCACTTCTCCCATCTCAGCCGCTTTATGTGTCAGTTCCAATGCACGGCGCATATAACACACTTCCGGCGTAAAAGACATTGTGTTCACCTACTTTCACTTTTCTTATGATTATACCACAAAACCATAAAATGTCAAGGAGGCAATTTCTATGCATTCCAAATACCCCTTTCAGAATACATCTCTCCCCCTGCACGAACGTGTACAGGATCTCCTCTCCCGTTTGACACTGGAGGAAAAACTCTATCTACTCTCCACCCACTAGCACTCGGTAGAACGACTCGGTCTGGGCGAATGGTTTGTGGGACAGGAAGTCGCACGTGGTTACGTTTCACGTAAAGAAGGGGAATTTTCCACCGTCTTTCCACAACCCATCGGCATGGCGTCTACCTTTGATCCATGCTTGATAGAGGACATCGGTACAGTTACCGGCATCGAAGCCCGTTATTACCACCGACAACACCCCATGGGATACCTGATGGTCTGGGGACCGACTGTCGATCCGGAGCGTGACCCACGCTGGGGACGCGCGGAAGAAGGGTATGGAGAAGATCCGTTCCTCATTGGCGAAATGACGGCAGGATACACACGTGGCATGGCTGGTGATCATCCAATTTATCGCAGAGTTATCCCGACGCTGAAGCACTTCTGTGCCAACAATACCGAGAGACACCGTGGAAGCGATTC
The DNA here is from genome assembly GCA_021201755.1 of Ruminococcus sp. Taxonomy (GTDB): domain Bacteria; phylum Bacillota; class Clostridia; order Oscillospirales; family Ruminococcaceae; genus Ruminococcus_C. The sequence goes on along the minus strand of JAJQEI010000038.1, from coordinate 15,510 downwards.
CTCCAATGTGACACCTCGCACCCTTCACGAATATTATTACCGTGCATTTGAGGGGGCGATTGTATGGGGAAAAGCGGGTTCGGTGATGACAGCATACAACGAGTTGTCCGGCGTGCCGGCATGTATGAATCCGGACTTACAAAAGGTATTGAAGGATCAATGGGGACTGGATTTCGTCGTGACAGACGGCGCAGATTTTTCCCAAAACGTATTGGCACACCACTCTCACACCACACATGCAGAGGCGTTGGCGACCTGTCTCCACAACGGCTGTGATATTATGACGGATAACGCCGAAATGGTCGCTACTGCGGCAAGAGACGCCCTCTCACGTCACCTCATCATGGAACAGGATATTGACCGTGCCGTCGGAAACAGTCTTGTGGGTCGTTTGCAGCTGGGCGACCTGGACGATGCAGTATGTCCCTACAACACCAAACCAGTAGAAGTTGACTCTCCAGCCCATCGGCTAATCAATCAGACAGCAACACGGGAACAAATGTGTCTTCTGCACAACAACGGCATTTTACCGCTGGAGTTATTGCCCAATCAGAGCATCGCTGTCATTGGACCACTATCGAACGAAAATTATCGGGACTGGTACACCGGTCAGTTTTCTTACGCAACATCCATTCGAAATGGACTGCGTAAAAAAACTCGGAGAAAATCGTGTCCTCTGGGATGACGGTTATGACATCGTGGCACTCCAAGCCGTAGAAAATGAAAAGTATTTTTCTGTTGCGGATGATGGCACATTATATGCAAATGCGACAGAAGTAGGCGAACGGGAACGCTTTCAGATGCACGATTGGGGATGGCAAAACGTCAACCTGAAAGCGTGCTGCAATGGTTGCTATGTGATAGAGGACGACACCTATATCGCCAAAAGTGAAACACCCTATGACTGGTTTATCAAAGAGTGGATAAAACCAGAGCCTTATGGGGATGCATTGCGGCTGCACAGCTGGCACGACAAGCCAATGGATTTGGCATTGCAGCCAGACGGCAGCCTGCGCTGTGTTCCCTGTGGGCATGCCACAAAAGACCGTTTATTTCGGATGGAAAAACTGGAAGACGGTATACAGCGTGCTGCCAGACTCGCCGCACAGGCGGATGTAGTCATACTTTGCGTGGGAAATCATCCGCTGCAAGTGGCAAAAGAATGTTACGACAGACCGGATCTGGAACTCGCACCACATCAAAAGGCACTGATTCGAGCTGTACGACAGGCAAGCCCAAATACGATACTGACTGTCGTTTCCAGTTATCCCTACGCACTGACAGAAGAACGGGACACCTTACCGGCAATTCTCTATACAACGCACGCTGGAGCGGAACTGGGGGATGCCGTGGCGGAGACGCTCGTCGGAGAAAACAATCCTGCGGCACGCTGTCCCATCACCTGGTACAAGACGGCACAAGACCTTCCCTCCATTCGAGAATATGACATCATCGAAGCGGAGCGCACGTATCTCTATGACGAAACAGAACCCTTATTCCCCTTTGGACATGGACTATCTTATGCATCCTTTGACTATCAGAATTTTACGACAAAACTCGTAGACGAAGGCGTCCTATTCCAATTGGATGTAAAAAGCACTTCCAAACGAGACGGTGACGAAGTGGTACAGATTTATTTCCACGCCGACACAAGCACTATGAAACGCCCGATTCGGCAGCTCTGCGGTTTTCAGCGTGTGTGGATTCCGGCAGGACAGATCCAATCGGTGGAAATTTTCGTACCGTGGTATGCGCTGGAATGTTATGACGTGTCACGGGAAAAAATGTTGGTGGAACGTGGCACATATACGTTCTGGGCAGCGGCGTCCTCTCGGGATTTGCGGAAAAGCCTCACGTTAGAACTCCCCGGAGAGACAATTTCGCCACAGGATTTGTCGAAACCGACTCTCGTAAAAAACTATGACGAAAAAGACGGTATGTTCAGTCGGCTCTGGTACTCCCATAAATTTTGCGACTGGTACGGCAGTTTAAACGACTGGGGGCGGCAGCTTCATCTTCCGTAATGCAACATTTGAAAATTATACCAAGGCTGAAATTCTGGCAGCTGCGCCATGCGAAGCGTGTGAAGTGAAGCTTTACGCTGGAGATACCCTTTTGGGCACAAAAAAAGTCTCGCCCTCTCGCAGTATGGATGACTTTCAATGTATCACAATCCCACTCGAACCATTTTCTAGCACAGCAGATTTGAAACTGGAATCCGTGGGGCAAGGGAATTTCTATCGTTTCCAATTCGCATAAATCCAATTTTATCCATTTTCTTTGTGCGGTTTATATAAATAAACCGCCTCTTTTTTCTATAAATTTATGGTTTTCCACCTTTTCTTGAAAAAGCCTTGACATTTTTTTGTTAGAATACAATATGAAGAAAATTTGACACGCACTATTCTTCAAAATTTACAAAATGCCTACAGGCATTTTTGACAAAGAGAGGAAATGAAAAATCATGAAAAAGATTATTGGTTTGATTGCCGCACTATCTGTGCTTGCTGGTTCTTGCGGCACATATGCAATGACAGCGATGGCTGATGAGGAATCGTCCGCTTCCACAGAAGCGGCAGAGGAATCTTCGGATGAATCATCTGAAGCAACCACAGCAGAAACTACGACAACCATGACATCTGTCACCGCTATTACAACGGAAACGGAAACCACGGCAGAAGAATCATCAGAAGATACAGCAAATGAAGTAACAGAAGAAGATTTATATAATAGTTTTGTTGCAGCTTATGGCGTTCTGGAAAGCGTTCATTATGGCGATTTTGATGGAGATGGTGAGTTAGATGCTTATGTATATTATCAAAATGACGATTTACTTCAAACTTACCTTGTTACGGCTGATTCCATTACAATGAAATGGACAGAAGAAATTATTTCCGGCGAATCTATGGGTGTTTCGATTACTGATGGTTCTACTTCCTTTGAGTGTGCGGGGTATACATTTCAAATAAACTATTCTATTGGTGCGAATAGCAGTTATAAATATATTGATGTAGACAGCATTGTTCTTGTGAACAGCGACGGTTCTACAACAGCGATCACAGTCGACGGCGCATCTAGCTTTAATTTATGTTATGTTAGTATTGATGGCTTGCCTACCGATCCTAAAGTATGGGATGAGTATCCGTGGCTTAGTGATGCTTTTGATGCATATTTTTATTTCCCAACATTTGGTAGTCAATTCACTACCTCTGGCGACACCATTACGTTTGATTATTTCTTCTCTGATGCGGCTGTTCATCTGGCAAATTTAGCTTATTTGCCAACAGAATATTCCATCATCTATAGCTATGATGCTGCAAATTACAATTTTGTACAAACATCTTCCACTGATTTTTCTTCTACCAGCAGCTCCTCCGATTCCACTTCCAACAGTTCCAACAGCACCGATAGTTCCACTTCATCATCTTCTTCCACCTCTGACACATCTTCTTCACCGGCTACAGGGATGCACACCTCCGCTTTGATTCCGGTGACAATCACAGCAGCCGGTTTTGCTCTGCTTCTTATCAAAAAACAGAGAACGAAGTAACGATGATTGATTCATTCTAAAAACAAAAGCTGCTGCACTTTCAAACGTGCAGCAGCTTTTTTATTGTTAAGATTCTAGTCGGCGGTGAAACCACCCGATTAAATCCCCTTTCGACAACGCCTTTTGATGTGACGGCTGACACAGGGCAAAATCCATTGGCTCCAGCGTTTCCATTAATTTTCGCAGCTTCTCCGGACGTTCTACCCAAGTATCCCCTACTGGCTCCTGATAGACAGCGTCCCCCAAAAAAATCATACGTTCTTCTTTGACGAAAATTATGACAGTATCTCGTGCATGGGGACTGACCACGTGTTGTAACACACACGTACAATTTTCCAGATCCAGTGTCATTTGCGACTGAAACACGATATTTGGCAGCACCACCCGAATTTTTGTAGGATCGGGAAAATTCTCCCGTATCGCTGGTACAATCATCGATGGCACAATTCCCTTCCGAATATTCTCCTCGATGGCGTTGGGTGTCCACTGTAATCTCGACACCATTTCTAACGACTGTCTCGTCTCCACGCACGCAATCGACGGCATAAACAAGCCACTTAACCCAAAACAGTGATCCCAGTGAGAATGGGTCAATGCAACAAAATTTGGTTTTCGCAGTCCCGCAGATTCTATTTCTGTCAAAAAAGCCTGTGCATATCTCGGCGTATTTCCAGCATCAATCATCAAGGAAAACCGATCGCCGCAAATATACCCCAGCGACGGCTTTTCACTGCCCTTTGTCGTAGGCAGAAGATATACCCGTGGCGTTAAGCGTTCCAGCATAGAAGCCCTCCTCAGCTCAAGAAAAATAGTTCAAACAGTGCCATCCACTCCCGCACCCAATAAGTGGGAACATAGAGCGGATTGGTATAGGCACTGTATGCATATGCGGTCAAACCGCACTGCTCCGCCAACAGCGATGTCCGATATTGATGGAATCCATCCGTAATAATCGTCACTTCTGTTCCAAGCTCGTTTTCTTCCAAAATCGTTGTGGCATTTTCTAAATTTTCTCTCGTATCTGTAGAGGTGTCCTCTACCAAAATCCGTAACTCGTCAATACCGTGTTCCACCAGCCATGTTTTCATCGCCTGTCCCTCGGGAATATCCTCCCCAGAGCCCTGTCCGCCGGTAGTAATACACATCACTTCTTCGTTTTCCTCAAGATATTCCAGTGCAGCTTCTAACCGCCTTGTCAGCATGGCACTGGGTTTCGTCCCCTTCACTTTACAGCCAAGGACAACCACTGTCTGCGGCTCGTCCGTATGGCTCGCAATTGCACGACCCATTTGTACAGACATCATGCTGCAAAACAATATACCTGCGGCGAGAATGAGTGCCAGAACAGAAAGTCCAATTTTCCCTGCCAGATGCGACCAGAGAAGCCGAATCAAATGAACAAACTTCTGTGGAAAAATCGTCACAAAGATACAGAAAACACATACCAAAATACCGCTCAAATTCCCTGGATTGCAGATACGTTTATAAATCGGTATCATAAACCAAAATAACATAATAGCTTCCGGTAAAAGCCATAAATAATGTAATTTCATGAAAAATCCCCTTTTTCTCGATTAAAAATGCAGATAGTGTCCCATCTTAAATTGTTTGGTACGCAAATACTGCAAATTCTCCGGCTTTTCCGGAATATCAATCGGCACACGTTCTACCACCGTCAATCCGTATTCATCTAGCTCTGCAATTTTTTCCGGATTATTCGTCATCAGTCGAAGCTTCGTCGCACCCAACGACTTCAGAATTTGCGCACCTACACTATAGTCCCGTAAATCCGGTGCAAAGCCAAGCTCTATATTGGCTTCGACAGTGTCCAATCCCTCTTCCTGTAGCTTATAGGCACGGATTTTGTTAAGCAGTCCAATACCTCTGCCCTCCTGCCGAAGATAGACGAGAACACCCCTGCCTTCCTCGTGAATCTTATCCAGCGCACGGCTCAGCTGTTCTCCACAGTCGCAGCGACACGAGCTAAAAACATCGCCCGTCAGGCACTCCGAATGCACTCGACAAAGCACCGGTTCTCCGTCCGCTACGTCGCCCATAACAAGTGCCACGTGTTCGTTGCCTTTGATAGTATCCCGAAAACCATAGAGTTGAAATTCTCCGTGACTGGTAGGCAAATTCGCCTGTGCAACTTCTTCGACAAAGTGATCGTGTCTCCTGCGATAGTGCTGCAGCTCTTGAATCGTGATGAAAGACAAATCGTGCTTTTGGGCAAATTCCGCCAGACGTTCCCCACGCATCATCGTGCCGTCATCTTCCATAATCTCACAGCAAAGTCCCACCTGTGTCAGTCCAGCAAGCCGCAATAAATCTACAGTCGCTTCTGTATGACCGTTGCGCTCTAAAACACCGCCTTTCTTCGCTTCCAACGGGAACATATGTCCCGGACGGCGAAAGTCAGAAGGATGTGCTTCTGGGTCGGCAGCCATACGTGCAGTCAGTCCTCGTTCCACAGCTGAAATACCCGTGGTGGTGTCAATATGGTCAATTGAAACGGTAAACGCCGTTTCATGGTTATCGGTATTGTGAGAGACCATCTGTCGTAACCCTAATCGTATAATATTGTCGTGACTCATTGGCATACAAATCAATCCCTTTGCACAGCTCGCCATAAAGTTCACATTTTCCGTTGTAGCAAATGTGCCGGCACAGATCAGATCTCCCTCGTTTTCCCGATCCGGATCGTCCGTTATCAAGATACATTTTCCAGCACGTAAATCCTCCAGTGCCTGTTCAATCGTCTGATATTCCATAAAAATAAACTCCTTTCTTTGCACTAACAAAATCCATTTTTTCGTAACAATTCAATCGACACACCTTTGTCCTTACATTGCATCATTCTTTCCACATATTTTCCAATGATGTCCGACTCTAAGTTGACAATTTCTCCCGATCGGTGTCGCAGCAATGTGGTTTCCGCACCCGTATGTGGTATCAAGCTCACAGTAAAGCGGTCGTGGGATACAGCTACAATTGTCAGACTAATACCATCAATGGCAATCGAGCCTTTTTCTACCACATACTGCAGCAGCTGCGATTCTGTCCGAATCGTCACGAGAACAGCGTTTCCCTCCGGCTGCATAGAAAGAATTTTTCCCGTGCCATCAATATGACCTGTCACAATGTGTCCGCCGAATCTGCCGTTTGCCGCCATCGCACGTTCCAAGTTGACAGGGGAATTCACCTTCAGTTGTCCTAAGCTGCTTCGGCGCAGTGTTTCCGGCATCACATCTGCGGTGAAACTGTCATTTTCTAACTGCGTGACAGTCAAGCACACGCCATTTACAGCAATGCTGTCGCCAATTTTCGTTTCCTCTAATACCTTTTTGGCACACAAAGTAAGCGCACACTTTTTAGGGGTTTGAGTTATGTGCCGCACTGTGCCAACCTCTTCAATTATTCCAGTAAACATTTCAATTCACTCCTTCAAGGTCACACGCTCCGCTTCAAATTTCGATATGTCAACAGAATATCCTCACCGATTGTCGTTACCTCCGGTTTTCCCAATTGTACCGCTTTCATCGGACTATGGATACCCATTTCACCAACAGGAGATTGACCATCACCGCCGAACACCTTTGGCGCAATGTAAACCTGCAACGCATTCCACAGTCCTGCCTGCAAAGCTGCACGGTGAATCGCTGCACCACCTTCTATCAGTACACTGTCAATGCCCTGCTGTCCTAACTGCTTCAGCACTGCCGTCAAGGAAACCGAACCATTTTCCAATGGCACCTCCGTCACCGTTACGCCCTGTCGCTCTAACTGCAATTGCTTTTTCGTGTCCGGCTGATGCGTAAACACTTGTACCGGATTTTGTCTTGCTGTTTGTGCTAATATCGAATCCAGTGGCAGCTGCAAATGTGTATCCAACACCACACGCAACGGCTGACTTGGATTTTCACAGCGGCAGCTAAGACGTGGATTATCTGCGATAACTGTACCAATTCCTACACAAACGGCTGCGACACGCTTTCTCGTCTGCTGTACATGGGCACGAGCTATTTCACCCGTCACCCATTGAGATGCACCGCCGGCACAGGCGATTTTTCCGTCGGCAGTCATGGCATATTTCAAAATCACATAGGGCATTTTCGTAGTGATATAGTGAAAAAAAATCGGATTGAGTGCGTCGCATTCCTGTCGCAAAAAGTCCGTATGTACTTCAATTCCAGCGCATCGAAGTATCTCCACGCTCTTTCTTCCAACAAGCGGATTCGGATCACGAGAACCAATATAGACTCGCCGTATACCACTTTCTAAAATTGCATCCGTGCAGGACGGCTGTTTGCCATAGTGACAGCACGGTGCAAGCGTCACGTATAAATCTCCGCCATCCGGCGATTCGATACAATTTTTCAATGCATTACGTTCTGCGTGTAAATCGCCGTAGCGTGCATGATATCCTTCACCGATAATACGTCCGTTTTTAACAATCACCGCTCCAACGAGGGGATTGGGATTGGTAAAGCCTATACCATTCTTTGCAAGACGAATGGCACGATCCATATAAAAACTATGTTCTGTCACGTTTGTGAACCTCCATTCATAATGAAAATATAAAAAACGCCTGTTCGCAAACACTTGCAGAACAGACGCAAAACCCATATCCTATGGGAATCGTTTTTCATTTGGGGGAATCCAAAATGACGGCTTCTCTTATCCGGACTATACCGTCGGTTTCGGAATTACACCGAATCAGCCTTTCGGCTCGCAGACTTTACTGCCGGTCATGACTTTCACAATGCCCTGAAGCGTACTTATGCATATAGTATAGCACTAAATGGTGTACTTGTCAAGGGCAAAACCAATATTTTGAGAATATTTCGTATTACTAGCCTACAGACTCCGGCAACAGTTCATATGTTTCCTGTCCCAAATTCTGGTTTTGGCAAAATAACGTGATGCTTAAAATCGCCACAATTAGTACAAACGTGACACATAATCCACCTTCCGGCCCAAACGTACCACCGTTCCAGATGGTCTTGTCCTCAAGAAGAGAAGTGGATAATACGCTGTCACCGGAATCAATTCCACTCACCGGCAAACCAAAAAGATTACCTTGTGCAAAATTCCACACGCTATGTATAGCACAGGCACCCCATAAATTTCCACGGCGAATCATATAGACCGTCAAGAATACACCAAAGAGGAAAATATTAAGAAGAGCCAATAGCGATACGCCTGTATTTGCAAGATGCAGCAGCGAAAAAGCCACAGAATTAATGAGAAGTCCAGCCCAAAGTGGCGCACGCCGTGATATGGATACACATAGATACCCATGACATAGAATTTCTTCCGATGCTCCTTGTACCATATATCCAAGAAAATAAAAGGTGAGCAGAGGAATCATACCGGTTTCAAAGATAATGCCATTGTATGACACGCCGCCAACTAGGAGATTGAGTCCCCAGACCAGCGTAAACAACAGCAATCCAATGAGAAGTCCAAAGAGGTATTCTGAAATCTTTCGTTTTCTGGTAAGTCCTAGAGTATTTAATCTGCGTTTTTCAATCTTCGTACAATAAAAGAGAACAGTTAAAATCAGACCAGCAGTAGAAAACAGAACAGCAATATTTACCCAGCTTGACAGTTCGCTAAGCATGGTATAGACTGCGTCCATATAGTTGGTCATATCAAACGTACCATTTTGTGTTTGTGAAAGAATATTCTGATAGGTTTCTGTTTGAAGTAATCCAATCATCATAGGAATGATTTCAAGAATGCTTTCGATGATACTAGAGATGAGAAACACCAATATAAAAATCAAAATTTCTAGCCAAAATGGTTTTCCTTTTCCTTGGACACGGGCATTTTCCACCATTATGGGATGTCCCAGAGCAAGTGCAGAATCGTTTGATTCTGTTTGTGTTTTCATCATAGAAAATTACCCTTTTCAAGAGATTTTTTACGTTTCTTTCGTTTCCGCACCAAGTCGAATTGCCTTGAGATTCGATGCAATCAAATGTGCCCGCTTCGGCGGAATGCACTTTTCCATTGCTTTTTCTACTATCTCCATAGAGAAAAGCTTTGTTTCTGCCAACATTCTCCCAAGCAGTATCATATTGGCAGAACCATTTAAATTCACTCGTGCTGCCATATCTGTTGCAGGAAGTGAAATCTCTGTAATATTAGCTCGATTGCACGGCTCATCTACCACGGAATTATCCAGCAGCACCAAACCATTCGGCTGTACAGCATCGATAAACTTCTTATAAGACGGGCCATTCATTGCAATCAGATATTGCGGATTGGATACCACAGGTGAGCCTATCAGTTCATCGGAAATACATACGGCACAGTTTGCTGTACCACCACGCATTTCTGGTCCATAGGACGGCAGCCATGAAATTTCTCGATTATCAAGCAGCGCACAGTATGCCAGAACCTTTCCTGCGAACAGAATCCCCTGTCCGCCAAATCCGGCTAAAATAATTTCTGTTGTCATTTCGTTCCCTCCTCTGCGGTTACGTCCTTATAAACTCCAAGAGGATAATAGGGAATCATCTTTTCTTTCACGAAATTCATGGATTCTGCCGGTGATAAGCCCCAGTTGGTCGGGCAGGTAGAAAGCACTTCAATGATCGACAAGCCACGCTTTGCTTTTTCATTTTCAAATCCCTTGCGAATTGCCTTTTTCGCTGCACGAATATGTGGAACAGTATCGATTGCAACACGCTCTGCTAGTGCCGTGCCGCTTAGAGTCGCTAGCATCTCACATACCCGAATGGGATACCCTGCTGTATCGGTATTTCTGCCAAACGGTGTTGTCTGGGTCACCTGTCCCGGCAGCGTTGTGGGAGCCATCTGTCCGCCAGTCATACCATAGGTCGTATTGTTGATAAAAATAATCACAATATTTTCACCACGAGTTGCCACGTGTATGGTTTCAGCCGTGCCGATCGCCACCAAATCACCGTCGCCCTGATAAGAAAATACCATCTTGTCTGGATTGGTACGCTTGACTCCTGTTGCCACTGCCGGCGCTCTGCCGTGGGGAGCTTCGATGACATCACACCCGAAATAATTATATGACATAACCGAACAGCCTACCGGTACAATGCCGATGGTGTCGCCCTCAATGTCCATCTCATCTATAACCTCACACACAAGCCGATGTACAATGCCGTGCCCACAGCCGGGACAAAAATGTGTCGGCACGTCCAAAAACGACTTTGGATGTCCAAATACTTCTGCCATTACTGCGCACCTCCCAATAATTTTTCAATCTCTGTGAGTACTTCCGCCGGTGTGGGAATCACACCACCAGTTCTGCCGAAAAACGCCACCGGCAAGTGGCACTCAGTCGCCAAGCGTACATCGTCCACCATCTGTCCCATGGACATTTCTACATCCAGAATCTGACTGGCGTGTGTCGTCGCCTGATACAGCTCCTTTTTCGGGAACGGCCAGAGCGTTTTCGAGCGGAACAGTCCAACTTTCAAGCCCTTGCGTCTCGCCTGTGTGACTGCCGATTTCGCCACACGAGCCGATGCACCATACGCCGTCACAACAAGCTCCGCATCCTCGCAGTAGTATAACTCCGCATCCGTTTCATTGGCTTCAATGACTTCATATCGCTTGAAACGCTCTTGTACCTTTGCCTCCAGCAATGGCGCATCCAGATAGAGAGAATTGATAATATGATGTTCCCGTTTGTTTCCATGTCCAGTTGCCGCCCAGTCAGACTTGTCCGGCAGCGTGGTACGTGGTTCTGGAAATGTCACCGGTTCCATCATCTGCCCCAGTAGACCATCCGCCAAAATCATTGCAGGAATGCGATATTCGTCTGCTTTATCAAACGCTAACATCACTGTATCTATCATTTCTTGTACGGAACATGGTGCATAGACCAAAATATGAAAATCGCCGTGTCCCATGGCACGGGTTGCCTGATAATAATCCGACTGTGCCGGCTGAATCGAACCCAGTCCCGGGCCGCCACGCTGTACGTTGATAATGAGTCCCGGCAAGTCCGAGCCAGCCATATAGGAGATACCCTCCGCTTTTAGGGAAACCCCTGGCGAAGAAGAGGACGTCATCGCACGTACACCGGTAGAGGCTGCACCCAGTACCATATTGATTGCGGCAATTTCAGACTCCGCCTGTAAAAAAACACCGCCCGATTTTTCCATACGCTTCGCCATATAGGCAGACAGCTCTGTCTGCGGCGTAATCGGATAGCCAAAAAAACACTTACAGCCTGCCCGAATCGCAGCTTCCGCCAAGGCTTCGTTGCCTTTCATAAGACTTCTTTCCATTGGAAGAACCTTCTTTCCCAAATTATTTTTGAATTAAGATTGCGCAATCTGGACAAATGGTTGCACACATTGCACAGCTGATACAAGCATCCTGATCGATGCAGATTGCTGTAAAATAACCTTTTTCATTTCGCTTTTCTTTTTGCAGTTCCACGATATTTTTCGGACAGACTGTCGTACAAAGACCGCAGCCCTTACAGCGTTCGAACTGCACCTGCATTTTTTCCATACAATCACCACCTTTTCAGAAGTCAGAGGGAAACCTTCACCTTATTATTATACCACAAAACAATATCAATTGCAAGTATTTTATCATATCATAATATCAAAAAAAAGATTTCCATTATTTTCTTTTAAAAATTTAATACATTGTATTGACAACGTATTCGCTTATGTGCTATAATATAATATAGGTAGAAAGGAGTGTGTTATTATGGCACAGACGACGATTAGCATCAGAATGGACGATGCGTTGAAAAAGGATTTCGACTCGGTCTGCAATGAACTAGGAATCACAATGTCAACCACTGTCGTGATACTTGCGAAGAAAATGTCCCGTAAAAAAAGGATTCCCTTCGATGTATCGATTGACCCGTTTTACAGCGAATCAAACTTAAAAGCACTCGACGAAAGCATAGAGCAGATGAAAGCAAGCAAGACGGTAAAAAAGATTTTTGAAGAACTGGATGTGTTTTCAGAAATAGACCAAGAAACGGAGGAATATTCATGAGCACGAGAGAAAAAGCGTCCATGATTCTCGATAGACTGACAGAAGAACAATTACGGGCTTTTGTCACGCTGTTTGGTGCTTCGATTGAAATTCCGGAGGAAGAACCGGACGAGTGGGATCAAGCCTTGATAAAAGACAGCCAAGTGGACAACGCAGAATCTATGGCAATGGATGATTTTGTAAAAGAATTGGGGTTTACGCCAGATGACCTACGAATTTAACATCAGAAAAAGGGCGATGAAATTCATCGCAAAGCAGGAAAAATCCCAACAAAAACGGATTTTAATGGCGATTTATGCTTTGCCGGACGCAGGAGATGTTCGAAAGATGGCAGGACATACGAATTTATATCGTCTTCGAGTCGGTGACTTTCGAATTCTTTTTGAAAAGGTGCCGAAATCCGGTCAAATTACGCTAATTGATGTGACAAACGCCGGAAACCGCAGACAGATCTATCATGACGTTTAATCCTTTTCCAGAGAAATCCACCTATTTTATGCAGGTGAATTTTTTGATTTTTACAGTGGATCTTCCTTGTTTCCCCAAGCGGCATATTTGTCGGAAATCCGTGTTCCCATAATTTTCGCTCCTTAAAAAGTGTTGACAACGTTATCACGTTGCACTATAATTGTCATGAAAGGACGTGATGTTATGCAAACCAACATCAATATTCGTGTAGATTCTCAGCTGAAAGAACAGGCGCAAGATCTGTTCGACCATCTGGGGTTAGATTTGACCACGGCGATTCGTATTTTTCTCAATCGTTCGGTTTCCTATGGCGGTATACCGTTTGAGGTGTGTGATCCACAGTATAACGCAGAAACTTTGGCGGCAATGAAAGAAAGCGAAGATATTTTAAGTGGAAAGCTGCCATCGAAAGGATATGCTTCTGCGCAGGAACTCTTTGCTGAATTAGATCGGGAGATGGAAGAAGAATGTTAGAACTTCACACGACGCCAAGGTTTCGAAAAGATTATAAGCTAATGAAAAAGTGCGGCAAAAATATGCAGCTATTGGAAATTGTTCTTGATATACTCCTGCAAGAGCAGCCGCTTCCCGAAAAATATCTGGATCATCCCTTAAAAGGTAATTATCTCGGCTATCGGGAATGCCACATTCAGCCGGATTGGCTCTTGATTTACAAAGTACAGGAAGAAAAGCTTGTCCTTGTCGCAGTAAGAACCGGCAGCCATGCGGATTTATTTGCATGAATCCTCCCCAAACAAATCCACTTGCACAACGCAAGTGGATTTTCTATCAGAGGTCAGAATTTTAGAAAGAAAGAGGCTAGACCTCTCCGTAGGTCGATCTCTTGGCTCCCCTAAAAGGGGAGCTGGCAACACGCAGTGCTGACTGAGGGGTCTTCACACAAGCGGACACCCCTTAAAATCCCAACTCGTCTCAAAGCTATCCCAATCGGCTTTGGAGAGGGCGATGTTTTCTTCGACGAGGGCGTCGATGTGGGGTTTTTGGGTTTCGTCAAAAATTATGGGGATACTGGCAACATTGCTTGCTTGCATATTTATAGTAGGATTAACCACTTGTAAAATTAAAGTAGCAAATTTTGAATTGCAAATTGCGAGTAATTCGAGTATATCCTTTGAATCAGGAAAAATCGCAGACCCAGCAACGTCGCATATAAATCCAGATGGTAAAAATCTCACAAAAAATGGACCTGATGTTATAAAAGACCATGTCACATCCGGTTTACACATATTTTCTACGTTTTGGATATATCTTGACCAGTGTTTTCCATGATTTCTCACTACAGCATAATCTTTTATTTCTTTACCATCATTTTCCCAATTTATTAGATACTCTTGATTTCCATACCATCGGCGATATTCACCACCTTTGTTATATGGTATCCATTTATAAGAACGTGTTTTTAATTCCTCGTGCTTTAATCCAAAAGTGATTTTTTCCCTTTCAATTTCAAACCACAATCGGAGAAAACGTTTATTATCACCAGTATTTTGTCCAACTCGTGGTCTTGCAATATCACCGAGTAGTTGATTCGAATTGAATGTATCTAACACCGCCTCCCCGACCCAATAAGCCACCGGCGAACCGGGGATTTTGGAGAAGTTTTCTTGTTGGGCGGTGTGGTATCCCATCCCATCAAAAAACCACGCTTCTTTTTGTTCAATACTATCAACTGCGCCTTGTTTTTTAAAAAGGCGTCGATAAACAGCTACATAATTTGGAATTTTCTTTTTTGAAATAATAAATGCAGTTGTTCCAAAATCCGAGCCAAAAACACCTCTGCCAAAATGAACCATATTGTTGTATGTATTATTTTTAAGTATCTTTTTTCTTAATTTTTCATAACTTAACAAAAACATCCAAACTGGTATATTTATCATTCCATAATATCCAGAATCAAGCATGAATTGTTCACACCATTCCATAAAACAAGTGCTTAAATCCGACTTGCTGTCGAGATAATGCTTCTTCACAAACGCCGAAAGCGTCGCATTCATGCCCGAGCCGCCCATATACGGCGGATTCGTCACCACGACGTCGTATTTCTGGGACAAAATGCGATAAAGCGTCATGAGATGCTCCATTTGCGAGCGGTCGAAGCCAATCATGCCCTCGAATGCGTCCACCGCCACATCCAAATCGGCATCTGCGTGAACCGTCAACAGCGAACCGTAGGTATCGGCGTTTTCGAACTGCGCTACAAACGATCGCAATGGCTCATCAAGAACGCTATATTCCATCTTCGGTAAGTCTTGAAAATGCGATAAATTCGGCTGAATACCACGGGTGAAAAACCGACGGTCATACTGTCTCGCCTTCATCATCACGGCGAAATAGGCGAGCTGATAGGCACGCTTGTCGATGTCCAACCCGTAGAGGTTCTTGCGGACGATGCACTGTGCCGCATCATGCACCGTGTAGCCGCAGTCGAGATAAATCTGCATCAGCACATCGAATGCATACAC
>JAJQEI010000009.1 GCA_021201755.1 Ruminococcus sp. | reverse complement strand
ACAGAAAATCAGAGAGAATCTTCTCCGAATCCGATTATACCCTGAGTCTATAATAAATGGAACAAATTGTGTATTAATGCTTTTTCAAAAAAGTATTGACAAATAAAAAAATGAGGTGTATAATATAAAACATAGAAAACATATTGATTTAGTAGGAAATATGAAATCCTACACAGTTCAAACTACACTGCGGGCGGCATTGTTTCAGACGCTCTAATAGGAGAAAAAAATCATGTGTCAAATAAAAGAAAGTGCATTGAAACGGATCGGCATTACAAACGGTATGGCTCTTACTAAGCTGGAATATCTGAGTTAAGCCGGATCTTTATCTCTATGCTGCTCTCTAAAAGAAGGCTCTTACATGAAAGATATTACGCCAAAACAAAATGACCCGCCTTTGGAACGTATTTTGCAGCTCATGAAAAACATTCAATACGGCAGTATTACGCTGATTATACAGGACGGAAAAATTATACAAATTGAAAAAACCGAAAAGTATCGAATTAAAGAAAACTAAACTAATTCATTACAATAAAAAATGAGTGTGAAATCATGCCAAATACGCATCAAGGACAACACCGCACAATTTCCCAACAGCATCTACAGCGTTGGAACGAATTCTTAGAAACGGAGGGATACAGTATGACATACAAAATTGCCGTTGCATCATCGGAAGGAATGCAAGTCAACGAAACATTCGGCAGTGCCACACGCTTTCTTGTTTACACGGTCATGGAAGATGCCATCTCCGCACCGGAAGAACGAATCTATGTTTCTGAATTCGCAGACAAAAATTGTACGCCAGCAAACAGCTGTTGCAATGGAAATGGCGGCGGTAACGGCACGCAAAATTGTGGTGGCAGTGCAGGCGTCATGGCAAAGGTCGCACTCGTAGATGACTGTCGCTGTATTGTCTATCGTAAAATCGGTTTTCAAGTACAAAAGTAACTCGAATGCAAAGCAATCAGCTGTTTTGATGTTAGCTGTTCCATTACGGAAGCACTTGACAAAATTACAGCGTATTATCGTCGTGTCGATCGATATCAATCTTTGCGAAAAGAGTCGCCATAAAAGATTTAAAATGATATAAAATTGACCGGACAACCGGAGGTTTTTTCATGAAACTTTCGTTATGTCCGGTCTTTTTTTCAATCACAGGAGGTTATTAAAATGGCAAAAGTATATTCATCCATCACAGAACTTGTGGGTAAAACTCCACTTTTAGAAATCAAGAACTTTGAAGCAAAACACAATCTAGGCGCAAAAATTTTGGTAAAGCTCGAATATTACAACCCGAATCAAAGTGTGAAAGATCGAATTGCGCTGGCAATGATTGAAGATGCAGAACAAAAAGGTCTATTGAAACCAGGGTATACCGTTGTGGAAGTTACCAGCGGTAACACGGGAATTGGTGTGACTTCCATCGCAGCAGCAAAAGGCTATGCATCCCGTGTCTATGTACAAGACAACGTCAGCAAGGAACGTTTCCAAGTGCTGCAAGCGTTCGGAAGCAAAGTAATAAAGCTGAATGACAAACCGATCATTGCACAAACGCTTGCGGAAACCAACAACGACATCATTGCTGCAATCAATAAGCTGCATGATGAGGTGCTTTCCAAGGAGAAGAACGTCTATTATGTAGATCAGATGCAAAATCCAGCCAATCCACTGGCACATGAGACTACAACTGGACCAGAAATCTGGGCTGATACAGATGGTAACGTAGATATTCTCGTAGCAAACGTAGGAACAGGCGGCACAGTCTCCGGTACGGGACGTTATTTGAAAGCAAAAAATTCAAATATCAAAATTGCTGCGATTCAGCCGGGTGAAAAATCAATTCCAAGTGATGACAACCCCACGCCAGAAGAAATCACCGGCGTACACCCATTTGAAGGCGTACCAAAAGAACTCATTTCCAAAAACATGGATCTTGAAGTGTACGATGAAAAATTTGATGTCGAAATCATTGAAGCATATCGTGCGGCAAGAGAAATTGCCAAAACCGATGGTATTCTCGTGGGAACTTCTTCCGGCGCTGCCATTCATGCGGCTGCACAGCTGGCAAAACGACCAGAAAATAAAGGCAAAACCATTGTGGCAATCTTGCCAGATACAGGTTTGCGATATTTAAGCACCAATCTATTTAATGAAACATATCAGGGTTAAATACCCAAAACCAACGGAGAAAAAGAGTATATCTGTCAATGGCTTTTCGCAGCCATAGCATCAACTACAGATAAAGATCGACCGGACGACCGGAGGTTTTTTCATAAGGCGATAAATGCCATACACTTCGTTGTCTATAGTTTCGGGCGTTCCGGAATCCCGAAAACAGGCAGCACCATCAAACCACCTCTTGCAAAAGAGGACGATAAAGAGAGGTTACTATCATGAAAAAATTAACAAAACTCGCTGCGCTTGCAGCAGCGGCAACACTAACCATCGGCTTTTTCAGCGGCTG
Source organism: Ruminococcus sp. (assembly GCA_021201755.1). Classification (GTDB taxonomy): domain Bacteria; phylum Bacillota; class Clostridia; order Oscillospirales; family Ruminococcaceae; genus Ruminococcus_C. The sequence goes on along the minus strand of JAJQEI010000009.1, from coordinate 3,387 downwards.
CGGTGACGACGCTTCAGACTCTAATAACGCCGCCGAAAGCAGCAGCGACTATGTCTTTAAAATCGGCACTGCAAACAGTTCACTCTGCCTAGCACCACTTCACGTTGCAGAAGATCTGGGTTATTTTGCCGATGAATTCGAAGCCGCAGGTATTTCCTATGAGTTGGTGGAAATCGACATGACACAGGCGGCAGATCTCATTGTATCGGGTAAAATCGACGCTTGCGTGGGACTGGCTGGCTCACTGATTCCACAAATCGACAGCGGTCTGGAAATCGTATTCAGTGCCGGTTTGCACACCGGATGCACGAAATATTATGCTAAGGAGGACTCAGGCATTACAAGTGTTGCCGATCTAAAAGGGAAAACTATCGGCGTTCCAGGCATGGCGGATTCATCCGTTACAGCAATCAAAAGAAAGCTCTATGATGTGGGAATTGGTGTCAGCACAGATAACATGGAAGTGGATTTTGTAGTCTATAATTCCACAGATTTGCCGTTGGCACTGGAAAATGGTGCCGTCGATGCCATTGCCGTACACGATCCGGTCGCATCTGAAGCGGAAGCCGAATATGGATTCACGAAGATTCTAGATCTAACCGAAGACGAAAAATTCTCCAATGAATACTGCTGCACAACCTTTATTTCTACTTCTATGGCAGAGACTTATCCAGAGGCATCCGCCGCTTACACCCGTGCACTCATGAAGGCGTCCGCCTATGTACAGGCAAATCCGGAAGAAGCTGCACAGCTGCAAATTGACAATGAACAATGCTCTGGCGACTTAGAAACCAATTCGGCACTGCTGGCATCTTATAACTACCAGCCGTCCGTTTCAGCAATCAAGACCACGTTCCAAAATGCTTGCTCTGACTTATTGGAAATCGGCGACTTGCAGGAAGGTCGAGATATTGACGAATTTACGGAAGGACACGTGGTCAGCTATGACGGCGTACCAGACAGCTATATTTATAATGAAGACGGAACGTTTACAGAAGTAGAAGTGGACACATAAAGTTCAAGCAATGAAAACGAAGACGAGATAAATGACTGCTGTCTATAGTACAGGGTCATTAAGGGAGGTCTATCCATGAAGAAATCCGTGCAAATTCTGCGGTTGATAATCTATTTGATTCTGCCGCTTATCGCAGTGCTGCTATCGGCTGCGTCCTATTATGGATTCACAGACAACGGTAAGCAGAAATCGACAGCGCATCCATATTATGTCTACGCTTTGGTGGCTTTTTTGGGGATTTATGTTATTGTATTTCTAATATCAATTTTTGTGAAAAAACTGCGACAGCCACTGGTAAACAAAGCACCATTTATCACAGGCGCACTGGTGTTCATCATGCTGTTGCAAATTGTAACCGGCAAAACAACGCTCTTGTCAACCTTATACTTTCCATCGATGGATCGCATCATCGGCCTGCTTTGGGAAGAACGTGTTTTCTTAATAGAGAATATTTGGGACTCGCTAAAGCTGTTGGCTGAAGGATTTCTTTGGGGTGCAGTGGTTGGCTTCTTTACCGGTCTGGCACTCGGATATAACAAAAAAGTCGGTTATTGGCTCAATCCGGTGACAAAACTCATCGGTCCTATTCCGACGACTGCATGGATTCCGCTGGCGCTAAGTACATTTCCCACCACACACGGTGCAAATGTATTTCTAATTGCCTTTGCGGTTTGGTTTCCGGTTACACTAATGACGAGCAGTGGGATTCAAAGTACCAGTCAAGTCCATTTTGAAGTGTCTAGTACGCTTGGTGCATCAACATTTTACAAAGTGGTACACGTTGCGATTCCCAGTGCTATGCTGAGTATTTTCCTTGGCATATTTTATGGCACAGTCTCCTCGTTTGCCACACTGATGGCAGTAGAGATGAACGGAAATTCAAGCGGTATTGGATGGTATATCAACTGACAAAAACAAGTAATGATGTACGATGGTGTCTATGCCGGGCTGATTCTCATTGCGGTAATGTGTTCCCTGATTCTAACATTGATTTTTAGGGTGCGTGACAAGGTATTGGTATGGCAGAAAGGAGTCATCAAATGGTAGGACAAATTTCGATTCAAAATGTCAAAAAAGAATTTGTAAACCAAGATCCCACACAAGAGAATGTAGTGGCACTCAACGACTTTACACTGGATATCGAACCCGGTACATTTGTAAGTTTGATTGGTCCTTCAGAATGTGGAAAATCCACGCTATTGCGTTTAATCGGCGGACTTGATGCACCGAGTGACGGCAAAATCTTTCTCGATAATACGGAAATAAAAAAGCCTGGAAGTGACCGTGGGTTTGCGTTTCAAGGGTCTAACTTATTCCCATGGCTTACGGTAGAGAAAAACATTGCATTTGGTCTGAAGGCACGACATATCTACAAAAAATGCAAAAAAGGACGTACAGGAGTATATTGATTTAGTGGGATTGACCGGCTTTGAAAAGTCTTATCCGCATCAATTGTCCGGTGGTATGAATCAGCGTGCATCGCTGGCAAGAGCGTTAGTTGGTCATCCCAAGGTATTGCTTTTGGACAAACCGCTTGGCGCACTAGACGCATTTACTAGAATGAATTTACAGGATGAAATCTTGGAAATATGGGAAAAGCATCACATGACGATGATTATGGTGACACATGATGTGGACGAGGCTATATATATGTCTGACAGAGTTGTCGTTATGGCAGCTCGTCCATCCAAAGTAGAAGCAGTCATCGACATCGACTTGCCACGACCTCGTGCAAGAGCACAGAATACATTTTAGGTATATCGTTCTCAAATATTGGATATTCTCAATTTGGGCGGACACGTGGACAACATTGAATACAATATATAACAAACTATCCCGGAGGTATATCACAAATGGCAATTTCCATTCGAACAACAACGGACGGCATCGACTTTCATGCAGTTGCGCAGTTGCTCTCTTTTTGGGGACTGAGCAACGAAAATGCCGAAACGCAACAAAAAATTTTTTCGCACAGCTATGCGGTTGCATTTCTTTTCGAGAACGACAAGCTTATTGGAACAGGACGTGCTTTATCGGATGGCATCAGTCAGGCAGCAATCTACAATCTGGCATTGGCAGAAGCATATTGCGGGCAAGGTCTTGAAAAACGATTGCTCGATGCGCTGCTTGAACAAGTGATAGGTTGCAATGTAATCTTGTACACCCATCCTAAATGGATTGGATTGTATGAGCATTGGGGGTTTTCTAAAATGAAAACAGGCTATGCCCTGTACACCAATGAAGATGAATTTCGAGAAGAAGGGTTTATTTAATCTTCAACAACCATTGGTGACTTACCTATCCTATTTATATTACTACTCAATTTACTACTCAATCCAAAAATGCTGCGTTTCATTTGCGCAGCATTTTTC
>JAJQEI010000018.1 GCA_021201755.1 Ruminococcus sp. | reverse complement strand
TATTATAGACTCAGGGTATAATCGGATTCGGAGAAGATTCTCTCTGATTTTCTGTGGTAATAAAATAAATTTTTTGTCTTCATTGTATGGATGAAAATGAATAAAATTTCGTTTTTATCTTCTCCATTTTCCACAAAAGCGGAGAATTACGCATAATAGCTAAAATAAAACTGCCGACAAAGGAAAATTGGATTGTCAGCAGTTTTGTTATCATATTGATTTTTTAGATTATAGGCATAACGCAAGGAACACGCCATACCAGACGACTTTTATCGCCGATTGTAACGAAGTAATTACAGGTATTATTTTATAGAGATTTAATCTTGTATTCCCTGTACTTCTTTTGGATAGTGCAGTTGTTCCGATGTCCATGCTTCCATAACCGGCAGCATTTCCTGTGCGATTTTTTTGCGCCATCCAAATTGTGGGCAAGATAATTTCCACATTTCTGTCGCTTTGAGCCGGAAATTTCTCCCGTAAAGTCTATGATGAAGTGCAGAGTATCCTGTACAAGACAAATGGCATCGCTGCCAGAAATACGGTCTCTCGTTAGAAAATAGAAACCGGTACGGCATCCCATAGGACCTACATAAACAATATCGTCGGAATACGTCATGTTCCGAACATAGGTGACGAACAGATGTTCTAGGGTGTGTAAAGCGTCGTCCGCAAGATAATCTTGTTCCGGATTGTTCGGCACTTTCATACGAAAATCATAGATGATGACATCCCCGTCTATGCAGAAAATGTACATCCCTCTTTTCAAATAATCGTGGTTTATCGTAAAGCTGGTAATTTTTTTCAAAGACGTTCCTCCTGTGGGCGGCGTGCTTCTGCTTTTGATAAAAAGCATTCCGACTGTACGAGAAAACGGTGGTGATTGCAGCTGCCAATTTCTCTCGCATCATCTCTTGCAGTGATGTGAAAGATAATCTCTCTCCCACAGACACCGGTGATTTCCGCAGTTGCCCGAACCGTCATGCCACAAGGCATTGCCGCCTGATGATACAATTCCAACTTCGTGCCGACTGTTGTCTCATCCTCCTCCAGAAAGGGAGTCATGGCGTCGCAGGCGGCTTCTTCCATCAGAGCCACCATCATGGGCGTTGCGAAAACAGGCAGCGAACCGCTCTTCACTGTCTTCGCAAGCTTTCCCTCGTCTACGGTGGTTTCAGCCGTCCCCAATGAGCTGATGGTAATGGGTTTCATAAAAGCACTCCTTTCGGTCTTTTAGTCAGTGGTGGTGATAGAATCTTAATCTCCGTATAATTCTGCCAATGCATTGGAAGATACAATGCTGCCGAAAATGCGGTCATATGTCAATGTATCTAGCATCGTGTTGGACTCCTGTGTGGGGATATAATCGGTGGAATAGACGGGCTCTACAGTTATTTCGTCCATCATCGCCTGTGTGAAGGAATCCCGTGGTGCATCAATTAGATCCATAATGAGATAGGGCGTATAGAATATTGAAACTGCCTCGTCAGACAGGCTGCTGGTGTCCAAGTCATAGTTGCTCCAGATGATATAGGTCTGTTCGTAGAGGATACTGCAGTTTTCACTGATGATATTTAACTGATTGTAAATACTGTCGTCACCACGGAGGGACGGGAAATGATCGCCCACAAACAGAACAATGGTGGGTTCATCGATTTCGTTCAGTCGATCCAGAAAATCTGCTAGACCGTCCGTGGAATGTTGAATGTGTTCCAGATAGTTAACAAACTCGTCCTCGCTATCGCCGTCGGTATAGGGTTGATGATTTTGCATTGTCGTGGCATGTAGATAGAGTGGTTCGCTGCTGGAATCGATGAGTGCTTCAATCTGATTATAAACTATGTTGTCATCGATATAGTCGCCATACATTTCTATCGGAACCGTAAAGTCGTCTTCAAAAATCATGGTGTCAAAGCTGAAGCGTCCATAGATGCTTTTTCGACTGTAGAAGCTGCTCAGGTATGGATGTATATATGCGGTTGTATATCCCCAACTTTTATAATAAGAGACAATTGTCGGCTGTTCCCGTTTCAGAAGGGATCTCTGGGGCATATTCGGGTCGCCGATGGACTTTACCGGCAAACCGAACAACAGTTCAAACTCCGTCTGGACGGTATAACTAGCATAGGTTGGTACAATCATCGTACCGGACCATCCCTCTGAAATTGCCTCGTCGAATTCAGTATAATACTGATCTAGGTCTGTATATCCCAGTTCTTCTAATTCGTCTTCAAAAATGCGGAAATCTGCAAAAGATTCGGACATAATTTCAATGACATTTGGCATGACGCTACTTTCAAAGTCATGTTCTTCTACGTCCTCCGCTAGATACTGTTCGACGGCACTGTCGCTGTCTTCTTTATAATCTTCCGGTTCTTCCAGCTGATTCGAGAGATTTTCTGAGCCGGTCTGCATAAAAAACGCTAGAAATCCGTTGTTTTCAAATTTTTCATTGAGAATAAAAATGTTTTTTGCGGCGGATGTGTCTACTTGAAATAGTGCATAAACCGGGTTGGAAACGGTAGGAACCATTATAACCATTACGCAGGCAATCAGACAGGCGAGACCCAGTGCAAGACGAATCCGCAGCTTGAGACGCCGCTTAAGGCGTGGATTGAACCAGAACAGTGCGACCAGATAAAGAAGGCAGATACCCACGTATAAGATCAGTCTCGGCGTAATTTTGATATAGGCGAATGCCGTGAGACTTTTCAGACTGCGTGCCAGTTTCATATCTGTCATGATGAGGTGGTTGCCGTTTGTATTATATTTGAATAATTCCGTGATGCTCAGTGCCATATAGATTACGCTCTGAATCAGCGCAGACAGCCAGCCGGATTTGAACAGCAGTAGCAATCCGATATAAATCAATGCCGCAATGATGATATCGAACAGTATAATCAACGGATGCTCTGCGATAAAGAGAATCAGCTTGCTTGGATATTTATACTGATTCAGCTCCGTCATGCAGACGATAAAGATCGGGTAAAAGAAAAGGAGCAGTCTTCCTGTCATGGGATAGCGCAGCGTATTGTGTGAGCATTTTTCGTGGACGCTGAAAAACCACGCACGTAATCCGGAAAAGTGGCTTCCCTGGTGTTTCGTTTCATTCATTTTTTAATCATCACCTGAATCCATAAAATTACGATAAATTACCAGTATATATTGTAATATATATATATATATCATCTTAAATTAAACTTAATAATATTAAATATACCACATATACCACTATACCACAATTCGAGGGATTTTGCAAGGCTTTTCATATAACTATCACACAATTTTTAGGGAAAAAGTCAAAAATTTGTCACTATTCCTAAATTACGCCTCCGTTTATGGAAATATTTTGTCCAGTTATATAATCAGATTGATCCGAAGCCAGAAACGACACGAGCTGTGCCACGTCCATCGCTGTGCCGAGTCTGCCAAGGGCGGTTTCGTCTGTTAATGTTTTCAGCGTTTCTGCACCCAGCGGTATCATCATATCCGTGCAGATTGTCCCGGGAGATACAGCGTTGACACGAATTCCGGAGAGACCGACTTCTTTTGCCAGTCCTTTCACAAACGCAATCAGTCCTCCCTTTGTGACAGAATAGTCTACTTCGCAAGATGCGCCTGTTTCTCCCCATATGGAAGATATGCAAATAATATTGCCTTTATGCCGCTGTAACATAGAGGGCAACAAGAGCCTTGTCAATTGAATTGGCGCAGCCAGATTCAGTGCATACAATTTTTGCAGTTTCTTTTCCGGAATTTCCTGAAACAAACCGTGACAGGAAATGCCTGCATTATGTACCAGAACATCGATGTGTCCCAGTGCATTCAGAACTTCGTCAGCTACTTGAGGCAGCTGTTCTAAATCGGATAAATCTGCTGACAGTGGGATTAGATCCGGAAGATTCATTGGCAGCGTACGTGAAATCCCCATCACTCGGTAATGTTCCGATAACAGTAATTTTGCCACAGCGTGTCCGATACCACGGGATGCGCCGGTGACGAGTGCCGTTTTTTGCATTGTGTGCCTCTTTCAAAATTCAAAATAATGTAGAGGTCAGAACTTTTCCAATTCTAACCTCTACGGTGTAATCATGAAAAATATTTTTAAAATTATCGCATTATTTTACCGCATCAAATCCATGTTCCAGATCGGCGAGAATATCGTCGATGTGTTCCGTTCCAATGGAGAGCCGTACCGTCATTGGCGATATACCTGCGGCAAGTAATTTATCCTCCGCCATCTGAGAATGGGTTGTGGATGCGGGATGAATCACCAGGGACTTTACGTCTGCAACGTTTGCCAAAAGCGAGAATAGTTCCAGTGATTCCGTGAATTTCTGTGCTTGTTCTTTTGTACCGTTCAGCTCAAATGTAAAAATCGATGCGCCCCCATTCGGATAATAGGTATCATACAATTCTTTTTCTCTGCCGGTTGCCAGAGCAGGATGGTGAACGGCTTTTACCTGTGGATGATTTTTTAAGAAATCAACGACCTTTAGTGCATTTTCAACGTGTCGTTCTACACGAAGCGACAGCGTTTCCAGTCCTTGCAGCAATAAGAATGAATGGAACGGGGATAATGTTGCGCCTGTATCTCGCATAAGTGTTGTACGCAGCTTCATAATGTAGGCAATGTTGCCGCAAGCCTCTGCGAACACAATACCGTGATAGGAGGGGTTCGGTTGACTGAGTCCGGGAAACTTATCATTTTGTGTCCAGTCGAAGTGACCGCTGTCTATTACGACACCGCCCATGACTGTTCCATGACCGCCAATAAACTTTGTGGCGGAGTGTACCACGATATCAGCACCGTGATCAATGGGGCGGAAGAGATAGGGAGTAGCGAAAGTATTGTCTACGATTAACGGGATACCGTTTTTGTGGGCAATTTCAGCGATTGCGTCCATATTCACCACGTCTGAATTTGGATTTCCCAGAGATTCCACATAAACCGCTTTGGTGTTCGGACGAATAGCATCTGCTACCATCTGGAGATTATGGGCATCGACAAAAGAAACGTCGATACCGATTTCCTTGTAGGTGTTCAGAAACAGGTTGAATGTACCACCGTACAGGGTTTGAGAAGCGACGATGTGGTCGCCGGCGCAGGCAATATTCCGAATGGCATAATCGATAGCGGCAGAACCGCTTGCCGTTGCCAAAGCAGCCGCACCATTTTCTAGGTCGGCGATTCGCTTTTCGAATACGTCGTTGGTAGGATTCATCAGGCGTGTATAAATATTTCCGGATTCTGTCAATCCAAAGCGACCTGCCGCCTGTGCGGAGTCCTTAAACACATAAGAAGTTGTGGCATAAATCGGAACCGCACGGGCATCTGTCGCAGGATCCGGAGACTCCTGACCAATATGCACCTGTCGAGTTTCGAAATGATATTTTTTTTGCATGAGATAATTTCCTTTCCAATCAGATAATTCAGTTTAATTATAGCATATCGAAAAGGGGTTGTCAATGGAGTGAAAAATAAAAAGCTGCATCACGTTTGAAAACGTGGTGCAGCCGGTCAGCTTCTGGGAGGGGACAGGCGTTTTCACCAGAAAGCGAGGATTTTTGTATTTTACACACTTGTGGTTGAAGTTTTCATATATTTTTTACCCAGAGTAATACAGCTGAAAGTAATAATTGCTAGGATGGCAAAGCCACAAGGAATGAACCAAGAAAAGGTTTTTGCATCAGCGGAAATTGATACGGCTTCTTCAGCCACAACCGGCGTTAATGCATAAAAAGCCGAAGCAGATTCATCTTTCATCACAACGCCATTGCCGTAATAAATTTCGTCGCTATTCTGATAGAAAGACTCGCCGAATGTTGCATCCATTGCCGACATAAAGTCGGACAGGTCATAAACTGCTGTCGGAATATCGGTTTCCAATCCTGCGATATGCAAATATGGAATGATATATTCGCCTGTTGTTGTCTGGATATAGACAAACGTCGCACCATACAGTTCTGAGTAGGTATAAGTGATATCTGTAACGGTTTGTCCGGATAAGTCAAATGTAATCATGGCGTCTACCTCGTCTGTCTGCAGTGTCGGTACTGTATTCATAGAGAGATAGAGCAGTTCCCCATCTGCATCAAAGACCATGTCTCCACCGGAATAGGGAAGAAAAATTTCCGTTTCTTCTGTCAGTACCTGAGAAAAATCGCCGGTTTTCGCATAGGTAGTTGCAGGATAGCTTTCCAGCATTGTAACCGTATAAGCATCCTCCAGATTGTAAGAAGTATCAATATTTTGTGATTCGACATCATTTACAGAATAGGAAGTGCCATAGGACAGCGTACGGAGCATGGCATCAGCGGATGCAGTCATTGCCTCTTTTGTCTGTGGGTCAATTTCCACTTCTTCTGCAAAGGCGGAAAATGGAAAGATCGCCATGCAGGACAAAACGCAAAGGGCAGAAACCCATGTTTTTTTCATAAAATCAGTCCTTTCAAAAAAAGATAGAATTCGCTTTTTGTGCATTTTAGAATCCCCCCTTTCTATTTCTAAAAATATTATACCATATTTTTTACATTTGTCAATCTGTTCCAATAGATTTTGAAAAAACTTGGTATTTCAGCTGGAATGCTTGCCATTGTTTTGAAACCTTAAAATATACTTAAAAAGAAAGATAAGGGATGATAGTTTATATACAATGCTTTATAGTATTGTATATAAACGTTGAAAAAAAGAAGCAAAAGCAACAAATCCTGCCTTTGCTTCACGGTACAAACTATGCCTCCTAAACCCGAATTTTCACATCATATTCTTTCATCCACAGATTCACCTGGACAAAATAGGCGATAATTTGTGGTCGTGTCATCAACTGTCCATACCATTGCACCGATTCTGGATTTGTAAGAAGTCGTTCCAGTATATCACGGCGTATGATCTGGAAAACGGGTGCATTTTTATCTGCCATCACCTCTGCCAACATTTGGGATACCGTTTTTAAATAGCTTGGATTGTGTGTTTTTGGGTAGGGGCTTTTCTTACGCCACAACACTTCCGCTGGCAGATAATCCTGCATAGCTGTACGGAGCAGTCCCTTTTCGTAGCCGTCCCAGTCTTTATATTCCCATGGTACGTTGTACAGATATTCTGCAATGCGATAATCGCAAAACGGGACACGAACTTCTAACGCACTGTACATACTCATGCGGTCTTTCCGATCCAGCAGCGTTTGCATAAACCAGTCGAAATTCAGCCGCATCATTTCCCGCATACGAGATTCCAATGGTGATTCGCCGTCCAGTTTTTCTGCTGCGGCGATTGTTTTGTTATAGGCATTTTGTACATATTCATGTCCGTCCAATAATTCCGCCAATTCCGGCTTTAGAAATTGTATGCGATAATCAATACTTTGCGCCCAGAGAAAGCCGTTCTTTTTGCGTATATCTGCGTCCCGATACCAGGGGTAGCCACCGAACAATTCGTCTGCACATTCACCGGAAAGTGCAACTATGACATGCTTTCGGATTTCTCGGCAGAATAACAAAAGCGAACTATCTACGTCTACCATACCTGGCAAATCTCTTGCTATCATGGCGTCATAGAGTGCCGCTGCTAGCATGGGTGTATCCAATACCGTCCAGTGATGGATGCACCCCAGATAGCGTTCCATGCTATGAATAAAGCCGGTATCATTCGTTGGCTGGAAGCGGCTTTTCTGAAAATAGCGATTGTTATCCTGATAATCTACGGAAAATATCTGTAGTGTTTCGTGCTTGCGCTGCAATTCCTGACACGCCAGCGAGGATAAAAGGCTTGAATCCAGTCCGCCGGAGAGAAACGTCCCGATGGGTACGTCAGAAACCAGCTGCCGTTTCACAGAATCTGATACTAAAAAACGGACTTTTTCAGCAGTTTGTGCAAAATTATCCTTGTGTTCTGCTGCGTGAAGCGACCAATACGGGGAGAGCAACAGTCCGTCTTTCGTATAATAGCTACAGTGTGCTGGTTTCACCTCCCGTATAGTACGAAAAACACCGTATCCCGGTGTGCGTCCCGGTCCCATCAAGAGGATTTCTGCAATGCCGTTTGCGTCGATTTCGTGGGGAACAGCCGGATGCTTTAATAAAGCTTTGATTTCTGAGCCAAATACCAGACCTTTTGGAATTTCTGCAAAGAAAAGTGGTTTCACGCCAATACGGTCTCTTGCCAGAAACAAGCGTTTTTTTGTATGCTCCCAGATGGCGAACGCAAAAATACCATTTAGCTTCTGTACGCAATTCCTTCCCCAAAGGGCATAGGCGTTTAAAATCACTTCTGTATCGCAGTGGGTTTGCAGTGCAATATTCGCTTGTAGAAGCTGCGAGCGAATCTCCGGCGTATTGTATAGTTCTCCATTATAAACAATGGTATAAGTTTCTCCATGTTGTGTTGTTTCCATTGGCTGTTTGCCGTGTTCCACGTCGATGACTGCCAGACGTGTGTGCCATGCCGCAGTGTCCTGATAAAAAGATACCCTCCTGATCAGGGCCTCTCTTTTGCAGAGATTTTTGCATTTGCCGTAAGAGAACCTGCTGTTTCGTTACATCTTGTTCCCAATGTATCATTCCAGTAATTCCACACATATCCATTAACTCCGTTATTAAAAATGGAATCAAGTATTCTGAAGTTAGTATATGCAGCGATGATGCTAATCATGCCAGAAAAAGCTGTCGCATCATCATTTTGACAATAATACGGCAGCTTTTGTTATATGTTATTTTATGTTATTTGTATTTATCAATGATTTCCTGCGCCACTTCTTTGCGTGTACGCCTAGTGTCCATAGCAGTTTTTTCGATGTAACGATGAGCGGATTCCTCGGACATATCTTGGTTGACAATGAGTAAGAATTTCGCTTGAGAAATATAGCGTGTTTCTTCCAGCTTTGTGCGGAGCTTATGATTCTCACGGTGTAAGGTGAATAGTCGCTGATGAAAGCCGATGCTCGTGCGGATGTCTTGTAGAAACAGATTTTTGTTCAATGGCTTCGAAATTACGGAAATTCCGTAATCAATCGTTCGATTGCCCATTTCTTCTGCCATATCCGCTTTGCATATGAGAATAATTCCGGAGCAGGTTGTTTCACTGAGTTTTAATGCAAGCTGATGACCGAACTCGTCCTTTAATGGCGTATTGATGATGATCAGCTCGTAATCGTTGTATTGGATCGTCCGCCTTGCTTCACTACCGCTAAAGATTGTCACAACTGTTCGACAACCACTGGCTTTTAAGAAACTGGCAACGCCGTCCAGCCCTTTATCAGAGCCGGATATAATCAGGACACGTTCTGAATACACCGCTTTCCCCTCCTGTTTTGAGATTTGCGATAGGGATTTCAGAAATACCGTTCAAAACAGAATTCCTGTGCATCCCCAGCGGCATGATACGCCTCTACCTCTTTTTGCATAGCGGCAGAGAAATTGCGGACAATGCTTTTCGGTAAAACGTTTTGTACAAATCGGCTGTTTTGCGCCAGTGTAATGGATTCCTGCAGCGACCTTGGCAGTGTGGGCAAGTCGTCGTCACCGGAGGCAGCGTTCATGGTGTCCGTCAATTCCTCATGATTTCGGATTCCCGCCATGCCTGCGCTGAGCAGCATCTGGAATGTGATATAAGGATTGCAATAAGCATCCGCAGAACGGAATTCGATAGAAGTTTCTCTCCCAGGCGCATAGAGCAGCTGTATCAGAGGAATTCGATTTTCTTCTGACCAGTTGATGTGGCTGGGGGCGGCACGAAGACCGAATCGCTCATAGGAATTGACAGTAGGGTTAGAAAACATGGTGAACTCTCGTACTCTACCTAAAATTCCTGCAATGAAAGAGCGTCCCTCCGGCGTGATGAATTCATGGCTTTCGCCAAAAATACTCTTTCCGTCTTTTTTTATGTCCATGATGATTTTAAGTGCGCTGCCGCTGCAATCGGGGAATGGCTTTGGCATAAAGGATGCATAGAAACCATTTTGTGCGGCGATGGTCTTGACAACGGTTTTGTAATGTATCATATTGTCCGCTGCGGTCAGAGGATTACTGCAGGCAAAATTAATCTCGTTTTGACCGGGACCATGTTTGTGGCAGGATGTCGTTGGGTTTAACCCCATTTCATCGAGGGACAGACAGATTTCACGGCGTGTGTTCTCACATTGATCCAGAGGTGCAACGTCCAGATAACCACCCTGATCGCAGGGAATGCGTGTCGGGTTCCCGTCCATATCCGTCTGGAACAGATAGAACTCGCACCGTGTTCCCATGTTGCATTCATAACCATCTTTTTGAATTTGCCGCATGGTATTGCGTAGATTTTGACGCAAATCGCCTTCGTACGGCGTACCATCCATGCAGTGAATGGTACAGAAAAAACGCACGACACGTCCGGATTGCGGACGCCACGGCAGGAACGAAAGTGTGGACGAATCCGGTTTGAGCAACAGATTCTGATGGGTTTCTTCCATTAATCCTGTGGCGTTGAATGGAATCCCACAAGTGATAGCACGATGGAGTTCTCGTGGCATAATCGCAATATTCCGCATATTTCCAAATGTATCACAAAATGTCATACGGATAAATTTTACATCGTTTTCTTCAGTAAAATCTAGCATTTCTGACTCAGTTTCGGGAAAAAACATAACATACCTCCTAAAAAGTATACTTTTTTTATTATAGCATAGTTTTCGAGATTTGTAAAGTATACTTTTCTTTCTTTTTCAACGTTTTTTGTCTATAAATCGATGAATTATTTTTTTGCTTCTGTTTTGATATTTTTTTCTTTCCCAATCTTTCTTAGTGTATTCTATAAAATAGAAAAATATCCGTTTCATACTTCAATTGCAGTACTATCATCAAACTTTCACATAGCTTGCTCACGTTCGACAAAATTATATGTTATGATATGAAATCAAATAAGTGACAAACCATTTCCAAAATCCAATAACGGAACGCAGATACGGAACGCAGATAAGGAGTTTTATGATGGAAGAGCAAAACAAACCTAGAAAATCATATGTGAAGTTTTGGCTAATTGCGCTGGGCGTTTTCTTGCTGTTGCAGCTATTTGTTTTTTCGAGAATGTTCTCACAGCAGACCACAGAAGTGACCTACGACACATTTATCAGCATGACAGAAAATCAGGAAATCGATCAGGTTTCTATTGGTTCCAGTGAAATTACATTCACAGATAAAGACGGAAACTATTATACTACGAATGTCATAGAAGACGAAGGACTGACGGAACGGCTTTACGCCTCCGGTGCGGAATTTACGGCGGAAATTGAAAGCAGTTCGTCGAGTACATTGTTATACATCATAATTAGTTATGTTCTGCCGATTGTCTTAATCATTGCGGTCTTCCGAATTTTTTCACGGAGAATGACAGAACATATGGGCGGTGGCAGCGGATCTATGATGTTCGGTATGGGAAAGAGCAATGCAAAGGTCTATGTGAAATCTACCGCAGGCATTAAATTTCAGGATGTGGCAGGCGAAGAAGAAGCAAAAGAACTTTTGGCAGAGATTGTTGACTATCTGCACAAGCCGGAACGCTATAAAGAAATTGGTGCTTCTATGCCGAAAGGCGCACTGCTTGTCGGATCTCCCGGAACAGGAAAAACCCTTTTGGCAAAGGCGGTTGCTGGTGAGGCGGATGTACCATTTTTTTCGATTTCTGGTTCAGAATTTGTAGAAATGTTTGTGGGCATGGGTGCCGCAAAGGTTCGTGATTTATTCAAGCAAGCCAACGAAAAAGCACCCTGTATTGTCTTTATTGATGAAATCGATACCATTGGGAAAAAGCGTGACGGCGGACAATTTGGCGGTAATGATGAACGGGAGCAGACATTGAATCAGCTTCTTACTGAAATGGATGGCTTTGACGGATCGAAAGGCGTTGTTATTTTAGCTGCGACAAACCGTCCGGAATCGCTGGATCCTGCGTTGCTGCGACCTGGTCGGTTCGATCGGCGCATTCTGGTGGATTTGCCGGATTTGCAGGGCAGAATCGATATTTTAAAAGTACACGCAAAGAAAATTAAGCTTGCAGGCAACGTGGACTTTGCAGCGGTTGCGAGAACGGCGGCTGGCGTATCTGGCGCAGATCTGGCAAATGTGATTAACGAGGCTGCACTTCGTGCAGTGCGTATGGGACGGCGGGCAGCGAATCAGGAAGATCTGATGGAAAGTGTAGAGGTCGTGATTGCGGGCTATCAAAAGAAGAACCGTGTTCTTTCTAACAAGGAGAAGCTAACGGTCTCCTATCATGAGGTGGGTCATGCTATGGTAGCAGCACTGCAATCCCAGTCGGCACCGGTGCAAAAAATCACAATCATTCCGAGAACATCTGGTACATTGGGTTATACGATGCAAGTAGATGAGGATGAAAAGTTTTTGATGACTCGTACGGAGCTGGAAAATAAAATTGCTACGCTGACCGGTGGAAGAGCGGCAGAAGAATTGATTTTTCACGAAATCACAACGGGTGCGTCAAACGATATTGAACAGGCGACAAAGCTGGCACGGTCAATGGTGAGTCGTTATGGCATGAGTGATGAGTTTGGCATGGTAGCAATGGAATCGATGCAAAACCAATATCTTGGTGGTGACAGCAGCCTGAGCTGTTCTATGGAAACCCAGACGAAAATTGATAAAAAAGTGGCAGATATGATTCACGAACAATATAATCGTGCAATGGAACTGTTAAAAGGGAATATCAATAAGCTGCACGAAATTGCAAAATATCTCTATGAACATGAGACGATAACTGGGGACGAGTTTATGCAAATTTTGAATCGTCCGCAGCTGATGGGGGATTAAGACTGAAAAATAAAAAATAGCTTGCTTTTTTCTGTAGAGTTTGCTATAATAGAGTTATAATGGAAAGATATCTGAAATGATACCAGAAGAGATGTCATAACAAATAAATGAGGTGTAAAAAATGCATATCCAAAAACGAATGCTCTCTATTTTCTTAGCTTTCCTCTGCCTTTTGGCAGGATGTGGAAAACAGGATTCTTTTGAAAGCGATGATTCCACCGATTCCAGTGTATCTGACAGTGCATCTGATAGCACATCTAAGGATGATGCGGCTTCTGATTCTAATGCGGAATCTTCGGATGAGGACGCTTCCGATTCTGATGATGATGAAACTTCTAGTGACAGTTCGAATCACATCAACGGGTTTTACGAAGAAGAAAGCTCTGTAGAAGACACTAATCCCGATAACGAAATGGTTACCTATACAGGAACGGATTATCTTTGTGAAATTGATATTCCAGCGGATTGGGTTCCAAGTACCGGAGCATCTGACGGTGTGATTACGGATAATGAAGTAATGTTTGAATCTGCCGATTCCAGCGGTGATACGATTTCATTGATTGTACAAGAAGCGGCGGATACGGATGAAGAATTTGCAGCGATTACTGCGGATACGGAACAAGCGGCACTGGAGGAATATCTGACATCCGTTACAATTACGGAGTGGGAAGATCTGACCATTAATGGTTGTGCGGCTTTTCGTGTACGTGTTGTTGGTGAGATGGATGATACGCCGATTTCTATTGAACAGCTTGTTGTAAACTGTACAGATGAAACGTATGGCGATCGACAGTATTCTTTTTCTTATTTGAATGTCAGTGGTGCGGAGGTGCCATATGATGGAAATATCGATTCTTATTTTCGTTTGATTGCACCGACATCCGATGATGAATAAAAGAGGGCGTGAAATTTGAGAGAAGTTTATGCGGATAATGCCGGAACGACAAAACCCAGTACAGTGGCAATTAACGCCATGCTGTCGATATTGCTGGAAACTTATGGGAATCCGTCCAGTGTGCATCATTTGGGGCAGGCGGCTTCAGAGCAATTGATGAAGGCACGGGAGTAGGTTGCGAATTGTCTGCACGCTTCACCGAGAGAGATTTATTTCACTTCCGGCGGAAGTGAGGCGGATAACCAGGCTTTGCGTTCGGCTACGCAGTACGGAGCGTTGCATGGAAAACGACATATTATTACGACTGCAATAGAACACTATGCGATTCTTCATACACTTCAGCAGCTGGAAAAAGAGGGATTCGATATCACATATCTCGACGTTCCCGAAAATGGACGGATTACAGCGGAAATGGTGGCGAATGCAATCCGATCCGATACGTGCTTGGTCAGTGTCATGCTCGCCAACAATGAAATTGGAACGATAGAACCGATTGCAGAAATAGGTGCAGTATGCCGGAAAAAAGGTGTTGTTTTTCATACGGACGCTGTTCAGGCGGTTGGGCATATTCTGGTTGATGTAGAGAAAATGTCAATTGATATGCTATCGCTTTCTGCACATAAATTTCATGGTCCAAAGGGCGTAGGCGTACTTTATGCAAAAAAAGGTGTACCGATTTCTAGTATAATCCACAGTGGTGCACAGGAGCGAGGACGTCGTGCCGGAACAGAAAACCTTTCGGGAATTGTGGGAATGGCTGCGGTGTTACAGGAATGTTGTAGTCACATGGAACAAAATACGGCATATTTAACAAATCTTCGTGATAAACTGATTCAAGGGTTGTCTCAAATTCTACATAGTGTTTTAAATGGTGATTGCATATACCGGCTTCCCGGAAATGTGCATTTTTGCTTTGAGGGAATCGATGGAGAATCGCTGTTGATTATGCTGGATAATCAGGGAATATGTGCATCTGCCGGTTCAGCGTGTACCTCCGGTTCTTTGGATCCGAGTCATGTACTATCCGCTATAGGCAGATCGACATTTTTGGCACGTGGTGCGCTGCGATTGACTTTGTCTGAGGACAACACGGCGGAGGATGTAGATTATTTGCTGAAGGTAATTCCAGAAGCAGTTGAAAAATTGCGGAAAATGTCTCCTGTTTGGACAGAACTGCAAGAAGAAAAGAGAAGTTATGAGATATAACGAAGTCGTCATGGATCATTTTATGAATCCATGTAATGTCGGTGCCATAGATGATGTAGATGCGATCGGTGAAATTGGTGATGACGGATGTGGCGATGTGGTAAAGATTTATCTCAGGATCGAAGGCGGCAGAGTTCAGGCAGCAAGTTTTGAAACTTTAGGTTGTGCCACATCGATTGCAGCAAGTTCTATGGCAACCGTGCTTCTGGAACATCAAACGTGGGAGCGTGCGGCGTTACTTACAGCGGCAGAAATTAACGATGCACTAGGCGGATTGCCAGACGATAAAAAGCATTGTGCAGTTCTGGCAGAACGTGCCGTTAAGGCGGCACTGCGCCAATATTTTATGAAGAAACAAATCGCATATAATTCCGATGCGTTTGCGATTGTAGACGATTCCGATGCAGGGGAACGATGTGATTTTTAAAATCAAAAAGCAACACGGTACTTTGATACTATGTTGCTTTTTCTTGTCTTTTTGGATATTACAACACAACAAAACATTTTTTTACACATATCCTAAAGTACGCAGCAGAAACAGCCATGCAGTCAAGGTGAGTGCACTGAGTAAGGTGGTGACCATAATAGCGAAGGCGGTAATTGCTCCTTCATGATGGGTATTTTTCGCCATGACAAAGCAGCTTCCGGTGGTAGCACTGCCCAACATAACCAGAATTGCAGTCAGTTCTTCATTTCGGAATCCCAGCCAGATAGCAGCGGGTAGGAACACACCACAGAATGCAATAAGTTTTAGGACGGAAATTTCAACTACAACAGGAAATTTCTCTTTCGCTGCACGCCAATGAAAGGAAGCACCCAGTGCAATTAAAGAGAGAGGCGTCGCCATATTTCCCAGATAGGATACGGATTTCGAGAGAATTACCGGCTGCGGAATTTTGAGAACAGACCATAGAATTCCTGCGACAATCCCCAAGATAATGGGATTTGTAACCACTTCCAAAAGTGTTTGTAGTGCAAGCTTTTTTCGATTGGTATTGTGTTCGGTTCTGGGAGCTGTGACTTCTAGTGCAATAACAGCAAACACGTTGTACAGTGGTACTGTCCCCACAATCATCAGTGCCGCCATTGTTGCTTCTCCATATATATTATTGACGAATGCAATTCCCAAAATCGCTGCACTGCTCCGATAGGATGCCTGTATGATTTCACCACGTTCTGTTTTTTCTTTGTGGAACAAAGAAAAGCAAACGGCAATTCCAATACTGAGGCAGGTTGCGATAAAGCAGAATAAGACAAATTTCGTATCCCACACAGACTGAAAGTCGGCAGTGGACAAATCCATAAACAGCAGTGCCGGTAGAAGTACACGGAACGTGAATTGATTGAGTTTACCCACACTGTGATCATCCAATAAATTCCACTTACGGACAAACCAACCGAGTACCATCATCAAAAAAATCGGTATTATTGCGTTCAAACTAAAGATGAGGTTTTGCAGAACTGTCTGCATAACCTTAATGACAACTCCTTTCTGTACGATAAAAAACAGATACAGATTTTTCCGTACCTGTCATTATCATTTATGTCCGCTGTGCGTGCGCAATTTTCAAAAGTGTTATTTTGCGTAATCTACGACACGGCTTTCTCGAATCAAATTAATTTTAATTTGTCCCGGGTATTCCATTTCCGCTTCGATTTGTTTTGCAATTTGTCTTGCTACCAGAACCATTTTTTCATCGCCCATTGCTTCCGGCACAACCATGACATGAATTTCACGTCCGGCTTGTAATGCATAACATTTATCGATGCCGTCATAAGAAGCACAGATATTTTCTAACTTCTGGAGTCGTTTGATATAATTTTCATAGTTTTCACTTCTCGCCGCAGGTCTTGCAGCAGAGATAGCATCGGCGGCTTGTACGATACAAGCGACAGCAGTTTTGGGTTCTACGTCATTGTGGTGCGCTTCAATCGCATGAATGACTTCATCGGATTCATGATATTTGCGGCAGACATCCACGCCAATTTGTACGTGGGATCCTTCAATTTCAGCAGTCAACGCTTTTCCAATATCATGGAGCAGTCCTGCACGGCGTGCGAGATTCGCATCTACGCCCAATTCCGAAGCCAACACACCTGAGAGTTTCGATACTTCGATGGAGTGTGCCAATACGTTCTGGTGATAGCTAGTACGGAAATAGAGCCGTCCCAAAAGCTTGATTAGCTCGTTGTTCAACCCATGTACATTTGTTTCGAGTACGGCACGTTCGCCCTCTTGACGAATTCGGTGTTCCACCTCGTGACGTGCTTTTTCTACCATTTCTTCAATTTTTGTCGGATGAATTCTGCCGTCAGCGATAAGTTTTTCCAGTGCAATACGAGCGACTTCACGTCGTACGTGGTCGAAGCAAGAGAGTGTAATTACTTCAGGTGTATCGTCAATGATAATGTCTACGCCAGTGAGTATTTCAAGGGTACGAATATTTCGACCCTCACGACCGATGATGCGTCCTTTCATCTCATCATTCGACAGCGGCACAACAGAAACTGCTGTTTCCTGCACCTGATCTGCCGCACATTTGGCAATCGCCAGAGAGACATAGCTGCGTGCCTTTTCCTCGCAGGTATCTTTCAACTGCTGTTCATACGAAGAAATCTTCATAGCCTTTTCATGGTTCAATTCATTATCCAGAAGCTGTAGGATATAGTCCTTTGCCTGATCCTGTGTCAAGCCGGAAATCCGTTCCAGTTCTTGCATCTGGCTATCTTTGACAGCCTCTGCTTCTGCTAATTTTTCATCCGCATGGCGAAGCTTTGTTTTGATTTTGTCTTCCCGACGTTCCAGGTTGTCGGTTTTTTTGTCCAGATTTTCTTCTTTTTGTTGGATGCGACGCTCTTGCCGACTAATTTCATTTCGTCGGTCTTTGATTTCCTTGTCTGCATCAGAGCGAAGCTTAAAAATTTCATCTTTTGCCTCTATGAGTGCATTCTTTTTTTGCGTTTCTGCCTTACTTTTGGCATCTTCCAGAATGCGACTGGCCTCTTTTTCAGCTGAACTAATGGTAGCTTCTGCCTGTTGCTTCCGCTGCTCGATTCCTTTTTGTACGCCCTTTCGATAGCAGATAAACCCTGCAATTCCGGCACCGACCAACAAAGCAACCAAACATAGTACTAATGTGATTGGCCACTTCATGTGCACAACCTCCTTGTGACAGTTTATAATTTTGTCTATCCCGAAACCTTATAATCTGGTTTCTATAACATAACTGCGACTGTGGAGGCATATGCGTCTTTTATTCAATTTTCATGTTTTTCGAATGCAGAACGATTTCCGCAATCGGCTGTAGCTCAGAGTTTTTACAAACGATTACCATGAAACACCTGTGTTTGAATTCCAAATGACACAGGAGAAACATATCGAAAGTTTCCTAAAATCCGAGTTACTTTTAGGGCATCATGAATGATCTTATTTAGAGGTTAGAATCCAACTCTTCCAAAGGAAAAAGAATATGAAAAAATTTCCATAAAAAATGCACAAAATATATAAAACCTCTTATAGGATTGTATGAAAATAATATACATCTTTGTACAAACGCCCTCTATAGAAAGTCAAAAAAAAATACTCGACATTCGTTGAAATAAATAAAATCAAAACGCATACGCTTCCGTTTTTCAGCGCTGATCGGGAGGAAACATAACGTCGCCTACACCGATGTTCGTTTTTGATACAACAATAATTTTATTATACACGTTTTTTTGCTGTTGTCAAGTGCTTTTTCGCAAGATTTACATTTTATCTACAAAACATCTGTGAAAAGAAAAGACGGCACTGCCAGGGTGCAGGCAGTGTCGTTGTTTTTGTCAAGCCAAAAATAGTAGAAATCATAATTCCCCACGGAAACTGTTTTCCATGAGGAACTGTTCGATCTAATAAACAATCATGTATAATTTTGGATATACAGCCAAATATTCGCTCAATGTTGTTCTTGAGCTGAAGCCAGGATCATTGATCACAAAGTTAGATGTGGAAAAAGAGGAGCCGGTAGAACCAGTATAACCGGTAACAACAATCCAGTGTTGACCGCCACTGGAGGTCTTTGCACCGACGATAACCGGTGTTCCTTCTGAAAGCTGTGTATAAATTGTCTGCATCACGGATTGTGTCACAGACGTTCCCGGCTGTTCCATGGTATATCCCAAATTTGTAAAGGAAACCCACTGGAGACTATCGCCACTGAAGGTCAATAATGACAGGATCTTGTCCGGCGTTGTACTGGTTCCGGTTTCGTAGGAATATTTCATTGCAATACTTGTTGCCAGACAGCCAACCTTGCCAATTGTAGAATAGGTAATGGTTGTATTTGCCCATTGGGAATCGAACTGTTTATAATCCGGCACGTCCAGTTGTACGGCTGCGTGTCCAGTATTTGTCAATTCTCCGGTAGTTGTATCAAAATAATAAGATGTACCACTAATTGTAATCCAACCGGTCTGCATAACACCGCTTGCATTGAAATAATATTGTGCACTGTCAATGACTTTCATTCCAGTTTGCATGACGCCGCTTGCGTTAAAATAATAGGTATTACCATCCAGCGTAAGCCAACCGGTCTGCATAACACCATTTGTATTCAAATAATATGTACAGCCACTAACCGTAATCCAGCCACTTTGCATGATGCCACTTGTTCTAAAGTAATAAGTATTGCCACTAATTGTTACCCAACCGGTCTGCATTTCACCGCTTGTATTGAAATAATAGGTATTGCCACTCATTTCAACCCACCCAGTTTGTGCGACACCATCTGAACCAAAGTAATATTTGTTATCGTTTACAGAAATCCAGCCTGTTTGCATGATACCATCTGTACCGAAGAAATAGATATCACCATCGATGGTGACGAGTCCAGTTTGCATTTCACCGTTATCATCAAAATAATACTTGCTGCCGTCAATGGTGAGCCAGCCGCTTTGCATGATACCATCTGCATCAAAATAATATGTTTTGTTGTCAACGTTGACCCAACCAGTTTGCATTGTGCCGTCAGTACCGAAAAAATACCAATTATCGTTGATGAATTGCCAACCACAGTACATACTGCCGTCTGTATCAAAGTAATATGTATTGTCGTCGATAATTTGCAATCCAGTTACTGCACCATTCTCCGTCATATAGTAGGTTAAACCATTTTCTTCTATCTAGCCAGTCACAACATTCAAATCGTCATCATAATAATAGAGAACGCCATCTGAATAGCGTATCAAGCCGATTTGCACACAGCCATAATTGTCAAAACTATAGCGAGTGCCGTCGATTTCCTATTCACCTATTAGTTTTCCTTCATTTTCATCTACATAATATGACTGATTCAGATAGGTTAGCCATCCAAACATGGGTGTACCAACTTCTGTGTTATAATAATAGCGCTTTCTATCTACTGTTTGCCAGCCGGTTTCCAGTACGCCATCTGTAGAGAATACATAAGTATAGCCATCTGCTAAAATAGTTTCTTCTTGCGCATAAGTTCCGTCTTCGTAATAATAATATATGCTGCCGTCATCTGTAACATACCAACCTGCCTGTGTAACAGCATCAGAAGACACGCTGCCAACCAGAACTCGATTTCCACCATCCGATACAACAAATCGATTTAACGTTGTAGTTTCGAGTACTTCTGTGCTATCCTCTGCGGCGGAAGCAGACAGTGTACTAAAAGTCAGCGTAATGAAAATGCTTCCGGCTGCAGCGAGCAGCAGTTTTTGTAAGCGGTGCGACAAGGGATTCACGTCCTTTCAGATATTTTATATGATTTAAATGACACCATGCAAAATCATGAACGACCTCGCACACCATCATCTTCGGATTTTCAGCCCCAATTTTTTTGCCGCTTGTTATCGTTTTATCTTTTTTGCGTAATTTATTCTTTTTGTTCTTCCTGATAAGTGAATCACGACAATATTTTTGTGTTTTTATTTTTATTTGTTTCTATTTGTCACCGATTTATCATAATTGTTTTTATTATATCGAACATATAAAGAGATGTTAACGCTTTTTTGCTGATAATTTGGGGATTTTTGAGAATTTTGGCGTTTTGCATAAAATTCAATTGGAACGTCATTCCTTTTTTGAACAACAGTACAACACGTTTTCTTGTGAATTTGACGCCATGATTTAATGGCAGATTTGAGTGTATTGTTCTGGTCGTCTATCCCGAAAGACGCCCCAAGAGAGTCGATCCTGTTCAAGCTTTTCTAGGTCGTATTCCTGAATCAGAATGTCGGTTTCCTCTTGGTTTAGCTGCTGTAAAATCTCGCCCGTACCATCGGTGATAAAGGACGAGCCATAGAAATTTAGTGCGGAAGCCTGCTGATTGTTTTCTTCATCTGGCAGGATGCATTCTATGCCAACCCGATTGGCAGCCAGTACCGGCATCAGATTTGCTGCGCTGTGTCCTTGCATACAACGCTGCCAATGAGCTGCGCTGTCCACGTCAAGAATTGGTTCTGATCCGATTGCTGTTGGGTACAGCAACAGCTCTGCTCCCATGAGTGCCATACACCTCGCTGCTTCTGGGAACCATTGGTCCCAACAAATTCCAACGCCAATGCGACAAAATTTTGTTTTCCACACTTGAAAGCCGGTGTTGCTGGGAGTGAAATAAAATTTTTCCTGATAAAAGTGATCATCTGGAATGTGTGTTTTGCGATAGACGCCTAAAATTGTTCCGTCTGCATCGATTATTGCAACGGAATTATACAGTGAAAGCCCGTCTCGCTCGTAAAAGCTGATCGGCAATACAACATCTAGGTCCTTTGCAACCTGTTGAAATTGTACAACGGCAGGATTTTCATAGACAGACATTGCCAATTGATAGGATGCATATCGTCTTTCCTGACAAAAATAGGGCGTTTCAAACAGCTCTGGTAACAAAATGACATTTGCACCTTGTGCAGCGGCGTTTCGCACCAATGATTCGGCAACAATACGATTTTGTTCTGGATTCGGTGAACAAGCCATTTGCACCACGGCGGCTTTGATAGAACGCATAAAAATCACTCCTTATGAAGTTTGCGGAATTTGTTGTGTGATACAGTGAATATTACCACCACCCAGCAAAATTTCTCTAGCCGGAATGGGGACGATTTTTCTGGATGGAAAGGCACGCTTTAAGATAGAACAGGCTGTTTCATCCATCGGATCGTCAAATTGAGGAACTAGAACACTGTCGTTTGTAATATAAAAATTTACATAAGATGCAGCAAGTCGTTCCCCGGGCGTTCGAGTAAGCATACCATTCCAAAGATTCAGTTGTTTACACTCTGCATCTGTGATGCATATTGGCTTCGACGGTATGGGCAGACGGATAACTTGAATGTTTCGTCCTAGTGCATCTGTCTGTTGCGAGAGATACTCCTCACAGGCTTTGGATAAAGGATACTGTGGATCATCTGTATTGTCTGTCCATGCCAGAACCACTTGGTCTGGTGCTGTGAATGCGCAAATATTGTCCACGTGCTCATTTGTTTCGTCATTTACAATACCTCGGGGCAGCCATAAGACTTTTTTTGCGCCTAGGTAGTCGCACAGCTTGTCCTCAATTTCGGCTTGCGTCAGATCTGAATTTCGTCCTTTGCTGCAAAGGCAGCTTTTCGTTGTTATAATCGTTCCGGCACCATTGCTGTGAATGCTGCCACCTTCCAGAATAAAGTCACGGCAATCGTATGTGTCTATTTGAAATAAATCGCATACTTTTCGTGCCACATGGTTGTCCAGATCCCATGGAAAATAAAGTCCATCTTCCAATCCCCCCCAAGCGTTAAAGCCCCAGTCTACGCCACGAATGGTTTTTTTATCACGACTGCGCAAAAAGGTCGGACAAGTGTCCCTTGCCCAAGCATCATCGGTGGACATTTCTATCAGTCTCACATTTGGTGGAAGCATGGTGCGAGCCGTTTCATATTGGGCACAGCTTACCAATACGGTGAGACATTCAGACATGGCAATGGCAGATGCGATTTGTACAAAAGCATTTCGTGCCGGCCAGCCGCCACATCGCCATGAGTCTGTACGTTCAGGCCATATCATTAAACAGCCCTGATGCGGTTCAAATTCTGCCGGCATAGAAAATCCATCCGCACTTGGACTGGTATGGAGGATTTGCATAATGATGAACTCCTTTTGGTTTTGATTATAAAATAATGTCTGAAAGCATTATAGCACATTCTTCCGAAAAAAGCAACCCTAAGAAAAGAGAAGATTTCCCCGAAATCATGTAGTTTTCAATGAAAAAGCACCTTGAAATCATTGTAATTTTGCCGTATAAAATTCGTACGGCGGTGCAAAATAAAGGCAGCAGATGGAACGAGCGGAATCGTTTCGTCTCAAAAAGCGATTGGAGGGAAGCAAACATGACAAGTAAAGAACTCTTGTATGTAGAGGACGCCTTGGGACATGAACAGTATTTTCAGACCCAATGTCACAATGCCGCCTCACAAATTTAGGATGCAGAGCTGAAGCAGTGTGTTTTGCAGATGGCAAATCAGCACCGGCAAATGTTCCAGCATTTTTATGGACTGTTGCAGGATTAACGAAGGGAGTGAATGAACATGGATGATAAGCAGCTGATGGAAGGCGTATTGCTGCTGGAAAAGGGCGTGTGTGATTTGTATATGCACGGAACGATTGAGTCCAGTACCAATCAGGTTCACCAGACATTTTCTCATGCGCTGGATGAGTCATTGCGTATGCAGAGTACGCTGTATGACAAGATACAGGCGAAAGGATGGTATCCAACAGATCGGGCAGAGATGACAAAGGTCAGTGCTGTGAAGAAAAAGTACCAGACGATGGGATAAAGCCGACGAATCGAAACAAAAGTCTTATGCAGAAAGCTGTATAAGGCTTTTATTATGGAAAAAGATTGTGATGAGAGAGGTCTTTTTTTGGCAATTTTATTTTTCTTTTTTTATATATGTCTCTTGACATGAAAGGGAATTTGTTGTAAAATAAAAATGGTCATGTATAGAGCGTGTATCATTTTTAATTCTGATTGGTAGGGAGGAATTGTACGGCTATGTATTGTAAAAAATGTGGTGCCGAACAAAAACCGGGGGCAAAGTTCTGTTTGAAATGTGGCACAAAAGTGCAGCCCTACGTTGTTCCAAGGACGGAGACAACCGAAACGCACGCCAAGTCGACCGGAGGCAGCGGAAAAGGATTTCGCATTGCGGTGATGATTCTCTTGACACTGATTATAATGGCAGTGGCGTTTTTTTGTGGTGGCATATTTCGTAAAACGCACAGATGACAATACGGATGATGAAGCAGATGAGGCAGCAATAGAAATGACGGCAGAGACGGAATCTACAGAAGCACCAGTAGTTTCCAGTGGAACGCCGGAAAATTCTGTAAATGCAGGATCGGTGGATCAAGTTGCGAATTATCTGGTGACTTCAGAGTCTACGGCACGTTTGCAAAATGATTTGGAACTGGCGCAGTCTGTTGTTATATCGCCGGAATATATGGTGGGAGATGATCAGGAATATTTAGAAGATTATTTCGCTTGTTATACGGATGGAACGGGTTTTTATTCGGTAGACTATAAGACCTATCAGATTGCTGAATTGCTTGTAGTAGAAATGGATTTGGAAAGTGAAGATATTGCAGCGTTTCTAAATAGTTTTGCAGACGATATTACCGTTGATGCTGTTTATACTGTGTATTTTGATATTGCTTTTGTTCAAGAAGATGGTACGCTGACGCCTTCAGATTGCGTGGAATACTTTATGGTAGAAATCGATGTACTACTTTATCTTTATCCGAATGATTGATAAAAAAGAAAGGAATAGAAAAACGAATGAAAATATATAATGACGATAGATCGAAACGAAATCAAGATTCACGTTATCGTAATTACGACGACTATGAGGAGGATGGTATTTATGATACAAGACGTTTTAATATAAAGCAATCGAATCAGCAGGCGTACGACGATGATGGTTACGATGACTATGAAGAATATGAAGAGTACAATGATTATGGCGACGATTATAGCGATTATGAAGATTACGATGATGATACCAGATATGATCTTTTCTATGATAAGCGCAGTCGATCGGGTGGATATGCCTATGGATTGCGAAGCAATCGATTTTATCTGATTGGCATTATCGTTGTACTGGTCTTAATTTTCTGTGTGTTAGGATTCGGCATTTATGCAATTGCACAGTTAGATCCAAATACAGTGGAGACGTACAGTGCGGCTACGAGTGGTAGTGGAGCAGCGACAGGAGATGCATCGGCGAATACTACCACTGTGGCGGTGGAACAGACTACCGCAGTGGTAACAACTACAGAAGCAGTCGTATTTGATTATACCCTTTGTTTTTCCAGTGATATTAGTGTAGCAGACGATGCACGTACAACGGCTTATTGGATTAGCCAGGATCGAGATATTACTAAGTGTATCGATTCTATTTTGGTAGATCATATGCGCTCAGCGGATATTTGCTTTATCAACAATGAATTTCAATATTCCACATGTGGTACGGCACAATCAGGAAAACCTTATACCTTTCGTGGCGATCTGGAAAATGTAAGCGTATTGCAGGATCTGGGTGTAGACATCGTGTCACTGGCGAATAACCATACTTATGATTATGGTGAAGAAGCGTTGCTGGACACGTTGAACACACTGCAAAATGCCGGAATACCCTATGTGGGAGCAGGAGAAAATTTGGAAGAGGCATCCGCAATATATTATTACGAACTGGATGGATTTACAGTAGCATTCCTTTCAAGTACACGGATTGAGTGGGTAGAACAAACCAAAGGCGCGACAGAGGATCCCCCGGGCGTATTCCGTACGGCGGAGAGTAACGACTTATTATATGAACAAACGAAAGAAGCGGCTGCCAATGCGGATTATGTAGTCGTTTATATGCACTGGGGCGTAGAAAGTGTGACTTATCAAGAGGAATATCAGACCGAAACTGGTCGTGAACTTATCGAATGTGGTGCGGATGCGGTTATCGGCGATCATACTCACTGTTTACAGGGTATAGAATTTTATAAGGGAAAGCCGATCCTCTATTCTATGGGGAATTATTGGTTTAATGGAAAGACAATGGATACGATGCTGGCAGAACTGCACATTTCGGGTACAACAGATGATTTTGATGTGGAGTTGCAGCTGATTCCAGCGGTACAGACCAATTGTCAGGTTATCTATTACGACACGACAGATGAGCAGAATACATTTTACCGTAATATGGAGAGCTTATCTTCTGCATATGGTATTTCTATTGATGAAGACGGCATTGTGACAGAATCATAAAACATAAATACCGTACAGTGTGCGTTGTCATATTGTACGGTATTTGCGTAATGCTGCATTCTTATTTCCGTTGCAGCCATCCGAAAATTCCAGAAAAAATTGGAACAATGAGAGAAAAGCCAACTGCGATGCAAAGCTGCATTTTCGATAAAAATACCGGGGTGAAAATTGTCTGTAATATGGGTATGTATATACACGTTACAAGAATTCCCAGAGAAATCAGAGCTGCACTGATGAGCCAAAGGTTATTTCCATAGGGTACGGAAAATAATGTGCGTTTTTCTGATTTGCATTCAAAGACGTGTATCAACTGTGACAGAATGAGCGTACATAGAGTGGCTGTTCTTGCAGCGGCTAAGCTGCCTTCCATGCAGAGAACGGTAGAAAATGTGCCTAAGGTGCAAATGCCGATGAGTATTCCACGAAAGAAAATTCGTCCCATCAGTCCATCGGAAAAGAAACTTTCGTCCGGTTTTCGTGGCGATTGTTCCATTGCCTCAGGTTCCGGCGGCTCCAGACCCAGTGCAATGGCGGGTAAACCGTCCGTCACCAGGTTGACGAGGAGAAGCTGTGTTGGCAGAAGTACTACTGGCATTCCCATGAGAATGCCCAGAAACATTGTCAACACTTCGCCGATATTGCAGGAGAGCAGATATTGTACAAATTTTCGGATATTGGCATAGACGCAGCGTCCCTGTTCGACTGCATCGACCAGTGTGGCAAAATTGTCGTCGGTTAAGATGACATCTGCGGCTTGTCTTGCAACATCTGTTCCGCTTTTTCCTATGGCGACGCCCACGTCTGCCTATTTTAAAGCAGGCGCATCATTGACCCCGTCGCCGGTCATGGCAACAATTTCGCCCTTTCTGCGATAGGCTTTTATGAGACGTTGTTTATTGGCAGGATTTACTCTTGCAAAGACCGTGTATTCATCCAGACAGGCATCAAGCTGTGTATCGGTATGTGCGTCTAATTCATCACCGGTCATTGCCTTTTTTCCACGAAGCAGACCGGCTTGCTTAGCAATGGCAACGGCAGTGTTTTTGTGATCGCCTGTAATCATTATGGTACGAATATGTGCTTTTGCACAGGTACGAATGGCAGCTTTTGCAGCAGCACGAGGTGGATCCAGCATACCAACAAGACCGAGAAATATCCCGTCGCCGTTCTGTTCCTGCTTAGCGAACGCTAGAACACGCAGTGCTTGATCGGAATAGTTCAGCATCTGTGACTGAATTTCCTTCTGATGGGACACTGTCAGGGGGACAATTTTTTCTCCTGTATATGTAAAATGGCAAAGGGATAGAATTTGATCCGCTGCCCCTTTCCAATATGTGATATTTTCACTGCCGTTGGCAACGGTAACGGACATTCGACAGGTTTCGCTGTCAAATGGTTCTATCGATTGTACGGGATGTTGTCGCAAAAGGCGTTCACGAGAAATGCCTCCTTTTTCTGCGGCAACAAGAATTGCCACTTCTGTGGGATCGCCGGTGGCAGTCCAGCTGCCGGAATCGGTGCGGCAGCTGCGGTTTCGCTGAGATTTGGCAGGCTGCTCCATGTGAATTTCTGCTATACTGCAAAGTGTTCCACAAATGAGAAGTTCTCGCAGTACTGATTTTGCAGTGGGATTGACTGCAACACCGTTTTGTTGAAATCCGCCTGCAATTTGCAATCCTGTTCCAGTGACAGCGAATGATTCTCCGCCAGTGGAAATATGTGTAACTGTCATACGATTTTCCATGATGGTTCCGGTTTTGTCAGAACAGATGACGCTTGCACAGCCCAGTGTTTCCACACTATGTAGACGGTTGACCAATGCTCCATGTTTCATCATGCGACTGACCGCCAATGCTAGGGCGATTGTAACCGTTGCCGGCAGTCCCTCTGGAATGGCGGCAATGGCAATGGTAATGCCGGTCATTAGCATATCGAAAAACGGTTCGCCTCGGAGGATACCGGCGAGAAACACTGCGACGCAGACGCCAAGGCAGAGATTTTTCCCATCTGTGTGTGAACACCAGTGGCAATAATAACAGCATCACCGTTTCCACGGAGTACCGCAGTTCCGGCATAAATCAAATGAGGATTATGCAGTGCATTTGACATTTTATCAAAATTATTGTTTTCAGCGTTCTCCACAGCAATTTTTTCCACTGATTCAGATTCACCCGTGAGAATGGATTCGTTGACGGAAAGCTGTGCAGCGGTCACCAAGACAGCATCCGCAGGAACTTGGTCGCCAGCATCGAGTCGAATCATGTCTCCTCGTACCAGTTCTCTCGCTGGGATTGTCTTCCACTTTCCACTTCGATAGACTTTGGCGGTAGGTGCAGTCAAATTTCGAAGTGCCTCTAATGTTTGTTCCGTGCGAAACTCCTGTACAAATCCCAAAATGGCGTTGAGGAGAACAATAAGAATAATGGTAATGGTGTCTGTAATTTCTCCGAGCAGTGCAGAAACACCAGTGGCAGCTAGTAGAATTAGTACCATAACATCTCGGAATTGCCCAAAAAACAATCGAAACGGATGCATTTTCGTCGCTTCCGCCAATTCGTTTTCACCATCCTGCCGTAGACGACTTTCCGCCTGTTTTGTACTGAGTCCGATTTGGCTTTGCATATACAGCACTCCTTTTCATTTCAAAACTATAGAGACACCGTTGAAAATCGCTCAATGGCATGATACGGTGTTGTCATAGGTTATCTTTATGCTAGTGAGACAAGAAGTATGCGCTGTGAGAAGTTAGAAAATGAGATGTTACGTTGAAAATTCATGATAATTTCGTTTTCTGTTAAAGATAATGTGGTATGATAAAACTATTATCGAAAAACGGAGGTTTTCCAATGAATGTTTTAGAAGGTATGTATGAGGGCAAGGGCATAAAGGTTGCAATTGTCGCTTCTC
Organism: Ruminococcus sp.; assembly: GCA_021201755.1. Classification (GTDB taxonomy): domain Bacteria; phylum Bacillota; class Clostridia; order Oscillospirales; family Ruminococcaceae; genus Ruminococcus_C. The sequence continues at coordinate 59,257 of JAJQEI010000018.1, read as the reverse complement.
GATTTAATGAATTTATTACCATCAAGCTTGTAGGTGGTGCAGAGGATTGTCTGCTTCGTCATGGAACCAGTGCAGATGATATTACGTTGGCATGGGTACCAGGGGCATTTGAAATTCCTCTTACGGCAAAAAAACTTGCCCTGTCCGGCAAATATGATGCTATCATTTGTGTCGGTGCTGTAATTCGTGGAGCAACGAGTCATTATGATTACGTTTGTTCCGAAGTCTCAAAGGGCATTGCACAAGTGGGTCTGGATACAGGCATTCCGGTGCTGTTCGGGGTCTTGACTACGGATACAATTGAGCAAGCGGTAGAGCGTGCCGGCACAAAGGCAGGGAACAAGGGTTATGATTGTGCCATGTCCGCATTAGAACAGGTGAGCCTGTTTCAGAAGATATAATTTTTAAAATTCTCGAATTTTTTATGCTTTTCGATAGAGGGATTCTGTCGAAAAGCGTTTTTATTGTATATTTTCTATAAAAAAACGGCTTTACAATTGTCAAATCTACCAAAACGTACAATGAAGAAAAAAACATGAAAAAAGCACTTGCAAAAATAATCGAAATTTGTTATAATAAAAAAGCATTGTGCATATTGTGCATATTTAAAATGATGTTGAGCTGTTTGCTCGAAAAAGGCGCTTGTGCATGACAGGAAGTATCGAAAGTGAGGAAAATTATATGAGTGAACGAATCAAGGGTACTATGATTTCTTATCGCCCTGATATAAAAGTATTAGATGCGACAATCCGTGATGGCGGATTGGTTAACAATTTTGAATTTACAGATGAGTTTGTTCGGAATTTATATCGAACGAATCTTCATGCCGGTGTGGACGTAATGGAAATTGGTTATTTGGCAGATCCGGATTTGTTCGATGAATCCAAATTTGGCAAGTGGAAGTTTTGCCATGAGGCGCAAATTCGGGAGGTGCTGGAGGATATTTTAGATCCCAAAATGCAGCTTGCAGTTATGGCAGATGTGGGACGTGCCAACGTTGCGAGAGATTTGCCCGACAAGGCGGACAGTATTTTGGATGTGGTACGGATTGCGACTTATATTAACACGATTCCTGCTGCCATTGAGATGATTGAAACCTGTGCCAAAAAGGGTTATCATACTACGGTAAACATTATGGCAGTATCCAAGGCAAAGGAATCCGAATTGGCGGAGGCACTGGATATGCTTGGTCATTCTAGTGTAGATGTTATCTACTTAGTAGACAGTTATGGCAGTCTGTATCCTCTGCAAATCCGTCAGCTGGCACAGAGCTATCTGGAAGCTGCGGAAAAATACGGCAAACAAGTTGGTATTCATGCCCATAATAACCAACAGCTTGCTTTTGCCAACACGACGGAATGCTGCATGATGGGCGTTAGCTACTTGGATGCCACAATGTCTGCTATGGGCAGAGGTGCTGGAAACTGTGCAATGGAGTTATTGCTTGGTTTCTTAAAGAATCCGAAATATGACATTAAGCCAGTGCTGCATTTCTTACAAGAAGATATGCAGAAGTTGAAAAACGAGGGTGTTGTCTGGGGATATGATATTCAGTATCTTCTGACAGGTTACTTAAACCAGCATCCACGGACTGCAATTACGTTTACAAAAGAAAAGCGGGAAGATTATTTCACATTTTTCCAAGAATTGCAAGAGAACGAATAATTATTTATCGAAAAATTCGAGTGCTTGCAGATAGAGCAGCATTCCCATTAGAGATATGTTCCGAATGGAGAAAAAATACAGAAATCCCAAAAGCGTCAGTGTATAAAACATACTGATGTTTTTTTGTATCCAAAGACAGCTGCTGTTCGAACGGTTGAGCATTCCGCAAATAGCATGAATGATACTGCCACCATCTAAGTGGGAATAGGGCAAAAGATTAAATAATCCCAGAGCAAGATGCACTGCTGCAAATGTGGGCATATTCCAAAGATATGCCCATGTGCCAAGTGCTAGGTTGACAGCAGGTCCGGCAGCAGAAATAAGCAAATCCTTCCAGTAAGCGTCGTAACACCGTATCGGTCGTATGAGAATGCCGGCACTGCTGAAATGTACGTATCGTATTGAATGACCGCATATGAAAATCAATAGAAGATGCCCCAGTTCGTGGAGCAGTGCTGCACAAAAAAGCAGTAAAAAAAAGTGTGTGCCTGCTAAAATTGCCGTCAGCGCAGCAGCGAAGAAAAAGCTGAAATCCAGTAGAAAGGTCACAGAGCGCAGAGAAAAACAAATCACGGCGTAATCCATGCCTGGACGGATTGTAAAAATTGATTTAGCCAAGAAATTGGCGGGGCATCTTGTCCTTGGCGGTAGGTATCTAAGAAAGCGAATTGCCACTCTGGTTTTAGCCAGTGGAGTAGAATGCACAACAGCACCAACAGAATACACAGGATACATTGGGTCAGAACCACGTCGTCAGTGTGTTCCACTTTTTGTGGGATATCGTTGGAGAGGTGAATGGGTTCTGGTGAAGGGGAGATTGCAGCGGCAATTGAATCGTCACTGACAGATTCCGATGGCTGCTCTGAAGCAGGTAATTGCACTTCTGATTTTTCTATGTTCATTGTATAAAGACTCCTTTCCAAAAAAGCTATCCCAATCTATGCGAGGAACAAGAAAAAAATACCCTTTCGCTTCTCTGCAAAAGGGCATTTCAAAATTATGTCTCGTCTGACGATTCTTTTCGAATCTTGAAAATCACCCGAAAGATACCGGATAACAGTTTCGGACTTTTTACCACCACAATTTTCATGTGTATGCCTCCTTCCCATTTGTCACAGTATATTCCGGAACAGAAAAAAAGGTGCGTCTAAAACGCAATATGTACCGAACCCCTGGAGAGGTTCGGCGATTCTTACGATACAAAATAATCCAAAGGGTCGATATACTGTCCCGATTTTGCAACCTCGATATGCAAATGCGTTTCTAATGCGCTTTCAATATCTGCTGTGTCTCCTACTATACCGATTTTTTCACCGCTTTGCACCGTATTGCCTTCTCGAACTTCCAGTGAGCCATTCAAACCGCAATAGCGACTGGTGACGCCGTTGTCATGGTCGATAGTGACAGTATATCCCCAAAGGGCATCGTTGGTGACAGAAATTACAGTACCTGCATCTATGGCATATACATCTGCATCTATGGCACAAGCAAGATCTGTGCCGTTGTGCGTTTGCCATGTACCGGTTGTTTCTGATTTTACAAGCTCATCGCCGCTGAATTCGTTGAGAACCCGATAATCTGATAGTGGGGGAACAACCTGGTGGGTGACAGAAGCTGTTGTGACGGTTGTGGTTGATTCGGCTTGTACCTCTGCTTTAGTAGCTGTCGTTTGTGACGAAATAGCGATTGCCTCTTCGACAGCTTTCGTTGCAGTTGTCGTTTGTGTTACTGCTTCCCAAATGACATTGTTGGTCGTAGAAGTTTTTGTTGTTTCCACAGCAATTTGTTCCGTGATAGAATCTAGGCTTTGTTCTAGTGTTTTGCTTGTTTGGTCATAGGCGTACCAACACGCAGCACCAATCATTACCATGCTAATTCCTAGAGCTGTGTAAAATCCACGAAATCGAGATTTCGTATGATAATTTTTCTGTTCATGATTTTGCAATGAAACCACCTCCTGTAAGGTAGTTTGCACCAATCGGGAGAAATTATGCATTCCGTTTTATCAATATGGCTGCGATATGAAAACTTTTGAAAACAAATGAAAAAGAACTTATTTTGAAAAATAATAAATTGACAAATTGAGATGGATATGATATACTAGTAACAACATAAAAAAACAAGGGTACAATGCGCTGTTTTGTATTTAAAGGCATATGCGGTGCTATGACATTACAGGGAGAAGATTTTGCTTGTGCAAAGTATGGCAGAATTCAGAATGATTCAAAAATAGCAGAAAAGGACAATGATGTCAAGCATGAATATTGTCTTTTTCTGTTTTTATTTTACCTAGACAGCTTCAATGATGGAATCCTGTAATAGAAAACAGAACCGACCATGTGAGATTATCTCCACGATCGATTCTGTTTTGGTAGAATGATTGAAAAACGAAGTTACCAGCAAGTAACGATATATCCGCCCATATTATTGCCGGAAATGGTATAATTTGTTCCCGGTGCAGCGATGCTGCCGGAAGCACTGGCTTCTGAAACATAAAATACCTGATAATTGATACCGCCAGCAATAATTTCCAGCGGATTTTCAGAAGTGTAATCTTGTACGAGAGTTACGTATTCTTCTAAGCATAAATCGTTGTCTGTGATATAAACCGCATGGGGAATCCCCACATAGCGGAATGTATAAGTGCGAGCCGATTCGCCGGTGTAGTCGGTTTTATCTTCTGGATACCGAACAATAAAACCGTAATCTGCAGCATTATCGGAAAGCCAGCTATAATCCGGATATTTTGTACTGTTGTAATAGTCTGAAGTACCGTCGCCAAATTCAATTTTGACGTTAAAGCTTCTCGCACTGTGATAATCAGAATAGCCGGCTGGCGTGTTACTGCCACCATAATGATAGTAGTCATCTTGTTGATCATAAGTACGATAGCCATTGAAGATTGTAAAATTTCGATTGCCTGTATCATTTTGATAAACGTCCATCATGGTATTCAAAGCGTCAATGGTGTCTGCCATTAGCCGTACTTCCCAGTCACTGACTTGATAAGAAGTACTGCGATTTTGGTAGACATAGAGAAGATCTTCTTCGTCCTCTGTAAAGTCATAGACCGTATTATTATTGATGACAATCAAATCGCCGATGCTTACGTCTACGTCGTAACCTACAAAAGAAATTTGCTGCGTCAGAATTGTAGAAGAATCAGAATCGTCTGATCTATTTGTTACGGTGCTGCCGGAGCTGACGCTGGAATCAGAACCATTGGCGTCACTTGTGGAGGAATCGACAGAAGCATCATTAGAAGAATCGGAACTGTTGTTGTCACTGCTTTCATTCATTTCAGTTGCTGATGATTCATCTGTTTGTGTTGTGGCTGTTGTGGCTTTTGTTGTGGCAGTAGATTCTTCGGACGTCTGTGTGTCTTCGGCATCGTCAGATTCCAGGGCAGCAACAGGTGTTGCAATATCTACAGAATTTTCGTTTTCTTCGCCATCGTTGCCACAGCTATGGAGAGAGAGAACGATAATAAAAATAATGATGAGAAGGAGTGGAATTGCAACCACCGCTACACGATCAAATCGAATGCGGCGAACGATTTCGTGCGGACTTTTTTTATGGGAATCTGACATATCAGAATCTCCTTTCTTTCGGAAGCATGAGAAAAATGTATTTCATGATGGACGATAAATTTCGCCTGTTTTTATCATTATAGCATATCTTTTCCGATTTTTCAACCCCTAATTTCAATTTTTCGTGCATGAAAAACAAGGGGCAAAGGTGGAGATACTGACATTAGAAAGGAATTGTTCTATGAATCTAGGTGACATCTTCCTATGGATTTCAAAATCATAGCACGCTTTTCTGAAACAGAGCTGCCATGATAACGAGTGAGTGGAATTGTAACTTCTTGAAAATATGCAGAACCTCCTCGCACCAAAGTTACTCGTGACATATTGATGATATAATCCTGCGAGCAACGCAAGAAATAATCTGGCAGCTTGGATTCCAGCGCATTGAGCGTTCCGTTACAAATGTAAACTTTTTTATCCGTCATAGTGATTGTAATGGTACGATTTTGAATGGATGCATAACAAATGTCTGCCACTTTTATCCAAAAAGTAGAGCGATCAACTGCTCGGATCATCAAGTGCGGTTCATTTCCCAGCATCTCGCCGGATTTCTTTTTGCGAATCTTTTCCAAAAATCCTTTCACGTTGTTGTATTGGAATGGCTTTGGTAAAATGCCGCTGATTTTTAGGTCGTTGTATTTTAGAAATATTTGTGAAACGTATTGTTCTAAGTAGCCACTCATGATAAAAAAAAGCGTATTTGGGTGTTCTTTTGAAAATTCTTTTGCATAATCGATTCCGTTTTTTTCTGTCGCTTCTTTTGAATGAGTCGACGCATTTGGTGCATTTTCGTGGGTTATATTTTTCAATGAAATGTCCATGAATAAGGCATCAATGGGCAGTGTTTCCGATATTGTCATGATTAGTTGCTTCGGTGATGTGAAACGATAAATTTGCAATGTGGGATCTAATTCTGTGAGAATGTTTTCTAATGCTTTTCCAATGATTTCCACGTCATTACATATAGCAATATTCATTTATAATATTCACTTCATTTCTCTTCACGATTTTGAAAAATCCACGCCCAATTCCCTTTGCAATTTGGTTTCTTTTTCTTTGTCAACCATATTTTTCTTTGAAAGCAGCCTAAAATTATCATACCATAAAATATTTTAAGTGTCAAGTATTTTTTTGAAAATAATGATTGAATAATTACCATAGTATTATATATATCATGAATAAATTATTAAAAAGCAATTGGGCTTGTGCTGAAAATGTGTGTTACTGTTTGATGTTCACCTGATATACGGCTTTTGCAGAACCGTTTGTATGTTTTTCCAACTTTTTTTGAAAAACCCCTTGATTTTTTTTTTAAGGTGTGATATAATATATTTATATAATAATGAAAGGCCGGAATTCACACTGGTCTTTTTTTGAGGCTAAAGGCAATTTTACGCTTTTGACCACTACAGGAGGACATTACTTATGAAAATGAAAAAGTTTGGAAGTACCGAACGTACAGTCCGTGATTTGGTTCAGCCGATTGTAGAGGATTTGGGTTATTCTCTTTGGGATGTCAGTTTTGAAAAAGAGGGTGCTTATTGGTATCTTCGTATTTTTGCGGATCGTCCTGAGGGAATGACTATAGAAGATTGCGAAAATCTCACACATCCTATTAATGAAGTCATTGACAAGGCAGATCCGATTTCTCAGGCATATGTATTAGAAGTGGGTTCCGCCGGTTTGGAACGAGAGCTAAATCAACCTTGGCACTTAGAGGTGTCTATTGGGAAGACGGTTCGTGCGAGAGCGATTCTCAAAATTCAAAATAAAAAGGAGTGGGTTGGTGTGCTGCAATCGTTTGACGATACGCAGATTATCTTGGAACTGCCGGAATCAGGTAGAACCGTTGCTTTGCCTTTGAAAGAACTTTCTTATATTCGGTGGTATGTCGAGGTAGATTTTTAAATGGAATATTGTGATGCAAAATTTTAGGAGGTTAATATAAATGGACAACAGTTTTTTTGATGCACTTTCCTCGCTGGGAAGTGAAGTGGCTGTAGAACCGGATTTGCTGATTGAAAAGGTAAAATCCGCTATGCTGAAAGCTGCAAAGAAAATGTATCCCAACAGCGAGGAAAATATTCGTATAGAAATTGATCCGGAACAGAAAATTTTTGAAATGTATCTATCGCAAACAGTCGTGGAGGATTATCCGTTGAATGAAACTGAAATTGACCTGACGGAAGCAAGGGAAATTCAGCCGGATACAGAACCGGGAGACATTATTGAAACACGCTTGGACATCAGCAAATTCGGCAGAGCTGCTGCACAGTCTGCAAAGCAATCCATCAAGGGCGATTTGCGAGACATTACGAGGGAGCGAATTCTCAGCGAATTTGAGGATTTGGAAAATGACAACATTACGGTAAAGGTTGTTCGAGTGGAAGATGGCGGTACGATAACTGTACAGTATAATAATTCGACAGAATTGTACCTGTTTCCTAATGAACAAATTCCCGGGGAGCATTTAAAAGAAGGGCAGATGATCAAGGTTTATATTACAGCGATTGCCAACAAGCAGAAAAAACCAATCATCAAGATTTCTCGTGCGAGAAAAGAACTGGTAGCACGGTTGTTTGAGAAAGAAATTCCAGAAATTTATGATGGCATTGTAGAAATCAAGTCGATTTCCAGAGAGGCGGGTGCACGGTCAAAGGTCGCAGTTTGGTCAAATAACCCGAACGTAGAGGCAGTGGGGGCTTGTGTCGGTGTGAAGAACAGTCGTATTTTTGCTATATCGAAAGAATTAAATGGAGAAAAAATCGACATCGTTCCTTACAGCGAATCAGTAGAGGAATTTATTGCCAATGCATTATTACCGGCGAAAGTGATTCATGTGGACGTTTTAAGCAATACCGCTGATGATCGCAGCTGTACGGTTGTTGTACCGAACAATCAGCTATCCCTAGCAATCGGTAATCGTGGGCAAAACGCAAAGCTTGCCGTAAAATTGACCGGCTTTAAAATTGATATTCGACCGGAATTTGAAATTCCCCATCCGGAAGTCAAGGGAGCAGCGCAAGAGAAAATCCAGACGGATAAGGATACGTCTGCGTCAAAAACAGAAGCAACATCAATTTCTTCGGAGATTGTAACAGAATCGGAGGAGTGAGATTGTGGCAGAAAAAATAAAAAAAGTGCCCATGCGGCTATGCGTTGGCTGCCAGATGATGAAGCCGAAGAAAGATTTGATTCGGATATTAAAAGAAGCGGATGGTAATATTTTGCTTGACTTTACTGGAAAGAAGTCTGGAAGAGGCGCATATTTATGCAAGAACGAAGCGTGTTTTGCCGCTGCAAAAAAAGGACATCGTTTTGAACGATCCTTTGGATGTTGTGTGTCCGACAATGTGTACGAGGAGATGAGTCATGCACTGCAAACAGAACTTGCAAGGCCTTCTGACAATTTGTCGTAAGGCTGGAAAACTGCAGCTTGGACTTGCACCAGTAACAGAACATTTGCAGCAAGGTCAGGTCAGCGGTGTGATGGTGTGTCAGGATACTGCATCAAAGAGTAAAAAAGAAGCACGTTTTCAGTGTAGGCGACAAGGTGTACCCTGTATAGAGCTTCCTTTTACAAAAGAAGAAATGGGATGGGTTATCGGTCGTGCTTGTGGCGTTATTGCAGTATGTGACGATGGATTTTTTCGGCGATTTCAGGAATTAGTGACACAGACAGAAGAATAAACGGTATAATTATGGTAATGTATGATAATGGCTTGAAATGACTGTCTATCATATGACATAAGTTTAGAGGTAATTTTCTATCCGATTTTTGTGGCGTTTTAAAGAAGCAGCACCACAAAAGATTGCGATAAAACAAAAAGGAGGATTTTCGCCTATGACAACAAAGAAAATTAAGTTGAGTGATGTGGCAAGAGATTTGCGTATTTCGACACAGGAGTTGATTGGATTTTTTCAGCAGCGTGATGCAAACGGTATGAAGAAAAAAGGTGTAACAGGACTGACCACCGAGGAAATCAATTTGGCACTGGAGTATTATTCGCAGGCGGCACAAGTAGAAAGCTTCGACAAATATTTCGCTGCGGAACAAAAACGCCCGGAGAAGAAGTCGCAGAAAAGCCAGAACCCCTTTCAAAATCAGAATGCCGACGAGAAAAAGAACGACAGTCACGAAAAAAATACGGAACGAAACAATAATAATTGTACGGACAAAAATGAAAAACGTCGTTCGAAAAAGTGTAATGGTGACAACAGCGAGAACAGAAGACAGCGGAATGGAGAACGATCCCAGGAGCGTGACCATGATAAGGATCGAAATCGGGATCGCAATCGTTCGGAGCGAAAAAACGGAGAACGTAATGGTCGTCGTGTGCAAAACGGTTCGAGCAGCCAGAACGCACAGAATAAACTGAACGGAAATGGTCAGAATACCCAGAGTGGAAAACCGCAAATGCCACCGTCTACAACGGCGGATAAAATTCAGGCGCAGACGCCGAAGTCCCAGGTGGAAAAACCGAAAAAACAGGCTCCTGAGCGAAAGGCAAAGCAGCCGAAGCAAGCGGCAAAGGCACAAGACCATGGACAGCGAATGCATATGCAAGCGGAGATGGCATCTTCGGAAATTACTACCGAAAAACATCGTACTGTCGATACTCGTGGGTCATATGTAGATTTGGATAAGTATAATCAGCGGTATGAACAAATCGCACCAGCCGGAAAGTATAATAACGACAAATATTCCACTAAGAAGCAGAAGATTAACCAAAAGTCTGCACAGCGTTCTCGTCAGCGGTATTCCAACAAGCGAGAAACGGAACAGGATAAATTGCGCAGACTTGAACTGGAACGGGCAAGAAAGCAACAATTGCGTGTGATGATTCCAGATCAAATTACAGTGAGTGAACTGGCAACAAGACTGAAAGTCACAGCGACAGAAGTTATTAAGAAGCTGATGATGCTTGGTATTATGGCGACCATTAATGAGGAAATCGATTTTGATACGGCATCTCTCGTTGCTGAAGAACTTGGTGCAAAGGTAGAACATGAAGTCATCGTCACCATTGAGGAACGCTTGATTGATGTAGATGATGCATCGAAGGATACCGAAGAACGCTGCCCGGTTGTAGTAGTAATGGGACACGTTGACCACGGCAAAACCTCTATTTTAGATAAGATTCGTCATGCACACGTTACTGAGGGAGAAGCCGGCGGTATCACACAGCATATCGGTGCATACCAAGTGAAGTATCAGGGGAAAGATATTACGTTTTTGGATACCCCAGGGCATGAAGCGTTTACGGCAATGCGTGCAAGAGGTGCAAATATCACGGATATTGCAATCCTCGTTGTCGCAGCAGATGATGGAATTATGCCGCAGACAGTAGAGTCTATTAACCATGCGAAAGCGGCGGGTATTTCTGTAATTGTTGCCATCAACAAAATGGACAAAGAGGGTGCAAACCCGGATCGTGTTAAGGAAGAACTGACGAAATATGGCATGGTTTGTGAAGAATGGGGTGGCGATATTATCTGCATTCCTGTATCGGCAAAGACCGGTGAAGGCATTGATGAACTGTTGGAAAATATTCTGCTTGTGGCAGAAACCAGTGAACTCAAGGCGAACTCGAACCGTTGTGCAAAGGGCGTAGTAATTGAAGCACGTCTAGATAAGGGCCGAGGTCCGATCGCAACGTTGCTTGTACAAAATGGCACGCTGCATACCGGAGATGTGATTATTGCAGGCACAGCAGTGGGACACGTTCGTGTGATGACCAACGACAAGGGTGTAGTGGTTAACGATGCGGGACCGTCTGTATCGGTAGAAATTACAGGTCTGGCAGATGTGCCAGAAGCTGGCGATGTATTCAATGCGGTAGAAGATGAACGTCTGGCGAGAGAGTTGGTAGAACAGCGGAAACACGAAGCGAAGCAGGCGAAGTTCAACGAGTATCAGAAGGTGACTCTGGATAATTTGTTTAGTCAGATTAAACAGGGTGAGATGAAAGAATTGTCTTTGATTGTCAAGGCAGATGTACAAGGTTCTGTTGAAGCGGTCACACAATCGCTGGAAAAATTGACCAATGACGAAGTACGAGTTCGGGTAATTCATGGCGGTGTTGGTGGTATCAAAGAAAGCGATGTCATGCTTGCCAGTGCATCGAACGCAATTATTATTGGCTTTAACGTTCGCCCAGATCAAACAGCAGAAGAAATAGCCGCACGAGATAAGGTGGAGATTCGTACCTATCGGGTGATTTATGACGCTATCGAAGAAATCGAAACGGCAATGAAGGGTATGCTTGCACCGAAATATCGAGAGGTTGTGATGGGACGTGTGGAGGTACGGCAGGTTTACAAGATTTCCAGTATTGGTGCAGTAGCCGGTGCCTATGTATTAAATGGCAAGGTGACGAGACAGTGCGAAATTCGTGTCATACGAGACGGTGTTGTGGTAGCAGAAGATAAGATGTCCAGCTTGAAGCGTTTCAAAGACGATGTGAAAGAAGTCGGTGAGAGCTATGAGTGTGGCATTACACTAGAAAAGTTCCGTGACTTTAAAGAAGGCGATATTTTCGAAGCTTTCGTGATGGAAGAATATCGGGACTAAGTTAAAGAAGGAGAATACGATTGCCTAATTATAAAATCAATCGAACCGAAGAAGACGTGATGCGAGAATTAACGGCTATTCTTCGGGAATTGAAAGATCCTCGTATTGACCCTATGCTGACGATTGTGCGAGTAGAATTATCTCGAGATTTATCAGAGTGTAAGATTTATGTGTCCTGTCTCTCTGGAAAACAAGCGGCAAAGGAGTCGTGCAAGGGTTTAGACAGTGCGGCTGGCTTTATTCGGCGAGAACTGCTGCATCGCTTAAAAATTCGGAAATCACCGATTTTGCGATTTATTGCCGACGACTCCATTGCGCATAGTGCAGAAATCAATCGGAAATTGAAGGCACTTTTGCCGGATGAGACGGAAACAGACGAAATAGCGGACACAGATACGAAAAAGGAGTGACAACAACGTGCAAAGGCTGACTTTAGAAGAAACGGCACGACGTTTGGAACAGAGTGAGGATGTCTATGTGTTGATTCACCGCAGTCCTGACGGCGATTGCATTGGTGGTGGATATGCTTTAGCAGAAATGTTGCATCAAATGGGAAAACGAGCAAAAGTGATTTGCAATGATCCGATTCCGGCACGTTACGCATTCATGCTGCCGAAGGAAGAATCAGAAGATTTTTCTCCGAAATTTATTCTTTCGATTGATGTTGCAGATCCAAAACTCTTAGGAAAAGAAATTGAATCATGCTATGGAAAGAATGTGGATTTATGTATTGATCATCATGCTTCACATATAGAGTTCGCAGCAGCAGGTTATGTAGACGGTACAGCTGCGGCAGCATGTCAGGTCGTTTGCCAAATGCTGGCGTTTTTGCCGGAAGTAGTACTGACGGATTCTATGGCAACTTGTCTTTATACGGGAATTGCCACAGATACGGGTTGTTTTCAGTATGACAATGCAGGTGCGCTCACCCATATGGCAGTAGCAGATTTGATGACACGCTGTCCGGGTGTAGACTATTCATGGATTAATCGCAAGATGTTTGGCGTGAAAAGTATGGGACGGCTAAAGCTCGATCAACAGCTTACAGATCGTCTGGAAACATATTTAGACGGGAAGTGTGTGCTGATTTGTATTACCAGAGAATTTTTAGATCATTTTCAAATTGAAGATGCAGAGCTAGAGGGCATTGCGAGCTTTCCGTTGCAATTAGAGGGTGCAGAAGTGGGTATCATTATGAAAGAACGAGAAACGGGAAAGTTTCGTGTTTCAATGCGGTCGGCAGACTGGGTGGATGTATCCCAAATTTGTCAAAGTTTTGGCGGCGGCGGACATATTAAGGCGTCTGGCTGTATGTTAAAAGGTACAGAGGTGGAAGTACGCAGGATTTTGTTGGAAGCAGTACAGCACGGAATGGAGCAGCAATGCAGGAACTGAATATGTATCAGGGTGTTTTGTGCATGAATAAGCCACAGAATTTCACGTCTTTTGACATGATTGGTAAGCTGCGTGGGATACTCCATATGAAAAAGCTAGGACACACCGGAACTTTGGATCCGATGGCAACCGGCGTACTGCCAATTCTGGTGGGACGTGCAGCGAGGGCGTGTGATATGCTGCCTGATGAGAATAAGACGTATCGTGCGGAAGTGCAGTTTGGTATAACAACCGATACGGAGGATATCTGGGGGAAACAGACGGCAGCGTTTCCGGATATGTATGTTACAGAAGAAGCATTAAAAGCTGTTTTGCCTCGATTTTTGGGAAAGATTTTACAGATTCCGCCGATGTATTCCGCAATATCGATTGGTGGTAAGCGACTTTACACCTTGGCACGGCAGGGAATTGAAGTGGAACGTCCAGCAAGACAAGTCCGAGTAGATGCAATACAGCTTGAAGCGTTCGATGAAGCAGCACAGACGGCACAGCTTTCCATATCCTGTGGAAAAGGTACGTATATTCGTACGTTACTTGCGGATATTGGTATAGCTTTGGGTGGTGGTGCTGTGATGACGTCGCTGTGCCGAACAGCAGCGTGTGGCTTTACACTTCGTGACTGTTATGATTTTGCGCAGGTTGAGACGTTTTGCAAAGCGGGGACGCTTCAGGCACATTTGATTCCCACGGATCATTTGTTTTTGATGTATCCGGTACTGCATTTATCGGTGCAGCAGGCACAGCAATACCGAAATGGTGTGAAATTGCCGCTTGGACAGCTCACGGAGGCTTTTCCACATCAGGATCTGTACCGTGTGTATGGATCGCAGGAAGAATTTCTTGGCGTTGGCTTTGCCAATCGGGAAACGGAGCTTTTTCAAGTGCGGAAAAATTTTTGATTGTGTCATGATGAAATAAGGAGGCGGATTTCTCATCGAACTGCAAACAGCAAATACACGACAACATATGAAAAGTGTCGTAGCATTGGGCTTTTTTGATGGTGTTCACCTGGGACATCGAGCTATTTTGAAGCGTACTGTATCATATGCGATGCAAAACGGTTTGTCCGCCTGTGCATTTACATTTGCGGCAGCATCGTTGCCGGTAAAGCAGGGTGCAAAGCTGCATTATATTTATCCGGATGCGCAGAAGCTGGAGTTGCTGGAACAGTGTGGAATACAGTCCGTGTATAGTCCCGATTTTTTTCGCTTGCGGGATTTGGACGGTGAGCGATTTTGCCAGCACGTATTACAGGAACAATTTCAGGCAAAAACAGTTTTTTGTGGGAAAGATTTTCGCTTTGGCGCAAGGGCAGCGTGGAATTTTCAGGATTTATGCCAATTTGGCGAGATATTTGGCTTTACAGTCGAGGCAATCGAACCGATTTGTTATGATGACAGCGTGATTTCTTCTACACGTATTCGGCAGGCACTACTTAAGGGAGATGTGTCGCTTGCAGCAAAGCTTTTAGGCGAATCGTATGCTGTCTGCGGCAACGTGATACATGGTGCAGCGTTTGGACACACCCGTGCAGTTCCTACCATCAATTTGGCATTTGCACCAGGTCAGTTGATCCCGAAGTATGGGGTCTATGTCTCTTTGACACACACAAAGCAGGGAACATATCCGTCGGTGACGGATATTGGCGTAAAGCCTACTGTCAGCGATGGTGGAAAAGTCGGTGCAGAAACTTTTTTACTGGATTTTTCCGGCAATCTTTATGCACAGCCGTGTAAAGTAGAACTGCTTGCTTTTTTGCGGGAAGAACGGTGTTTTGCCGATGCAGACGCTTTGTATGCACAGATTCACTTGGATACCCAGCAAGCGAGAGTGTATTTTGAGAGAAATCGTGATACGCAGAAAATATTGTAACAGGGAGGAAGCTTTTATGGAGAAGCGAGTTAGAACAAGATTTGCACCAAGTCCTACTGGATATATGCATATTGGAAATTTGCGTACGGCATTGTACGCTTATCTGATTGCAAAAAAGGCGGATGGTGATTTTATTTTACGAATTGAAGATACGGATCAAGAACGATATGTGGAAGGTGCAGTTGATGTCATTTATGACACCTTGAAAACTGCGGGCTTAGATTGGGACGAAGGACCAGACGTTGGCGGACCGGTAGGACCTTATGTACAGTCAGAGCGTATGGGAATGTTCAAAGGCTATGCGGAACAATTGGTAGAATCTGGAGCGGCTTATCGCTGCTTTTGCTCGAAAGAGCGATTGGATGAGGTGCGGAAGATTCAAGAGGCATCTCGTATTGCACCGATGTATGACCGTCACTGTCGGGACTTGTCGCCGGAAGAAATACAGGAGAAGCTGAATGCAGGCGTACCTTATGTCATTCGTCAAAAAATGCCGCTTATGAGTACAACTACATTCCATGATGAAATCTACGGTGATATTACTGTGGAAAATGAGACATTGGATGACCAGATTTTATTGAAAACAGACGGTATGCCCACTTATAATTTTGCCAATGTGGTAGACGATCATCTGATGGGGATTACCCATGTGGTACGGGGAAACGAATATCTGTCCTCTACGCCGAAATATAATCTTCTTTATGAAGCGTTCGGTTGGGATGTGCCAGTGTACGTCCACTGTGCACCGGTAATGAAAGATCAGACGCACAAGCTATCGAAACGTAATGGTGATGCATCTTTCCAAGATTTGATGGAAAAAGGTTATTTGCCAGCGGCGGTGATGAACTTTATTGCACTCTTAGGTTGGGCGCCTACTGGAGAACAAGAAATTTACAGCATGGATGAACTAAAACAGGCGTTTACCATCAGCGGCATTTCCAAATCACCGGCGATTTTTGATGATAAGAAGCTGCGTGCCATCAATGCGGCTTATGTGCATCAGATGACACCGGCGGATTTTGCTGAAGCAGCATTTCCATGGATTCGTAAGACTGTAAAGCGAGAAGATGTGGATATACAGCTTTTATGCAGCGTATTGCAAAATCGCACGGAGGTATTTTCAGATATTCCAGCTCAGGTAGATTTTATTGACGCTTTGCCAGAATGCGATTTGGAAATGTATCGTCACAAAAAAATGAAAACCACACCGGAAACAGCATTGGAGGCGTTGCAGACAGTGCAGCCGGTTCTGGAAAATATTCCGGAGAAAAATTGGAATGTAGAAACCATTCACGAAGCATTGTTTGTAAAAATCGGCGAAATGGGTGTAAAAAACGGATGGATGCTTTGGCCATTGCGAACGGCAGTTTCAGGCAAACAGTTTACACCCGGTGGTGGCGTAGAGTTGTGCGCTATCTTGGGCAAGGCGGATACGTTGGAACGCATACAAGTCGGTGTAAAGCGGCTGATGCAGGCGTGAGAGTCCAAGAATACGAAAAAAACCTTAAGCGAACCTTAAGCTGGAATATCTTTCGTTCGATTGTCACGCATCTATCACAATGAATTGCTACAATATCTTTTGTATTTCGAAAAAAGCAGTTGGAACGCCTGATGGGACATGGAACTGCAAATATAAAGGAGGTCATTGCATAAGATGATTGAAGTCAAAAACCTGACCAAATTCTACGGCGATTACCCGGCGGTGCAGGATATAAGCTTTACTGTCGAGGACGGCGAGATTTTGGGACTTTTGGGACCGAACGGTGCCGGAAAGTCTACTACGATGAATATGCTTACCGGCTATATCAGTTCTTCCTCTGGACAGGCACTGATTAACGGCATTGATATTCTCGAGGAGCCAATCAAAGCCAAAGCACAAATTGGTTATTTGCCGGAATTGCCGCCGCTCTATTTGGATATGACCGTAATCGGTTATTTGAATTTCGTCTATGATTTGAAAAAATGTCGACTGCCACGAAAATCACATTTGAAGGATGTGTACGGACTTTGTAAAATCACGGATGTTTCGAATCGAATTATTAAGCATTTGTCGAAAGGTTATCGCCAACGTGTAGGATTGGCATCGGCGTTGATTGGAAATCCGCCGATTCTGATTCTGGACGAACCGACAGTTGGACTTGACCCAAAGCAGATTCTGGAGATTCGCACGCTGGTGAAGAAATTGGGAAAGAAACACACGGTTATTCTTTCCTCGCATATTTTGACGGAAGTACAAGAAGTTTGCGATCGGGTGGTTATCATTGATCATGGACAAATCGTGGCAAACGATACCATTGATAATTTGTCGAAATCTGTTTCTGGTTCCAATCGCCTGACGGTTCGTATTGCAGGCAATAAAACTGATGTTGTTCGTATCATTCGAGAGATGGACGGTGTAGAACGTGTACGAGCTGATATGGAACGGGAGCCGGGTGTTTACGAATATGAGATTGAACAAGCAATGGACGCCGATATTCGTCCCGCACTCAATAAGGCGGTACAGGAAAACGGTTGGGCAATTTATAGAATGGAACAAGGCGAAATGACGCTGGAGGATGTTTTCTTGAAAATCACAATGGGCGAAGCCGTCAATCGTACGAAGTCGGCAAACGACAAGACTTTGGATATAGACGAAAAACAGAAGCCTCGTGTTTCTCTCCGCTCGAAATCGAAAGAGAAAGCGGAACAGGTAGAGTCGGAAGAAACACAATCGGAGGAAACCGAAGCAGAGAAAGGAGAGGATGCTTAAATGGGTGCAATTTATCGACGTGAAATGGGAGCGTTTTTCTCTTCCAGTATTGCCTATGTTTTCTTGGCAGTGTTTTATCTGACGTCTGGATATTTCTTTTATTCGGGGTCTCTCTATTCTGCGACGACGGATATGTCCAGTACATTTACAAGTTTGTTTTTAATTATTGTTATTTTAATTCCGATTTTGACCATGCGGCTGTTCAGTGAAGAGAAAAAGCAAAAGACAGAGCAGGGACTTTTGACGTCACCGGTTTCTATCGGCGGAATTGTTATGGGAAAGTATTTTGCCGCACTGACCATGTACACCATCGGCATTACAATTTTGTTGGTATATGCCGTGATTTTAAGCTTTTTCGGTACCGTTACTTGGGGCATTGTAATTGCAAATGTTCTGGCACTGTTCTTGGTCGGCGCAGCATTTATTGCGGTCACGATTTTCATTTCTTCTCTGACGGAAAATCAGGTAGTCGCAGCAGTTCTGGGTATCATTGTATTGTTGGTTTTGTATATGCTAGATGTTTTTGCTACATACCTGAGCAGCATACCGATTTTGCCGGACGTTCTCAATGCATTGTCCTTCTACACAAGATATTACGAATTCACAGTGGGTCTGTTTGACCCAGCCAGTGTGCTTTTCTACATTAGCACGGCGGTGCTTTTCAATTTCTTTACCGTCCGTGTCTATGAGAGACGGCGTTGGAGTTAAGGAGGGACAAATCGCATGAATCAAGAAACCAAAAAGAAAAAAACCGGCGATTTGACGCCGGAGGAAAAAAGACAGAACAAGTTGAAACGGCGAAAGAAATTAAAATATGGCAGTGTTGCAACAACGATTACGGTAATTTTTGTCGTGGTAGTGGTGCTGGTGAACGTGATTGTTACACAGTTAGGCGAACGTTTCCCAGGACTGACGCTGGATTTGACGACTTCAAATGTCTATGAAATTAGTGACGAGACGATAGAATATATCAAAAATCTGGAAACAGATGTGGAAATTGCCGTTTCAACGGAAGAAAGCGAATTTCAGACGGATAGTTATAATAAGATGATTTCGGAAACAATCAACCGTTATGCAGGCTATTCGGATCATATCTCCGTTACCTATTTTGATACCACCAGTGATCCGGATATTCTAGCGAAATATCAAGAATTATATTCCGGTGACATCAGTTCGAATCAGGTAATTGTTACCAATGGCTCAAGAATCAAAGTTTACTCCCTGACGGATTTATTTGAAATCGATGAAGAGGCATATCAGTATTACTATTATTATGGCTATGGCTCTATGGAAGATTGCCTCACAGAATTCAAGGGCGAGTATGTTTTGACCAACGCCATTATGAATGTTACGGATGCCAACCCGAAAACGGTGGCAGTGATTGCAAGTACTAACGGTGACTATATCTATAGTGCGACAAATGCAAACTATTATGCGATTGCATCCGCAGAGTCACTATTGGAAGAAAATGGCTATGACATTGTGGAAATTGACATGGTGACAGATGATCTGAGTACGGACGATTATGATATTGTTCTATTGCCGGCTCCTACGAGCGATCTGACACAGGATGCAGTAGAAAAGCTGACAGATTTCCTTTATAACAATGGAAATCTTGGAAAGCAGTTGATTTATATTGCAGATTATACACAAGGCGACACACCAAATCTGGACGCATTTTTGAAAGAATGGAACGTTTCGATTGATGATAGCATTGTGCAAGATGAAAGTTCGAATATGCAGACGGCGTCTATTGTTGCCGGAAGCGGCAGCTTCCCCATTGTCAGCGTGACGGACGACGAGGACTATAATGGAAATCTCGATAATACGAGTCTGCCGATCCTTGCACCGTTGGCAAAACCGATTGATGAAATCACCTCGAACAACGGCAGAACGGTGACGAATTTGTTGACGACATCAGAGACATCCTATCGCTATCCGTTGAGTGCGACAACGAGTGAGAGTGATGACAGCGATTCGGATACGGACGTGGCAACGGATACGACGGAGACTTCTTCTGACGATGAAACGACGAGCGAATTTGACGCCAGCACTGCAGAACGGAGCAGCAATGCAGTTATGGTACTCTGTCGTGACCAGCAGTCCACCGGAAGCGACTTTATCGAAAGTGATGTCATTGTGCTGGGTTCTATGTCTTTATTGGATTATTACTTGATGCAGGATGCATCCTATAACAATGCAGAATATTTCGTGGGATTGTTAAATTCGATTTGCGGCAAGGAGGATAACATTGTCATTGCCACAAAGGATCTGAGTACAACCTCGATTTCCGTATCAGACAGCATATTGAATGTCATTAAATGGATTGTTATTTGGATTATCCCATTGATCATTGTAGCAATCGGCATTGTTGTAGCCATTCGCAGACGCAATCGTTAAAGTCGAGAGGAGGAAACCTGTTATGCGGAAAAAAACGCTGGGAATTGTCGGCGGTCTGGTACTGGTTGTAGCATTGGGTGGCGTGACGGCTGCTTTGTTGGCAACAGATTCCAGCGATGATGACACTTCCGTAGATGTAGCGGAGGAAAGCAGTACAGAAGAAATCACCTTGACCGAACAGGAAACCTATAACGTGACTTCTATTGATGTCACCAATGCAAACGATAGCTATGAAGTCGTGCGGGTGACCGAGGGGGATGATGAAACAAATGCAACCTTTGCCATTGCCGGTTGGGAAGATTTGACTTATCTTTCGACGCTGTACACGCTGCCGAACAATACGGCATCCATGACAGCAAATCAGATTGTGGAAGAGGAATGTACGGATTTAGAAAAATTCGGCTTGGATGACGATACTGCTGCTCATGTGACATTGCATTTTGAAGATGGCACAAGCTATTCGTTCCGTGTGGGGAATACTGCTTCTGGGGGCAGTTACACATATTTTGCCGAAGAGGATGATGATATAGCTTATCTGGTATCTTCTTCCTATTTGTCCAACTTCCAAAATGCTGCGGTTGATTTTGTCAGCACAACGATTTTGGAGGAACCGGATGAAGACGATTATCCGACGGTCAACTATTTGACTGTTGAACGCAGTGACTTGGATTACATTTTTGAATTGGATTATGACGAAACGGCAGATGACGAAGACTACACCGGCGGTATGGTTGCTACACACGTAATGACTTCTCCTGTTCCGGCATATTTGAGCCCGGATCGTTCAACGGATTATGTTACGGGTATGTTCGGCTTGATAGCGGAATCTGTGGCAGTACCTGTTCCAACTGATGAAGAAATGGAGGAATATGGTTTAGCTGATCCCTATGGCGTCGTTACCATGGATTGTAATGACGGAAACACATATGTATTGTTGTTTAGTGAGCCGGTGACAGAAACGGATGAAGAAACAGCAGCTACATCGACTTATTATTATGCTTATTTAGAGGGCGTGGACGTGATTTATCGAGTTACTGGGGACAATATGATCTGGGCGACGGTAGAACCGACGGATGTCGCATCTAAGCTTGTACTTGCAACGTATGTTTGGAATGTAGGAACCTTGAACGTAACGATTACTGACGGTGATACTTTCACTTTTTCGGCTGAGGGCACAGATGATGAAGATACTGTGGTCACCTTGAATGGGGAAACTACTGATACAGAACGCTATCGGCAGTTCTATGCATTCCTATTAAATACCACGGCGGAAACCATCGATTTTACATCTGAGCCGGAAGGAGATCTTCTAGCGGAAATTTATGTGGAAACCCAAGACGGTTCATTCAGTCGAGACTTGGTATTTTATGCATTGGATGATTATACCTGTTTGATTACAGTAGATGGACAGGCAGCATATACTTGTCGTAAGTCATACTTAACCACATTGCAGAGCAATATGGAAAAATATAACAATACAAATGAAGATTTCTCCTCTAACTGGAGTTGATTCAGTGGAGCAGATTTGATGAAAACAGGAATGGAGGGATGATATGAGTCAAAATCAAGAATTTTTTATGTATCGAGGGTATCCACTGGTACGAAAGGGTTGCCAAATTTATTATGGCTATATGTCTGAACCATTTGTTGTGATGTTGGAAATTAAACATCAAGTAAAGTTGGAAGACGGGATGGAGATTGCCGATAAGGTGAATGTCTATCAAATGAAAACCCATGAGACAAATCCAGTGAAAGCCATCGTCAAGAAATCGGAACGCAGCAATCTATACGAAGCCGTAGATTTGGCACACATATGGTTGAAGCGTACTGAAATGGGCGATGAGAAAAAGTCCGACAAGAAAGTATCTTAAGTGTTTATTTACACAGTAAAGTCGCTGCACCTTGAAATTGGGTGCAGCGATTTTTTTATTTGTACCGCTAAATCCATTTTGATGTATAAAATTGAGAATTTTTCTTGACACAATACAAATCATTCGATATAATATAAGATATAACAAACAGGTGTGGACGTGAACTGTCTACAAATTTATAAAAGGGAGTTATTCTTATGGAAGCATACCGTATTCACATGGGTAAAGCAAAATGTGCAGTAGATTTGGGAGACGGAAGCGAACGAGGTGCTTATGTCAATCAGGATTATATTTTGGAAAAATTGGGGCGTCCTCATCGGAGCATAAGCTTGATGTATTGCTATTATCCGCTGGACGAGGGCTGGCCGGGGAGAGCAAGCGTCGTACATGCGAATCCTGATGTTCGCTTTGCGTGGGATTTCCCCTATGACGACTATTTCACCTATAAGGGCGGATTAGAAGGAAATACCGACGGCGAACCATTTCAGTATATGCGTGAAATTCGCCAGCATGGACAAGATGTCAACCTGACTATGACCATTGATCCCCATGTTTCGGACGAACAGCTTGCAGCAATCGGGCGAGATTTGCGTCCTTTTGGCAGAGTTTTTTTGCGAATCAATCATGAGGCGACGGGGAACTGGTTCTCGTTTAATAAACGCTGTACCTATCAAGAGGTGGCAGATTTCTTTGTCCGTGCTTCTCGTATCATCAAGGAACAGGCACCGAATGTGCAGACGGTCATCTGCATTGGCGGTATTGAGAGCTTGGACAAGGAAGAAATGGAGATGGAGATGGAAAAGGAATTTGCACAGACAATTCCGGCGGCAGATATTTGGTCTGTGGACAAATATATGTCGCTGCATTGGGGCTGGCCTTATGACGTGGCAGAATCGGGCGGAAATAGCCACAGTCGTGGCAGCGTAGCGGATACGTTTGAAATGACAAAGCGCAGCTTTGAGCGGTTTCGTTATTTGAATGGTGGTACGCCAAAACCGATGACTATGGCAGAGTTTAATGCAGATGGCGACGTTACCGGCGCATATGAGCAGGCGGAAATGGTGAAAATGTTCTGCGATATGGTGGAACAAAAGCAAGCAACGTGGTTCTCCGGCTTCACTTTCTATCAGTTCCGTGATCAAGGCAGACTGGGCTTAGAAATTGAAAATCCGAATAATCCGGATACCGGATTTGAACAGCCGGTGGTGCAAACCTATAAGGAGATTATTCATCGGGATTGGTTCTCGCCGGAAATCACACGCCAAGCTGGTGAGGTGACATTGCCGCTGAACCTGCGTTGGAGCAACTCCGAAGATGCGGAGGGCGTAGCGATTCCACTGCACTTTGAAAAGAATCCGATATTTTGTGAGGCGGTATTTGAGGAAGATAGTAATCTCATGCTGGAGTTAAACGGAAAGTGGTTCTATAAAGCTCCACAGACGAAAATGGTCGATCTGATGGGTGCATTTTTTGAAAAGCCTTTGAAGGGCGCAGCGGATTTGACGCTAAAAATCTTTGCACCGCCTGCAACCGGAGAAAATGATTTGTCAAAGCCGGACGGTCTTTATCACAGTGACACTATTTTACGTGAACTATCGAAAGTGCGGATTCGTTTTTCGGCAATTGAGCCGTCTAGGGATTAAATTTGGAAGAAAAGCAAAAAAATTGCGTTTCCCTCTTGACAATTTTTTGTGAATCTTGTATAATAAAATAGGTCGAAGGGACGTTGAAATCAAAAGAATGTCCTTTCAATATTTGTATGAACAGGAGACGAATTCAAATATGAAAATTTTTGACAAGGTAGGACAGGCGAGCAAGTCCGTTTCAGATGCATCGAAAAGTGCCGCTGAGTCGAGTAACTTGAAGAAAAAAATTGCCTACGAAAAAGAACGGATTCAAGAACTCAAAATGGAAATCGGCAAACGGTTTTATGAGGACCCCAATGGAGATCATAAAGCAGAATTGGAATTATGCGCAGATATTGACGACCGAAAGCGTCGTATCGCCAGTATGCAAGGAGATTTGATTTCTCTGAAAGGAATTCGGGTATGTAAGCAATGCGGCGCACGGTTTGATGAAAAGTATACCTTTGAATTTTGTGGAAAGTGCGGTTCGAAGCTAGTCGAAGCAGCTGAATAAGCAATTGCTCGGTGTAAAAAAAGTCGTTCTTTGCAAGCGGTAAGAGGTGGAAACCACTTGCCGCTTGTTTTTTGAAAAGAGGTGTTGATGAATGAAAATGCAATCGAATGAAAACGAACAGCGTGAAAGTGTATGCATATCAGCGGCAGACGTGATTGCATTGATGAGAAAAAGCCGCAGGGATGCCTTGTGTATTGTATTTCGCTATGGTGACGAAGTTTATACAGTGGGCGTAAATCCGAAGAATGGACGTGAACCGTTCTTTTTCTGTGAAGAATCTTATCCGTCTATGTTTGCGTTTTGCAGCGGTGCTGCCATTGATGGCGGCTTCTTGTTGCTGGATTTACAGGACAAATTGGAAATAATTTCTATAAACGGTGCTTCGCCGTCAGACTATTTTCAAAAGAATAATGTGTTGGGAGAAAATGGATATGAATGAATTATCTGAAAAAACAGATCAAAATTTGGCGGAACCAAATGTACAAGAGAAAGAGAAAAAGGCAGAGTCCACAGAGCAAAAAAATCGATGGCTCTCTTTTTGGGTAGATGGTATGCTGTCCGGTTTGATGATTGGTGTTGGCGGTATTGTCAACTTATCTTGTGAGAATCGTTATTTGGGTGCGTTTTTATTCTCATTGGGCTTGTTTTCCATTATTCAGTTTCGCTATGGACTGTACACAGGAAAGGTTGGATACATCGTCAATCGAGATAAGGCTTATATCGGCGAGACATTCTTTACATTGTTGGCGAATGCAGTAGGGGCTGCGGTGACAGCAGGGTTGATTTATTTGACTCGGTTTGCACAGAACGCCACTGTTTCTGGTTTGGACGTGACACTCGTAGATCGGGCACAAGCATCTATGCAAACGAAATTGGACGATAGCCTTTTGAGCAGTCTTATCCTTGCATTTTTCTGTGGCTTGATGATGTTTACTGCGGTGGAGGGGCATCGTTGCTGTGCGACAAAGAGAAATTTTGTGGGTGGGTTATTTTTGGTGGTGATGCCAATTATGGTATTCATTCTGTCTGGATTTAACCACTGTGTCGCAGATATTTTCTATTATTTCCTAGCAGGGTGTCCTAATGTGTCACGGGCATTGCTCTACTTCTTGATGGTTATTGTTGGAAATGCGTTAGGGGGAATGTTGATTCCATTCTTGAAGAAATTTTCAAATCAGCCGCTTTGACGAAACGGAGAGAAAGCAGGTATACGCTTTTGACAACATTGGTATCGTTTCTCGTAGTAGGGATCGGCGGTGGATTGGGTGCAATGCTTCGTTATGGTATTAGTGTAATTCCGATAACTGCAGATTTTCCAATTTTAACATTGTTTACGAATTTTCTCGGTGCTGTCGCAATTGGCTGGATTTTAGAGTGCCATAGCTCTCCACGGTGGATTTTATTTTGGAAAACAGGCGTTTGTGGTGGATTTATCACATTTTCGACCTTCTCGTTGGAAGCAGTGAGCCTGTTTGAACAAAGAGCTTTGTTGACAGGAGGTCTTTATGTGGTGTGCAGCATAGTACTATGCTTTGGGGGAATCCTCTTTGGAAAGGTATTGCATCGCTGCTTTTCATGAGAAAATTATCGGAAAGGTGGTGACGATAGACGTTTTGACAAGCTATTTGACAGAAAATCACATGGTTCTATTGGACGGCGAGCCTGTTCCCTATCGATTGGAGAAGAAGCTTGTGAAAAATATCAATATGCGAATTCGTCCGGAGACAGGACTTGTTGTTTCTGCATCCCCATCCGTTTCGATTACAGAAATTGAACAGGTTTTGTGGGAAAATCGGGCAAGGATTTTGATGATATTACATCAATTTGCAGCGGAGGAGGCAGAACGAAAGCCACAATATCCGGTGCATTTTGAAATGGGAGAATCGGTTTTGTATTTGGGTGAATATTATACGCTGATTGTAGAGAATGGCAGGAAAGCGTCCGTTCAGATTGAGACGGGAAAGAAACAAATTTTGCTGGTGGTTTCGGCAGGCGCATCAGAAATCGAGCGAGAAAGAGTTTTTACCCGGTGGTGGAAAATTACGTGTGAACGGGCTGTGAGAAACCTTTGCAGAGCGGTCTACCCCATATTCAAGGAGCGAGGTGTGGCGTTCCCAAAGGAAATTCGATTTCGACGGATGGTTTCTCAGTGGGGAAATTGCCGCCCGGAACGAGGCATATTGACGTTTAATGATCGACTGCTGGCAGCTTCGCTACGGGGCATAGAATATGTGGTGATGCATGAATTCACGCATTTCTTGTATCCGAACCATGGAAAAGAATTCTATCGTTTTTTGGAAAAGGAAATACCGGATTGGAAACAGGTGCAGGAACAATTGCAAAAGACGGTAGACGTGAGAATCTAAAGTGTTCAACAGTAAAGATAAGAATATATTTTACGAAATGGCTGAAGGAACGATTGTACGCATAAAGCTTATTTGACTTATTTTCCATTCTTGTCAAAATATCGAAATCTATTTCATTTTGAATTGTACAAAATAAATAGAAATACGCCACAGTAGAAAAAATTCTTGCAATTTTTTTGAAATTGTGGTATACTTATGTGTAGGTAGTATTGCATCTACGGTTTTTTTACCGTGGAAATTTTTGAAAGGAGTTCTTTTATGAAAAGACAAAAAAAGCTCGGAAAGCGAATTCTCGCCGGCGTCGTTAGTGTGGTAACTTTGCTGTCCGGAACAACTGCACTGTCGGCAGTATCAACAACGACAGCATCAGCAGGGGATTATGACGATTACGCTAAGCTTCTGCAATATTCGCTCTATTTTTATGATGCAAACTGGTGTGGGGACGCCACAGAAAATTCGTCTATGGACTGGCGTGATGACTGCCACACGGACGATGCTGTAACAGGCGGATTCCATGACGCTGGTGACCACGTCAAGTTTGGTTTGCCGGCAGGGTATTCAGCGTCGACGTTAGGCTGGAGCTATTATGAATACAGCGATGTCTTCGACGAATTGGGACAGACAGATCATCTTCAGAAAATTACTGATCATTTCGCAGAATATTTCAAAGATAGCACCACGCTTTCTGGCGGCAGTGTTACAAACTTTATCTACCAGGTTGGAAATGGTGATGCGGATCATGCGCTTTGGTGTGCACCGGAGGTAGATACTGCAACACGTACGGTATATTCTACGATAAACGGCGCAAGTGATATTGCAGCAGAATATGCTGCGGCACTGGCAGTGAACTATATCAACTTTGGTAACAGCGAGGATTTGACCTATGCAGAAGCATTATTTGAATTCTCCGACAAGTATGATACTTGCGCAACAGACGGTGTTTCCGGCTTCTACACTTCTTATGACTATTATGATGATCAGGCGTGGGCAGCGGCTTGGTTGTATCTGGCAACCGGCGACAGCACTTATAAAACATTCTTGAACACTTTTATGAATACTTCTGGCGCAGGTTCTTCTGGTTCTTCCGGTTGTGAATGGGGCGTTTATTCTCCAATGAGTTGGAATAACGTCAGCCTTGGTACAGCTATTTTGCAAGCAGAAATCACAGGCAGCTCTTCTGACTGGGCAAAGGTAAAGACCTATATCAGTGGACAAGCAACTGATTCTTCTACATATTATGTAGAGCCGAATAGCGGTGCATGGGGCAGCGCACGGTATAACACTTCCTTGCAGATGATGGCATTGGTTTCCAACAGCCATTATAGCAATATCAATTACAACAGCTGGGCAAAGTCGCAGATGGCAATGATTCTCGGTGATAATAACATTAGCACTTGCTTCGTTGTCGGCTATAACGACTATTCTGCTTCTAACGCACACCACAGAGCAGCATCTGGCTATGATAGCTTTGATGATCTGGGTACAAACACAGAATATGATTCAGATGGTCATGTACTGGTTGGCGCACTTTTGGGTGGACCGTCCACTTCGGATATGTCTGGTTATGTGGATTCTGTTCAGGATTATACCCAGAACGAAGTTGCACTGGACTACAACGCAACACTCGTGGGTGCAGTAGCAGCATTGTACGCTGCATATGGTACGGGTTCGACTGTCGATGAATCGACGATTCCCGGCGTGACGGCTTCATCTTCTTCAACGACAACAACTACCACTACTACTACCACTACCACCACAACAACAACAACTACTACAACAGGTAATTCTACTACTACTACCACTACAACAACTTCGTCTACTGCATCGAATTCTACGACAACGACAACTACAACCACTTTAAAGAGTACAACCACAACCACCACTATGGCAACCACAGGCGGTTCTTCTTTCGGCAGTACCGTTACACCGACACTTTCTACCGGTGAAGCAGACGATGGTTACAACTTCTATTATTTTGAAGTATTCGGCGAAGCAGGTCAAACGATTACGGTTTATTATACCGTGAATAGCAGCGACACAAACAGCACCGTTGGCTTCGGCTATTGGGATAATTCCGCAAGCAAGTGGGTAGAGGATCAACAAACCGGCAGTGGAGGTTCGACATCTGTTAGCTACACGTTCACCGGCGAAGATACCACAAAGGTTTCTATCTATTGGCCGGCAGCAGATTATATCTCAAACGTATATTACGTTATCAGCGGCGGCACTTCTACGACTACTACAACTACAACGACTACAAAGTCGACAACCGCAACGACAACACAAACTACAACAACGTCAACTACAAAGTCTACCAACACGACGACTACCACAACAACCGGCAGCACACTATCGCCGAGTACAGTAGAACCGTCTTTGATAGGCGACGTAAACTTGGATGGTGCTGTTACAGTTGCAGATGTTGTGGCTTTGAATAAAGTGATGGATGGTTCCGTTACTTTGAGTGAACAAGCAAAGGCAAATGCAGATTGCTTTAACTATGGCTCCGGCGTAGATTCTAGCGATGCATTGGCATTGCTGCGATTCTTGGTTCAGTTGGTTGATACATTGCCGATAAGCGACTAAACGAACGACATATTGGTAACACCGTACAAAGAAATAAGAGAACTTTGTACAGTGTGTCATTTATTATGACCCCTGACAATAAATGCGGAAACGAGAAACGGCAGAATGTTGTTTCTCGTTTCCGTTTTACATGGGAAAAAAGACTTCTTGTTTTCGTCAAAATCACCAAAAAATCTATACAAAGTATAGTAATGTTTACTGAAATTCAGAAATCCACTTTACAAGAAAATTTCATTGTGATATAATAATAACAAACGTGAAAGGATGTGCGTTTGGCTTTTTTTGCGTTCGTACATCAGTTCCGGCTTCGTCAACTGGAAAGATCGTTGCGGATGAAAACACTCGTTTGACTGCGATGACGGTGGTTTTTCGAGGACTCATCTAAAGACGGGGTGCATAAATTTATGCACTCAAAATGTTGTGTTTTTGGGGCTTTGTCGCCTTGGCTAGCTCGCCGATTTGCGGACGGTTTTCGGTTTTTGTTGTCATAGGCATGGGCAAAGGAGACCGGAAACGAACGGGATGCACACCGTGCATGATCCTCCCTCAAAATCACAGCAAAGGCAACCTACAACTATTTTAATTTTCAAGGAGGATAACTTATGCTGAAGAACAAACTCGGCAAGAAGATTACTGCGTTGATTTCTGCTGCAGTGATGGCTATTTCTGCAACAGCTACAGGAATTTCTGCTTTGTCCGCATATGCAGATGAAACACTGAACACTGAAACCGGCGAAGGCACCTTCGAAGATGGTTTCGCATTGCCTTGGCATATTTGCGAAAGTGCAACCGGTGCCATGAAATTTGATATCGTTGACGGTATCTATGCAGTTTACATTGAAAACTGCGGCGGTCTCGGCAACGGTGGTGAAGGACGTTGGGACTGTCAGTTCCGACACAGAAACCTGACAATTGAAGTGGGACACCAATATCGTATCACCTACAGTGTATGGACGGATACAGAGGGTACATTTTATACCAAGCTCGGTGATATGACAGATGACGATTGTGAAAACTGGCATATGAACGGTACTATGCTGTCTATGGATTATCTGGAAGGTGCATCCCAGGACGAACTGTACAGTGCGTTGACAAGTGCTTCCTCAAACGGTACTTTTTATGAATACTGGCAAGGTTGGGACAGCTGGAAGTCCGCAAGTGACCTGAGAGCATATGCAAATCAGTGGAACACTTGGGCTTGGGAATTCACGGTTGATGGTTCCGATAGCCATATGCACACCACGTCCGGCATCGGCGAGTGGACGTTCCACTTGGGCGGTACTTCTGCGTACAACTCGGATATCTGCTTCGACAGCGGTACGACTTTGATGTTCGACAACTTGATGTTGGTCGACATGACAGACAATTCTTCGAACTATATCGTAGAAGACGACTATGTTGCAAGCGGCGTTGAAGTAAACCAGGTTGGTTATTACACGAACGCAAAGAAGCTGGCTACTTTGATTGTAGATGAAGGCGATACGACACAGTATGACTACACCATCACCGATGCAAGCGGCAGTGTGGTTTATAGCGGCATAACAGACGGCGTTGTTTCGTATGATGAAGCAGCTTGGAACTACAACCAAGTAATCGACTTCACCGATTTCACAACAGAGGGTACAAATTATACCCTGAATGTTGCAGAAAAGACCTCCGTTGCGTTTGATATCAATGACGAATTGTATCAGACCTATTATGATGAAGATCTCTTGACATATGCGCTGAACTACTTCTATCAGGCACGTTCCGGCGTTGAGACGTTGGAGGCATACATTCCGTCCGATCAGACCGACGAAGCGAAAGGCGGTACAGTAAGTCTGGCACGTAAGGATAACCACAATCCGGATACTTGTTACATTACGGACGAGTGGGTTTATATCTACACGAGTATGCCTTCTACTTCCAAGGGCTCTATCGATGCAACCGGCGGTTGGTATGATGCAGGTGACTATGGTAAATATGTTGTAAACGGCGGTATTTCCCTCTGGACACTGATGGATATGTACGAACACTCGCTGAAGGTAGATCGGGATAACGACATCGATGTAGCTAGCAAGTGGGACGACAATTCTGGTCTGATGTATTTGCCGGAAGCAGGCAATGATATCCCAGATATTCTGGATGAGTGTCAGGTTGAATTGGACTTCTTCTTAGAGATGCAGAGAGATGACGGCATGGTTTACCACAAAGTACACGACTACAAGTGGACAGCACTGGCAGTTGCTCCGTATGCAGACAGCGAATCTGCTTGCCCGACCACATACTCCAGTACTGTTGAGAGAGCTGACAGCTCTACAACACCGCTTCGTATTGTAAAGCCGGTTACTTATGCGGCTACGCTGAACTTTGCAGCTTGCTGCGCACAGGCAGCTCGTCTGTTTGAGGATTATGATGCTTCTTATGCTTCGACACTGTTGAGTGCAGCTAAAAAAGCTTATGAAGCAGCAGTTGATAACTATCAGCCTTTCTCTGAAGTTGGTTTTGTAACCGGCGAAGGCGTTGAAGGCGGTATGTATGCTCCGACTGACCAAGATAAGGGCGGTGGTGCTTATGGCGACGACAATGTATCTGACGAATTCTACTGGGCAGCTTGCGAGCTGTACATCACAACTGGCGATTCCTATTACTATGACGAACTCTATAAGTATGGTACAGGTACTTATGGCGACACAGAGAACGGTTCTGCTCTAGAAATTTCCACAACATTGTATGGTGGTGAAAACGAGGGTACAACTTCTCTGTTCACATGGGGTACTCTGAACAGCGTTGGTTCTATCTCTCTGTATGTAAACTCTGATTTGATGTTAGAAGAGGGCTTGCTCTCTGAGTCTGAAGTACAGACATTGAAAGATCAGGTGATCAATGCAGCTGACTATTATCTGGACGTTCAGGCAGAATCTTCTTACTCCACACCTTATAAGGGCATGGATTATGAAGCAAGCGTATGGACATTCGATACTTCCACAAACACTGGTACAACCGAAACCGTTATCCTAGAAGGCGGTTACGAATGGGGTTCTAATTCCATGGTTATCAACAATGCAATTGCTATGGCTCTGGCATATGATGAAACTGGCGATGTAGAGTATATCGATGGTGTTACCACTGCATTTGACTATCTGTTGGGCAGAAACAGCATTGAACAGTCCTTCGTAACTGGTTACGGTGAACATTCTACACAGTATCCGCACCACAGATGGTGGTCTGGTCAGATTAATAACACGAACTTCCCGTATGCTCCTTATGGCGTTCTTTCCGGTGGTCAGAATTCCAACATGAATGACCCGATGGTACAAGGTATGGGTTATGCAATCGGCGAAATTGCTCCGATGGTTTGCTATCTGGATAACGTAGAAGCATGGTCCGTAAATGAAGTAACCATCAACTGGAATGCTCCGCTCTGCTGGGTAGTTTCCTTCATTGACGACGAAGCTCCGAACATCGAGCGTGGAACGTTGTCTCTGTCCTATGATGATACATCCTTGGAAGTTGGTGAAACTGCAAATCCGACTGTTACCAGCAATGGCGAGACAGTAACCGATATGAGCAGCTTGACATTCTCCAGCGATGATACTTCTGTTGTTACTGTTGATGCAAATGGCATTGTAACAGCTGTTGGCGAAGGTTCTGCAAAGATTATAGTTACTGACAGCGAGGGCAACACCGCAACTGCTACCATTAAGGTAACAGAATCTTCTATAACGGATGATACTACAACTTCGAGTACAGATACTATAACAATAACTACTACAACAACAACTTCGACTAGCGATACGGATAACACGAGTGACACTGACAGCACAACAACTGTTTCTGGCGATACTATTTGGGGTGATGTAAACTTGGATGGTGCAGTTACACTGGCTGATGAC
Source organism: Ruminococcus sp. (assembly GCA_021201755.1). Lineage (GTDB taxonomy): Bacteria > Bacillota > Clostridia > Oscillospirales > Ruminococcaceae > Ruminococcus_C. The sequence goes on along the minus strand of JAJQEI010000018.1, from coordinate 26,175 downwards.
ATTCTGTTGATGAAGTATATCAATGGTTCTGTAGATTTGAATGCACAGGCATTGTTGAATGCAGATTGTAATTCTGATAATGGCGTTCAAGCAACTGATGCTTTTTCGCTGTATAGATTCCTGGTAAAGCTGATAGATGCTCTTCCGGAGTAATTCTCTCGACTTACGATTGATCTAAAAAGTAAATTGATGACGACGAAAGCCGAAGTCTAAAATAAAAAAACGTTGCGATTAAGATACAGTCGCAACGTTTTTTGTTTTGAGAAATATCGAAAAAACACTTGACAGATGGGGAATGCTGTAGTATAATAATATTATAAAGATTTTTATACCTTATCAAGAGTGGTGGAGGAACAGGTCCTGTGAAGCCCGGCAACCGACTGTATGCGCCAAAAATATGGTACGGTGCCAATTCCTGCGGTATAACCGAAAGATGAGGGTTTGGTACAAATTTGACAGCACCCTTAACGGGTGCTTTTTTTCATATCCAGACTCGACTTTAATGGAAAGGAATGATTGTTATGACAAGAACGCTATTTACATCGGAATCTGTGACAGAGGGACATCCGGACAAGATTTGCGATCAGGTATCGGATGCCGTGTTAGATGCTATTTTGGCGCAAGATCCACAGGCTCGTGTAGCGTGTGAAACTGCTGTTGCAACAGGCATGGTTCTTTGTATGGGCGAATTTTCTACTAGTGCCAAGGTAGACATACCACAAATCGCCAGAGAGGTAATAGCAGATATTGGTTATGACCGTGCAAAATACGGGTTTGATGGTTACACTTGTTCCGTACTGACGGCGATGAATCAACAGTCGCCGGATATTGCTTTAGGCGTGAACGACGCCTATGAAACGAGAAATGGTACGCAGCAGGAAACTGGTGCAGGTGATCAGGGAATGATGTTTGGCTATGCTTGCGATGAAACGAAAGAGTTGATGCCATTGCCGATTTCACTGGCGCACAAATTGGCAATGCGTTTGGCGGAACTGCGAAAGGATAAAACACTGCGCTATTTGCGTTCAGATGGAAAAGCACAAGTGACGGTGGAATACGAGGACGATGTGCCAGTTCGAATTGATACGGTGGTGATTTCTACCCAACACGCACCGGAGGTTAGCATGGAAATCATTTGCCGTGACATGATGCAATATGTTATCAAAGCTGTATTGCCCAAGAGATTACTTGATGAAAAAACGAAATTTTTTGTTAATCCCACCGGACGGTTCGTGGTTGGCGGTCCGCAAGGAGACTGTGGCTTGACCGGAAGAAAGATTATCGTAGACACCTATGGCGGCTACGCACGACATGGTGGTGGTGCGTTTAGCGGAAAGGATCCCACGAAAGTGGATCGTTCTGGTGCTTATGCGGCACGATATATTGCAAAAAATATTGTTGCGGCGAAATTAGCAAAACGCTGTGAAGTGCAACTGGCATATGCCATTGGGGTAGCGACACCAGTTTCGATTCGGGTAGATACGTTTGGGACTGGTACAGTCTCAGAGGAGTTGTTGGCAAAGATTGTTCCAGAGGTATTTCAATTGACGCCGGACGGTATGATTCAAATGTTAGATTTACAAAGACCACAGTACCGAAAGCTTGCTGCTTATGGACATATGGGGAGAGAGGAATTGGGCATTGCATGGGAAAAGCGAGATAAGGTAGATGCATTGCTTGCAGCAATTCAGAAAGTGAAGTGATGTGTTTTGTCTATGACTTGTTTCGAAGCAGATTAGTGATAGCGATCACTTCCTGTGCCATTGCCTCTGTGGCAGATTCTGGTTGAAATGTGGTGTCATAATCGTAGATGGCAATGCCGTCTACATTGTCTAGCGTCATCAGAAAGGAAACCTGTCGTTCCGGTATGTCTAAATTTTCGATCCATTCTTGACAGCCGCTGCCCGCCCAAGTGTCTTCACAGCCGAGCTTATATGTACAAATTCCCACGACGAAATCGACCTTGTCACAAGAAATGATTGTATTCCACAGGGCAACCATATCTGTGAATGGTGCAAATTCATTTTCAAATCCGTAATAGATTTGTGGAATTAACACATCGCAATATCCCTCCGTGCTGCCCCAAGTAGAGACGTCAGCATACTGGTTGTCGTTACCTTGCATGGTTCCCTGCGGACTGATACTCACTACGAGACTGGAGTCATAATTTTTTACAGTATCATAGATAAGAGAGACCATTTCGTTACACTGTATTTGACGAAATACACTGCGATCGGTTTCGTTGCTTGCAGCAAAGGCCGCCTCATCAAAGGTGTCGTCTGTGGTAGGATAAAAAAAATCATCCATGTGAATGCCGTCAATGTCATAACGCTCGACGATCTCAGCAACACCTTCTGCGGTAAATTGCCGTACCTCCGGATAAGCCGGATTTAACCACCAATAGCTGTTTACTAGTACAAGATAAGTGCCATTGGTGTCGGCATTAGAATACCATTGCTTTACTTGGTATTTTTCCTCCATGGCTTCCATTGCTTTTGTTCCAGGACCACGCAGTGGATTGATCCATGCATGGACAGAAAGATTCCGAATGTGTGCTTCTTCAATCATAATTTCCAGTGGATCGAAATCTAAATCGGCATTTGCATAGCTACCCATCGGGAAAAGCGTAGAACAATAGTAGGCGTCCTGGTAGGCACGGACATGGAGATAAACGGTGTTGATTCCCATATTTGCGGCGTTATCGAAACGTTCGCCCATAATGGTGCGGAATTCTTCGGCAGATTTGTCACGTAGGATGTCAGCGTAGTCCATGACGGAAAACCACATGGCGTAGGTTGGATCGTGTTCGATATGCTTGTTACTGACGATCGTATTTACTGCGGTGGTGTCAGAGGCAACGTGGAGTTGTTCGACGCTTTGCACATGATCTGCGATATTGTCGCAAAATAAGGCATCGTCAGGCTGTGAAGTATCGGTTTTTTCGATACAGCCACTCAACGCTGCAAGTGTCAGGGCGACGGCATAGAGGCAATGAGATCTGGATTTCATGGAAAAGGTTCTTTCATCTGGATATTGACAATCGTTTGTTATCGGGCAGTCTTGTGTTTTTATTATATGCAAGTGACGTGTATTTCAGAACCAAGAAAATGGAGAAAAGACAGTTGAAATTTGGTGAAATACCGAATTGGAAAAAAGGGTCTTGTAAAATAATTGAAAAAATGTTATAATAAAACAGAATGTTTTCAAATGGGCAATTCCGCCCTCGGTCGGTTAGAAAAGGAGTGCGTATTATGTTATCGGATATTGAAATTGCACAAAAGGCAAAAATGAAACCTATTGGAGGGATTGCAGCAAATCTTTCTATTTCAGAAGAAGATGTAGAATATTATGGACGCTATAAGGCGAAACTATCAGAAACACTGTACCAAAAGACTGCCGATCGACCAGATGGAAAACTGATTCTGGTGACGGCGATTAACCCGACACCGGCTGGAGAAGGGAAAACGACGGTAAGTGTTGGCTTGGCAGATGCACTGCGACAAAATGGAAAAAAATCGATTCTTGCGATTCGGGAACCGTCTCTCGGACCGGTATTTGGCATTAAAGGCGGTGCGGCTGGCGGTGGATATGCACAGGTGGTTCCGATGGAGGATATTAATCTGCATTTTACTGGCGATATGCATGCTATAACAGCAGCAAACAATTTACTCTGTGCGATGCTGGATAATCATATGCAGCAGGGGAACGAACTGCGTATCGATCAGCGGCGTGTGATGATAAAACGTGTGATGGATATGAACGATCGTGCTTTGCGGAACACTGTGATTGGATTGGGCGGAAAAATCAATGGAATTCCTCGCAGTGATGGCTTTCAGATTACAGTAGCCTCGGAAGTAATGGCAATTCTCTGCTTGGCATCTGATTTGGCTGATTTGAAAACACGCCTTGGGAAAATCCTCGTGGCGTATAACCTAGATGGTGAAGCAGTCTATGCCGAGGATTTGGGTGCAAGTGGGGCAATGACAGCGTTGCTCAAGGACGCAATAAAGCCGAACCTAGTACAGACGTTGGAACATACGCCTGCGTTAATTCATGGCGGACCATTTGCAAATATTGCCCACGGCTGTAATTCATTGCGTGCGACAAAGCTCGCACTAAAGCTGGGTGATTATGTGGTGACAGAAGCAGGATTTGGTTCGGATTTGGGTGCAGAAAAATTTTTTGATATTAAGTGCCGCTGCGGCGGTTTGCAGCCAGATTGTGCGGTTGTGGTTGCAACAGTACGTGCATTAAAATATAACGGCGGCGTTGCAAAAGAAGACTTGGCAGAGGAAAATTTAGCGGCTCTGAAAGACGGAATTATCAATTTACAGGTGCATATCAAAAATATGCAGAAGTATGGCGTACCGGTGGTTGTTGCACTGAATCGATTCCAGACAGATACACACGCAGAACTAAGTTTCGTTAAGTCGTTTTGTGAAAAGCTGGGTGCAGAAGTTGCTTTGACGGAAGTGTTCACAAAAGGTGGTACTGGTGGACGTGATTTGGCTGATAAAGTTTGTCATACGATTGAAAAGAAACCGTCAAAATTCCATTTTTTATATGATACCAACTGGTTTGTCGCAGAGAAAATAGAAAAAATTGCAAAAGAAATTTACCGTGCAGATGGCGTGATTTTCACGCCACAAGCGAAAAAAGCGTTCACGCAAATCGAGGCGTTGGGACAGGATAAACTGCCGGTTTGCATTGCAAAAACGCAATATTCACTTTCAGATGATCCCACAAAGTTGGGAAAGCCGGAGCATTTTAAAATTACAGTACGGGATGTGACGTTGTCGAACGGCGCAGGTTTTATCGTGGCGTTGACTGGGAATATTATGACCATGCCTGGACTGCCAAAATCTCCTGCGGCATTGCGGATAGACTGCGATAATAACGGACATATCACGGGACTTTTCTAAAATGGGAGCAAGGGTTGGAATGTCAAAATTTGTTATGCGAACACATTCGGCAGAGGAGACGATTGCTTTTGCCAAAAAAGTCGGTGCAAAGCTGCGAGCCGGTGACGTGATTGCTTATTTTGGTGGTTTGGGTGCTGGAAAAACGACGTTTACACGTGGGGTGGCAATGGGTATGGAATTGCCAGATGTGGTATCCTCACCGACTTTTGCGATAGTACAAGAGTATCACGGCGGCGGACTTTCTCTTTATCACTTTGATATGTACCGCATTCAGGGAGAAGCGGATTTAGAATCCACGGGATTTTATGATTACCCACTGGACAGCGGTGTTTTTGCCATCGAATGGTCAGAGCATATAGAAGCTGAATTGCCGGAAAACTGTATCCGTATTACATTTCGACAAATTGCAGAGCAACAGCGAGAAATTGTAGTAGAAGGGGATGAACGGTTTGCGGATTTTAGGAATTGATACTTCTGGAAAAATGGCAGCAGCAGCGGTATACGATACGGAACAAGTATGCTTTTTGGCACAGGAAGTGGTATATACCAAACGAACGCATTCTCAGGTGATTTTACCACTGGCAGAGCGATTGCTTTCGGACGCTGGTCTGACGATTCACGACATAGAAGGATTTGCAGTAGCAAAGGGACCGGGGTCATATACTGGTTTGCGAATTGGAATTGCTGCCGTACAGGCAATGGGATTTGCTCGATCGATTCCCTGTATTGGTGTTTCAACGTTGTGTGGATTGGTATGGCAAAATCTCGCTTGGGATGGGACAATTTGTGCTGTGATGGCAGCACGGAAGAGCCTTTACTACGTCGGGTTTTATGAGAGTGATACCTCCAAAGTTACGGCGATAGAGCCGGATGGAATGTTGGAACAGGTAGATATTTGTTCGAAGCTGCAAAAAAAGCAAAAGTCCGTTTTGTTTGTGGGAGATGGAGCAGAAGCGTTTCGGAAATATGCGTTTGCTGTCGTTGCGCCGGCTTTTGGAAGGTTGCAAAACGGTACGGGTATTTGTTTTGCCGCTGCCAATGCTTCTGCATGGGAGACACCAGAACAGCTGCAGCCGGCGTATTTGCAACCAGTAAAAGCAGAGAAAGATTTGCAGCAAAAATAACAATAATTTTTCTTGCATTGTTGTGAAAATTATGCTATAATGAAATATATATAATGATTTCAAAGGAGAGGAAATATGAAGATTTGGATTGGCTGTGATCATGCTGGTTTCGACCGAAAACGAGAAGTGATTGCATACTTGAAAGAACAAAATATGGATGTAACAGATTGTGGCTATCAGGGAGAACACACGGATTATCCAGTAATCGCCAAAAGAGTTGCGGATGCTGTGTTGGGTACCCCAGGTAGTTTTGGCATTCTAATCTGTGGTACTGGATTGGGAATGTCGATTGCTGCGAATAAAGTGAAAGGTATTCGTGCGACGCTTTGTACTGAAACGTTTTCTGCAAAATATGCAAGACTTCACAATGATGCCAATATTTTATGCATAGGTGCGAGAACACTAGGCAGCGGTGTGACAATAGAAATTGTGGATACTTTTCTGCATACGGATTTTGAAGGCGGACGGCATGAAACTCGTGTGAATATGATTCACGAATTAGAAAATAAATGAAGGAGGAAGTGCCATGGCAGGCATTCATGTAGTAGATCATCCGCTGGTGCAGCATAAGATTTCGCTTATGCGAGATAAAACCACCGGTGTAAAAGAATTTCGAGAGCTGACGGCAGAAACCGCAATGTTGATTTGTTATGAGGCAACACGGGATTTGCCTATGAAGGAAGTGACTATTGAGACGCATCAAGGGATTGCTAGGACAAATGTGATTTCTGGACGAAAGTTGGCGTTTGTGCCCATTTTGCGTGCGGGACTCGGATTGATTGATGGTATCACTTCACTGATTCCAGCAGCAAAGATTGGACATATCGGTATTTTTTGTGAACCTGGTACTCATGATGCAGTGAAGTATTATTCGAAGATGCCGGACGATATTGCACAGCGTGAGGTTATCGTGGTAGATGCGATGCTTGCAACAGGAACTTCAGCGATTGCTGCGATTCAGGATCTGAAAGATATGAGCGTGAAAAGTATCAAGTTTTTGTGCTTGCTGGCGTGTCCAGAAGGGCGAGATGCATTATTAGAAGCACATCCTGATGTAAATATTTATTGTGGTGGTTTAGATGAAACCATGAATGAAGAGGGCTATATTGTTCCAGGATTGGGTGACGCAGGCGATCGGATTTTCGGAACGAAATAATTTGAAAACAGGAAGAAATATCCCCTGTATTTGGTATGCAAAATGCGCTGAATACAGAGGATTATGTTTGTAATAATGATAAAATCATATCAGAAGCCGTTCGTTGCAGAATTCACACTCTAACAGTGAATCGCCGATAGAGAGGAAGCTTTTGGGTAAGTAGGTTTCCGTGCAGGTGATGCAGTTTGGATTTTTACAAGCCGCTCCAGGAAAAGTTTTGCCATGCAACAGTGTCGTATGTGTGTCGAGATTGAGCATCGTAATAATGAGTGCCATACGAACGTACATACCATAGCGTGCTTGTTTGAAATACATTGCACGTGGGTCGTCATCGAGTGATACTTCGATTTCGTCTACCCGTGGCAGCGGATGCAGTACAATTAGATCTTTGCGTGCCGCCTGCATTTTCTTTGTGGTTAGAATATATGTGTCTTTTTGTGCTAGATATGCTTCATGGCTGGCGAAACGTTCTTGTTGAATGCGTGTCATGTACAGCACATCCAGCTTTGGAATCGCCTCCTCTAAGGAGGAAATTTCTTCGAAAGCACAGCCGCTTGCAGTGAGAATATCTTTCATATAGGAAGGCAGTCGCAGCTCCGGCGTGGAAATTAAAATAAAGCGGTTGCCTGGAAAACAGGACATTGCTTTCAATAGGGAATGCACCGTTCTGCCGTTAATAAGGTCGCCGCAAAGCCCGATAGTCAAGTGATCCAGTCGTTTCTTTTCACATTGCAGCGTCAACAGGTCGGTTAGCGTCTGCGTTGGATGGAGATGTCCACTGTCGCCAGCGTTAATCACTGGACAATCTGCTGATAATGCGGCGGCTTTCGCCGCACCTGCGACCGGATGACGCATCACTAGAATATCTGCATAGCCGCTGACAATTTTTGTGGTATCCTTGAGCGTCTCTCCCTTTGAAACCGAGGAATTCGCCGGATTGTCAAAGCCAATGAGTCTGCCGCCTAAGCGCAGCATTGCCGTTTGAAAGGACATTTGTGTACGAGTGGATGGCTCATAAAACAGCGTCGCCATAATCTTATTGCTACAGGCACCGGCATAGATTTCCGGATGGTCTTTAATCTGTTCACCCAGAGAAAGAACCTGTTGCCACCAAGAAACAGGGTAGTCGTTTAAGTCGATGAGATGGGGATACGGTGAAATCATAATAGATAACCTCCGGTTATAAAATATTGCTGCCGTTGATGTACAACTTGAATTTGCGGTCGAAAAAGAGAGCAGCACGTTTGCACAGCAGCATACGTTCCATGAAAATCTCAAAGTATTCCAGTACAGATGAAATCTCTGTGTCGATTTTCAGCTCCAATATAATTGCACGCAAATCTTCACTGAAATGCAAGTTGGCATATTCAACGGCATAATTGACACGGTCATGAATATCAAATGTCAAAAAATCCGTATTACGTACCCGACTACGCCGTACATCCGTTTTATCTGCAATGATGAGTGCAGCAGAAATGCCATCTACAGGCTGTGCTGTCCCTTCATCATGATTGCCAATAGCAGAAATAATCGAGCAGATTTCCTGTACCGGCATTTCCAGGCGATCGAGTAGGCGAAATGCCATTACTGCGCCACTTTGGGCATGATCCGTGCGATTGATAACATTGCCAATGTCGTGGAGAAATCCAGCAATGCGTGCCAGTTCTACTTCTCTTGGGGAATAATCTAAAGTTTCGAGGATCATTGCCGCTGTTTGCGCTACCTTTTCGACATGGGAAAAAGAATGTTCTGTATAGCCAATGGCAGAAAGTGACAAATCTGCTCGTCGAATATATTCTCGAATATCAGGATTTTGTCGGATATAGGCATAAGTTACATGACTAGGCATAAATTGCAACACCACCTTATGGACAAAAAGTCAGGCTTCGTCTTTTGACGCACAATCTTCTGGGAAGTATACCTGATACCACACCAAAAAGATATACAGCGTCCAGATTTTGCGACTGTTGTCCGCCTTTCCAGCACGATGATCGTCCAGTAGTTTCACGAGTTTTTCTGTGTGGAAAAACCGTGTTGCTTCATCGCTTTCAAATCGCTGTCGTACGATTTGATAATACTTCTCTTCTTTCAGCCAGACCCGAATGGGAACGGGGAAGCCAAGCTTTTTCTTTGCGGCAGTTTTGGCTGTCTGTGGCGGCGTATCTTTTTTTGCAGCCAATCGCATGGCATATTTCGTGACATAGGGTGTTTTTTCGTCTGTGATTTCTTTCCGTGTCACACGATAGCGTGTGGGAATCTGTTGTGCCAATGCCATGACTTCTCGATCGAGGAATGGGACACGCAATTCTAACGAATTCGCCATACTCATCTTGTCGGCTTTCAGTAGAATATCGCCCGCCATCCACATATGCAAATCTAAATATTGCATCTTTGTGACATCATCTTTGTCCTGTACTTTGTCGTAAAAAGGCTTTGTAATTTCCATAGGATTCGGGGCATTGGTGCGGATTTTCAAGAGGGATTTTCGTTCTTCCGGTGTGAACATATAGGCATTGCCGATAAAGCGTTCTTCCAGATCTTTTCCCTTGCGTACGAGAAAATTCCGTCCCTTATGTGCTGGCATTTTTTCGGCGACAGCACCGATACCACGACGCAGTCCTCGTGGCAATTTATCGTAGGCGGAACCACCCGGCTCGCTATAGACGTTATAGCCACCAAAAATTTCGTCTGCGCCCTCGCCGGAAAGGACAACCTTTAAGGACTGGGACGCTAAATTGCATACAAAATAGAGCGCAATTGCCGCCGGATCCGCAAGTGGTTCGTCCATATGGTATTGAATTATAGGAAGCTTTTCCCAGTATTCTTCCGGTGTAATAACCTTGTTGTAATTTTTCTTACCAATGGCAGTGGAAAAATCCTTTGCCCAACCGATTTCATTGTAGCGTTCGTCTTTGCCGAAACCGACGGTAAAAGTCTTATCTACATCTGCGATGGCAGCGACATAGCTAGAATCGACACCACTCGACAAAAATGACCCGACTTCCACATCAGCGATTTTATGTGCTTCGACACTGTCGTGGAAGGTGTCCGAAATGCGATTGACCCAAGTGTTTAAATCTGGTTTTTCGTCTGCTTGAAACTGTACATCCCAATAGCGTTTCATTTCGAATTTCCCCTCGTGATAGGTGAAATAGTGGGCGGGCGGCAGCTTATAGACACCTTGAAAAAATGTTTCATCGCAGGGTGAATACTGAAATATCAGATAATTTTCCAGTGCAGTTGTGTTCAGCACTTTTTTGAAGTGGGGATGATGTAAGAAGCTTTTGATTTCTGAGCCGAACAGGAATGTATCCTGCATCTGGGCATAATAGAGTGGCTTGATGCCGAAGAAATCTCGTGCGCCAAACAACGATTTTTGTGACTTATCCCAGATGACGAAAGAAAACATTCCTCGCAATTGCTGCAATAGTTCCGGTCCGTATTCCCGATAGCCATAAATCAAGACTTCCGAATCCGTTTGGGTCGCAAAGTGATAGCCTGCCTTTTGCAGTCGCTTGCGGATGTCCTTGTAATTATAAATTTCGCCATTGTAGATCAGTACGAGGTTGCCGTCCTCACTGTAAAGCGGTTGGTTGCCTGCGTTCGTAACATCGATAATGCTCAAACGACGGTGTCCGAGCGCAATATCCTCGTCAATATATGTGCCCTTCGCATCTGGCCCACGATGTTGGATCGAGTCAAGCATTTTCTGCAAGACTTGATTGGAATCGTTGATGTCATTTGTAAAACCTACAAAACCACACATATGTTTTGCTCCTTTCTGAGTGAATAATTTATCGTAAAAGAATTAAAGGATTTTCCAACAATAACCGATTTTTCCATTTTGTCTTTTATATGTTCTAAATTCTGGTTGAATGATTTTTTCTTCTCCATCTATGTTTAACAAGATAGGCGTGTTATTTAACAGGCTGTATAATTGGTCTTTGTACAATCGGACACCTTTTACATTTCCAATCTTCACACCGCATATATCATGATTTGGGCAATAGTATCCATATTTTCCATAGGATAATTTCCAACGGCATTTTGGATAAATCATCTCATTTGAAGATTTTTCTATAATATTAGCAGTATTAATCATATTCGGTGTTTTTGTTTCCGTAGCAATCGTTTCTGATTGCATTGGTACAAGGAGAAATTCGTTTTTCACTAATTTTGGTGTATGCGCATGACTGAAAATTTCTGCGATTTCCCTGCATTCTTTCTCGCTGCGTTTCTTATTGTTTGAAGCTTCGCAAAACTTCTCGATAGCTTGAATCAGTAGATCCGCACGAACCAATTGATTCGCAATGGATTTATCATTGCTTGTGTTTTTTATACAGGTTTTGGGATTTGCCAAAACGATGAGCGATTGATAGTTTTTATCAAAATCACATTCATTGCTGCAATGCAACAAGTGGCGTGTCTTTTTGTCTGCTTGTGAAAAAAGTGTATAAATAGCACATAAGTGGCGTTTGTTTTGCGTAACAGGAGAATAAATTCCTTCACGAATCGGTATACCATTCAGTCTATAATTGCGGATAAAAGCACCAGTTTCATCAATTTCAATGTTGCCGATTAAATTTTTACATTCGAGGACGAAAATTAGGGTTTTCGTAATGACTAAAAATCGATCTGTGCACCCACATCATTAGAGCAAGAAAGACAAAGGTCACGTAAGATAAACATATCAATGCCACTATTACTTTTTATGAGTTCAAACAAAACGTCTTCTTCGCCCCGTTTTCCTATCTCTAAAAGTTTAATTTTTCTACCTGCATTAGGGTCAGAACTATTTTCTAGAAATTCTATTTGTTTCGGGATACTGCTGTCTTCTTTGAACAGTATTGTACCAAATTTCTTTTTTGAAGAAAACAATTTTGATTCCATCCTTTCAAGTAATATTTTGAAATTAGAAAAATCTCTTGCCAAACTCAAAAAAATCGATTATAATAAAAAGAGAAACAAATCTCCCAAAGGAGGCAAACGCCATGTCTAAAAAGCAAAAAAAATTACGTTGTGTGAATGATATTCACAAACCAAAGCCTTTTATTCGCTTTCGATTTCGAGTTGTGATACTCTTTTTCGTGTTATGTCTACTCGCTTGTTTGGTATATTACATGGTTCGTGCGAATGGTGACATCAGTTATGTGATCACCAGTTAAGTCCGAATTCTTCTCAATCACGGTCGGAAAATTTCGCTGCTTCAAAATGCCCAGATTGGGTATTTTTTCGATAAGCGGCTTTTTCAGACTGTGCATCCATGAAAAATAGCGGTGCAAGTGCAGCGTCTAGTTCGATTGCCTTTGATATGGATATTAGTAAACCGTTTTCTGGGTCAGCCAATTCGAGACCGGATTCTGTCCCAAGAAGCAGCTCCCAACCGGTATCGTGTTCGTCCCAAACGTTCGCCGTGTGCAAGGCAAGTCGTACTTCTCCTGCTTCATAAGCGTGACGAGAGAGAAAGCACAGATCATTGTCTGTATATTGATTTGTTTTTAACAAGAAAAAGACTCCTTACTTTTTTATCCTACTCTTTTTATTATACTCTATTCCACGGTAAAAAGCAAGCAGAGAGCCAGTGAACTTCAGTAAAATGGCAAAATGCACAAAAATCACAAGAAAATTCTCTCTAAAATTGCGTGCGAAAATAACGAAAAAAAGCTTGACAAGGATGCTGATATTGTGATATAATAATTTTTGTACTGTCAGAGAGACCGGTGATAATCTTGCGTAAAACCGGCTAGCAGCAGTCTAACCCAACTGCACTCTGCCGTTCCCGTTTGTGTATGGCGTTTTGTCCGATACAAATGAGGGAACAAGATTATTTTTGATAGAATTTAATTGCTTTTCTGTGTGATGATGTGTACTTGTGACACAGTGGAGCATAATGGAGGAATGTACAATGGCAACAACTATGCCGAAGGCAAGCGAAGTAGAGCGGAAATGGTATGTTTTAAATGCTACCGGTAAGCCGCTGGGTCGTGTTGCAGCAAAGGCAGCACACTTGCTTCGTGGTAAACATAAGCCGATTTTTACACCGCACGTAGACTGCGGCGATTATGTCATCGTCATCAACTGTGACAAGGCAGTATTGACCGGTAACAAGCTGGAAGATAAGTATTATTACTGGCATACTGGTTGGATTGGTGGTCTGAAAAAGACACAGTACAAAGTGATGATGACGGAAAAATCCGATGAGGCAATGATGATTGCGATCAAAGGTATGCTTCCGCATAACACGCAGGGTGCAAATCAGTTGAAGCGTCTGCGGACATATAAGGGCGCAGAACATAAGCAGACGGCACAGAAGCCGGAAACAGTGGAATTTTAAGGGAAAGGAGCGAGTAAAATGTACGAATCGAAAGTAAAATATTACTATGGTACAGGCAGAAGAAAGCATTCTGTTGCAAGAGTTCGGTTATATCCGGGCAGTGGCAGCATCACCATCAACGGAAGAGATATCGACGATTATTTTGGCTTGGATACCTTGAAGCTGATTGTTCGTCAGCCATTGAATTTGACGGATAATGTGGAAAAAATGGATGTTGTTTGCACAGTGACTGGCGGCGGTGTAACTGGTCAGGCAGGTGCAATTCGTCACGGTATTTCTCGTGCGCTTTTGGTCTTTGATCCGGAATTGCGTCCGGTATTGAAGAAAGCTGGATTCCTCACTCGTGACCCGAGAATGAAGGAACGAAAGAAGTACGGCTTGAAGGCTGCAAGACGTGCACCACAGTTCTCGAAGAGATAACTTCACGCTTCGGAAAAACAATGAAAAAATAAAGGCATTCATCCAAATTGGTGAATGCCTTTTTGTATTGGTTCTTACTGGGTGGGATTATTCGGAAAGTGCCAGAAGCATTATAAAAAGAACGAAAAGAACGACGCAAATAATCAAAAACCATAAGAGACCTTTAAAAAATTTTGCTGCAGGATTGTCAAATTTTATTTCCGGTAAAACTTCTGGCTGATAGTTCGGATTCAGTTCTTTTATTTTTTCATCAGTTTCGCTGATCTTTTGTATCAGGTAATCTCTGTCCGTTTTTTTAAAACCTCTATTTCGGCCGCTGTGCAGTTGATAAAGATACTGCGATCGAATCAGCATCCAAAGATAAAGGGAATCTTCAGGTTTTGTTATAAGAGGAATAATATTTTGCAGCGTTTCCACCCATGCGTTCGATAACTGATAAAAGTTATAGTGTGTATAACTAGAATCGTTAGTAGTATAGGTAATTCCATTCTGCATATGCGTTGTCTGTGTAAAAACAAACTGTCCACTCATCAAAGCCAGTAAATCTGTATTTATCTGCGTGATAAGCTTCTTGTTTTTCTCATATTTTTCCGACGAGGTGTCATAATTGTCATCCACAATTGAAACAGATTTTTTCAAGACATTGATTGTTTGTTCTTTCTTAAACTTATCCGCTTCAACCATAGTGGATTTTGTCTTGCCATACGCAGAATAAAAAATGGCTTCTATGTTCTTGGGATCATTGCGTTCTACTATATTATAATATTTTTCACATTCTTCCCAATCTCCTTTTTCTTTTGCACGACGTGCATTTGCTAATGCTTTCTGCGCAGAATCAGAGTTGTCAATCGTTACCGTCATCATCCTCTTTGCTTCTTCAACAGTATACCGTGCACCGCAATATTAGCATACGAACATACCATCTTCTTTCACCATATCCGCATTGCCGTACGCTTCACATTCTAATCGTTTCACTTTATTACTCCATTTCCGAACAGCTTTCGCCGTTCTCATTTAAATTATTTTTCGTCAATCTTGTACAATTTGTACAAATCGGCTGATTACAAAATAATTATATATGGGTAATGTGAAAAAAAAAAAAAAAAAAAAATTAGATTAAAATTAATTTCACTTTAAGATTGATTGAGATTTTTTTGGATATTGGTTTTGTAAAATTATAGAATTTAAAAAAGCAATTCCTGCAAAAACAGTGAATAGACAAAGAAAAAGAATAAAATGTTTTCAAAATATGTCTTGAACAGTGTGCAACTTTTTGGTAAACTGTAAATATAATTGATGTGTTGTACTCCATATCGAAATGAGTGATATCCATGGAAAAGAACAAGGCGAAATGGAAAAGGCTCAAAAAATGGCGATTCATTTATATGCGTCCGGCATTTCTGAAAAGCTGATTGCAAAGATCGCAAATGTGGATATAAACCTTGTCAGAAAATGGATTGGTCTGCCTCCTGCCTGATGGTTGAAATTAAATGGAGATGACAAGAATTTGCCGGAATGAAAATGACACACAAGAGGTGATAAAATGAAAATTTTTGAAATTGTTGGCAGTGACTATTTTAAAGCGCTGACGGGAAAATATCAAAATATATTCATGGATTGCCTTGGAATTATATACAATTCTTATCGAACAGAGCTTTCTTATGGTGTGGATAGAGAAAGTATCATATTATTGCTGACGGATTATTTTGAGAAGAATAGTGCCAATGATATTCAGTTTGAAGAAGGACAGGATGTTTTTCGTGATTCACGCACAAAAGCCAACGGGTTTTTGCGGAAGCTCAAAGGATATGGGTGGGTAGAATTTGAATTTGACAACAGCGGCTATGCTAAAATTCTTATGCCAAATCATTCCATTTTTTATCATGCAAGCACTTACTGCGATTACAGAACAGAATGAAATGGAGTATCAAAGCGAAGTTTCCGCAATTTATTCTCTGCTGACCAACAAAGAGCTTCTCGATCATCCTTATCCACAAATTATAAAGCCTGTTTATGATCGAACGCTTGCGTTGTTTACGGAATTAAAAAAGTTGAACACAAGTATCAGAAAGTATATTGATGCGCTGACAGATGGGCAAACACCAGAAGAACTTATGGAGCATTTTTTCTCATATAACGAAAAAATTGGTTCAAAAGCTTATCACCGTATGAAAACAAATGACAATGTTTCCAGATTTCGAAACACGATAGAGAGTCAGCTTCAGTTTATTCTGAATGATGAGACGATTATGGAAAGAACGGTTATAGACTATCAGGATATTGAAAGTGAAAAAGATAAAATCGAAGCCTATAATAAAGCTTCTGAGATGATTTCAAGTGTGATAAGTTATTTTAACATATATGATGATATAGAAAAAGAGATCGATCGGAAGCATACAAAATATCTGAATAGTGCGGTGCGCAGAGCGAAGTTTGCTTTTTTGAACACCAATAATATTGAAGGAAAGTTGTCGACGATTTTGAGAGAACTCGCAGCAGTACTGGAAACGAAAGAAAGCATTGGAATATATGATGATGTTCCGGAAGATTATAACAAGATATTTCATCTGTCCCCACAAAGTTTTATCAGCGGAGAATCGTTAAAGACAGTTGCTGTCACCAAGAAGAAAGACGATGTGGAAGAAATATGTTCCGATCCGCCTCTGTCTGACGAAGAATTAAAAAGATGCCGTGAAAACTTAAAAAAGCGGAATGAACATTGTTTTTCCAGAAAAAATATTTCCGCTTATATCAGAACACTGTTGAATGAAAAATCAGAGATCAGTGCTTCAGAAATCGATTTGCATTCCAAGCGAGATATGATACGCTTGATTTTTATTCGTACTTACGGACGGGATAAGAAGTTGGCATTTCTGACTATACCAAAAGAAAATATGATAAGCAATAGGGGCTTCACATACAAGGATTTTATAATAAAAATGAGGTAAAGTCATATGGATTTTGAAAATCGGTTTGAAGAGATACTTGGCTCTGTATCTAAAGATGCATTCAGACAGAATGCAAATAAGCTTCTGAATGAATGTTTTATTTTAAAAGCTTGTGCCGATACCAAAAGCTGCTATTACGCTATACAGAAAGAAAGAGAACTATACGCAGCTTTTTTTGATTTGCTCGGTTATGATATTTTGATTCATAAGGAATATGGCGTGATATTGCTCAACAACCGCTTCGGAATGGGACGCATCCGATTAAGATTGTTGGATAGTATGATTTTGCTGCTCCTTGGACTTATATATATGGAAAAAAAGAAAGAACTTTCTCAGACGGAACAGGTTACGATTCTTGTTGACGAATTGTATGAAAGATATCATGAACTGAAAAATGAAAGACTCAAAAAAGCAGATATGAAAGCTGCTTTAAGTTTATTGAAAAGGTATCACATTCTTACAAATTTGGATTCCGATATGGGCAATCCGGAAACAAGAATCCAGATATACCCTTCTGTAACATTTGCACTTGATACAAATGCACTGAATCGTGTTTATGAAGAAAACCGTGTTTATGAAGAAGCTAGAGGAAAATTGGGAAAATATGTGAACGGCGGTGAATGGGATGATGTTTCAGACGAAGAAGATACTGACGAAGCTGAAGCTGATTAACTGGCATTATTTCAACAATGAAACAATCTCACTAAAGCAAACAAATCTGTTTTCTGGTGAAAACGGCGCAGGAAAATCGGCGATTTTAGACGCCATACAGCTGATTCTTACCACCAATAGCAAAAAATTCAATCTGGCAGCAAATTATGAAAGCAAGAGGACATTGGAAAGCTACGTCAGAGAAAAAACGGGAGAAGAAAAAAACCAATATCTGCGTACGAGGGGAGTGATTTCCTATCTTGCGCTGGAAATATATGAAGAGGCGAAACAGCGATATTTTGTTTTGGGTGTAAAATTGGATTCTTCCTCTCTTGGAGAGACTGTGACGAAAAAATGGTTCTGCGAAGAAGGGCGGCTGGAGCAGCTTTCTTTCATCACGGAAAACAAGCCGTCTGAAGACTATCAATTCCGAAATAATGGGAAAAAAGTGCATCTTATCCCGAAAGTGAGTGATGCAAAAAGTAGATTCAAATACCGCATGGGAAATCTGGATGATAGATTCTTTGAGCTGTTGCTCAAATCGCTTGCGTTCAAGCCGATAAAGGATATCAAAAGCTTTATTTCACAGTTCATTCTGCCTAAAAGAAATATCGATATTGATGCATTGCATGAAAATATCCGAAACCTGAAAGAAATGCAGCTGCTTCTTGAAACGGTAAAGAAACAGGCGGACGCTCTTGAAAATATCAATCAGACATATGATAGCATTTTACGTGTGGATGAACAAATACTTGTAATAGATATTCTGTTAAATACTGCGGATATGGAACGAGTGAAAGTGGAGATAGCGGAAAAGCACAAACAGTTGGAACAAAAACGACAAAAGATAGCGCAAGATGAAAACGATTCTTATGTGATTGAACAGGATATCAAAAGCCTCGATGACCAGAAAGTAAATGTACAGGTGGCGTTGAACACAGGTGAGACGGCTTTAGAGGTAAATGCCATCGAAAACGAGAGAACCAGAAAAAATCTTGACCGTGAAAAGCTTTTCGGTAATGTGAAAAAGCAGGACGAACATCTGCAAAGAATCAAGAAGGCGTTACAGTTGATTTCAGAATACCAGTCAGTCAGCAGTTGTGATTTTTCTCTTTTGGCGTATGGCGAGAAGGAAGCACACCAAAGAAATGATATGCTCATAGACATCGAAAGTATGTTTCAAGAGGCAGAAAAAAATATGCAGGAGAAACGCTCTGATGCAATGGCGGAGGAGAAAGTTCTTTCCGAGACACTTTCTAGACTGTCAGGAGAAATCAAAGACCTGGAACGAAACAAAATTTCATACAATCGGAATGCGATAATGCTGAAAGAAGCCATAGAAAGAGAATTTATTGCAAGAGGCATATCTTCTAATGTGTATATTCTCGTAGAACTTCTGGAAATATCGGACAATAAATGGCAAAATGCAGTAGAGGGTTATATGAACACGCAAAGGTCTTATATTATCGTTGCCCCACAGTATTATGATATTGCTGCCGAAGTTTATGATAGGAACAAATCAAAGATACATACTGCAGCAATTGTCAATACTGCAAAATTGAAAACGAATATAACGCCAGATGACAATAGTCTTGCAACCGTTGTGCAGAGTGAGAATATTTATGCACGTACTTATGTAAATGATCTATTGGGTAGCGTTATGATGTGTGAAAGGGTATCGCAGTTGAAAGAATATGCGATTGCCATAACACAAGGGTGTATGCTTTATCAAAGAAATGCACTTCGCAAAATAAATCCGAAGACATACCGTATGCCCTATATTGGAAAATATGCACTGGCACAGCAGTTGAAGCTGAAAAAAGCCGAATACGAGGAAAAATCGGACCGAAAGGGGATACTTGAAACAGAAATAAAAAAACTTGAAAGTGCTTTGGATGCTGAAAGGAATTGCAATTTTGAAACGCTCAGGGAAGTAATAAACGCATCGGATTCTCTCCAAAAAGTGGAGGGCGAACTGAAAGAGCTGGAAACAAAGCTGGGAGATATGAAGAATAATCCCACATATATTCAACTTCAAATCGAGAAAGAGAAAGTAGAAAAACAGCTTCGGGTAAAAGGAAAGGAACTGGACAAAATCAAAGCAGAGATAACACTGGGTCGTGACCAAGTGGAGCGGCTATCAGACGATATGCATAATTTACATGATAATGTTAAGGCATTACAAGTGCAGATAGAGGAGCTGAGCCGTGGAGTGGAAATTGCACAAACCGAAGCGAAAAAGAGACTGGAGGCGGAGAAAAAAGCGAACTCTGATGACAGAATTTTTGTGTATTATCCAAGAGAAAAAAAGAAACTGGAGAAGAAAAAATCAGAAGCCGTGATTACCCTGATCGAGCAGCAATCAAAGTATAAAGATGGTGTACTTAGAACAGGTATTGAAATGATGCCGTCATATTCTGAAGAATACGGGAAGCTGGTAAAACAAGACCTGATTCACTATGAAGAAAAGCTTCGAGAAATCAAAGAAAATTGTGAAATTGAGTTCAGAGAAAGCTTTCTTGCAAAAATGCGTGAAAATATAGAAAAGGCGATTGAACTTTTCAATCAATTGAACAAGACGCTAAAACCGATTTATTATGGGAATGATTCTTATCAGTTCCGGTGTGAAGCTGATAAGGAGAAAAAGCGATTCTATGAGATGATTCGTTCCAAATTTAATCTGGATGGATTCAATTTGTTCTCTACACAGTTCGACAAAGCGTACCACGATGAAATGGAAGACTTGTTTTCTAAGCTGACCGCTTCAGACGAATATGGAGATGATGTGATTCGGGAATATACGGACTACCGCAATTATCTCGACTATGATATTGATATCGTTTCGAAGCATGGCAGAAAGCAGAAGTTATCTCAGGTATACCGTGAGAAAAGCGGTGGTGAGACACAGACGCCATACTATGTGGCGATTGCCGCATCATTTGTACAGTTATACAGTGTTGGGGGAGACAATCCGTGTTATCTTGCTGGATGAAGCTTTTGACAAAATGGACGAGGAACGCATGGAAAGTATGCTAAAATTTTTTCAGGCACAGGATTTGCAAATCATAATGGCAGCACCCACTTCAAGGCTCGAATGGATCGGAGAATAGGCAGACAATATCATTATGGTTTATACGGACAACAATGTCCACCAAAGCGTGACGGAGGCATTCTCCTATGATGAAATATAAAGAAGAAATTCTCAACAAATTGCTTGATAAATATGAACGAAGCAAAAGCTTTATCGGAGAGAACAAAACGAAACAGCAGTTTTCGATAAATCTGGAAAAACAATTCCTGAAATATGGCGATGAAGCAGAGTACGAATGCTTTCAGGCATTAACAGAAGCGGTGTATGCACTGGAAGAACTGGGCTTTGTCACCTACAAACGAAAGAAAAACGATGTGATAGATACCGTATGTTTAAATCTCGCCAAACTGCATGAGATATATCAATTCCTTTCCAGAACCCCAAAGGCTGAAACAAATCGTAAACTGATAAATTTATTGAATACCTATCGTACAAAAAACGAACTGCTCACCGAATTCTGCGATGAACAGTGCAAGAGAATCGCAAAGAATCAAAAGCCGGAATATTTTGATGGTGATATTTCAGAATATGAGAAGCTTCTGAAAGCGGTCAGTATGGTCTTCAACGTGAAAGAAGAAACATTTCTTTGGGATTTTTCCATAAGCGTTTTTGGAGATTCCAAGATTTTTGAATCCATAAAAGGGAAAGTAAAGAGACTGCTTTTTCAATATGGAGATTTTCCAGACGAAGAAACGGTTTTGGAATATCTGAATATTGTAAAAAATCCAGGTCACATATACATGAAAGGCAACGGTGTCATTCGACTATATGGTCAGACGATTGACTTGTCGAAGCTTGACGAAGATATCGCCATATCTTCTTCGCTTTTGAAAGGCATAGAGCGAATTAACGTCACTGGAAAGCGTGTCGTTACGATTGAAAATCTCACGTCTTTTAACAAGTTTTCAGAAAACGACACCTTTGCGGTATATCTCGGCGGCTACCACAATACCCACAGAAGAAATTTTTTGATACAGTTATACCATGATAACCCGAATGTGGCGTTTTTCCATTTTGGCGATATGGACGCAGGCGGATTTTATATTTTATTGCATCTGCGAGAAAAAACGGGCATCCCGTTTCAACCCTATCGGATGGATATTCCCACGCTACAGCAATATCGTGCTTTCGCCAAGCCGCTGACGGACAACGACGTGAAGCGTCTGAAAAGCTTGTCCAATACGGAATTTTCAGACACCATAGCGTATATGTTGGAAAATAATTGTAAATTAGAGCAGGAAGCGACGGATATTGGAGTTACAGCTATAGGCGATTGATTGAGGAATGGAGCGTGAAATCATCCATCCGAAATCACCAGTGCCTGTTTGTCTAGTTTGAGATAGTCATCTTCCGTGAGCTTCGCCTTGCTGATGTACTGTGGGTATGTCTCCAAGATCTTTGAAAACCAATCCGAAAGAAAAGTCTCTTTGTCACCTACGGTGACATTTTCCCTTTCAAGAGAGATTTTCTAATCACTATATTTAATTTTTGTAAACTTTCTGTGCCTATAGAAAACGTCCTTGACAAATTTTCTGGAATTTGATATAATATATTTAGCTTAGAAAGCATAAAAAAGCGTGTACTTGCTTCTTCTTTGTAGCGTATTTCTTTTTGTTTGCTCTGTTGTATCGTCTTATTGCTCGTCAAGAGCTTTTTGGAAAAAGTTCAAATCTTTTTTCTTATCTCTTATCTCTGATTTTCGAGAACTGGAATTTAAGAGGGCAGGAAGCAAGATACATTCTGAATCAGAAAAAATGGGAGTTGATAAAACTTGGTAAAAAAGTTAATGCAGTCCATTCGGGAGTATAAGCTCCCTTCGATTCTGGCACCGTTAACGGTGACCATGGAAGTGGTAATGGAGGTGGTGATTCCATTCCTTATGGCGAAGCTGATTGATGAAGGAATTGATGCAGGAGACATGGATCAGGTGGTACATTATGGCGTGATTTTACTTGGGTGTTGTATTCTGTCGCTGACCTTTGGCGCACTGGCAGGGACGTTTGCATCGTACGCCTCCGCAGGATTTGCGAAAAATCTGCGGCACGATATGTTTTATCAGGCGCAGACTTATTCCTTTTCCAATATCGATAAGTTTTCCCCTGCAAGTATCGTCACTCGCCTGACTACCGACGTCACCAATGTCCAGAACGCCTACCAAATGATTATCCGTACGGCTCTGCGCTCGCCTACAATGTTGATTTTTTCGATGATTATGGCGTTTCAGTTCAGCGTGAAATTGTCGCTGATTTATCTGGCGGCAATTCCCATTCTCGGTGTGGGATTGATTTTTATTTCCGTGAAAACGCATCCGATTTTTCAAAAAGTATTCGATACCTACGACACACTCAATAACGTGACACAAGAAAATCTCTATGGTGTAAGAGTAGTGAAATCTTTCGTCCGTGAGGAACATGAGAAAGAGAAGTTCTCGAAGATTTCTGAAAAAATTTATACGCTTTTCGTCAAGGCAGAAAAACGGATTGCTTTTAACAGTCCACTGATGCAGTTCTGTATGTATGCCTGCATGATTCTGGCGTGCTGGTTTGGCACAAGAATGGTCGTCGGCGGAAGCTTGACAACGGGTTCACTTATGAGCATGATGACTTATGCTATCCAAATTCTCTCCAGCTTGATGATGTTGTCGATGGTGTTCGTGATGATAACCATATCTCGTGCTTCCATGGAGCGAATCGTAGAGATTCTCGATGAGGTGAGCGATATTCAAAGTCCGAAGAACGCTGTGACAGAGGTTAAGGATGGCAGTATCGACTTTGAGAACGTCAGCTTCAGTTACAGCCAACGTGCGGATAAGTGTTGTCTGGAACATATGACGCTGCATATTCCCGCTGGTATGACGGTGGGAATTTTAGGCGGCACAGGCAGTGCGAAAAGTTCTCTGGTACAGCTTATCCCACGGCTGTATGATGCGACGCTGGGTACAGTCAAAGTAGGCGGCGTGGACGTGAAAGACTATGATGTGGAAACTCTGCGAGAAGAAGTGGCGATGGTACTTCAGAAGAACGTGCTATTTTCCGGAACTATCAAAGAGAACCTTCGTTGGGGAAATCCAGACGCCACCGACGAAGAGCTGGAACACGCTTGTCGCTTAGCACAGGCGGACGAGTTTATCCAGACATTCCCCGATAAATATGATACCTATATCGAACAGGGCGGAGCGAATGTCTCTGGCGGTCAGAAACAGCGGCTCTGTATTGCACGGGCGCTCCTCAAACATCCGAAGATTTTGATTTTGGACGACTCTACCAGCGCAGTGGATACCCGAACGGACGTCTTGATTCGACAGGCGTTTCGAGAAGAAATTCCAAACACAACGAAGCTGATAATTGCACAGCGTGTGACGTCACTGATGGACGCAGATTTGATTCTGGTACTGGACGAAGGAAAACTGAACGGTATGGGTACCCACGAGGAACTGTTACAATCTAACGAAATTTATCGAGAGGTTTATCAGTCTCAGCAGAAAGGGAGTGTGGAATAATGAGTGATGAACGCAGACAAACTCCACCACCGAGACCACCCAGAGGGGTCATGACACCAGGTGCGGCAAAAGGGACGGGAAAAACATTTCTCCGCCTCCTCCGCTATATGAAGCATTATTGGCTTCAAATGATATTGGTGCTGATTTGTATTTTGGTCAGTGCAGTGGCTGGCGTATTGGGATCGCTGTTTATCGAAACGCTGATAGATGATTATATTACACCAATGCTGCTACAAGGCAGTACAGACTTTTCAAAGCTTGCTCTGGCACTGGTGCGCATGGGAATCATCTATGGGGCAGGCGTTGTGGGAACGCTGGCGTATAACCGGATGATGGTTAACGTGGCACAGGGTATCTTGAAAACTATCCGAGACGAGATGTTTTTTCATATGCAGACACTGCCCATTCGCTATTTCGACACCCACTCCAGCGGAGACGTAATGAGCCTTTATACCAATGATACAGACACGCTCCGACAGATGTTGGCGCAGAGCGTCCCTCAGATTTTCTCCTCGATTGTGACAGTAATTGCGGTTTTTTGCGCAATGGTGAGTCTGAGCGGTTGGATGACGCTGTTTGTTATGGTTTTTGTGGTCATAATGCTGGTGATTACGAGAGTCATTGGTGGCAAAAGCGGCAGCTATTTCGTGAAACAACAAAACGCCATTGGCACGGTGAATGGCTATATTGAAGAGATGATTCACGGACAAAAGATCATTAAGGTCTTTTGTCATGAAGAGGAGACGAAAGAAGATTTCGACAAGCACAACGAAGCCCTTTACCAAAATGCAGCGAAAGCGAACAGCTTCGCCAATATTCTCATGCCGATTATGAATAATTTAGGGTATGTGTTATATGTGGCGTTGGCAATTCTCGGTGGATGGCTGGCGATTCACGGTTCTGGCGGTCTGACATTGGGTGCAATTGCTTCATTCTTACAGCTGAGTCGAAGCTTTACGCAGCCCGTGAGCCAGATTTCACAGCAGGCAAGCTCGATTATTATGGCGTTGGCTGGTGCAGGGCGCATCTTTGAGCTTCTGGACGAAAAGTCGGAGACGGATGAGGGCTATGTAACGCTGGTGAATGCAAAGGAAGAAAATGGTCAGCTGAGAGAAGTGGAACAGCATACAGGACTCTGGGCATGGAAACATCCCCACGGGGACGGTAGTGTCACCTACACAAGAATGGAGGGAGACGTACAGTTCGACCACGTAGACTTTGGCTATATACCAGAAAAAATTGTGCTTCAGGATGTGAGCTTGTATGCAAAGCCTGGACAGAAAGTGGCACTCGTTGGTGCGACCGGTGCAGGAAAAACGACGATTACGAACCTGATTAACCGTTTTTACGATATTGCAGACGGAAAAGTGCGTTACGACGGAATCAATATCAATAAGATACACAAGCAGGATTTGCGACGTTCTTTGGGGATTGTTCTACAGGACGTGAATTTGTTCACAGGAACGGTGATGGAAAATATCCGCTATGGCAGACTGGACGCCACAGACGAGGAGTGTATTGCGGCGGCAAAGCGTGCGAATGCGCATCATTTCATTGAGCTGCTGCCGAACGGGTATCAGACGATACTCTCTGGTGACGGTTCGGGACTTTCTCAGGGGCAGCGGCAGCTGCTCTCCATCGCCAGAGCGGTGGTTGCCGATCCGCCGGTGATGATTCTGGACGAAGCGACTTCCTCGATTGACACCCGTACGGAGCGTATTGTACAGGCGGGCATGGATGCCCTGATGAAAGGACGTACTGTTTTCGTCATTGCCCATCGACTTTCCACGATTCAGAATTCTGATGTGATTATGGTGCTTGACTATGGTAAGATTATCGAACGGGGCAACCACGAAAAGCTGATGGCTGAAAAGGGCAGATACTATATGTTGTACACCGGTGCTGCTGGAAAATCATAATGCAAAAAGGAGACAAAAATGAACAAAACAGCCATCAAAAAATACGTAACATGGGTGAGGCGTGAGTTGGTTTTTCGAGTATCGCAGAAGGCAGAATTTTATGGCGTGACG
>JAJQEI010000022.1 GCA_021201755.1 Ruminococcus sp. | reverse complement strand
ATATTTCATGAGCTATTGGGCAAACAGGAGGATTTGCACTGCCAACAACGGACTTCCTCCGGCACTCAAGAGAAGTCTCTATTATGATAACTCTTTCCTTGCTGCCTAAAATTTGTTCGAGAAATTTGTGTCAAGTATTTTTGATAAAATCATTTTTACAGGACTCAACAACCTAAAAGTCAACACGATCAATACGCTGGATTTCCAGGATTGTTTCGGCTTTACGGAAGACGAAGTGCGAGAAACGACAGAATACTACGGGATTTCTAATCGATTCCCCGAGATGAAAGAGTGGTATGACGAATATCTGTTCGGGCAAAAGGAAATTTACAACCCGTGGAATATTATTAACTTTGTATCAGATGCGAGATTAGACCATAATTCACTGTTACAGCCTTACTGGAGCAACACCAGTTCCAACGACATCATTCATGAACTCGTAGTGAACGGCAACGAAGAAACACACAATCAGATTGAAGCACTCATGAATGGCAAATCCTTGACGAAACCGATTTATGAGGACATCACCTACCGTAATATCAACATCAACACTGATTATATCTGGAGTTTCTTACTTTTTACAGGATACTTGAAACCAATTCGTTTGCTCAAGAAAAATATCTTAACTTATGCCGAACTGGTCATTCCAAATGTGGAAGTTCAGACCATATATCAAACCACAATTATGCAGTGGTTTGACGAAACAATCAGCTACTATGACAGTAAAGAAAACTATTATCACGGCTTTTTATCGGGACTGTTGGTTGGTTTTAAGGGATATGACGTGAAGTCTAATCGGGAAAGCGGCGATGGCCGTCCAGATCTGCTCGTATTAGAGCGGAAGCGTTACAGCAAATTGAAAAAAACAGATACGAAGCGGAACTGAAATATGACTGTTTCCAGAAGATTTTGAAATACGGCGTAGCATTTTGTGATAAAGCGTGCCGAGTGAAGCTAGAAGAAGAATAATCTACCATATCCATACCCACAATCTCAATAATAAATTCATCAGTCAGGAGTGACGATATAACAGCCACTCCATTTTTTGCACTTATTTGATCCCGTTTCCAACCAAGCACCTGCATTTATGCCGTCTTCCCAATCGCTCATCAACACCTTTGTGAAATCAATTTTCACCTAATTTTCATCCTTTTTTTATCACATTGGTAGTGTAAAATAATCTTGTAATCAGTC
The DNA here is from genome assembly GCA_021201755.1 of Ruminococcus sp. Taxonomy (GTDB): domain Bacteria; phylum Bacillota; class Clostridia; order Oscillospirales; family Ruminococcaceae; genus Ruminococcus_C. The sequence continues at coordinate 32,509 of JAJQEI010000022.1, read as the reverse complement.
GATTTGTGCAGATTGTACAAGATATGTGGAAATTCGGCGGTTACAGAAATTTTGTGAGGGTGGCGTGAAAACAGCTATCCGGAATGGAGAAAATCATGAATGATAATGTAATTTGTCGAGGAGAATTTGAAGCTGCACGTCGTAGTATTAAGCATTCATCAAAATTGCTAATTGCTTCAGTGATTATTGGACTTATCTGTGTTGTTATGTGGAGGGCATGCGTGAATTCTTATGATTATTTTTGGAGACATCGTGATGTTGAAGAAATTATGGAAATTGTGTTTCTTATAACATTGATTTTGGGTATTGTTTTATTTGGTGTCTCACTGTCTTGCTTCTGCTTTTTGTTTATTAATAAATTCATCGCCTCACGCTGTACCCTCACCCTTGAAGAAGGACAAATCAAAGGACAGCTGAAAACCCTATTCGGCAAAAAGAGTCTACAATTGCCCCTTGACCATCTGGACAACGTCATGGTTTTCCACAGGCTGATGGACAAACTCCGTGGCGGCAAGACACTTCTCATCAGCTCCAACCGTGGTCTTATCAAATTCCACTACGTCCAAAACGCCGATGAATTTGCCCAAGTTGCCATGGAAAAAATTGAAGAGGTCAAGAAAAAGACCTTCCACAATCCTGCGCTTGCGCCAACAGCTGCAGCCGCACAGCCCACCGGAAACGATACCATGGAAAAGCTGGACTCCCTCAAGAAAATGTTGGAAAACGGCTTGATTACACAGGAAGAATTCGATACCAAACGTAAGGAACTTTTGGAAAAACTGTAATGTAAACTGAAAACATTCTGCAAAAATCCCTGCCCAAAATGATTGGGCAGGGATTTTGACTTGCTGCATTTCAAAAGCCTACTCAAATGTTATCATATTCGAGAAACGAATGTACATGGACTACGGCATACCTTTGCTACTAGAGCATTAGAATCCGGAATTGTCTCCAAAAACATTGTCTAAAATTCTAGGTCATGCGAATGTAGGATTTACACTCGACACCTATGCCCATATAACAGAGACACTGAAAGTATAAGAATTGGCACAAATGCAGTTATTTCTGAAATAATAGAAAACGCAGAGTAGATACCTAGTCCTACTCTGTGCTTTCTTTTTTGCGTAAACTTTTTGAAAAATAATTAGAAAAGCGGAAAAATGGAATGTAAGCATTGTTTATCTTCTATGATGGGCAGCAAAGTTGGTGTAATACGTATGAAAATTGTCTACACAAATACAGCAAGATTCGCAAATGTATACACGAGCCATGCGTTATTTTACTGTTTTGCTTACTAATCCACCGGCACTCAATATATAGCCGATTCTGTCTAATCTTCGATCCTCTAGATCAATCTCTGGATCAGATTTTTTCTGCAAATAAACAAACTGTTCATCGAACCATGCAATCTCGTCTTCAGTAGCACCTTTATAAGTGGTTTCTAATAATTGCTTTTTACATTTATCAAGGAGTGTATCCACATATTGCTCCATTGCCTGTTTGATTTTTTGAGTCGTATTCGTCATTCATAAATTTCTTGAATTTCCCACAATATTTTATAATTTCCTTGAATTCCACAAATCGAATTAAATACGGGATAAGTTCTTCACGTAACAAATGAAAGAACTCAGCCAATCGAGATCTGTCGATTCTTCTGGAATAACGCAAATCGGATATAATAAAAGTCATCAAATTCGAATAATAAGCACGCAAATCATCAAAACAAACTTTTTCATATTCTGCACCTATGTATCTATGGATACGGCGAACATCCTCTACAAACAGTTCATTTGCCACTTGATTTCTTATTCCTTCTAACTGTTCTTCAGAGATATTATCAAATAATATTTTTTTCTATTGATTTCATGCTACACCAATATTCAATTTGCTTATCAACAAGTTGCATAATGCCTTTTTTATGATAATTGTAAGATAGGAAACCGGTAGATTTGAAATCTGTAAATGGAAAGCCATAACAAGAAGGAATATTCCATGGTACGTATATATAATTGAGACAAAAGGGAGTCTGATCTAAATCATCGATTTCTGGGTCATAAACCAAAATTCTAAAACTTACATCACTATCATTGTTCGTCCCAATAAAGGAAGATGCTGATCTTTCGTTTTTATTATTTGGCAGTGGAAGCCATTTGGCAATATAGAAAATATCGAGAGCTTGCTCTTTAATTCCTTCGATGTTAAGTGAAATAATGGTATTACTCTCTTTTAAATCTTCTTCATCAGCATCTGTATCTGCATTGAATATAAATGGAAAATTGGCTGCATATGCAGAGTATATCCGGAGTGAATCAAAAAAATTACTTCAACAGTGAAAGGTGATAAAGTTCAAATGGCGAGAAAAAAATGGCAATGGCGAGGGTAGCGTCGTTCACAGAAAAGATGACAGATGGCAAGCATCCATCTGGAATACGCTACCAACCGGTGAACGGAAAAGAGAATACCACTATGCGAAAACTAGAAAAGAATGCACTGCTTGGATTACAACTGTGCGTATCCAAAAAATGAAAGGAATATCTGTCTTAAACCCCAATCTAACATTTTTAGATTGGCTTCGCAAGTGGCTTACAAGTTACTGCATTAATATTCGGGACAGTACTCGAATGAATTATACGACATATATCGAAAAGCATATTTGTCACCACAAGATCTCCCGTGTTGTACTAAAAGACCTAACAACCAACGATTTACAAGATTTTGTAGTCTATTTACAACAGAACGGCAAGCTTAATGGTTCAGGTGGCTTAAGTTCTAAAACCATTCGCAACATATTTCAAATGATTTATAAAGCTTTAAAGCAAGCGGTCGGCAATCAATACATTGCATCCAATCCTGCGAATTATATTACTCAGTCAAAAGCTTCTCCTCAAGAAGCATGTTTCCTCTCAAAATCAGAGCAGCATCGTTTGCTTTGTGCTTGTCAAGGTGAGTACTGGTCGATTGGTGTGATTCTAATGTTATTTACTGGTATTCGTATCGGTAAGCTTCTAGCACTTCAGCATGATGATTTGCAATATGAAAGTGACATTGCATACCTCAACATTCAAAAAAGCTTACAAAGAGTCACAGACTACAAGAAAACGTCTGGTTCGAATAAGACAATTCTTCGTGTATCCGCACCGAAAACTAACCATTCGATTCGGAAGATTCCACTCTTGCCAGAAGTAAGAGATATATTAGAACAGCACATATCCAATCAAAAACTGCTTTCATCGAAATGCAGTGGACTATATGAGAAAAATCCTCATATTATTTGTAACGAATTGGGTAAATGGATCGATCCAACGACTTTTCGCAAATGCTTTACCCATATGGTAGAAAAAGCCGGCTTATCCAGAAAGATTACACCGCATATGCTGCGTCATACTTTTGCTTCACAATCTTTACAGTGTGGCATGGATTTAAAGCATATCAGCAGCTTATTGGGACATTATAGCACCGACTTTACCGCACGTACTTACGTACATACAGATTTGGTTGGAGAATATTTGGCTATGTCCCATATGAGAGAAAACACATCCATTTTACGAGCAGGAGGTTCTTTATGACGATTCAAGAAATCAAAAAGCATTTGGATAAAATCGAAAAAATCGATAAACCAGATGACAATAAGCTGACAAATCAGTTAACAGAGGAGATGTCCAAATTTGGAATTCTCGTATTTGATGATGGAAATCCCTATATGAAATGTGACTCCTATTATCAAAGGCTGACGGATGAAGAGGGGAAAATTGTATTACAGCAATTATTGTCCCCATCTGCACAATTACGTGTACCAAGTGCTGTGATTACAGAGTGCTATAAGCGTTTGTCTCACAGTACGGATTTACAACGTGATATTAGAGCTGATTTTTTCAAAACACAGCATCTCTTAAATTTGAAAAACGGCGTATATGATATTCAGAAAAAGGAGCTTTTAAAGAGTGATTTATCTTACCAATTCGATTATGTCTTAAATTTTTCTTACAAGGAGAATATCACACTAAAAAATACGCCTGCATTCAAATCGTATGTGAAACACAGCATCGGTGAAGAAAATTTAGAGTGTTTACTACGCTCTACCGGTTATTGTATTTCCTCATTAACGAAAGGACGTAAAGCATTTCTCTTATTTGGGTTAGGAAAGACCGGAAAGTCAACATAGCTTAACTTAATTAAAGAAGCCGTTGGCGACTCCTTTATTTCCCATGAGCCATTTCACAAAATGACAAGCGAACAATTCAAAGCGAAGTACATCGGAAAACGGATCAATATTTCCTGTGATAGCAGTAGTGCTCCCATGAGACATGAAGAAAGCTTTAAGAGTTTAATCTCTTGTGAAAAAACCACCGGCAGAAATCTTTATGAAAACAGCATTGATTTTTTGCCTACGTTGAAATTTGCCTTCGCTTCCAATGAAGAACTGCACTTTTCTCATCCGAATGATGCGATTTACGACAGATTAGTTCTATTGCCATTCACCAAAAAAATACCGGAAGAAAAGCTTGATTTCGATTTAGACAGAAAGCTAATTGAAGAAAAAGATGCGATTTTCTCAATGATCGTAGACCATCTCAAAGATTTAATTGCTTCTAATTATGATTTCTGTATGTCGGATGAAGCAAAGGAACTGCTGCAATTCCAGCGTTTAGAACTACACACTGTTGAAGATTTTCTTACAGAAAATTGTAATCTGAAAAAGGACAGTCAGGTATCTTCTACGAAACTATATGCAGTTTATTGTGATTGGTGTTATAGCAACGGTTTGACAGTGATTGGCAGGAATAAATTTTATGAGAAAGTGCGCAAATACGATAAACAGATACACTACAAAAAAGTAAAACAGAGAGATAAGATGGTCAATGGTTTTTGTGGACTTTCTCTCAATCCAGCCATCCTAAATACAGACAATGAGGACGAAAAGGCGGTGATCTGATATATCGAAGAATAAGAAGGATAAAACATTAAATGTGCGTTTATCGGCGTCTGAAAAAGAATCCATTGAAAAAGATGCGAAAGATGCTGGCTTATCTACCAGTGATTATGTTCGTACAATGGCACTTTCAAAGGAAAAGGTAATTGTACTAGCATCTGGTCAGGAAATCGCAAAGCACTTAATCAAAGTGTACATTTTATTTCAAGAGGCGTTGGAAAAAGACCAATTATCTTGTATAGCCGCAGATGCATTGCAAGAGAAAATGGATGCACTGCTTGAACAATTCACCTTATTGATGAAGCAGCTGCCCAGTATACAAGGTGTGACAAAAATTGGATGGCGTGCTTTCGCCTACTGTTCATCCCTAACCTCCATCATAATTCCGGAGAGTGTGACAGAAATTGGAGAGTGGGCTTTTGGCAGATGTTCATCCTTGACCTCTATTACGATCCCGAGTAGTGTGAAAAAAATTGGAAGGATAGCTTTTTGCAAGTGCAAATCTTTGATATCCATTACGATTCCAGGAAGTGTAACAGAAATTGAAGAGGTGGCCTTCCACAGCTGCAGTTCTTTAATTTCCGTCACAATTGAAGATGGTGTAAAAAAATTGGAGAATATTCTTTCTATAAATGTGAATCTTTAAAGTCTATTACGATTCCAGACAGCATAACGGAAATTGGTGTAGGTGCATTTGATGAAACTTCTGCATTTATTGAAGCCTCAGATACCATTTTAAAAAGATTAAAATAACAGAAAGAAAAAGAAAAAGAAGAATTAAGGCAACTAATGGAGCAAAAAAACGACATTATTTATGCCTACTACAAAGAAAAGAAGAAAACACTTTTTCCACACTGAGGTGGTTTAATGCGCTACGCAATACATGACAAGAAATACCACTTCCAATACTACTTTGACACCAAAACCGGCTTCTATATGCGTACCGGCGTGCTGGACGAAAACGGCAAAGACACCGGAGCCGACCCGTTTATGGCTTCTTATCCGCACTTGATTGATGTGGGGATTATGGGACACTGCAAGCACGGCGAAAGCAGCTTGTGCAAGGTCGCCGGCATTCAGTGCTATCAAAGTGGCTATTCCGTGCGAAAGCCGGACATGACAGTCGAGGATTTCGAAAGCATTGCGAAACAATGTCGGCATTTATCGAATCAGCTTGCGCTCGGTGGCAGAGGTGACCCGAACCAGCATCCGCAATTTGAACACATTTTGCAAATCTGCCAGGAAAATGACCTCGTTCCAAATTACACTACATCCGGCTTTAGCATGACGGAGAAGCAAGTACAGCTTACGAAAGAATATTGCGATGCTGTGGCGGTTAGCTGGTATCGCAGCAAGTATACCGAGCAAGCGATTCGGTGTTTCTTGTACGCAGGTTGTCGCACGAATATTCACTATGTTTTGTCGAAGAACAGCATTGCAGAAGCGATGGAACGTCTTTCCAGAAAGGGTTTTGCAGATGGCATCAATGCGGTGATTTTCCTGATGCACAAACCCATCGGACAAGGTCAGCGGGAGAATATGATTTTGCCGGATAACCCTTATTTACGTGATTTTTGTGATCTTGTGAACCATCGAGAGCAGCCGTTCAAGATCGGCTTCGATTCGTGCAGCGTACCGATGATTATGAACTATTGCCCGAACATCAGCAAAATGACGCTTGACACCTGTGAGGGCGGACGATATTCTTGCTATATCTTCAGCGAAATGGTAATGAGTCCATGCAGCTTCGACCGTGCAGAACACTATGGCGTTTCGCTGCGTGGCAAGACGATTCGGGAAGTCTGGAACAGTCCGCAATTTGAGGCGTTTCGGCACAGTAGGTGCAAGTCCTGTCCCGATTGCCCAGAACGGGAATTCTGCATGGGCGGCTGTCCCCTTGTGCCAGAAGTGGCACTTTGCACGAAACCAGAACGAAAACAAATTTATGGAGGTTTTTCCTATGAAAATTAGAACAGATTTTGTGACGAATTCGAGTAGTTCAAGCTTTGTAACATATCGCCTTACCAATTCTAAATTTTGCAAATATTTACATGAGCAAGCGGAGAAAAATGGAGTCAGCCTTGATGGAGAAGATTTCGGTTGGGATGATCATCGTAAAACTAATGCTATGAGACTATACACAGATGCATTGTACATGAATTTCAGTATTGATGATGGAGGAGTTTATTGTGATCACACTGCACCGGAAATTAGCGATTGGAAACCCTACACCCCATATGAACAATTATGTGATCAGATCGATATGTCTGAATGTTTCTGGGATTATATAGAGGACTCACTATACTACATGCTAGAGGGAGATGAAGAAGTAAAAGAAGATGATATTGAAAAGCTTTATGATGCATTCCTAGATGACGTGATAAATGATCGGCTTGAATGTGATGTTTACATGGGTCAAACAGATTGAAGAATAAAAATTTTTCTTGACTGAGGATCATTACAATAGCGAACACCGAAAAATCACAACAAAATTCGCAAAAAAGCCACGCAATTTCTATCCGCAATCGGCTTCATCCAAAATAACTAATATATTCAAGTGGCGTTTGCAATTCTGCTTCCTCTGTTGGCATATATACATCATAACAGTTTGTCAAAGTTTTATTAAATTGTCTGTGACACTTCAAAGCATTGCAATCCTCGTAAATCTTGACAATATTTTCAGAATCTGCACCAAGCAGATATTCTGATAATGCTTTCCCAAGAATGCCATAATTTCTGCCGCAGAATTCATGTATTTGATCGCTATGCACACGATCATTGGTAAATTTGAGAGAAAAGCTAAGCAGTCTTGCATCCAACCCTTTGTTATGCATTCGAGTTTCCGACAATAGAGGATTCTCAGATGATGTAATTACAATCGTTTTCCATGTATCTGAATTTTTAAGTGTGGCATTGCTATTACATCGACCTTTATCATGCTCAAGTGTAATTGTGTACAGCAAGCTTTCCATATTGATATTAGATGATACAGTTGCTTCGTCAAATATCTGTGGTACGCCAAATTTATTTGCAATATTTTTTTACAATCGCATGAATTGTGCTAAAGAATGGAATGTATACTTTGTTATCATCCGGTTTGGTATAGACCGATGCCATCATCGTTTGTGCTGTACTCTTACCGGTTGTGGATTTTCCATAAAATGAGATAATAAACGACTGCAAAGGCATTTCGCATTTCATTCCCAAATATGCAAGAAAGAGCGATGCACAGCTGCAGCAAAGTGCAAACATGATTGGGACATTGGTCAATAGCGCATTCATTCCTTTGACATAATCATCCCATACAATCTCATGGGTATATTGCAGCACCTGTGGTTTCAGATCATATGCTTCGAATGAGAAATCATCTTTATGCACTGCAAATCCAATATGATTTGATTGCTGCTCTATTTCATATTTCTGTGCTTTTTTCAATACATATCGGCTCATTTCCTGTACATACTCGAAATCAATGATAATACCATATTTTGTGAGTCCGGTAATATCTTTGGGATACAACATTCCATAATCCACTTCTACAATTTTATCTGCAGCTTTTAGTTTTACATGATGCGTATTCTCTTGATCCCGATAAATCGAATCGATTTCGAACCAATTGGTAAGCCACCGAATGCCGGTGAAATTTTTACTGGTAATTGCGATTAAATAATATCGATTCTGAACTGGGATTACAGGATAATCTTCCTCCGTCATCTTGAGAATTTGCATTTCATTCTTATCAAGTTCTTTCGATTCAAACTGACCAACTATATTTTTGGCTTTTTGGACTTTATCATAAAAGGGCAAAGCTTCATAATTTTGATATTCTATTTCACTATTCATCATAGTAAGACCTCCTCTGGAACAATGAATTCGTTTTAAAGTAATCCTGCATATGTTTCTTACATATGCAGAATCTGCCTTTAAAACCTTTGTCAATTTAGTTTGCAAGATAAATCTTTTTCACATTTGAAAATATCTCACCATTCTTGCTGTTATTTTGGATAACGAATTGCACTTTCAAATTTTCCAAATCTTTAACGTTTCTCACATTCGCTTGCATCAATAGCTGAGAATAAGGGTACCGTTCTAATTTTTCAATCGATGTTGCCAACAAAAACGCCTTATTTTCTTCCAGTTCGATTTTAATCATGACATGACCTTCCTTATATAGAAAAGCATTTGATATGATTCCGGTGTATGTGCCATCCTCCAGATAAAAGGTTTCTTCAACCGGATGAAGTGCCCCTTTGGTTTCTTCTGGATCGGAAGTTGTTGCTGCTAACTCGGCAGCGTTTGATGCAGTTGTATCTTTCATGAAAAAGACCTCCTTTATGAATTTAGTTGCTGTACCATTTGTAATTGCGGTACGCTGATTGTATTGTATAGCATTTAGAACCGTATGTCCATAATTTCGATATACGATATACCGACATAGACCGGCTCTTTGCTATGGCTTTATTATCTCATATTCACTTTGCCATTGTAAATGTCAAATTTGTGTCCATTTCTCACCGAACAAATGGTATATATTCAGGCAAACAAAAAACGCCATATTCCAAATGGAATATGGTGAACTTTTTATGATTTCATTATTTTTCCGGCAGCATACACTGCATTTAATGTTTTTTCTTTCAGCAGTGTTGCTGCCTTGTCATGGTATGCTTGCTCATTATCACTTTCGATGAGGATCATTTTTTTCACAAGTAAGTATGTTTCATATGTAAGGATCATTTCTTCGGCATTCATGCAATCCAACGCTTTTTCAAGTGATTGGCAGCATATATACAAGTTTTTTGTATGATCCAACCATCGGTTTCCTAACTTGATTACGTCATTAGCCAACGATTTGTGGATTTTATCGATGTCATGATGTCCTATCATTGTGAAAAAACTTTTCAGAATTTTTCTGGCTGTTTTTTCGTTGCACAACCATCGCTCATCTTGCGATGTTGCGGTGATGCTCCGGTAGTATTGACTTTTTATTATCTCTCTCGCTTCTGCGATTTTTCCCTCTTTTATTTTTTCCTCCAATTCGCCTGGACGCTTAGCTCGGCGTTTTTGGTTAGTTTTGGTGTCTTCTCTGCTCATTATATTGTATGATTTTTTTAGAGGAATGTATTCTATTTTGATTAACGGCATTACGATCTCTGGATCGTATGTGTTCTTTTCCTCGTTTATCATTTGCTGATGCACCTCTCGATTTATGGTTTTGATGATTTCTTGTGTTTGATTTGATTTCATTTGTGGTTCCTCCTTTTTATTAGGCTCTTTTTTTGCCCATATTATCTTGTTCTAGGAGGAACTTTTTTAAAGTACCATATTAAGGAAGTTAATGCATAAAAAAATACCGCAACGGTTTAAACCGCTACGGTACATAACTAGAAATAACAATACCATGTTATTTTCTGTTTGAATAGAAATGGATTTCGAGAAGAGGACATTCAGATTGTTTTTCTAAAAATCGACAAACAAAGAAATCCCCTCTAAGTCATACAAACTTAGAGAGGATTTTCGGATAAAACACACAATCTATTTCCAAACATCCTTATACATATGTAAAGATTCCCTCAGAATGGGATAATTACATGAAGGAGTTGTCAGAATAGAATGCCTATATAAATCGTTCTTCAAAATGGGTTGATTACATGAAGAAGTCTTCAAAATAAGATGCTTATATAAAGGGTTCTTCAGAATAGGTTGATTGCATAAAGGAGTTGCCAAAGTAAGATGCCTATGTAAAGAATTCTTCAAAATACAATTTTCCAAGCACCCTTCCACGTACCCCCCCTGTATTATTATTTCATTGATTTTCGTATGACCATACGTTTGTCGCATTGTCGCATTATTTCTTTATGAAAGAGGTTTGGATTGGCTTAAATCAGATCTGAAATAGTTAATTTTCAATATGTTATTTCGAAATAAATGACAATTATATCATAGAAAATCTATATCTGTCGCATTGTCGCACTTTTTTTACACAAGAGAATTTCAAAATGATGCGACACAAAATACGCCACATTTCACAAATTTCTACCCCGTACTGAAACAATCTGCCTATTTTCTTACAACAAAAAAGGTCGTAATTACGTAAAATAATGCAATTACGACCTCTGCGTATCCTTCCATAATACGCAGATTCAAATGGTGGTACTCCCTCAATAAAATACGAACTAATTCTAATTGACCCGTTTATCGCAGCTATCCAGTTTAGCACATTAGCACAATAAACGCAGAAAAAAACGGTATCAGGCAAAACGAACGCCCGATACCGCTATATTTTTACACTTTCGTCAAATATTTCTCGCTACAGAATCCCATATAAGTCACGCTGTTTACTGTGACTTGCACATATAGCCACTTTACACCGCTGACCTCGGTATAATATCCGTAATTTTTTACCTTGGTATTTTTTGACAGTGTTGTCATAATACTGTAGATCGTGCCGGCACCGTTTCTCATATTGAGCTGGGATGCTGTCACTTTATACGTCCCTGCTAAGCTACTGTCTTTCGACTTTGCCGCTGCTATCGCCGTCCTGCTTGTGGTGGACGTGCTGGACGTCGTAGAGGTGCTGAACGTGCTTGCCGTGTTATCCGTGCACCACGGACATTGTGCCCAATACTGCCAATCCTTCGCAGCGTAAACCGTCTTAACAACGCCGTAGGCGTGCCCCTTTGCTTCATAAACATAGCCATCGCCGCCAAATACGCCTACATGGTGGATGCCGCTGGAGCTGCTGGAACTGGATTTAAAAACCAGTTGACCGGCTTTCATAGGGAAACTAGAAATACCACCCTTTGTGGTCGCTTTCGAGTACATTCCAGATGCGGGAACGTCTTGCGATGCCGTGTATGTCAGTGTTGCCGTGGTGGAACTACTCCAGAGATACCCTTTTATCAGCCCCACACAGTCGTGAACCCTCTTGCCGTATTGGCTAGAAAAATCGGATGCCGTATAATAGCTCGGATATTGCTTCTTTTTCGCCGTGTATAGGCTTTCGCTTGCCGTCTGCCCAAATGTGCCATACCAATAAGGCAAGCCGATTTGCGCCTTTGCATAGGTGACTAGACCGCTGTTTGTTTTTGACATAATATCACCCTTTCACTTCATCTTCCTTTTCCACGTCCGTATCATCCACCCTCGGAAAGTCCATTTTCGCCTGTTCCCCTCGGTTATTGGCGATGGCGTGCTGGACGCTGTTTTTAATCATCCAAACCGCACCGCCACAACTTAAGGGAATGCCGGTTAAATTTGCAATATCGCTCCAAATGGTGACATCTGCATAGTGCACCGTTGCATAAACTGCTATGATGCACATAACCACAAGCACCAATATCCAACAGACAACCATAGCAATAATAAACAAATCCGAAAAATAGTTGATAGGGGATTTCTTCAGAAGATTTTCAATTTTTGATGCCCCTCCTGAGAGGTCATCCTCTGATTTCTTTTTCGAGTTCTTCAATCTTGCACTCATTTTTTAGCACACGCTCCTGTAATTGGTTGTGCTTGTCCACTCTGCCCGATAGCGTTGCAATATCCTCCTCTTTCAACGCTTCAAATTTCGCTTGCAGTACGGCGGTTGCTTTCGATTGCACTAAAGCCGATCCACCCACTGCTGCAACCGCTGCAATAACAGCCGTAATAATTTCCGTCCAGTCCATAGAGTCACCGCCTTTAATCGATTGTGCCGGACAGGGTGAAATGAATTATATTCCCTGCAATGCCGCCATTTGGAAACATAAATGAAAACTTTGAATAAGTTGTCGAATCCATCTTAACAATGCAAGCAACCCCGGAGGTACTGTTGGAAACATATCCTGTACCTGTGAGCGTTAAGCCATTGCTACCTATTAAGTCCGTGTTTACGTCACAGTATGTGCCACTGCTTAATGCACTGGATAATGTAATGTCACCGCTGATAAATATTTGTGACCCGATTGTGCGATATTGCACCGCATCGCTGCTAGACTGTGCGCTTGTGACCGTCACCGACGTCCACCCTGAATCATCCAAATCCGTAACCGGATTCCGCAATGCTGGCAGGGAAGAAGTGACTTGCGTATAATCGGAATCGATTTCCGTTTCTCCCAACCCTGTGCCGGAATATAATGTCCATGTACTCTGTGACTGTGTAGTATAATCGCTTGCTTCTAGCAGCTCACAAAAATGAATCGTGTTGTATGTAGAAGATGCATGATACCACACCTCCACAAGTAAGCCGCTGTCCGTTATTTTGTAAGCTAAAATATAATCGCTGAGTACGGCGTTTCTGCCGGCTAAATATTCCCAATACAAAGTAGCATAAGACGGTGCGCCAGTAGCAGATGACCCTGTGCGGACTCGTGCCGTCAAAATGCCGTAAGCGTTGGCGTTGTATCCGTCTGTCACCTTCAGCGACAATTTTACCGGCGTACTGCTGCCCGTAATTTCCAAGCTCGCCATTTTGTAATAGGGTTGTGCCACTGACGACGTTGCACCTACTGTGCCATATTGCCACTGCTTGTACTTTGCTGATAATGTCGTTCCACCCTCGTAAAAAGTATCGGCGGAAGATGTAGAACACGTAAGCTCTCCACCTGTAGAAAGCTTCATCAGCGGGTCGGAATACGTACCACCAAAATATAGATATCGATTATCAGTCGTAACACTGTTATACAGCCCCATCTGGCACGCAATATCGCCAGAACCGTCGTTTTCGTACCACGTAAACCCTTGTGCCGCTCCACTGCTGCTGGGTATCTGATAGCGCAGACCTGCCGGCGCAAGCGTTAGTGTTCTGTCATCCGATGCATAAGGGAGCGTAACTGTTGCACCCTTGTCCATCGTTCCACCACTAAGTGGTAAATAATCGTCTATCGTATCCAGCTTTGCTTTGTCCTCGTCTGTATAATCGTTGGATGACAGCGTTTTGCCGTCCTCCTGTGCGACAAAGTAGGACTTCAATTTGTCCCAAAAAAAGGATAAACCTGTTTTATTTAAAAAAGAATCTGCTAAAATATGCACACCATCTTTCTTTTAATTTTTAGGCAAGTCGCTGTAGCTTCAACCGCCAAAAGCTACAGCCATTCCATGCCTTAAAATGCGTTAAAAATTATGCCATGATTTCGTCAATTTTGTCGTTGGTGATTGCAGTCATATCTGTAGATGTAATCTGCACATATGCGCTGCCACTGTAGCGGTAGGAATAGTTTGTGTTCAAATCCACGTAAATCTTGCCGGATTCGCCGGTGATTTCCATTGTATGGCTAGAGTCCTCATAGAACACGCCATCATACAGATAGCCCTCAATGACGTCATCTACATAGCTTGGCAGCTGTGTAGACGGTACTAAGCCGGAATCGTCCAGCGTTGCAATGCCGTTTGCTACACCTAAAAGGGAAGTATCTACCTTTTCTTCTAGTGCAGCGTAAACAGCCTGATTTTCTACAGGGTTTGTGCTGGTGCTAGACAGCGCACTGTCTACCGTAATCGCTGTTGCGCCCTCCTCGATAGAAGCAAGCTTTTCCTTTTCAGCGTCTGTAAAGTCGTTGGATGACAATCCCATGCCATCTTCCTGTGCGACAAAGTAAGCTTTCAGCTTGCTCCAAAAGTAGGTTAAACCGGACTTGTCTAAAAATTCGTTACTCATAATTCATTTTCCTTTCTGTTCGACACGCTTTTGCTGTGTCATTCTGTACAAATGGTGTCGATTTCTTCTTCCGTAATGGGAGAAATGACGGTTGCTATGATTTCTTCTAGGTCTTCTGTCTTAATATAATCTGCCAGAGCTTTGGCTATCATTTCGGAACACGTTTCCGCTGAAATGCCTCCGGCTGCTTCAACTTTTTCTTCGATTTCTTCCAGTAACTGGGCGTAGAATGATGGAGAGGGTTCAACCGAATCTTTGCCGTCTGTAAAGCCAGAGCGTCGCACTCGCAGTCGTAAAGGCACAGTAGTCGCTATAACCGAACCTCCTGTTTCCACACCAAATACAGAAACACGGATTGTTCCATCTCCGATTTCTGATGGAATATAACATACAGCAGAATTGGAAGTGCCTAGATGTACGTTGTATGTTATACCGCTCTGCGTAAATTGCACGGTTTTATCCAAGCCATCCCATTCCGCTGAAAAATCGAATTGGATTGTCGCAAACGAAACCTGACCGGATGCAAATATATCAGATTCTTCACACACGATACGCTGTCCAACGACTTTTAAATTCATCATCGTTTATCCATCTCCATTTTGAATTTTTCATTCGAGTTTGTCTTTTACGCCAACGTCGTCTTCGTGCAAATTCATCATAGCCGCCAGTCCAGCTGCTAAAGCTGAACCGCCAAGGGATATGATGACAGCTTTGAGTGCTGTATGGTCAGAATAATCCACGCCTGTCAGGTATGCAACCAGATTTGCAGCAAGAAAACCGACCACAGCTTGTACAAACGTTCGTACTCCTCTATAAATCCATGACTTCATCGCCCTCACCTCCTTTCTCTGTGGGAAGTTCTGTTACTTGATGATACAAAACGGTTATTGTTCCATTACCGCCTAAAGCATGATAAGCTTCATAAGCTTTTGCTAAAGTTTCTCTGGCATAAATCGGACAGAATCCTCGTTCCATATACTTGTCGTGGGCACGAATAATTTCCGAACGCAACAGACATTGCAAACCATTCTCCATCTTCTTGGTACGTCCATTTTGTTCTGCCTTTTGCATTTCCAGCCGTGCCGCCTTCTTTTCTTTTGCGTTCATGAGTGTTGTAAACAGCACGTTCCCTATTGTGACAGCTGCGCCAATGAGTGCCACAATAATTTCACTAGGCATTCACATACTCCTCTCCGAAACAAAGAAAAGCACGTACCGTTTCCATAAACCATACGTGCTTTCGATTTCCTATAAATTTTAAAAATATCACGACTCTGTAATCGTGTAAGTAATTTTCATCGTCTGCGAATTTGTCTTAGTCAGTGTATCAGACAGATTGTTGATGGTAGCAAGATAATTCGACCACACCACAAATGTACCAGTACAACAGCCGGAATTGAAATTCAAACCGTACCAATATAGCCAAGGCTTTCCCAAAATGGGAGCTGATTTTACACTGGTGTAATAGTAAGTATAACTACCACTCACGTCATTTCATAATGGAGTATATTGGATTGTTTCCAATTCGGTATCAATTACCGCATAACACGGATAATTCGATTGATAGTTATACTTACTGCTCATAACATAAATCTTTCTGTCTTTTATAAAGCAGTCACTAGAACAAGCATAGCTGCTAAGTGTCACATCGCTTATTGTCGCTGATACGCTACTGTCCGAAAGCAGTATTTTATAAACCAACGTACGATCGGTAGACATCCAATAAATATAACCATTATACACCGCCAGAGAATAATAAGTGTATAATATATTTCCTGTGTTGTTTGTAATAGTAGACAACGTATAACTAAAATCATTCGGCGATATGGTGAGCAATGTAATGCTGCCACTACTGGAAATACTTGTGCTATTAGAGGCGTTACATACAAAATAAATCAAATTCGCATATTCGTCATACATGACATTTGGCGTATAAGTACCTGAAGAAGAATTGGTCGCATAACCATAATATCCAGAAACAGTGATGGCGTTAGAAGACAAAACTTCACCATAGGTGCTATTATTCGTAAAAACAGACACATTTTTAAACTTGGCATCACGCTTTCGCAGTGTCAGCGTTAAAGAACCGCTACTTGGCACTGTCAATTGTGCTGTAACACATACATCAGCGTCGTAATCCCAGAAAAGGACGTATTCGCCATAATTGTCTGTTGTTACCCGTCGCACACAAGCAGGTTTATATAAAAGCGCACTACTTATCGTTGTGTCAAGACTTTCGTTCCCATAAGAAGAATATCCGCCGTAATCACTTGTTAAGCAAACGCTTTTTATACTGCCATTGCATTGTGTCGTTGTGAAATCGTATACGTACTTTGCGGTTTTGTTACTGGTACTGACTGAAGATTCTGTCGTATTATAGATTCCTCTTGCCGTATCAGACGAAGTCGTTTCGTTATTATATACACCACAGCCGACGAGTTTTACACCGGCAGGAGCAAAGTAATTCGTTGCGTCTTCGTCGAGTTTGCTATCGAAAAGCAATATGCCACCAAGAGCAGTAGAATATAATGAGCCGCCAAACCCTGATGTATTGCTATCTGCACCCATTAAGAATCCTGTACTCGTAGCGGTATTGAGCGTAAAAATATCCGACAATGCATTGGTTACCATGTTCTCGTCATAATAGTATTGTGTATAGCCAGTATTGACGTCTGTTAATTGAATCTCAGTTTTTCCTTTTAGCATGAAATCAACTCCTTTACTCTGTGAATGTGATTTTCAAAGACTTGAATGTCGCATCGCCGGACAGCGTTATTTGTAAATATAATACGCCATCGAAATCGGCATATAGTGTATCGCCCATATCGATAAAGTCTTCAATCGCAATGTCTTCAACCCATGTAGTGTTGTCATAGGAATAAGCGATTGTAATTGTCCCGGTGTATTCCGCTGTGATACTGGAAATTCCAGTTGTTGCCGAAGCGGTCATATCGCACAATGCTGAAATCGTACCATCTACCTCAGTGTCTACCAGCACGTACCCATTCGAACCAATTGATACGACGTCGCTGTCATATTCGCCCAAATTATCAGTGCTGTCTAGTAAGAAATACGGCTGAGTCTTCTCGATTGCATTACTGTCTGTAAATATAACTGACAACACAAGACCGTCAGTCACAGAAAGAGAAACAGAAGCAGCAGCATCTATCGATATAGGCGTTTGTACAGATGTAGTGATGTCTTCCGAAATCGATGAGAATTGCAATTCCAAACCATCCGTAACGGCAAGTGACATTTTGGTAGAATAATTATAAGGATCTTCAGAATCGTCCTCGTCACCGGAACTACCGCCGGAGGACGTTGTCTCGTTAAAATCAAATGTCGGTATCAGCGTCCTTCCAGACTGATCGAAGCTTTCAATCATACCAACAAGTCTTGCGGCTAGGGTCAATCCTCAACAGTCGTATCGAATCGTTACAATATCACCAACTTCGTAATCCGTACCATATGTGTATCGACCATTCTCCACAACGATTTCCGCTTCAGTCGCATAAGTTGGTGTGGTTAAAGCCTCCAAACCAGATTCAATCAAATCTTCGGATTCGTCGTCCGTTTCGTCCCCAACATTAGTCGTTGCTGAAACATAAATCTCACAGTGGTCAAATCCTTTCGAAACAGATGAACTGCTGGGAGCGTGTGAGGTTGCCCATGCTCTGTTTACGCCTTCACCACTTCCACAAGCGTAGGAAAAGTTCGTGTATTCTGTAAAATCTTCACCAAACGACATAGATGTAATATTTTCTAATTTATCTGAGAATATAACGCTATCACTTTTATCCTCGCCTTGTGTCAACTGTATCGTTATATAGCCGTATTCGGAAGTACCTGTAATTGTGCTTTTTAATAAATTACTAGCGTCAACTTTGATTGTTCCTCCAACCATTGTACAAACATTGTATACTCATTCCATGAGATTTTTACCAGTAACCTGCATCGTGCTGGAAGTCGTGCCAGAATCGTCGTCTGCTACATCATCACCAGACAGTGTGCCAATTCTAGCGTACCAAACGTCTGATTGTTCGTCCTGTACCCAAAGACCAGGTATCATACGCCGTCCGTTTCTGCTGAACGTGGTCTCTTTCATTGCGCCACCATTTGTACCGTATACGCCGGAAACAATTAAGCCAATATCAGCAGAGCCAGCCAAATAATAAGGATGTCCATATCCGCCCAGCAATACGTGCTTTACCATATTTTCATAATTTTTTGTCGTTGTAGAAAGAAGCGGACAGTTACCCACAGTAATGTCCTTAGAGTATGCCGTCGGAAATATCACACGCCGTTCCAATAAGCATGGTAAAAACCTACCACTCACAGTTAGATAATCTCCATTTTCACTGTCATGCTCAATTTTTATGGACTCGATAACGCCAAAATTTTCCGTATCATCAGGACGTACAACGATACGGTCGATTTGAAACAATTCTAAATTCTCTGCCGATGCGAGTAAATAAATTTCAAATGAACCCACAGTGTAATATTCCACATCCCATAAAAGGCTGAAATATAATTCGCATTTCCCAGCATAAGTAAAATAGGCATAATGGGTTATTGTCGTAGTATAAATTCCCTGTTCAGTTATGGGACAGTCTTTCAAATTATAAATGAGAAGTAACGGTGCTTTAATGTATGCCATATTACACCCCCAGATATGCGTCAGTATGCGTAATCTCTAAGATAATATCGCCACTGCTAAATGTTTCAGCTGCCCAGAATATGAACCTAAATTCATTATTTTCGTATTTTACCTCGGTCCATTCTAATTTACTGAACGTTATCATACCGAATAAACTGCCTTGATCTTTATCTTCGGAATTATACAAACGAATGTCCTTATTGCCCATTTGAGATGTGACCAATATATAATCTCCTGCTGACAATGTTAATTCGACATCGGAAACCTCAATTGCTGCTGTTTCGCCGCCATGCCCATGTTGTAAATAAAAACTGACAAAAGTAATGTCGTCACTACTATTGTTCGTAATTTTCATAGTTGTTCCATATGTATCGCTGTCAACGCTCATATTGCAAGATATTGTGTCACTATATGTTACTGTCGTTCCTGTCACCCACTCTGTCGGATTGTGACAAATACCGCTTGCAGTACTCTCAGTGTAACCGTGCCAGTAAATATCCGGACAGAGAATAGAGATTGTTCCACTTGTCATACTGGTAAAGTGTTCCATTGTGATAGATTCCACGTATCCTTCTGTCCAGACATCTCGATTGGCAGTCGAATAATAAACTTTAACATACTTGCCTGTTTGCACGACTTTGTAAAGTTCCCGTCGATACATTTCGATATCCGTACCAGGCATAATCAGTGAAATGACAAGATTGCGTTTCGGTACATAAGCATTCGTCAAATAACTACCATCCGCTCCAGGGTAACCGACTGTCGATAGTGTAGCCGATGGAGGATACAGACCATCTATTTTTGACACTACATAATGTAACTCCTCGTCCGTTAAACAGATTTTATTGCCATATGCATCTTCCAAGTAGAGTTGAAATATCATGTCCATTTTCTTCACCTCATAACGCTAATGCATTTCTCGTTTGCCGATAAATTTCAAGTCTTGATAACGATTTCGGACTGTTATTTGTCTGATTGATGGTTTTACTTTTATCCGTTTGGTAATAATTGTTGACAACGGCAGCATTTTTGGTTTCTGAAATACCAGAAGCCGCTTTTGCTGCTAGTTTTGCCGAACCAGAAATTGCATAATCGGTGGATTGCATCATATCTTGCAGCGTTTTTACGCCATTTTGAATTTCGCTCAAATCCAGAACTGGTTTGATTTGCGGCTCATTGTCGATATCGTTTTCTATAGCGTCCGTAATATTCGAAATAACATTTGACATGGAATTTACAGCACTTTCCCCCACATCAAAAGAAGCATTAGCAACATCACTGGCATAATCGGTTAAACCATTTGCAAATCCCTCGTCTACAAATCGACCAATTTCCGCAAACACCTTTGATGGTGAGGCAATTCCCAACACATTGCGCACTACTTCAGCAGATTCATATGCTACTGAAGCCGCCTTTGCGATAACAATATAAGCATTTGACTCAATACCATTGGCAAGACCTTGCGCCAGATAATGTCCCACATCGTAGAATTCGGAATGACGATCTTCTACTTCTGTCAAAGTAGCATCCATTACTGCACCTACTGCATTTAATATATAGGTTCGACCATCCAAGTTGACACCCACTGCAAATTTTCCGGCTATATCTGATCCTGCCGTTTGTATATCCTCTTCTTTACCTTCCGTACCGTCAATAAAATTCTCCACCATTTCCTTAGCGGTTTTCGTGATGCTATCTTTCGCATTTGTAAAAGCGTTGATAAAATTCGAGATTCCGGTTTCACCAAGTTTGGTTAGTGACGTACTGAATGAATCCATCTCGCTCGTATCAATATCAGTTGTACGATCTGCCACGGATATTACACTGTCCAATCCTGAAATCGCTTCTTCGAGTTTTTCTGTATCGATTTTAGATACAGAATCATAAAAACTTTTAAATTCCGAACCAAATGATGACAAATCGTCACCGAAATCTGGAAGATCTCATTCATAACTATCAGAAACGCTATTTGCCATTTCAACAAGCTTAGAAGCGGCATTCGTGGTCGCAGTCATTACATCGGTTTTAATACCACCATCTGCTGCAATCGCATCGTAGTACTTTTTCAATCCGGCTCCGAAATCACCCAATGTATCACCAAAATCGGATAAATCAATTTCATCTCCAGTAAACAAAGAGAAGAAACCGCCTTCTGTTCCCTCTAGTGCGTTCGATAGCTCTACTAGTACTTTTGCAGCTTCCGTTGTGCTGGAAACCGCTGTTGAATCGATACCACCATCGGCTGTAATAGCGTCATTGTATGCTTTCAACCCTTCGCCAAATGCCGGAAGCTTCTTCCCGAATTGTGATATGTTAATTTTATTACCAGTAAACCACGAAAACACGCCATCTTCTTCAGGCAACGTGTTTAAAAGCTTTGCCAAGGAACTCGCTGCATTTGCAGAATCATCAATCGCAGCATCATCAATACCATTTCCAGCGGTGATGATGTCGTTATACATTTTCAAGCCTTTTCCAAATGCCGGAAGCTTTTCACCGAACTCATCCATATCTAGAGTATCACCTGTAAACCAAGAGAAGACGCCACCTTCTGTAGGCAATCCACTAGCCAGCTCTGATAATGCTCCCGCTGCTGTTGCAGAGCTTTCAATTGCGTTTTCATCGAGACCATCGTCCGCCGTGATAATATCATTGTACGCTTTCAAACCTTCACCAAATGCTGGAAGTTTTTCGCCAAACTCGTCCATATTTATGGTGTCACCCGTAAACCAAGAGAACACACCACCCTCTGTAGGCAAACCACTCGCTAATTCCGATAGTGCTGCGGCAGCTGTTGCAGAGCTTTCAATTGCATTTGCATCGAGACCATCATCCGCCGTAATGGCATCGCTGTAGGCTTTCAATCCTTCGCCAAATCCAACAAGTTGCGTACCGAACGTAGACATATCCATTGTTTCGCCAGTAAACCAAGAAAATACACCACCCTCTGTTGGAAGAGAAGCTGCCAATTCTGCCAATGCCTGACCAGCCGTCGCTGATGCTGTAACTGCTTCTGCATCCATTCCGGTAACTGTATCGGAAAAACCCTTCATCGCTTTTCCAAAAGGGACAAATTGTTCACCAAACGTACCCATATCCTGTTCGCCCATAAACCAGCCGACAACGCCACCTGTAGTTGGAAGCGAATTTGCAAGCGTAGCCAACGCCTTTCCGGCAGTTGCAGCGTTTGATACGGCTTTAGTGTCGATGCCCTTTATGGAGCTTGCAAAAGATTTCATACCCTTTCTAAAGTCACTCAGTTGGTCTCCGAATGTATCTAGATCGTTATTACCTGTAAAGAACTCGACAACACCACCCGTATTTGGAACGGTATCCGCCAATGCGGTTAAAGACTCCCCAACTGTCGCAGCATTTACAACAGCATTTGTGTCTATTCCCTTAACCGACTCCGAAAATGACTTCATACCCTCGCCAAAGGTCACCAACTGATCACCGAAAATATCCAAATCATTTTCTCCCACAAACCATCCAACGACGCCACCTGTATTCGGAACAGTATCTGCCAGAGCAGTTAATGCTTCTCCGACTGTGGCAGCATTTACGACTGTCTCAGTATCCAGATCTTTGACGGAATCAGCAAAAGATTTCATACCTTCACCGAAAGCAACGAGTTTTTCGCCAAAATCATCTAAGTCATTTTCACCTACGAACCAGCCAACGACACCACCTGTGTTTGGAACCGTGTTTGCAAGCTCTGTCAGTGCTTTTCCAGCTGTTGCAGCATTTTCAATGACATTTGCGTCTAGTCCGTCTACAGTATCGGCAAATTTCACCATGGCTTCTCCGAAAGGAACAAGCTCTTCTGCAAACTCGCCTATGGAGGAATCACCTGTAATCCACGAAGCAATTCCACTTAAAATATCAGCCACAGTCAATAACAGAATTGCTTTCATTAACGCCGTAATACCATCCAGCATGGATGCGTTAATGGAAGATGCACCATCGATAAACGGCTGTGCATTCTCCATAAATTCCGACAAATCTGTGCCAATTTCTCCAAACTGTTCAGTAATACCAGTCATAATACCGTCAGCAATACCACCGATAAACTGACCAATTGCAACGCCAATTGCTTCCAGCAAATCACTGCCTTCGGATATCAGCCACTGCAATCCAGAAATTTGATTAAGTCCGCCGATTGCTGCCAAAACCAATGCGATTTCTGCAATGATTACACCTGCCGCCAAAACACCAACCATCGCTGGTCCCAAAAGTGAACCTAATCCACTTAACGCATACATCAATGCTGCAACCATTCCCACGACAGCGATACTTTGTATCAAAGTACTAGTGTCAATTTTTTCAAGTTGTTCCATAATCGCATGAACAAATGCATTAATAAGATTAGCAATAGAATCAATAAGCTCTGGCACTTTTGCCGTTAATGTATCGATAACACCAATTAGAAAAGTAACAAGTTTATCTACAATCTGTGGTGCATATTCTGCCAAGGCATCGAACAAAGTTAGAAGCAAGGTTAGTATTGTTGAAATTAATTGCGGTGCACATTCGTCCACTACATCACATACAGTCAGTACAATTGCCTTGATTGCCTCGCCGATTGCAGGAACGGATTCTACAATTACTTCACAAATACCAGTGATCCATTCCTTGGTGATTCGCAGACCGATTGGAATGAGAGAAGCAAGTCCTTCTACAAGAATTAGGATGCTCGCAACAATTCCAGTTACGGCAACAGTCAGAGATGCTCCTAGGGAACTGATTCCTACAGAAATTGCTGTAACACCTACACCAATTAATGTGAGACCAGCACCAAGAAGCACAAGTGCTGCGGACAGTGCAAGAATTATCCCAACCGAACCAGAGAGTAGGTTTGCTGCAACTGCTAATACAACAAATGTACCGGCTAAAACTACTAAACTTTGTGCCAAACTTTTTTGCTTAATTGCGGCTAACTTTTCGATAACATCCGCAATAACCTCCAGTGCCACGCCCATGATTACCATAGAGGTAGCAATTAACATCATGTTCTTTGAACCACTTACAATGACAGTAAACGCAGCTAGTTCCGCAAGAATTACACCTAGCACAACGAGGCTCTTGCTTATACCGTTTGCATCAATATCTGCAAGCTTTTTTACCACGTCAACAATGATTTCCAATGAGGCGGCAAGTTCGATAAGCATAAGCCCAGTTGAAACGCCAACATCATTGCCAAAAGATTTACCAGAATACTGTAATATCTTGACAGCTGCCGTAATCTCACCCAAAACAACTGTAAATGCCAATGCTGCCTTTCCAATGTCCTCCCAGTTCATACTAGAGAACGAACGAAAAGCAGAAGACATTATTTGGATCGCAGCGGCAAACTCAATTAGCATGAGTCCAACACTAACTCCAGTTTCATTCAGAAATTCTGGCTTATCCGTTTTTCCAGTGTACTGTAATATCTTAACTGCTGCTGTAATCTCACCCAGAATTATTGTTAGAGAAACAACCGATTTTGAAATTTCTTCCCAATTGAGAGATAATAAAGAACGAAATGCAGAAGCCAATATTTGAATCGCCATGGCAAATTCGATGAGCATAGTACCTGTTGTGATTCCGACTTTGCTCCCGAGTGATTCGTCCGAGATACGCAAAATCGTCACAGCACCGACAATTTCAGTCATAATAACAGTAAACGATACGACGGCTTTTTCAATCTCTGACCAACTTAATTCTCCTAAAGATTTGAATGCCGATGCCAGAATGCGAATGGCTGTGGCAAATTCAATAAGCATCGTACCAGTTGTGATTCCGACTTTGTTTTTTAAAGATTTATCTGAAATTTGTAATATTTTTACAGCCGCAACAATTTCGTACATGATAGCTGTTAGCGACACAACAGCCTTTGCGATTCCAGACCAGCTAAGTTCCGCTAAAGATTTAAGTGCAGACGCAATAATGGCTATTGCAATTGCAAGTTCAACGAGTGCAGCACCCGTTCTCACATTCATTTTATCAATAAAATTGGTTGCTGCGGAAAGCTCCTTAATAACAGCCATGAGTGCAGCAAGACCATAGAGTAAACTCGTAGAATCGATTCCCTCTAAGATTTTTAAAGCCACAACCATAATCATGACGGAACTTGCTATTGTAAGTAAAGTCTGTGCATTTTTGCCATTTTTCCAAGTGTCTAATGCACAACTGAGGGAATCTAAGACACCTAAAATACTATCGACAAGTCCCGAAGCAGTACTTTTAAGATTACGGATAAATTTAATCAGTGAAACAATCAATCCGCCTGTTAAAAGACTATTTAATAAGTCAATCAGATCTACAAATTCTCCGTTCCCAAGCTTACTGAAGATACCATCCAGCAATCCGTCAATGACTGTAACTACCGCTTTCCCTACAACGCATAATGCGTCCCAAATTTTTCCCAAAATTTGAAGTATGTTGCACTCTTCCAAAGCTTCGCCCATTCCAGTAAATGCAGAAATTACAGCGGATGCCATAGAACCAGCAATGGATAAGACTTTGCCCATGATGGTCCATAGCTTTTTTAATATCTGTACTACTTTTTGGACAGCTTTTTTCACAAGCATCCAAGGTGAAGCATCGATTCCTCCAGTAAATCTTCGGATAAAGTCAGAGATTGTGTCGCATACAGTTTGGAATATCGGAATTGCTTTTTCCTGTAATATACCGACAGTATCACTTACGCTATCTTTTACACCAGACAAATCGAACCCTGTTAAAGCTTCGATTGCATCCAGAACCATTTCTGCCAAATCACGAAATGAACCGCATAGAACGTTTAAAACGCCAGATAATCCACTTCCGCCGGAATAGTAATAATATAAAGCATGATCGAAAAAGTTGGAAATATAATCAGCGAGTACTTTCACGACAGATTGCAGCCGTTCTACGATTTTTGCAAATTTTTTAGAAGATTCCAGTGCATCGCTAAACCGTGTAACCATCTTCCCAAGGGAACTTGCCAAATTTAGAACTCCATTTGTACCATCGTTCAATGTCGTCCATAAGGGTGATAAAATCTGATAAACTGCCGAGAGAAGTGTTTTCCCGATTTTCAGTATAGAAAACAGTCCTTTAAAGGTGTCCTTCAATTTTTCGGCTGTTTCATCACTCATTTTGAATTTTTCAGTTAACTCTTTCAGTTTCGCCGTAAAAGAATAAAGCTGCTTTGCTGTCGTTGCCGGAAAGATGTCATGCCAAGCGTCTTTTACTGTATTGATAATGTCTGTGATTGCATAAAATACATTCCAGAATGCCTCAACCAGATCATCTCTGCCACCGAGTCCTTTCCACGCAGTGAGCAGTTCATTTCGACTATTGCCGCCTTCTGCAAATACATCATAGAGTTCATTTGCTAAGTCAGTCCAAAGTTCAGTCGCTTCTTCGTAATCACCAAAGATGATTTCAAAGGTATTCATCCAACCTGTACTAACAGCGTCCTTTACTGAATCAATAACGTCCGCCCAGCTTCTCGCTTCTTGTGCCGCTTTGAACGCTTTCAATCCGAATTCGTCAACTTCGTCACCTAATTCTTCAATTGCTTCAGAAGCAGTGATTCCCTTTTCTTCCGAATACTCATAAATCTGGTCGACAGCATTTGAATAATTATTGAAGACTTCCATCATAACGTCAGAAGTCAACCAAGCACCTTCCGTTAAACTTGTTGTAAAGGATGAAAGAGAGAATGTGCTTTCGGTCGCACCATCCACAATGGAGGTGTATGTTCCATCAGAATTCTTCTGCAATGTACCCAAAGCAACACCAGCGTCAATACATTTTTGTCGAAATTCTTCCGTATCCATAGAGGCGTTTTGAACGGATTTATAGTCCTCCAGCCGCATATAGCCTGCACTCATCGCTTGTGCCAGCTGATACATCGCATTGCTTGCAGTAGTAGCGTTTTGACCAGACAGTGCCGCCCAGTTTGCAATACCCTCCATAGCTGTTACAGAGGTTTCCAAATCCTGACCGGAAGCAGTGAATTTTGCAATGTTGGCAACCATGTCTGTAAAGTTATAGCTGGTTTCATCTGTATACCAGTTCAGCCGTTCCAACTGGTCATTGACTGTTTCGAGGTCATATCCTTGTGAAATCAATGTAGCTACAGATTGTGTTTTATCGGTGAACTTTTCCCATCCAGCAGCAATATTGTCCACTGACAAAGATTTAATCAACTGTTCACCAGTATTAATTGCTTGATTCGTGATGTTTACCAAAGCTATAATCGCAACGACTTCCATCGCAGAAAATTTTTGATGTACCGTTTCGACAGCACCGCTTAATGTAGAAAAATCCACTTTTTTTGCGGAAGAACTAATCTCGTCAAAGCTGTCTGCCACACCAGAAAAATTCAAACCTTGTTTCAGTTTGTCCAGTGTGTTCATACTGGTTTTGACATTGGACTCGAAATTCTTATTATCAAATTTCATTTCTACAACTCTGGAATCTATCATAGAACTCATTTCTTGGTAACCTCCCTCCAAGCATCTTTTGCGATTTCATCAAATATTGGCTGAATGGCTGGATTGATGTAATCTCTCCCCTGTACCTAACCGCCATTTCGTGTTGCGTGTCCATATTGCAAAATGACTGCAATAGGTACTCCATTTTGAATATTGGTGTTCGTGAAAGAAATCGTAGCCGATTCTTTGTTGTGCGTGATTTCGTATTTCCAGGAATTTGCAGTCAATCCCGTGTCCACTGGTGTTGCAGCTGAAAGAGCAGCCACACCTTTTTTTCCGTATACATCCAGATTGCTGCATTTTACGATTTCTTTCAACCTTTCCATAAAACGCTTCGTATTCGAGAAATCTCCCTTTTGTTCAAAGTAGATCATATGCCTGCTCCTTTCCTGCAATTTATAAAAATCATCCATTGGAATGCCACTGCTTTTTTCGTGCTTCGTTCAAAGCTCGATTACGGCTCATCAGTTGTCGTTTGCTCATCTTTTTCGGTGATGTATTCTTTTCATTACAAACTCGAATGAGTGTCAGCAAACGATTTAAATGCCATTTTTGACATTCAAACGGTATATTCAAGGCAATCATCCAATAATAGATAAGTTCAGAAGTAACAACCTCTCGGCTGCTTCTCCTGTTTTTATTTTCTCGAAACCACGTTGCTGTCATGGGATTTTCGATGTATTGACTAATTTTCTCCATGTGCGAATTCGTCAAATTCAGATAAACGGACGGATTGACATTTTGGGTTAAAGTCATGCATTTGACATAATCCAATGTTTCCTCTTGGGTTTTTGCCTCTCTTCCCAAAAATGGCTTATGCCACTTCATTTCCCATTTTGAAATTGAGACAAGAGAATATTCCAGTTGTAACATCTGTTCTTTCGTGTTCGTAAAACATTCTTCAATAGGATTCCATTGCTCTGTAGCGGGGATTGTAATTTGCAGCATTTCCTTACTTAATGGACGAAATAATGCCGTTTGCAAATTCCGATGCCTTTTCCGGATCCGTCATAAATTCAGAAATCAATTCCGAGAAAGCCTCTGTCTGTGTAAAAGCCGTTGACATTTCTTCCGATTTTACAAATCACTTTCCATCCACACTCTTTTCGCCATAAGATTTTAAGATGATCTCTTTGAAAATACGGTAGATTTCCGGAATATTCTGTTTCGCAATAATCTTTTGATACATTTCTTCCAATCCGCCACTGGCTGTCGCTTGCATTTCAATCAGTTCTGCTTTTGACAGATTGAAGTAATAATCTTCGGTACGCTCTGTACCATTGTAATCAGTATAAGTAATGGTTTTCTTTAACATAGTCGTATCCTCTTTCTTGTGAAAAATAAAAGTCAAGGAAATCGGCGTACTCTAATCCGATTTCCCGACCTTTTGAAAATAAATTTATTTAGAATGTATAGATGGATTAATCGCTATTAGCCATTAGACAACAGCTCAATAATCTCATCTGGTAAGGGAAGTCTGGGTTCTGTGGTTTCGCTGCCGTACAGAATTTCCTCCAGAGCAGCAAGTTTGTCTGCGTCGACCTTCGTCGAGTCAATAATCAGGTTTGCAATTGCCTTGTAGCCTTCTACATTAATAGGTGTAGTACTGATTTCCCACGAGAATGTGATGGCTTCTGGACTGTCATTGACAGTAGAATAACCTTTTTCCGATGGAGACGCTAGACAGTCATAAACAATGTGAATCTTGTAACCATAATCATTGGATTCCACGTCATTACCGATAATTGTGCGGTAACAAAGACCAAAGTGTAAACGTGTTTGCTGCCCGATGATAACGCCGGTTGCAATTTCCGCAGAGCCATCACAAGCTGCGAATTCCTCCGGATAAGTGTAGGCTTCAACGCTCGCACCAAATTCTTCTGTTGAAATCAGATTCAAATACTTAATGTTATCTGCATAAATCGCACTGGCTTCACCACCAGATGGACTTTCACTAACGGAACTCAAGCCATTCCAAGCCACACCTGTTTGATAGGTACCGTTCTGAATCACATACAAAACGCCTCTGTCCACACCAGTTTCGTAAAAACGTTCGCCGGTATTATCCCATGTAAGAGCTGACATAATAATCCTCCTGTTAATAATAAATTGTAAATACATCGTGATTAAGATTATCCGATGTGTAATGTCGATTGAATCTAGCCGTCGGCAGTAAATTCACGAAATCTGGAATTTTACTGTCTGGATTCGTATCAATCACCGTTAATTCGTATTGTTTTAAAGATGAATAAACCCCGTTATCAGCGAACCGATTAGCGATATTACTTCGGTTATACACAATAGCGGGGTAATGCATCTTTAATGACTCCGGTGGCTGAAAATATACATTCCGGCTTCCGAGTATGCCGCACAATATTTCATGCAGTTCTCGTCTCGTTCCCATTGTATACGCCTCCGATCGTCAATATCAGTCATGGATACTGCACTTTGACTTTTGTAATCTTCCATTTCGTACCCATAAAAATAAGATAACGCATAGCATAAAAATTCTCATTGACAAATGGATCAGCTACAATGCTGATTTCATTTGCAACGTTGACATCATCATTGAGCTGTGCAGAAGATTGATACATTCCTGTGTTTCTCGTAAAATCGCCATAATACAATCGCTCTTTAATTTTTTCTTCCCATACACCAGGTGCGTTTTCAACTGTTACAGCGAAACCGATTTTTCCATAAAATTTTGCCATTTTGAATTTTTCCTCCATATGCTATTGATTGCATTAGCCAGCTGCTTCAGTATCCTCTGCTTCTACCTCTAAAGCGATAGCAGAATACGGTTTTGTCAAAGCACCAGAGCAGCGAGTTTCAATCAGATACTTCTGTGCGTTATAATCGATGTCGAAATCGTCGAACATATTGACAGCACCGCCCTTATCAGCACCTACATTGTAATCACTGGGATTAACAATAATGCCAAGTACCTGATATGTTGTACCAGAATCAGAATCTGTACGAGTTGCGTTTTTCATTGCTTCCACGGTTACGATTTCCTTGATACGCAGTGCCGTTGCCAATTCATTAACAGATGTATAAATTTTACGACCAAGGGTATCTTCTCGCAACAAGAGATTGGTCAGCTGTTCTTCTGTCGTGAACAGTGTCGGATTACCAGTACCACGATAATCCTTTCTCGCCTTAACAGCTGCATACTCGAAGGCTTTTGCCTTTGTGTCATCTGTTGCATCTGTATCGTAAGTGACTTCTGCCTTGATGATAAACAAATCAGCGTCACTATAAATCGGACGAATACTAGATTCATCAATCTTATCGTCGCTATAAGAAGAACGTCCGTCACCAATCAGAATTGCTCTTGCAATTTCTTCGTCCAACATTAAACGCATTTCAGTCTTCAGCCAGGCAACCACGTCGAAATCAGTAATGTCAACGACATCATCTCGCTCTAACTTCTGCTTTTTATAGACAGTAGTCGGCGTAGTAGTCCGCTTTAAAAGTTTGAAAACTTTCTCTGCCTTTTGGTTTGCCTTCACATAACCCTTAGCACGTGCATCATCTTCTGTCAAATCCGCAAATACTGACTTGATACGGCTGAATGGTGTGTGATGTACGCTGTCCATTATTTTTTCTACCCAATCTAGATTGCGAGTAATAAACTGCGGTGTTTTGTCCAGTGCTTGTACATCTGGAAACAGATAATCTACATTCTCAATGCCATGTGCCAGCATACTTTCCTTTAGGCTGCCATACTTCTTGCCATCCGAGATGATTGCTTCCATCTCAGAGTGGGTAAGATAGTCCATGCCATTCCCTTCATTGCTTTCAAATACATTATGCTTCACGGTTTCTTTTTCCTCCTCGTCATTATTGTTTGTTGCGTCTTTCAATGCCTGACCAATCAAAGCGTAGACAACAGTCTTCTGCTTTTCAGTCAATGTATTAAACACGTCAGCAATGGTTTCCTCATCTTCAGACTTTGCCTTATTTGTTTGTTCCTTTGCCATTTTTGGTTTTTCCTCCTGTTGTGTTTTTTTATCTGTTTGTGGGGATTCTTCTGCCTCTTCTGACTTTTCTTCGTCTGCATGACAAATAGAAATCTCCTCACCAGTGTAGATTACAGCTTCTTCCTCAGACGTTTCGCCATGGGTCAGAATAGAATCGATAAATGCACCAGGATTCGCACCTGCCAGTACAAGACTGACTTCACGAATCGCACCATGCAATACGTTTCCGCCATTCTGTTTCAGCTGATTTGCATAGATGGATAATGCTGATACATCGCCATGCTCTATCAACAGCTTTGCTGTCTTTCCGGATTCCGTATTGTTCAGCTTACAATAAGCATATACACCTTCATCACGGTTTTCCAACACAGCATGACCCAAAACATCAAACGGCTCATTATGCCGATGATTCCACACAAGTGGAACGGTGTGTCCATCATCATGCTTGAATGCATCTTTCATGATGGTACAACCGTCTGAACACCTCAAATTATTTCGAGTTGCCCATCCACTAAAGTCATATTGCTTCATTTTGAATTTTTCCTCCTTCTACTACGGGATTTTCTTCATCGTCTATTTCAGAAACACCAGATGATTCAGACGCAGACGGTGCACTTAAATTTTTGTTACGCAATTCATCTGCGCTCGTGTCATCGACAGGTTTCATACCAATAATCTGTCTGATTTCATTCGATGTCATGATTTCATTTCTCGTGAACTTGTCTGCGATTTCTGCAATGTCGTTTACTGGCACAAGCTTAAAAAGAATGAAATCGATTGTGATTGTGAACGAGCCATTTTCGTCAAGAATTTCCTTTTTAATTCATCTACAATTGC
>JAJQEI010000026.1 GCA_021201755.1 Ruminococcus sp. | reverse complement strand
GGAGAAATTTCCTGGAGCGACAGGGTATTACAAATTTTTTTGGAAGTGAAGTGAATGTCACGGAACCGAGCAGTGTTCACAAAATGTTTACTTGACAAAAGAGAGAAGATGCGATATAATAAAGAAGTTGTCGCACGGAAGGGCTTGCCTTGGAAGTGTGAGCAGTGAGGAACAGTACCTTGAAAATTGAACAATGCACTACAAGCGAAAAGCCCTTGAATTCGGAAGAAATTTCGAACTTTGAGAAGTCAGAAAAGACGAAAAAATCGAAAAACGGTAATTGCGAGCGAATCGTGATGTACCGGGATCAAGATAAAAAGTTAGAGCGTTTGTATAGAATCACTGGATTCTAATATTTAATCTCTAATTTTCTATACAATCTAATAAAGAGTTTGATCCTGGCTCAGGACGAACGCTGGCGGCACGCTTAACACATGCAAGTCGAACGGAGTGAACTGCTTCGGTAGTTTACTTAGTGGCGGACGGGTGAGTAACACGTGAGGAACCTGCCTTTACGAGGGGGATAGCTTCTGGAAACGGATGGTAATACCCCATAAAATTATTTGGTCGCATGATTGAATAATCAAAGATTTATTGCGTAGAGATGGCCTCGCGTCTGATTAGCTAGTTGGTGAGGTAACGGCTCACCAAGGCGACGATCAGTAGCCGGACTGAGAGGTTGAACGGCCACATTGGGACTGAGACACGGCCCAGACTCCTACGGGAGGCAGCAGTGGGGAATATTGCACAATAGAGGGAACTCTGATGCAGTGATGCCGCGTGGAGGAAGAAGGTTTTCGGATTGTAAACTCCTGTCGAAGAGGACGAAAGAGATGACGGTACTCTTCAAGAAAGCTCCGGCTAACTACGTGCCAGCAGCCGCGGTAATACGTAGGGAGCGAGCGTTGTCCGGAATTACTGGGTGTAAAGGGAGCGCAGGCGGGATGGCAAGTCAGATGTGAAATGTATGGGCTCAACCCATAAATTGCATTTGAAACTGTTGTTCTTGAGTGAGGTAGAGGTAAGCGGAATTCCTGGTGTAGCGGTGAAATGCGTAGAGATCAGGAGGAACATCGGTGGCGAAGGCGGCTTACTGGGCCTTTACTGACGCTGAGGCTCGAAAGCGTGGGGAGCAAACAGGATTAGATACCCTGGTAGTCCACGCTGTAAACGATGATTACTAGGTGTGGGGGAGACTGATTCTTCCGTGCCGCAGTTAACACAATAAGTAATCCACCTGGGGAGTACGGCCGCAAGGCTGAAACTCAAAGGAATTGACGGGGGCCCGCACAAGCAGTGGAGTATGTGGTTTAATTCGAAGCAACGCGAAGAACCTTACCAGGTCTTGACATCGAGTGACGAACCTAGAGATAGGTTTTCCCTACGGGGCACGAAGACAGGTGGTGCATGGTTGTCGTCAGCTCGTGTCGTGAGATGTTGGGTTAAGTCCCGCAACGAGCGCAACCCTTACCATTAGTTGCTACGCAAGAGCACTCTAATGGGACTGCCGTTGACAAAACGGAGGAAGGTGGGGATGACGTCAAATCATCATGCCCCTTATGACCTGGGCTACACACGTACTACAATGGCAATGAACAGAGGGAAGCAAGACAGCGATGTGGAGCGAATCCCCAAAAATTGTCCCAGTTCAGATTGCAGGCTGCAACTCGCCTGCATGAAGGCGGAATTGCTAGTAATCGCAGATCAGCATGCTGCGGTGAATACGTTCCCGGGCCTTGTACACACCGCCCGTCACACCATGGGAGTCGGTAACACCCAAAGTCGGTCGTCTAACCGCAAGGAGGACGCCGCCTAAGGTGGGATTGATGACTGGGGTGAAGTCGTAACAAGGTAGCCGTATCGGAAGGTGCGGCTGGATCACCTCCTTTCTAAGGAGTAAAGAACTGAAAGAAAAGTTCTACTCTAGTCAGCAAGGGAAGAGAGCGAAGTAGAAAGAAAGCATTGTTCAATTTTGAAGGTACTGAGAAAGAATGAAGATTCTATCTAGCCTCTAGTAGGGGGTGTAGCTCAGCTGGGAGAGCACCTGCTTTGCAAGCAGGGGGTCAGGAGTTCGATCCTCCTCATCTCCACCAAAAGAGAAAAGGATGGGAAGCGGAGGGGAAATAGATTCCTTGCATATGGCATCTTATCTCTAAAACGGGCGCATAGCTCAGATGGTTAGAGCGCACGCCTGATAAGCGTGAGGTCGATGGTTCGAGTCCATTTGTGCCCACCAGTTACTTTTCTTTTTACTGAAAAAAGAAAAGTAACCAAAAGAAAAAATATCAAGTTGAATTTATCGAAAACGGTAAAGAAGTAGCTCGATGATTGACAAAATTTTTACTAAAAAAAGAAAAGTAACCAAAAGAAAAAATATCAAGTTGAATTTATCGAAAACGGTAAAGAAGTAGCTCGATGATTGACAAAATTTTTACTAAAAAAAGAAAAGTAACCAAAAGAAAAAAATATCAAGTTAGATTTACTGGAAACGGTAAAGGAACGGCTCGATGATTGACAAGATTTTTGCTGAAAAATAAGCATAAGTAATCAAGAATGTATATCAGTAGATAAAAGGAAGAAAGTTGTCTATTGATATCTGTTCTTGAGAGAGAGCAGAAACAGGAACTTGAAAACAGAATAGAAAAGAAAGTAAAGTGAAACTACGAGTAAGTACAAGCTTGAAGAAGCTTGATACACGACATGAAGAGTAAAGAGATTAAAATTTATGTTGGGTAAAAAACTACAACTAGTAAAAACGACGCAAAAATTCTGAGAAGAATCATTGAAACAAATGGTAAAGTAGAGAAGAGCGCAGAGTAGATGCCTTGGCATTGGGAGCCGAAGAAGGACGTGGTTAACTGCGAAAAGCTGCGGGGAGCGGTAAGCACGCATAGATCCGCAGATGTCCGAATGGAGCAATCCGCATAGAGAAATTTATGCATCCATAAGTGAATAAATAGCTTATGGAGGGGAACCGTCTGAACTGAAACATCTAAGTAGGACGAGGAAGAGAAATCAACCGAGATTCTGTGAGTAGTGGCGAGCGAAAGCGGAAGAGGCCAAACCGATGGGAGAAATTTCATCGGGGTTTAGGACTGCAGAAGGAATTCTAAGTTTCTAGCTGAACAGTCTGGGAAGGCTGACGAGACAGTGTGAGAGTCACGTAGGCGAAAGGGACGAGGATCTGGCAGGATCCAGAGTACTGCGGGGCACGTGAAATCCCGTAGGAAGAAGGGGGGACCACCCTCCAAGCCTAAATACTACCCAATGACCGATAGCGCAAAGTACTGTGAAGGAACGGTGAAAAGGACCCCGGGAGGGGAGTGAAAAGAACCTGAAACTCTGTGCTTACAAGCACATAGAGCACGTCAAAGTGTGATATGGTACCTTTTGTAGAATGGTCCGGCGAGTTATGGTATGCAGCAAGGTTAATGACTAGAGGTCAGGAGCCGAAGCGAGAGCGAGTCTGACAAGGGCGAGTAAGTTGTATGCCATAGACCCGAAACCGGGTGACCTAGCCATGTCCAGGCTGAAGTGGAGGTAAAACTCCATGAAGGGCCGAACCGACCTCCGTTGAAAAGGCGGCGGATGAGGTGTGGCTAGAGGAGAAATTCCAATCGAACCCGGATATAGCTGGTTCTCCCCGAAATAGCTTTAGGGCTAGCGTTGTATAAGATTACCGGAGGTAAAGCACTGACTGGGCTAGGGGCTGAGAAGTTACTGAACCCTATCAAACTAAGAATGCCGGATAATTGTTGTACAGCAGTCAGACTGTGTGAGATAAGTCTCATAGTCAAGAGGGAAACAGCCCAGACCCACAGCTAAGGTCCCGAAATGGATTTCAGTGGAAAAGGATGTGGGATTGCCCAGACAACCAGGATGTTGGCTTAGAAGCAGCCATACATTAAAAGAGTGCGTAATAGCTCACTGGTCGAGTGATCCTGCGCCGAAAATTCAACGGGGCTAAAATCCATACCGAAGCTTGGGCTGCTGAAGAAAGTCAGCGGGGTAGGGGAGCGTCACATACGGAGAGAAGTCATAGCGGAAGCGGTGGTGGACTGTATGTGAGTGAGAATGCCGGAATGAGTAGCGAGAATTATGTGAGAATCATAATGGCCGAAAGTCTAAGGATTCCTGAGGAAGGTTCGTCCGCTCAGGGTAAGCCGGGAGCTAAGGTGAGGCGGAGACGCATAGTCGATGCATATACGGTAGAGATTCCGTAGCCTCCCAAAGATTTAAACACAGGGACGCTTTTGAAGAGCTGAGCCGGGCGATGGTAGACCCGGTCGTAAGGGAGGTCGAATGAGACCGAAGTCAGCGTGGAGAGAGACGAGAAAAGCTGTGAGGATATCGAGGGAGCCCGTACCGCAAACCGACACAGGTGGACAGGAAGAGGATTCTAAGGCCAGCGGGAGAAGGGTTGTTAAGGAACTCGGCAAGTTGACCCCGTAACTTCGGGAGAAGGGGTGCTTATGAAGGTAAGCCGCAGAGAATAGGCCCAAGCGACTGTTTAGCAAAAACACAGCTCTATGCTAAATCGAAAGATGACGTATATGGGGTGACACCTGCCCGGTGCTGGAAGGTTAAGAGGAGATGTGAGAGCATTGAATTGAAGCCCCAGTAAACGGCGGCCGTAACTATAACGGTCCTAAGGTAGCGAAATTCCTTGTCAGGTAAGTTCTGACCCGCACGAATGGTGTAACGATTTGGGCACTGTCTCAACAACCCACCCGGCGAAATTGTAGTACCGGTGAAGATGCCGGTTATCCACGACTAGACGGAAAGACCCCATGGAGCTTCACTGCAGCTTAATATTGGATTTCGGTATTTCATGTACAGGATAGGTGGGAGACAGGGAAGCATGGGCGTCAGCTTATGTGGAGTCGCTGTTGGGATACCACTCTTGAGGTGCTGGAATTCTAACCTGCGGCCTTGAAACAGGTCGGGGGACATTGTTAGGTGGGCAGTTTGACTGGGGCGGTCGCCTCCTAAAGAGTAACGGAGGCGCTCAAAGGTTCGCTCGGCATGGACGGAAACCATGCGAGAGAGTGTAAACGCAGAAGCGAGCCTGACTGCGAGACTGACGGGTCGAGCAGGAACGAAAGTTGGAGTTAGTGATCCGGCGGTATGTGAGTGGAAATGCCGTCGCTCAACGGATAAAAGCTACCCTGGGGATAACAGGCTGATCTCCCCCAAGAGTTCACATCGACGGGGAGGTTTGGCACCTCGATGTCGGCTCATCGCATCCTGGGGCTGCAGCAGGTCCCAAGGGTTGGGCTGTTCGCCCATTAAAGCGGTACGCGAGCTGGGTTCAGAACGTCGTGAGACAGTTCGGTCCCTATCTGTCGTGGGCGTAGGAGATTTGAGAGGAGCTGTCCCTAGTACGAGAGGACCGAGATGGACGCACCTCTGGTGTACCAGTTGTCACGCCAGTGGCACGGCTGGGCAGCTATGTGCGGAACGGATAAGCGCTGAAAGCATCTAAGCGTGAAGCCACCCTCAAGATAAGATCTCCATGAAGACCCCTTGTAGACTACGAGGTTGATAGGTCTATAGTGTAAGCATAGTGATATGTTCAGCTTGTGGATACTAATCGGTCGTTCGCTTTTCCTTTTGTTCCTTTCGTCGTTCCTTCGCTTCCTTCTTCTCCTTTTTCTGTTTTTGAGCAGTCGGTGTTTATGGCAAAGAGGTCCCACCTGTTCCCATTCCGAACACAGCAGTTAAGCTCTTTTGCGCCTACGATACTTCAGGGGCGACCCTGTGGGAAAATTGGTCGATGCCGACTTGAACAAATGGCGCAGTCTCTGGATTGCGTTTTTTTGTCAGTACGATTGTACTGCGGGCCATTAGCTCAGTTGGTTAGAGCTACCGGCTCATAACCGGTCGGTCCTGGGTTCGAGTCCCCGATGGCCCACCACGCTTTACACAATCCCCGAAAAGACGCAATTTGCGCCGCTTTCGGGGATTTTTATTTTGTGCTTGACATCTGACGAAAAATATGGTAATATATAGACATTAAAAATTTTTTGGGAGGTAAAAAATGAAAGTATTTAAATTTTTGGCGGGTCTTACCGCTGGGGCAGTTATGCTCGGGAACACTGCTTTTTCCGGATTCGTGTCACAGGCTTCGCTGTCGACAGAGCAGGAGATTGTGGCGAGTGCGGCGGAGGACGACACAGACATCCCTGTTGCAACAGACGATACGACCACTACATACGATTTAGGCGACGTGGACGGCGACGGCACGATCACCCAACAAGATTTAAGACTTGCACAAACAGCATATGCAAATCTTTCCGTTGGTTTGGATTCTGGCTTGACAAGCGCACAAGAGTCCGCTGCTGATGTGAACGAAGATGGCGCAATCACAATAGAGGACACATATTTAATTTTTGCATATGAGAGGGTGGAGGCAGCTGGGCTTTCCCACACTTAGGATGGTGTGTTAGAGGAGCTTGCGAATATTGTCTCCTCAGCTGAC
>JAJQEI010000032.1 GCA_021201755.1 Ruminococcus sp. | reverse complement strand
GATACAACGCTATATAGTATCAATTATATATTCTATAATATCTTTATTTTATAGCCATTATTATAAAGCATATTGTTAAAGTATATATAAATATAATAGTCATGGAATATATTGGAGAGAAAATAAAATTGGATAACGTAGAATTTCTTGACAGGATTTTTGAACTGAGATGTTTTTGACAGAAAGCTGTTATTGAAAGATGATTTGATAGTGGGTTTGAAAATAGGCGGATTATGGTAGTGATGACATTATAAAAGGTGCTTAATAATAAGCGGTGTAGTTGATTTTATGTTGAGAAAACATAATTCATCTTATGAGATCTGCGATGGTGTCGAACGCTGTATCGATGCGGAAGTGCCTTTTGAGATTCCGGAGGGGTGGGAGCTTATTCGATTAAATGACATAGGAATATATAAAAAAGGGCCATTCAGGAGTGCTCTCACAAAGAGTATGTTTGTACCAAAAAGCAATGAAGCGGTGAAGGTTTATGAGCAGAAAAATGCAATCAGAAAAGACCATACGCTTGGTGATTATTACATTACTCGAAAATACTATGATAAAAAAATAAGTGTGTTCTCTGTCAAACCCGGAGATATTATAGTAAGCTGTGCGGGAACAATTGGCGAGACATATGTTATGCCAGATAACATTGAAGAGGGTATTATCAATCAAGCCCTAATGAGAATGGAAATATTTGCACCGATAAATATTGACTATTTTCTTTTATACTTTGATTATGTACTCAAGGAGTCAGCAAAGGCAAACAGCAAGGGCTCAGCTATAAAAAATATCCCACCATTTGAGATTTTCAAAAGGTTGTTATTACCCCTCCCACCCCTAGCCGAGCAACACCGCATTGTCGCCAAAGTAAACGAACTGCTGGCGATTGTAGAAAAGTTGAAATAAAACCCAAGGCATACGCTCATGCACGAACGTATGCCTTTTTATCGGGAATTCAAATTTTACCAATCAACGACTTGATCCACAATTTCACGCTGCTCTGTAGCAGTCTTGCGCAGATAAATGCGTGTGGTTTCAATGCTGTCGTGTCCCATCAGGTCGGCAAGAAATGCAATATCATTGCAACGCTCGATGAAATTCTTAGCGAAGCGGTGACGGAACGAATGGGGATATACAACATCAGGATTGATTTCATAGTGAATCACAAATTTTTTGAGTCCACATGAAATCCCACGTGTCGTAATTCGCTCACCGTATTTGTTTAAGAAAACAAAGCCGCTATCCTGATTTTTTTGTGCCAGCCAGACAAGCGCTCCTGTTTGCAAGGCTTTCGGTATGTAAAGCATGCAAAGCTTTCCACCTTTAGAGTAAAGGTCAAGATGTCCAATTTTGATGTGTTCCACTTTAATCTGGATCAGCTCGCTCACTCTCGCACCGGTTGCGCCGAGAAAACGCACGACAAAATACCAGAACATTTTGCCATCTCGCTGCAGGCAAGCCTTGAGATATTCATAGTCCGCTTCGCTGATGACATTTTCCAGAAAAGCTTTCTGCTGAATCTTTACGAGGGATAGCTTCCACTTCTCTTTCCCTGCAAATTCAAGATAGCAGTTCATTCCTCTCAGACGGAGATTTACCGTCTGTGGCTTGAAATTCTCAATCAGATACACCTTGTAGGTGTGCAGGTTCTGGAGCGTCAACACATTGTACCGGCGTTCAAATTGCCTTGTCGCAAACAAATAAACCGAGATGGTGTTCTCTACGAGGTTTGTTTTCCTCAAATGTCTTTCGAATTTTTCATATTCCATAATCATAGCGAAAGACCTCCTTTCACTATGATTATACTACGCTTCTACAACTTTTGGATGTGTGGGAGTAACTCTTCGATTTTGGCGACAATGCGGTGTTGTTCATTTAATGGTGGAATAGGTAGAAACAGGCCAAAAAGCACATCTTTATTCAAATGCGGAATAGCAGCACCTTTTTTTGAACACTTTAATGTTATTCGGTGCATATCAATAAAGTGTAAGATATAGTTCGCAAATAAAGTTGGTGCAATCCACAAAACCTTAAATGTACTTCCCATATATTCATTTTCTGGAGCAGTAAAAACTTCTCCTAAGTTTTCATCGTCTACCAAAATTAGCCTTGTGCCTTTTTCAACATATTTTCCACTATCAAGAACCTTAGCATCCCCCTTTCTTCTCATATATCGTGCATCTAAATTATTATACCGTTTATTTTGGATTTTTTCTCCATCAATTAACTGGCAAATGCTACCTAATCTACACCACTCCCACCCCTCCGGAATCTCAAAAGGTACTTCATCGGCGATGCAGACAGGCTCACTTTTGCCCCGTTTCTCATAAGGCAAATTATCCGCTCCACGGAAGATAACAGAAGGGTTCTTTTCTTTCTTGATCTTCTTCTCCTTGATAAGCCGTTCTTTTTCGGCACGGATGCGCTCGAGAAGGACGCTTGCCGGTTCATCGTTTGGATCTTGTGGAACAAGCTTGCCTTGTACAGCTAGTTGTAAGATGGAGTTTTTCAATTGCTGTGCAGTCATTCGCTTTCCTCCTCTGCTGGATTTATGCCGAGAATCTCCGTGATTTCCGCTAAAATCCGGTCAATCTCAGCGTTTAGGCTTGCATGCTTTTCCTGATATTTGTGAATGAGCTCATCAGGCGGCAGAATTTCTTCCTCTTCATGTGGATAGCCACAAAGATCCATATTATAGCCACGTTCTGCCAATTCCTCCGCCGTGTATTTCTTTGCTTTGTCAAACCCGTCAATTGTGATTTCTTCACGATTGTTCCACCAGTCCTTCGCAGGTTGAAAATGTTCCGACTTCATTGGTTTTGTCTTCGAAAAATTCTTATACCCGTCTGGCATATCCAGACGATAAAATCAGGTTTCTTTTGTAGCACCGGTTTTATCGAAAAACAGAATATTTGTCGTAATCGAAGTATAGGGAGCGAATACACTGTGCGGCATACGAATCACGGTGTGCAGATTGAATTCATGCAACAACTTTTTCTTAATTGCCACCTTTGCATTGTCCGTGCCGAATAAAAATCCGTCCGGCAAAATCACGGCTGCTCTGCCGTCTTGCTTTAGGCGATACATAATTACCGACATGAACAAATCTGCTGTTTCACTGCTTGCAAGATCACTGGGAAAATGACTTTTCACGCCCTCTTTTTCGTTGCCGCCATAAGGCGGATTCATTAAAATGACATCAAACCGGTCGTCATCTGTATAATCCAAAACATCTTTCAAAAGCGAGTTATCATGATATACCTTCGGTGTGTTGATATCATGGAGAAGTAGATTTGTAACACAAAGCATATATGGAAACTGCTTTTTTTCAATTCCATAGACAGATGTATCAAAGGCTTCTCTGTCCTCAATGGTTTTTCTGCCCTTCTAACGCCTTCAGCCAGCTAATCAGGAATCCGCCCGTGCCACAGGCAAAATCTGCCATTCTTTCACCGATTTTCGGCTGAATCATTTTC
Source organism: Ruminococcus sp. (assembly GCA_021201755.1). GTDB lineage: Bacteria > Bacillota > Clostridia > Oscillospirales > Ruminococcaceae > Ruminococcus_C. The sequence continues at coordinate 3,228 of JAJQEI010000032.1, read as the reverse complement.
GCCATAAAATCCGTAACAGCTCTCGGCGTATAGAACTCACCAGCTGAGCCTGCACTCTGCAATTCTTTCAGAATGGATTCATAAATATCGCCAAAAGCGTGGCTTTCTTCATAGCTTGTCAGATCCAGTCCATCTATCACATTGACAACCTGCCGAAGTAAAACGCCATCTTTCATATAGTTGTTGGTATCTTCAAACGTTGTCTTGACAATCGCCTTGTTAATGGGCGTTATTTTCGAAACTTCGATGCCTTTTAAGGCTGGAAACAGCTTGTTGTTGATGAAGTCAAGGAGTTCATCACCGGTCATCGCTGTGCCTTTTCCATCATCGATCACCCAATTTCTCCAACGGCATTCTTCTGGAATGATGGAGATATAGTTGTCGTCATTGAATTCCCAGTCGTCCTCTTTGGTATCATACACCTTCAAAAACAGCAGCCAGACAATCTGCTCGATTCGCTGTGCATCGCCGTTGATTCCGGCATCGTTTCTCATAATGTCACGCAGTCTTTTTACAAAATTTCCTAAACCACTCATGCTGAAACCACCTTATAAATTTCTTTTTCTAATTCTCGGACTGCCTCTTTATAGCCATCTTTTCCGTCAAACAACTTGACAATCGCCGATGGCTTTCCCATGCGGATAAATGGGTCAAGCTTTAATACCTGTGTATCCTCAATTTGATCAATACCCTCGTTAGCGTACAGATCCAGCAACGCTTCAATGACTTCCTTTGCAAGACCGTTATACTTGCTGATAAAATCACGCTTTTTCACATCATTGGCACGTTCTTTTCTCGTCGGCGGTTTCCGGTCAAATGCAATATGAATGATAAAGTCGAAGTCATCCAGATTGGACATTCCCATAGAAGCTTTGAGTGCCTGCAAATCAATGCCCCGCTCTTTCATCAAGTCAGAAATGGCTTTTTTCTTTTCTTCATCATTCCACTTGCGAATAAAGTGCTGCAGGTCGGCATATTCGCCGAGTAGATTTGTCTTGGTATAATCCACGATATTTTCATGGCGCAATAGCTTTCCGTCTGCATCATAGACCGATACGACTTTATTGATGATCCGAACCCGACAGCCGTTTGCATCGACATAGGGTGTTTCTGATGGATCTGGCGGAGTCACTTTAGGTTCTCTTGGCTTTTTCCCTTCTTTTTCACGTAGCCTTGTCCCTCTGCCAATAATCTGCTTAAACTCCGTCATAGAGCCGATTGTTTCATCGAGTACAATTAGCTTTGTCATTTTACAATCCGATCCAGTAGACAACAATTTCGATGTGGTAGCGATCACAGGATACGGCGAAGATACGGAGATAAAATAGTCAAGTTTGCTTTTTCCATATTCGTCCGAGCCTGTAATTCGAACAACATAGTCCGGATTTTTTGCCACCATATCCTGGTTCAGATTTACAAGTACGATTCGCATACGTTCAGCAGCTTCTTCTGTCGCACAGAATACAATTGTTTTTTGCATTCGATCCGTACTGGTCAGATACCGAGTAATCTCAGATGCCACTTGATTGGTCCTGTCAGCAATGATAATGTTGTAATCATAGTCTTTGTTATTATAGATTCTGTCCTCGATTTCATTGCCGTAATAGTCTAGCTGTCCTTTTGTAGGACGCCATCCATCACTAATATCTGTTGTGATTCCGATTACCTTAAACGGCGCAAGAAATCCATCCTCAATTCCGTTTCGAAGCGAATAAGAATAGAGCGGTTCTCCAAAATAGCTGATGTTCGATACATAGCTGGTTTCCTTTGGTGTAGCTGTCATGCCAATTTGTGTTGCTGATGAAAAATATTCGAGAATTTTACGCCAACGGCTATCTTCTTTGGCACTGCCACGATGACACTCATCCACGATAATCAAGTCAAAAAAGTCTTTATCAAATAATTCTGCATAATGCGCTTTGTCGTCATCGCCAACAAGCTGTTGATAAAGTGAAAAATATACCTGATGGGATGCAATTGTAGCTTTATCGTCTTTTGATACATTGACTTTATGAATAACCTTTTCCAATGGTGCAAAATCTTGCTGGATGGACTGGTCTACAAGATTATTTCGATCAGCAAGATATAGAATCTTATGTTTTAATCCGCTTTTTAGAAGGCGATAAACGATTTGAAATGCTGTATAGGTTTTTCCAGTACCGGTCGCCATGACAAGAAGTAAACGATTTTCACCACGTCCAACTGCATCTACCGTTTTGTTGATTGCCACACGTTGATAATATCTCGGCTCATAGGTATTCTGGCTGGAGTAATAGGGCTGTGAAATGGCACGTTCTTCGTCACTGCTTATACCGTCTCCATGATTTGCAGATGCCTTGAATCGCTGGATCAATTGATTCGGCGTTGGAAAATTATCTAATGCAATCTCACGCTCTGTATTGTTTCGCATATCATGTTCAAAGAAAGCATCTTCATTGGAACTATAGGCAAAAGGCACATCCATCATTTCAGCATATGTTATCGCTTGTTGTAATCCGTAGGAAACCGAATGATTATTATCTTTTGCTTCTACGATAGCAATTGGAACGTGGTTTTTTCAATAGAGAACATAATCGGCAAATTTTGTGCTTTTTTTGTCTCGATGTACAAAATTTCCACTCAAACAAATTTTACCATCTGTGAACTGTACGCTTGTTTCCATGGTAATCTTATCTTTCCATCCGGAGTTGATTAGAGCAGGTGTAATGAAATTCAACTTAATATCCTCTTCAGACATTGCTTTTTTAGGAAGAATCATGCTACCATCTCATTTCCGATAATTTTTGATTATAAGAAGTTCCTTCAAATATTATAGCACAAATTGTCGAAAAAAGCAAGAGAAGAATTATGATCTCTATAATATCAATCATTATTCAGCAGCAACAAATACAGTACATTCATGACATTTTTTTGCAATTATCAAATTTTTGAATTTTCCTTGCAATTCTTCTGAAAGTATGGTATACTAAAACTAGAGTAAATCCCGTGGAAAGCGAGGTAAAGAAGCAATGGAAAATTACAAACCCATCCCAATTGGGGTAGAAGATTTCAAGCGTCTAATTGATGATGGCTATTACTTTGTAGATAAGACGCTTATGATAAAAGAGGTTTTGGACAAAAAGGGTGCTGTCAATCTGTTTACACGTCCAAGACGTTTTGGCAAGACTTTGAATATCAGTATGCTGCAGCGTTTCTTTGAAAAGACGGATGAGGATAACGCATACTTGT
>JAJQEI010000033.1:11850-38233 GCA_021201755.1 Ruminococcus sp. | reverse complement strand
ACAAGTATGCGTTATCCTCATCCGTCTTTTCAAAGAAACGCTGCAGCATACTGATGTTAAGTGTCTTGCCAAAACGTCTGGGACGGGTAAAGAGATTCACCTTTGCATTGCTATCCAATAGCTCTTGAATCATATCCGTTTTGTCTACATAATAGCTGCCTTTATCGATAATTTCCTTAAAATCCTCTACACCAATCGGAATTGGTTTGAATTCCTTCATGCGATCTTACCTCACTTCCACAAAAATTTATCCTACCCTTAGTATATCACACACCAACCAAAATTGCAAGCAAATCGCACGAAAAAGCACAGCAGCAGCATTTACTTTTGAGGAGTAATAGAAATGCTTTCAAGAAACCATTGTCACCTATGGAGCAGACGTCATTGATAACGAAGCATGCCTGCAAAGTGAATGCTATCGTTATCTTATGGAAACTGGTTGGACACAAGCGGCACAACAAGCTGAATTTCAATTCAAAGTTGTCCAAACGTAAAATAATCATAAAGTGTAGCAAGACCGTAAGGGATTCCCTCACGGTCTTACTGCTTTCTATTACAGGATTCCGTTATGAAGATGTTGTTTACAAAGCCGCATCCCCTGTTTCATTGGTGCGGATTCGGATACATTCTTCCACAGGAGAAATGAAAATCTTTCCATCTCCAACTTCTCCTGTATAAACATTCTCCTTGATCAATGTCACAATCTGATCTACTCGCTCGTCCGATACAACGGTCATTAAGTATACTTTCGGTAACGTATTCATTGTAACCGCATTTCCACGGTGCAGTGCCACCCAACCGTGCTGCGTACCACAACCATGTACTTGATAAATTGTTACGCCCTGCAAGCCACTATCTAACAACTTTTCTTTCAAAAGTTCCAGCTTTTCCGACCGGAAAATGACTTCGATTTTCTTCATGATAATTCTTCCGCTTTTGGTATTAGTCCAAGCCGTTGAATGCTGGATATGCACGTTCGCCGTGTTCATTGAAGTCGAGTCCTTCCGCTTCTTCTAGCTCGGAAACACGAACGCCGCCACACTTTTTCAACACAAACATAATCCCCGATGTCATTGCAATCGCTACAGCAACAGAAATCATCACCGCACCAATTTGTGCTAAAAACAAGCGATAATCGCCAAAGACCAATCCTTCGTTCGGAACGGCTTCGTTGATTTCAGACGATGCAAAAATTCCAGTACAAATGCCACCCTAGATTCCGCCTACGCCATGACACCCAAATGCATCGAGTGCATCATCATAGCCGAATCTTTGTTTGATTTTGGTGATAGCAAAGTAGCATACTGGTGCCACCGTTGCGCCGATAATCATAGACGACCACAGTGGCACATAGCCAGCACCGGGAGTGATACCCACCAAACCAGCAATTGCGCCCGTCATTGTACCCATTACAGTACACTTTTTTTGTATAATCCATTCGATTGCCATCCAAACGACCATACTTGTTGCCGAGGATAAAGCTGTATTTGCAAACGCCAAAATTACAATTCCATTTGCGCCACCGGCACAGCCACAGTTGAAGCAAAACCAGCCGACCCATAAAATTGATGCGCCAATTACCAATTAAAAATAGGGGAATATTGTGCGGATAGTAAGACATAGCACCGTAGCCTTTTCACTTACCTAGAAAAAGTGCAGCTGCAAGTCCAGAAACGCCAGTGCTAATATGGATGACGTTGCTACCGGCAAAGTCAATTGAACCAATTTGTTCTAATAAGCCGCCACCCCATGCCATATGTGCCAAGGGATAATAAACAAGAAAAGACCATGCGACTGTGAGAATAACCATCCTAGAGAATTTCATGCGCTCTGCCAATGAGCCGAGAATAATCGCAGGCGCAATTACTGCAAACATCATGTTGAATAGTGCAGACATCATTTCTGGTACTTCTTCACCACTACTGATTTCCCACGAAACATCGTTTAGGAATACCTTGCTGAAATCACCGATGATACTGGCGTGATCCGTCCCGAATGTCAGGGAATAGCCAACAGTAATCCACAGGACGATTGCAATTCCCATCATCATCAGGCAAAACATCATGGTATTGAGTGCGTTTTTCCGTCGCACCATGCCGCCATAAAAGCACGCCAGTCCCGGTGTCATGAAGAATACCATTATGGTACAAAGAAACATAAATGTAATATTACCTGTCATAGAAAAAATACCTCATTCTTGTTGTCCAACATAGCTGTGAATATACTGATAATGGATTATGTGATTCTTTCAGCATTTAAGTGGCAGAACTTTTTGTCTTTGCTCTTGTAAGATGATCTTGTAAGTCCTCTTCGCCTTTCTTTAGCCGATCCTTCAGTTTCTTTTCTGTACCCAAATAGTCATAGGCTGTAGTTGCGTGTTCGCTGATGTCCAAACCAAGCTTCTGCTCTTCATCCGAAACACGAATACCAACAGTCTTTTTTAGAATTGCACAGAGTGCGCACATGAATCCGACTACCCACACGAATACTGTAACCTCACCGAGTAACTGGATACCAAACTGCTTGATACCTGCTGTTGCACCCAAAAAACCAGGAGCCAGGACGCCGAAAATACCACTGACAAAGTGTAGTGAGCCGGCACCACAGGCATCATCGATATGAAGCTTTTTGTCCACGAAGTTAGCCGCAAAGTAAACCACAACAGCAGCTACAATAGCAATGAGTGCAGAACCCCATGGGGATTGACTGTCTGCCGTTGAGCAAATCGCTACCAAGCCTGCCAAAGTACCATTGAAAGCAGCATCTACATTTGGTTTTTTCTCTACAATCCACGAACAAAGCAGACCTGCCAAACCACCGATACCACCGGCAATCGTCGAAGTAATTGCTGCATAAGCTGCTGCATCGTCGAAACCAAGTTCAGACCCTGGATTGAAACCGTACCAGCCGAACCACAGGAATATTGCACCCAAGCCAAAGAGGGAGATATTGTGACCACGAATGGAATGTGATTCGCCATTCGCATCGTATTTGCCAATACGAGGACCAACAAATGCAGCACAAACCAGTGCAGCCATACCACCGATACCGTGAACTGCCAATGTTCCGGCAAAATCTACAAAATCCAACTGTGATAGCCAACCGCCACCCCAGATCCAGTGACTGCCCACCGGATAAACCAAGCCAGTCATAAACAACGAACAAATTAAATAAGAACCAAATTTAAACCGTTCAGCAACTGCTCCGGAAATAATCGTTGCAGTTGCACCACAGAAGGCCATTTGGAAGAAAAAGTAAATGTACGGGTTTAGCTGCATATCGACACAGTCTGCCCAGATTTGCATTTCGGAATTAAATGGATTCAAAAATCCAGTCGTACCGAAGAGACCGTGGAAGTCGTCGCCATACTGCAAGCCATAGCCGACTAAGAAATAGGCAAAGACGCCAACGCAGAAATCCATCAGGTTTTTCATCCAGATGTTGGACGTATTTTTGGAACGTGTCATACCGGTTTCCAATAGTGCAAAACCTGCCTGCATACTGAAAACCAGAACGCCACATAAAAAGATAAAAATTGAATTGCTGATATAATTCAGCTTATCTCCGGTTTCGAGGTTCGATAAAATTTCCATTGCTTGCGAAGCGGTCATAATAAACTCCTCCTTATCGGGATTTACCCAATTCAGTGTGTTGTGTTCGTTTTCACAAGATAATAGAAAAAGAGCCCCTTTCCGTTTTCTCCTTTGAAAGCGACTCTTTTTTATGCTGTGAAGAAAAATGGTGTTTTCAAACACAACAATTTTCAGTTTGTTCTATCCTGCTACGTCTATGGAATGCAGTCTGCTTTCAAAAGTGGAATTGACGAAGGCTGCAATTATGTTGCAGCTCCTAAAATTAGTACAAATAAGGTTTGTCCCACAAATTTAGCATTGTGCCGATTTCCTTCTCTAGTGCGGTTTCATAAACAGTTTTGCCCCAAGCGACATCTTCTACCGGCATACCGCCAATAGAATATAAAATAATTTGATCTTCAGATTCTCTGCCAGGTACTTTACCGTTAGCAATTGCACCGATATTTTGTACGACATTCCAGTCTAGCTTGCCATCATGTGCAAGGTCTGTGAATTTGTCTCCAAGCAGGAACATCTTGTCGAAAGTCGGGTATGGATATTCTTCTGCCCAAGCTTCATATAATTTTTTATTATCAACCACCAGTTTTACTTTCGGGTCACAGACTAATTCATCTGGAAAGTCTACTGCTCCCGGTGCACATACCAGACATCCCGGCTTGAGCCATTCTCTTTCAATAAACGGATAGTTTTGATGACCACCAGTTGGTGTCGATACTGCAATGGTCATAATGTCTGCATCCTTGCAACATTCTTCCATCGTATCGCAAACAATAATATTTTTAAATTGCGGACAATGTTCCTTGACGTATGCAATGCAACGATCAATCGAAGCACGACCTCTGCCCTTGATTTTTAGGATATCTAAAGACGGATGCAATGCGGCAAAAGTCTCAATGGTGATATTGTTGATAAAGCCTGGACCTACAACGCCGAGAACTTTTGCATCCGGCTTCGACAATAGTTTTACGCCAACACCTGGAATCGCAGCTGTGCGGTATGCACTAATCAAGTTTGCAGACATAAAGGCTTTCGGTGCACCAGTATCTTTGTCGTTCAAAATAACCATTAGGATAGAACGAGGCAGGCCCTTTTCACGGTTCTCAACATTTGAACCATACCACTTTACGCCAGCCATGTCAAATTCTCCACCGAGATAAGCCGGCATTGCCATGAAACGTCTGTCCGAACCGTTTTTTGGCATATTCGGAAATTCTGGTTCGTCTGGGAAAGTAATCATACAACCATGAGAATTGCCATTTTCACCGCCCATACGGTAGTTGCCATCATCTAGTAGTTTTACGACCTCGACCATGGTATCGGTACATTTTACTACGTCTCCGACACCGGCTTCAATCATGTCTTTTTCATTCAGATACAGAATGTCAATTTTCGGACTACTCATGTTAATACGCTCCTTTTCATCAGGCAATGCCACGACAATCGTACGGCACTGCAAGTAAATTAATTTATCAAAACAGAAATCCTGTTTGAAACAAAATTAAAAGTTAAATGATTGTATAGAAATCATCTTTCCGTGGCTTTGCAGATGGTATTTCACTATCTGTGTATCCCATGGCAATGGAACCAATGATTTTATAGTTTTCCGGCACACTGATTTCTTTTTGCCAAGCTTTTCCCTCTACATTAGCAAAAATTGCTGTTACGGCATAGATCCAACAAGTTCCAATTCCTAGAGAGTGAGCAGCTAAAAACATATTTTCAATCGCTGTTGCACCATCATAATCAGACGTTAGAGAATGTGAATCTCCAAAGACGAGAATTACAATGGGTGCTTCGTAAAATGGATTGCGATCTATGCCACTAATTTTTTTGGCAAGACTGACAAGCTTTGTCATATTCTGTGAACTTTGTATGACAATGACCTTTGCCGATTGATAGTTCATGCCGCTGGGAGCATATCGTCCGGCTTCTAAAATGGTTTCCAAAGCATCTGTCGAAATTGATTTTCGAGCATAGCTTCGAATGCTGCGACGACTTAAAATACAATCCACAATTTCATTATATAAAATCATAGGAAAAACATCCTTTTTATGAAAAATAAAAACAAGAGAGGACAACAATGTCAGAAAAGACATCGTTGTCCTCTCTTGCTTATTTAGGGGGTTACTCATTTCAAAACAAGGTTTTAAAATGAATATGACAAAATTAGAATCGAATGATTTATTATATAAATTATACATATAATATATCACATAAAAAAACAAATGTCAAGTTATTTATTCAAAAAAATAAGTACAAGAGCTTTTCTTTTCAAAATATCGATTATGATTTCGCTTTGAATCGATCGTAACCCAGTTGGCTAATATCAATTGTAGTAGACTTTCCATCCAGCATCAATTCGCTGACAGCAATAGAAACTGCCGGACTAATGCCGAATCCGTGACCACTAAAACCAAATGCTACCGTTAATCCGGGTACTTCTGGAATATTGTCGATGACGGGTAACACGTCGATGCACTGATCGTACCAGCCAGACCATGTCCGTACGACTTTCACATTTTCTAGAATAGGAAAATATTTGATGATACCACGAGAGATAGACGGTGCAGTCAAGCTATTTGTGACAAAGTTGTCATTATTTGAAGTGAATGCTTGTAATCCACTATTACCGCCTAGAACGAATGAACCATGTTCAGATTGATGCCCATAGAATTCACCACCTGCAACGCCCAGCATGATGTCAAACATTTTTGGCTGTGCTTCGGTAACCAATACTTCATTAAATTGACGTTCTACCGGCGCATCAATGCCAACGGTATTGGCAATCTTCCGAGACTCATAACCGGCACAAAGTAAAATCTTATCTGCTTCATAGACACCATCGTCTGTGATTACCTTACGAATCCGTCCTTTTACCTTTTCGATTGCTTCCACCTTGATACCGGTGACAAAGGTGACGCCAAGCTGTAATGCTTTGCGATAAAAACCGAGAGATGCCTTCAAAGGATTGGCGTGCCCATCTGAAGGACACCAGCTTGCGGCAACAACTTCTTTGGACATATATGGACAAAGTTCTCTTGCTTTATCGCCGCTGATCATATCCACTTCTAGCCCAAGCTTTACACTCTTTGCTGTGTGATTTTCTAAGATCTTGATGTCCTTATCGGTCAAACCTAACCGTAAGTTACCGCCCTGATGATATTCTACGTCCACGCCAAGTTCTTCGCTGAGTTGTGGCCAGATATTTTGTACTGCATACATTGCAAGAGGCAATTCCTTTGGGTCACGTGCCGACTGCCGCACACCGCCTGCATTTCGACAAGATCCGCCATTTCCAATTTCCTTTTTCTCTAATACGAGAACATCCACGCCTCGTTTTGCCAGACGATAGGCAGTTGCACATCCCATGATACCACCGCCAATAATAATGATGTCTGCTGTTCTTTTTTCGCTCATGGTGTCAGTCCTCCTTCACGTCAGTCACATTTTTACTGAAAACGCCAATTTCCACCGGTCGTACAGGCGCACGACCTTGAATCATGCCGAGTTCAGAGGGTTTTGTTTTCAGTTCACCGGCAATAATATTCTGTACCAGCCGTTGACAGGTCTGTCCCTGACACAAACCCATGCCCGATCTTAAATAACGCTTAACTTCGTTTGTGGTACGCATCCCGTCATAGACTGCTCGCCGAATTTCGCCTTTCGTGATCTCCTCACAGCGGCAAATGATCATGTCATCGTCTTCCCACTCTACAAACGGTTCTGTATTTGCAATACGAATTACTTTACGCATTTCTTCGCACCTTCCTTTCGTCAGACCAATGGCTTGTAAAATCTGGCAGCATTCACATACTCCAACGGAACTTTCATGGTGACCACTGCCGTTTTATCCATCACAGGTGCTTTTTTCACTGCGATAATCTCCGCTTCGCAAACTGCTTTGCCTTGTCGGTCGAGTGCTGTCCCCTTTTCGCCAATCGATGGCATCGGCAAGAACTCATACGGGAATGTCACAACTGCAAAACCATCTTCATAAGTTTCATCCACTAAGAAAATCGCCTGACCAGAACAAGATGCTACGCACATACCGCAACCTGTACATTTTTTTTCTTCATCTACAGCTGGCAGTCTGGTAATATTTTCGCCAACCTTAATGCAACCAAAATTGCATGCATCCTGACATGGATTACATGGAATATTCTGTGTACATTCAAGTACTGGATGCACGCCATCTTTTTTGTAAGAAGCTGCCGGAAAATCACGGAGTTCCTCTTCGGTCATATAGCCCTTTGCAAGCAGTGTCTTTGAAATCGGATAACCTTCATCGGTTTCCGTAAAGTCGTTTCTTCCTTTGTTTTGTGGTGCAAACATACCCTGCCGCAATTGACCCAATGCATCTTGAAATCCCTGATACTTTTCCGCAAACGCTTCATCTGTCAGATAGCCGCCTTTCATACAGACGTGAGACGCAACGCTTCTGCCCTGAATCATTGCAGAACTTGCTTCTTCAATACCTGCTACGTCTCCTGCACAGTAAATGCCAGAAACAGAAGTTTCACCATATTCGCTCAACAGTGCTACATTACCGCCTTTTTGTGGGATTAGTGCCATGTCACAGGTAGCATTACTGGCAAGTTGTGACATAGGCGATAAACCAACAGCAATACAAATTGTATCTACATCCAGCTCCTTTTCCGTACCGGGAATTGGTTGGAAATGATTGTCTACCTCAGCAATGACCGCACCAGTAACGTGATCTGTCCCTTTTGCTTCGACAACCGTATGAGATAGATAAAATGGAACACCTGTTCTTGCAACCTTCGCTGCGTGAACACCATAACCACCAACTCTCGGTGCAGCATCAATAATCGCTACGACCTCACAGCCAGCTTGCATCAACTGGAAGCTAACAACCAAGCCAACATTACCCGAACCGACCATCAAAATTTTACTTCCCGGTTGTACACCTTGAATATTCATCATGGTCTGAGCAGCACCTGCACCAATAACACCAGGAATATTCCATCCTTTAAAGGAAATCATGTTTTCTGCCGCACCGGTAGCAATGATAATATAATCGCCTTTGTAGTGATGTACTTCACCATTTTGTTTTACGGTAACTTCCTTGTTTTCATAGATACCCATAACGGTTGAATCAAGTTCAACTCTTACACCCAAATCTTCGGCTTCTTTCAGAAGCTCCTGTCCGATTCGAAAACCACGCACCTTTGCGTGATGTTCTTTTGAACCGAAAAATTTGTGGATCTGCTTGAATAGCTGTCCGCCTGGCTTTGCATTTTCGTCAAAGACAACGACGTCCATTCCATTCTTTTTTGCTTCGATGGTTGCGCTCAATCCAGCAGGACCGGCACCAATGACAATCAATTCATGTCGTTTCATATTTGTCAGTCCTCCTTTTTCGGTTCAACGCCATATTGCGTTTGGATTTTCATACCTTCTTTCAAAGGTGTGATGCAGGTTCGTACATTCGGCACACCGTTTACGATCATGACACAGTCTGTACATCTGCCAATGGCACAAAAGATTCCTCTCGGTTTGTGTTGTTTTGCTGTGTAACGATGTACCATGACACCAGCTGCTTTTAATGCTGCTGCTATGGATTCTCCTTCATAGCCTGTTAATTCTTTTCCATCCAGAGAAAACGTAACCAATTTCCCCTTGTCATAGCTTTCAATGATGGGATGTTCTTGGATTCGCATTACGAAGCCCTCCTTGTCAGAAGCGGTGCAGGATGCTTTTCGCTTCTACATACCGTTATCCTGTTATTGAAACGGAAAAACAAAAACGACGCCCGTATAATCCTCTCATGTGAAGATTTATTCGGATGCGCCATTGCAATGCCGTTTATTGTTCTCTGTTTCTACATTTGGTTTATCACATTTCTAAGTGGAATTATTTTATCACATTTCCAAGCGGAATTATTGAAAAAAAACGACAAACGCCGATAATCAAATGAAAACACTGTCGTCTTACTGAACAACAGAACGACAGTGTTTTTCACTTTGCAGTCTTGAATGATTTCTATTTTAGGCTTTTGCACCAATAATGGCTTGCATTTCGATTTCTACGAGTTGCGTAGGACGATTTAGCTCCTTGATACCGAGCCATGTGCAACAAGGTCTGCTTTCCTTGAAAAATTCGGAATAAGCTTTTGTGATTTCCATGTTATAAGAAGAACTGGTTGCGTAAATATTTACCTTTACAACTTCTTCCTTTGATACACCATTTTCTTCTAATAGTCCGACAAGCTTTGTAAAGATATACTTCGCCTGTTCGTAGGGATCTCCTTCACCATATATTGTTCCTTTAGGTGTAACAGCTGTTGTGCCGGAAACATAGACGAATGGGCCCGCCTTGACGATACGGGAATAGCCAGCCACTTCCTCAAAGCTTGAGCCGCCCTTGATGTTTTCTCTTGTGAATTCCATTGTGAATTCCTCCTTTATAATGCCATTGATTTCGAATGTAGCAATGCACACGCTTTCGAAAGCATACAGAAGCATAGACGATTGCCCACACCAATTGTATTCGAAGCGTTTGCTATTTGCTACGATTTTTATTTTATCACTTTATCAAGAGAAGATATTGAAAAAATGAGACAGAGAAGGAAGCCGAGATTTGTTGAAAAGAAGAAAAGATGCAGAAAACTTTTTTCCATAGAAAACTTTTATAAAATAAGACACCATTGGATTTTACGTGAAAAAATGAGAAAGTATGCTGATAGAATTGACAAAATCTATTTGAAATCTTATACTTATAAAGTATCAAGAATCTAATATTTATTGCAATATTTTGTCAATTGTAAGGGAGTGCTTTTTTATGGGACGCTATCAGGAATATCAAAATTTTCATAATCATCAGCCGTTTTTTTTCTTGATGTGGAACACTATCAGGAAATGGTCTTGGCGAGTTCGTATGCTACGCATTTTTACACATTCAAGACCTACAAAACAATAAATCGAACGGATAACGATTTATTTATGACTTGTATTCCAGATGGTAGCATTGATATTATTTTTATTTGGCAGGAACAGCAAAATAAGATGGAATTAGTCGGTACGCCCTATAATCACAAATCGCTGATCGTATATCCAGATGCGGAATATTTTGGCGTCCGATTGAAACCCGGTATGTATTTCCCCGGTAAGTCGATGTCTGTACGAGAAATCACAGATACGGAAACCTTTGTGCCACAGATTTCTGGCAAGGTAGAATCACTGATGAATCAACTGTTTCAAGAAAAAAACTTGTCACAAAAGGTAAAAGTTTTTCAAGATTATATTTTCGGTTTTTCACCAGAAGCTTATACTGTCAGCGAAACGGTACAAGAAATTCTCTATCTCATCAGTTCTTCAAAAGGAACCTTGAAAATTAGTGATATTGCGAAAAAAATTTGCTATTCTGAGCGACATTTGACGAGAATGTTTTCCGATGCTATGGGCTATTCTCCGAAAATGTTCTCCCGAATTTCTCGTTTTCAATATGCACTACAACAGATGATGAAGCACTCTACTGATGCAGTTTCCAGTTTTATTGAAGTATTAAATTATGCAGATCAATCGCATTTTCAAAGGGAATTTAAGGAGTTCACCGGCATGACACCGAAACGATTTGCGAAATTTTGTACCGCTTCTGTCTGTCCGGACAAAGGTTGTGTTTGCGAACAAAAGAAAATGGTCTGTCCCTGTACTAAAAGCTAGAGACTTAAAGGTTCGAATTTTTTGTTTGAGTTTCTCTGATCCAATCTATAGATAGAAGAAAGAAGGAAACATCGATGAATGCACAAGCTTTAGAAATTTATTCATATCTCATGCGAGAGGAGATACAGTTTATTCGATATTGCCATACAGGCTATTGAGATGATTTGGAATGGGAAAATATTATGAAAAAGTCAAAACAAGAAGTCACCATTCCCTGTGTAGCAGTGTATCATCGAAAAAAAGACGATATATTTTTTCTATATCTTCATTGTAAAGAAAAGCAATTGCCAGAGACATTGGATGGATGGCAATTGTTGCAGTCGGAGAAATCTGATGCTGAGGCAGCTTTGAAACGTGTGACACATATTTTGCAATGCGATTTACACACGATTTCGCCACTCGGCTTGCTTTTTGATCGTACAAAACAATGCTTGTTTGCCATAGATTCGGCAATTGAAACAGAGAAAATGCTATGTTTGTCTCCTTGCTCGAATCAATCTAGTGTCCTAATAAAGCCAGAGATATTGTTAAAAAAATTTCAGCCTATTGTGGAACGGAAAATTTTAGTAAAGTAATCAATCTTACTATCAATTTGAATAAAAATATGATAAAAATAGATTTACGCTTTATGGAAAACCACGAAAAAGCATTTACTTTTCGAAAGAAAAGGCGTAAAATAGAGATATGAATATAGAGGAGTTAAAAGAAGGAATCAGAAAAATCAACGAGCTGAGGCGAACAAGATATGGAAATATCCGACATAAGCTGAAGATATCATAATCGTTGGACTGTGTACTGTGATATGCGGAGGAGAAGATTTGCCGATATGGAGGCGTTTGCCGATTCTGTGAGAAAGCATTGGTCTATTGAAAATTAGCTTCACTGGTGTTTGGATGTAATTTTTCATGAGGATGCTTCGAGAGCAAGAAAAGACAATTCTCCTCTGTGCCCAAATGTTTTGCGCAAAATCGCCTTGAATCTTGTTCCGCAAGCTCAGTATAAGCACATTAGCAAAAATGACTCATATTCAGGGCAGCTCTTGAACCTACTCTTTTTCTTGATATTTTTTTGATCCCACTTCTGTTGCCCCCTCAAAAGTAAATGCTTTTGCCGTGGAAATTTGCATAAAATTGTTTGCTATTTTTTGTTTTGTATGATATAATGGAAACCAAAGCTATTGTGCTAAAAAGATAGATCTATTATCTCCCAAAGGAGGAAAATAAAATGATAACGAATGTCGGAACTCATTCGATAGATACACAAAGATTGTTTCTTCACAGATTTGAATATTCAGACAACGCATCAATGCGCAAATATTGGGTTTCCGATAAAAATGTACAGTCTATGTATCGTAAACCTGTTTACACAACCGAATCAGAAGTCAACGAACTTCTTGACAGATATATTGACTCATATCAGAACGAAGATTATTATCGCTGAGCTATAATTAGGTAAGAGTACCTCTGAATATATTGATCAGATTGCGTATTATTTTGTTGACAGCAACAATAATTATGTGGAAATTGAATACTGTATAGGTTCAGCATTTCAGCGTAATGGATTTGCTACAGAAGCAACAAAAGCTGTTATAAAATATGGATTTAATGTGATGCATCTGCATAAAATCCAGATATGTTCAATGACAATAAACGATGCATCTATGAGGGTTATTGAAAAATGTGGATTTAAATATGAAGGTATTCTGATGGACTGTTTTTATATAAACGAAAAATATATCAGAAGAGCATATTTTTCACTATTAAGTGATGAATATGTGAACTCAATAAAATATCTTATAATAATATCCGTCATATTTGCTCTCTGTTTCTATCTCTTCGAAAATATTTTGTGGTTTCTATACATCCTTTCATTCTTCTATTATATCTCTTTTTTCCTTCCTTGTAAACACTTTGTAATTATTGATTTCCGTGAGGGAACGCTTTTTTGTATATCACAACATCACCATTTTTGATGTAGGCAATGCCTGTAGCGTCCGTGCCACGTTCTTCTGCGGCTATCGAAAGTTCTCTGATAATAGCTTTCTTTTGTTTGCTTTTTACCTTGTTTTTGTAGTCCAAAAATCCAAATACTGCACACATTTTACACTTCCTCGCTTTCCATAATAAGTTCATTCACGTACAATCTTCGTTCTTTCAAATATTGAACCAACTCCGGTTCTTCAATCGAAGCGACAAAGTAACTCCAGTTCATGTTGTCAATTTCTTCCTCAGACATCGAAAGTGCCACATCGCAAATCTTGTTCACAAGCTGCAATGTAGCAATGAATGTGTTGTATTTGAGCGTACCTCTAAATAACCGAAATTCGATTGTGTAATAATTCTTCAAGTTTACGGCTACATAGCGTCCATTTTTACCGCTTTTTGCTTTATCCAAAATCTCTTTTCTGGTCTTTTCAAATCCATATCTCGCTGCCCAACGATTCATATCGTAGTCGCTCCTACGACTGAACTGGAAAATCTCTGACCAGTGTTTTTCCACGAAAAACAGAATTTTTTCAATGGCTTTTTCCTGTTCCGACTGGTTCTCACCGAATGCATTTCGATTCACATGAATGTGCAGTCCACAGGTTGAAGTCTGGTGTAATAAATATCCCATCTCGATTGCTTCTTCCAACAGGTTTTCCCAATTCATCTCACGTAAATGATATTCCAATGTCATTGGATGGGATATCAATTCTACACCGAAAAATTGATTGCCATTTCCGTAGAAAATTGGATCGGGTTTGTAATCGTAATCCTCAATTTCTTCGTCACAAATTTCCTGTCCAATATATGATCAATATATTGTGCATTTATGGAATGTTACGAATTGCATGACCATCTTTATGAGATATATTTATATTTTATTTTTGCTATCACTATGTTTTATCATATGTTTAATTCATCTTATAGATAATAGATTGGATCTTTCTTTTATTGAAAAACGTCCTCGTCAGAGGACTGGCAGCAGGCAAACGCTATTAATCACCGATAATAGACACTTTCCTAAACAACTTCTTTATGAATTATCCCACTTTGAAGAAATCTTTACAATGATGACGATTATATCGTTCTTATTCAATTAATTGTCACTGTAAATTATCCGTCCACATTTCGCATTGACTGATGACGGTATCAATTGCATTTTCATATTCATCAGGTAGATACCTATATTTTTTCAGCAAACGCTTCACCATTTTACGCATGGAGGCTCTTGCAGTTTCTTTTTGCTGCCAATCAATCGTTCTGTTTTTACGGAGCATTTCTGTGATTCTTGTCATCGCAATCAAATCTTCGTTACTGTAAAAATCCTTAATCGCTTGCGGCTTTGTAAGTGCATCATAAAAAGCAAGTTCTTCATCCATAAGTCCAAGACTTTCACCCTCTTTTTGCATCTTTGTGATTTCTTCGGCTGTCTTCAACAACTCCGTTATAACTTCCTCATTTGTAATAAGTCCATTATAATAGGAGTTCATCAGCATTGTGATTTTCTCAGAAAATTTTTCAGCCTTTACCAAGGCTTGTAGATGTACATAATTGCAAGTGAAGGAACATTAAATTCGGTCAGCCACAGCTTCAGAAATGTTCGTGCTTGCATAAATTGGAATTTGTGCGGAACCTGTGCTGCATCATTCTCCCAATGTCGCTTTGTTGATACAACTCTCTCAGATCCCCAAGCCTAAGATACAAAACACGGATAATTTGACTTGATTTCGCATCAATCTGCTCGAAGCATAACCGTTGTAGCAAGCATCCCCCTTGTCAGAGGAAGCAGCCATCTGCTTTCGCAGAGTTCTCTCATCACATCGCAGATTTCCGGTGTCATTTCTCCCGGTGCGATCTTTTCGGCGTAATCATGCAGATGCTTCGGGGTATGCCCCGCCATAATATGCTTGATGCCGTTAAGTCGTGCAAGCACTTGACTACAGATTTCCTGTGCCACAGGAACAATCAATTCACCAAGCTTTTGACTCTGTTCGCTGTTAATGCACGGAAAATTAAGCTGAATTCCCGCATTTGTTTTCACTGCAAAATGATGCTCCAAAAGTTCCGTGCAGATCAGCTTGTCGCTTTCAGATTCCGGCTGCGCTGTTAGCAGATTGATGAGCATAGTTTCGTGCATTCTGTTCATTCTCGTACAAACGGGTTCCCCGTTCACATCAACATCCCACAGCAGTATCACCGCCTTTTTGGAGTCGTCACGTGTGCTAGTGCGGAACATATAGATGTCCTCATGTTCACTTTTCTCCGAAAACCAGTGATACCCTTTCTGTCCGAATTGATCTTCGGGATAGCTCTCCCAATCACCAAATGGAAGCTTTTCCTGCAGAAAATCAATATACGCCAAATGAAACAGCTGAGAAACCATAAACCACTTCATGGAATTGTGCGGCATATCGCTGCCGTAAAAACCAACCGCACGCACAGCATCCATTGAACGATCCACAAAATCCCGGATCAGCTCCGCCGTTTCACGAATCGAATCCCTGTGCTTTTCGTAAATTTCAGCCTTCATTTTCTGCGTTACAATGACAATATTGCTATGGTAATAGCCATTCTTCTCAAGAAGGAATTCATGCTCCAAAAGCTCTTTGATTCCATTTTCCAGATATGCCGTGGGAACGCCCGTCTGTAGGCTGATCTGTTCCTCTATCTGCTTTTCATAATAGCACGCCATGACAATGTTCTGATTGATCCTGCTCATACAAATATGACGATATTCAGGTTTGAATTTTCCCCACGAGCCTACCCAGAATTCTACAGGACGATAGCTCAGTTCTCCGAATACTTTTTTCATAATGACACCCTTTCTGATTCTGTTTCTTGATTGGAATAACAGGTATTTCACCATGCTTTGCGTCAGCGAAAAGCGAGCCGAAATCTCAGCCACCGAAAGACTGTCGATATAGTATGCTACCATGACCCGGCGGTAATTGGAATTCAGCCGTGCCAGTTCCCTTGTGATGCATGTGAGCTGTTCGTTCGTCTGCATCTGTTCTGCAAGACGTTCCCATGAATTGTCCGGCAGATTATCATCCAGTTCGGCATAATTGCGCTTATCCTTCTTCCGATACCAACCTTTCAAAATGTTGTCGGCAGTGCGCCAGATAAATGCGTAGAATGCCTTATCGTCACGCAGATTCTCAATGCTCTCACAAAGCGTCAGTAGGATCTCCTGTGACAAGTCCTCACTCTCCTGATAGGAACTTGTCTGTGACAGACAGTACTGAAAAATCGACTTCGACATCTGCGCAATTTTTTCACGGCGTTCGTCAAGGTTCATGTTCGACTCTCCTTTCTTTAATTTTAGAAGCTTCTGTATAGATAGTGCAGAAAATTCCGTTTGGTTAGGGCTTCGGCAATTTTTTGAAAATTCCCTTGAAATAATTATACGCTCCATCCTGCAAACCGTCAATATGTCAAAACGGGCAGATACCTCTCTTGAAGCATCTGCCTGTTCGATTTATAGCCTGCTGTATCGTTCTTTCATCGTAGTTTGGGGGAAATTTCTACATGAGCAGCAATCTAAATTCTTGTTTATTGCATTATTCAGTCCGATTTTTCCATCCAAAGTGCTCAAGATGCCCGCTATTTTTTGCTGTTCCTTTATAGAGAATATCGGCACTGGGTATTCCATGATTGCTTTCTTATCGCCACGGGGCATTTTGGTTCCCTTTGATGTTGCCATCGAATACTCGAAAAAGGCATCATCCGACAAGACATAGTATAAAAATCTGGAGTCAATATTCCCCTTTGGACGAAACACCAACACATCATTTGAACAGCCACCGTCAAAATTTGCATACCAAATCTTCTTAAAGTAAGGACGAATATTTGAAACCAAAGTATCCCCCACATTAAATACCTGTGTTTGTTCAGTTGATGGCAGAGAAGTAGCTAATGTCACTCCTGCTTTATCTGGAAGCATATTCTCTGTTGAAATATATGTACTTCTTTCAAGCGTGGACACATTGGTTTTTCCTTTTATATACTAGCAAATATCAGATAATTTATATTTCATACCCAATAGCCCCCAGCTTCTTCCGAATCTCATCCTCCAGCTCATGCGACTTTGCAAACATCTCAGAAAACTCCGATATGAGCCGGGTCATTTTCTCCTCGAACGGCTCGCCGTCATCCTCTTGTTCCTCAATGCCAACATAACGTCCCGGTGTCAAGATGTAATCCTGCTTTGCAATATCCTGTGTAGTTGCTACTGCACAGAAGCCCTTCACACCCTCCAATATTCCGTTCTGAAAGGCAGTGAATGTATCTGCAATTTTCACTATATCCTCATCGGTGAAGTCACGGTGCTTTCTGTCTATCATATAGCCCATTTTACGAGCGTCAATAAACAGTGTCTTGCCTTTCTGCTTTTTGCCTTTGGTGATAAACCAAAGCGTTACAGGAATCGTGACACTATAGAAAAGCTGAGTCGGCATCGCAACGATGCCTTCTACTAAGTCATCCTCAATGATATTCTTTCTGATTTCTCCCTCGCCGGAAGACTGGGTGGACAATGCGTCGTTGGCAAGCACCATACTGATTTTGCCATTTGGAGCAAGATGATAAATCATATGTTGTAACCATGCAAAATTCGCATTTCCTGCCGGTGGAATACCATATTTCCAACGAACATCATCTTTCAGTTTATCCTGTCCCCAATTTGAAAGATAAAAGGGCGAATTCGCCATAATATAATCAGCACGGAGTGTAGGATGTCTGTCGTTTAAGAACGTATCTGCTGCATAGTTGCCTAAATCAGGTTCGATTCCACGAATCGCAAGATTCATCTGTGCAAGTTTCCAAGTGGTAGGATTGGCATCTTGTCCATAGATTGAAATATTGTTGATATTTCCACTGTGATTTTTTACAAAACGTGCCGATTGCACAAACATACCTCCTAAACCACAGCATGGGTCTATTGCCGTGTCTAATATGATACACCGTAACAATAGCATTTTTTACACCTTAACGATGCACCCGCACCCGTATGCAAAAATGCACACCCCTCATAACGATACCGTGTTCATCGTTATGGGGTATATGTGCGAGAGCTGACAGATTGCTATATACAATTCATCATCTCGATAAACTGGAAGTTATATTTTTTTCTGCAAATAAATCATATCTATCAATTGAGTACCTGCTTCATATATTGGATGGTCATAATTATCCGTGAAAAAGTTTTTAATGCTATGCGAACAAATAAATCCACACTTCTCATAAAAAGGGATTGTCAACGGGCTATCTCCTGTGCCAACTTGCAATAAAGAATACTTCCCTTTGTATGTCGTAGCAACAAAGTCAATTAGTGCTTTACCGTAACCCTTCCCCTGATATTCTGGTTCAGTTGCAATATTTTTGATTTCAAGAACACCATTCCCTTCGTCTGTTACCACACATTCGCACTTAACTCCATCATCGTCCAAAACATACATTGTTCCTTTATTAAGATACCTGTTTATCATATCCTCCTGCTCATCTGCTAATAGCAGCAACGGAAGAAATTGTTTTTTATTCTCCTTGATTTCTATAATTTTCATATCAACACTCCCATTTGTCTTTTCTATTTATTATACCGTATATTTATGAACTTTTCGACAGACTGAGTCACCCTTGCGGTGACTGTTTTTGCAATAATTAAAATGTGCGAGGAAAAATTAAAGGGTGCTATATTGATATGTTATGAGCTCGTTTTTCACATCAAAAAACAGGCTTGAACGTTTAATTGCTCACTCCAAAACATCCTCCAGCCACTCTGTCACAGCAGCCCCCGCTTCCTCCTGAGAGTTCTGTGCGACAGATCCTCTCACGGCCAGTCCGTCCAGCACGGTCGCACCTGTCAAATCAGCAATGCTTGACACTGTAGAGGATAATCCGCTACCCTCATGGGTGCAAAACGGAATCACAGTCTTACCGGAAAAATCATGGCTTTCCAGGAAGGTGTAGACCGGCATTGGCATATCTGCCCACTATATGGGATAACCGATAAAAATAATGTCATAATCATCAATACTCTCCAAATCAGCCGCTAGCTCAAGTCTTGCATTTTCCGCCTGTTCGCGTGACGCTTCATCGGTACATTCGTCATAGCCTTCCAGATAAGGGGTATCTCGCTCGATTTGGAATAACTCTCCGCCGGTCTGGTCGGAAATCATTTCCGCAATGATTTCCGTGTTTCCTTTCTCAATTACGCCCACGCTGTAATTCTCATCTGCACGGGAGAAATAGGCAATCAGAATATTGGTTTCGGTTTCGCCTTCCGTTACAGCATCAGATTCCTCATCTGATAACATTTCCGACGCATCCGAAACTTCTGAGGAAACATTCTGCATATTTTCAGTTGTTTCTGTCTCATCAACAGCATTATTCCCGATGCAGGCTGTCAGCCCAAGCACCAGAACCAGGAACATTGCAACGCTCAAAAGTCTGTTTCTCATGCCTTTATCCTTCCCTTCAAACAAATGCTGAGATAATATCCAATAATGACAAATAAACCCATAGCAACCATATAATCCAGTATGAAATAAGCAACCGGTTCTCCATAATCAAAAAACACAAAATGTACCTGCATCAGCATATAACTGCCTATACTGCATTTTACAAAAGCATAGATACCGTATGAAGAAATAATGAGGGCTGCTGCACGGACCGTCCATTTACGGAAAACAGACGGCTTTTCGAATAACCTCCCGGCCATGTTTACGACCATATTCCAATGAAATCCCAGATGCAGGCTCATCAACACGAATCCCCAGTAAGCACAGGTCATATGAACTCTCTGCGCCAGTGCAGTTCCTTTTTTGATATTCAAAAAGACAAACACATGACGGGAAAGAATCATTCCACTCACCACGCTCAAGGTCATGCAGGCGAAAATGAAAAATATAAGTGCCGTCTGCACAATGCAGAAAGCCGTATATTTCCCCTTGAACAGGCTTTTGCTCCAGTTGCGGTTCATAATATGATGCAGAATGAACAATGTAAACATTCCGATTCCGATCCACTCGTGAGCTGTCTCTCCGATCAGTTCATATGACATGAGAAACAGCAGAGAAAGTGTCAGCAATAGGTCTATCGCAATTTTTATCTTCAATGTCTTGTCCAAGATTGCGTCTCCTTTCTCTGCAATCGTATTTTACAGTCTATGGTCAGGTGTCTGTTCTTACTATTTCTGTGATAAGACTTATTTTTTATTTCTCTGCCGGAACATCCGTAGAAGCCGAAAGCTCCGTCTGGGTCTTATAATCCGCAACACGCCTCTCCAGACGGGTTATGGTCACACTCAGTGCCTGTGAACCAAGCACCATGCGCAGCGGTGCCGGATTCTTTTCCGTACTCTCGATGATACGCTGCGCCATCTTCGTCGGGTCGCCAGGAGCAAGTCCCTTGCTCGCATCCAGCATATTCAAAAAACCATGGCAGCTGCCATATTCCGGCATCAGGTTCGCAACCTTCGCGCTTCCGTAACGGAATTCGGTGCGCGCTCCGCCCGGTTCCACAATGGTCATGCCGATGCCAAACTGCGCCACCTCCTGGGCGACCGCCTCGCAGTAGCCCTCAATGCCGAACTTGGTCGCGTGATACATGGAATTGGCAGGGAATGCCATCTGCCCACCATAGGATGAAATCTGGATGATACGCCCGCCGCCTTGTCTGCGCAGGTGGGGGATGCTGTCCCTGATCAGCATGATGGAGCCGGTCAGGTTTGTCGCGATGATATGGTTTATCTCCTCATCGGAAAGCTCCTCAGCACACCCGAACAGGCCGTAACCGGCATTGGAGATTACCACATCGATTTTTTCATGCTGCTGCCACGCCGTTTCCACCAAATTATGGATAGCCGGGACGTTCGTCACATCGAGAATTTTACAGTCAAATGTGACCGGATATTTTTCAATTAAATCCGCCACCTTTTTCTGGTTGCGCACCGTTCCCACTACAACGTCGCCCGCCTCCAGAAGCTGCCTTGTCATTTTATATCCGAATCCACTGGACACACCAGTAATCAGCCATGTTTTATTCATAATAAAATTGTCCTTTCTCAGTTATTTTCCAACTGCTTTGCAGCCACATTCACGCAGTTCAGCACGTTTAGGCTTCTGGGATAGCCGATATAGGGTAAGCACTGGGAGATGACTTTAATCAGGAAATCCTTATCATTCCCAATCTTTATATTCGCCGCTGTGTGGCTGGTAAGCTGCGGTTCGCAGCCTCCCTGTGCTGCCAGGAAGCAGAAGGTGATCATTTCCCGCTGCCGATAATCAAGCCCGGTCCGGGTATAGTAATCACTGAAGCAGTTATCCGCCAGCCAGTAATTGATGTGGCGGCTCTCTTCCGGGCCGGACTGCCAGAAATCACGCATCCCTTCGCCGAAGATATCCACCTGTGCCTGTGTCCCCGCTTCGCAGCGGTTTTCCGCCGTGGTAGTCGCCTGCGGCGGCAGGGGGAGGGATATGCCCTTTGCAGACAGTACTTCGTTCGTAATCTTCAGGAACGGGAAAATCCTGCCGATGCCGAGATAGGCTGTCGCCTGATAGACGATTTCTTTGATCTCCACCGGCGTCACGCTGAAGTTCAGAGCGGTGGGCATAATCGCCCGGAATTCATCGGCTCCTTGGCAGCCCAGCAGTGCCGCCAGGATCGCCATGAACCGCATCCTGTCATCCAAATCATCGTGGTTTACTACTTCATCAAAAGCAAAGTTATCAAACCACTCGATAAACTCCGGGTCGGTTTCCAGAAAGGTGGAGTGATATCCTGGAAACATTTTTTCATGGTACTCCTTAGATTTCTATGTAATGCTCATTTTCAGTTTCCTCCTAATCTACGGATATTTTTCCGTTATCGCTGTCCAGACCATACTATTCTCATGCAATTCCGATTTCAGAGAGCAGACTATTCTAAGGTAAAGGTAACTGTCACGCTGCCGCTTCCGAATGCATCCAGAAGTTCTTCTTTTGTTACGCCCTCTATTTTTCCGATTCTGGTAAAGTTCCATGAATTGGTATCATAATAGATCACAAGGGAACTTCCCTGATAGAGAATGACATCGCCTGCCCCGGTTGTAATCTGCTCATCATTTCTTGGGAGACTTGTTCCTATGGAACCTACCTTCTCCATATTCCCGTAATCGCTCATGTCAATGGTAAGCGACCCTTCCGCAAGCAGTTCTTTCAGCGCATCCACAGAAGAATTGTCTGCGAGCGTTACTGTGAATGCTGTATCTCCGGCTGTAATCTTCATGATATTGCCCTCCATTTGGACTGTTCCTGAAACGGTGCCGTCAGTTTCCGAAACCGCCCTTGCGCTTTCTTCTGAGGCGGTTTCCGGGTCACCCGTTTCCTGGTTCTGCGTGTCCTGCTCGGTAACTG
Organism: Ruminococcus sp.; assembly: GCA_021201755.1. Lineage (GTDB taxonomy): Bacteria > Bacillota > Clostridia > Oscillospirales > Ruminococcaceae > Ruminococcus_C. Next base: position 15,581 of record JAJQEI010000033.1, on the reverse strand, counting down.
TTTCAGCATCCTCTGATATACCGGCGTTTGTATCCGTTATCTGTTCACTACCCCCAGCTGTCTTATTCCTACAGCCGGCAAGTGTTGCTATGAACATTGCCAAAAGCAATACATATCAGGATTTTGTTCATGGGAAAACCTCCGTCTATTTCAGTTTCCCGTAAGCCCGATCATCCACAGGTTCACACCACTCGTTCCTCGTTTCCTCTTCGGGAACCTCTACCGCAATGTGGGAAAACCAGCTGTCTGCTTTCGCCCCGTGCCAGTGCTTTACTTCTGCAGGGATTGTGATTACCATACCAGGCTCCAGGCTCACGGCTTCCTTTCCTTCCTCCTGATACCATCCACTTCCTGCCGTGCAGATCAGAAGCTGTCCGCCTCCGGTCTTTGCGTGATGGATATGCCAGTTGTTCCTGCATCCCGGCTCAAAGGTGACGTTTGCCAGAAACACGGCTGTCTTCTTCGGGTCCGTCAGGGGATTCAGGTAAGAATTCCCGATAAAATACTGCGCATATGCGCTGTTTTCCTGTCCCAAACCAAATACATTCTCTTTAGCAAATTCTTCTTTGTTGTTGATTTTCATCATGAAACACTCCTTTTCTATTTTTCATCCGCCACCTTGGCGATCCATGTCTCAATCTCTTTCTCTGCTGTAACCACATCTGCGCCGCCTATGGAATCAAACTGTACCTCCATCTCATGGATAAACTTAGTACCTTTGCAGGCACTCTTATGCTCCTTCTTTCGGACGAACCTTATAGCGCAGCCATACGCTGCCGCCGTCCAAAGCCTTGGCTTCCAGCAAGGAAAATCCGATGGGCGTATCGTCGCTCAAACCATCCCTTGCCATAAACAGTGTCTGCGTCTTCGTGGAGCCATTGGCGGTCGGTGCTATCACAACACTGATTTCATCACACATTCCTACCTGAATAAAAGACCAGTTCAGAGCTGCGCCGCCGCCCAGCATGAGCGTTTCAATGCCGAATAGCTCTTTCAGCTTTTCCATTGCCAGCGCATAGTCCAGTGTTTCCGCTCCGGCAATAATATAGGAAATGCCCAGCCGCCGCAAAAAGTCTTTGTATGCATTGGAAGCTTTTTCAGTCAGAACTTCGATCACATGAGCGGTGGTATCGATATAGGTCAGGGTGCTGTCCTTCCAGCCCAGTTTACCGGACGGATCTACCGACACATAGTACATAGGGGCTTGTTTTGCAACAAAGTCTCCTTCCGGCACCGGAGCTGCCTGTTCATTCAGTTCCGGCTTTTTATAGAATGTGAAATTATCATCCGTTGTCACCCGGCCAGACAGCCATCCCTGGTGCTTATAGTACGGATTTTTTCCAAAGGAGATATTGTAAAACACATCTCCGGCAGCTTCGCTTTCCGGCGTTTCCATGTATTTCCCCATGATCTTTCCGTCCAGTGAAGTCATCATATGACAAAAAATATAAGGTCTGTTCATATCTCTGCTCTCTTTCCTATTTGTTTTTTATTTCATGACGTTTCGTTCTTTTTTGTCTGCCATCCCATCTGAGTCTCCTGAAAGTATGCCTATACGCATTCCTTCAAAATTTCAAAAATTTCATCGCAGGTGAGCTTTTTACAACATCCGGCAGTAATATTGCAGGTGTCCGCCACCGCTTTTAGAATGCCTTCGTCCGTGATTCCTATTTCAGTCAGAGTCGTCGGCAGTCCCACCTCTTTGATAAAATCCGTCAAGGCATCAATCCCTGCAAGCGCCAGTTCCTGCTCTGTTTTCCCTTTCGGGGAAATCCCCCAAACTTCACACGCAAAACGGGCGAAACGTCCTATATTGTTTTCATAAATGTGGCGGTACAGCACTGGATGAATCACTGCCAGTCCCTGTCCGTGATTGCAGTCTGTGTAGGCACCGAGCTGATGTTCCATCTGATGAGCCTGAAAATCTGTAACCTTCCCAATTTTCAAAATGCCATTTTCTCCCATGGCCGATGCCCACATCAACTCACTCCGCGCCTCCATATCCTGCGGATTTTCCGTCAGGATGCGGAGATTGCGGATGACATTGCGCATGACCGCCTCGGAAATTTCATCCGAAAGGATTACATGGTCCAGTTTTCCGAAATAGGTTTCCATGCAATGGCTCAGTGTATCGAAAGCCCCGGAAATAACCTGCCCCATAGGGAGCGAAAGGGTACTGGCAGGATCAAGCAAGGCAAAATCCGCATAAGCGCCAAGCAGATCTGCTTTCACTTTTTTATCCTCATTTGTGATAACCGCCCCGTTATTCATTTCAGCGCCAGTACCGGAAGCGGTAACAACAGCGCCCATGGGAACCCACTCTTGGGGATACCTGTGATCGGTAAACTCCATCTCCCAAATGTCCTGCGAACTCTTTGCCTGTGCCGCCACGATTTTGCAGCAATCAATGACTGAGCCGCCGCCCACAGCAAGAATAAAGTCCACATGGTTTTCCCGGACAAGAGTCGCGCCTTCCTGTACTTTAGCGTAAGTGGGATTCGGCATAATACCCGCAAACTCCACGACGGATTTATCTGCCGCTTTCAGTTCGCCCATAATCTGGTCATAAATTCCATTCTTCCTGACGGAACCGCCGCCGTATGCCAGTAGAACCGTTTCCCCGCAGCATTCCAGCAGCTGCCTTAAATGCTGCCTGACGCAGTCCTTTCCAAAACACACCCTGACGAGATATTCATATACAAAATTATCCATTCTATTCATTTCACAGCACCTGTAATCCTGTTACAGTACATATTTTACCGAAGCGGCTTCTTATTCAAAAAGCCTTTCCCTTCTTCCTCTACATGACCTCTGTGTCCATAGACCTTGCAGCCTTCCAGTGCCGTTTCCAGTGCGGCAAATTCTTCATCCGTAAACGTGACCTGATCAGCGTCGAGGTTTTCCAGAATCCGCTCTTTGTTTTTGGAGTCGGGAATCGGAACAACGTTCGGGTACTTGTGCAGCATCCACGCAAGAGAAATCTGCGCATTGGTCGCATCTTTTTTATCTGCATACCCCTAAATAATGTCAAGGATCTGCTGGTTTCCCGCAATGTTCTCCCTTGTCAGCTGCGGAACCCAGCTCCTCACGTCATCTACTTTTTCAAATTCGGTATCAACTGTGATCTTCCCTGAGAGCAGACCGCTGGCAATGGGCGAGAACGGCACAACGCCAATCCCGCGCTCCACACAGTATGGGAAAATGTCCTTTTCACAATCCCGTTCCAGGATATTATAAAGATTCTGTACCGCCGAAACCGGGGTGACCTGATCCGCGCGTTTCAGGGTATCGCCGGATACCTGGGACAGTCCCCATCCACGAATAATTCCGTTTTTTATCAGTCTCCCCATAGCTTCCGCAACATCTTCTACCGGAACACGGCTGTTTGTCCGATGCAGATAGTACAAATCCACATAGTCCGTCTGCAGCCTGCTTAAGGACTTTTCCAGGTGCCGCCTGATGGAAGTGTAAAGATCGGTGCCTTTTCCACAATCCTCCGGCTTAAAATGAAATTTTGTAGCCAGCACGGCATCCTTTCGCACATCCTTTAACGCTTCGCCGACGATTTCTTCGTTATGACCCTCATAATACAGCTGTGCGCCATAGGCTTCCGCCGTATCAAAAAATGTGCACCCATACTCAAAAGCCGCACGGATGGCGTCAATACTGTACTGCCTCTCCTGGATTTTCCCATAGCCATGCGAAAACGCCATGGTTCCCATACCGATTTT
>JAJQEI010000033.1:0-11750 GCA_021201755.1 Ruminococcus sp. | reverse complement strand
TCTCCTGGATTTTCCCATAGCCATGCGAAAACGCCATGGTTCCCATACCGATTTTAGAAACCTCTATCTTTCCAAGATTTCTTTTTTCCATCTGTCTTCCACCTCTACTCGGCCAGTTCAATCAAAACATCATAGCTGCCGCTCAACTCAGAAATGACGGACAGTTCACAGTCAATCACACCGATATTGACAAGATTTCCATACTGTTCGGAAATATCTTCATCGGCAAACAGAATGGTAAACCATGGAACATCCGTACCAACTGCAATATCTCCATTGAGCCAGCCATACCGCTCATCCTCCTCGTCGAAAGGAAGAAAATCGTCCATGGAGCCACAGAAATCATGTGAATATCTGCTTACATGTACTGTCAGCGGCAGCATTTCAATAAATGCCTGGGTCGTAGTGCTGTCGTTTAGGATACCGGGGATTACAGTGTCTCCAAAGTACATATTGATTCGGGTACCCTCTTCCAGAACCCTTGTGGGCATAGACGGGTCATCCGTCTGCATCTGCGCCCCGTCCGAAGCAACACTTTTTGTTTCTTCCATCTGTGTATCCTCACTTTCCGTTCCTTCGGTTACCGTTGCACCGCTTTCTTCCAGCTGAACCTCCGAGCCGTCTGCCTGTGATTCACTCTGCGATGCGTCGGTACTGTTTCCACAGACTGCAAGGGAAGCAGCTATTGCGTATATCAATAATAGTGATAAAAGTCTCTTCATTTTAATTCCTCCTGTTCAAATCATCATATTATTTTAAACTGTTTCCATCTTTCCTGTTTGAATCTCCACCAGAAGATAATTCCGCGGATGACCCAGTCCAGGCTCATGGCGTATGCAATCCCCATCACGCCCAAATCCAGAACAATCCCGAAAAGGACGGAAAACACAAGGCGCACCCCGATAGTGGTAAAAAGTGAAATGGCTGTTGTAAATTTTACATTGCCTGCCGCACGAAGACCTTTTTCCAACGGATCAGCAAAGGGAAAGGCTGCGGCGTTGAAAATATTATGAACCAGTACCAGCCGGATGGTCAGCCGTTTCGTCTCTTCCTCCAGTGTGTAGAAGTGCATCATGACTGGAGTCGCTGCGAAGATCAGGACATCCCAGACAAGCGCAAAAGTAATCGTGATTTTCAACAGCTTCTTAAAATACATCTCCGCCTGATCCATATCGCCGGCACCCATACACCGACCAATCACCGTGATAAAAACCGGCCCCATAGCGACGCATACCAGAGCAGCCATCGTCCAGATGCTTTGCGCTACCCCATTTGCCGCAATCTGATAAGTCCCAAACAGCGCCACCACACTGGAAAGAGCCACTTTCACAAGCTGAAACACGCCGCTTTCCACGCCATTGGGAACTGCAATACGCAGAATCCTTTTCTGCATACCGCCGTCAATACGGAAGGCCCATTCCTTTAAGTACCATACCGGATTTTTCCGGGAAAAGCACAGATAAGTCACCACCACTGCGGAAAATGCCCTGGAAATCAGGGACGGGTACGCAACACCCGCAACACCCGCATGGAGCAAGAAAACGCCTATGCAGTTGCCTGCCACATTAATGATATTAGCGAAAATGGAGATATACATGGTTGTGCTTGTCTTTCCAAAGCTGCGATACAGCGCTGCGCCCGCATTGTAAACGGCCAGGGCAGGATAGGAATATGCCGAGATCCGAAGGTAGGTGACGCAGGCATCCATGACATCCTCATCCACCCGTCCGAACAGCAGACGCATCAGCCCCATGCCGGTCAGTAAAACAAACACGGAAATCGCAGCCGAAAAGAAGACGGAAGCTGCCAGAAGCTACGTGGCCGCCTGCCCGGCACGGCCTGTTTCCTGCTTCCCGATATACTGGCTGATCACCACTGCACCGCCGGAAGAGAGCGCCGTAAACAGGTAGATAAAGATTGTGTTGAAAGAGTTTACCAGTAACACGCCGGATACCGCCGCCTCTCCCACAAACCCTATCACAAACACATCCGCAATACCAACCAGTGCTACCAACAGTTGTTCCAGAAAAAGGGGAACAATCAGGTTCTTTAAATCTTTATTTGAAAATAGCTCCTCATGTCTAATCATTGCTTCTTTCTAATCATGAATTTTCCAGCCGTTCAGCCATTTTGCTGTTTCCGCTGCACTGTGGTCGATAATCTCACTGTGCTCCAGGTCAAGGGCAGCAATCACAGACATATCCTCGCCACTCAGAGTGAAATCCCAGATGTTCAGATTTTTCTCAATACGCTCCTTATGTACCAATTTCGGAATAATCACAACACCGCACTGAGTGTTCCAGCGAAGGACAACCTGTGCCACTGTCTTGCCGTATTTGGCCGCAATGCTGCTCAGCACTTCATTGGTGAAAATGCCGTGCTTGCCCTCTGCCAGCGGTCCCCATGCTTCCGGCACTACGCCAAACTCCGCCATATTTTCCAATGCGTCTGCCTGCTGAAAGAAGGGATGCAGTTCCACCTGGTTTATCATAGGCTTAATCCGTGCGTTGACGCAGAGGTCAGCTAGACGCTCAGGATAGAAATTGCAGACGCCGATTGCCCGGATTTTACCTTCCTCATACAGCTCCTCCATAGCGCACCATGAGCTGTAATAGTCGTTCATGGGCTGATGGATCAGATACAGGTCAAGGTAGTCAAGACCTAACTTATCCAGCGAGGTCTGGAATGCTTTCCTGGCGTTCTCATAGCCTGCATTCTGAATCCACAGCTTGGTGATGATAAACAATTCTTCACGCGGAACGCCGCTTTTCCTGATGGCCGCACCCACAGCTTCCTCGTTGAAATAAGCAGCAGCAGTATCAATCAGACGGTAGCCTGCGGCAATCGCATCGCTTACAGCCTGTTCGCAGACATCCACCTCCGGCACTTGAAAGACGCCAAATCCCTCCATCGGCATTTTAATTCCGTTCTTTAATGTTGCAAATTCCATGATGATTTCCTCCTTGTACTCTTTTATAGTTTTGGTTCTGCCGGTTTTGCTCTTTCCCTGTGCTGCTTATTTCCCACTGAATACCGGGAAGGAGCTGAATTCGCCGTAATCCCTGATCTTCTTCATTGATTTCAGCGTTTCCATATCCTCGCTGGAAATAGAGAAATCTATCGCAGCATTGCTCCGCATATGTTCCGGATTTGCAGTTTTAGGAAGTGAGATCAATCCAAGCTGGAGCGTATAGCGGATACAGATTTGCGGAACAGTTATGCTGTATTTTTTCGCCATTTTCTTAATCACCGGGTTCTCCAGGATCTGTCCGTGAGCTATCGGGGAGTATGCCTAAACCTTCATCCCTTTTTCCTCACTGTAGGTAATCAGTTCATGCGGGGTGTTGCTGATATGCACCAGTAGCTGATTGACTACCGGGCGGACCGTGCAGCCGCCGAGGAGGCTGTCAATATCCGGCTGCTCAAAGTTTGCGACACCGATGCTTCTCAGTTTCCCTGCTTTCACTGCGTCTTCCATGGCTCTCCACGCCTCCAGGTTGCCCCCATCATAGGAGCGCTTGTCCTGACGGTAATTCGCCCATGGCTACGGGCAATGGATCAGCATCAGGTCAATATAACCGATATCCAGCTTTGCAAGGGATTCATCGATTGCAATTACTGCATCGTCATAAGTTTTCATCTCTGTAGCCAGTTTTGTGGTCACGAAAACTTCCTCCCGCTTAAGGCCGCAGGTGCGGACGCCTTCGCCTACACCGCGTTCGTTTCCATAAGCCTCCGCTGTATCAATATGGCGGTAACCGATTTCCACAGCATCCCTGACTGCCTGCACCGCCTTATCATCGTCGATGAACCAGGTTCCAAGCCCCAGCTTCGGGATTTCCAGCCCGTTTGATAAAGTATAAGTTTCATTCAGTATCATTTATATTTCCTCCTTCAAAAGCTGTTTCACAGACCATATCCAACTGTTGATTTCACTCTGTGGTGTTTCCAGGTGGTTGCTGCCTGCAAATCTCTTGCAATTCGCTCCGTATTCCCATTTGACCAGGAATAATAAACAACCAGCATCTTTTTCATGATCTGCACCAGCTTTCAATCATTTTTTTCGCACCGTCCACGCTGCTTCCGTGAATGGCGAGTCCTTTTGCCACCTTCACATTTTTTGCAGCCTTCGCTACATCCCTTTCCGTTCCGGCAAGGCCGCTGCCCTCATGGGTGCAGAAGGGATGAATGGTTTTTCCTGTCCAGTCGAACGCCTCCAGGAAGGTGTAAACTGCCATCGGCATGGTTCCCCAGTAGTTCGGATAGCCGAGATAAATCTCATCGTATCCATCTAGGCTTTCCGGCAAGGAGACAAGCTCCGGGCGGGTTTTTGACTGCAAATCCTTCTTCACCTGGGCGATGCAGGTATTGTAGTCGGCTGCGTAAGGCACTTTCTGTTCGATTTTGAACAGGTCAGCCCCTGTTGCGGCTGCAATCATCTTTGCCGCTTTTTCCGTATTGCCAACTGAGATATAGCGATATGTACCGCCGAAATAGTTTTCATCTGCTCTTGAATAAAATGCAATAAGCTTTGCCATGATAAAAATTCCTCCTTCTCAATGTTCAAATTCCTTTGCCACATCCACCAGCAGCTTCCGGATATGCAGATGCTGGAGACAGGCTTTTTCACATTTACCGCATTTGATGCAGTCGGACGCCTTTCATCGGACCCCCTTCGTTGTTCTAGTTATAATTATAAAAAAATCCCGAAGGTCAATCAATCTGACTTTCGGGATATGTTGATAAGTTTTTCTTATGTGAACTCATTGCTTGTACTGAGCCTTCAGCATATCTGCAAATTCCTCTACATAATAGCCGGAATTATCCTTTTTCCAGAACGCACAGTAGTTTCGTTTGATCTGTTCTCCGTTACGGACGAGTGGAATCCGGCAAATGGACGTGCCAAAGCTCTGCACCATTCCCACACCCTCCACAGGCATAAACCCTTTTCCGCTGATAATCATCAGCCTGGCTTCTTCCAGATTTTCCGCAAACAGAAACTCCCCATGAAAACCAACAACATCATGATAATATTCCTGCTTCATTTCCTGCTGTGACTGAGACACAACGAGAATACACGGTGTGTTCTTCAAATCCTGCGGCGAGACGGTTTAAAGTGCTGCAATGGGACTTCGGGTCGAAATCTCAATATAGCTGTCAGCTGTGGCGAGGATAAGATTCAAATATTCGTCGGAAAAAGCCCGACGCTGGTCGTTCAGCACAAGGTCTACCGCCTCCGTGCGAAGCTGATAGTACAGTTCCTCGTGGTTTCCATGAATCGTTTCCAGTTCAACATCTGGATACTTTGCAGCAAATGTCTCCAGTGCCTTTTGCAGTTCTCCGCTACTGTACCCTCGCAGACAGCCAATGCATAAAACGGTCTCTGAACCACGGGCAATTTTTGCACTTTCAGAACAAATGCGCTCATAGTCAGCCACCAATATCAGGCTCTTTTTATAAAAATGCTCACCTGCAGGCGTTAATGTAAACTTTCGGTTTTTCCGCTCCAGCAGCTGAAAGCCAAGCTCTCGTTCCAGTGCCTGTATCTGTTGAGAGATAGCAGACTGGGAGATGTAACATTCTTCCGCAGCTTCTGAAAAACTATTGTTGCGGACAACAGATTGAAAATATTTGATTTGACGCAACATATCAAAACCTCCATTAAGGTTTCTGGCTAATAGACCTTATATCAAAAACCTTTTGATGTTTATTGGTTTTTATGATTTCCTTACACATTCCGATTTGTCTTTCCCTTTTATTATACCATATCTTTATGAACTTTTCTACCTACACAGCGAAAAAACATCCGACCGAAGCCGGATGCCGTTTGGTATTCTGTTAGACTAAAATCTTCGTCCCATTGCGGAAGGTGACCGTGATTTCTTTCTTCTTGCCGACAATGATGTACAGGGCCATGCTACTCCTCCCATTGTCCAGCACAACATTACGGATTCTTTAAAGCGTTTTTATTTGCCTGTCCATTACAGCACCGCTTTTATAATGTTTCATCGCACTGCAAAATACGATTAAGTCTGTCAATGTCATCATAATTTTCAACTGTTATCGATACGCCTAAATTCATAAGCGTACTGCTATCTAACATAGAAGCTACTCCGACAATCTTTCCTGCACCTGCCTGCGCAGCGGATTCAATACCTGATTTGGCATCTTCAAAAACTACACAATCCGCAATATCTACCTTTATGGCTTCTGCCGCCTTAAGATAAATATCCGGGTACGGTTTTCCTCGTATTGCGCCGTCGTTATATACAACATTCTCCAATCGAAACCATTTATCAAGGCAAAGATGTTCAAAAAAGAATTTAACATTCCCCCATGCAGATGCCGTAGCGATGGTGTGCGGGATACCTCTTGATACTAACTCATCTAAAAAACGCAGCAAGCCATCTGCCAATTTAAAATCTTCGCTTTCAATACACAACCCCCGGTAAATTATCTCTTTTTCTTCTTCCAACTCTCGTATTTCCTGCTTCGAGAAATCCCTCTGCAAAAAATACGAGAGTGTAATATCCGCATTTCTTCCATGAATATACTCCTGAAATTCATTATCAGAAATGTCTCGACCTATTTTCTATTCAATAAATGTTTTCCACGATTCATTTTGAAATGCTTCATCGAAAAACATGGTACCGTTAAAGTCAAAAATAACACCTTTCATACTCATTCTCACCTGATAATTCTAATTTCGTCTGACTACCATTTCTCAAAATGTACCCGGCTCTCTTCATAATCCGGGTGTTCACTATTCTTTTCTTCCGCTGGGTATCCGAACGCAATGACAGAGTGTGGGATCACCGAATCCGGTAGCGAGAAAAGCTTTCTCTGATTCTCCACTCGATCCATCTGCGGCCATGTTCCAAGCCACACGGAACCAATGCCCAGTCCCTTTGCTGCGAGGGTCATATTTTGTCCCGCAATCGCCCCATCAATCACCCAGTAATCTTTCGCTGGCGGAAATGCGCATTCCAAATCCCCAAGAACCAGAATCCCGACATCACAGTGGCGCAGAGGTTCTGCCGGTCTGCCATTGGCATCCGCCATCTTGTTCAGCGTATCCCTGTCACGCACAACAAGAAAATTCCAGTCCCTTGTATTCGCACAGGTAGGACCAGTCATAGCCGCACGGAGTATCGTGTAAAGTTCCTCATCCGTGATATGCTCATCCGTAAATTTGCGAATACTTCTTCTGCTTAATATTTCTTCTACTAATTCCATCGTATAATCTCCTCGATTTATTTTTTAGACTTATACCGCAATTTTCATCCTGACCACTTTTGGCTATTTATCTCTCTGTAAAATTCCGATTTATCTTTCCTTTTTAATATACCATATATTTATGAACTTTTCTACCCATACAGCAAAAAAACATCCGACTAAAAAGCCGGATGCCATTTGGTATTCTGTTAGACTAAAATCTCCGTCCCATTGCGGAATGTGACTGTGATTTCCTTTTTCTTGCCGACCGTGATGTACAGGGCCATGCTGCCCCAGAGTGCGCTGTCAAATTCCCGGATTGCGCCATCCTGTTCTTTCAGCGTCTGGATGAAGTTTTTCAGCCGCTCGTCCTGCGCTTCCTTTGCGGAAATGGCGGCGGTCACCTCATCGTATCGTGCTTTTGATTTGTCGTACCTCTCCACCAGCGCATTGTAGCGTTTCTGGTATTCTTCCTGGTTCTGCGCAACACGGGCGTTCTCCTCTACAATGCTCTGCGTCATTTCGACAACAATCGACATCTCATCCTCCAGCTGTTTTTTCTCTGCCAGCAAAGAATCTGTCACACAAAGCGTTCTGCGGATGAGTTCCGCATTGGCGATGATTTCTTTTTTCTCGGTCACCAGCTTGTTGTACGCTGACACGAAAGCCGCCTTAATCTCGTCCTTGGTCACATGAGGAGTTTCACATTTTGTTCCGTTATCATATTTGTGGTTGCAGCGATAGACGACTTTGCGGTACCTGTCCGTAGAGTGCTAGACCTTGGAGCCGTACCAACTGCCGCAGTTGCCGCATTTTATCTTGTTCGAAAAAATGCTCACCCCGCTGTACCATGAACCGCCTTTCGTCCGTCTGGCAAGCTCCGCCTGCACCAAATCGAAAACCTGTGGGCTAATGATAGCCTTGTGGTTTCCCTCCACATAATACTGTGGAACTTCGCCCTCGTTTTTCTTCATCTTTTTCTGTAAAAAATCCACCGTGAATTCCTTTTGTAGAAGAGCATCACCTTTGTACTTCTCGTTCGAGAGCATCCTTCGTACCGTTTGCTGGTTCCAGATATCCTTCCCACTGGGCGTTTTTATGCCCCTGTTCGTAAGCTCCACGGCAATGGAATGCGGCGTCATGCCCTCAAGAAACAGATTGAAAATCAGGCGCACTGTTTCTGCCTGTTCGGGATTCACCACAATCTTACCTGTTTCCTTATCTTTGTCCAGTCCGAGGAAGCGGCTATAGGCAAAGTTGACCTTTCCATCTGCCATGCGCTTACGCTGTCCCCATGTAACATTCTCCGAAATGGATCGGCTTTCTTCCTGTGCCAACGAGGACATAATGGTGATCAGCAGTTCTCCCTTGGAGTCCAACGTCCAGATGTTCTCTTTCTCGAAATAAATCTCAATGCCCGCATCTTTCAGTTGGCGCACCGTGGTAAGGCTGTCTACCGTATTTCTTGCGAATCGGCTCACGCTCTTGGTTATAATCAGGTCGATTTTTCCCGCCAGCGCATCGGCAATCATGGATTTGAAATCCTTACGTTTTCGTGTGTTCGTTGCGCTGATGCCTTTGTCCGTGTATATGCAGACGAATTCCCAATCTTCACGGCTCTTGATGTAATTCATGTAATAATTGACCTGCGCTTCATAGCTGGTGGTCTGGTCTTCGTGGTCGGTTGAGACACGAGCATAACCCGCCACCCTGCGTTTTTTCGTACTGTTAATCGGCGCAGCTGTGTATCGGCTGATGGTAGCCGGTATCGCCGTTACTTTTCTTTGCGCCATGCGTCACCACGCTCCTTCCTCCGTGCCATTTCCTGTTTCATAAATTCTGCCTTTCTTGCTCTCCGTTCCGGTGTCTAACAGTCCTTGTGTCCCGTGTTCAGACAATCCTTTGTAATTACACATCCATCTGTCATGTGAATCTCCAATGTGTAGGATTTCGGCACATAAATGACCTCAACCTCTCTTAAGAAAACATCCTCGTCAAATTTATCAAGTCCTAAGACTTCTGCGAGGACTTTCTCCATGTTGCCCTGGTTGATACTGCCCTTAATCTCGCAGCGACCACCTTTTTTCTTACGGGAACCGCACGTCCAGAGCTCCAATGTCTGACCATATTCCGTCCTCGGCTTTCTCGTGTTGTGCATATAGCTGAGTCCGCAGTAAGGGCATTTTATTTTGCCTGTAAAACAGGAAATGTTTAGGCTCTTGTTCGCCAGCGGTCCCAGTTCCTTGCACCGTGCGATTTCAGATTGTACATAATCGAAGGTCTCCTTGTCGATGATGGCAGGATGAGAATTTTCCACATAATACTGAGGCAGTTCTCCGTGGTTCTTTTTCCGCTTTTTTGTAATGGGGTCTGAAATGTATTCTTTCTGCAGGAGCAGGTTGCCCGTGTAGGTAATGTTCGTGAGAACATTTCTGATATTGGAATCCATCCAAGGATATCCTTCCCTTGTTGTTATGCCTTCCGCAGCAAACTCCCGCTCTGTCTCCAGTCTGGATTTTTCATCGAGGAAGTTTTGATAAATTCTTCTCACAATCTCCGCTTCATCCGGCACGATAACCAGTTCATCCTCTTCCCAGCGGTACCCATACACACGGAAGTGTCCGTTGGGGATGCCGTTCTGCATCCGCTTTCGGATACCACATTTCACGTTATCAGAAATGCTGCGGCTTTCTTCCTGTGCAAAGGATGCTAAGATGGTCATCATCAGTTCGCCATCTCCGCTCATGGAATTGATATGTTCTTTCTCGAACCGTACCTCCACGCCGATGTCTTTTAAGTGACGGACAGTTTCCAGCAGGTCGACTGTGTTTCTTGCGAACCTCTGTATCGACTTGGTAAGGATAACGTCTATCTCTCCGTTTTCCACCGCCGCAATCATGCGTTTGAATTCATCCCTTTTGGCTATGCCGGTGCCGGATATGCCATCGTCCGCAAACACGCCTGCGTACTCCCAGTCAGGATTTTTCTGAATCAAAGAACTGTAGTAACTGATCTGTACGGAGAGGGAATGGTTCATGCGTTCCGATTCCATAGAAATACGGGCATAGGCTGCGACTTTTTTCTTCTTTTTTACGGTCGGCACTGTACGCTCGACCCTCGTGACTTCAGCCATGAAATCACTCCTTTCCACTACTATTCATCACTCTTTACGGCTCAGAAGTCAAGCGGATGTCCGAAAATAATGTGCCGAAAACAGGGCGGTATTTCTCAAGGAAAATTGTATCAATTTGACAATACTCCTTCTCCGAAATTATGCCCTCCGAGAGCATCTTCCTGACAAGGTGCATAGTGGTCTGGTACAGCTTTTCGTTCCTGAATTCTTCCTTACTCATTACCGCCACCTCCGAACCTGTCAGCGATATAACAAGCGTGGCTGCAATATTTCCTGCGGCTATCGCCATAAATAGAGAACGCCTTCCCACAATGCGGACATATAAACTCGTAGACTGTCTTCCGCTGCACTTTATCAAGATTTTTATTCCACCACTCATTACGGCACTTATCACAGCAGAAACGCTTCTTCTTCCGTTTCGCAATCTGTCGAATTTCACGTCCGTAATTCTCGCAGAGCGTAATTTCTCCAGTAAGGATTACGGGGACTGGAGCATCTGCGTTTTCTGTAATATTGTTTCGGCGGCAGAACGACTTCACCGTGTTCAGCGAAATGCCGACAGTCCGTGCAATGCTGCCGTAGCTGTTTCCTGCCTTTCGTAATTGTATAACCTGCGCCCTCTGTATATCTGTCATAATCTGCAAACTCCTTTCCGAGAAAACTTATGCTTTCTCAGTACAAGCCGAAAAAGTCAACCCTAACGCTCAGGGATATATCCCTCTACTTCTGAAAGGACAGAAATGTGATTTTTCAGCGGACAAAAAAATAACGCCCACCAGAAAGATAAAAAATCTCCCCGATGGGCGTTACCCTTTGGTTATTCACTGACCGAGATATAATCTCCCGTCGTCACATTGGAAATACACGCATATCCGCTCTCAGTGGACTCACATTTGATTTTAAACCATCCGTTTTTGCAGTCCTCTAAGATTTCCACAACGGAGCCTTTCTTAAGGACAAAAAGAATATTTGCGTTCATCGAGCAGTCGTCACGCACATTCATGGTGACGTTCAGCATTCCTTGCCGTGTTTTGGTTTCCGGTTCGCTCTCAGAAACGGGATAAACCACATCGCCATCCTCTGTGAAAACGAAAGCACTGTTTGCCCTTGCCTTCGCAACTACATTTTTCAGTGTGCGGTATTTTCCAAGCTGTGTGCTTTCATCCAACCATTCTTTGCGGACAAGATAGTAACTGTCCGTCAGTTTCTCCGGATATTTTTTGCTGCCATAATAATCACTCATCCTTTCCGTTTGTGTCGTCCTCGTCCGTGCGCTCATGCAGCTGCACAAGGATATCTTTTAGTTTCTGCTGGATAGGAAATCCCAGATGTCCCGTGTTTTCCAGTATGCTCACGCCCTCGTTCGAGAGATAAAAGAAGATAACGGCAGTTCTTAACGCAC
>JAJQEI010000037.1 GCA_021201755.1 Ruminococcus sp. | reverse complement strand
ATAAAAAAAAAAAAAAAAAAAAAAAAAAAAAAAAAAAAAAAAAAAAAAAAAAAAATCTACATTTTTAATTAAAAATCAAAAGCATAGCATGATATGCAAAAGCTTCGACATGAAAAACCTGCCGAAGCTTTTCATACAAAAATATATAAAATGCAATCTATCAATCACCAAAGGAAATTCCCAAGTCACGTGCCGTCATTACCAATTGATCATCTGGTGTCACAAACTTCGTTTTACCGGCAATTTCCTCCAACGGATTTGCAGTAATCTCACCGCCAACCTTCGCTACACTCATACCATATTTTTCTTCTCGGATCAATTTTGCCGCATAAACACCAAATTGAGTTGCCAAAATGCGATCGTATGCACTTGGACTTCCACCTCGCAGCATATGTCCCGGCACACAAACACGTGCCTCTAATCCGGTATTAGTTTCAATTTGTGATGCAATCCGATTGGTCGCCGTCTTTATGCCCGCTTCTTCCCATAATCTGATTCGCTCCTTCTTTTTTAACTTTGCCTCCTCTTTATCAAAACAACCTTCTGCCACTGCAACAATAGAAAAATTCTTTCCGTTCTGACTTCGCTTCAAAACGGATTCACAGACCTTGTCAATATCATAAGGAATTTCTGGAATCAAGATAATATCCGCTCCGCCTGCAATTCCGGCATTTAATGTCAACCAGCCTGCTTTATTCCCCATGATTTCGCAAAGCAAAATCCGAGAATGACTGTTTGCAGTTGTATGCAAACGATCCAATGTATCTGTAGCAATATCCACCGCCGTATGAAATCCAAACGTAACATCCGTTCCAAAAATATCATTATCGATTGTCTTCGGCAAGCCAATGACATTCAGTCCTTCGTCTGCCAGCAATTTCGTGGTCTTATGCGTACCGTTTCCACCTAAAGTTAAAAGGCAATCCAACTTCTGATCATAATATGTCATTTTCATATTCTTGACCTTGTCCACGTTATCGTCACCGATTACTTTCATCATTTTAAACGGCTGGCGCTTGGTACCCAAAATCGTGCCACCTACTGTCAAAATACCGGAAAAATCATCTGGTTTCATTTCCTTGCAGATATTATGAATCAGTCCATAATAACCATCAGAAATTCCGACTATTTCCACATTATCCGTTCCTAGCATTTCATAACAAGCTTTTGCAACGCCACGAATTGTAGCGTTTAATCCGGGACAATCCCCACCGCTGGTTAAAATTCCAATTCTTCGCTTCATGTGTTCGTCCTCCTATCAATTCAATTTGGGTAATTTTGTGCCCTTTCAAACTTCGATTCGTTTCTCATTATAACAGTTCTCCAAAATCATGTCAAGTTAAATTCCAGTTAAAGCAAATAAAAGCAAATATAAAAATAACAATATTTTATACCTCCAATTACTTTCTTCCATCTACCTGCCAATTTTTCGCCGTAAAAAAGTCAAACAATCTTCCGAACTTCCTTTTGTAAAGCCATTTCGATCCACAAGCATTGTGAAATTCATATCTACAAAATATAACACGATCCACCGAGAGTCACTTTGTACCCATGTCAAGTTTTCATAATCCAGTTCAAACTTTTCTAGTGACGATGTAGTCAACATTTGTATATGATCTGGAAAAAACGTATATTGGTTCACAGCATTTAAATCCATTTGATCTTTCATTCGCTCTACAGAATTTTTTACTTGTTGTTTCGGCACTTGCCAAAGCCAGATACCTATGAGCAGCATCAATCCAAATAATATATCCGTCCAACGAATAGATACTTCTTCTGCTCGTCCAATCAAGGACATCACCAAAGCAAACAAAAGTCTTGCCAAAAACGGAGCGGAAAAGCAAATGCTACACATTCGATAAATCAGAAACTGTCGACGACGTTTAATACGTAAAATTGCAGTAAGACCTGCTTTCGTAATATGTGTAGTATTTTCATAAATATTCTGCATTCCGTATTCTGCTTACCTCCGTTCCCACTTAGCGCAAAGTTCATTGAGTTGATCCGCCATTTTTGCCAACTCTTTATTAGAGAGTCCACGGCTGTCCTGAATCATGGCTGTCATTCGCTCTAACGTTTGTGTCAAACGATTATAGATCATACTATTTCGTTTTGGTTTCGCTTGACTCAGTTGAGGTTCTGCATCATAGGTAATTCTTCCCGTGGAAACATCGAACTCTGCACCACTGTAAGGGGCATATGCATCAAGTCCCAAATCATACCAAAGCTTGTCTCGAAAAATGTCTACGGTCTGTGCTGCCCCATGTACTATAAATACCTTTTGAACACCTTTTATTTGCTGCACCCAATGGAGCAAGCTCTTTTGGTCAGCATGACCACTCATACCAGGAAGCTCTACAATTTGTGCATTGACCTGTACCTCTTCGCCAAACAAAGTAACCCGTTTTGTACCACTAATAAGTTTACGACCCAGCGAGCCCTCCGCCTGATAACCTACAAAAAGAATTATATTTTCTGACTTCCAAAGATTATGCTTTAAGTGATGCTTAATTCGTCCAGCATCACACATACCACTGGCAGAAAGAATCACTTTCGGACGATTGTCATTGTTAATTGTCTTAGATTCGTCGCTTGTGACAGCGTGTATTAATCCAGAAACACCAATGGGATTTTCTCCTTGATGCACATAAGAAAGTGCCTCTTCGTCGAAACAACTCTCTTTGTTTTTCATAAAGATTTCCGTTGCCTCAATAGCAAGAGAACTATCCATATAAACGGGAAAGTTCTCATACTCCGGCAATAGATGCTGATCCTTTATTTGCTTGAAATAATACAACATTTCCTGTGTTCGTCCCACTGCAAAGGCAGGAATTATCACATTCCCTCCACGAGAAAAAGTATTGCGCAAAACTTGTACTAATCCCGCAATATAGCCCTTTGGCTTTTCATGTAATCGATTACCATACGTGGATTCCATAATCACATAATCCGCCACATTTGGCACTTGTGGATCTCGAATAAGCGGTTGATTCAAATTACCAATGTCTCCAGAAAAAACAAGCTTTTTGGAAATATCGTTTTCTGTTAACCACAGTGCAATACTAGATGAGCCAAGCAAATGACCTGCATCGTAGAAACAAACCTCTACGCCCTAAAACAGAGAAAACCATTCGCCATAGGCGTGCGGACGAAACAACTTCAACGTGCCTACAGCCTCTTCCATGGTATATAATGGTTCGTATGCTGGTTCTCCACGTCGTTGTGCTTTTCGACTGCGCCACTCCGCTTCAAATTCTTGAATGTGTGCACTATCCTGCAGCATGATTTCGCAGAGATTTGCCGTTGCTGCAGTAGCATGAATTTCACCAGAAAACCCGCCAGCATAAAGCAACGGTAAAAGTCCGGAATGGTCGATATGTGCGTGCGTCAAAAGTACATAATCAATTTTTGACGGAGCACAGGGGATTTTCACGTTCTCATAAGTATCTTTTCCTTGCTCCATGCCAAAATCAATCAATATCCGCCTTCCACAAGTCTCCAAATAAGTGCAGCTGTCTGTCACCTCATGGGTTGCACCAATAAATGTCATTTTCATAGAGCCACCTCAATTCCACTCGTTTTTACGTTACGATATACCAAGACTATCTACAAGCTGTACTAAAAAGCGCATCAACAACAATGCATCGCTTGCATCTACGCCATTGTCCAAATTGCAATCTGCATTCAAAATAGCTTCCGCATTCAATTCCACCATGCTAGCATTCGCCTTGTTAAGAAGAATCAAATCCACTAAAGTAATTGAACCATCTAAGTTGACGTCACCATACATACTGGCATTTTGTACAGTACTCGATTCTGTTGTATTCGTTTCTGTATCAGAAGAATCTGTTGCAATTGTCGTCGTAGTTGTAGTTTCTGTCATAGTTTCTGTGGACTCTATCGTCGACTCTGTAGTTACCTCAGAAGATGTTTCTGTTGTATCTTCCGTTGAGATAACAGACTCCGTTGTCGTCGTCTCAGAAGTCGTGGTAGATGTCGTCGTTGTTGTTTCTTCTACTGTTATCGTTGTATCCGTATCATCTTCTACCGCAGGTGTACTGCCATTCGGTTCAATGCCGCCTACAAGCACACCATCTGAATACACACAAATATAATCCGTTCGTGTTTCGGAACCATCCTGATAGGTGTCCGTACACTTTGTAATATCCTGATAACTCCAGTCGTTACTTGGATCCCAATTGTCACCATAATATAGTCCTACTGTAAACTGATACTTTTTATTGGAATTGGCAATTTTATAACCATCAAAAGAAATTTCTATATAATAAATATTGGGATCATACGAAGCATCATATTGATACGGACCGGAAATCACGCCATCTGCCGGCGATGCCTCTACAGCCGCCTGGTCATACAACTCATTGCCTGTAACAAGACTGATGTTACTTGTATCCGACATTTCTTCTACGCTAAAATAATAGCGAATGGATAAGTCTGTTTTGCCATCAAGGGAGTTGGTATAAACTAGCATTGCAATTTTGGTAACGCCCGCACCACTTGTTTGCACATCATCTACCGCATAAGCCGATACCCAATAATCGTTACCGCTGGAATCATTATCCTCCTCTGCCGGTGGAAAATCTTCCGTAATTTCCATGGTATCATCGCCATAGAACGTGTAAAGACCTGCACAAGCCCCTACAAAAGCAGCATTATAGTCGATGGTGACTTCATTATAAATATAGTCATTGGTGCTATCGTTATGGTTATCCTCTCCATCAGGTCCGCCAACCAATGCGCCATACAGCACATGACGCTGTTCCCCGGTATCTTCCGCCGAGGACAATCCCGAAGCCGCACGGTGATGCGGATATTTCACGGAATTTTCGTTATAACCAACCACATAGCAACGATCCAGCGGATTGTCACCTAAGAGATATTCCATCTGTCCTTTTGCCCAATCGCTGTATTCAGAGGGCTGTCCGTCATTCTTATACTTGTCATAAATCAGCGTAACAAACTGCATTGCTGTATTATATCGTGCACTACCCCAAGTGTTTAGGAACGCATAACCTCCTGGCGTGGTGTAGTTGTTCATCCAAACACCGATTGCTTTTTCAATTTGTAACCAGAAATCGGCGTCCTCATATTCTGTCTTTCCCTGTGCGTCTCGGTACATATTCTGCAAATCCAATTCCGGATATTCTAGGTCGATTTCACCTAAAAGCGTAATCGCACCGCTCCAGACATCATTCCAGCAGTATGCCCAACCACTCGGTGCATAATAATCCACATAGGGCATCGCCAGTTCTAGGTAAGTGATATCCTCTGTTGCCTTATATAACCAAGCTGCCGCCCAGACGTAGTCATCTTCCCACTTTTGCGAATAATAGTACGTTTTCGGTCCATCCGCATTGTCAGAAAGTTCCTTTTCGTTGGATTCCGCAAAATCAAACAAAGCTATTGCATAATCCAACGATTGTGCAGCATATTCCGGATCGGTATCCTTGAAATTCAAATAATTCACTATCAGCGAAGCCGCCGCCGAAACGACATAATCGGTCTGTGGCTTTTCTGCTGTCAAGAAATACGCTAGTCTTTCCATTTCGTCAAGTTCCGGCGAATTCCAATAAGCGTGGTCAATATCGCCATCGCCGACCTGATAGCAATGCGCAATTACCGTGCCATCTTCATCACGGAACGTACACTTCATGAGATAGTCATTAAAATAGCGTAAAATGGTTTCAATGTGATCATCCTGTCCTGTGGTAACATAGGCATCACGGAATTCATAGTAGCCCCAACCTAGCGTTGCTGCAGAATAGTTTTCCGGCATACCAAATTTTACATGATCTCCGGCATCGTGAAAGCCGCCGGACACGTCAATATAGCCGTCTCCGTCTGGATCGAGAATGTCTGCATATTCCGTCAAGAATTCTTCACTCAAGTTCGTGGCGGTAGAATTCATCTCCACCTGAGAATCATAAGTATGACAATCGCCACGCCAACTCAAGCGTGTGTTTTCAGACACCTCCGTACCACACATATTGGCATCATAAAAATACATGGAATATTGCAAGGCTTTTGCAAAATTATCCGTATCGTTTTCGGCAACCTCCGCAGAAGCTGTCCATGCGCTAGTTGTCAAGCTGCTGGCAAGTACAGCCGTGCCTAAAGCGAGTGCCGTAAGGCGTCGGAACAAATGGAAATGGTGTTTCATAGACAATATCCTCCTTTGAAAATGGACATACGATAAGTATATATTTTTATTATACAGGATTCCACGAAAAATGTCAATTGATTTTGGCACATTTGAAGAAATAATCAAAAAAATTTATAATGATTCTCGTATAATAAAAAACGCCGTTGTATCTTTTAACTGGTACAACAGCGTTTTTTCATTATATCATATTTTAGGCGAAAAAGTGTCACTTTATTTGATTATAATTTCCCCAGAATTTCTTTCCGTTTTTCAGCGTATTCATCTGGCGTAATCAAACCGTTTTCTAGCATTTTCTTGAGGGAATTTAGCTTTTCCATGGTATCGTTTCCGGTTGACTGTGTAGGTGCAGCTGTTGGCGCAGGCGCAGGATTGTGGAAGGTCTTTTTCTTAACCTCTTCGATTTTTTCCATGGCAACTCGGGCAAATTCGTCGGCGTTTTGGACGTAGTGGAATTTGATAAGACTACGGTTGGAGTTAATGAGAAGTGTCTTGCCGCCACGGAGTTTATCCATTAGTCCGTGGGAAATCATGACGTTGTCCAAGTGGTCGAGAGGAAGTTGCAGGCTCTTTTTGCCGAATAGGGCTTTCAGCTGTCCTTTAATTTGCCCTTCTTCGAGAGTCAGGGAGCAACGTGAGGAGATGAACTTGCCAATCAGAGCAATCATTTTGGGAGATAGTAAAACCAGAAAAACGCCTATTTCTACAAGAGTAGAAAGCCAAAACAGAAACCAGTCAGTATCTCGTTTTTCTACTTCTATTACATCCCCAGCATCATAGTGAACGACATATCCAAAACGACTTTCATATTCGTGGTCTTCTGTACATATATCAGTCAAAGTTTCAGCGTAAGTGGCAAAAAAATGTCCGGATCGATTGTACTCTGTAACGTAATAAGAAAACTCGACCTCACCATCACAAATTACATTCGCAAAGATAAGTCCTATTACAGCGATTATCACAAAGAGAATTAATCCGATTCTCGTTCCCTTTTTGTGTTGTGCAGCTTCTAATTTCGCCCGACAAATTACATTTTCACTCATCATTATTTTCCTTTCAATAATTCAATCAAGTAATTAATCAAAAATTTGCCAAACCAATTTTTGCAGTATTCTGAATACCTACTGGGTTGTTAATCGTAATTCCCTGAAGTGAGAACTTCCTTTTCGAGAGCATTTCTACACCCGTAAGCGTAATGCTCCAGTACAAATTACTGCGAAAATCGGCGGATGGATTGTTTTTTTGAATGTAATCATGCTTTTCTAACTCATTCATGCAATATTCAAATTGCTCGCCGGTTATCCCAAGAATAGCTGCGTTGGTGTATTCCATCCTGTTACAGACAGACAGAATTTTTTTGAAAACAGCTTCAACATTTGTGCTTTTCGCGTTTCCTCTTGTTGCAGGTGTTGAAATGTCTGGTATCACAAGTTTATCCTCTCTGCATGAAATACCGAGAATATAGCCTTTACAGATGTAATCTATTACTTTTCCCGTTGTAACACACCACTTTTTTGCTGCTTCATCGATTGTCATATTCCTCATCTCGCTTTTTCGCCAATCCTGTACAATCTGCACAAAATCAGCTGAATACAAAATCATTTTATACAACTAATGTGAAAAAAGATGAAAGTTTGATGAAAATTAAGTGATAATATCGAATCATACATCAAAACGTCACACAGTATCAAAGTGAGAAGAATTTTCAAAGAACTCTTCACTTTCGTTTCATCCATCTCGCCTTTCGAAAACATCTACAAAATACTTGAGGATTTCACACAAAAAAATCAGAAAAAATAGCTTAAATTTTAATGTTATTTACACATTGCCATGCTATAATGAAGGTACAATAAAAAATAATCGCACCAAAAGGAGTGTACGAGGCATGAAACAGGAAGACAAAAATTTTTATGGTGTATATGCAGAGCCACTGCAAACGGTACTGCAAAATATGTTGGACGAACTGATACAGGAACTCGGGCGGATTCCTCAAGAGGAAGACGGTGCAACACCTGCGGAGCATCTGAACAGTCGCATCAAAAGTGCAGAAAGTATGCGTGGAAAACTAAAAAAGAAATGGCTACCCGAAATGCCGGAGACAGCACTAACGAAACTTTCTGACACCATCGGCATACGAGTCGTCACGCACTTTGTGGGCGATGTTTATGCCGTTTTAGAAAAGATGAAGCAGGCAAAATGTTGGAAAATTGTGAAAAACAAAGATTATATCGCTATGCCGAAACCAAATGGTTATCGCAGTCTCCATGTAATCGTACGCTTACCGTTCGACAACGCTGAAATTCCTTTTATTCGTGGAGAAATTCAATTACGCACCATTGCAATGGATTGCTGGGCAAGTTTAGAG
The DNA here is from genome assembly GCA_021201755.1 of Ruminococcus sp. GTDB lineage: Bacteria > Bacillota > Clostridia > Oscillospirales > Ruminococcaceae > Ruminococcus_C. Next base: position 391,931 of record JAJQEI010000037.1, on the reverse strand, counting down.
CACCAAATGCGCTATAAGAAGAATATTCAAGATACGGCATTGATTGAGTCAGAATTACTACGCTGTGCAGAAGAAATGGCATCGACTGATTTAACTTTACAGACCATTCGGGAAATGATTCGGAAATAACAGGAGGAATTTCTATGAACATGAAAATATTGTATGCGGAAGACGAAAAAAGCCTTTCTATGGCAATTACAGAAATTTTAAAGATAGAAGGATTTACAGTTGATCCAGTCTATGACGGGGCAGAAGCACTGGAACATTTGCAATCGCAAGAGTACGATGCCGCTGTTCTTGACATTATGATGCCAAAGCAAGACGGTGTTTTAGTCTTACAACAAATACGAGATGCCGGCAATTTTACGCTGGTAATGCTCCTAACTGCAAAAACACAGGTAGAAGACCGCATCAATGGACTATCTTGCGGTGCAGATGATTATTTGGGAAAACCATTTGCTGCTGCTGAATTGGTTGCAAGACTCCAAGCCATGATTCGCCGCTCGACATGCTATCGAGTTCAAACGCAAAGCGTGGGAAATATTACGCTGGACTGCGATTCGCTTGAATTAAAATCTGACGTCGGTAGCTTACGCCTTTCCAGCAAGGAATGCCAACTATTATCTCTATTTTTAAAAAATCGAACAGCACCTCTTTCCACAGCACAAATTCAAGAGAAGCTCTGGGACGACAACAAAGATAACGGCGTCATACTGCTCTATATTTCCTACCTGCAAAACAAGCTGCGACAGATTCGGTCATCGGTAAACATCGAACAAAACGGTGATACATATCGTGTCGTTTCCGTCTGAGTATTTAAGGAGGCTTCGATGAAACGTTTACAACGCAAACTCGTTTGGATCGTATTTTTTTCACCTCATGCGTATTTAGTACGATTATATTTATCACCTTCGTCGCCTTCAGTTTTTACAACACTTCACAAGCAGACAATATGACGCAGGTCATTAGTCTGAACAACGGTCTGGTTCCCAATATCCAAGAGTATAAAAACAACAACTACTCCGAGATGCTCCCCTATTTGAGCATCAACGAAGAGTCGGAATATGAAACACGCTATTTCGTGGTCTACTTTAACGAAGACGATGAAGCAGAAAATATCAATATGGAACACATCGCCTCCGTCAGCTGGGACGATGCCCTAGAAATGGGTGAAACAGCTCTAGGAAACGAAAAAACGACCGGTTATTTGGATCAGTATCGTTATCGAATTACAGAAGGAGACAACAATACCTTTACCGTGTTTTTGGATTGCAGTAAAGACTTTTCCGCTCGACAAGTAATTATGCGAATTGTAGGTGTAACTGCAATTGCGATTGTTATACTGGTCACTTTGGTTTTTGGCTTCATCTCCAAACGAGTAGTAAAACCTTTTGCGAAAAACTCTGCATAACAAAAACAATTTATTACAGATGCAAGTCATGAATTAAAAACACCACTCGCCATCATTTCTGCAAACGCTGAAGTACTCCAATACAAAAACGGCAGTAATGACTGGACGCAAAACATCATCACGCAAACCAAACGCATGAGTAAGCTTATCAGCGACCTTTTGAGCCTTTCCAAAATGGATGAAATCGGTGAAAATGTAGTAATGGATCAAGTGAATCTCAGTGCGTTGACAACAGAAACTGTCAATAGCTTTCAAGAGGTTGTCGGACAAAAGAACGTTACACTAGAAGTGGACATCGATGACAATATTTCTTTAAAAGGCAATGCAGAACAGCTCAAACAGATGATTTCCATTCTAACAGAAAATGCTTCGAAATATGTTACAGAAAACGGTTATATTCGTATTTCTCTAAAGACTGATCGGAAGCACATTATTTTCAGAATTCAAAATACAGCAGATTTAGAAGAAAATTTAGACTGCAAACGATTATTCGATCGATTTTATCGTTCAGACAGCTCACGCAATTCTGAGACTGGTGGTCATGGAATCGGGTTGTCCATCGCAAAAAAAATCGCCACAAACTATGGTGGCGACTTATCTGCACAAAAATCGGACGATGGAATTTACTTTATCGCTGAAATTTCAAAAGGATAAGATAACCTTTTGCAGAAAGCCCTCGACTTGTGCAACTTTTACAATTCAATGCTCTATTGTTTGAAGATTTTTTCTTGTTTTTCAAAAAAATACTTGACGGCAGAGGAAAAATCGTGTATAATAATAAACGAAAGCAGTTTCTGTTCCTCAGTACTGTGCCTAAAGTATCTGTGACTTTCTCAAATTGTACGGAAGGAGTAAAGAGTACAATTCAAAAGTGCTCGAGGTAATGAATTATGAAAAACATTTTATTTGCTACGTCAGAATGTGTCCCCTTTGTTAAAACAGGCGGACTAGCTGATGTAGTGGGGGCTTTGCCCAAAAACTTGAATCCAAATGAATATGATGTACGTGTCATCATTCCCGATTACACCTGCATTCCTTATGAGTATCGGAATCAATTCCGCTATGTCACCCACTTCTATATGGACTATGGTCACCACGTAGAAAATGTTCACGTAGGTATTATGGAGTATGAATATGAAGGTGTTCATTTCTACTTCATAGACAACGAACACTATTTTAAATGTGATCGTCCTTACAGCGACTCCATTCGTTGGGATATTGAACGGTACATCTTTTTCTGCAAAGCCGTTTTGGCAGCAATGCCCGTTATCGGTTTTCACCCAGACATTATTCACTGCCACGATTGGCAGACTGGCATGATTCCGGTATTTCTGCGCAGCACCTTTGCAACCCATAGTTTCTATTGGGGTACAAAAAGCATCATGACCATTCACAATCTGAAATTCCAAGGAGTTTGGGATATGCGTCATTTTGTCTACAACACCAATCTGCCAGACTATATGTTCACACCAGATAAACTGGAGTTCAAAAAAGATGCTAATATGCTTAAAGGTGGTCTAGTTTATGCAGACTATATCACCACTGTCAGTGAAACCTATGCCGAGGAGATCAAAACGCCATACTATGGCGAACAGCTAGACGGTTTGCTTTGTGCACGATCACGTTCTTTACGTGGTATTTTAAACGGCATTGACTATGATGTGTACAATCCACAAACAGACCCCAAAATTACGGTGCATTACTCCATTGCAGATGCAATTCCACAAAAAAAAGAGGCAAAGAAAGCATTGCAGCAAGAACTGGGATTATCTGTGGACGAAAACAAATTCATGATTGCAATCATCTCTCGCTTAACTGACCAAAAAGGTTTGGATTTGGTAGACTGGATTGCAGACCGTATTGCTGATGAATTTACACAATTTGTCATCATTGGCACTGGAGACGAACGTTATGAAAATATGTTCCGCTACTATCAAGGAAAGCATCCTGACCGTGTATCGGCTAACATTTTCTACTCCGATCCATTGGCACACAAGCTATACGCTGCCGCCGATGCAATGCTAGTACCTTCTCGGTTTGAACCATGTGGTCTGACACAACTAATCTCTCTACGCTATGGCACCGTACCGATCGTACGAGAAACTGGTGGCTTAAAAGACACCGTTTTTCCCTATAATGAATTTGAAAAAACTGGGACTGGTTTCACATTTTCTCACTACAATGCAGATGATTTACTGTATACCATCAACTATGCAAAATCAATTTATTTCGACCATCGTAACGATTGGAACGATATTGTACATCGTGGCATGGAACAAGATTTCTCTTGGGGCAGGTCTGTACTTCAATATCAGGGAATGTACGACTGGATTTTACGTGGAATGCACGATTAATTTAAAGTAATACTACACGGGAGTGCTAAAAAATAATTTTTGATAAAAATGCAACCTGACAATAGACGAATCTAAACGTCATCAGGTTGCTTTTTTCAATTGATAATTTTTCTGTAGGCTACTGCTGCTTCACAAGTTTCAATGCCTGTGCCAATTGATCGGGACATGATGTTGGACGATTGCCACAACGAATATGCTCTAACCTCATAATTACATCATCAATCGCCATACCTTTTACCAGTGCGCCAATTCCTTGGGTATTGCCACTACAGCCTCCAATAAAGCGAATATCATTTATGATACCGTCCGCAGCATCAATCACAATTTGCCTAGAACAGACACCTTTGGGTATATATGTATATTGCATTGCATTTCCTCCTTTTGCAATGAAAATTACCGCCAAGGCGGTATAGATTATTATAGCACATACAGATGAAAATTTCAAGTGAGCGAAATCGAAAATCACGGAAATCAATAATTACAATTCGGTTACGAATTTCATAATATATGTGCTGAAAATTCATTACATTCCTGCAATTTCACAGCTAATTTGACTTTTGTCAATTATTGAAATCAGCATGAATTTGTCAGGAAAAAGAAATATTACAAATCGTTTACTAAAATTGATTTCCGTGAAAGCAACGAATCACCTCTTGTAATTATCTCCTATTTGTGCTATAATAAAATGTGACATCGCACCAAAAAGAGAAAATAGCTTTGTATGATGTCACCATTGAATATCTTGTCCAATACGGACAGCTTCAAATATTAAACAAAGGTGGTTATCCCATGGATTTTCAAATTGCATTACTTCGAGGCGATGGTATTGGTCCTGAAATTGTAGACAGTGCCGTCTTGGTTCTCCAGAAAATCGGCAAAATTTACGGACATACGTTCCATTGTACACCCTACTTAATTGGTGGCTGTGCAATTGATGCAACTGGCGTTCCACTACCACAAGAAACAATAGACGGCTGTTTGGCAAGCGACAGCGTACTGCTTGGTGCTGTAGGCGGTGCAGTCGGGCACAACAAATGGGACGAAATGCCGCCCCACCTCCGCCCAGAAAAGGCTCTACTCGGCATTCGAGAAGCACTAGGACTCTTTACAAACTTGCGCCCTGCGAAATTATACCCTGCACTCAAACACGACTGCCCACTGCGAGCAGACATTGTGAAAAAAGGCTTTGACATTATCATGGTTCGTGAATTGACCGGCGGTATTTACTTTGGCGAACGTGGGAAACGGAACGGCAAATATGGCGCAGAAGCGTATGACACCGAGTGCTATAGTAAAATGGAAGTAGAGCGAATCGCACGTGTAGCTTTTGAAATAGCACGAAAACGTAGCAAAAACGTCATCAGCATTGATAAGGCAAATGTTCTTGAAAGCTCCCGTCTGTGGCGTGAAGTGGTACACGATGTGGCAAAAAACTATCCAGATATTACCCTGACCGATATGCTTGTAGACAACGCAGCGATGCAGCTTGTGAAAAATCCCAGACAATTCGACGTAGTTGTTACATCAAATATGTTCGGCGACATTCTCTCAGATGAAGCTTCTCAAATCACTGGATCGATTGGTATGCTGCCATCGGCTTCTCTTGGTGCAACAAAGCATGGTATGTACGAACCAATTCACGGTTCCGCACCCGATATTGCGGGGCAAAATAAAGCGAATCCCATTGCAACGATTCTTTCAGCTGCAATGATGCTCCGCTATTCCTTCGATTTAAACATCGAAGCAAAGGCAATTGAAGACGCTGTAGATGCTTATCTGAATGCTGGCTATCGTACCGCCGATTTGGCAGGAAAAGGCGTTACACCGTTGTCTTGCACAGAATGCACAGAAACCATAATTGGATTTCTTCGCTAATATGGAGGTGAACTTTACGCTATGACGTTATTAGAAGAAATTGGCTATGGCTTAGATACACTAGTGATATTCCGACAGCTACGACAAGATTCTGTTTTGACAGCACTTTCAAAACTTTGCCATTGTCATGCTGATGATACAACTGAAAAAATTCGAGCCTATAGCGATATGACCGCTGCACTCTATACACAAACAGACAGTTTGACAGAATACATTGAACAGCTAGTACTCGCTAGTGAAAACGTCTATGTTCAACGCATTGGTGCAAAACAACCGATAACGAAATTACTAACGGACTGTCTCCATAGTGAACTCAAAATTTTGGGAAAAATTGCGCAGCTAACACCTGCGACACTCCAAGTTGAACTCCAACTGCCTATTCCAATGCCTACATGGAATATTAATGTCATTGATCTGGATAAACGCTATTCAAAGCAATTATCAGAAATTGAATGGCACGGTTATGGTATCTATGCAAAATACCATATGTTTACACTAAACAACTGTGGTGAAGTGATTCCAGTACATAATCCAGACTCCATTCAGCTCTGCAACATGGTGGGATACCAGCGGGAACGACAAGTCGTCGTTGATAATACTTGCGCTCTGTTACGTGGACGATATGCCTCCAATGTTCTTCTTTCCGGCGATGCTGGCACAGGAAAATCTGCAACAATTAAAGCGATTGCCAATACTTATCGAGAACAGGGATTGCGGCTGATTGAACTGAACAAAGAGCAATTGAAATTTATCCCAAAACTTATGGATCATCTGTGTCAAAACCCACTGAAATTTATCTTGTTTATCGACGATTTAACGTTTTCGGAAGACGATCCGAATTTCGGAACACTCAAGGCTATTTTAGAGGGCAGCACAACAGCACGATTAAAAAATACTGTAATTTATGCCACAAGTAATCGACGACATCTCATCAAAGAAACATTTGACGATGGGCGAGACAAACACCATAACGACACCGTTCAAGAGCGAATCTCTCTCTCCGCACGGTTTGGCATTACCGTGACCTTTACCCGACCGGAAAAAAAGCTCTATCTGGAAATTGTCCATGCTCTGGCAAAAGAGTCTGGTTTGACACTGCCAGAAATAGAACTAGACGCTCAGGCAGAACAATTCGCTATGCAAAAAATTGGCAAAAGTGCCCGCACTGCAAGACAATTCATTGATCAATTAACTGCAAAAGAACAAGGGTAATATGCCGGAAAGGAATGAAATCATATGCTGACATTGGATAAAATCTATCAAGCAAGCCATGTACTGCGTCAGGTGATTCGCAAAACGGATCTCATTGCTGCACCAAAACTCTGCCCGGAGAGTACGATTTATCTCAAAACGGAAAATTTACAGGTTACCGGTTCGTTCAAGGTTCGTGGTGCTTCCTATATGATATCGCAGCTAACACCGGAAGAAAAGACACGAGGCGTTATCGCCTGTTCTGCAGGCAACCACGCACAGGGCGTAGCACTTGCTGCTTCGAAATATCACATCAAATCTCTGATATGTCTGCCGGATGGCGCACCAATTTCAAAAGTAGAAGCGACAAAATCCTACGGCGCAGAAGTCTGCATGGTAAAGGGGGTCTATGACGACGCCTATGCGAAAGCACTGGAACTGCAAAAAGAGCATAATTATACCTTTGTCCACCCGTTTGACAATGAAAACGTCATTGCCGGACAGGGGACAATCGGGTTGGAAATTCTCGATCAAATGCCGGATGTGGACGCTGTCATTGTTCCAGTAGGCGGTGGCGGATTGATTTCCGGAGTTGCATTCGCTATCAAACATCTAAATCCGAATATTAAGGTGTATGGTGTGCAGGCAAGCGGCGCACCGAGTATGTACGCTTCACTGCACGAAAACAAAATCACTTGTCTGGATTCCGTTTCTACGATTGCCGATGGTATCGCCGTAAAAGAACCAGGGCCACATACATTTCAGTATGTGAAGGATTATGTGGACGAAATCGTCACGGTGATGGATGATGAAATTTCCGCAGCGATTCTGGCATTGATTGAAAATCAAAAGCTAATTGCCGAGGGTGCAGGTGCTGTTCCCGTTGCTGCGGCGATGTTCCATAAGGTACCCATCGAAGGAAAGAAAGTGGTTTGTCTCGTTTCCGGCGGTAATATTGATGTAACGATTCTTTCTCGTGTCATTAAACGTGGTTTGCTCATGTCCGGCAGAACCTGTATGCTCAATATCGAACTCATCGACAAGCCGGGACAACTGAAAGATGTTTCACGGATTATCGCAGACCTTGGAGGCAATGTCATTTCCATTCACCACGAGCGTGCCAACGAGGGCAGAGATGTTAATGGCTGCTTCTTGCGTATCACGATGGAAACAAGAGATTATGCCCATATTGAAGAAATCCGCCATGCGCTCTTGCAAGAGGGATTTCATATAGTTGATTAATATATAAACGAAAGGAAGTCATTTTATGGAAACAATTTACACCAAAAACGCACCGGATGCCATCGGCCCCTATTCTCAGGCAGTAAAGGTCGGTGATTTTCTTTTCACCTCCGGTCAGATTGCCATCAATCCTGAAACAAGTCAGGTCGAGGCGACTGATATATCCAGTCAAACGAAACAGGTAATGGAAAACCTAAAAGCAGTTCTAACAGAAGCTGGCACAGATTTCAGCCATGTCATCAAGACCACTTGTTTCTTGAAAGACGTGGCAAAGGATTTCGCCGCATTCAATGAAGCTTATGCTGAAGCACTAGGCGACGCAAAACCGGCGAGGAGCTGTGTCGGCGTCGCAGATTTGCCCAAAGGCGTTCTTGTTGAAGTTGAAGTAGTCGCGGCGTTGTCGTAATTGTATTTGATATGGATGAAACACCCCCGATTCAAATTGTTCTGAATCGGGGGTGTTTGAAAAAAGAATTTCCTAAAAATCAATAAACAGTTACATCCGGCAGATCTGCTGCAACAGAATCCAAGAAAGCTTCTAGGCAATCTTCAGCACTGCTTACGCCACCCTGGCAATAAGAAGTGATTGCATTAACCAGATCGGTTGTGACTGTGCCATCATACTCTGTAGCAACACCATCGAGGTCGATAGAAGCTGCGGAATCAGCCAATGCCGGGAACTGATCCTGATAGCCTTCTTGCAACAATGTGTTGCAGTTAGAACCTTCGTCAATGATTTCCTGCATTACAGTCTGATTGTTAACAAAGTCAGAATGGTTAATTGCATATTCCTTCATGGTTTCTGCGTTAATTGTCATATCATACATGAACTGAGCAGCAGCCGTTGCATTGTCACATAACGGAGATACGCAGATCCATGTACCGCCCCAGTACCAGCCACTCGGATCTTTCGTGACAGCATACAAACCGCTTGTGCCAACATTATCAAACGAGTCGGTTTCCTAATTATAACCTTCCGCTGAAGCCAACTGACCGGTAGAAGTCAAAGACCAAGACGGGAAGAAGTAACCCATGGTGTTGTTAGCCAAAGAACCAGTTGCATAACCAATTGCATACCAGTCATTTGTCCACTGTTCAATACCATTGCAGATGTAACCACTTGTGTACGCATCATAAATGGTATCGATTGTAGTAGTCAAGGTATCATCATAAGTAAATACGCCATCTGTTACCCATGCTGTTGTTCTATCGCAACTGTATGCACGCCATACACCAGCAATGGTATCTGCCATTGCAGTTACACCGTCAGAAGCCTCGTATACAGTAGCTGCAGTCGACCAGAATGTATCCCAATCGCTTACATATGCCTGCATTTCATCTGGAGTTGTTACGCCCAGATATTCTTCAGCTAAGTCTGTACGATATGCATATACACCACCTGCTGCCTGGAAAGAAGCAGCCTTCAAAACGCCTGCATCAGATGTACCAACTGCTACAGTGTAGCTGTAAGCATCCGAATAATCGCTTTTGTCAATGCCCAGTGCAGACAACGGAGCAGAATATTTATCGTTGTTTACATAAGCCATAGTCCAGTCAGCATCGCAGAAATACAAGTCTACATCTTCACCAGAAGAGAAGTATGTGATGTACTGCTTAGAAGCTTCTGTACCATCAGAGCCTACATTTACATAAGTTGCATTCTTAGCAGAAATAACTTCGAGCATTGCATTCAAGTCCGTGTCAGTCCAACACAGAATGCTCAGCTGATCGCCATCATCGCCCAGTGTGCCGTCCGGAGTAAATATACCGTTGGACTCTGTCGTCGTCACTTCCGTTGTCGTTGCCTTTGTAGTCGTTTTCTCAGTCACCTTTGTTGTGTCCGCCACGCTGCTTTCTTCTGTTGCTTCCTCTGACGTTTCATTCTCGGCAACAACCACTTCATCGGAAATACTATCGTCACTGCTGCCATCTCCTGTAAAAATCGTATTCACCACGAGTACAGCCGCCACACCAACTGCTACCACTGCACCATAGGAAATTCCACAGAACACGTTTCTTCTCTTGCGACGTTTTTTCATCTCTTCCGTTTGTGCATTGGTGGAATTGTCGTCGGTTTGTTTCTTATAATTGGGATAATTTGGACTATTGGCATAATCAATTTGATTGGCATTTTCTAGAACAGATACACCACATTTCGGACAGAATTTGCCCGTTTTCCGAAGACTTGCACCACATCTGCTGCAAGTAGATACACCGTTTTCCTGTGTCGTACTTTGCAATTTTTGCTGTTGCTCCTCCTGTTCACGGTCTTCTGAACGCTTCCGAAGCTGATACACGAGAATCTGTGCGAGAAGCAACAGCGCAATTGCGATAATCAATATTGTGAGAATCATAGATATATTCATTGTTACACACCTCTGTTTTTTGATAAAATTTATTTGTATCTATGAAATTAGGTTAAACGAGTAGGTTGAGAACGGGACGAACGCCATAACCATAGTCGACATTATTACCACGAGTAGAGACAACGCCGTCGGAATGGACAACCGCCGTATGATTCTGAATATTGCCGGGCGACCGCAGCCACCACCAACTATTAGATTTTCGCTCATTTTCTGTCATATATTGTCTCACTTCGTATAAGCTTAATAAAAATATTTTGTCTGTTGTGTCGTTGCCACCGTCTGTGCCATATGCTGAATTATCGGGAGTAGTTAAATTTGTTTCTGCGATCATTGCTTGTTCTTCTTCGGAAAAGCTGTCGTAAAATTCTCCATTTAAATATGTACGCAGTGTACATTCTTCCCATGTAATAGATTCATATTCCTCGTTATAGGCTCTTTCTTCTATCACATCTTCTGTAATAATGAGCATCGTATCTTCTGTTTTATCTAGGACAATCCAGTTATAATCACCGAATGAAATAATATCGCCAACCTCTGCATTTACATATGTATCCGAAGCTGTGCTTTGTGAACTGTCTTCTGAAATTGTATCCGAATACGTAAGTGCATTGGTTCATATCAGAGTAAAAGCAATAATTCCCACAATGAAGCCATAAGCAACAGCACTAATAATCATCCCTATCTGTTGGCGTTCTTTTCTCTTATCCAATGCGTCAAGCTTATCCGTAATTTCTATTAAAGCATCATCTCCTGCTTTTGTTTCCGGATAAGCCGCCCCACATTTCGGACAAAATTTCCCCATTTTAGAAAGGCTTGCACCGCATTTCTCACAGACAGGCGATTTCTGTGACTTTTCAATTTCTAGGCGTTTTGCCTCTTCCAGTTCCTCTCGTTCTCGTTTATCCGTACGCTTATGTAGTCGATACGCTAGGATTCGAACGATCAAAAGCAACACGACAACGACAATCAGTGTAATTTCTGCCACACTCATTGTATTAGAATATTTAGTATAATCTTCAAGATGACTTTCAACATAATCTGCTAACATAACACACCTCTAACCCAATTCTGTTTCATTCTTCCACCAAAACCTTATGGAATACTTTTTTGCCTTTTCGTAAAATCGTTTTCCCTTGTGGATATACCACAAATTTCGGGTCAGTAATTTTTTCGTTATTTATCGAGACACCACCCTGTTGTACCAGTCGCCGTGCCTCTCCGTTGGATGGTGCTAAGCCTGTTTTTACCATCAAGGACAATAAGCCAATGCCACCATCTGCCAAATCAGCAGCTGTCAATATAGTCGATGGCATATCCTTTGCAGTACCTGCACCGCCAAATACCGCACGAGCCGTTGCCTGCGCCTTTTCTGCCTCCGCTTCACCGTGTACCAGCTTTGTCAAAGAATATGCCAAAACTTCTTTCGCTTGATTCAGCTGTTGCCCTTTTAAGGTACGCTCCATTTCTTCGATTTCTTCAATCGGTTCAAAAGTCAATAGTTTCAGACACTTGATTACATCGTCATCCGCCACGTTTCGCCAGTACTGATAAAATTCGTACGGCGTTGTTTTTTCTGCGTCAAGCCATACAGCACCCTTTTCCGTTTTTCCCATCTTTTTCCCCTCGGAGTTAAGCAAAAGCGTAATGGTCATAGCATAAGCATCTTTACCCAACTTCCTGCGAATCAGCTCCGTCCCACCAAGCATATTTGCCCACTGGTCATCACCACCGAACTGCATATTACAGCCGTAATCTTGGAACAACTTATAGAAGTCATAGCTCTGCATAATCATGTAGTTGAATTCTAAAAATGTTAATCCCCTCTCCATGCGCTGTTTATAGCACTCATGAGAAAGCATCCGATTCACACTGAAATGTGCGCCCACTTCTCGCAAAACGTCTACATAATTCAAATTAAGCAGCCAATCACCATTGTTGACAACCAACGCTTTCCCCTCAGAGAAGTCGATAAAGCGGCTCATCTGCTTTTTAAAGCAATCTACATTATGCTGAATGGTTTCTTTCGTCATCATCTTCCGCATATCGGTTTTGCCAGAAGGATCCCCAATCATTGCTGTGCCACCACCGAGCAGAACAATCGGTTTGTTGCCTGCCTCTTGCAGCCGTTTCATCAGAGAAAGTGCCATAAAGTGACCAACGTGCAGACTATCCGCCGTCGGATCAAAACCAATGTAGAATATAGCCTTCCCATTGTTCACCAATTCTTCAATTTCCTTTTCGTCGGTCATCTGGGCAATCAGACCTCTGCGTTTCAATTCTTCAAATACTGTCATTCTTTTTTCCTTCTTTCCATTATTTTTCGGAGTAACGAAAAGGCTCGTCCTCCGGAATGCTTTCCAGAGGACGAGCTCCTTAAGCGGAATCCCGTGGTACCACCTCAGTTTACTGACTCAAAATCGTGTCAGCCTCTTTGGCACAATAACGGGCGCAACCGTATCCCCTTACTGCACAAAAACTGTGGTTCGGGGAATCCGCTCCAAGGGGTAACTTCTCCATTTCGATTCGCTTCTCGTTCCAGCATACCGAGCCTCTCTGTACCGAATCGTGAAACAGATACTTCACCTTTTCTAAGCGTTTTCATCAGGTATTATAGCACGCTTTTAGAAAAATGTCAAGAGATTTTGCCCAAAATACACGGAAATCTATTTTCATGAAAAATCCTCAAGATCAGTTTTCATCTTTACCGCTGAACCAAAAAATTTTTTTGAAAAAGTACTTGACAAACACAGAAAAATAGTGTATTATAATACTAGTGAACTAGTACACTAAAATTATTGAAGTGAAAGGAGTCACGTGCATGGAGTTTCAAGCGAACTACCCCATCTATCTGCAGATCACCGAAGATATCAAACGTCGCATTGTCATTGGTGAACTAAAACCCGGCGATAAACTGCCCTCCGGAACGGATCTCGCCATTGAATATCAAGTCAATCCCAATACCGTTCAAAGAATTTATCACCAACTGGAAAGTGAAGGAATATCCTATTCCAAACGTGGTGTAGGAACTTTTCTCACAAATGACGAAACACTGCCCTCTCGTCTGCGACGGCAAATCGGTATGGCACTTTGCGACAAATTTCTGAAGCAGATGGGAACTTATCATTTTTCTAAAGATGAAATTATACATCTCATTCAATCACAAATACAAAAGGAGGATTCGATATGTTGACATTCGAACACGTAACTAAAAATTATGGCAATTTATATGCCTTGAATGACTTCTCGCTCCAATTTCTGCCCGGTCACGTCTATGCACTGGTAGGACCAAACGGAAGTGGAAAAAGTACAATGATGCGTATTGCAGCGGGATTGGTGAAGCCAACGCTTGGTCAGACATATTTTCAAGGTATGCCCATTGGCGTGGAAAGTAAGAAACGTATCGCCTATATGTGTACCGAACCGTTTTATTACGACTACATGAAAATCCGTGATGTGGAGGAATTTTATAAGGATTTCTTTGTGGATTTCGACGCCAATCGCTTTGCGGACTTGCTACAGTTTATGCAGCTTTCACCCGACTTCAAAGTAAAGTCTCTGTCCTCCGGTATGGCGGCAAAGCTGAAAATTGCTGCCACTTTATCTCGAAATGCACCGGTTATTATGTTAGACGAGCCATTGAACGACATTGACCTCATCGGGCGAGACCAAATTATCCAGAGTATCCTTCGTGGAGCAAATCCAGAAGCAATAATTCTGATTTCCAGTCACCTATTTGATGAATTAGAACCTATTGTAGATCGTATTGTCATGATGGATCGTGGTTCACTTGTTCTGGAGGGAGATCTCGAAGAAATTCGCACCAGATACGGAAAGTCCATTTCTGATTTATACCGAGAGCATTTTGCCGCTGTATACTACCCACCACAGTACGTACAATATCCACCAAATATGTGGCAGCAAGGGCAACCTATGCCACCAGTACCACCGCAACCGCCACAAAATCAGATACCGCCAAATATGTAAAACTTCCGAAAAAGGAGATTTTTATGTCTGAATATTTCAAACACGCATACTGCCGTTCACGCATCTTTTCACGAAGAATCGTTAACATTTCTCTCATCGTGTGTATCGTTCTACTCATTGGCTGGATTTATGAAATTCGTACAACAGACACATATACTAAAAACAAAAAGAAGAATCATCATGTCTAAACTTTTAAAATATGAATTCCGTCGTTCTCGCATTTTTGTACTGGGAATCGCAGGAATTTCGATTATTCTGAACGCTATTTTTCTTGTCGGCTGGGCATTTGAAATCGGCATCTTATGTACTTTAGGTCTACTCGGTGAAATCGCTTGCATTGCCTTTGGTTCTACCGCTGTCCTCATCTTTAGCGTCATCAACTTCAACGAGGATATTTCCAAACGTCAGGGTTATCTGCTATTCTCAATACCACGCAGTTCCAAACAGGTTCTTGGTGCGAAGCTTCTGATGACACTGTTTACTTTTGCAGGATTAACAATTTTATTTGCCATTCTGATTTTTACCGATTGTGCCTATGCTGCCTATCATTACGGTGAAAACATTATTGGATTTTTGCGGGAACTGTTCTTCGATACAAGCTTAACCGGCGAGGAACTTTACAAAACACTATTTATACCATATAACATCTTCGGTATGTTCATGTACTTATTCGATTATATCTTTTCGTTCCTTTGCAAAGTCGTTCTGGCATATATTGCTATTGTTCTGACCAAAACACTGTTAGGCAACAGCAAAGGGCGCATTCTACTGGCGTTTGTTATGTGGTGTGGTGTTTCATTCATATTGTGTTTACTTGCTTCTTTGATTACAACCGCTTTCAATTTCAACACTATCGAAGAAACCTATACTGTTATCAATGCCTTTGTCAGCCTGACAAGTATTTACTTTTCCCCTGCCATGTATTTGCCAGCCTTGCTGATTAATCTTGCCGCCTGTGTCGGTGGATTTTTCTTAGTAGATTGGTTGGTAGATAAAAAACTAAGCCTGTAAAATGAATTCCAATCATACCATCACAAAATAAAAAAATGACACTGTACAAAATCAGTACAGTGCCATTTCTTATTTCAACAATTCCTTACTCTTTCGCAGTGCCAAAAGAATGACAGCATCCATATCATAATATTTATATTCGCCCAAGCGTCCACCAAAGATCACATCCGATTCCTGAGCAGCAAGTGCTTTATATCGCTGATATAACTTCATGTTTCTTTCATCATTCACCGGATAATACGGTTCATCTCCAAGTTTCCATTCTGAAGAATATTCCCGACTGATCACCGTTTTCGGCAAATCATTTCCATCAGCATCTTTTCCAAACTCAAACCACTTATGCTCTATAATTCTCGTCCACGGTGTTTCTGTATCGGTGTAGTTGACTGCCGCATTGCCCTGAAAATTCGGAATGTCCAAAAGTTCCGTTTCAAACCGCACAGAACGATATTCCAATGCACCCAATTGATACTGAAAATAAGCATCAATTGGACCGGTATAAATCACCTTTTCTGCAAGTGCATCAAGTTCCGACTTATTTTCCAGATAATCCACACCCAGCCGTACTTCAATTCCATCCAGCATATTCGCCACTATCTGTGTATAACCACCGATAGGTATGCCCTGATAGAGTGCATTGAAATAATTGTTATCGAACGTCAATCGTACCGGCAATCGCTTAATGATAAATGCCGGCAATGCCGTACAAGGACGTCCCCACTGCTTTTCTGTATATCCTTTGACAAGCTTCTCGTAAATATCTCTACCGACCAAAGAAATCGCCTGTTCTTCGAGATTCTGCGGTTTGTGCGTTATTTCTGCTCGCTGCTCGTTGATCTTTGCTTCAGCTTCTTCTGGAGTAATCACGCCCCACATTTTATTAAACGTGTACATATTAAATGGCATTGAATACAATTCTCCACGATAATTTGCAACCGGCGAATTAGTAAAACGATTAAACACAGCAAACTGATTTACGTAATCCCACACCTGTTTCTCATTGGTATGAAAAATATGTGCGCCATATTGATGCACATGAATGCCTTCCACGTCCTGCGTATAAACATTTCCGGCGATATTCGGGCGCTTGTCAATTACTAAAACAGTTTTCCCTGCTTTTTTCACCTCATGTGCAAGCGTAGCACCATAAAATCCAGAACCGACGATTAAATAATCATATTTCATTATAATATCCTCTTTTGCGATAAATTGCGTTTTATCTTTTATATGACCTGCCCCATTTTAGATTATTATGACTTTTTCCACTCGTTGACAATTGGCTTTCGCTTTCCACTTGCTAGTACTGGAATCTCGTCAACCATTTCCACTTGAACATTCGCTTCTGCACCGCCCAAAATTTCTTTAATTTGTGCAACGACTTCATCTACATTTTCTTCATTTTCCATGTTTAAGCGAATCACATATTCATATTGTCCTTTTTGCACAAATTGATATTGTATAATGCCGGGCAAATTTTTCAAAATTCTGGAAAAATTCATCGGATGGATAGGATTGTCATGAATGTCATATACCAAATCCATTCTTCTGCCATACAGCTTACTGATATAATCCCAGCCATTACTTTCTACATTTCCCTTTTCACAAATAGCAGTATCTCCGGTATCATAGCGAATCAACAGAAACGCATGGTTAAATAAATCTGTAATGACAATACGACTCAATTCTCCGTATGGTGCTGGCTTATCCTCGTCCAACTTTAAAAATTCAAATACATAACCAGAATGATTCAGATAAAAAGCATTACTATCGACTTGCTGTTGTCCCATCATTCCCGCTTCTTCATTTGCATAAGTTTCTACGATTGGAATCCCCCAAAGTTCCTGCCACGTATCTTTCGCATACTCTGATAAACTTTCAGACGTGGAAAAACAAACACGCAACGATTTCATATCGGAAAGATTGCCCTTTCCATCTTTAAAATAGTGTGCAATTGCTTCATAATAAGAGGCATAAGCACGCAACGCAACAAGGTTTCGTTTCTTCACTGTTTTCACAAGTTCAGAAATAGTCGCATCGTCCATATGCTTTACCTGAATGGCATAAATATTCTCTCTAAATTCCTGTTTCGTATTTTTATGATGCCAACTTGTCCAAACACGACACTGTCCCAATTTCTCATGAGAACGAAATCCGGCTGTTTCATTGAAATATTTTATTTCGCCAACTCTTCGATTCCTCTTTCCAGTATCCTGTGGAATTGCAAATGGTCTGCCAGTACTTCCGCTTGTTCTTTGAATAAACAATTCACCATTTTGACCGGGAATTTTGTTCACTGGAATTGCAACTTGATCATAATTTTCAATCAAAATATTTTTATTGACAACTGGAAAATTCGACAGTGGTTTCCCTCTATAAGATTGATAAAAAGGAGAGTACCTCGTTGCATAAGCCAACATTTCTTTCAAATGCTGCTCCTGAATAACCTTTCCTTTTTCGTAGGACGAGAGTACATTTTTCATATCATCATAATATCTATGAACCGGTTTCTTATGAAAGTAATCAGTTGTCCAAAATGCAGTTCTTTTCAAGAAGGCTTCTATCCTCCCCCAGAAGTTTTTTCCACTCATTTTCTCTAACATCTCATCCCATGACAGAATATGGTATTCCCTCAAAATCACTCAAATAAATTGGCAATCCGTCCACATCCCGAAGCATGATATTATTCTCTGGGAACTGCATCGTCAATTCATCAGGAATTAAATCCTTTTGACCACTAAGCAGAAGCATTTGATATTCTGAGAAATTGAAACCGGCATTGGCAAAAGTAGACGTGAATGCCACGTGTCTGAGATTGATTTCTGTCACCATCGGCTTTCCATCAGCATTTTCTTTTAAATCGACAACAACTAATCCATTCATGGTTTCGCCCGTCGTAGAAGCCACATATTCTACTGCATTTCGTGCGACATCAAAAACATTTTCATCATTTAACAGCTTGCCTCTACTGGTATTTCCTGTGATTCCGGAAACGGCAACTTTTGCCATCAAATAATCAATTCTTTGTGCAACACCGTATTTCAACAACTTTCCATTGTCATACATCAAAAAACACGCCAGATTCCGACCCGGTAAAAATTCGGAAAGCATAAACGTATCCACTTTTTTATTAATACAAAGCCACGCTTTCAACTCCTCATAGTTGTCCGGTGCAAAGGAACCCATGCCGGAAGTAGTGCCCTCTGAATAATCCCGAATCCACATGGGATAAGACAACTTTACAGAATTTGCACTCTCTAATATTTCTTTCTTATTCACCAGTTGAAAATCTGGTGTCAAACCAGTACCCTGCAAAAGCTCATACAGATGTAATTTGCTTAAAACAGCTCTTCCAAACTTTGGTGGAATGCGGAAAAACTTCACCGGAAATGGATTTTTGCTCCAGTATAGTGCTTCCGGTTCCGGAATGATAATAGCATATTCAATATCGTGTGCATCGATAATTTCCTGTATTGCTTCACGATAATTGGGAGCGTGATACGCCGGAACCTGATAGACCCGACTGTACAGTCCCTCATAAATGCCATATAAATTGTAGCACACGTCTGTTCCAATAAATTCACACTGGTCCTTAAAATAAGCACTGCGATTTAGGGAACGTACCACCGAACGTGATGTTACACCGCAGGCACCGGTAATTAGAATTTTGTACTTTTTCTCCATAATCATACACCTTTCACTTTCAATCGTTTCTTGTTTCAAAATCTGCCTTTTTCTGTCTTTTCTTCATCATTGATTTTATCATATCTAAAACATAGTAAAATTCTTCCAGCTTCAGTAATCTCGAACCACCGATATAAATTGCAGCTCCCAAAATCACTTGAATCACCAATGTTAAAATATCTGGTAAATCAAGCAATGTGATTGGGAAAACACAGTCCCCCATGAAAACTGCCAACAAAATACCCGGTAAAATATCTTTCAACTGTGACAAATAACCATAATCCAATAGCCTTCTATTCGGCCATGAATTGATTAGCTGACTGAGTAAGCTCGTCACCAGAAGGCTAAGAGCCATTGCTTTTACCCCAAACCACATGGAAATTAACACTGCTGCCATTCCCACAATTTTTTTCAAAATTTCAAGTTTTAAAAAGAGATCACTTCGTCCCATTGCTTTTATCGCATTCAGATTTGCCGTATGAATCGGATAGAACATATAAGTAATACAAAAAATACGTAAAAAGAATACACATGAAAGCCACTTTTCTGTCAACAACAATCGTATCAATGGCTCAGCAACAAAAGCAATACCCATCATCAAAGGTGCAAGAATATACACACTCGTCTTAATCGATCGACGCAGCATAGATTTTATCCTTGTCACATCATTCTGTTCTTGAGACATAACGGGGAATAAAACACTGTCAATAGAATTATTAATATTTGTGATAAACAAGTTTGGAATTTGTTTTCCTTTATTGTAATATGCGAGATCATCCGATGAATACAATTTTCCGATAATAAGAGAACGCAAATTATTATAAACGGTATCCAATAAGCTTGAGGCCAACAGTTTCCAACCAAATCCAAATAGCTGTTTTAACCGCTTCAATGAAAATTGTTTTGTCGGTCTCCATCTGACTGTAATATACAAAATGCAAGTGTCAATAAAGACATTGATTACCTGCTGTGCTACAATTGCCCAAGCACCAAAGCCTAGATATGCCATCGCAATTCCAACAACGCCAGCAACGATCGTTCCACCTAACGTGGAAAAAAAGAATTTCCGAAATAACAGATGCTTTGAAACATACGCTTGTTGTATATTTTTCAAACCAGCGATAATAATCGTCAGTCCCACCACTCGTACCATAGGTGTTAAGGAAGGATCATCATAAAAGCTTGCAATAAGTGGTGCTATCGCAAATAAAATCGCATAGACAACAACGCACATGACAATATTAAAATAAAATACAGAAGAAAAATCAAGCTGATCTGCATTCTTTTTTTGTATCAAAGCGTTTCCCATACCGCTGTCCACAAACACTTGAAATATGGTTGTAAAAACAGTAATCAATGCTACCGTACCATATTCTGTTGGTGTCAGCAATCGAGCCAATACAATTGAAACAACAAAAGCAACTCCTTGCGCGCCACAGCGTTCTGTAAACCGCCAAATCATATTACTCAGCGTTTTGATTTTGATTTGATTTTCTTCCATCCAAGTCTTCCTTTCCGCTCCTTACGCTTTTGATACTGCCAATCAACAGCTGTTTCCTGTTCCCCCTCACTTCTTACATTTTAACACAACTTCACATATTCTGTCAACATCTTCAAATGACAAATCTGCATAAAGCGGTAATGTAAGAACACGTTTGCTGATATCCAAAGCAGTCGGTGTCAGATTCACATCAAATCTTCCATGGAAACAACCAAAAGTATTGGTCAACGGATAGAAATATTTTCTTGCTCCAATTTCCTCGTTGGCGAGTGCCATTTGTACTTCATCTCGTGTCGCACCAAATATATCCTCCCAAAATACCACAGGAAAATAGGCATAATTAGACGTTACATCTTTTTGGATAGGATTCAAAGAAATTCCATCAACTTGATCTAAGTGCATCCAATATCTATCAACCACTGCCTTTCGCTTTTCGATTTCACCATCAAGATGGCGTAAATTACAAATTCCCATCGCCGCTTGGAATTCATTCATTTTGGCATTGCCACCTATGTACTGTACCTCTTCCGGACCACGAATTCCAAAATTTTTGATATCCTTTAACACTTCTACAAGTGATTCGTCATGAAAGCAAACTGCTCCGCCCTCTACAGAATGAAATACTTTTGTTGCATGAAAGCTAAATATGGATGCATCGCCAAAGGAAGCAGAACTTTTCCCTTTGTATGTTACACCAAATGCATGGGCTGCATCATAAATCACTTTCAGATGATATCGATCTGCAATTTTCTGAATTGCTTCAACATCACACATATTCCCATAAACATGAACTGGAACAATCGCACAAGTTTTCTCTGTAATCAGCGACTCTATTTTCGTTACATCAATTGTAAAATCTGTTGCATGAATATCACAAAAAACCGGTGTCAACCGATTCCGTACAATCGCATTTGTTGTAGAAGTAAAGGTAAACGGCGTTGTAATCACCTCACCGCCATCTGGAAATTGCATTGCAGCAATCACATTTTCCAACGCCAAGTGACCGTTGGTGAAAAGAGAAACGTATGGCACACCAAGCTTTTCCTCCAGTGCAGCCTGAAACGCCTTATGCTTTACACCCATATTGGTAAGCCAGCGGCTATCCCACAATTCCTTGATTTCCGCACAATACTCCTCATATGTTGGCATAGAAGAACGGGTGACTAAAATTTTATTTGACATTTATGGCTCCTTCCTTTATCTAAAAATAAACACGACTAAAATCATGTACATGAAAGGTGTATATTTTCATTTCAAGCTCTTCAGTTTTCTCAAAAATTTATAAAATTGGGGGGCTCTTTGTGCAATTCTAAATTTCATGCTTTCCTTCAGTGGCAAATAAGACAACCACTCTTTTTTGGTCATTTGTGCTGCTTCTAATGCTTCATCTAGGCATGAAGCATCTAGCCATGCAATACGATTGATTAAAAAAATTTCACATTGACATACCGCATCGTGGTATGTACCACCTGCTTCCTTGTCATAAATATAATTTCCTTTTATTGATCGAATCCAATGTGCGCACTTCTTTTTGCTTGATTGCTCTTCATATCGAGAACTCCAATTCCCTTCGCTCCATAATCTTCTACATGACATTGTTTCATCTAAATACCAAAAATCACCACTATCTAGTGCATAGCGAATCCACCTTTGATCTCCATTAAAATAATCCGCATACTTTGGTTTATTCTTTTCTCGCTCAACCATAACTTCACGCCGAAGAAAAAAAGAACTCGTGTGAAACGGATAACCAGCTATCCGAAAAATACAATCTGCTATTTTTTCTTTTGATTGCAAGCCGTCTTGCAATTGATACATTTTCTCTGGAATCACTCTTTCGTTTTGTGTTCCATCTTCGTTTACACACTGCACCTTGTGAACACAGATACTGCAATTTGAATTTTGTTCCATAATGTCAAATTGCTTTTGCAATTTCAAATCATCGCACCAATAATCGTCTCCCTCACAAAAAGCAAAGTATTTGCCTTTTGCCTTCGGCATCAAAATACTCGAAATAATTTTAACACCTTGAGAATATTGATTTTTCTTTTGATAAACTGGTTTGATGATTTTTGGATATTTTTTTTCATATGCACGGATAATCT
The DNA here is from genome assembly GCA_021201755.1 of Ruminococcus sp. Lineage (GTDB taxonomy): Bacteria > Bacillota > Clostridia > Oscillospirales > Ruminococcaceae > Ruminococcus_C. The sequence goes on along the minus strand of JAJQEI010000037.1, from coordinate 369,210 downwards.
CAGCTGTACCGTCAGTTGAAGCGTCATCATGAACTAACACCTCGAAAGGAAATGCAGTTTTTTGTGAAACAAATCCTTCCAACGTTTTTTGAATATATTTTTCCTGATTATAGGTGATACAAAACACTGTCACTTGTATTTCAGAATTTGCAGCTATATTCTCCATTTTATCTATCACCATACATTCGCTCATAGTATCCCTGATACGCACCCGAAATAATCTCACTCCACCATTCCAGATGACTCAAATACCACTGAATTGTCTTTTGAATGCCATCTTCGAACTTCGTTTCTGGCAGCCAGCCAAGCTCGTCATGAATCTTAGTCGGATCAATGGCATAGCGCATATCATGACCCTTGCGATCAGTCACATAAGTAATCAGATTTTCCGGTTTACCTAGTTCCTTACAAATTAACTTTACAATATCAATATTTCGCCATTCATTGTGTCCGCCAACGTTATACACTTCTCCAGTCTTCCCCTTGTGAATGATCAGATCGATTGCACGGCAATGATCCTCCACATAGAGCCAGTCACGAACATTCAAACCTTTACCATAAACCGGCAAAGGCTTATCCGACAATGCATTGATAATCATTAGCGGAATCAATTTTTCCGGAAAATGATAAGGTCCATAATTATTGGAACAACGACTGATTGTCGCCGGCAATTCGTAGGTTCTATAATATGCCATCACAAGTAAATCTGCGCTTGCTTTCGATGCACTATACGGAGAGCTTGTGTGAAGTGGTGTCGTCTCCGTAAAAAATAAGTCTGGTCGATCCAATGGCAAATCTCCATACACCTCATCTGTGGAAACCTGATGATACCGCTGAATGCCATATTTCCGGCAAGCGTCCATAAGAACAGCCGTACCCATAACATTGGTCTGCAAAAAAATACCGGGATCTTCAATGGAACGATCCACATGAGATTCCGCCGCAAAATTGACCACAATATTCGGCTTCTCTTCTTCAAATACCTGATACACTGTCTCTCTGTCACAGATATCCGCCTTAACAAAACGAAAATTCGGATGATCCATCACAGACTGTAAAGTCGATAAATTACCTGCATAAGTCAACTTATCCAAACAAATGATCCGATCTTCCGAATAGTTTTTCAACATATAAAGCACAAAATTCGAGCCAATAAATCCAGCTCCACCTGTAACAATTATCGTCATGATTTTCCCTCCACAAGTGACAAAATATATTGCCCATATTCTGTCATACGTAAATTTTCGCCTAGCTTTTGCAATTGTTTTGTCGAAATAAACCCTCTGTGCCATGCAATTTCTTCAATACAAGATATATAAAAGCCCTGCATCTCCTGTACCATTTTTACAAAATCACCCGCTTTGTGCATTCCCTTTGGCGTCCCAGTATCTAGCCAAGAAATACCACGCCCCATCAGCGTTACCTGAAGCCGACCTTGTTGTAAATAGTAATTGTTAATTGATGTAATCTCAATTTCCCCTCGTGGAGACGGCTTCACATCCTTCGCAATTGCCACAACATCATTATTATAAAAATAAAGTCCCGGTACAGCGTAATTTGACTTGGGATGTTCCGGCTTTTCTTCAATCGAAATCACTTTATGCTGTTTATCAAATTCCACAACGCCGAATGCCGTCGGATCCTTGACTAGGAAACCAAAAACCGCTGCACCATATGCTTCCGCCTGATGCATCGCCTTTGTCAATAGTGCGGTTAAATCTTTTCCGTAAAAAACATTATCTCCTAAAACAAGGCACACACTGTCATTGCCAATAAAATCTGCACCCAAAACAAACGCATCCGCCAAGCCACGAGGATGATCTTGGATTTTATAGGAAATGTGAATTCCCAGTTTTTCACCATCACCCAATAATTTTTGATAATTCGGTATATCTGTCGGCGTAGAAATCAACAAAATATCTCGAATTCCTGCAAGCAGCAAAACCGACAGCGGATAATAAATCAACGGTTTATCATAAATTGGCAGCAGCTGTTTGCTCACTGAAATCGTATTCGGATAAAGACGTGTGCCTTTCCCACCAGCGAGAATAATTCCTTTCATGATATACTCCCCCTTTACATTATTCCATATGCTGTTTAATGCTCCATAACCACTGCAGCAACTTCCATTGCTTATGATCTATCAACGTATAAATCACCTTATCCGTTGCTTCTGTCAAAACTGATGTTCGTTTCAATTCTCCCATTAACATTTCTATTTTAGGTAGCGTACGGATTCGACTTGCTTCTTTTTTCTGCTGATTCCATGATTCCGGATATTTCATATGTAACGGACCAAACCGAAAGATTACTTTCATTTTCGTAAAGGCTTCCATCAAATATGCTCGATACAGTTCGCTGTCCTGAATCAAATTCGTGTCTTCCAAACATTGTTTTCTTTTTTGAATAATGTACATATTGATATCCAAATTTCGAGGATTGTAGTCTTCCTGATATCCCTGCAAATGTGCATATCGATAAATATACAATGGTCTATCAATATATCGTATCCATCTAGCAGCATGGAACACATACATATTAAAAAGGTTGTCCTGCATTCTACGCAAATCCAAATCAAATCGAAGATGATGCCGTTCTAGAAATTCCTTCCGATAGAGCTTTCCCCAAGGCACTCCTATCGCTGTATATGCCTTCTGTGGCTGGTGATAGTCCGCTTGCAATAGCTGCATAAATAATTCTTTTTTCTCTACAAGCGTTCGATAAGTGCGATCTCCTGCAAAAAAAGAATTATTCTCTTTTTTATCATCCAAAAGCACTTTACAGCAACAACATACAATATCTGTTTCTGCATCACAATTTTGCAGTAACATCTCCACGATATTCTTCTCTACATAATCATCCGGATCTGCAAACATAATCCAATTACCGGATGCATTATCCAAGCCTTTGTTTCTCGCTGCCGAAACGCCCCTATTTTCTTGATGAATTGAGATGCAATTCTCATAACGTTCCGCAAGCGCATCGCACATTTCACCACCATCATCCGGCGTACCATCATCTACCAAAATAATTTCGATGTTAGAAAAGGTTTGCACAAGAAAACTCTTGACGCAAATTTCAATGTATTCTTTTGGGACGCAATAAACTGGAATAATCACACTAACCAAATTTTGCTGTTGGTGCATGGTAATCTCCTCCTTTTTCGTGATTTTTACTCTGACACTTTCCCTCTTGTAGCCACCATTGTCAAAAGAAAATAGAATGTAAGATTTTGAAATGGTATAATCGTTATTACAAACATCACCAAAAACAGCAAATAAAATATCAGTTTATTCCAATCCTTTCCCAATATACAAATAGTGACACCCCAAAAAATAGGAAAAAGATATAATAAAAATAAATACAATCCGCCTTGGGTCAAAATTGGAATAATTGAATTCGAGAAGCCATAATTTCCATATTCTAATACAAGTGCACTTGTGCCATAACCATACCCAAAAATCGGTTTTCCAAACCATGCCCGAAAACCATTGACAAAATCATATAATCGAGAAGCACCAGAAGCAGATGCACTCGAATTCAACTTTGTCGAAAGAAAATAAAAAACAATCAAAGCAACGAGTAAACAAAGCAATAGAATCAAAACACTCTTCGCAATCATGCTGAACCAGCTTTTGGATGACCTTAGCCCACGCTTTAACATAATTTTTATTCCAAGTGCCAATACCACAATTGCGATTCCTGTCGTAGAAGTTGTGGATATGATGCCCAACACCAATATCACACATACGAGAATCCGCTTTTTTTTGCGCAAATAAATCTCAACCAAAAATGCCAGCGAGAACACCAAGCTGCACATCGGTGCTTCTGTAAAAATGGCTGTATTTCGAATGATTCTTCCAATCCCAGAAAGATAGATGGTTTGCGTTTCAAAATAAATACCATAATAAACTTGAATGTTCCCCTTTGCATCTCCGCTTGCACTGCCCCAATCTAAAATCCAAGTACCCGTTGATGGAATCCAATCCAAGAGAGAGCCGAATATCCAAAAGAAAAGGGAGATACCTGCAATCACAACGACTATATTTGAAAATTTCTGCATGGTATCCTGCATTCTGTCCTCCACTAGAAAACAATACAGTAAGAGCACCATAACTTCCATTATAATTTTCAAAAAAACGCTATCCTTATATGGATCCACGACGTAAAACAGCAAAAGATACAAAAAAACACCGACAGCGATCATCAACGTCCAAGTAGTACGTTCCCGTGAAAACTTATTTTTGGTCAGTACACACCCAGCCACCGCAAAAGCCATTAATAAAACGACGAAATTATTCATCCAATCCATCGCTGGCGTGTGTACATAAACAGAACGTGTATTTAAAATCAAAGAAAATGCAAAAATATATTGAAAAAACAAAAATAGCTTATCTTTAGAAATCGAAATATCTTTGATTTTTATACCTTTTTGCTTTGACACTTTAACAATTGATTGCATACTCAAAAATCACATTCCTTCGCATTGACGCAATGCCGTTTTCAAGAAAATGCCATCCCGAAGCATCTCAGAAATCTGCATGACATGATCTACCATTTCTTGATATTCTTCTTCCGAAATATTTTGTATCTGCTTCTCTAAATCCAACAAGGAAGATACCACAATACCAACGTGATGTTTCCGAACAAAATCAGCCATTGCTGCCTGTTCCCAAACAACAACCGGCACTCCGGCAGACAGATACAGCGACGTTTTATGCGGATTATTATATTTCAAGTACGTACCCGTCGATCCTGCACAGGATTCTATTGATATTCCATCCCACACGATACCAAAGGAACCTTTCAGCTGAAGTGGCAATTCACTTGGTGGAAATGCACCATGATAATGAATCCGGTCATACCACCCCTTTTGCTCTTGAATTCCAACGCCATAGAGATGTACTTCGCCTTGATACTGCTGCAAAAAATCCCGAACATAAGGACATTTTTCAAAATTCAAATTTCCTGCAATTACAACAGAACGATCAAACTTCCGAATCGGTAGCATCCCCTCATATAAATAATCAAATATCTCTAAATTTGCGATTTTCTCGGAAGAAATTTGATAATTTTTGCTTAACAAGGCAGTCATTTTGGAATTGTGCGAAATTACACAATCATACTCTTGCAAAATTTGAAAATCATGTATCTTTGCTGTATTGTCGCATTTCAAGCCACGCATACTGGGCAAATCATGAATCACTGCAATCAATTTTAACTGCTTCTTTTTTTTTACACGAGGCAGCATCCATTTCGATGCATACACCCCACTTTGCATTGGATGTTGAATCAGTAAGACATCGCCATTTTGCAACTTTTTCGAAACCCTATGCCATCCCAAAAAACAATTTACATTTTTCAAAAGCTTATGCCAAGCCGATTTGGAATAACAATCATCCTTATATATAAAATCTAAATCCTGGTACGAAAGACTTTGCACAATTTGCTCCACATCATCTCTCGCCTTGGATCCTGCATTATATGCACTATCATACTTTTCTTTTAAAATATATTTCATACTAATTTCCCCATCACACTATTTATAACTTATTATAACTTAATTTTCTAAAATATTTTGCAAGTCCTGTCGAATATTCTCCAGATAAAAAGCACTTGCAGTCTGAATCGCATTCTGGCAAAGTACATCATATGCCGAAGTAGAAAATACATCGATACACGTTTCTATCTTTTCACTCAACGCCTCTGCATTATCAACTTGAAACTGAAATCCATTCTTATTTTCTTGTACATAATATTTTGGTGCAGCAAAATCACTAGAAATCACTGGCGTTCCACATGCCATCGCCTCAATTGCAACAAGACCTAAGCTTTCCCCTTCTCTTTTGGTTGGAAAAACAAAATAGTCAACAGCATTATACCAATTCGCCAACTGCTCCTGCGACACAAGCTGATCGATTATTTTCACATATTCTGTCAATGCTAGTATATCGCATAGTTGCAATAACTGCTGCGATTCTGCACCCTTTCCCAAAATCAAAAAATCTGCACATAGATTTTTCTTGACACAGATGGAAATTGCTTTTAAAAAAACATCCCATCCTTTTCCGACACTGATTCTTCCAATCATCGCAAAAACCGGTCGTTTTTCAAAAAATCCAAACGACGCCCTTAATTCTTGCTTCTTTTCCGGCGAAGCCATATAGAACATATTCTTATCAATGCCACCTGAAGGATATACAAAAACACGTTTGTCCGCCAGATGATATTTTTCTACTGTATAATTTTGAAAGTAAACACTTGGTACAACTACAGTTTCACACACTTTCAAAATTGCTTGCGTATATTTTTGCATTTTTTCTTGCTTTGGATTTTCTGGCACTACGTCGCTACCATGCACATTGACAAAAATTTTTTTCTTCCTCAATTTATTTGCAAATAGAACCGGTGGCGAACTATGCGAAGCGTAATGCACATAGACCGCATCATATGAAACAAACAGCATACGCACGACAGTTCCTACATAAAACTTCATATAGTGCAATAGCTTTTGAATTGGATTATCCGCTTGTTTCATGACACTTGTATCATAAGCGATTTGTAAAGAGTCCAGCTGCTCGCAAAAATGCTTTACAAATATTCCATAAGATGGGTGCTTTTCATCTGGAAACATATTTGACACTATAAAAAATTTCATTTTACATCTCCTAAATAAATTTGATCAATATATTGACAAATCGAATTTATAATATTTTCTGTATTTGATTGGTACGATGCAAACATCTTTTCTCTTGTTTCTAGACACACATCCCCAAGCTTGTCTAAATCCAAGCAGCTGGAAATCAAATTGCTGTTTGTGAATTGCTCTATTAATTGCATCTGATGATCATCCACATGTTCATGATACCGTACCAATCTTGGTACCGCAATTACCTTTTTTCCACTTTTTACCGATTTCATGATCACACCAGTTCCGCCATGGGTAATAACAAGATCTGATGCAGCAATTTTCTCTTCAAATTCGGTACAATTTAAAAATTTTGCATATGCATAATACTGAGGCAAATATTCAGAATAGCCAATCTGTGCAAATACTTCTTCAGAAATGATTTTTTTTTCTACTAGATCATCAATTGCCTTTAAAAGTCGATCAAATTGAAATTTTTGCGATCCAACTGTAACAAAAATCATCAATAAATACCCCCAAGATAAATCGCATTTGGGTACACCTCCAACATGGACTCCCATTGTACATAAAATTGATCTGCAATCCGATACATCAATCTGCCAGTTTCCGTAGGTGTTGTGACTTTTGCAAATGATTCGATATATATCAATTTCTTTCTCATTAGTTTTGCAATAAGACAAATCGGAATCATCGCCAATACACCAGTGCAAACGACGACATCCGGTTTTTCCTTATGAAAAATTCGACACGATCGAAAAAAATTTATCATCATACAAAATAAAGCCATGTGTTCCTTCCGATTCACCTGACGCATATAATATACTTTCTCCATAGAGGATTTTAATGCATTATAATCCGTTTCTTCCGTAATGATAAAACTATCATATGTTTCCATCATTGGTCTCAACATGGACAATTGCTCAAAATGACCACCAGAAGAAGCCGCAAAACAAACCTTAATATCTTCTCTTTCTTTTACAATTTTTCCCTTTTTCGCCATTTCTACTGTCCTTTCTTCCCATATAACGCAATCCATTAATCTTTCATAAAAATATCTCTCGTATAAACCTTATCCCACACATCATCTAAACAAGGATCATAGCGATTGACGATGATAACATTGCTCCTCGTTTTAAATGATGTCAAATCGTTTACCACAATACTTCCAAAAAATGTGCTGTTGTTTTCCAACGTAGGCTCGTACACAATAACTTCCGCGCCCTTTGCCTTAACACGCTTCATAATCCCTTGAATAGAAGACTGTCGAAAATTGTCACTGTTCGACTTCATTGTCAGTCGATATACACCAATAACAATCTTTTTCTCTTTTTTACAATTATAATTATTGTCCTCACCATAAGAATAGTATCCAGCTTTTTGTAGCACACGATCGGCAATATAATCCTTTCTGGTACGATTGCTTTCAACAATTGCTTCAATCAGGTTTTCTGGTACATCAGCATAATTGGCAAGCAGCTGCTTTGTATCCTTTGACAGACAATAGCCGCCATATCCAAAGCTCGGATTATTATAGTGTGTTCCAATTCTAGGATCCAGACAAACACCCTAAATGATTTGTTTTGTATCCAATCCCTTCATCTCAGCATAAGTATCTAACTCGTTAAAATATGACACACGCAATGCCAAATAAGTGTTGGCAAAGAGCTTAATTGCCTCTGCCTCCGTAAAATTCATGAATAGCGTATCGATATTTTCTTTTGCTGCACCCTCCTGCAGCAATGCCGCAAACATATGCGCCGCTTCCATCAATCGTGCATCTTCTTTGTCTGTCCCTACGATGATACGACTTGGGTAAAGATCGTCATACAATGCCTTTGATTCCCATAAAAATTCCGGACTAAACAAAATATTTTTGCTGCCAGTCTTTTCCCGAATATTCTTTGTAAATCCAACAGGCACAGTTGATTTAATCACCATAAATGCATTTGGATTATATGTTATCACTAAATCAATGACGTTCTCCACTGCTGACGTATCAAAAAAGTTTTTTTCAGAATCATAGTTTGTCGGTGCGGCAATCACCACAAAATCCGCATCCGTATACGCCGCTTTCGCATCCAGTGTTGCAACCAAGTTCAGTTTCTTCTCAGCCAAGTACTTCTCAATATACGTATCTTGAATTGGTGATTTTTTTTGATTAATCAAATCCACCTTTTCCGGTATGATGTCCACTGCCATTACTTGATTGTGTTGTGCAAGCAATGTTGCAATGGATAAGCCAACATAGCCAGTTCCGGCTACTGCAATTTTATAATTTCCCGATTTTTTAATTTCCAATTTTTTAGCCCCTTTACTGTTTCTATCTTTTTGAAGTATTCCTAAAAATCACATATCACATGAACTTTTAGAACTACTTATTTTTATTTAGTATAACACAACCCATGTAAAAAGTCAAGTCATTTACATGAGTATCACAAAAGTATGTCGCTGATGCTTTTTTAGAAGATCCACATCTTCTGCAAAATGCAATAGAATCCTTAAATTTATTATACACATAATCCGTACAAATATCAAGCTGTAAGTAATACTTTTTTTATGCTAAAAGCTACGCAATTTCTATACATATTTTATAAAACATTCCACATTATGCTTTACTCATCCGCTATATAAAGCTCCTGTATTTCACCCACTTCTCCTTGTAATTTATAAGTAATTGTTCGCATTAGTTCAGTTTCTGTTTCTATCGTTTCTGTTTCCATTTCTACCATTTCCACATCTTGAAAGAAGTTTTCTTCAAATCATTGTTGTTGTTCTGTTAAATTTTGTTCTACTTCCTCCAATGTAAACGTAATCGTATGTATACGGTATTCTTGAAACGTCTTTCGATAAATTCCAATAGGCAATTCTTTTCCGAAAAGAGAAAACCAACAGTAATTTTCCGTCTGTATACTGTCCTCATACGGATTTTCTGTACTACCAAGGGGAATATGCCATGTAAAAAGATCCAAATATTTCCTCATTGTGGAAACGCCTGTGGCAGTACGTACTTCTTGCACATAATCACAATGAAACGTCTGTACTTGCGTATATATGCCAGTTACACTACCAGTGGCGTGTCGTATGGAAAGATGACCCGTTTCATCCATGACTACACCGCTCACCAACAAATCACCCTTTCGGACATAATCGCCCACCAGATGCATCGTATACCCTGTATATACAGAAAGCGACACAATTTCTGCATTCTGACTGGCAACAATATTGCAAGACACTCTCGTCTCCGACATTTCTGGCTCTGGTGTTGCCTCTGTCACTTCTACTACCAGGCAATTTCCTGTATGACGGATTCCCACCCACGACAGTTCCTCCACATCTGCTCGCAATTTATGCTCACAAGCAGTAAAATCAATTTTTGGAATCCAGCTTCCTCGTTTTACACCCTGTTCCGCCAAAATCGCCAAAATTTCAGCATTTGTCGCATTGCTATTCCCGATAATTTCAATCTGCATGACAATATTTGAGCCGTAAAACAATAATCCCATTGAAAGAAGTACACCAATAGGGACACCAAAGCGAAACCGATAACGTCGCAGGAAATATCGCAACGTTTTTCTTGGTGTCCATTGAATGGCAGCACCGTATTGCTTTGCAATTTTTTCTGCCTGACTACGTTTTGCCTCCACAATCAAAAAGCAATACGTATCTCCCTGACAACGCTGCCTACGACATTCTAGATTTTTCTGATGTAGTGCGTTAATAAAACGATAAAGTTTTCCACCACTCGCTTGCCCCAGATATTCTCCACGCAGTTGTTGTTCAAAGCTTTTCATCATATACACCCAATGGTATAAATTGAATGGTTTGAATTTCTCCAGTAATTAACAGACAATCCGGCGAGCGACTGTCAGTCAGCAAATTGTTGCCCCATATTTCCATACGAAATTCATCGGTTTCCACAACAATGCGAATATCATGATATTCGATAATACGTCGACAATTTTCCAAATATAACTCCCGATTTCCACACATTTGCAGAAACGTTTGCATACAAAGCACCTTTTTCCCAAATGTTGCTACCTTTGATTTCATATTGCTCACCTCACATCATAAAAATATGCGAGGCTTCCTTTGATTATGCAAAATAGGAAACGGACTCCTTCGAAAAAAATCTGTTCCAATCAATCGCTATATACGGTGTCCTTCAATAATTCTTGTGCCGCAGAAAAGTCAATTTCCAGTACAGATTCGCCATCAATCGTCGCATCTGAATACATTCCGTCTGCTGGAATACGCTGTTGCTCCAAATCATAAAAAGCGAGTTGAAATGGAGATATTACAACATAAGAATATAACGACAGGATCGACATATTTGTCGTCAACTCTGGCAATGCCGTCAAACAAATGGATACGAGTCGAATGGGATTTGCCATTGCTTTTTCTATGACCTCTTGCATAACAGAACGTTGTCTTTCGGTACGCTCGAAATCTGCGTTCCCCACATAACGAATTCGACTATAAGAAAGTGCCTGCTTTCCATTCAGTGTCAGCGTTCCACCACCGTCCAGCAGATCGTCATCTTGATCGTCCCCCATAATCTCATTAACCTCACTGATTAAAATTTCATTGATTGTCTCTGCCTCTTCATCGGAAATTGTCATTTCAATGCCACCAACTGCATCAATAACATCTGCACATGCTTCAAATGTAAACAATACATAATCATCAATGCTAATGTCATAATTATATTCTAGAGTATCCATCAACAGCTCTGCACCGCCATAAGAATACGCCGCATTCAGCTTACCACTTCCGTAACCTGGAATTTGTACATAAGCATCTCGCATAAATGAAGTCATATAGATATCATTCGTTTTTGAATTAATGGAAACTAGGATCATCGAGTCACTTCTGCCTTGGTCCTCCTCCGGATCACGAGAATCTACGCCAATGACCAAAACGCTTTTCACATAAGATTCGTCCATACTGCCATCGGTGTAACTCCGATCTCCTGCAGAAACACGATCCATACTCAATATTCCAATCAATGCAATTGCAGAGTACAGCACAAACAACATTACAATAATAATGCAAACCGTTTTAAGCAATCGACCTACAAAAGAACCATTTGGATTTTTTCGTTTTCTTCTCTTGCCACCGCTCGCTTGCCGTAATGAAATCTTACGCTTTTGTTGATTGCTTTGATTACTGTTATTATTATAGTAATACGGCTGATTTTGCGGACGGGATGATGCACTGGCGTTGTTTCGATTGGAACGATAATTATTATTATTTACTCCGCCATAATTTTGCCCATTGTTATAATACTGCCCATTATTATAATACTGCCTATTGTTTTGCGTTCTATAATTCGGTGGCTGCCCATAGGTATTGTAAGAATAGGGATTGTTTTGTGAATAGCCATTTTGAGAATTAACATTTTCATAGCCATTCCCAACATATCCATTTTGCGCCATTCGATTTTGTGCAGCTGCTTGCTGCCGAATCTGATCTGCACTCAATTCACGAGTATCATATGCGTCTGTGCTTTTTCCATCATTTGCGGCTTGAAAAAAAACCGTTTCTTCTCCATCGGTATTCTTTCCATTTTTATTTTTTCCCACTTCAAACGACCTCCTTCCTAAGGTCTTCAGATATCACTTTTGAAATCACGAATCCTCAATTCCTTATTTTAACCGCCATGATTGTAATTAACGTTAAAACCAGGTGATAAACAAGAAAAAATTGCGCTGTCATTGTTTCATATGCACCAGTAAAAATATGAATCGTCGCCAGAACCAGTCCCAACAGTGCAGAAATCACTTGCATAATCACGCCTATAACCGAAGCACGTCGAACTCGTTTTGCGCCTAACAACAACTGTGCAGCACCAAATCCTTCGTTTCCCACAGTCATAGACGCACTGATGCACCCCAAATCTGACGTTTCGTGCTGGAATAGATGATGCATAGACGCTGGTAAAATTTTCATGAGATTCTCCGGATATTGAAGCAGCTGATTGATGCGATGTAGTGTTACACAATGATCTACACAGCGAATTACCAAAGAAATATTCTCTTGCTTCAATACACGCATTTTACGCTGGATTGCAGCGTCTGCTGTAATACGTACTGTAAACATCGCAGATAATACGCCGCTCACAGATAAATAGACAATTTCGCCTTCTGTTTCCGCTATTTTTGCTTCTCGTGGTTTTGCCGGCAATCCTTCAATGTTGTGACTCACCATCATTTCTCGTCCGCCGAATAAAACACGCCGATTAGCAATCCATCCACACAGTCCTAAACCATCCTCACATACAAATTGATCCACCGACCGCAATACTTCATGATCGGGAATCATATCCTCAAATGCTCCCTTTAATATACTTCCAGCGTGATGTGCTAAACTTGCCGCATCTAGTAACACCTCATCCACCTTCGCACCGGTGAACATCTTCAATCCGGCAATTTGTACAGAACCGGTAGGAAAAAGTTCACCTGCATCTACCAAAAGCGCATTGACATCAAAAAAGTCATCTGCACTTTGATATCCCAAAAGTGCACTTCCAGAATTAGACGCTCGCTTGGATTCCCATTCCAGTGGTAAATTGGAAATCAATGCACTTGCTAAACAGCAACAAGCTGTCAAAAATAATGAAAGCATAGAAAACAGCACACAAAACCAAGTCAAACTGAAATTTGTACCAAGTTGAACAAACGTCAAAAATAGTGACAAAACAAGCGATACAATAAAACTAATCGGTGTCATCGTACAGCACATCGTATCTGCCATATCACAAGAATACGTATATCGCAAAAAGTCGCAAAGCGCATCCGCCTTCCGTACTGCAGCAACAATAGGAACATCATGAATGATTCCTCTTGTAAGTAATTCCGCCATCTCCTCTTGTGACACATAAGACAGCACTCGCTTTTGTGTCTCTTTCGACAAAACTCGACAATTTCGCAATGCACGCCGTACCACAAAAAGCCGCCCAATTGCATTGCAAAACATTGCCAGCAACGCACAGGGAACATACAAATGAACCATTTCATGTGCCAACGCATCCGATCTTATTAGTACCAAAAGTGCGCCAATTGTGGCAATTACCATTGGAATTGCCGCCATACTGTCACTATCCGCATGAAGTTGAAAAATATGCAACAAACCTTTTTTTATCGTCGGAAATGATACACCAATACCGATAGCTGCCAAGCCCACTTCAATACCAGCAATTGCCCTTGCTGTTAAACTTTCTGTCCATGCATGGAGAACATGATTTTCCGCTTGTAGACTGATTTCTAAACCAGCACTCACCAATGTCAGAAGAAGAAGTATGATGCAGCGTACAAATATCACATTACGCAAGTTACAAAGCGTATTCCAAACCTGTTCCATATTATCCGGCGTATGATTGGATTCACCCATCTGTCGATAAGATTTTTGACGCATGGAGCGAAGCGAAGTCGGCTTATCCTCTTCACCGGGCAGTTCTTCCTGCAATACGTCCATCTTTTTTTTCGAAGAATTTTTTTCTTCCATCAACTTTGGCTTTGGCTTCGGAATGACACCTATGATAGAATTTTCTTCATAATTTGATTCCACTACAGAACGCCGGTGCTTTCTCTTTCGACGTTTTTCTTTGGCTCGTGTAGAATCTTGCATCTCCCGAATCTGTGGCTTATGATTATTCATCGTTTCCGTCACTTCTAAATTTGTCGGTGTCAGTTTAACCGCACTATCATAAGATTCACTGGAAATCTTTTGATCTTCATAACTACCTCTGCCAGATTTGATGTAGGACACTGCCTCTCGTTTTAGTTCTTGTGTCGGAAAGTGTTCCCGAATCAACGGCGAACCGCCAAGATTCAATGCTGTCTGTGCATCCTTTTTCGCTTTAATATTCGAAATTGTTGATTTAATATCTACAAGTTCTTCTTGTGATTCTGCTTTCTTCGTTACATGATGATATCCGGATTGTATATCAGGCAACGGTCGATCAGACGTCGCCGCAGAAAGCAGTTTCTCCGTTTCTAACGTTCCATGTGCCAACGGCTGATCCGCATCCCGTTGAATTTTGCTACGTTTTCCATCCGGACTATACTCTTCCAGAATATCCTCTATTGTAAATTTTGCCATATTATTTATCCTTTTATTCCATTTCCAATTGTTTTTTACTGCAATCGCTGCCTTACCGCCTCATACAAAAAAATCCCAGCAGCAACAGATGCATTCAGTGAATTTACTTTTCCACGCATCGGTAAGCTTAGCATTGCATCACACGTTTTTCCGACCAAGCGACTCACACCAAATCCTTCCGACCCAATAACAATTGCTGTACCACCGGTAAAATCCACTTTCGTGTAGTCCAATCCTGATGCATCTGTACCATAAATCCAAACACCTTGTTTTTTCAGCCATTCCATAGTGGACACCAAATTCGAAACACGTGCCACTGGCAACCAACTCACTGCCCCCGCAGAAGTTTTCTCAACAGTTGTTGTTAAAGATGCACTTCGCCGTTTGGGTAAAATGACACCGTGTGCTCCTGCAGCCTCTGCCGTTCGAATAATCGCCCCCAAATTGTGTGGATCCTGAATACCGTCACAAATAATCAATAGTGGCGACTCATTCTTTCCAGCTGCCATCTCCAATAATTCCTCTACTGTGACATATTTCGCACATGCCCCTTCTGCTACAACGCCTTGATGTACTGTACCATCGGTCATTTGCGTGAGCTTTGCATCAGTGACAATCTTGACGGGAATTTCTCGTTCCTTTGCACGATGAATAATTTCCTGTAAACCACCACTTTCTCGGTTGACATACACAGCATCAATTTCCATGCCACTTTTCAATGCCTCCATCACTGGATTTCTTCCGGCAATATAATTGTTGTCTTCTCGTTCATTTTCAGATGCACAATATTCTCTCCGAGAATATATGCTTGATTTTGATGTGTTTTTTCGATTTTGGGACATATACAATTCACTCCTATTACGGATATCCACATTTTTCATACATTCTATTATAACACAACTTTCAAAAAATTACAAGAGGGTTACAAAAAGAAATAAAGAAATAGCATTTTTACAAAAAAAATTACGGTGTTCGTGAATGCCTTTATGCATTATAACCAACACCGCTCAAAAAATATCCTTTTTTTACTTTTCCAATATCAATATCTTACAATATTTTACATAATAGTACAGTTCCAATACAACTTAGCATAATCAGCACCAGTGTTCGAATCCATCCATAGCGACGTTTTGATAAATCCTTTGGCGACACTTCAGACAAAAACATATTGGCATCTGCCTGTGAAAGCTGCGGTGAAAATTCCGTCACATCCGGCTTTAAATAAAATACGGCTCTATCAAAATATAGACTATCCGGATGGTTGATTTCGATAATTTTTTTGTTTACACCTTTTACCATTTACCATTCCTCCTGCGATATGTGGAATGTTTTTTCACTTTCAAGTATGTGTCGGAAAGTCAAAATTTATACATTTTACCAATGAATTATAAACGGTGCCACAGGAATACCATTCTTTCCGTAAAGCGTCACCGCTCCGTAATTACGCCATGCATAACGTGCCGCTGTAGGATTCACCACTTCAGTGCTAGTCAAATAAACTGCATTCCCATCAATTTCTGCCTGTGCTGAATAATAAATCCCGTCAGAGCCAGCAAGCTCGAACAGTTCTGGCTCTCCGTGAAATTCCAATCCGTCTTTTGCATTAGAAAAGAAAACTTTAACGCCATGTGCCTCCGGTGTAAAAGATTGCATCAGCGGTCCAAACGCTGATTCAGCTGAAAGTCCATAACTGAGATACGCCGCTTGCAAAGCCAGACGATGTCCTATTGCATGCTTATTAATTGGGTGAATATTTCCAAATTCGCCTTGATCCAATGCCACAACGAGTCCCATTTCTCGCATAAAATGGAATACCCGATATTGTGCCAGACGAATTTTACTCCAAGACGCATTCTCCGGCGTGTCAGCATAAGCAAACATTGGAAGCTGTACCAACACGATAGGTAAATTATCATTTTCAAAATCCGTTCGCCAGCGAAGCACCAATTGACGCAACAGCGTTTCATAAGTGTCTGGGCGGTGGTCGTCATTTTCTCCTTGGTAGTAAAATACACCTGCTAACGTAAACGGTAAAATCGGCTGTAGCATAGCATGATACATTCCAGATGGACGATAAGGACTCTTTATGCCCATCGGTCCCGGCCATTTATTCTCCCCACAGCGACGAATAATTTCATCCCACGACATATTACCATCTTCTCTGTAACATTTTTCCATTTTCTTCGACCACTGCTCATAATATACCAAGTATTCATCATATTCTGCAATCATTTCCTCATCTGTTTTTCCCTCTGTCTCCCTTTGATAGTCCTCCAAATAGGCATGACCGGCAGAAATATCTTCCAAATCCGATTCCGGCAGCCAACAGCTAACCGATGAACCGCCAAAGTTGCAGCCAATAATACCAACCGTCACACCCAATTGCTCTGCCAATTCCTTTGCCGCCAAATATGCCGCTGCCGACCAAGTCCCAGCGGTTTCCTTCGACGGCAATTCCCAGCATGCTTTCTCAAGATCCGCTTCATACGCCTCGTCTTGAAATGTATTTCTTGGTACTTGAAAATACCGCACATTGGATTCTTCACATTTTTCCAACTCTGCTTGCCCATACTTTTCATTCTGTAGCATAAACTCCATATTTGACTGTCCACCAGCCAGCCAGACCTCGCCGAATGCTATATCTGAGAAAACATAATGATTTTCTGTGCTCGATGCAGTTAAAGTACAGTTCATTCCAGCACCGGTGCTAGGCAAAGTAACACGCCATTTCCCATTTATTGCCACAGTGCAAATTGCAGAAAGATTTCGCTCTGGAATCGAAACGGTGATTTGTTCACCGGGAGTACCATTGCCAAAAATTGCAATATTTTTATTCCGCTGCAAAAGAAGATGATCTGTAAAAATCGGTGCTAATGAAAACATAAAAAGTCTGCCTTTCAAAATTATTACTGTCCCCACGAAACCACATTTTTTCTATTATATCATAACAAAAAGAAAAATGCAACAAAAAAACAGCAACACATTTCATGCTGCTGCTTTTTTTCATAACAAAAATCTTATTTTCGATTATTCTTCGTTTTCTTTTTTGCTATATCTGCTTTCTTCTACTGCACGAATTGAGAGGGAAATCCGCTTTTTTGGAATATCGATACCAATAATCCGTACATTTACGGTATCGCCAACAGATACAACATCTTTTACGTTTTCAACACGTCTATCTGCCAGCTGTGAAATATGAATCAAACCATCCACACCATCAGTTACTTGTGCAAATGCTCCAAAAGGTGTAATAGAAACAACTGTTGCCGGAACAACGTCATCAACCTTGTAATTCTCCTGGAACTTCACCCATGGATTATCCTCAGGTTTCTTATAACCCAAAAAAATCCGATTATTTTCCCGATCCAAGTCCTTGATGTAAACCTCGATATAATCACCAACGTTGACCACTTCAGATGGATTTTTGATGCGATTCCAAGACAGTTCAGAAATATGAACCATACCATCGATGCCACCCAAGTCAACAAAAGCACCATAACTTGTCAAGGATTTTACCTCGCCCTTGTATACCTTGCCAACTTCTGCGGTTTCCCAAAAAGCCTGCTTTGCAGCATCCTTTTCTACTTTGACAACTGCACGAATCGATCCAACTGCTCTTCTGCGATGTTCATTGACTTCCAAAATAACAAAACGTTTCTTTTCCTTTACCAAGGAATCCATTTCTGCACCTTTCGGCAGACCGCTTTGTGATGCTGGGATGAATACCTGTACACCAGTATAATGGATAATCACGCCACCCTTGACTACAGCAGCAACTGTACCTTCTAAGATGGTATGTGCTTCGTACGCCTTCATAATTTCTTCAAAGCCTTTGATTTCATCAACCTTCTGCTTCGAAAGGGTTACGATGCCCTCTTGATCGTTAATCTTTGTGACAATCAGATCCAGCTCATCGCCAACAGAAACGATATCGGCAGGAGTTTTTGTTGGGTCATCCGTCAGTTCACTAAGCGGTACATAACCAGTGTGCTTCGTGCCTACGTCAACGATTACTTCGTTATTATTCAATGAGCAGATGATACCCTTCACTCTTTCTCCCGTATGTATTTTTTTGAAGGACTGATCCAATGCTTCTTCGAAGTTGATATCCTCCTCCAAGTTGTTGTTTTCCATAATTTCGGTCATAGTTTGTTGAACCTCCTTAATGATATGTGCCGGTGTGGACGCGCCGGCTGTAATCCCGATTTTCTCGGCATTACCTAGGTCTAAAGCGTAGAGTTCATCCGAATTTTCGATATGATAAGACCTACAGTTCTGCTTGCAGACATGATACAGCTTCACTGTATTGGAACTATGTCTGCCGCCCACAACGATCATCAGGTCTGATTTGCGGGAGAGTTTGTCTGCATCGGATTGTCGCACCTGTGTGGCGTGACAAATTGTATCATAAACCATAATATTCGGGTTGTCCTTAGAAAGAATCCCTAAACACTTTTCCCATACTAATATATTATACGTGGTTTGTGCAACAATTGCAAGCTTTTTATAAGAATTCCAAAAATTTTCTTGAAAAAAATTGTCTAGAGCTTCTGCACTTTCAAAAACAAAACAGTTCTCTTTACAATGTCCAACAATTGCTTCTACCTCCGGATGATTTTTATCACCTGCAATCAGGACAAAGTCGCCGGTTTCAGTATGCTTTTCCACGATTCGATGTATTTTTGCAACAAATGGACAAGTAGCATCAACATAAGGGTTCCCTGTATCATCCAATTCCCCATAAACCTTAGCACTAACACCATGCGATCGAATAATCACACATTCGTTTGGATGTAGTTCATCGATTCGGTTCACAATACGTGCTCCCTTACGCATCAAATCATTCACTACGTCTTGATTGTGAATGATAGGACCTAATGTTGCAACAGAGTCGTATTGTTCCAAAGCTTCATAGCAAAGCTTTACTGCTCGATCTACACCAAAACAAAATCCAGCAGAATCTGCCACGATAATTTTTGTCACCATCTATTCCTCCGTTTGTTCTGTTGAATTTTCCGCTACCTTAGCTTGACGTTCTTGTTTTCGTTTTTCCTTTGCAATTTCGACAGACGTTTTTTTCTTGGGCTCATCGTGAACAATTGGAAACGGTGGGTTTTCTTCTACCAAAAAATGAATTTCATCCATAATGGCTTTCTTCATAGCGTGTACATCATGAGGCGTAGAACTTTCGTTCAATCCATAATCCGCCGGATAAATCGGTGTACCTATTCGCACACAAATTTTACTGCGAAAGTGAAGATTATTTGAATCAAACACCAATCCAATGGGTACAACCGGTTTTCCACTCTTTGCTGCAAGCATACACATACCACTTTTTCCACGACCGACCTTCCCGTTAGTATGACGAGTACCCTCTGGAAAGATTGTTAAATTTCGGCCCTTTTTTAGTCGTCTTTCCGCTTCTTCTAACATATTATAATCTTTCTTTTTCTCATCAGAAAGCGGAAAGGCACCCATAAACCGAATAAACGATCCAAACACTGGCACACGAAACAAGTACTCTTTTGCTATATAGTTAAACGGCTTAGGATGTGCCATTGCTACTAACACAGGGTCTAAATAACTACGGTGATTTGATGCATAAATTGCAGCAGTTCCTTTTGGTGCATTTTCTCGTTCTTCAAAAGAAATACGATAATAAAAGAAAAATAAAAAACGCACCAAATAATACGCCAAACGATAGAAAAAAGCTACAATATAATAGCTAAAATTGTATTTCATTGTATCCGTCTCCTGTCAAGTTATTCCAACTCTAGCCGTTCCTCGATCAAATCCTCCAGAGCTTTGCACACTTCGTGGAAACCCATGGTTGTTGTATCCAGCAATACCGCATCCTTTGCCTGTTTCAAAGGTGATACTTTTCGATGTGTGTCCTGATAATCTCGCTGACGAATATCCTCTAAGATTTGCTCGTACGTTGGGGCATCCTGTTTGCCTTCCAGTTCCAAGTATCTTCGACTAGCACGCTCCTCCACAGAGGCAGTCAAATAAACTTTCAAGTCGGCATCCGGCAAAACCACTGTTCCAATATCTCTGCCATCCATAATAACATTATTTTCTCGAGCAATTTCCCGTTGCTTTTCCGACAAATACGCCCGTACCTCCGGCAATGCTGAAATTTCTGAAGAACGCATCGAAATTTCCGACGTACGAATTTCATCCGTCACGTCTTCTCCATCTAAAAATACACGCTGTGTACCACCTAGATATTTCAATTCTACGTCACAATGTTCTAGCTTTCGCAAAAAAGACTCCCGATTGTCAAATCGACTGGCATATAATGCCACTGTCCGATAAAGTGCACCAGTATCTACGTAAATAAAACCGAGTTCAGATGCCACTTCTTTGGCAATACTACTTTTTCCCGCTCCCGCAGGACCATCAATGGCGATTTTTAGTGTTTTCATAAAGCTGTTTCTACTCCTTTATGTATTGGTCATCATATTTTTAATCATTTCCGACTACGGTATCAGAGTATTCCTGCCATTCCAATGCCAGCACTGTAACCGGTAGAAAAAGCAATTTGTAAATTAAAGCCACCGGTGAAACCGTCCACATCCAAAACCTCACCTGCAAAATAGAGATTTTTACACTGTTTGGATTCCATAGTTTTGGCATTAATTTCTTGAACTGATACACCGCCTCGTGTGACAATTGCTTCATCGATAGGACGAAACCCACGAATATGCAGGGGAACAGCTTTCAGAAAATCGCCTAGATGCTGTCGTTGTACACGAGTAACACTGTTAGCTTTGGTATCCGGTGCAATTTGACATTCTCGCAACACTGGCAAAATCAGCCTCGCCGGCAACAGCTTCCGCAAAACATTTCCGATATCTCGGTTCTGATTTTCCCGCAAGTCCCGCTGTATTCGCCGATCCAATTTTTCCGAATGCAATCCCGGTTTCAAATCAATTTCTAAGTGATATTGCATTGGGTCACCCTTTCGCATATATGCACTGGCACTAAGTACCAGCGGTCCAGATACGCCAAAATGGGTAAACAGCATTTCACCCAATTCTTCAAATATACACTTCTCTCCGAAATAAAGCCGCAGCGTCACGTTCCGTAGAGAAAGTCCTATAGCATCACGACACCATGTCTCCTTTGTCACTAAAGGTACAAGGGATGGCTGCGGTGAAACAATTGTGTGTCCGGCTTGCATCGCAAAACGGTAACCGTCTCCACAAGAGCCCGTCTTGGGATAAGACAAGCCGCCAGTCGCAATCAGCGTTGTCCCAGCTCGTACTTCTCCACCGTCTGTAAGGCGTATCCCTACACAGCAACCATCCTCGATTATCAAAGACTTTGCTCTGCCTCGAATAACTGGAATACCAGCTTTTCGCACACACTTTTGCAGTGTCACAACAATATCTTCCGCACGATTAGACATTGGAAACACTCGATTTCCTCTTTCTGTTTTCAAAGGCACTCTATGTGATTCAAAAAAATCCATTACATTCTGTGGTGTGCATCGAGAAAATGCACTATAGAGAAACTTCCCGTTTCCGGGAATATTTGTAAAAAAAGTATCCCGATCGCAATTGTTCGTCAAATTGCAGCGTCCTTTTCCGGTAATACGCAATTTCCGTCCCAGCTGTTCGTTTGCTTCTAAAATCGCACAGTGTTTTCCAACATCGGCGGCTGTCAATGCAGCAAAGATTCCTGCCGGTCCTCCACCGATACATAAATGGTCAATATCCATAATTCCTTTCCGCTTGTTTTTATCCAAGCTCTAACTCGTTTTATTTTTTCTTAAGTTTTCTTGTCCTTGCGAGCAGCTTTGCTCGTCTCGCCTGCGTTGCATTGTTATCTACGCAATACCCACGACTCGTCAGTACTAAAATGTCCCCTTCTTTTACTTCCAAGGGAAGTTCTTTTCGTGAAATATCCTGCATTCCACTGTCCGTCTCTAAAACTGCTATATCGCCCTCAAAGCGTTCTAAAACAACCATCGTTTATCCTTTCTCTGTAGTCACAGTCAGTGTTTCTCCATCAGATGTGATTTCTACCGTGCCATCTTTGTCGGTTCTCCAAATTTGCGTACCGCAGTAAACTTCCAATCGCTCTAATGCTTCGCTTGTTGGATGTCCATAAGAGTTGTCGGCTTCACAAGAAATTACCGCATAAGACGGTTGCATTGCACCCAAAAAAGCTTCTGTTGATGACTCCTTGCTGCCATGATGTCCTACCTTTAACACATCCACCGATTGTACCTGTCCAGCTTCTAATAAGTTCGTTTCTTCCGGTTCAGAAGCATCACCCGTAAAGAAAAAGCTTGTTTCACCGCAAGTCAAATAAGCACAAATGGAGTAATCGTTCAGTGAACTATAATCTGTACCTGGAGATGGAATAATTTGCAAAGATGCACTACCTAAATCCAACGTCATTTCCTCTGCTGTAGTAATGGAAATATCATTTTTTTCAATTCCATCTAAAAAATTTTCATACGTCTGTGTCGTAGGAATCATGCTATCCAGCAAGTCTGGCATCATTGCATTTTCAATGGTCAAATCCGAATAATCTGCCGCATAATCCAACAATATCGAAAAACCACCAATGTGATCTGCATGTGGATGGGTGCAAATAATCCAATCCAACGTTTCTACGCCGTATTGCTGTAAATCCGCCAAGACATCATCACCTGCGCTTTGCTCTCCAGCGTCAATTAAAATGGATGCGCTGTCCGTTATAATCAACGTACTGTCGCCTTGTCCCACATCGAGAAAATAAACTGTACAGCTTGTACCTTCGTTATCGTTGTCACCGCCACCAAAAGCTTGACGAATGGCATCAGTCAGCCAATTTTCTGCGTCATCCATAGCGCATCCTGAAAACAGCGTCATGCTGCATACGAGCAACAATGATGTCATAATCTTGCAAATGTGCTGTCTTTTCATTTACTCGCCCCCTATATAGTTATAGCCTTTATGGCAATCTACGAAGTTTTCGTTCTGCCAATTGTTCTTTTGTCATCAAGACTTTTCGTGGTTTTGCGCCCTCATACGGACCAATAATACCTAGCTGCTCCAATTCGTCCATCATTCTCGCAGCACGGGCATAACCCAGCTTCAAACGCCGCTGCAGCGAAGACGTAGATGCCTGTCCAGCTTCAACAACAAATTCGATAGCACGCTCTAAAACTTCCTCATCGCTGCCCGGCTCCGGCTGCATGGAATCTGCTGTCGCCTTCTGCTCTTTTTGTTCCGCCTTGATGATAGGAATATTTTGCTCTACCTGTTCCATAACTTCATTATTATACTGTGTCTGACTCTGTTCCTTGATAAAATCAACTGCTTTTTCGATTTCTTTTGTCGATGTAAAACAACCCTGTACACGAATTGGCTTAATTTTTCCATTTGGTAAATACAGCATATCACCATGACCGAGCAGCTTTTCAGCACCACCACTGTCTAGAATTGTTCTGGAATCCACTTGAGACATAACCGATAGTGCAATACGACTGGGAATATTTGCTTTAATCAAACCAGTGATAATATCCGTAGTAGGTCGCTGGGTTGCGATAATCAAATGCATTCCGGCAGCTCTCGCCTTTTGCGCCAGACGACAGATTGCATCCTCTACTTCTTTCGAGGTCGTCATCATCAAATCAGCCAGCTCATCGATAATTACAACAATTTGTGGCATCAGTTCTAAACTGCTATCCGGTTGAGATACCAATGCATTATAATCTTCTAAGTCACGAACGCTGTTTTCAGCAAATAAATTATACCGTCGCTGCATTTCCTGTACTGCCCAATTTAACGCTCCAGCTGCTTGCTTTGGGTCTGTAACCACTGGTATCAGCAGATGTGGAATTCCCTCATAGACCGTAAATTCAACAATTTTGGGGTCGATCAAGATTAATTTTACCTCATCCGGTGCAGCATGATAGAGCAAACTCATAATAATTGAGTTGGTGCAAACTGATTTTCCAGATCCCGTTGCACCGGCGATAATCATGTGCGGCAACTTTGCAATGTCTCCCACAATTGTATTTCCAGCAATGTCTCGTCCAACACAAAAAGTCAATTTACTCTTCGACTTTTGAAAACTATCACTTTCTAGAATTTCCCGTAATGAAACGGTATCTTTATGGCTATTGGGAACCTCAATACCAATCACCGGTTTTCCCGGTACCGGTGCCTCAATTCGAACGCCTTGTGCCGCCAAGGATAGTGCGATATCGTCGGCAAGACCGGTGATTTTGGATACCTTGACACCAGCCGCCGGTTGAATTTCATAGCGTGTCACCGATGGACCTCGAGAAATTCCCGTAATCCGAACGGTTACGCCAAAGCTATTCAATGTATCCACCAAAATATTGGCATTATCCTTCAATTCTTGTTCCGCAGCTTGATCTTTCGCACGACTGACACCTGGCTGAAGAAAATCTAACGGTGGAATTTGATAAGGGATTGCAGGTGGCTCCGGTACTCTTTCTACCGGCTTCACAGCTGGAACAGATGTTTCCGTTGATGGAATTTCCTCTGGAAACAACGGTACATCTACGTTCATATCATATCCCAAAAAATCATTTCCATATTCCGGTGAATTCGATTGATAATCATGAATCAAATCATCAAACTCTGTAACATCTGCCGGTTCTGTCGATTGATCCGCCACTGTTTCTTCCGATTCCCAAGTTTCTTCGTCCATCTCCGTACCCAATAACCAGTCTGCAAACTTTTTTAGCGTTTGAAATCTCGGGCGTTCCTCCTCCGGCATTGTTTCTTCCGGTAATGTCGCTTCTGCATCCGACGGCTCATTTCGCCAAATATCTCGTAATTTTCGGAATGGGAAGAAAATTCCAGTGAACAGCTGTTGCATACTCAAATCTAACATCCACATAACCGCTACAAATAGTAGCACGATAATGATAATTCTCGCACCAGTTTTATCTAAAATTTTTATTAATGGGTACGCCAAAACAGCACTAATTACACCGCCACATTGGAACGCATTCTTTGCTGCTGTTTTATATAAGTAGACGATTGCACGAAAGAAGCCTTTTTTTGCAATATCACCAACAAAAATTATCTGAATAAAACTGCTAACTAAAACGGTCAGCAAAAAGCCGAAAGTCAATCGCTTTGAGAGCGTCATACGTGTATGTCGTTCTGTGCAATACGCCGTCCACAATAATATAATTGGAACGATAACAATTGAAAAGCCAAACACACCTCTTACAAATTGGTGTAAACAATACCAACCTGCACTACCTTGAATAAAAGCGAGTAGAAAAAACAAAATTGCCGCTGTAAACAATAATACTGACTGAAATTTGGTGTTTCCCTCCTGCCGATGCTTCAGCTTTTCTAACGCCTTGTCCGTTTCTGTATTCGTCTTTTTTGAAGCACCGCCTTTTTGCGTAGAAGAGGCTTTGCTTTTTGTATTTTTTCCTTTTTGTGCCAAAACGGCACCCCTTTCTTTTGAAATAATTCTGTATCTATACTCTCCCACTACGTTTCGGATTCGGTATAACGAAGTGGCTTTGTTTCAATCAAATGGTATAATTCTTCCACTGCATCGTGAATATTTCCAAGTCGATCGATAAGTCCACAGGAAACTGCTTCTTTTCCGGAAAGCACAGTTCCCATATCCGTTGTCATTTCTTACGTATTACGCATCATTTGATCCAATTGTTTCTCTGAAATACGGCTATTGTGCAAAATAAAATCATTGACACGGTCTTGAATTTTAGAAAGATACACCATTGTCTACGGTACACTTAAAACCATGCCATTCGTACGCACTGGATGAAGCGTCATAGATGCCGAAGGAACAATCATCGAAGTATCTGCACTGACTGCCAATGGAATACCAATGGAATGCCTATCGCCTAAAACCAATGATACCGTAGGCGTCTCCATACCGTCAATCATTTCAGCAATTGCGAGACCCGCTTCCACATCACCACCCATGGTGTTCAATAGAATCAACAAGCCTTCTATGCTTCTGTCCTGCTCAATAGCAATCAGTGCCGGTAAAATATGCTCATATTTCGTTGTTTTGGTGTCTTCCAGCAAGATAGTATGCCCCTCGATTTGACTAATCACAGTCAAGCAATGAATCAAATGCTTCGCATTTTGCGAACGTACTTGACCGGTTTCCTCTACCATTTGTGCTTGATCCAACTGCTCAGAGGTTTTAGATTTCGTAGATTTTTTCTCTTGTTTCGACATAATATTTTCTGTTCCTTTCATAATAAAAATTACATATGATATAAGAACAGTTTGCCCTTTCAGTGACAAGATATACTACGATTACATATTATGTATTATAACATACTTCTTTGAAAAGGTCAAGATTAAAATCAATCTCTCTCAAATTTATACAAAATTACGCCTCGAATATATCTCGAAAAAATTTTTCAAAAAAATTGCAAAAAAGGCTTGACAAATGATTTTCTTTATGCTATAATAATAAACGTTGTGAGACAATCAGGCGATTTCTTACACAATGCATTTTTAAATCAGTCGATTTTTTTGATGAAATCGCAATAATACACTGTTTTCCCTATTATTTTTTCATGTGCCCATAGCTCAGCTGGATAGAGTGATTGGCTACGAACCAGTAGGTCGGGGGTTCGAATCCCTCTGGGCACGCCATTTTATAGATAGACGTGTAAATGACGCCTGTGCTGTATGTTGTGGCACAGGTGTTTTTTTATCTCATTGCATTTTTACTCGTTGTATCACATAAGTATTATTTTAACTATGTTATGATGCAATAGAAAAAGCGTCCAGTAAAATCACTGAACACTTGGTGCCGATGGTGGGACTTGAACCCACACGCAGTTGCCTGCAACAGATTTTGAGTCTGTCTCGTCTGCCAATTCCGACACATCGACGACTGACAATATATATTATTGCACATTCTTTTTCGTTTGTCAAGTACTTTTTTCAAATTTTTTCAAAAAATTTTTGAAGGAGGCATATTCGTGGATCTTACGATACATAACTCTGGTTTTGGGCAGATGTTTGGCGTACCTAATATTGTTGTAGACCAATATTTAAAACTGGCAACACCTTCTCAATTAAAAGTTTTGCTCTACTTACTTCGCCACAGCGGTGAGCCACTTCAAACAGAAACAGTTGCACGAGCACTTTCAATTCCAACGGAACTAGCAGAAGAATCTGTCTTATTTTGGCAGCAGACAGATCTTTTTGCACCCGTATCTGTTGTCTACAAGAATCAAGCAGAACAACATCCAGTTGATGACAAACCGCAGCCGGATCACAATCCTGCAAATGACCAGGAGTACGCTCCGCCATTAAACACATCATCTACTGCAAAAGCTGAGGAGATTCCTTCAAAATCAACAGAATCTAATGAAAAAAAGACACATATTTCAAAAAAGGAATATGCCACGCCCCTTTCCAGTGCAAAAAATGGGGAACTGTCCCCTACAGAAATCGCCGCTGCGCTAGAGAAATCAGAGGATTTAAAAAATCTCTTCTGTATGTCAGAACAACAAATGGGGCGTCCTCTGCGACACGTAGAGCAGAAAGCTTTAATTTGGATGCACGACTATTATAATATCGGCAGCGATATTATTTTAACTGTACTGCTCTATTGTAAATCTATTGATAAGTGCAGCGTGTCTTATGCAGAATCTATCATCATTGCTTGGTGGAATGACGGCTTGCAAACACTATCTCAAGTGACAGAAGCAATTAACGATATGGAACATCGACGCAGTTTTACCGGAAAAATTCAAAAACTTTTTGAAATGCAGCGTCGTCCAACTCCGAAACAGCAAGATTATATCAACCAATGGCAAGATCAAAATATTCCAATGGAGCTAATCACATACGCTTACGAAAAAACGTTGGAAGGCACCGAAAACAACAAGCTATCCTTTGAATATTTGAATAAAATTTTAACACGTTGGGTACAAGCCGGTTATCAGACTCGAGAAGATGTAGATACCAAAGACCAACCGCCAGTAAGTCATGCTAACGCTGTCTCCAAATCGAAACGGTACAGTGACAAACAAGTCATTCCAGAAAGTGAACACGCAGACGATTATCGCTCGTTCATCTACAATATTGATGAATAATTGAAATAAGGAGAGACGACTATGAATGAAACGCATCTAGAACGTGCTATGCAAATTATTTCCAATCGACGCTGCACTGCGCAAAACGATCAACAAGAACGCATTCAAGAAATCGAAGATAGAATCCCAGAAATTGTTGAAATTAACCGTCAACTATTCCGTACGAGTCGAGAGCTATTTCAAATGATTCAAAATGGCGTAAATGTAGAAAAAAAAGTCGCATCACTACAACAACGAAATGAACAAGCGCAAGAAATGGTACAACAGCTCTTGGTGCAAAATGGATATCCTACTGATTATCTGAAAATTCATTATACTTGTGAAAAATGCCAAGACACCGGTTATTCTAATAACGCTTATTGCAGCTGCCTGACAAATTTATGTGCTAAGCTAGCAACAGAAGAGTTAAACAAAAGCGTACAATTTCTGACTAGCGACTTTTCCTCTTTTTCACTAAATTATTATCAAGGAATCCAGACAGAAAGTGGAAAAAGTTGTTATCGTGCTATGGAATCTATTTACCTTTACTGTAAAGAATATGCGCATAATTTTTCCCTTTCTTCCCCAAGTATTCTCTTCTACGGAAAAACAGGGCTTGGAAAAACACATTTATCTTTAGCCATCGCCAACAAGGTTCTACAAAAAGGCTTTCACGTCTTATACGATTCTGTCATCAATTTTTTACGACATGTAGAGAAGGAGCACTTCGGCAAGGATCATAATGAAACCGATACATTAGAATTGCTTCTATCCTGCGACTTACTCATTTTAGATGATTTGGGAACGGAATTTCACTCTCAATTTTATCAGTCTACGATCTATAATATCATTAACACACGCATGAACCGCCACAAGCCAATCATTATCAGCTCTAACTTCGATTTTAACGATATTTCTCATCTTTATGAAGAGCGCATTACTTCTCGCATTTTTTCTACTTACACAGTACATCACTTTGTAGGCAGCGATGTCCGCATTTTAAAAAGGAAAATAGGCGAAAAACAGAATTAACAAATCCAATTTTTTATGATATGATAAATATGAAAATCATCTCGAAAGTCATCGATGAAAGGAACATTTGACATGAAAAAATGCGAAATTTGTGGCGAAATGCTGCAAGATAATACCAAGTTTTGCTCCAACTGTGGTGCAGATGTTACTGCAATACAACACTTTGAAGAACCGCAACCAGATGCACCTTATTCATATGTCCAATCGGAAATAGACAACACTGCATTTGAATCTCAGACAAGTGATTCATCAGGAATACCTAAAACGCAGTCAAATCCAGTCAATTCTCAGCCGCTCTCGCAGCAGTCTCAGGTACCACCAAATTCCTATGACTATGATGCAGGCGATGAAAATTCACATAATGAAAATCCTTACGTACAAAACAGTATTCCACCAAATAACAATTTTGAGCAGCAAATGCCACCGACCTATGAGAATTCATATAACAACCCCTATTCCAGCGGATACAGTTCTGTTCCTTATCCACAACAACCAGACCAAGCACCAACCAGTGGAAAGAGTATCGCTTCTATGGTATTGGGCATTGTTTCCATTCCTACGTGTTGCTTCTGCGGCATCGGCATAATCGTGGGCATCATTGGATTGATTCTCGGTATTGTTGTACTTAGAGAACAACCAACAATGCCTTATCCAACAGGAGATACGAATAAGATTTCCAAAAACAGCCGTTCTTTTGCTATTGCCGGTATCATTTGTTCCATTATTGGTATTATTTGCTCAGCACTTTTCATACTCCTTTGTCTAATCGGTGAAACAGACACACTAATTTACGAAACAGACACAACTTCCTCTGCAAGCCGTTTCTATTATATGATTGGTTAATTGGTGAAGTAATGTCAACAAATCTTTAAAGGAAAAAACAATGGAAAAA
Source organism: Ruminococcus sp. (assembly GCA_021201755.1). Taxonomy (GTDB): domain Bacteria; phylum Bacillota; class Clostridia; order Oscillospirales; family Ruminococcaceae; genus Ruminococcus_C. The sequence goes on along the minus strand of JAJQEI010000037.1, from coordinate 338,472 downwards.
ATATTACTATTCCCCGGCAAACGCTCAGATAATGAAATCGCTTTTATTGCAAAGACAGCGCAAAAACTACGATTGCGGTTTACAGAAATTACTAATTTTGATGAAAATCAAACACTCGGTATGCTTTCCGGTTTTCAGCAAACAAGCAAATTTTCACATTCTACGCTAGATGCTCCAGAATCAGCAGACATCCCTGACGCCGGTATTCTATTATTATGCAATTGCAAAGACTCGCATATTGACAAGCTTTTAACGTCGCTACGATGTGCCGGCTTACAATCGATCTACAAAGCCGTTTTGACGTCTACCAATATCCATTGGCGTGTAGGACAGTTGTCCTATGAATTGCAGTCAGAACGAGAAAAACTAAAATAATAAAAAAAGCTTTGACGACTTTACTCGTCAAAGCTTTTTTATTTTCATTGTATCGGAAATGTCAGTGTAATCGTTGTCCCCTCTCCTTCTTCACTTTCTAATTCAACTTCTGCATGATGTAATGCTGCACCATGCTTGACAATGGATAATCCCAAACCAGTTCCACTAACAGCTTTCGAATGGCTCTTGTCTACACGATAAAACCGCTCAAAAACACGAGCCTGTGCCGAAGCCGGTATACCAATACCTGAATTGCTAATCGATACGACTATTTTTTGTTCTTCTTTTTGAACAGAAATCCATACATAACCGTCCTTCTTGTTGTATTTTATTGCATTTTCACATAAATTATATATCATTTCCATAAGCACTTGTCGAATTCCAAAAACTGTGCCATGACTGCCCTTAACAGCAAGCGTGATTCCATTCTTGTGTGCAATAGGTGTCAATTGCTTCACTACATTGCGTGATACCTCTAATAAATCCACTTGTTCTCGGTCTAATGTAACCTCGTTTTCGTCTAATTGCGACAACTTGATAATATCTCCAATCAGTGTGATTAAACGCTGAGATTCTTCATAAATCTTCCCCGCAAAATGTGGAATATCTTCTTGTCTTACGATACCACCTCGTATAATTTCTGCAATACCAGAAATAGAAGTCAAGGGGGTTTTCAGTTCGTGAGAAACATTTGCAGTAAATTCTCGGCGATAACGTTCCTGTTCTTCTTTTTCTGTAATATCCAGCACCAATATCACTGCACCCACCAAATCCTCCTGCACATTCTCATCATGTACTGCGCTGGCAATAATCTGATAAACACGCCCATTTAATTCTAAATTTTGCTGTGTATGCCGTCCTTGCAATGCGCTATCTACTACATTGCGAAAATTTTCACTGCGATTGACAGATAACAAACTCTGATACGTAAAATCTGGTATCATGAAAAAAATTTTCATAGTACTCTTGTTGTACGACAAAATCTGATAGTTATGGTCAATAACAAACAATCCCTCACTCATGTTCTCGGTAATCATAGAAAATTCGTGTTGCTGCTTTTGAATCTCCTCAATTTTCAAATTAATTTCACGATTTTGTGCCGCAATTCGCTGCAAAAATGGCGATAATTCGTCATAGGTTTCTACCTGTTCCGGATGACGTAAATCAATCTCACTAAGCGGCTTGACAATCTTTTTTGAAACACGGTAAGAGAGTAATCCGGCAAAAATACAAGTTGCCAGTAAAATAAAACAAAACGGTGTCAGCATTCTTCCCACCAAAAGCCAAACGGAACTTTATGCCGTCGCCATACGCAAAACAGTCCCATCTGCTTGTCGAATCGCATAGTAAAGCGTATTTTCTGAAAGCGTAGAAGAACGTCGCACGCTAATACCAGAGCTATTTTCCATCGCCTCTTTTATTTCCTCTCGGTCTGCATGATTTTCCATCTCGTCGCTATTATATTCATTATCAAAAAGTACAGTTCCGTCTTCACCTACCCATGTAATTCGATAATTATCCCCCTCCAAATGTTCCAAATAATCCATACCACTTTCATTCATTCCCTCAGATACAAAAGCTGTCGCCGCTTTCAGTTCGTCTAAGCGCAAATCTTGAAAATGTTCGTACAATACTCCTATTATTAATCCCAAGCTCAATAATAGTGCCAATAACACTACCTTAATCGTCGAAAGAAAAATTCGTTTGGTCATAGATTCCCATCTCCTGCCCGATAACCAATACCTCGTACGGTTTCAATACACTTTCCACATTCTCCCAACTTCTGCCGTAAATGCCACACATGAACATCTACTGTCCGACTTTCCCCGTCAAAAGAATAACCCCAAATCTGATTAAGCAGTTGATCACGAGTAAAGACAATTCCAGGATTTTCCAAAAGTAAACAGAGCAGTTCAAATTCCTTTAATGTGAGGCTCACTGGTTCTCCAGCCGCAAAAACAGTATGTCGAATCGGATTGACTTCCAGCTCTCCAAATATCAGCACTTTTTCTATCCCATTGTTCTTTTCCGTTCGACGCAATACCGCCTTGACTCTTGCCACCAACGCCATCATGCCAAACGGTTTTGTAATATAATCATCTGCACCACTGTCTAGCCCAACTACCTGATCGTATTCTGTACCCTTTGCAGTTAAAATCATAACTGGTAAGGACTTGGTCTTACTGTCACGCCGTACTTTCTTGAGGATTTCTAATCCGCCCTCCTCCGACAACATCAAATCCAAAAGAATCAAGTCCGGCAAGTGTTCGTGCATCGCATTCCAAAATGCGGACGGCAAAGCAAATCCCTTGGCATCCATTCCGGTGTTACACAATGTATAAATCACCCATTCAGAAACATTGACTGCATGGTCACCGATGCGCTCCAGATACTTTGCAATCATTAGCAGATCCAGTGCCTGTTCTGCACCACTATCGCCGGACTCGATAAGTGCAGCAATTTCATGGAATATCTTCAAAAAAAGTGCATCAACATTGTCATCCTCTGTCGCAACTTTCTCCGCCAATTTCTGATCCAGCTTTACGTAAGAATCCACGCTATCCGTCACCATCACAATAACTGCGTTTGCCATCTCCTTGATATGCACCTTGCTGGCAAAATCCTTATGTTCTGATTGATTCTTCGTAATATCTGCAATATCAAAAGCCTGATCACCAATTCGCTCCAAATCTGAAATCATACGTAACGCTGAAGAAACAGTCCTCAAATCGGTTGCTACCGGTTGCTGTTTCAAGAGCAACCTCATACAAAGTCGCTCAATGTCTCGTTCAAAGTCGTCGATTTCCGATTCAATATCAGAAACTCTTTTGGCAGAACCCGGGTCGTTCTCCAAAAGTCCCTGTATTGCCGCACTAATCGCCTCTTCGCAAAGCGCACCCATGCGAATCATATCGTTTTTTAATGTAGCAAGCTGTGCTTCATATAGATCTCTCATTATCCGAACCTCCCTGAGATATATTCCTTCGTCCGCTTGTCTTGCGGCTTCGAAAACAATTCATCTGTTTCTGCATACTCAATTACCTCACCCAACAGAAAAAAGGCAGTACGGTCAGACACACGGACAGCTTGCTGCATATTGTGTGTTACGATAACTATAGTATACTCCTTTTTCAAAGAAATTACAAGGTCTTCTACCTTAGAAGTTGAAATTGGGTCTAACGCAGAAGTAGGTTCGTCCATCAAAAGTACCTCTGGATGTACTGCTAAGGCTCTTGCAATACAAAGTCTCTGCTGCTGTCCGCCAGACATTCCCAATGCACTCTTATGCAAGCGATCTTTTACTTCGTCCCAAATAGCTGCATCCCGCAAAGATTGTTCCACAATCTCATCGAGCTTTGCTTTTCCATGCACACCATGAGTACGAGGTCCATAAGCAATGTTGTCGTAAATGCTCATAGGAAACGGATTTGCCTTTTGAAAAACCATACCCACATGTTTCCGCAAGAGATTGACATCCATGTCACCATAAATATCTTCGCCATCCAAACGAATATCTCCAGTGATACGACAACCTTCTACCAAATCATTCATGCGATTCAAAGATTTTAACAAAGTCGATTTTCCACAGCCAGACGGGCCAATAAAAGCACTAACCTCATGCTCTGGTAAATCCAACTGAACATTCTTCAATGCATGGAACGAACCGTAATATAAATCCATGTCATGAATTTCAAATTTATTCATATTGATTCCTCTTTTATTTTCATGTAAGCTTCTTTGCCACAGAACTCGACAGGGCGTTAATGAGAATGACCAGTATTAACAAAACTACCGCCGTAGCATAAGCTGCATCCATATATTTGCCCTCACAAAGCAACTGGTACATATGTACCGCTAAGGTACGACAAGGTTTCAAGAAACCGGTGCAAACATCTGTCGATGTGCCGGCAGTGTACATCAATGCTGCCGTTTCACCGACAATACGTCCGATCGCCAGAATGACGCCAGATAAAATACCAGGAACTGCACTAGGAAGTACTACCCGAAAGACTGTTCGCAATCTTCCTGCGCCAAGTCCAAAGCTACCCTCTCGGAACGAATCAGGCACACTTAACAGTGCTTCCTCCATGGATCGCATAATCAACGGTAAAACCATCAACGCCATGATAATTGCGCCACCTAGCAGCGAATAACTAAATCCACAAGTAATCACAAATGCCAAAAATCCAAATAGTCCATAGATAATCGAAGGAATCCCCTGTAGCGTTTCTGTTGTCATTCGCATAACCTTGACTAGCATCATTTGAAATTTGCTGCCCTTATTCGCATACTCTACCAGATAAATCGCTGAACATACGCCCACCGGCACAGCAATTATTAGTGTCAACAGTGTCATCAAAACTGTGTTAATCAGAAATGGCATCATAGAGTTGTTCTCCGTAGTATAGTGCCACGAAAACATCGACAATCGAATGTTCGGAATACCCTTTACCAAAATATAAATAATCAAGGATAACAACACACCCACTGTAATAATCGCAGCCAAAAGTGTTAAAATCAGCATGACCAAAGAGCCAGGGTGATTTTTATATACCTCCATTTTTTGTCAAAATGTCTGTGTATTGATGCCGACTACTTCTACTGCATCTAATTTTTCTTTGCGCATTAATCTTCCTTCTTTCTCACCAGTGAAAAGCACACATTGATAATCAGGATAAAGACAAACAGCACACATCCTGTCGCAATCAGTGCTTCTCGATGCAAGTCAGTCGCATAACCCATTTCCATAACAATATTTGCTGTCATCGTACGGACACCAGACAATAGGCTTGAAGGCATCACCGCTTGATTTCCTGCAATCATCACAATCGCCATAGTCTCTCCAATTGCACGCCCAATTCCTAGAATAATTGCTGCCATGATGCCGGATTTTGCTGCTGGCAATACAGCACGGTACACGCTGCGTTCATGGGTTGCACCCAGTGCGAGAGAACCTTCATAATAACTTTCAGATACCGCACGAATTGAAGATTCGGACAGTTCAATAATGGTCGGCAAAATCATAATACCAAGTAAAATACCAGCAGTTAACACGCTTTTTCCGCTGCCACCGAAAATATTCTGCATCAATGGTACGAGCACAACAAGTCCAAAAAAGCCATATACAATTGATGGAATGCCTGCCAATAGTGAAATCGCCGGTTTCAAAATTTTGTGCAGCTTTTTCGGACAAAACCGTGCCATAAATACAGCACACAGCAATCCAATGGGTACACCGATAATAATGGCGATTCCCGTGGAATAAATACTCGCTACAATCATAGGTAAAATTCCATATTCTCCTTCGCCTGGTTTCCATACGAGACCACCTAAAAAATTGAGCGGTCCAATCTCTGCAATTGCTGGAAAGCCATTTGCAAACAGGAACAAACATATCACAACAACCGCAACAATAGAAATACAAGCAGCAATGAGAAACACAATTCTCATGATGGATTCTTTATATTTACGCATCCCGTATCAACCTCGATTATTCACTTGTTAAGCCGTCCCACTCTGTAATTTCACCAATATAAATCTGTCGTATCTGATCAATAGTCAGCTCATCAATTTCATTTTCTGTATTGACAATTACAGCAATACCGTCCATTGCTAAAACCGTACTGGTCACGCCAGTTTCGCTCTCTTTCAGTTCACGAGATGCCATGCCAATATCACAGACACCTTCTTGCGTCGAGGTTACACCTGTAGTGGAGTCATTTTGCTGAATATCCACCGTGACATTAGCATTGACTTCTGCATGCGCCTCTTTCAGCTTTGTCATAACTGGTGTAACCGAAGAAGATCCTGCGACAACTACGCTGCTGCTTGCACCATTACAGATATAACTCTCTGTACCAACCGGAATATAGCCCTCTTCAGAAATAACCTCTGCAGCATCGGCACTCATAATATAATTAAAGAAATCCTGTGCCGCTTCGTTGGTCAAACCACTCTCCGTGGTCACCAAATTAAACGGACGAGAAATCGCATAAGTACCATTTTCTACATTTTCCGTCGTTGTCTATACGCCCTCGATATTTACCGCCTTGACAGAATCATCCAGAGAACCCATCGAAACATAACCAATTGCATCCGTATTGCCTGCAACTGTTGTTAGCATAACTGCCGTACTGTTGGTAACTTCTGCAGTGGAAATCGTATTGTCAGTGTCATCCTCTTCAATTCCACATAATTCGATGAAAGCACCTCTTGTACCAGAGCCATCTTCTCGAGTGATTACGAAAATCGTACCAGATGCACCACTGCCACAGCCGGTTAGGCTCATACCTAATACGCTAAGTGCTGCTGCCATTGCAGAAAAACGAATTTTTGCTCTTTTCATAATACACCATTCCTTTTCTCAGGGTTTGCCATTTGCCACCCTTTTATTTTTCGGCAATCGTTGTATTAGATTTATTCTATTGCCTTAAATTTATTATATCAGCCGTTTGTAAAGTGTTTTATCGCACCAATGTTAAATCTATGATAAATTTAAAATTGCTATATATTGGAATGTTAATTTAGCTGTTGCTTCATGTTAACTGCAAAAATCCAGTTGCATTTTAATTTCAACTATGCTATAATAATATATATTATACTTGAAAGGAATGGTATAAGCCATGGATTTTTTAACATTTGCAAAAACACGTAATTCTGTTCGCTCTTATCAAAATAAGTCAGTAGAACCAGAAAAACTACAGGCAATCTTAGAGGCAGGACGCATTGCACCAACCGGATGTAACAATCAGCCACAGCGTTTACTGGTGGTACAATCTCCGGAAGGCATCGCAAAAATGGCAGAAGCTGTCGTAAAGCCAGAAGCTTACACTGCAAAAGCATTCATCATCGTCTGTGCAGAAAAAGACGTCGCTTGGGTGCGAAAATTTGACCAGCACAATATTTATGAAATCGATGCATCTATCGTGACAACATACATGATGCTGGAAGCTCAAGCACAAGGACTGAATTCGTTGTGGGTCTGCCGTTTTAAAACAGACGTCCTACGTGAAGCCTTTCAAATTCCGGAAAAATATGTGCCGGTGAATATCCTCTGCTTGGGCTATGCAAACCTAGAAGCAATAAAACCAATAACACGCTATGAAACAGAACGCAAACCACTAGAAGAAAGCGTTTGGTATGAATCATTCTAAGGCAACACCACACAATTCTAATGTACACTGCTGTCCAAAAGAATTGAATAAAGAATTGAATTAGGAGAATTTGTAATGCAAGCAATCGAAGTCAATCATTTAACGAAGCAGTATCGTGATCTTGTAGCAGTCAACAATATTTCTTTTTCTGTACAAGAAGGTGAGTTTTTTGCTTTTCTTGGAGAAAATGGTGCAGAAAAATCCACAACTATCAATATTCTCTGCATCATTTTACAGAAAACTTCTGGCGATGTTTCTATTTTTGGACATACCCTCGGAAAAGAAGATGACGTAATCCGTTCTAAAATTGGCATTGTCTTTCAAAATTCCATCTTAGATCAAAAACTAACGGTATGAGAGAATCTCCTAAGCCGTGGCAGTTATTATGGTATGACTCGGTCTAAGGTGCAACAGCGACTTACACAATTCGAAGACTTATTTGAACTAGACAACCTGTGGAATCGAAAATATGGAAAACTTTCTGGCGGTCAACGAAGAAGAATCGATATTCTCCGAGCACTGCTCCACCAGCCGAAAATTTTATTCCTCGACGAACCCACAACAGGACTTGACCCAAAATCACGAAGCATTATGTGGAAGTGGATCGACGACTTGCGAAAATCACAAGGCATGACGATTTTTTTGACGACCCACTACATGGAGGAAACCAAGGATGCAGACCACGTAGTGATACTAGACCAAGGAAAAATTATCGCAGACGGCTCACCGATTGCGTTAAAAAATCAATACTCCTCTTCTCGTCTGGTCTGGTATACAAAAAACACAGAGGAAAATCGGCGTATTTTGGGAGATTTTTCTTATCGTTATGATGCAGATCATTTCAATATTCTGTTTCGAGACAACATCACAGATTTTATTTATACATATAAAAGCCGCATCACCGATTTTAAAATTTTAAAAGGTTCGATGGACGATGTATTTCTGTGCTTGACCGGAAAGGAGTTTACATCATGACAAAATTTGGGGGACTTACCAGACGAAATCTTTTGATTTATTTCAAAAATCTTCCCTCTGTTCTCTTTTCACTCTTAACGCCGGTCATCATACTCTTCTTATATCTGCTCTTCTTACGGAACACCTTTGTTGACGCCATACAAGAAAATATACAGGGATTAGAATCTCTTATTGTGCAGGATGATGTCGATATGCTGGCAAATTTACTTTTACTCAGTGGTATTCTAGGATCTACCTTGATCACAGTTTCTTTTACAGCACTAACGACTATTGTACAAGACAGAGAACAAAAAATCGACTATGACATTTCTGCAACGCCAATGAAACGATGGCAAATTATCCTATCCTATTTTACTGCCTCTACTCTCACTACTTTTCTTATATCGCTACTCATTTTAGGCGTTGGAATCTTTGGCTTTTCTCTAGAAGGAAATCTATATCTCAGTATCTGGAATTTATTTAAACTTTGTGGCATTACGCTCCTCGGATCGATTTCTGCAACAGCACTCTTTATGCCAATCATGCTTCTTTTTTCAACTGTTTCAGCAAGCAGCGCATTTTTCGGCATTCTATCTGCTGCTGTAGATTTCCTGATTGGTGCTTATATTCCCCTTTCACAATTTTCTACTGGAATCCAAACCTTGTGCAATATTTTCCCTGGAAGTGGCATTACCATTCTCTTCCGCAATATCCTAATGCATGGCGTATTAAATGAAATAGATCGTACCATCGATGGTATCGACCAAGGCGCATTTATAAACAGCATCGAGGATACATTTTGTTTTCAGACGAATTTATTTGGACATTCTTTGGACTGTAAATTTTTAATCTACTATATCATAGTGATTGTTATGGTAAGTCTTGTTGCTATGATTGGAATGTACGCAAAAGTGTATAAACGAAATTGAATTTTCAAATGGTTTGTTTTTTTCGAAAATAGAAAGTTTTTTCTTTTTTTCTTTTGTTATTTTGCATTTTAATTTGATAAATAAGTAGATTACAAATTTCGTTAAAAAGCTCTTGACAAATCAAGAAAAATCCTGTATTATGATAACAGGTAGCAGATAGAGAAAAATTCTCTATCAATTAGGATTTGACCAAAAAATGATACATGAAACAAAGGCGTTTTCATGTTGGCATAAACGATATATGCAAATGTATTTTTTCATTTTTGTGCAGTTCGTTTATCGTTTCATGAAGATGCTTTTTATTTTTAGGAGGTTATTATCATGTCAAAGAAAGTTTCAGATTATTTTGCGTGTGACGTCTTTAATGACGAAGTCATGAAGGCACGGCTTCCAAAGCCGGTTTATAAAGCAATGACAAAGACGAGAAAAATGGGTACTCCTTTAGATCCCACCTATGCCGATGTAGTTGCAAATGCAATCAAGGACTGGGCAATTGAACACGGTGCAACCCACTACACCCACTGGTTCCAACCTATGACCGGTTCTACTGCAGAAAAACATGATTCTTTTATTAGTCCTACGGATAATGACATGATTATTATGAACTTTTCCGGAAAAGAACTGGTAAAAGGTGAGCCTGATGCTTCTTCGTTCCCGTCCGGCGGTCTACGTCAGACTTGTTCTGCTCGTGGCTATACCGCTTGGGATCCAACTTCTTATTGCTTTGTGAAAGAAGGTTCTCTATACATTCCAACTGTTTTCGTTTCATACACCGGTGAAGCATTAGATAAGAAAACGCCATTGCTCCGTTCGATGGATGCTTTAAGCCAACAGGCAATTCGTATTCTCCGCTTATTTGGCAATACCACTACCACAAAGGTCACTTCTACTGTAGGTCCAGAACAGGAATACTTCTTGATTGACAAGAAAATGTACGACAAGCGAGAAGACCTGATTATGACTGGTCGTACTCTGTTCGGTGCAATGCCACCAAAAGGACAGGAACTGGAAGATCAGTATTTTGCAAACTTAAAACCTCGTATTGCTGCTTTCATGTCTGATTTAGATGAAACACTTTGGAAATTGGGTATATTCGCAACTACGAAGCATAACGAGGTTGCTCCTGCACAACACGAGATGGCTCCGGTTTTCTCTACAACAAATATTTCTACTGACCAAAACGAGTTGGCAATGGAAGTTATGGAAAAGGTTGCACTCAAACACGGCTTAGTTTGTTTGCTCCACGAGAAACCATTTGCAGGCGTCAATGGTTCTGGTAAACATAATAACTGGTCCATGGGGACGAACGACGGTCAAAACTTATTAGATCCTGGTTCAACACCAATGGAAAATATGCAATTCTTAACATTCTTGTGTGCTGTCATCAAAGGTATTGATGAATATACTGACTTACTGCGAATCAGTGCATCCTCCGCAGGCAACGACCACCGTCTGGGTGCAAATGAAGCTCCGCCAGCAATTATTTCTATCTTCATGGGTGAAGAATTGCAGGGCGTTTTGGATGCGCTGGAATCTGGTACTTCCTACAAGAGTGAATCCAAGGTTTTCGAAATCGGCGTAGATGCGCTGCCAGATTTCCCGAAGGATTCTACTGACCGGAACAGAACTTCCCCATTTGCTTTCACTGGAAACCGTTTTGAGTTCCGTATGGTTGGGTCCTCTGATAACATTGGCTGCCCGAACTACCTGCTAAACAGCATTGTGGCAGAAGAACTTTCAGAAATTGCTGATCAGATGGAAAGCGTTCCGGCAGAACAGTTTGACGATGAGCTAAAAAAGTTGTTGGTTTCTATCATCAAAAATCACAAGCGTGTTATTTTCAATGGGAATGGCTATTCGCAAGAATGGGTAGAAGAAGCAGAAAAGCGTGGTTTACCAAATTACAGATCTACTGTAGACTGTGTACCGCATATGTCTGACGAGAAAAACATTGCACTGTTGTCAAAATTCGGTGTATTATCTAAGGCAGAAGTAGATGCACGTGTGGAAATCTTGCTGGATAATTACGCAAAGACCATCAATATCGAAGCTTTAACCATGATTGATATGGCAAAGAAGAAGTATATTCCAACTTGTGTCAGCTACACGAAGGAGCTTTGTGATTCTATCGCTGCCAAGAATAGCTTGGAAATCTGCGCTTGCGTGGAAAAAGATTTGGCTGAAAAGGTCAGCAGCTTGACGAAGCAATCATATGAAGCGACTGCAAAGCTAGAAGAAGTTACCGCTGCAGCTGCTGCAAAGAAAGATTGCGTTCCAGAAGTAGCAAAGGCATATCGCTATGAGGTTATTCCTGTAATGGATGAATTGCGTGCCGCTGTGGATGCGCTGGAAGTCATTACACCTTCTGAAAAGTGGCCTGTACCAGCTTACAGCGACATTATTTTCAATGTATAAAATCATTTCCTTCGTTTGTTAATCATATAAAAAATCGCCTATACAAGTAAATTCGCTTGTATAGGCGATCTCTATATCACGTCGTTGATTCCGTTCTCATGGAATACAAACATTCTTTTTATCATGTTATGGCACAACCGGTAAAGCATCTATCTTCTGCACCAAAAACTCTAACAAAACAAGCGCATCATCCGCATCAATGGTTCCATCCTGATAACAATCTGCAGCGTTAATTCTCTCTTCATCGGTAAATGGTTCTAAAGAGCCTGCAATATATTAACTCATATAGACTACATCTGCCAAATTCAATGCACCGTCCTGATTAACATCTCCCGATTGACTCACTGGTGTCGTCACAGTGGTATTGTCGTCCAGCAACTCCTCCCCATTTTCCGTGGAAGCAACCGTCTCTGTAGTTGTTGTTTCTGTAGTGTTATATGGAAGTGTCGTATCATCTGTTACAGTTGAAGTAGTTGTATCAACTGTCGTTACTGAAGTTGTATCTGTGGTTTCGGTTGTCGTTATAGCCATCCACGGCGGAGTTGTACTACCAGTAGAAGCCGCTCCTGACGAATCATAAGAAACAGTGATTTCTGTAGTTGCCGTTGTTTCTGTTGTTGTTTCCGTTGCTGTAACAGTCACGGTTCTAATTGGCAAGCTCAGCGTCGCAGTCGTGCTCAAGCCTGTAATTACCATACCCCAATTCGAAATAACATAATATCCATCCGGAATCGTAGTCTCATCTACATATGCCATAATTAGATGCCCATAATATGCCGATAAAGTTATTGTTGAACCATCTGAAACGCCTTCGTAAAGTGTTGTGCCAAGTGTTTCATCAACTATAGAAAATGTTACGCCTTCCACTGTCGTATCAACAAGAAAATCAACTTCCTTATCCACTCTAACAACTATTTCCAATCCGTCTGTATCGTCAGTCTCCACTGTCCGAATATAATCGCAAAAGCCATCAGGCACTGAAACTACCTGCACAGAATAAGAGTGTCCATAAATTCCAGCGAGTTCAAGCGTTAATTCTTCCGAAACACCTTCATAAATCACTGTGTCATCTGTTTCGTCATATACGAAAAATTCCACACCTGCCACATAAGGAAGATCATCCGGATCGCCCATAAAAATAATATACAATGGAAGCTCAATGTCTTCAGCAAAAGCAGTTTGCAACGGCATTGCAAAAACAGAAACCATTGCCATCATTGTCATAGCCATCACTACAACGCCCGTCATCATCTTTCGAAATAATTTTTTCATAAAAACACCTCCCAGTGATATTAAAGAAAAAGCTTTTTTGACTTTTCTCATGTGTTTTCAAGATACCATTTTGATTGCAGAGACCCTGTTGGCTCAGATGTGTAATTCCAAATCTGTATTGCCGCACCTTTGCTTTAAGACGGTCCCTCTATATCCATATACAAATTAGCAATGGCTTTTGATATCAGGTAATAAGTACCTGTTACATCTGTATATTTTCGATACCACTGTTGTGACGACGATTCAGGATCGTAATCTTCAAGAATCAAATTATTTCCACTAGCAGTTCCACTCAGTGCAACTGCTTTTGTATTGTCTTTTGTCAGTATATGGAAATATTGTGAATCATTATAAACAACATTCCATACATACTCGTCTGCACTTTGAATTACACTTGTACCAGACGGTGCGACATACAATGAACTCCAATAGCTCTGTATTTTTGTTAGCGTCACATAACTAAACAAATACCATTTGAATTGCGACGTACTCTCATTATGTTCATATATTTGGATAGGCGTTCCATAGGTAAGAAATGCATTCTCAATATCCATATTTTTCGTAAGAGCATTTTTTGGATACAGATATACAACTGCACCATCGCCGGCAGTCTTTGTCCATTTTTGCGTACTAGTGCCAGCCGAATAAGTCTCCATTACCAAATCATCGCCATTGGATGTGCCACTAATCGCAATTGCCTTTGTACCGTTTGTAATGTAAAAATAGCCATCGCCACTGTCGATAAATTTCCACAAATACATTGTACCTGTTTGAATGACCTTTGTTCCAGTACTATCAGGGGAAATGTACAAATCAACAGGATTGCTTTGTGCCAGTCCATGATAACTTTGGATATACCGTGGTGTCAGTGCTGCCCAGTTGGGCGGATCATCCGGTTCGTCATTTTGACTGACTATATACTTGGTAGGCGGATTACTCTTTCCATTGTCCTTTACTGTTCCGCCGGATTGAATCCAAACATATTTTCCAGAACTAGAATAACCCCAATTGCAGTAACAGGTAACATTCCATTCACAATCATCCCAAGTTATTTCCTCATATGGAAAATAACTGTTTGTGATTGTGTTTTCCGCCCAAGATTTCCATGCACCACTAGTCGCATTATGTCCATATGCATTCCGCAATCTGCATTTTCGCACATTTGACCTCGTAAAGGAGAAATCCTCTTGAAACATAGAACCTTTATCAAGCTTTCTATCTGCTTCTGGAAAACTAAGAATGCAAGTCAAAATCCATTCACCATCGACTTCACGCACCCACTGTGCATAGAACGTTTTTCCGTAAATGGTTTTCGTTCCGATACACATCGTATACCATTTACCAGTTTCCCATGCATAATTTGTAAAAATATGCTTTCCTTCTCCTTCATTTCCGAAATCAAAATCACTTGTATCACACCATGGTGAAACATATTCAATTTCCGGAATGGAATCTCCATCTTCCCATAGAAAAAGAAGAAGAACATGATCTCCGTTTTTGTTTTGAAATCCGGCATACCCCCCAGACCAATCATGCACTGCCCAATACATTCCAACAGCATCTGTTTCGCAATACCAATCCACCATAATCATGTCATAGCTGCCATTATCCGGTCAATTGACATACATATTTGGGGCTTGGTTCTTGTCCGTTGTGTTCATAAGACATCGCCACCCTTTTCTTAAATTTTTATAGAATATCCCCTAATTCTATACTTATGTTTTATCACTCGCCAATTGTAATGTCAATCATTTTTTTAGATTTATTTCAGATTCGTATGATATGACAATACAGCGAATATGATTTTATGCAAATTACACAATTATAAAACTATACTTCGTCTATATTACAGAAAATTCTCCCAAACAACAAAATGTCATTCGGGAGAATTCTAATTCTATAAAATTGTTCGATTTATGCAATCTGAATGAGCTTCAAATTTCGAATTTCAACTGTATACGGTTCAATATCTGTTGCACCCAGATTAAATGCGACTTCCGTGTTGTTATCGCTCGCTGTCATTGTAAAAGTATTCGTATAATGCTGAGTTTCTGTAGTATAGTTTAACGTATCATAAAAGTATGACGAATAGCTGCCATAATTTTGCATTATATTAAATTGCATAGTCAACTCTTCTGTTGCACAGTAGTCAAAAGAAATTTGATAAGTTGCGCCTTCTTCCAACGAAAGATTTTGATAGAGTGCCTGCACACTATAAACCAATGCGCCGCTATCTTCTACTTCCACGGATATGCCATCCTCAATGTATGACAGCGTTCCAGCACCTCCACTCGCTTCATCTGTCCAAATGAACCAGTTGTCCTCACTGTCACATAAATTCGCCTGTTCCAAAAGCATTTGCCGAAGCAATGACAAATCCATGCCATTCACTACATCGTTTTCGTCTAAATCGCAATTTTGGATTTCCACGTCATATCCCAGCAAAAACTGCTGCAGCTGTGCTGCATCTGCATTTGTTAATGTACCATCACCGTCTGCATCTCCAGTTACGTTCGTAGAAATTACATAATCACCGCCGTTTGCCTCTGTTAACATCGCCTCTAGCAAATCCGGTTCTGTACATACTAGCGTCCGTCGATTGAAAATTTTATACTGCGTACCATTATCCCACCAAAAGCATTTCATGCCATAACTTGTGGCTTTATCCACATAGTATGCCGCCCATGAAAGCCGCTCTGTTTCATTATTTTTATCAACACAGCCAAATTCTCCAATAATTACCGGAATCCCATTCGCCACAAAGGTATTATACATATTCGCCATGTAAGAATCTATTTCCGAAGATGTCCACGTCGTCATATTGGGATAACTTTCATACGTAAAATAAAACGGTTGATAAATATGTGCTTCTACAATCAAACGATCACTAACTGTATCAGTCGGCAAAACAAAATTTCGTGTTACCTGACTGTTTCCACCAGCACAATACGTGTTGACGATCAAGCAGCGATTGGCATTGTTTCCACCAGTAGCACGAACCGTATCCACAAAAAGCTGATTCAGTTCGTTTGTCACAACCAGTGCCTCATCATCGGGATTATACCATTCATTTTCATCGTTCAAAATCTCATTAAAGCTCTCAAACAGAAGTTTTTCCCCATAGTCACTGAATCGTTCCGCTACCTGTTCCCAAATCGCTGTGAACATGACTTCATTTTCCTCCAGATCCGTTCGACTCGCACGAAGCCAGCCTTTTTCGCCGGTGTCATGATGTACATTGATAATACAGTACATATCATCATCTAAAACATAATTTACAATTTCTTCCACACGATCCAGCCATGCTTCATCAATGGTATAGTCCTCGTCCATATGGTTATACCATGTCACCGGAATACGTATCGCATTGATTCCCGTATCTTTCACCATGTCTATCATTTCTTTTGTAGTAGTCGGATTACCCCAAGATGTCTCCGTAGCAAGACTGCCTAAACCAAGTTCAGTCGTACCGTAGCAGTCTAATGTATTGCCCAAGTTCCAGCCAAAAACGATGTCATCCACAATTTTATCTGCTGTCATCTCAAAATCCGCTGAAGCAGTTGTGGCACGATAAGATATGATGCTTAAAACCATACACATTGAAAGCAACAAGCTCACCAATTTCGTTATCCTGTTCCAAAACATAATTATCTAGCTCCTTTCACATATTAGATAATAAGGCTTTAAAAAATCAGAATCGACCTTCCTCGTCTTTAATTTGACTCCAGACATAGCGTAACATCCAACCATCAAAGTTCGTAATTCCTGTAGAAGATCCAGCCATCATAATCGATGTACCGTCATCTGAAAAGCCATCCGGTGGTGGTCCATCTGATGCACCGTTTTCTCCATAAAAATCAGTCAAGCCAAATCCATGACCAATTTCATGAATTAGAACATGTACATTTGAATCGCTTTCCAAAATATTCAAATAGGCATCGCCCGAAAGTCGCTGTTCCCAATCACCGCCACAACCGCCAATCGATGGCCAGCCTTGCGTTGCCCAAAGATACATATCGAATCTCGTTCCGGGATATTCATAGCTACTGTCTGTAAAGTGTTCAAATCTCCACAATTCGCTGGGCGCACTCGGCAATAAACTTGGAATTTCTTCTGTACCATTTGAAGTATCTCCACTGCTGTCATAATACTCCGTATCCGTATATACCACTTCGTCGTCTTGCAAATCTTCCAAACAAGTTTCATCCAACACTGCCCAACCCACAATTTTCACATCTACATGATCATAAGACCAATCGTCATATCCCACCAGCCAATCTGTCCATGCATTAATCGCATCCTCCAGCATAACCTCCATCTGCTGTCACTGTTCCAATGTCAGCGTCTTATAGGATTGCCAACGAACCACATAGTGCAGTTCTCCCTCACCAGCGATAATCTGATCAAAAATCAAATTCCACCGTGCGGTAGACGCCTCTGCTTCAATGCGATTTTCCCAAATCCACTCCATGGCTTCCACATATTCCGTAGGCATATCATCCACTGTCAACTGTTCAACCGTTTCCATTGTTGTCGTCACTTCTGTAACTGTTGTAGTTTCTGTGGTAAAGTCTGTCGTCTCTGTCGTAGTTTCCGTTATTGTATTTGAAGTTGTACTAGGTTTTGTACGTGATGATGTCGTTGTCACTGTTTCCGTTGTAGTTTCTGTCGTCATCGTTTCCGTATCTGTGGATACCTGAGATTCCGGAACTATCGTGCAGCCAGGAATCGAAACCTCTGCCATCGTCACGTCCTCTCCCAACAAGAAAGCTTGTAGATGTGCCGCATCTGCGCCAGAAAATAACCCATCACCGTTTACATCACCCACGGAGGCTTCTACAAAATCCGCAGAATCTGTTTGCAACAGCATACGCAGAATTGTGAGATCAAAACCATTTACGCTGCCATCCTGATTCATGTCACCTGAAATACAACCGGATACTGCTTCTAATACAATCGATATTGTAAAGCTACCGTCTTCATTCGACAAGACACCATCTTCACTTAGGTAGAAACTTTGTGCTGATTGAGACAAATATAAATTGCCATCCTCTTCGCTTAGATAATAGCTGTCATCCAACGCTGAGTAAATTGAAAATCCGCTGTCGCCATCGTTGTACGACAAGAACCAGCCATTGTAATACGCTGCACCATCTGCATCATAAAAAACGACCGATACGCCATCGCCAGCCTCTCCGCCAGCAACACTTAAATATTAATTATTGCTGCAAAAAACAAAAGGCGTACTTTCTTGAAGGGAAGGATTCGTTACAGCGTCCACCGAAGAAATCGGTGCCCACGCCACTGCCAGTGCAGCAGCAGTCAATACTGCTGTATAACGGCGCATGGTATTCCGCCGCTTTTCTTGTTTTATCATCGATATACACCTCAACACTTGTAAACGTTATGTTATGATTTTTCAATATTATAATAATTTTTAGCTAATTTTTTATGACTCTACATACGGCAACTTATCGATTAGCTGTACTTGGAATTTCAAAAGAATCAGCGCATCGTCGGCATCCACGTAGTTACTATCATCTACATCAGAATTTGTTAAGGCAGCCACAGTTAAATCCACGCTTCCTGCAACATACTTGCTCAGCTTTACGACATCTGCCAAGCTTACTGTACCATCCAAATTGATATCTCCTATCAAGATATCCAAATCTGTCGATACAGTCGTTGTTGTCTCTGTTGTCGTAACAGTCGTGGTAGTTGTAGATACTGTTGTTGTGATTGTCGTATCTTCTGTAACGTCACTTGTGTCAGCAATATCACTTGTAGTAGTCGTCTCTGTTTCTGTCTCCGTCTCTGTTTCCGTTGTAGTCGTTGCCGACGTTGCTGTCATAGTAGTCGTTGTGGTAGTGGTGGTTTCAGCCGATGCAACAACTTAACAACTTCAATTGAGTCGATTTTTTCCAATATCCAATATTGATTCGAACCGGAATCGGAGGTTGCCTGTACAATATTTGCACCACTGGCTGTGGAATAATCTACAACCTCCAAACAGCAAGTATCTTTAGAACTTTTGGTATAGATTGTGTAAGTACCATTGCTGTTTTCTACAAATTTGAAGAGCTGTGCACTGGTTCCATCATTTGTATAAATCGCCACATTTGTGCCACTTGTGCTGGAACCGTCATCTACAGTAAGATACCAAGTCTGTCCATCGTCCAATAAAGAGATGATATAATAATATCCATTTCCGGCAGAAACCAATGCCCATGTATTATAGGAAGCCGAACTATCTGCGCCCCATTGTTGAACATTTGTTCCATCCGCCTTGGTGCCTCCATCAATATCCATATATAAACCGCTGTTATAATTTTTAATCATATAAGTACAACCTGTATCAACAGTATAGGAAACTTTAATGGTTGACTCTACCGCCCACCAATGCTGATAATCTGTATCACTAATTTCCCATTGTAAGATACTTGTACCATCACTGTTCGAATCGTCTTCAACTGCTAAGCAGCTATTGTCTGCAGTGTTTTTTGTTGCAATAGAATAAGAACCATCTTCATTCTCTATAAACTTGAAAAGCTGTGCATCAGAATATGTATTGGTATAAATACCAATATTCATGCCGTTCTCAACTAGACCATAGTCCAAATCTAAATAATAGGTTTGACCATCTCCTAAATGTGAAATAATGTAATAATATCCATCCCCAGCATAAGATAACGACCAAATGCTTGCATCTATGGTATAGCTATCAGTTTGTATAACATTTGTTCCAGCTGCTGCAACAGAATCTTCAATCGATAAATACAAACCACTTCTAACATTTTTAAAAACATATCCGGTATCTGTGTTCATATTGTCACCATCATCAACCGGCATTGTTTCTGTAATAGAAACTTCCGTGTATTTAGGGCAACACTTCGTCCGATCCAAGATAAAAACTTGCATGAGGTGGCTGGTTATAGGCAGTATTCTGTGCTGAGACTTGCACACGGTACTGTGGATCCTGCATCAATGTTTGTATACGGTAATCCGTATCATATGTTGTGCTATAAATGCGAATAGAATTTCCATCTGCTGCACGACATATGATTTCTTCACGCCAATCGCCAAACAAGTCTGCAGAAAGATAAGGCGTTCCTTTTGTAGTATTACAAGTGTAATAGCCATCTGTTGTCATTAAAGTTGTGATAGAGCCGCTCTCCGTCACCTTGCTGACCGTAGCAGCAGTGTCTGTATAACCGTCCAAAATTTCACGTTCTAAATCGCCATCCCAATAACATAAAAAATTGATTGCAGGACGATTCATATCCAGTAGATTTCCATCACCATCATAGACATCATAATTTAATCCCCAGAACTCTGCCCCGTCGTTTCCAACCCAAACATTATCTGCACAACAGCGTCCAGTATCACTCGAACCATCCACATGAAAAATTGTTTCTCCAGTTGCAGCATCGAATAACGTTACTCCATAAGGACTTTCTTCATGACAAACCCAAAGTTCCAGTCCGTCTCGATCTGGTAAAAAATCTCCCAAATGCATAGCGTCACCATGTCCCGTGTTTGTATTCCAAAGAATTGTTCTATCATCATCTATACAAGTAGCACCAGTGATGATCTCCTGTTTACCATCTCCGTCTACATCTGCAGCCATACTATTGTGGTTGCCGTCACCATAGCCTACACCAGAAGAACTCGTACCAGAATCATACGACCAAACTTTTACGAGCTTTTTGTTTACAACATTATATGCGGTTGCAGTCAGTCTTGTATAATACCCACGACCTGTAACTACACTGGGTGTCACACCGTCTAGGTAGGCGACTGTTCCCCAAAATCGGTCGACACGATTACCATAAGAATCGCCCCAACTAGAAACTGTCCCTCTGGCGGGTTCATAATCGACTGTATCCAGTGCTTCACCGGTCAAACCATCAAAAAGCGTGTAATATTCCGGACCAGACAAAATATATCCTTTGGAATTGCGATAATCTACTGTAGAGTCGCCGATTATATTTCCAACGCCATCTATTGTTCCGTCAGCGGTTTTACAAGTCATTTCCGCATAACCGTCTAAATCAAAGTCAGCCACATAAAATTGCGTATAGTGTGCATCAGCACGAATGTTTATACCCAAATCAATCCGCCAAAGACGTGTGCCATCCAGTTTGTAACAATCGATATAAACCTTATCCGTTGTACCACTCTGTGAATTATCTTTCGAATTGGAAGGATCCCATTTCAAGAAGATTTCATATGTTCCATCACCATCCACGTCTCCCACAGAACAATCGTTCGGAGAATAAGTCACACCAGAAATCGTTGCAGTAGGTGGTTCAAGGTCAATGTCAAAATAATTTCCTTCAGAAGTAAGTGTGCATATATTGCTAGATGTTACAGAATCACCTGCCAAAGTATCCACACGATAAGTATCTCCTGCCGTTCCATCGGCGTCCAAATAACACGTCGCTTCATCAGCATTACTGGTATACACAAGTATATCATTGCGATAAAGATTAAAAACCGTAGTGTCTGAATCACTTGCCAAAAATCGCCAACTAACCAGCATACTACTATCAGTCGTTACAGCAGTGATACCACGGTCTAAATATTCCACTTGATATGTATTATTTGACGCAGATACTACCGATGTCTCCGGTACAGTTAAAAAGAAACTCGTCATGGAAGCACACATTATCGCTGCTGTTATCCACGCTATAATTTCATGTTTCATAATAATACATCACCTCATCATTTTTTGCAATGTGAACAATATTTTTGAACTTCATTGCACAATTTTATTATAGCACAATTAGAATTTCAATGTCAATAGATAAAGTTACTATATTTTGCAATATTGTTGTTCTTGTTTTATTGAACTTACTTTTTTAAAGCAGTAGCAAAGGAGACCATCTTAAAAATAAAAAAGTACAACAGCTTCTTTATATCTCATTGTTGTATGCCGTTTTAATATTGCACATTTCTGTGAATAATACGCTCCATAAATCTGTGCATCATCCTGTATACGGCAACGTATCGATTAGCTGTACTTGGAATTTCAAAAGAATCAACGCATCGTCGGCATCCACGTAATTACTATCATCTACATCAGAATTTGTTAAGGCAGCCACAGTTAAATCCACGCTTCCTGCAACATACTTGCTCAGCTTTACGACATCTGCCAAGCTTACTGTACCATCCAAATTGATATCTCCTATCAAGATATCCAAATCTGTCGATACAGTCGTTGTTGTCTCTGTTGTCGTAACAGTCGTGGTAGTTGTAGATACTGTTGTTGTGATTGTCGTATCTTCTGTAACGTCACTTGTGTCAGCAATATCACTTGTAGTAGTCGTCTCTGTTTCTGTCTCCGTCTTTGTTTCCGTTGTAGTCGTTGCCGACGCTGCTGTTATAGTAGTCGTTGTGGTAGTGGTGGTTTCTGTAGTCGCTTCTGTAGTGGTAGTAGTTGTTGTGATTGCAGATGTCAAGAGATTCCACTTTTGACAAGCGTGATTTGTATTTGTCCATTGCTGCACATTTGCGCCATAGTCTAAAGATGCATCCGCAACTTCTACATAGCAAAGATCCTGTGAAGCATGGGTAATAATACTATACGTTCCATCAATATTTTTTGTAAAACGGAACAGCTGCGCACTATCTTTTGCATTATAAATAGCAAGCTCAATATTTCCACCACTTTCGTTGCTCATCACTGTAAGTGCATAATTTTCATCCTGATAGGAGCGAATCCAATAATAATTCTCCGAACCAAAGGTTTTGAGAACAAATTTTTGTGCATCTGCATCACTTTGTTCCCATTGTTGAACATTAACACCCGCTGCCATTTCACCGTCTGTTATATCCATCATAAAGCCAGAATTTGCATTTTCAAAAGTATAAATCACATCTGTATCCATAGCACAGCCTGGATCTTCCGCTGATTCCAGAATCCATTCCTGACAGGTCACACCATTTGCCACCCACTGCTGAACGTTTGCACCAGAAGCAGTGGAAGCATCTGTAACCTCTACAACAGATGCACCGTCTGTTATGCCGGTGTAAATACAATAGCTGCCATCTGTATTTTCGATTAACATGAATTGCTGATTCGTACCGCCATTATATTGATAAATATCAATATTCGTACCATCTGTCGTTTTCTTTCCAGTGACATCTAATACATATGTACCGCCGTCACCCACTGCCGATACAATGTAATAATACCCATCACCTGCACTGTAAAATTTCCAAATATCATTTATCGCCGTTCCGTCCGATCCCCACTGCTGTACGTTTGCACCATTTTCTGCTGTGCCATCCGTCACTTGCAAATACAGACCGGAATTTACATTTTTGATACGATATGCTGCACCGTCTGAAAAGTTTGCAATTGTCACAGTCTCATCTGGCAACTCTACATAACCTGCACTAGGTACGCCGCTGGTCGTATAACGCAAATACATCATGTTTTCCTTAGCTGACTGACAGCCACTATAAGTTGCACAGTATACTTTTGCATTTTCTGCCGTAAGAGAAGTATACGTATAATTAGAAGTTGGACGCCATGTGCAATCCTGTGCATAGCCCTCAATTGTCGTACGATTACAGCTGACAAATGTCGAACCAGATTCTGCATAAGAGCCAGGATATGTCACCGTATTCCAGTCACAAATAACGTTACCGCCGTCTTCATAATAGCAGTTTCTGCGTATATCTTCGATGCTGTATGCACTGTATATGCCATGCTGAAATCGCTGATATAATTATTTAGCGAGTGAAAATAACCATACTGCATCAAGCCGGGACCTCTCGTCAACGTCTCCTCAAATTTATTGGAAATCAAAGACATTCTTGGAAAATCGTTATAGGTATTATAGGAGCTTTCATCGTCCGCCGGATAGCCTAAAATCAAACCGTATTCATGTATAATCCAAAAGAGCAATCCGAAACGGTACAATAATCTGCATCATAGCAACAAGCAAGAAATTTGTCCCAATCCTCTAGACCAGTAGAAGCAGTATTATAATCGCTATGTCCCACAAACGTACAATGATCTACCCAAAGATTTTCACCACCGCCAAAATATACCACAATTGAATCATTTCCATTGGATTCCGCATCGTGTTGCAATTCAAAATTTTTGATGATGACATTATCCGATGAGCCTTTGCTTGTAGATGTACAAAATTGTACATTATAAAGCGTATTTGCAGAATAACTGCCAATGATGGTCTTGTTATTTCGCACATAGATTCTGCCGTCTGGACAATAATATCGTCCGGTAGAATCTGTCGTTAAGCTTGTTACCTGTATATCTGCCGTGACTACAATAGTATACGGCGTTTCTGATGTGGCATAAGCCTTCAGTTCCTCAAATGTGGTTGCCTCTACAACCTTACCAAATAAGCCACCAATATCCGCAGCTTTTACATTGTCGGTGTTGTCATCGAAGCAATAACCGGCAAATCCCTAAAGTCCATCCGCATTCAACAACCAAAGCTGATCATCTGCACCTATATAAGATGCAAGTGTCACGCCAGAGGCTTCTTGTGTCAGTGCAAGAGATGTATCAGAATAGTTTACAATTTTATAATACAAATCATTACCCAAGTGATCTGTTTCCACTGGAATGACATACCAGTGCTGGCACTGTGCCGATTCGCTACCATACATGATGACGTCCGTTCCAACAGACACATTGTAACCGGAGGGTGTTAAAAGGCGCCCAGATTCGGCGTTCACCAATTTAAAGAATGTTCCAATCGAATCCGAACCTACACGATCGAATCTCCAAGATAAAGCCTTTGCAATTTCCGGAAAAAGCATTTTATTGTGATAAATATAGCGGTTTGGTTCCTTTTCTTCATTGGGATAAGCATAAATTCGATTATAGAAAAACAAATCATTGTCATCGGCACGAACAGAAAAAGTCACCACGAAAATATTCGTACAGGATTTTTTCCGAAAAAGCTGTAATCTTGTCAACACTTCTTCCCGTTCCGAAAATTGCGCCAAAAGAGTAGCCGGTATAACGACAGCAACAGCACTCTTCGTTTCCATCACGTCTAAAATTTGCATCAAAACACGTTCAAGCATTGTCAAATTATCAATACCCATTTTCTCAATCTGATAATCCACTTCACAAGCTTCCGGTTCAGACGAACCATGAAAAAGAAAAAAATAATTTTTTCCGCTGTACATCTGAAACCAATGCATTCTTGCTCAAGCTGCCAACTACCTGAAGCCAATATTCCGCACTGCTTCATCGTTGTTCCTCGTCCAAAATATAGACATAACAATACCCTGCCTGAAAAAGCTTCATCCGTAAATAAGGTAAAAATCGAATGCGGAGGTAATCCGGCGTATAGTACACATCGTCTATATTTGCAAACACAAAATGAAAAAAACCGTCTGCCGCACGAAACATTTGTAAATCCTCCTCGCTATTATCACGTTCCCACCAATAAATTGGTATCCTTCTCAGCAGCTATCCCCAAACCGAGAAATTTGTCAATCTATTTTTAGAAAATTGTAGATGTCATACAAAATGTCCCCTATTTTTTCTCCGTGTAAAACAAAAAACTGACACATTTTTTTATGCATCAGTTTTGTTTTCTTATTTTTCGCAATCTGAATCGAAATCCGATTCTGCACAGTTAAGCTTTGCACGATATGCCTCCAATAATTGCAGAGCATGCTTTGTTTCACCACACTCCAGCAATATCTTTATAGAGTCCAGCATAAATCGTACATTCTCAATTTCCAAGAACTGTTCTTCCATCAGGCACTAATCTCCGTAGACAATGACTCATTTGGAATTTCGTCTCCATTTACACCATACAGCTTCGGTGAATCTATTCCTTTTACGCAACCACCATTGACCACGATTCGCTTTACCCGTTCTACCGACGGCACAGTGTACATAGAATCCATCAAAGTAGCCTCCATAATAGATCGTAATCCTCTCGCTCCGGTTTTACGAGCGATAGCCTCCTTAGCCACTTCATTCAAAGCATCATCTGTAAGCTCCAGCTCGATTTGGTCAAAGTCAAACAATTTTTGATATTGCTTTACGAGTGCATTTTTCGGCTCTGTTAAAATGCGAACCAATGCAGATTCATCTAAATCATCTAACGAAACAATTACCGGCAATCTACCCACTAATTCCGGCACAAGTCCGAATTTCACCAAATCTTGTGGCGTTACCTGTCGGAAAATATTGGTGATATCTTCTTTCTTGTCGATAATCGGTGCATCAAAACCAAGCATTGCCGGTGTTAATCGCCTTTGTACCAATTTTTCCAGTCCATCGAATGCGCCGCCACATATAAACAGAATATTCTTTGTATCCACAGGAATACAATCCGCATTCGGGTGCTTTCGCCTACCCTGCGGTGATACGTTAGAAACCGTTCCCTCGATAATTTTCAAAAGTGCCTGTTGTACGCCCTCGCCACTGACATCTCGAGTCAAGGAAACGTTTTCAGATTTACGAGAAATTTTATCGATTTCATCAATATAGATAATCCCACGTTCAGCCGCTTCTACATCGAAATTTGCCGCTTGCAGCAGTCGCAATAGAACATTTTCTACGTCGTCACCTACATAGCCCGCCTCAGTAATTGTAGTGGCATCCGCAATCGCAAAGGGAACATCCAAAATTTTTGCCAACGTCTGTGCAAGATAAGTTTTTCCTACGCCAGTAGGACCTAACAGCAATACATTGCTCTTTTGAATTTCTACATCTTGTCTATTTAAATTCCTTGAATCCAAATCCTCTTGCTTTATATTGCCATCTCTATCGGCAGGCTGTTGATTCAAAATACGTTTATAATGGTTATACACAGATACTGCCAATGTCATTTTTGCTTGGTCCTGACCAATCACATATGCATCCAGTATTTGCTTGATTTCAGCTGGCTTTCGCAGTTGAATCGGTGCTTGTTTCTTTTGCCTTTTGGAAGATCGTGCCGGATTGACGGGACCATACAGCATTTCATAACAATATGTGACGCAATTGCTGCAAATATTTACATCTGCAGCCGTAATCATGCCCTCTACGGCACTCTCCGGCTTCCCGCAAAAGTTACAATGTTTTTCTCTTTCGTCAATTCCCATGGCATCTTCCCCCCTTTTTTATCTCTGTGTAATCACCTTATCGATTAAACCGTATTCTCTTGCTTCTTCAGCATACATATAATTGTCACGTTCGGTGTCTTGCTGAATAATCTGTAACGGCTTTCCAGTATTTTCCGCCAAAATCTCATTCATTCTTTGACGAACTCGTACCAAATGATCCGATGCAATTTTTATATCCGTACACTGACCAGACAATCCGCCGGAAATCAGCGGCTGGTGAACCATAATTTCACTGTTTGGAAGTGCAATTCGCTTTCCCTTTGCACCAGAAGAAAGTAGAAACGCACCCATCGATGCTGCCATACCGATACAAATCGTGGAAACATCACATTTGATATACTGCATCGTATCATAAATCGCCATTCCGGCTGTAATGGAACCACCAGGGCTATTAATATATAACGAAATATCCTTTTCGTTATCCTGACCTTCCAGATACAAGAGCTGTGACACCACAAGACTAGCGGTCGTGTCATTCACTTGATCGGAAAGCATGATAATACGATCATTCAACAACCGAGAAAAAATATCATAAGAACGTTCTCCACGGCTGGTCTGTTCCACCACATAAGGTACTAAACTACTCATATTTCTCTTCCTTTCTCATTTTGAAATTTTTATTTAGATTATTTTTTGCTTATTCCGTAACGGCTTCCTCTGTTGCATCCGCTGATTCTTCTGCCACCGGCTCTTCTGTCGGAGCATCGATAATAACGGCTGCTTCTTTCACCAAATCCAAAGCCTTTTTCACAAGCAAATCGGTACGAACATCGTCTAAAATCGCACTGCGAATCTGTTCTTCAGTCACACTAGAACTTTCTGCAATTTTCTTAACCTCTTCGTCCAATTCTTCATCTGTCACTTCAACGTTCTCTTGCTTTGCAATCTGTTCCAAAGCCAGCCGCAGCTTTACTTCACCTTCTGCACGTTCAAGATAAGTTGCTTTCAGAGAATCCTGATCCATGCCTGTGTACTGCAAGTACATATCCATCGATACACCTTGTTCCTGCAGCTGTGCAGCAAACTGATTCAACAGTGCATCTGCACGACGCTCAAACATCACGTGTGGAATCGGATCTTCCACCAGCTCAATGAGTTGCTCAATGATTGCATTTTCAAAGCTCTGATCCGCTGCATTTTTTGTACTTTCTTCCAATTTCGTGTGAATATCTGTTTTCAATTCATCAAGGGTGTCAAATTCAGAAGTGTCCTTGACAAATTCGTCGTCCAGTTCCGGCAGTTCTTCGTGTGTAATACCATGAATAATGCAGTGAAATACAGCTTCTTTCCCAGCATAATCCTCCATGGAATAATTTTCTGGGAATGTCACATTTACATCAAAAGGTTTTTCCAATTCATTGCCAACAACCTGCTCTTCAAATCCCGGAATAAACTGACCACTGCCCAACGGCAACTCGTAATTTTCGCCTTTTCCGCCTTCAAAAGCTTCGTCACCAAAGAAGCCTTCAAAGTCCAATGTCACTGTATCGCCCATTTCAGTAGCTCTGTTATCTACAGACACTTCCCTTGCATTGCGCTTCTGCAAATTTTCCAGTTGGTTTTGTACATCTTCGTCTGTAATTTCCTTTTCGTTCCGAACTGCTTCCAAACCTTTATATTCCGTGATATGAATTTCCGGCTTGGTCACACAAACCACCTTTAGAGATGCGCCCTTTTCTTTGCTGACAGAAGTTAGCTCGACACGAGGAGAATCCACCAAATCCAATCCTGCCTTCTCTACCAATCCCGGCAGCTCTGCATTCAGCACTGTATTGATTGCATCCTCATAAAATACATTCTCGCCATATGTCTTTTCGCAAAGCTTTCTTGGTATTTTTCCTTTCCGAAATCCCGGCATAGAGATATTCTTCTTTTGCCGACGATATGCGCTTTCAACCGCATTTTCAAAGCTTTCTGCATTAATTTCTATAACCAATTCGGTCATATTAACATCTGTTTTTGTTGACGATTTCAAATTCATGACTTAAGTCCTCCAAATATTCATTTCCGCAATTACTTTCGCAACGGAAAATTTATCATTTTATTTTTTTTACATTCCATTATAGCATACTCTCAGCATTTTGACCAGAGAATTTATATTCTTCTCTTTTTAACAAATCACATCACTTTTTTAGGAATAAAATGTAAATAATCGCTAGAAATCAGACGTAAATCTGTACCATGATAAATTCCCTGATAAGCACTGGCATGACCTCTACCGTGTACGTGTCCGAAATAGCATTGCTCAATTTCAAATTCCTGTAATGTATCCAAAATTGATTCATTTGCAAAGCCGCCATAGATGGGAGGATAATGTAAAAACACAATCGGTTTTAAGTTCGATTGTAATGCTGACTGAATAGATACACGCAGTCGCTGTACCTCCCGTGCCAAAACACGTTCATCCGCCAGTTCGCCATTCATACTAACCCAGCCTCTCGTGCCGCAAATTCCAAATTGTTCAAAAGCATAGTGATTGTTGTGTAAAATATGCAAAGTATCAAATCCATTGGTGACAAAGTAATTTTCCATTTTGGTTTTCGATGCCCACCAATAGTCATGGTTGCCTTTCAATAAAATTTTCTTTCCCGGCAGTGCCTGAACAAAGGCAAAATCCAGGTGTGCCTGTTCCAACGTCATTCCCCAAGAAAAGTCTCCAGCCAAAATGACAACATCTTCCAATTGAATCCGCTCTTCCCAGCTTTTTTTCAAAATCGCCTGATAGTTTTTCCAACCATGAAATATATCCATCGGCTTGTCCGGTACGCCGAATGATAAATGCAAATCTCCAATGGTATATAAATGCATATGCACCCCATTCAAGATAAATGAAGCTTTTTCAACGCAAACTGCCGCATTTCCGTTTTTTCAATGCTATCCGTAAAGCGACGTGGTTTTTGTTGTAACGCAGCTAACGACTGTGGAATTTTCAGACCCGATGCCTGTTTCAGCTGTTCCACCTTCGCATACTCGTCGGTTTCTCCGCTTTCTGCACCAATTGCCTCTAATACGCTACCACTAAATTTAAAAGGACTTGCAGTAGATGCAATAAGCGTTTTGGTGATGTCTCCGGTTTCCTTTCGATAATCCTGATACACCTTCACTGCCACCGCCGTATGTGTATCGCAAGTGTAACCATATTCTTGGTAAAGTTTTCCGATCGTTTCTTTCGTTTCAGTATCGTCGCAAAAACCCCCATAAAACAATTCTGTTAGCTTTTCTTTCACCGCATCCGTAACTTCATAGCATCCAGTACTTGCGAGAAGCCCAAACCATTTTTGGATTTGTGCATCATCTTCATCAGCAAGCAAATAAAGCAGTCGTTCAAGGTTACTGGAAATCAAAATATCCATTGACGGAGAGATAGTTGCATGGAAATCTCGATTCCGATCATAAATGCCGGTACGAATAAAATCCGTAAGAACCTTATTCACATTCGATGCACAGATAAGTTTTCCAATCGGTACACCCATCTGCTTTGCATAATACGCTGCCAGAATATTTCCGAAATTTCCAGTAGGAACAACCACATTTAACTGATCGCCATAGTTCAGCTCTCCATCTTCCGCCAACGTCACATATGCAGAAACATAATAGACAATCTGCGGTACAAGGCGTCCCCAGTTGATGGAATTGGCACTAGAAAATGCGAAGCCACCCTGTTCCATAATTGCAAGTACGTCCTTGTCAGTAAAGATCTGTTTTACACCGTTTTGACAGTCATCAAAGTTGCCTTTTACTGCGCAAACAGCAACATTTTCACCCTCTTGAGTCGTCATCTGCCGCTTTTGCATATCACTGACACCTTCTTCCGGATAGAACACCAGAATTTCCGTGCCCGGTACATCTTTGAAGCCCTCCAGTGCTGCCTTACCAGTATCTCCAGAAGTTGCTACCAGAATGACCACTTTTTTCTCCAGCGAAAGCTTCTTCACGGCTGTCGTCAAAAAATACGGTAAAATCTGCAATGCCATATCTTTAAATGCACAAGTAGGACCATGCCATAGCTCCAGCATATACGTCCCATCGAACAAGTGTGCCAACTCTGCAATATTTTCTGTATCGAACGCTTTTGTCGTATAAGCACGCTCTGTACAATAGCGCAGCTCCGATTCTGTGAAATCCGTCAAATATTTCGAGAAGATGTAGGCTGCACGCTGTGCATATGTCTTCCCTAACAAAGCTCGCAACTCATCCATAGAAAGCATTGGAATTGATTCTGGTACAAATAAGCCCCCCTCTTCGGAGATGCTTTTTGCAATCGCAACCGCACTTTCTACTCGCACACTGCTATTTCTAGTGCTTTTATAAAACACAAGTACCACCCTTTTCTCGGCAAAATATGCCTAAAATATATATGTGCTGTCCGTTATACCGAACGCATTTTCCAGATAATCCATCGAATAAATCGTATAGCCTTCCATTTCCACTACAGCCACATCAAATCGTGGCTGTAATGCATCACTTTGTTGTGGGTTACGATAGCACCACTCCACTGCTGCTTGAACAATGCGTTTTTTTCAACTCCGTGATTGCTTCATAACTATTCGACAAACTATTTGGCATTCGTGTTTTCACTTCCACAAATGCTAAAATATTCTCTTTTCGAGCGATAATATCCATTTCAGCACCACGAATGCGAAAATTTCGTGCCAAGATTTCATAGCCACTTGCACAAAGTACACGGCAAACGTAAGCTTCACCTAATCGCCCGATTTCAACGGCTTCCATGCTGCTCCAAATTTTTCAGAAAACTCATACGATGAATTGGACAAGGACCATACTTCAAAATCGCCTCATAATGCGCTTTTGTTCCATATCCCTTATGTCTGGCAAAACCATATTCTGGATAAATCTCGTCAAGCTGCCGCATTGCCCGATCACGAGATACCTTTGCCAAAACCGATGCTGCCGCAACGGAAGCAGAGATCCCATCGCCATGAATCACAGATTCGCAAGGTACAGGAAGTTTTGGTAAGCGATTGCCATCTACAAAAACTCGTTCCGGCATAACCGACAGTCCTGCCACTGCTCGCTGCATTGCCAGCATTGTTGCTTCTAAGATATTTTGCTGTTCAATTTCCTCTACACTTGCTGTAGCAACTGCATAGGACAAACAACACATCAGAATTTCTTCAAACATTGCTTCCCGCTTTTTTTTTGTCAACCTCTTACTGTCATTCAATCCAAAAATAGGCAGCTTTTTCGGATCTAGGATCACTGCTGCTGCATAAACATCTCCTGCCAGAGGACCACGTCCCGCTTCATCTACGCCACAAAGTACCATGCCATTTCGTGATTTTTCAGCATCCCATGCATAGAGCGTTTCGGCAAACGTTTTCTTCATCCTTTGTTTTTGTTCATTCATGCTTTCCACAGTGTTCTCTCCTTTTTACGTCGGTAATTCTAAGGTTATTTTACCCAATTTGCCGCTACGGAATTCATCCAACAATGTAATTGCCGCACGCTCCATATGCACCACACCGCCAGAGAGCAGCATCCCACGATGTCTGCCCAATGCTTCTAAAATTTCGAAACCCTGTGTTTCTAATTCGCCTGCTGTCAAACGATAGCGTTCGATCAAAGCATTCGGATAATCTTTCGCCAATTGTTCTATGAGCAACGACGCTAAACTCTCCAAATCCATAATATTATCATTAATCGCACCAGTAAACGCCAGCTTTTGTGCTACCTCTTGATCATCAAATTTGGGCCACAATACACCAGGCATATCCAAAAGCTCCATGTCATCACCGATTTTTACCCATTGTTTTGTACAAGTGACGCCTGGGCGATCTTCTACCTTTGTACGCTTTGTTTTTGCCATACGATTAATAAACGAGGATTTTCCAACATTCGGAATTCCCACCACCATCAGGCGGATAGGTACACCCTCGATGCCGTGTGCCTGTCGCTTTCTTAGAAGCGATGCCAACAAATCTCGAACTGTTGGTGCAAACTGTTTCACGCCTTTTCCGCTACGGCAATCCACTGCAAGCACACGCACATCCTGCGCTTGATATGCAGAAATCCATTTCGCCGTAGCAAATGAATCCGCCAAATCAGCTTTATTCAGAAGGAGCAACTTTGGCTTTGTTCCGGTCATCCGATCCATTTCTGGATTACGGCTGCTATACGGAATTCGTGCATCTAAAATTTCCACAATTGCATCTACCAGCGATAAATTTGCTGCAATCATGCGCCGTGTTTTAGTCATATGTCCGGGAAACCATTGAATTTGCCGCATTGTTTCTTCTGCCATGCACTACCTCCGATTTCAAAGATTATTCTCCGGTGGGATCTTCATAATTGTCGTAAATCCCGCCAAAGTTTGGCATAAGACAGAATATTGCTTTTCCTAGAATGGCATCCTCCGGTACAAGTCCCACGCAACGGGATCGACTATCTGTAGAGTTCTGACGATTATCACCCATAACAAAATAATACCCTTCTGGTATCGTAATTGGAAATTCAAAACCATATTCCTCTACCGTTGTAAGATTATTAATGTAGGATTCGTTCAGAATTTCACCATTTAACGTAACCTCTCCTGTTTCAAAATCAATGTCCAGCGTGTCGCCGCCCTTCGCAATAATTCGCTTAATGAGTCGCTTTTCCGCTTCGATACCATCACCTTGCTGAATATTTCCGTTCTCGTCGAACGTATAGGCATAAGTATTATCCACAATAACAATATCGCCACGATCGGGTGTGTACAACAAATCTGTCATCAGCAGTCGATCGCCGCTTTGTAAAGTAGACTCCATTGAGCGTCCCTCTACCGTCACTGGGCGAATAACATAAGCAAACAAAAGGATTACCACAAAAACGGAAACCAAAATTGTCTCAATGACTTCCGCAGAATCATTGACAAAATTCCAAAATTTTTTTCCAGATGTCTGCTGTGCTGATGCCGATTGTATTGCGTTCGCCTTTTGTTCCTGTTGTTCCATTACTGATCACACTCCGTTTCAAAATCTCAAGGGTGCATCTAATTTTTTAGAGGTGCCCTAACGGGAATAATTCCCAAATTTTAATTTGTACGCCATATTTCATTCAACCAGACTTTCTACCATAATCCTGCATAACCTAATTTTAATAGGATTCCTAATAAAAAAAGGACATAACTGTCCCCTTTTCATCGCCGGCTTTTCTAGCGCACGTATTTGCATTTTACTTTTACGCTGGTCTTTTTACTGCATCAAGTCGAATCCGACCTTAGCCAATCCGCTCCTTCACCTTTGCAGCCTTGCCGACTCTGTCACGCAGATAATACAGCTTCGCTCTGCGTACCTTACCTCTACGAACAACATCTACTTTATCCACTACCGGCGAATGCAACGGAAATACACGCTCAATACCACAACCGTGTGCAACACGACGTACGGTAAAGGTTTCGCTGATTCCACCGTGCTTCTTGGCAATTACAGTACCTTCAAACACTTGAATACGACTTTTGTCGCCTTCTTTAATTCGTACGTGTACCTTGACTGTATCACCAATTTCAAATTTGGGTGCGTCTTGCTTTAAGCTAGAATCACTGATAAGTTTTAAAGCATCCATAATTTTCCTCCTACTGTTTCCGAACCTTCATACACGCATCATCCCAATTTCAATGGGAGAAAACAAAACCATACTTTTTTACGCCAGATAAAACAAAGCTGCTGCAGCTTTTTTATCTTTATTATTATCAAAAGAGGTTCACGCCAGCGGACGATTCGATTTCCTGTCGTAATAATAAATTATCAACGGCATTCTGCTCACATGAGGACAATTACTGCCATATAGGCAAAAATTCCCCATACAGATATTCAAATACTTATTTATTATACCACATCTCCAAAAAAAAAGCAAGTGTTTTTTCAAAAAAATTTTTCTTTTTTTCGTCCCACAGAGCGATTCTGCAAACGTCAACAATTTCACATCGGGTTTCGCTTTTACTTTTTAGCAGATTTAATAAAAGCATTGGATTTGTTGTTTTATTTCCTACTGGAAAATTCATTTGTAAACAGAAAAAATTTACTGTCACACGTTCCTCAAGCAATATCATTCCCGGACGAATATCCACTTGTTTCAGACCTTTCTTACTGCTTTTTTCCACAATCAATTCCGACTGAGCAAGCAGTACTTCCAAATCCCGCTGCAATTGTTTCAATTCTGCACTTTTTAATTGTATTATATAGTCACCGGAGGTCAAGCTTGAAAATGTACACTGCGGAGCACCCACTGTTTCTATCCGAATGCCGTCGGGCAGCACGTCGTTCAATCGTTCTTGTATCATCACATACGGCAATGCTTCTGTTAATTTTAACTGTAAAATTTCATAAACGCTCTGGAAGCCAAGTGGCAAAGTTGCAGCAAACAGGGTCTGCATCTGTGGGTGAAAACCACCGGAATATGCTACCGGAAGAGATGCACGACAAACAGTACGCTGTATACATTGCAATAAATCCAAATGAGAAATATATTTCATGCGTCCTGTTTTAGAAAATCGGAGGCGATTTTCCCATATTACATCAGCCAAAGCAATTCCTCCCCAGCTTTTGATTTAGTCCACAGCCAGCGCATTTTTCCCGACAATGAGGCATCGTTTGTGCGGCATATGCCCTTTGATTTTCACGTACAAAAAAGGATTTATCCACCAAATAATCTAAATGCTCCCATGGGAAAACTTCAGTATAAGCTCGCTTGCGGCAAGCTTAAAACGCAGGATCTATTTTACAAATTTCAAATGTCTTTTTCCAATTTTCATAACAAAAACATTCGCTCCAACTGTCAAATTTACTGCCCTGTCGCCACGCCTGCTCGATTACTGATGTAAGGCGTCTATCTCCTCTTACCAGCACTGCCTCTAAAAAGCTGATTTGATAATCGCTCCAGCTGACTTTTATTTTTCGGCGGTGCTTCTGAGGAATACACGAGATGAGATATGCTTGTCGCTCCTGTAATGTTTCCCAATCAATTTGTGGTTCGAATTGAAACGGTGTGAACGGCTTTGGCACAAATGTAGCACAACTAATAGAAATTTGCACACTGCCCTTTCCACGCTGTTCCTTCGGAATACAATCGTGAAGTTTGATAAGCTTTTCCGCCAAATCGATAATACCTGCAATATCTGCTTCTGTCTCCGTAGGCAAGCCCATCATAAAGTATAATTTCACATTGTGAAATCCACCGGAAAAAGCAATTTTTGCTGTACAAATAATCTCCTCTTCTGTAACATTTTTGTTGATAACATCACGCAATCGCTGTGTCCCAGCCTCTGGTGCAAACGTCAAGCTGCTTTTGCGTACCCCCTTGAATTCGATCCATCAGTTCTTTCGAAAAATTGTCCACCCTCAGCGATGGCAATGTCAGATTCACTCGGTGAGATTCTGTAAATGGCAAAAGCCGCTCTAATGTTTCTTCCAAACGACTGTGATCGCTAGTACTCAAAGAGGATAAGGACAGCTCTTGATAGTCAGTATTTTCACATAATCTACGGCACTCGTTTTCTATCGTTTCGGGGGATTTTTCTCGAAAAGGGCGGTAAAGAAATCCCGCTTGACAAAAGCGGCATCCTCGGATACACCCACGCAATACCTCTGAAACAGCTCTATCGTGTACAATTTCTGTAAACGGTACAACAAATGTTTTTGGATAATACACGCTGTCCATATCTGAATTGATTCGCTTTTGTACGACTTGTGGTACACCGCTTTTCGGTATGATGGACTGCACTGTACCATCTTCATGATACTGTACATTATAGCATGAAGGAACATAAATTCCCGGAATTTTTGCAACGGCTTGAAGAAATTCCGTACGTGTGGTATGACGTTTTTTCATCTCTGCGTACAAATCCATCATTTCAAGATTGACTTCTTCTCCCTCCCCCAAAATAAAAAAGTCGAAAAAGTCTGCCAAAGGTTCTGAATTGCATACACAAGGACCACCTGCAAACACTAGATTTTTCAGGTTTTCTCCTCTGTCCGCAGCATGAAGTGGAATTCCGGCAAGATCCAGCATATTTAAAATATTTGTGTAAGACAACTCATATTGCAGCGTAAACCCAATCATATCAAAGCCCTTAATGGGATCCATACTTTCTAAAGCATAAAGTGGAATTTGATGGCAACGCAGCACTGCTTCAAAATCCGCACAAGGTGCAAAAACACGTTCACACCAATAATTCGGTCGTTCATTGATTTGGTGATATAGAATTTTCATTCCGAGATGAGACATACCGATTTCATAAGTGTCGGGAAAACAAAAGGCAAAACGCACGTCAATATTCTTCACATTTTTGACAACACTGCCTACTTCTCCACCAATGTACTGTTCCGGCTTTTGTACCTGCAGTAAAAATGGCTCAATTTTTTTCATATAAACACAAACTATCACAAATCCTTTCAATTGGAGCAAAATCCGAAGATTTGTATTTTCAGCCATTATTATAGCACGTTCTGCTGCATCCGTCAAGCGACATTTTCTTGTACAGATAAGAGTTTGATATTCTGCGTACCTATTTCCTACATAATTCATCTTATAT
Organism: Ruminococcus sp.; assembly: GCA_021201755.1. Classification (GTDB taxonomy): domain Bacteria; phylum Bacillota; class Clostridia; order Oscillospirales; family Ruminococcaceae; genus Ruminococcus_C. The sequence goes on along the minus strand of JAJQEI010000037.1, from coordinate 300,730 downwards.
AAATGCGATTTTTCGTCAACCTGCATAAAAGTAACACCCAAAAATCTTGTGTAAAATGCCTCTAGTAATTCTATATAAAATATGGTATAATAAGATTGGGGATATTAGAAGTAAATTCTGTATCTTTTATGCTTCTATCCCACCGTTCGAAAAGGGGTGACATATTCAGTGGCGCTCACACCGTTAGATCCGGATACAATTGAATGTAATTGGTTGGCAGACAATGGCATTTGTGAACTTATGAAATCCTGCCGTTGCAGAGGTACTGACTACACTTTTCGCCGTACCGCCGCACAAACACAACAGGCTAATATTGTCTGGCGCTCTCGCATGGCATCTCTGCCAGAAGAGCAGCAATATAAAATTGCAAAAAAATATTATGGAGGGAATATGCCATGGAAATAAATTCTAATTCATCGGATCCACAATATCATCCTGACGATTTCGTCGCATATGGAAGTTCCGGCGTATGTCAAGTGATTTCTTAGGAATCCTGTTCTTTTGATGGAGAACACGAAGAATCCTACTATAAGCTGCAGCCTGTGGATGGTTCCCATTCTGTTTATTATGTTCCCGTAGAACGTGCATCTGAACGATTGCGACCACTCCTCACAGAAGATGAAATCTATCATATCATCGATGAAATGGCAGAGAAAAAAGAAGTGAAGTGGTGTAGTGACAGTCGAGAACGCAGAAGCATCTTTCAAGAAATTCTGCACAACGACAATTACGAAGAAATGATTGACATGATGCGTTCACTTCACACACAACAAGAACGAAAACGCAGAACTGGTCATAAACTCGGTGCTGCCGACGAAGCAGCAATGCACGCAGCAGAATCTCGTATGTATCAAGAATTTGGCATTGTCCTAAACATCAAACCAGAGCAAGTACACAGCTTTATTGTAAAGCGTCTGGCTGCAGCGCAGACAAAATAACAGGAATCGCCCCTTGTCTTTTTGACAAGGGGTTTTTAGCTATGCACTTTTAACTATGTGCTATCTTTCCACACAACGCACACAGTAAAAAAACGGTCAAATCGACAATAACAACCGTTGCACCAACCGGTGTAGAAGCAAGAATTGCAATAATTAGTCCTGTCACAGCACACACCACTGAAATCACTGCTGCACAAACAATTACGCCTTTAAAGCTGCGAAATAAACGCATTGCAGAAAGTGCCGGAAAAACAATCAAAGCAGACGTCAAAAGCGAGCCTACCAGATTCATCGCAAGTACAATAATGACAGCTGTAATAATCGCAATTAAAACATTATAAGCACTTGCGTGAAGTCCAGCAGAAGAGGCGAACGTTTCATCAAAGGTGACAGCGAAGATTTTGTGGTAGCACAGGACAAAAATAAGTACAACCAAAATAGACATTCCCACACAAACCCAGACATCTGTTTTCGACAACGTCAAAATAAGTGTCGAACCAAATAGCGTACTGCAAACGTCTCCGGAGACATTTGCAGAGGCAGAAAATTTATTTTGAATTAAATAGCCAATTGCTAAGGCACTGACAGAGAGCATTGCAATTGCCGCATCACCTTTCACCTTGGCAGACTGTCCGGCACAAAGCAAAAGTACCGCACAAATAATCGTCACCGGCATTACCAAAAGCATACTATTCTCCATACGCAATACCGTTGCAATTGCCAGTGCGCCGAATGCCACATGAGACAACCCGTCCCCGATAACGGAAAATCGTTTTAATACCAGCGTAACACCCAACAAGGACGAACAAAGGGCGATTAAAATACCGGCGATAAATGCATACTGCACAAAAGAAAAAGACAGATAACCTACCAATTGTTCAAAAAGATTCATCATTTTTATCCTTTCTGGTATGTCATACGATTTTGAAGAAATGCTTTCCCCGGTTCGCTATTCAGATAATCCGCTTTTGCCCCGATGAATAAAGGCGTTTTCCCAATGTGCAGAATATGCGTCGCATACCGTACTGCTGCCTCTACATCATGAGAAATCATCAAAATAGTCATGCCGTCTTTTTGGTTTAACGATTGAATCAGTTCATAAAGTTCTGCCTGCGCCTGTGGGTCAAGACCGGTGACAGGTTCGTCCAGCAACAACATTTTTTTTGCAGCACACAATGCCCGTGTTAATAGTACACGCTGTTGCTGTCCGCCGGAAAGCTCCCGATAACTGCGTTTTGCCAAATCAGCTATGCCAAGACGCTTCATATTTTCTTGTATCGTCTGCCTACTCCTACGGCTATAAAACGGAGAAAAACCGTTTTTTCCCAAACAACCGGAAGATACCACCTCCCGTACCGTTGCCGGAAAATCACGCTGTACTGCCGTTTGTTGGGGCAAATAGCCGATTTCTTTGCGTATATTTTCATCAAAGGTAATCGTGCCGGATAACGGTGGATTCCGTCGCAGCAACGCTTTCACCAATGTGGATTTTCCGGATCCATTTTCCCCGATGATATACCAATATTCCCCCGCTTCCACAGAAAACGACAGGTGTTCCACTACGGATTTTCCTTCATATCCCAAGACAAGATTTTCGCAAACTAGCTGTGCCATTTTACGCCTCCTATTCACCAAATTCTAAAAATGAAAACAGTTATCATTTTTAGATTATAACATAGCATTTCCGCTCTGTCAAGAGGAAAAACAATTTTTTTAAGAAAATCCATTCCATTTTTTATGAAATTTTTGAAGAGTACTTGCATCTTCTCTTAAAATATGCTATAATGAAAAAACATAATATCATACAGGAGGAAGTTATGAAAAAATGGCACATACGAAAGCCACCAGAACAGGCTGTACAAAACATCAAACGAGGCAGTGATTTATCACTTCTCTGTGCCCGCATTCTGGCTGGACGTGGCTTTGAAGCTGTACAACAAGTGGCAAATTTTTTACAGTGTGATGGCTTGTCTGATCCGTTTTTGGCGGCGGATATGGAAGTGGCGGCAGAGCTTTTGAACCGTGCCATAGATAAAGGCACACGCATTTGTATTTATGGTGACTACGACTGTGATGGCATAATGGCTACTGTAATTCTCTACTCTTATCTACAACAAATGGGCGGAGATGTCTCATATCGCATTCCGGAACGTACAGAAGGATATGGTCTAAACGAAAATGCAATACGAGAAATGCATGAAAACGGTATACAACTCATCGTCACCGTCGATAATGGTATTACTGCTATTGAAGAATCGAATTTGATTCAATCCCTAGGAATGACACTGGTGATTACAGACCATCATCAACCGCTGTCCGATTTGCCAAAAGCCGCCGCTATTGTAGATTTACACCGTACTGATGACGAATCACCCTATCGCAATTTCTGTGGTGCTGGTGTTGCATTGAAACTGACCGCCGCTATGGAGGGCGGTGAAACGAGCATGGTGCTGGAACAATTTGGTGAATTGGCTGCGATTGCAACCATTGCAGATGTGGTGGAGCTTAGCGGCGAAAATCGCTATTTGGTCCAAACGGGATTGCAATTTTTGGCAAACACCGAACGTCCGGGGCTTCTGGCACTGATGAAACAAAGCGGACTCCTAGGAAAGGCACTCACTGCCACTTCCGTTGCCTTTGGTCTCGCCCCACGCATTAATGCCTCCAGTCGCTTTGGATCGCCAACGACAGCTGTACAGTTATTACTTAGCGAGGATTCAGAAGAAGCAACCACATTGGCGCAGGAACTAGATCAGCGCAATACTGCACGCAAAATAGAAGAAGAGAAGATTTTGAAACAAATTCAGGCGCAAGTATGGGAACATCCGGAATATCTTCAATCCCGTGTACTGCTTTTCGCCGGAAGGAATTGGCATCACGGTGTCATTGGCATTGCTGCCGCAAGGCTGGAAGAACGGTTCGGAAAACCGGCAATTTTGATTACCGTCGAGGAGGATATTGCAAGAGGTTCTATGCGCTCCTTTGGAGAATTTTCTGCATTTCGCTGTTTGGATTCATGCAGCAAATATCTAACAAAATATGGTGGTCACCCTGGCGCAGGTGGATTTTCTTTAGAGTCGAAACAAATCGATGGATTCCGTTCTGCAGTGGAAGAATATGCCAGAGAAATGCATCCCATAATGCCGATTTTTACACTGGAAGCTGACGGGATGCTCTACCCAAAAGACTTGACGATTGAAAATATTTCCAGCCTATCTGTCCTTACACCTTTTGGGGAAGGAAATGAAACACCTCGATTTGTACTTTCTCACGCTATCTTTGCAGATGCCCTGCCACTTTCCCGTGGAAAGCATACAAAAATACGTGTGACCTATGGTGGAATGGCACTGGATCTGCTGCTGTTCCGTGTCAGACCAGAAGAAGTATTTTTAAAAAAAGGCGACATTTGCGATTTCCTCATCACTGCCGAAACAAGCCAGTACATGGGAAAATCGAAGCTTTCTCTGATGGTACAGGACTACCGCAAAAGCGGCTGCCCACAAGCAAAATATTTTTCAGCACTGCAAACCTACGACCAGCTTTGTCGAGGAGAAGCGGTTTCCAAAGCTTATCTCCAAGCTGCAATACCGAATCGGGAACAAATGGTGCAAATTTATCAACAAGTTCCCACAAAAGAAATTGCAATCGATGAATTATATTATAATCTCATGCATTTCCCTGAAATCAATCTCTGTCGGCTACGACTCAGTTTGGATATTTTCGATGAATTGGGATTGATGCAGTGCGATCGTTGGAACGACACCGTACATCGTATTCAAGTAAACCAAAAGATAGATTTATCCCAATCGAAAATTTTGCAAAAGCTGCTTGCCCAAAAAGAGAGCGTTTCATAGGAGTACATCTAAAAGCAAAACGATGTCATACAAATAAAACATAGACTTCTTCCAAATGCGTATATGCGATACCCATAAAGAAAATACTTGAAAAGGAGCGGATGCATAATGGCACAGGTAAAAAAACAGAACAACTACAATTCTGAGTGGCGTACGCCAGTGGGACAGACCACCGAAAAGGAACTCACGATTGCAGATATGGTAAAAAAAATTCTTGCAACGGATAAACAATATGATTTGAGCAAAATTTTATCGGCATATCAACTGGCGGAAAAGGCGCACGGCGGTCAAGTTCGTTCTTCCGGTGAACCGTATATCATCCATCCACTGGCAGTGGCAGATATTTTGCTGGATTTGGGTATGGATACCGATACAATTTGCGTTGGATTACTCCACGACGTCGTGGAAGATACCGACTACACTTTAGATGATATTCGCAAAAAATTCGGTCAGGATGTGGCTGTGCTGGTGGACGGCGTGACAAAGCTCAACAAAATCCCGATTTTCGATAAAGAACAGCAACAAGCCAGCAATGTGCGAAAAATTTTGCTGGCAATGTCCTATGATATTCGGGTTATGATTATTAAGCTTGCCGACCGTCTGCACAATATGCGGACACTCCAGTTTTTACCACCGGAAAAGCAACGGAGAATTGCTCTGGAAACCATGAACGTTTACGCACCTATCGCCCATCGGCTCGGTATACGCACAGTAAAAGAAGAACTGGAGGACTTGTCATTCTACTATCTGGACTCCTACGCTTACTCTGAAATTGAACATATCATGGAAATCAAAAAAGACGAGAGAGAAGCCTTTATTGATTCTATTAAAAAACAAATTCGAGATCGATTGACACAAGAACATTTCTTAAAAGAACCAATCATCGAAGGACGAGTCAAGAGCATTTATGGCATATACAAGAAAGTCTATGTGGGACACAAAAGCATGGACGAAATCTATGATAAGTATGCTGTTCGTGTGATTGCTTCCACTGTAGCAGAATGCTATATGGTGTTAGGCATTGTTCACGATATGTTCCGACCTCTGCCCAATCGATTTAAAGACTATATTTCTACACCAAAATCAAATATGTATCAGTCGCTCCACACTACTGTTTTGGGGCAGGAAAGTATCCCCTTTGAAATTCAAATCCGTACTTGGGATATGCACGTTTCCGCAGAATATGGTATTGCTGCCCACTGGAAATACAAGGAGGGCATTCAAGGGAAAGATAAGATGGAAGAACGTCTGGTATGGATACGCAGAGTCATCGAATCCCAGCAGACATCGGATGATGTAGAAGAAATTGTCCGTGCCATCAAAAACGACCTCTCACCGGAAGATATCGTAGTCATAACACCGAGAGGCAATTCTATCTCCCTGCCAGACGGTGCAACGGTTATCGACTTTGCTTACCGCATTCACACGGAAATCGGACATAAAACGGTGGGCGGAAAGGTGGACGGAAAACTTGTTCCCTTGGACTATCAGCTGCACACCGGTGAAATCTGCGAAATTCTCACCAGCAAAGACCCAAACAAAGGTCCAAACCGTGCATGGCTGGGTATCGTCAAGACAAACGAGGCGAAATCAAAAATTCGTTCTTGGTTCAAAAAAGAATGCCGAGAAGAAAATATTATTACCGGTAAGGCAAATTTCAAGCAGGAACTGAAACGGACGCACATCCGACTGCCGGAATCCGATTGGGAGGCTTTCTTGGCTGACGATTTAAAGCGGCATAACTGTACTACATTAGACGATTTTTTCGCTTCTATTGGCTACGGCGGTACGTCCTTATCGAAAATTATGCCACGCCTAAAAGAACGCTATGTAAAAGAATATGGCAACGATGACGAAGAAGAATCACCAATTGTACCGGTCATCACCCAAATTCCAGACAACCAAAAAGGACGTATTGTACTGGATAAAATTGATGACTGTGTTTTTAAATTCGCTCAGTGCTGCAATCCGTTGCCGGGAGATGATATCGTCGGCTTTGTTACCCGTGGGCACGGTATCTCTGTGCATACCCAAAGCTGTGTCAATTATCAAGCCGCACGCAAGCGAAATGATCTAGAAGAAATGGCACACTGGCTGCCAGTGCAGTGGACCAATCACACCTCAAGCCTAATACCCACAGGCATTGAAGTGGTTGCAGTAGATCGTGTGGGGTTGGTATTCGACATTACCAAAATCTTATCCGAATCCCACATTCAAATTCTTCATTCTGCGTCCAGAAACTTAAAAAATGGAAATGCTATCTTTGAAGCGAGCGTACAGGTTACCGGAACAGACGAGCTGAAATCCATTATGGATAAATTACGGAAAATCCGAGGAGTCATTTCCGTCGATCGTGCGAAAAAATGAGGTGACACAAGTGAAAGTAAAAAAAATAATATTGGGAGAAATGGCATCGAATTGTTATGTTTTACAGCTCTCCAATGCAAACTGCGTTTTATTCGATATTGGTGATGGTGCAGCTGTTTTACAAGCGTATTTGACAGAGCACGAACTCCAGCCGCAAGCAATTTTTCTTACCCATGGACACTATGACCATATTGCAGGCGTAGAGGAAATACGGAGCGCATATCATATTCCTGTCTATATTCACGCACAGGATGCCGCCATGCTGTCCGACAGTGACAAAAATCTTGCCACATGGCTCACCACAAAACCATTCCAAAAAGTCACTGCTTGGAAAACTGTGACAGATGGCGATACGTTTTCCTTTGAAGATACTGAAATTACTGTTCTGCACACACCCGGACACACAAAAGGCAGCGTTTGTTATCGCTGTGATACACTTCTGTTCACTGGCGACACGCTGTTTCATCTTTCTCGTGGCAGAACCGATTTTCCCGGTGGCAGTGATAAAGAAATGTTAGAATCCTTTCAAAAGCTTCGAACACTAGACGATAGATACAGCGTCTATCCCGGACACGGAGAAGATTCCACCTTAGCCTTTGAAAAGACGCACAATCTTACTTTCTTTGCATAGTCAGCTTCTATTACTGCAGAGTGATGGAATATTCCCAACAATGTTTTCATTTTTGTATTTTAGCTTAACGCTTGTGTCAAAACATTCAGATTGCTTTCCATGATAGAAAGATAACTTGCACCTTGATCCACATCTGCAGACGTAACAGATTGCATCGAATCTATTGAAAGGATTTGAACATCCTCACTTTCTGCTGTGGAAATGATCGTCTCTGCAATCTTTCGATCAGAACCTTCCAAGACCAAAATGCTCGTCAATTCCAATTCATCCACTTTCCTCGCAAGAAATGCAATCGTTTCAAAACTTGCTTCTGTTTCGGCAGAGCATCCCACAAAAGCAGCATAATATGCCAGTCCATAATCATCCGTCAGATAACAAAATGGAAATCGATCTGCAAATAAAACAGTATCCCTTGCAGCAGTAGACACCATCTCTTCATACTTTGCGTCCAGATTTTGCAGCTGCATCAGATAATCTGCCACGTTGTTTTCATAAACAGCACTGTTCTCACTATCAACTTCACAAAGGCAGTCTGCGAGATATTGACAAATCACCTGTGCATTTTGCAATGAAAGCCAAACGTGTTCGTCGTATTCTGGTTCATCTTCTACCTCTTCCGACTCCTCTTCAGACTCCATACCCTCTACGACTTCTTCCTCTTGCACCGCATCGCCCAATACATCCATCAAATCAACGACAATCATATCTTTGTTTATCGCTTCTGCAAGTACATCGTCTACCCAAGAATCGGATTCTCCGCCCACGTAGACAAACAAATCGCAGCTTGCAATTTGAATGATATCGTCCGCACTGGGCTGATAGCTGTGAAGATCTACACCATTATCTAAAAGCATCGTTAATTCCACACGGTCGCTGTCATCGCCAACAATCGATTTCATCCAATCATATTCTGGAAAAATCGTTGTAACAACAGAAATGGAATCCGAATCCGTCAGATTCCCAGAACTGTCGCCACAGCCACTAAACATTCCAACAAGGAACGTCAAACTTAGTTCCATTGCAATCATTTTTTTGAAAACTCGCATCTTAATCATCCTCCATATTCGTAAAAAGCATAAAAACACAAAGAAACGAAAAGACAGCACATGGCGGCTGTCTGATTATTTTATTAAGCCTTCGTCTCTCCTATTTTGAATTTGCGAATCATTCTCAAATTTATTATAACACCCCAAAAAGAACTTGTCAAGTGAATTCTTGAATTTTCACAGGCTGTACACATAACTCCCTTGCAAAAAATCTTGACAAGATTCTAACAATATAGTATAATATGAAGGAAGTGCAAATTTGCCCTTTCTATCGTCTCAAAACAACGACGAAACGATACGCTCTGTTCATTTCTTGAATGGAACAGAAATGTTAGGAGGATTTTTTTCATGATTTATGTATTTTTAGCAGAAGGCTTTGAGGAAACAGAAGCACTTGCACCCGTAGATTTGCTGCGGCGTGCAAAATTAGAGGTACAAACAGTCAGCATCACCGGTAAAGTTGTTTGCAGCTCTCATAAAATTCCGATTACTGCCGACATCACGTCCGACCAAATGCAGCTCGATGGAAATTTAGAACTGATTGTTCTCCCAGGTGGTATGCCGGGAACTCGGAACGAAGAAGCTTCAAAAGACGTACAAAACGCCATCTCCTACTGTGTGTCAAACGATCGCTGGATTGGTGCGATTTGTGCGGCACCGTCGATTTTGGGACACTTGGGATTACTGCAAAATAAAACTGCCGTATGCTACCCCGGATTTGAAAAAGAATTGACCGGTGTGCAAATCGGTTCTCACTCTGTGGAACAGGACGGAAAAATTGTCACTGCCAGAGGTGCTGGTGCTGCAATCGACTTTGGTCTGAAGCTTGTAGAAGTGTTGCTCGGCAAAGACACATCACAGCAAATTCGCACTTCTATTGTCTACCATGACTGATGCTACTACAAAGCAAATGCTGCGCAATACAGCTCGACAAGCACGTATGCTGCTAACGCCATCGGAACGACAAAAACTGGATGAAAGCCGAACGGAACAGTTTTGTAATAACAATCTTTATCGAAACTGTGAGGAACTATTCTGTTACGTTTCTCTTCCACAAGAACCGGATACTTGGAATATCTTGCGGCGTACATTAAGTGACAGCATTCCTGTTGCTGTTCCACGCTGTATTGCGAACCATAAAATGCAATTTTATCAATTGCAATATAATATACCAATAGAGAAGCAGCTGACAATTGGTACTTATCATATTGCAGAGCCATCGGAAATGCTGCCGTCTCTGACACCATCGGAAAACAAACGCTGTATTTGTCTCATTCCTGGACTGGCTTTCGATTTACAAGGTGGAAGATTAGGTTACGGTGGCGGCTATTATGATCGGTTTTTGCAAACATATCCTTTTATAAAAAAGCTTGGCGTAACTGCACAGCGATTTTTGATAGATAAAATCCCTATGGAACGGACAGACGTACCTATGGATGGACTGGTGTTGGAAAACACTTGTTTAGAATTTTAAGATAATTATCACAATATACCAGATACCAATAAAAAATACGAAAAATACGGAACGGAGGTCTGATATGGACAATAACAAAAATCGAGACGATTTGTTACAAGAAATCCTAAACGAAACAGACCCAAACAAATCTGGACAACAACCAAATACTCCATTAAACCAGACCAATGAAAAAAAGAAAGTAAACGTTCGTTGGCGACATTCCACAGATTTTGAAGAGAATTCCGGACGAGTAAAGGAAATAGAAGTTCCTTTCCACGAGGATTCGATGGAAAAAGATCATACATCAAATGACGCTCCGATACCACTGCCATCAGAGACACAGCCGGTCAAAAGTGGAAAAGCGGCGTTTACAGAAAGTCAATTTGATGATGCTTTTGATTTATTAGACGCCCATGCAAAAGAAGTAGAATCATCGGAATCGAAACCGGAAAGCAATCGCATTGTAGAAAGCAGTTGGGACAAAGCACCACTCCATGTACCGGGATATTTACCGGAGACGACAGAAAGCTATCACACAAGTGATCCGCTTTATGAGGACCTAGAAGGAGACAGCCAACGTTCTAAATTGCCTAAAGAAGAACAACAGTCCGCTGCCGGTACACGGCGAAAAAGGAAACGACAAGAACACCGCATTATCAGTGCACTGGTTATGACCATCATTATTCTGGTCGTATCTGTTGGGTTGTCTATGGTTATTATTACATATGGACAAGACCTTTTGGGCATCAACAGTGATGGCAGTTCTAAAATTGTCATCATTCCAAGCGGCTCGTCCATGAGCGAAATTGCAACTATCTTGGAAGATGAAGGGATTATCTCCCATGCAAGGTTTTTCGTCTTTATTGCCAGCATGAGCGATAAGGACACTGATATAAAACCCGGTGACCACGAACTTCGCCCTGACATGGCATATGAAACAATTCTAAGTGAATTGACAAGCGAATCAATGGATGGAGAATATTCTATTTCTGTCACAATTACAGAGGGAATGCGACTCGTGGATGCGGCGAATTTATTAGAAGAAAATGGTATCTGCGATGCAGATGAATTTTTAGATTATTTCAACAACGACAGCACCGACTTTGACTTGGCGTATGAAGACTATCTTCCCGCATTTCAGGACGAGAAGTTTTATGTTATGGAAGGATATTTGTTCCCGGATACTTACACGTTTTCCCAGGATATGGACGTTTCTCTCGTATGTCAAAAAATCTTAACCAACTTCAACAGCAAAATTACTTTAACTTATTACGACCGTATGGAAGTGATGGGAATCACCTTGGATCAAACGATTACGTTGGCATCAATCATTCAAGCGGAAGCAGGTACTACAGACGATATGGCGACAGTCTCCTCTGTCTTCTGGAACAGACTCAATAATGCAACGGAATTCCCACTGCTCCAATCTGACGCCACTTCAAGCTATGTGGAAGAGGTCATCAAGCCACATAGCGAAACATATGACCAGGAACTGTATGATTCTTATGACACCTATACTTGCACCGGTCTTCCGGCAGGTGCCATTTGTAATCCCGGCGAAGATGCCATTTATGCTGCACTCTATCCGGAAAATACAGGCTATTACTACTTCTACTCGAATCTCTTGACGGGTGAAACGTACTTTGCAAAAACACTGGAAGAACATGATGCGAATCAGGCGATGGTTGCAGCGGAAAACGGAACAGCGTCAAGCACTTCCGACGACGAGACGGACAATGATGAAGTAGAATCCGATGAAGACGAATCCACATATGATGATGAGGGCGAAGATGAAAGCAACAGCGAATAATCCAGAATTGTTAGCTCCAGTCGGCGACCTAGAACGACTCTCTGCTGCTTTGCAATATGGCGCAGATGCAGTGTATCTCGGCAGACCAGAATATAGTATGCGTGCAGCTGCAAATTATTTCCAAACAGAAGATGCTCTGGCGGAAGCCGTAACACGCATCCATCATCACAGAAAACGCATTTATCTCACTTGTAATACACTTCCTCGCAATGCCGAAATCGAACGTTTTCCACAGTTTTTACAAGAAGCAAAAGAAACTGGTGTTGATGCATTGATTCTGGCAGATATGGGATTATTGCAAATTGTACGGAAACTTGCACCGGACATGGAAATCCATATGTCCACCCAGACGGGAATTGTGAACTATGCCACTTGTCAATTTCTTTACAATATGGGCGTCAAACGAGCCGTTCTAGCACGAGAATTGTCCTTAGATGAAATCGCAGAAATTCGTGCAAAAATCCCACGGGATATGGAACTGGAAGCTTTTGTACACGGTGCTATGTGTATGTCCTTTTCAGGACGATGTATGCTTTCCGCATATCTTACCGGTCGAGATGCTAACCGTGGAGCGTGTGCGCAACCCTGTCGCTGGAAATATCACATCATGGAAGAAACAAGACCGAGTCATTTTTTTCCAGTCGAAGAGACAGGCGAGGGTACCTTCTTGTTTAATGCAAAGGATTTGTGTATGATTGACCATATCCCAGAACTTCTGCAAGCTGGCGTCAATAGTCTGAAGCTGGAGGGGCGAAATAAGTCCACTTATTATGTTTCTATCATTACAAATGCCTATCGTGCAGCGATGGATGCGGCAATCTCTCATCAGCCGTTACCGGAATGGGCAATGCGTGAGGTCTATCAGGTGAGTCATCGAGAATACTGCACAGGCTTCTTCTATCAAAAGAAAGATGCCACACAACGTTATGAAAGCAGCAGCTATGTCCACCTCTGCGATGTAGCAGCAATTGTCGACCGATGGGAAAAAAACCGACTCTATCTAAAACAACGCAACCGTTTTTTTGTGGGTGATAAGTTGGAGATAATCCAACCCGGTATGCCGCCGACAGTGATTTTTGCAAAGGATTTACAAGATGAAAACGGGCAATCTATCGAAATGGCAAATCACGCCATGATGTCATGTTCTATCGCCTGTGAAACAGCTTTTCCTACCGGAAGTATGCTTCGGTGCGAAGTAAAATAAAATAAATGCAGCATGGAATTGATTTGTTCCATGCTGTTTTTTGCTTTAACCCAACGCTACATCTAGCACCATCATTCCCACAAAGCCGATCGAAAATGCAATCGTACCAACGTCAGAATGCTTTCCGGCAGACATCTCCGGATTTAGCTCTTCAATCACTACATAAATCATGGCACCTGCAGCAAAACTTAAAAAATAAGGCATCAATGGAATAACCAGACCTGCCGCTAATATTGTCAGTGCCGCACCAATTGGCTCTACTGCACCAGATAAAACACCGTAGACAAAAGCTTTTGGTTTCCGCATTCCCGTAGCACTGAGCGGCATAGAAATAATCGTTCCCTCTGGAAAATTTTGAATGGCGATACCAAGCGATAACGCCAACGCACCTGTTGCGGTGATTTGTGATGTGTGATAATATAACCCTGCATAGACAGCGCCTATCGCCATTCCCTCTGGAATGTTGTGCAGCGTAACCGCTAGAATCAGTTTGGTATTCCGCCGCAACCGTGTTTTTGGTCCCTCATCTTCGCTGCTATTTCGATGCAGATGCGGAATGATATGATCTAAAAGCAATAAAAAACATATCCTCAGCAAAAAGCCAATTGCTGCAGGAAGAAACGCAAACTTTGCATATGTGGCATTTTCCTCTGATTGTTCGATTGCTGGAATGAGAAGACTCCACACAGATGCAGCAACCATGACACCGGCTGCAAAACCGGTTAAGGCTCGTTGGATGCTTTGATTTGGTTCACGGCGTAAAAAGAATACGCAAAAAGAACCAAGGTTGGTTCCTAAAAACGGCAGAAGAAGTCCTTCTAGAATCATCATAAGCTAACCTCCATGTATGAATTTGCACTTCACTTCAGTATACACAGTCACCGAAAATCGTGTGAATCAAAGCCAAATGCTCCGATATTTCTCTATTTTTCATTTTCCCTTGACTTTTTTCGCTCCTTGCTGTATAATCTATAGAGATTATAAATTTCTAGACGTTTATAAAGAAAAGGAGATTTTCCCATGCAAAAAACGCCATTTCAAAAAGCCACATCATACCTCGCTATTGCTTTCACGCTCTCTGCTTTTCTGGCTGCGATCGGATGCAGCGGTACAAGCGAAATTAACGATGACGGTGCTGTTCCTGCAAATGCATCTGTTTCAGACGATACATCCGCAGCGGCTGATGATACATCAGATACGGCAGACAGCACTAGTACTGACGAGCAGACGGACGACAGTATCACAGAAGAAACCGGTGGTGCTGCCACCATCAACGTCGTTGCAGTCGGAGATAACCTGGTGCAGACTCGTGTATATGAAAGTGCCCTTGCACATTCCGACGATGGAACGAGCTATAACTTTCAATATTGCTACGAAAACATCGAACCGCTCATCAACGGTGACTTGAATATTATCAATCAGGAAACATTAATTTGTGGTGAAGGCTATGAAATCACCGGTTCAAACTATAATTTCAACTCCCCCGAAGAATTGGGTGACGCCATCATTGATATCGGATTTAATGTTATCACGATTTGTAATAACCATGTACTGGACAAGGGGGAAAGTGGTCTTAGCTCTTGTTTAAATTACTGGGACGACAAAATGGAAGAATATCCAGATGTTCTCGTCACAGGTATCTATCGAGATTATGTAGATATGCAAAACATCCGCACAAAAGAAGTAAACGGAAAAACGGTTGCATTTTTAAGCTATACAGAAAATACCAATGGCTATTCCTTACCCGACAATAGTGAATTAGAAATCGTCTACACCTCACAAGAAGACGTCATCCAATCGCAAATTGAGGCGGCAAAAGAAATCGCAGACGTGGTCATCGTCACCTGCCATTGGGGTAATGAAGATACATATACCGTCACAGACGGTCAAAAAGATCTGGCACAACAAAAAATTGTCGAGTGGGGTGCAGATGTCATTTTAGGCACACACTCTCATGTAGCACATACTATGGAATATATTACCAGAAGTGACGGCACACAGGGATTTGTATTCTACTCCTTAGGAAATTTCATTTCCGCCCAAACAGACAACTACAATATAATTGGCGAATTGGCGGACTTTGATATTGTGGTAGATGAAAATGGTGGTGTTTCCATTAAAAATGTACAAGTCTCACCGGTTATCACCCAGTATGACGACGGCAGCTTATCTAATTTGCGACTCTACCCCTACAGTATGTACACCGACGAACTCGCCAGTGCGCACGGTCTCCCCTATTGTACTTCCAGCACTAGTGCATCCACACAGATTTGGGGGATGGACACCATTCAAGAGCTGTTCAGTACTTCCGTTCCGGAGGAATTTCGGAATTGGGGCTAAACTTTCATAAAAATTATAAAACGCCTCTATCGTGTATTTTATACAGCACGTCAGAGGTGTTTTTTTATTTTAATTAATGTTCAAATTGACTTTGATATAGTCTTGCATAGAACCCATTCTCCGCCATCAAGCTTTCATGGGTTCCCTGTTCCAAAATATCCCCATGGTTCATCACCAAAATCCAATCTGCACGTCTGATGGTAGATAACCGATGGGCTATAATAAAACTGGTCTTTCCTTTCATAAGCTTTTCAAATGCCTTTTGAATTCTCTGCTCTGTACGTAAGTCAATGCTACTCATCGCTTCGTCTAAAATGAGTAATGGCGGATCGATTAACATAATTCTTGCAATACAAAGAAGCTGTTTTTGCCCCTGTGACAAGCCACCGCCGTCCTCCGTCAAAACTGTATCATATCCCTTGGGCAAACGTTGAATAAAACCATCTGCATAGGCAGATTTTGCTGCAGCTATAATTTCCTCCCGTGTGGCTTTCGGTCGGCTATAGGCGATATTTTCCGCTACCGTTCCAGTAAATAGCCACGTATCCTGTAATACCATGCCATAACACCGCCGCAAACTGTCTCTCGTGACACGATAAATATCCTGTCCTGCAATGGTGATACTACCAGAATCCACATCATAAAACTGAAGCAATAAATTGATGAGCGTCGTCTTTCCGCAGCCCGTAGGACCCACAATCGCAATTCGCTGTCCATTTTGCACCTGTAAATCAAAATCAGTTATCAGAGGCTGCTTCGACACATAAGAAAACGCCACATGACGCAACTCTATATTTCCGGTTTCGCCTGTGGTATATTGCAATTGTGGCAAATCGCTGTCATCTGATTCTGTCGGTTCGTCGATTACCGCAAATACACGCTTCGCCGATGCAGCAGCATTTTGTAATTCCGCAACAACACCACTGATTTCATTAAAGGGTTTGGTATATTGATTGGCAAAAGTCAAAAAACTCGCCAACTGTCCTACTGTCATCATGCCAAGCCATGGCACATAATCAATCGCCACCAACGCCCCACAAATGGCAACTGCTGCATAAATCAGCGCATTAACAAATCGAGTGGACGGATTTACGACAGAGCCAATAAACATGGCACGTTGCCCACTTTTATGCAGTTCTTCGTTATACTGTTCAAACTGTTCCTCTGCATTTTTTTCCTGTGTAAATGCCTTTACGACCTTTTGTGCGCCAATCATCTCTTCCACAAATCCGCCTAATGTACCTCTAGCCTCCGACGACGCCACATAAGACGAACGGGATAGCTTTGTCAGCATTGCTGCCAATATCAAAGAAAGCGGCGTTAAAATCACAACCAAAATCGTAATGGGGATATTGATGGTCAACATCAAAATCAACGTACCAATAATCGTTACAACACCGGTGACGAACTGGGTAAACGACTGTAAAAAACCGTCTGAAATAATCTCCATATCGGATACCGCCCGTCCAATCAGGTCGCCTCTCGGCTGACTGTCGATATAGCGAAGCGGTACTTTTTGTAAGTGTCCGAACAAATCTTGTCGAAGCTCTCGAATCGTATGCGCTGCTAATCGATTGGCGCAGAGCGTCGTGAACCACTGAAACAAGGCACTGACTACAACGATTCCCAATAAAATCAGCACAATTTTCAGAAGCTGTGCAAAATCCACCTGTTCCACACCGACGACACAGTCTACCGCTTCACCAATCAAAATTGGCACATACAGAGAAAGTCCCGTGCCAATTATGGCAAACAAAAAACACCCTACAAAATCCTTTCGGCTGGAACCCGTATAGGACAATATTCTTCGAATGACAGAAACCATGATTTCACGTCCCTCTCTGTTTCATCTATTGCATTTGCGTTTCGTATATTTCCGCATAAACCGCACAATCTCGCAATAAGCTTTCATGTGTGCCATATCCCACGCAATTTCCATCGTCCAGAACTAAAATATGGTCTGATCCCTGTAAAGACGTGGTACGCTGTGATATGATAATCTTCGTCACATCTGCCATTTCTTCTGTCAGTGCCTTTCGCAGTGCCAAATCGGTTGCGAAATCCAGTGCGCTTATACTATCATCAAAAATCAAAATCGACGGATGCCCAACGAGTGCCCGTGCTATCGTCAAACGCTGTTTTTGCCCGCCAGACAAGCTCTTTCCTCCCTGTGTCACGGCTAAATCCAGTCCCTCAGGCGATTGCTGTATAAATTCCCAAGCCTGGGCAATTTTACAAGCAGTTTCCAGTTCATCGTCACTTGCCACATCCTTTCCCCATCGCAAATTTTCCGCAATCGAGCCAGAGACAAGTGTTGCCTTTTGGGGAACAACACCAATCATGCCACGCAACGCACCCAAATCTACCTCTCGCACATCTTTTCCAAAAACACGCACACTTCCCTCACTGACATCATAAAAACGGGGAATCAAATTTGCAACGCTGCTTTTACCGCTGCCAGTTCCGCCAATGATTCCCAGTGTTTCCCCTGTATGCAGTGCAAACGAAATATCACGTATGGCTGGCTCGCCTCCGCCAGAGTAGGTGAATGTGACATGGTCAAATACCACTGCATCTTCCGACACGTCATCTCTTTCAAATCGATCTGCACCGCTCACAATCGTCGGCTCTTCTGCCAGTACATCAGAAACACGCTTTGCGGAAGCAATCGCTTTATTCATAATCACCAGCAATTCCGCCAAACGCACCATCGAAAGGGAAATCTGTGTCATATAATTGACGAATGCCGTGAGTTCCCCTTGTGTCAAAAATCCCGTGTTCACACGGTCACCACCGAACCAGAGTACCGCCACAATGCCAAAGTCCATAATCAAAAAAGATGCGGGATTTAAAATCGCTCCCACACGTCCTACATGAATTGACGCTTCTGAAAATGCTTCACAATCTGCCTGATAATTTTTTTCTTCCTCTGCCTGTCTGGAAAACGCACGAATCACACGCACCCCATCGAGATTTTCCCGTGTGTGTCTGGCAATTTTGTCTAGCTTCGTCTGATTTTGGGCATAGCGTGGAATAGTCCAGCGAGTGACGAAATATAATAACCCACCAATTATTGGAATTGCAATTAGAAAAATGGTCGATAACTTCCAATCAATTTGCATTGCCATCACAGCAGCTCCCACTATCAAAAACGGGTAGCGTGTCATCAACCGAATCATCATATTTAAACCGCTTTGTACGGTATTCGTATCACTGGTAATGCGTGTGATGAGCGACGCAGTCCCGATTCGATCTATGGCGTCGTGGGAAAGCGTATTGACATGATGATACAGTCCACGTCGCAGTGCCGTCCCAAAGCCATAAGCACATTTGGAGGCATAAAATTGACAAATCAAGGCTGCACCAAGACCCAATGCCGCCAAAAGAAACATGAGCAGTCCCATTTTCCAAATGTAAGAAACATTTTTCTGCACAATGCCCACATCAATCATACGTGCAGCAACAAGCGGTACAATCAGTTCAAGAATCGCTTCCATCAATTTAAATATCGGTCCTAAAATACACTCTTTCCAATAGCCTTTCATATAGGGCAATAAGCGTCTCATAAAACATCTCCCAATCATTTTCACTGGTTTTGTACGACTATTATACCACATCTTTCTTTAAAATGCAAGCCGATATAAAAATTTCAAAAATCTCTTGATTTTTTCTCGAGCATATGCTATAATATACGTTAGAAAACATCGTGATGAAGCGAGTAGAAATATTATGTGTCGCTACAGAGAGTGGACGTTGCTGCGAAGTCCATGCGAAACTGTATTTTGAAGTTTCCTTCGGAGTGGCTGAGCTGAACTGCACTGCACAGACTGTACAAATTAGGCTCAGATGTGGTGTCCGCATTAAGGACAAAAAGAGTGATGGCTCTTTCGAAAAATGGGTAGTTTACACAAGATTTCGTCTTGTCCTGTTTTTCAGGATAAGGCTTTTTATTTTTTCAACGAAAGGAACGATATCATGAAAGAACAACTGGAGGCAATTCATAGTGCTGCGAAGCAGGCACTGGACGCTTGCAGTGACGTCAAAACGCTGGAACAGATTCGGGTGCAATACCTTGGAAAAAAAGGTGCGCTTACCGGCATTTTGAAGCAGATGGGAAAACTCTCCGCTGAAGAACGTCCTGCAATGGGACAGCTTGCTAATCAGGTACGCTCTGACATTGAACAGGCACTCGCCGACAAACAACAAAAACTGTCCGAACGCCTCCTCAAGGAAAAACTAGAGGCAGAAACTGTGGACATTACGCTCCCAGGAAAAGAAACGAAAATCGGCAGTATGCATCCACTACATATTGTCGAACAGGAAATCCGTGAAATTTTCTTGGGGCTGGGATTTTCTGTGGCAGACGGACCGGAAGTGGAATATGACTATTACAACTTTGAGGCACTGAATTTGCCACCGGATCATCCTGCAAGAGACACGCAGGATACTTTCTACATCACGAACAATATTCTGCTACGTACTCAAACCTCCTCCGTACAAGTACACGTTATGGAAAATCAAAAGCCGCCGATTCGCATTATTTCCCCGGGGCGTGTATACCGTTCTGACGCAGTCGATGCGACGCACTCTCCCCTGTTCCATCAAGTTGAGGGACTCGTCGTTGACAAAGGCATCACAATGGCAGACTTGAAAGGTACGCTAGAGTTGCTCATGCAGCGGCTGTATGGCGAAGAATGTAAAATACGACTGCGTCCCCATCATTTTCCTTTTACAGAACCCAGCGCAGAAGTGGATATCATATGCTTCCACTGCCACGGCGAAGGCTGTCGGCTGTGTAAAGGTGAAGGCTATATTGAACTGTTGGGGGCTGGTATGGTTCACCCGAAAATATTGGAGGGCTGTGGCATTGACAGCAGCGTCTACTCTGGTTTTGCCTTTGGACTGGGACTGGAACGCATCGCAATGCGCCGCTATAACATTGGCGATATGCGGCTATTATTCGAAAACGATTATCGATTCTTGGAACAGTTCTAAGGGAAAGGAGGATTATAAACATGAATTTATCCATGAAATGGCTGGCAGATTATGTAGACTGCGGCATATCAGCAAAAGAATTCTGCGTTGGCATGACCATGAGTGGCTCAAAGGTAGAAACCTATGAAACCGAAGGTTCATCTTTTTCAAACGTGATTGTAGGAAAGCTTCTGGAAATCAAACCCCACGAAAACTCCGACCATCTACTCGTTTGTCAGGTGGACGTGGGTGAAAATACACCCATTCAAATCGTCACAGGTGCACAAAATGTCGTAGAAGGTGCGCTGGTTCCCGTCGCTATGGTTGGCGCAGTACTCCCTGGTGGCGTAAAAATCAAAAAAGGAAAGCTCCGTGGGGTAGAGAGCAATGGTATGCTTTGTTCGCTGGGAGAATTGGGACTGACAACCCACGATTTCCCCTATGCCATCGAAGATGGCATTTTCCTCATCGAAGAGGACTGCACACCGGGACAAGATATTCACGAAGCCATCGGTCTGAACGATGTATCGATAGAATTTGAAATTACCTCAAACCGTCCAGATTGCCTGTCTGTCGTTGGACTGGCTCGAGAAGCAGCAGTGACTTTTGAAAAACCATTCCATCTGCCTAAACCAAAATTTCACGGTACAAATGAAAAATTAAGCGATTTCCTCTCCGTCAAAGTAGAAAATGAAACGCTCTGTCCACACTATATCGCTGGTATGGTCAAAAATGTAAAAATCGCTCCATCGCCTCGCTGGATGCGAGAACGACTGCGGGCAAGTGGTGTGCGTCCCATTAACAACTTGGTTGATATCACCAACTATGTGATGCTAGAATACGGTCAGCCGATGCACGCTTTTGATGCACGCTATGTTTCCGGCAGAAGTATCATCGTCCGCAATGCAAAAGAAGACGAAACCATCACAACGCTGGATGGTCAGGTACGCAAGCTTTCTCCGGAAATGCTGATTATTGCAGACGCCGAAAAACCAATTGCAGTCGCCGGCGTAATGGGCGGCGAGTACAGCGGTATCATGGACGATACCCAAACGGTAATTTTTGAATCGGCATATTTTGAACCGGTACAGGTACGTCGGACGGCAAAAAAACTGGGAATGCATACAGACGCTTCCGCTCGGTATGAAAAAGGACTCGACCCAAACGGCTGTCTGCGGACACTTCGCCATGCGATGGAATTGGTAGAACTGCTGGGGGCTGGAGAACCGGTGGCAGATTATCTGGAAGACGACCATCGCTCCAACCAGCCGATTACAATTCCATTCGATCCAGAGTGGATCAATGGATTCTTAGGCACGGAGATTCCGGCGGAGGACATGAGAAAGACGCTGGAAGCACTGGATATTACCATCAATGGCGATACCTGTACACCGCCTAGCTTCCGTATCGACCTAGAGCGTCCGGCAGACATTGCCGAAGAAGTGGCTCGGATTTACGGCTACAATAACATTCCTTCTACCGTCATTCGTGGCGTCACCAAAGCACAGCTAACACCGCAGCAGCAATTTCTCCGAAAAGCAGAACAGACCATGGTAGGATTGGGATTCTATGGCATTCTCACCTACTCGTTCACTTCTCCAAAATGCTTCGACCGAATCGGACTGCCAACAGACAGCACACTGCGACAAACCATCACGATTTCTAATCCGCTAGGTGAAGATACAAGCATTATGCGTACCACAACGCTACCTGCAATGCTGGATGTTTTAAAAACAAACTATAAAAATCGCAACGCTGCCGTTTCCCTCTACGAACGTGGAAAAGAGTATATTCCCACCGGTGCGGACACACTACCAAACGAATCGGAGCGTCTGACCATCGGAATGTACGATGGCGATGCCGATTTCTTCACGCTGAAAGGCGTTGTAGAAACCCTTTGCCATGAGTTACGACTGCCGAAGTGCAGCTATGTCCGTCCGTCAGCTTGTAATGCCTTTGATGAAACCTGTGCACTCCACCCAGGTCGCAGTGCAGTCATTCTCTGTGGGGATACACCGATCGGCTACTTTGGCGAAATCCACCCCACGGTACAAAAAACCTATAGCATTGGCACAAAAACCTATGTAGGAAAGCTGTTGCTGGAAGAAATGGAACGCCTTGTACAGCCAGATATTACGTATCAGCCGCTGCCGAAATTTCCAGCAATCACACGAGATTTGAGCTTGGTTTGTGATGAAACCGTACCAGTTGGGACACTGGAATCCGTCATTGAAAAAGCTGCAGGAAAGATCTTGGAGGATGTCAGTCTGTTTGACGTTTATCAGGGCGACCAGATTGCAGCTGGCAAAAAGAGCGTGTCATTCTCTTTGCGGCTGCGTTCCCACGATGGCACATTGACAGATGAACAAGCTGATGCTGCAATGAAGCGTGTCTTAAAAGCACTAAACAGTGTAGGCGCATCCCTGCGTGAATCCTAATCCTCAAACAGGAGGTATATCATGAATGTGATTATCAACGAAGATGAAAATTCCGAAAAAAAGAAACTGCAAAAAGCAAAGAAATCAAAAAAACCAAAAAAGGCAAAGGGTAAAAAAGAAAAAAAAGTCCGTTCTGCAAAAGAAGCGACTTCGTTAATGCTAGGTTATGTCTCATTGGGTCTATCCATTCTGGGCGTCGCAGCACTGATTTTCTTATCCGAAATTGTCGCTATTGTTTTAGGTGCCTGTGCATTGATTGCGGGATTTATTAGCCTTTCCATTGGAAAAGGCGACACACTGCCATCTGTGGTAGGACTGGTCGCTGGATTTTTATCCATTTTATCTGCTGTCATTGTCTTAAAACTTGGTAGCTAAAGAAGCAACAACATTTTTCATAAAAAAAGAACCTCAAGGGAATTTCATATACCCTTGAGGTTTTCTTTGTAATTTTTTCGGCAATTTATTTGCGATTTCCTGATGAAACGTTCACTGGCTGCGCACGGCGTGCCTTTGGATTTTCCACCACTTCACCACCAGAATATTGAAACCGAATTAACTGATCCCCTTGAAATGTCAACTGTCCCTGTTGATGAAACGGTGTTTCCACATAGGTTCGCTTACTGGTCACAATATGTAGGATTTCACCCTTTCTCGTTTTAAAAATCAATTCATAGTATTCATTGTATAGTTTCATCGTACCGCCAGGATCCACGGTACGACGACGTTCGTCCACCTTTTGCACCAGTACAGCAATGACTGTTTGTGGTGGATTTTTCCCACGGCTTGGCTTTCGCATAGATCTTTCTCCTGTAATGTAATATTGCCGATTAAATTCTGTTGCCTGCCGCTTTTTCTCCGCAGGATTTTCACCCAAAAGTGCCGTGATTTTATGTCGAAAGGCACTCTGACGAGAGCCAAGCATGACAACCAACAGCAATACAATAGCAACTGCAACAACGATAATCAAAAAATTATCAATGGCATCTCCAAATTTACCTGACATAGCAACCTCCCTTTATGAAAGTCCTTTTGGATTTTGCAGTGTAAAACGCCAACTGTCCGCACACATTTTGTCCAAATCAGAAGCCGCTTCCCAATGGAGCATTTCCTTTGCTTTTGAAGCATCTGCATAAGAAATCGCAATATCACCAGCACGACGTTCTACAATCTCCATTGGAATGGATTTTCCGCAGGCTTTTTCATAAGCGTGTACTACGTCCAGAACGCTGCTGCCGTTTCCCGTGCCCAAGTTAAACGCCTCAAATCCAGTATGCTTCTGCCCATATTCCAATGCAGCGACATGACCTAGTGCCAAATCCATCACGTGAACATAGTCCCGTACACCAGTACCATCAGGCGTATCATAATCGTTACCAAAAATACGAAGTTTTTCCAGCTTTCCTAAAGCAACTTGTGCCACGTAAGGAACCAGATTATTTGGAATACCATTGGGATTTTCACCCAAAAGTCCACTTTCATGTGCGCCAATGGGATTAAAATACCGCAGACAAACAGCACTGAAAGACGGATTTGCCACACAAATATCCCGTAAAATTTGTTCAATCATTACTTTGGTATACCCATATGGATTCGTCGCAGAAGTAGGCATATCTTCCAAATATGGCACAGGATTTTCACACCCATAGACCGTCGCACTAGAGGAAAATACCATTGTCTCACAGTGATATTCTTCCATCACCTGCAACAGTTTTAATGTACCGCTGATATTATTTTCATAATACGCCAGTGGCTTTTGTACAGATTCGCCTACTGCTTTTAAACCGGCAAAGTGAATGACCGCATCAATCTTATTATCTTCAAAAATCTGGCGCATTCCATCTACATCCTGCGTATCCGTTTGATAAAAGCGTGCTTGCTTGCTAGTAATCAATTCCATGCGTGCCACAGCTTCAACCTTTGAATTCGACAAATTGTCCATGATGACAACCGGATAGCCAGCATTTAAAAATGCAACGCACGCATGACTCCCTATAAAACCTGTTCCACCTGTCACTAAAATTTTACCCATGATTTTCTTCCTTTTCGATATCACAATCAGATAATGCCTAAAGTCAAATTAAAATTGTCGTTCCACCAATCGGTCGAATCTGTAAGATATGACAGCAACCTTCTCCTAATGCCTCTTCCATCGCAGTACAAAATTCCGTTAGTAACACTGTAGGAACAAACGCTTGAATCGTCCCACCAAATCCACCGCCATGTACACGAATTGCACCACGTCCACCTAACACAGAAGAGCCAACAGCCAGAGCAATGGACACAGGCTGCTGCTGTGGTGTTTGTGCAGAATAGACGTTTTGCAGCTGACAATAAGAAGATTCACCAGAACATTGTACGAGTTGTAAAAATGCTTGAAAATTGCCTCGTTCCAAAGCATCACACTCACTTTGGGCACGAATATCTTCCTTATAAAAATGCATTGCACGCAAAACCGCACGATCGCCACAAGCTTTCCGCAGCTTTCGAAGATTCTGATGCACTGCATCTTCTGACACCTCAGACAGAACCTTTTTACCAAAATAAGCGGCAACGCTGCCCATTTCCGCCGGAATCGCAGCATATTCCTCTGTCAGATCAGCATGACTGCCTCCGGTATCTACAATACACATAGTATAACCAGTCTGTGAGAAGTCGAAGTCAATATGCTTCACTTGAACTGCTGCCTCATTGCGGAAATCCACAGCGACAACGCCACCGACAGAAGACGCCATCTGATCCATTAATCCACAAGGCTTATGATAATAGACATTTTCGGCATACTGACCGATTTCAGCCAGCTTTTCTGATGAAAATCGATTACCCGCATAAAGCGCATTACAAATATTTCCAATCAGTATTTCGAAGGCAGCAGACGAAGATAGTCCAGAACCCTTTATTACCTGTGAAATTGTATACGCATCAAATCCCGTCTCCATAGAAACACCAAGCTGATGAAATCTTGCCACAACACCACGAATTAGTTGATCTGCGTGTACCTCCTGCGATTTTGGGAGTGGGTCTAAATCATCCAGCGAAATCTCATCCAGCGGATGTCCTTTCGACTGCACCAGAATCTTCCGATCCTCTCGTTTTGCGACCACAGCAAGAATATCCAGATTGACACTGGCCGCCAAAACGTGTCCACGCTGATGGTCTGTATGATTACCACCCAATTCCGTACGACCAGGTGCAGAAAAAATCGCAACCTCCCGATTTGAGCCAAATCTCATTACAAAAGCATCCAAGATTCGATAGATTCGTTCTCGATACTGTGGCAAATCCGACGGATTCACACAAAGCTGAAGCAATTTATCATCCAATTCGCCCGAATGCAACATATGGCGAATCGCTCCAATATTTTTCAATAGCAGTCCCTCCTTGATTCAAATTACTGTCAATACAGTGCCATCTCCCAAAGAATTCTCTCTTCTCATGTATCTTTGCATATGATGCCACTCATTTCAATATACCCTTATATAGTATACTCGATTTTCGTACGTTTTGCAATACCTATTTTATATTTTTTTCGTGAAGATTTCGTTTTTCAATAAAATAAAAAAAAGAATCCACTGCAAAGATTACGTCCTCCAGTGGATTCCTTTCATTTTATAACATCAAAACAACTATACAATGTTTGAAATTCATTTTTTTACTGTGCTGCTTTCCATTCCCAGTAAGAACCAGTCAAGCTAGACAAGGTAGAAATCTGATCATCCCACTCTAGATTTGTACCAGCAGATATATCTGCGAAGAATACTTGAATGTTATACGCATCCTGGATATTAATAACCTCTCCAGTAGTATTATCGTTTTGACCCTTCAGAGATTCTGTATCTACGTCAGATACGAAATATGCTAGAACCTCAAGTTTGCTTTCGCTATTACCTGTAAAGCTCCACGAGTTACCACTAGCAAGCTCAGCAGAGTAAACCTGCACTGCGTAAGCATCCTGAATATTTACGACGCCATTCAAATCTGTATCGCCCTTAATTGCAATATAAATCGTCATGGTCTCGCCGGTAGCTGCGCCATCATAGTATACATCCACAGTCACAGCAGTATAAGCTTCACCAACGCCTTTAAACAATTCAGCCGGTGTTGCATATGTTTCGCCGTCGTACACAAATGTCAAGGCATCGCTAACGTCCTCGCCATCCAGTGTAGCAGAAGCCAGACCCAAGTCAGTGATAAAGTCACGTTCGTCAACGGACAGATAGTATCCTACTAATGCAGTCACGGTAACCTTTAACACCGGCTCTTCGGTTGTTGTCGTGGTTTCGGTTGTGGACTCGGTTGTACTTTCAGTCATACTCTCTGTTGTACTCTCCGTAGTAGACTCAGTCATACTTTCTGTCGTGGACTCAGTCGTCGTTTCCGTAGGTCCTGCTGTTGTTGCCGTAGTAGTTGTTGTTGTACACGTCAACGTCAACATTGTCCCTGTTGTAGTAGTCGTCGTCGTTGTAAACGTCAACGTCAACGTTGTTCCTGTTGTGGATGTCGTCGTTGTCGTAGTAGTCGTCGGTTCTTCTATTGTCGTGATGGTAGTAGTTGTTGCTTCCGTAGTTGATTCCGTTGTAGTCGTAGTCGTTTCCGTTGTGGTTGTGGTAGTTATAGTAGTGGTTTCTACCACGTCTACATAGACATTGATTGCACCATCAATCGTACCAACAGTCGTACCAAAGAGGTTCGTTACGCCATCAGCAGCCAAATACTCAAATCGAGGAGACTCTACTTCCTGCAGCGTACCGTTTACCATGGTCCAGTCAACCTCATTGCCCTGTTCCTGCCATGTTACAGGGAAAGAATAATAAGCCTTTCCATCGCTGTCATATTGACATACTCTTCTGCCAGAGCCGTAACCGTGTCCTCGTCAGCAATGTCCAAAAGCATATCCAAAACCGTTCCAAATCCGTTTCCGCTAGTATCCACGCCCATGGTCGTCGGATCGAACGTGGAGTTATCTCCCATGTACATTGCGAAACGAACATCCGGTGATGAAGTGGTATCGCCGTTCAAATATGCATTTAAGAATTCTGCATTATACACGCCCGCCAGATCTGTCATTGAAAATACACCATCTGTACCAATCGTCAAATCAATCAGCTGTGCAGTTACCTCTGGGAAGAGGATTGTGCCCTTGAATGCGGATGTGGTAGCGTCTACCGTGCCATCAGAAATGATACCGAAGCCATAGTAAACCATAGAATCGCCCGGGTTTACGAAGATTTCTTCCAATTCATAGTTAATCGGATATTCTTCTTCTACATCAACGTACACCTTGAAACCGCCGTCCCAAGTAACAACGTTATCTTCCCAGCTGATGTCATTGCCATTTTCGTCGGTATAATCAAAAATGTTTCTATAAACAGTTGTACCGCCTGCATCACCTGCAACAGTACCCTGTTCTGACCAAGTAATCGGGAAGTAATAGTAAGTACCGTTTCCATCACTCATTAATGTTAGACCGTATTCGCTTGCCAACTCGAGAATAGTGTCCTGATCTGCAATGTCCATGGACACAAATTCCAACAATGTGGTTTCACCGTCAAAAGTATAAGTCACCACAGGAGTACTCTAAGCTGTCGCAAAATACATACTATAGCTGCTTTCATTCGAATACCCTATTATGTTTGCGATGATGCTGATATCACTCTCGTCCGTTGCTCCAACGGCATCACCTGCACTCTGATACTGGGTATCTAGACTCAACATTTTCGCAGTCACTTCCGGAATATCAATTCCAAATTGGAAACCTTGCGTGTCCACACCACTGGTGATTTTTACCAGTATTGTATCATCATCAAATGCAAAAACATATTCTCCGCCAGCTTCCACCGTGATATCTGGAATATCAAAGATAATGCCGAGACCCTTCGAGCTTTCCGAAGTCATTGTTCCGCCGTTTGTCGTTGTCGTTGCGGTCGTTGCAGTGGTAGAAGCTGTGGTTGTGTTGCTGGAAGCGGTTGTATCGCTTTCCGTCGTGTTCGTCGGTCCTGCGGTAGACTCGGTAGTTGTGGTAGTCGAGTCGCTGGAGGTCGTGGTATCGTCCGAACCAGTTGTATCGTTCGTAACCGTCGTTGTGGTTTCGTCTGTCGTTGTATTCGTCGGACCAGCGGTAGACTCCGTAGTGGTCTCGCTGGACTCTGTAGACGATTCCGTAGAAGACTCTGTTGAAGTTTCAGTGGAAGTCTCCGTTGAGGTTTCCTCTGTTGTAGTTGTGGTTGTGGTAGTTGTTGTGGTTGTCGTGGTAGTTGTCGTAATCGCCTCATCTGCTATGATATAGTACACATTCGATACATAAGAAGCATTCGGCCAATAGATGTCTACCTGCGTTGTGTCCTCGCCCTCAAATGTATAAGAACTGGAAACTTCGCCATTTCCTAAACTCTGTTGTGTATCTGTCCAATAGCCACCAGCTGCGTAAAACGAATCTACTGTCCAATAGCCAAACGCCAAAGTACTTGTATCACCGCCAGAGTTATCAACAGTATAATATACTATAATGACATCGCCCTCGTTACCGGAAACAGTAAATTCAATGTAATTATAGTCATTACCTGAATCATCGCTACCAGAAACAACTGTTGTTGTCGGCGTCACCGTCTCTGTCACAGCCGTCGTAGTCGTTTCAGTGGTTGTAGATTCCGTGCTGTCTTCTGTGCTTTTGGTTGTCGTTGTAGTTTCTTCGGTGGTGGTTGTAGTAGTGCTTGGTGTCTCATAGCTTACAATGCTACCATCAATCGTATATGTGATGGTATAAGTTCCAGCTTCACTAATAGCAATTACATTATCTGCGTCATAACTCCAACTAGATGTAGTAACACCAGCAGTGGTAGATGCCGAATATAAAACGCCAACATAGTAAGTATCGCTTAAATCCTCGCTCAATGTAAAAGTAATCACAATTTCATCATCACTTGAGAAACTATCAATTGCACCATCAGTCAAATCAGAAACCGAATTCACATTATAACTAACAAAAGCATATTGTGAGCTATTGCTTGTACTAACATATGAACTGTCAGTTTCGTTTCCATTAATTGTACAAGAAACACTGCTTAAAAAACCAGTCCAACCAGCCCAACTGCCATTAGAATCCGTAGTGCCATAAGATATAGATCCGCTGCTATCATAAAACTGCAGTCCAAGAAATTGAACTGCATTATATTCCGCAGTATCCGCCCACGACATAATTGTCGAAGCCAGTCCCGCAGTGACAACAGTCGTCGCTGCAATTGCACCAGCCGTCAGAGATGAAAGAATTTTTTCATCTTCATGTTATCATTCTTCCTTTCTAAAAAATATTAGGTTGTCTCTCGTTTTTTCACAAGAGAAGTCGTTTTGCGTTCGAAATCGAACGCCGTATGCGTGCAGAAAAGCCCGAACCGCTCGCCGTCGCCGTGTGCCGCTTCTGCGCCCCCTTATCGCTTTGTATTGTACCGCTTTCGGATCGTTCACCCGTCCGCCATACGCACACCCACGCCGCACCACGCTTCGTTTTCATGTGCCTCATGCACACATACTCCTCTAGTATTTATTATACCGAATCCCCGTCCAATTTGCAAGGACTTTTTCACTGAAAACACGAGATTTATGAAAGTTGCAAAAATTATTCATCCATTTTTTGTGCAGTTTGACGAAAGGGGAAAACCGTTTTTCTGCGGTTCGTTCTATTGACTTACTGCACCGCATAGAATGGAGCGAAAAGGAGGCGTTTCTATGGAATTGGACTTGAAAATCAATCGGGAGGTTGTTCCCGTCACCGAGCGGATTTTGGATGAAAAACAGGAACAGAGCGTAGAACTGGACTATGTTCTGCCGGACTACGAACCGGATGTTTTTCGGGTGTTTGGCTGTGAAATCTGTCCGACGGTGGTGCGCCGTACGCTGGGCACAGACCGCATCAGTTATGAACTGCGTGCCGATATATGGATTCTCTATTGCAGTTCCGACAGCTATTTTTTACAGTGTGTCACACAGCAGATGACGTTTTCTCGGAGCGTGGAACTGCCCCGTCCAGTAGACCAGCCGCAAATCACTATTCGTCCCAAAACGACGTATGGGAACTGTCGTGCGGTCAGTCCCCGCCGATTAGAAGTACGTGGTGCAGTCGCTATCGCCGTTACAGTCACCGGCGACCGGCATCAGGAGGTGATTCGAGATGTTTTCGGGATGCATATGCAGCTAAAAAAATCCCCGTAGAATACACGGCACAAAAACGCCATGCAGAAAAACAGATCATACTCAATGAAGAGGTGGAGCTTGGTGCATCTAAACCGGCAATACACAGTATCATTCGGCAAACCGTACAGTTGGAACATACCCAAGAATCCATTCTTGCGGGAAAGATAATACTCAAAGGAGAGGCGGCGGTTCACATCCTCTACGCTTGGAAAAGCGACACCGAAAGCGAACCGGAATCTACAGGACTGGAACATCTGGCATTTAGTATCCCTTATAGCCAGATTATCGACATAGACCAGATAGACGAAAATTATCGCTGTCACGCAGATATTGATGTGATACGCTGTGAGCTGAAACCAGTCAGCAGCAAGCCGCTATTGCAGTGTGAAATCGAGCTGTTCGTCTCCTGTACCGCCGTAAAACCCGCCTGTGTTCAGCTGGTGACGGACGCCTTTTCTACACGCTATCCCTGTGAACAGACCACCGTTCCCCTACAAGTGGACAGGACACCGACTCCCATACAAGCAACGTTTTCCAGCACCATGACGATTCCTCCAGGCGATACCGTGCCGGAGTGTATCTACGACATATCCTGTAGTGTGCGGAATATCAATACACAGCTGATCCCCGAACAAAACCGCATTCGCATCAGCGGTATGCTCTGCTGTCGTCTTCTGGCAAAGGATAGCGAGGATGCGCTTCTTCTCCTAGAAAAAGAAGAGGCGTTTGAATCTTACGTTGACCAGACCAGCATAGACGAAAACGCCACGCTGCAAGCGGAGGTACAGCCGATTGACAGCACCTATCACCTCTCCACTGATGGTACTATCTCGATACAAGCGACCCTTTCCCTCACGGGTCAGCTCTGCCCCTGCGCACGTTTTACTTGTCTGTCGGAACTGGAGGTAGACAGTGAAAACAAACTGGAACGGGATGGCGACTATGCATTAAAGCTCTACTACGGCGTGGAACAAGAACAGGTTTGGGATATTGCAAAACGCTGTCGCACTAGTGTGAACGCCATTATGGAAGAGAATAACCTGTCTGACGAAGCACTGACGGCGTCGGGAATGCTGTTAATCCCGATTGTACACTGAGAATTGGGGGTGTGCTTATGTCCAATATTTATGCCGACATTGCCAAACGTACCAATGGCGATATCTATGTGGGTGTGGTGGGACCGGTACGTTCCGGAAAGTCCACATTTATCAAACGCTTTATGGAACAGCTTGTCATTCCTAATATACAAAGCGAGACATGGAAAGCCCGTGCCACAGACGAGCTGCCGCAATCTGCCGGTGGCAGAACAATTATGACCACCGAGCCGAAATTTATTCCATAAGAAGCAGTAGAACTGACATTAGAACACGGTGCAAGAATGCGTGTACGTATGATAGACTGTGTGGGATATATTCTCCCCAGTTCCTTGGGATACATCGAGAATGAACAACCACGCATGGTACATACGCCGTGGTTTGAAGAAGTCCCCTTTAACATGGCTGCGGAAGTGGGAACACGGAAAGTGATTGCAGAGCATTCCACCATCGGGCTTGTTGTTACGACAGACGGCAGCATCACCGATTTGCCACGAGAGGAATATGCCGCCTGTGAGGCAAGAGTGATTGCAGAACTACAAGAACTGGGAAAGCCTTTCGCCATACTTCTGAACTGCCTTGAACCAGACACAAAAGCATCGAAGTCGCTGGCTGCGGATTTACAGGGAACATATGGTGCGCCAGTAATTCCGGTAAGCTGTCCAGATTTAGACGAAGGGGACATCCGTGAAATTTTAACGCAGCTTTTGCGTGTGTTTCCAGTAAAAGAAATCAACGTCTCTATGCCGCATTGGGTGACAGAACTTTCAAAAGAGCATTGGCTGCGAGAATCGGTTTTCACCTGTGTACGGCAGACAGCAGAGGAGATTCGCACGGTACGAGATACAGATTTGTTTGCAGATGCCGTCTCCGCTTGTCCCTATATTGTAGAGACATCAATTCTTGATATGGACATGGGAACCGGCAGTATTACCGTGAAAATTGTCCTAGATTCCACACTGTTTTACAAAATACTCGGAGAAGAAACCGGACTGGATATTCAAGGTGAAAGTAATTTACTCCCCATTCTCACGCAGCTGCATCAAATCCAGAAAAAATATGCTCGCATTGAGCCTGCGCTGCGGGAGGTTGAGGCAACTGGGTATGGCATTGTCATGCCGGATCAAGAGGAGATGACACTAGAAGAACCGGAAATTATCAAACAAGGTGGAAGATATGGCGTAAAGCTGCGTGCATCTGCACCATCCATTCACATGATGCGTGCGGATATTCGAACTACCGTAAGTCCAATTGTGGGAACAGAACGGCAAAGCGAAGAACTCATTATGTATCTATTGGAGGGGTTTGAAGAAGATCCTACGAAAATCTGGTCATCCAATATTTTCGGTAAATCTCTGCACGAACTTGTAGGAGAAGGACTGCACAACAAGCTATCGAAAATGCCAATGGAAGCAAGGCTAAAACTGCAAGAAACATTACAGCGTATTATTAACGAGGGGTGCAGCGGATTGATTTGCTTTATTTTATAAAATGGAAAAGCGTCGGATTATCCGACGTTTTCTCTTTTCTGCAACTTGACTTTACGGTGGCTTTATACTATAATACAAATAAAGTTTTAAGTGACACTGCACGAAAACTGTGCAGTGATAATTTTATTTAGAAAGGAACTGTTATTATGGCAAAACAGCACTGGAAAGGCAGCGTCCTCCTCGCTCCCATTCCGCCCACGCTGGTAATTTGCGGAACAATGGAACACCCAAACGTCCTCACGATTGCTTGGACCGGCATCCTCGCTACGCATCCGCCCATGACTTACATTTCCGTCCGACCGGAATGGTATTCTCACAACATTATCTGCGCACAAAAAGAATTTGTCATCAATCTCCCCACTTCCGACATGGTGCAAACAGTGGATTTTTGTGGTGTCTGCAGTGGCAGAGACGTCAACAAATTCGACCACTGTCACTTAAGGACTGCGTCCGCAGAATCCGTTCATGTGCCGCTTCTGACAGACTGTCCCGTAAATTTGGAATGCCGTGTAGTCAAAACCGAATCTATGGGAACGCATACTATCTTCACTGCCGAAATCGTCGGCGTTGACGTAGAAGAAACCTATCTGGACAGTAAGGGAAAACTAAATCTCCAACAATGCGGTCTCATGGCATATGCACACGGAGAATACTTTGCGTTGGGACGAAAGCTCGGCAATTTTGGTGATTCCGTTCGACGCCGAAAAAGAAAAAGCCTCGTTCCAATCTGAATCAAGGCTAGTATCTCTATTCGCTTTCCATCATCCAACGCCACGGCATATTTTTCCACTTTTCCCCGGCATAATCGATACCCACTCGTCGATCTGTACACAGCTTCGGACGGATGCCATCGTCTGCAATCCACAAATCTGCACAAGTAACAAAACTATCGCCATTCAACTGCTTATCGATCTGTAAAAACTTCGTCAGCTTTGCCGGACCGTTATGTACAACACCAGCACGGAACAGCACACCCTGTGGCTGTTCCAATTCGCCCGTAATCACATTCATCAACCAGTGCATTCCGTAACAGAGGTAAACATAAATTATACCACTTTCCCGATACAATAGCTCTGTCCGTGAAGTTCGTCCTTTGGATGCATGACAAGCCAAATCTTCCTCACCACGATATGCTTCCGTCTCTGCAATTCGTTCTTGCAGCAATACGCCGTTCGGTAATCTGCGTACAAGCAGTTTTCCCACCAAATCAGGTGCAACTTTCAGACAATCCCGATGAAAAAAAGCTTCATCCAAACGCTTACACATCAAAAAATCCCCCTTCACTACACTTTCTCTTCTGGCGTCACATACAACGTGTGTTGATTGGAAAAGATCACCATCCCGGGCTTTGCACCCACCGGCTTTTTCACATATCGTACAAGACAATAATCCACAGGAACTTGTGCAGAATTTCGTGCCTTACTGTGATACGCTGCAAGCTGTGCAGCCTCCTCCAAAATCTGCTGAGATGGTTCACGACCTTCTGTTTCCAAAATCACGTGAGACCCAGGAATGTTCTGGGTGTGCAGCCAGATGTCATTTTTATGTGCTGTTTTTAATGTCAACTGATCATTCTGCCAATTATTACGTCCCACGAGAATTCTTGTGCCGTCTGATGCCAGAAATACCATTGGCGATGCAGCTTTTTCTGGCTTTCCCTTTTTTCGCTGCAAGCGCAAATACCCTTGTTCCGCCAATTCCAGACGCAGCTGATCTAGGTCATTTTCCGTTTCCGCCCGACTCAGTGCATCCAATACACTATCCAAATATGCCAGCTCCTCCCGACCCTTTTGAATTTGTTCGGCGAGGATTTTTTCTGCGGTACAAGATTTTTTATAGCTTTGATAATATTTCTGTGCATTCTGTGGCGGTGTTAAACGTACATCCAGTGTGATTTCTACCATAGGACAATCTGGCTCGTAAAAATCTTCCAGAACGGCAACTGCATCGCCCTTTTGCAGACGATATAGATTCGCCGAAATCAAATCTGCCTTGCGGCGCAAGGCATCCTTCTCTACGCAGGCACCCAACTCTTCGGACTGGGAAGCAATTCGCCGCTGAATCCGTTCAGATGCGTGTAGCAGCAAATGAAACAAATCATTGGCACGCTGTTTCAATCTGGCAGTACGATCTCGATCGGCATAAAACGTGTCGAGAAGCGCACAGGCGGAGGGCATTACTTTTGTCACCATCAGCGTTCCGAACTGCTGCAGGGGGAGAAAAGAAAAATCTTTCCATTGACCCTCTCGTGTAGATACCATCGTATATATTTCTCGGTGCTGTTCGAGAATTTCTCTCGTATTGCGAATACAGAACAATAGCCGTGTCATACGGTTATTATTGTCCTCACCCAATTCTTCCGCACGACAAGGCTGTCCTTGACCGGTATAATATGCCCATTCCCGTACCAAAATGGGAGAAACTCCTTCAAAACATTGCAATAGCACTTTCGATAGCTCTCCACGCTTTTCGGAAAGAACAGCCTGCATTTCTTTCGGCGCAGCGGTGAGAAAATTTAACCGTTTCTCCCGTGGAGGCATTTCATAAGCTACACCTGGCAGTACCAGACGTTTGCTGGACATGGCGGCATCTACACGCTTCATACTATCGATAACATAACCGTTTTCATCTATGAGAATAAGATTGGAATATCGTCCCATAATTTCACACGCCAACGTGAGCTGCACCACATCACCCAACTCGTTGACACAAGAAAAATCAAAATAAAGTACACGTTCTAAACCAGACTGACGAATGGCAAGAAGTTTCCCATTTCCAAGACGTTTGCGCAAAAGCATACAGAACATTGGCGGTGTTTTGGGGTTATCCACCGCCACTTGTGTCAAATGCACCCGTGCCCGATCCGCAGCACAGGATATAAGCAATTTCACGCTGCCGCTGCGACTGCGGAGAACAAAAAGCAGTTCTTCTCGAGCCGGCTGATATATTTTTTCAAGCCGAGCGTCCACCAATGGCAAAAGCTCTTGTTGCACAGCGTGGAGATACGCACCATCCAGAGCCATATTTCAATTCACTCCTTTTTAAACCTTTTTAAAAGTTTAGCCTCTTCCATCTAACTTCTAATTGCTGACAGCATACTGCAAAATTTCAAACGAAATCTCCGTCGTCAAGGTTTCCAATCGCTCCAGTCTTGCGTGTTCTTCTCGTCCCGTTTTGTAATAATATGGTGTCATCTGAAATAAATTTTGAATATCTGTCGGATTATCTAGCTTAAGACAACTGTCTACATATTCTGCCTGAATTAATTGGAATCCTTCTAATTCATAATCTCGCACTGCATTGGGATATGGTGTATCATAAATCGCTTCTTTCAGTCCCCACAAGTGCTGTTGCCCCGGAATCACCATTAACATAACCCCGCCTTTTTGTAAAACACGTCGATATTCCACACCACAATAGGGTGCAAACACCACCGACAGCAAATCACAGCAATGATCCGACACTGGTAAATGGTACACACTCCCTACAGCAAACTGTGCCGTCGCACATCGTTTTGCTGCTGCATCCACAGCGCATTTGGCAATATCTATGCCGTATACTCGCATCGGTTTTTCTACTTGCTCCAACATCTGCATCATGTTCTCGGTATAGTACCCTTCCCCACAGCCGGCATCTAACAAAACGCCTCCAGCTTTTCCATACCGTATCGCCGTCTGCGTTAAGGCATCTCGCAGTATGCTGTAATGCCCCGCATCTAAAAATGCCCGTCTCGCACGAATCATCAATGCATTATCACCCGGATTTCGGGCGTGCTTTCGATTGGGCGGCAACAAATTCACATAGCCGCTTCTCGCCATGTCAAATGAATGTCCTTTTTCGCAAACCAAGCGATTTGTCAAGTGCCGCAGCCCAGCTCCACATACCGGACACCTCCAAACACTCATTTTTCTACACCTCCTGCTATCCCCCGAAACGGCATATCCCCAGGCATCGAAAAAACATCTGCATTTTCATATGCTTCTTGTATTTTTTTGCATAAAATTTCTGCTGCCATTTGTTCCGTTCCAAAATGTCCACAGTCAAATAACGTCACCCCAAGAAACTCCGCTGCATACCAGCGGTCGTGCTTGATGTCGCCGGTGATAAATGCATCACAGTCTTGCTGTGCAGCTAATTCCAACATAGAACCACCTGCGCCGGAGCAATACCCAATTCTACGAATTTTTCGGTGCGATGCCACACTGGAATACCGTACCGATG
This sequence comes from Ruminococcus sp., assembly GCA_021201755.1. Lineage (GTDB taxonomy): Bacteria > Bacillota > Clostridia > Oscillospirales > Ruminococcaceae > Ruminococcus_C. Next base: position 262,683 of record JAJQEI010000037.1, on the reverse strand, counting down.
AACAGCCCAAGTATTCTTCTAACCGTTCCGCCAACGTCTGTGGTTCCAACGCCGTACAGCAATCGGCAATCCAACCGAAACCTCTCCCATCCGTCCATGTTGGCTCTAACACGGTTGGATTTCCTTTCAACTCCAGTGGCAGCTTCAGCTTTGTATATGCATACGCATTCAATCCCTCCGGTGCAATATCCAGCGGTGTATGTACGCAAATCGCAGCGATTCCATTGGTAGCAAGCGCATAGACGGGACTGTTTTGCAAAATATTTTTCAGTGGTGTAAAAATCACAGGATGATGGGATACAATCAGTTGTACACCACGACACTTTGCTTCCTCAATGACAGTAGCAGAAATGTCCAGTGTCGTTAAGATACGATCCGCTGGCATATCCATACTTCCCACCAACAAACCGGAATTGTCCCACGTCTCCTGTGAAACAAACGGTGCAAATGCATCAATAGCTTCATAAATATTTTTAACAGTCAACATGATTTTTCCCTCTACATTTTTCGATTTCCTCTGCCATCGTCCACCACTGAACGGCAGTCGCTTTTCCTACTCGCTCCAATCTTTCGGCAAGCTGAATGAATTTCTGCTGCCTCCACTTCCCATAAATTAAAGATTCTTTTTTTTTCCAATCAAGAACGCCAACTTCCAATTCTAGCTGCGTAGGTGTCCACTTTTCACCTGTAAAATGGACGTCCAGAACTGTATAAAATCGCTGCTCTTCATACATTTTTTCAATAACAATCCGTTCCGTCCATAAATATCCTTGTGCTGCTAACCACCGACGCAACACATTCGCTTTCATCATCGGCTGTAAAATCAAATGTTTTTCCCATACCCAGTCGCAATGTTCCAGAATATGCACGATCATTTCGCCACCCATACCGGCTATCACCACATCTGTAACCATATCTGATGCGACACTTTCCAAACCGTCGCATTGATACAATTCCGTCTGTTCCAGCACCCGATTTTCCTGAAGCGTACGGCGTGCCGCCTCCAATGGTCCTGCATGAATATCCGTCAAAATTGCATACGTACAAATCTCCTGCCGTAGCAAATACGCCGGTAAATAGGCATGATCTGTCCCCACATCGCAAACCGTTCCGCCTTTTGTCACAAGTGCCGCACAAGCGGTAAGGCGTTTTGATAGCATCATATGGCATCCCTTCTATATAAAAAAGCCCCGTCGCAAAAAGCCAAAATCTTTTCACGTCGGAGCAATTGCTTGAATCATTTGCAAAACATAAAAGAAGTTACTGAACGCTTCCGGTCTCTACTTGCTTGTTCAGCTCCTCCAAAAATTCATCCGGATCAATACCATGCACCATGCAAGCTTCTTCAACGGTTTCTCCACAAGAAGCCGGACAACCCAAGCAGTGCATACCAATCGCCATAAACAGCGGTGCTGTCTGTGGTGCAATGTCCAGAATATCACCGATAATGGTTTCTTTCGTAATCGTAGCCATATTCTAACACCTCCTGTCTGTGCATCTCATGCATCACCACAAATGACACAGTTCTACCGAAGCTTAGCGTTCCCATTTTTGAAAATCGCTATACAGACATCAAACAGTTTGACCTTTTGGCAGTTCCAAAAAATCAAGCTATTTCAAAGCGTTTATTTTTGCACTTATGCTTCGCCACGCATTTTTGCGAAACAAGCACTGCAATAAACCGGGCGACCATCACGAGGCTGGAATGGAACAATTGCTTCCCCACCGCAAGCATCGCAAACTGCTGTAAACATTTCACGATTCGGACGGTTGTTGCCACGCTTTGCATCACGGCAGCTTTTGCAATGCTTCGGCTCATTTTCAAAGCCTCTTTCTGCATAAAACTCCTGTTCACCGGCGGTGAAAATAAATTCTGCTCCGCAATCCTTGCATACCAAAGTCTTGTCTTCGTACATTGTATAACCTTACCTTTCTCGAGGGACTTCCATTTTTTGGGATTCCTCGTGTCGACTTTTATCGACCATTTACTATTTCATTCAGAACGTTTTGTCGTTCCAAGAATCCCGCTGCAATCACACCACAGCACTTTCCGTCTCCAAGCGCATCTTCCGACGGGTACGCTGCAATGCATTATCCACCGATTTTACAAAAATTTCTAACTGTTTTGCCACTTCGGCATAACTCGCTCCACTGTAAATCAGTATGCAAACCTGATATTCCCGTCGAGACAGACGGTTCACCATTGCACAAATCATCTCTGTTGCCACAGATCGACTCTGCACTTCTGAATCCGGCGACTGCGTAGGATCCTGAACCTGTGAAAGTGGCGGCGTATCCGGCGCACCCACAGGCAATGATAAATCACGACATCTTCGTATAGCGGAAATGATACGATTTGTCACGCACCTTGCTGCATAAGCAGCGAAAGGAATTCCTCGAGAGGTGTCATAGCAGCAAGCAGCAGAAATTAAGCCCAAAAAACCTTCCTGTGCCAAATCTTCCGCTTCCAAACCGCACTTATTTTGGTGTACTCGACTCCAAACTAAGTCACGATAGCACAAAATCAGCACTTCCATTGCTTGGCGATCTGTTCTTGCTACATATACCAGCTTTTCATCCGGCAATTGTTCAAATAGTACCGGCTTCAACACACATTCCCCAATCCGTGAAATTGTTCAGTTTGCTATTGCTCAGGATGTACGAAAAACTGTCCTATTGCTTTCGCATTTCTCCACAGCATCTCATACTAATTTTATTATATCGAAAAAAATGCGATTGTCAATATCATTCTCTTGAATTCTTTATTTTCTCTGTAAAACCGTCGTTTCACCCAATTTTATCTTGTACTTTCATAACATTTTGCACAAAAGCGGAAAGTTATATTTTTCCAATAAACAGCCTTGCTCATGGACGATTCCACCGCAAGGCTGTACATTGTTTTCTATTATTTTCGGTCTAGGATCTGGAAAATAGCAGTCAAATCATCATCCATAGCAGAAATTGGCTTCTGCTGTGCCGGCTGTTTTGGTTGATTATTTCCACTGACACGAACATCATTTACCAAAGGATTGTCCACCTTAATCGGCTCATCTTCTTCAGAACCAGCCTCCTGCTTTACTTCTGATGCATCTGCATCCTGCATATCAAATCCAGCTGCAATCACTGTAATGGTCATCTCGTCCTGCATATCTTCTTTGAATGCCGTACCGAAGATGAATTCCACATCATCCGCCGCCTTATCAGTAATCATCTTTGTTGCCACATCCACATCAGAGGATAGAATGTCTTCGCTCATAGCGATATTGATAAGCAACCGTCTTGCGCCAGCAATCGAAGTTTCCAGTAGTGGGCTTGCGATAACTGCATTTGCAGCTTCCTTTGCCTTGTCCTTTCCAGAACCATGACCAATTGCCATATGAGCATAGCCTGCACCCTTCATGATAGTAGAAACATCGGCAAAATCCAAATTAATGTAACCCTCTTCTACAATCAAATCGGAAATACTCTTCACACCAGTTTTCAGTACATCATCTGCCAATGCGAAAGATTCTCGCATCGTCAATGGCTTATCCAGTCCCTCCAACAGCTTTTCATTCGGGATCACAATCAGAGAATCCACATACTTCCGCAGCTCAGCAATACCGCTCTCTGCCTGCATCATCTTTTGTTCCCGTTCAAAAGCAAACGGCTTTGTCACGACTGCCACAGTCAAAATGCCTGCTTCCTGCGCAATTCTTGCGACGACTGGTGCCGCACCTGTACCAGTTCCACCGCCCATACCAGCGGTAATAAAAACCATATCAGCACCTTTTATGGCACCTTCGATTTCATCTCGGTTTTCCTCTGCGCTTTGCTTTCCAACTTCCGGCTTATTTCCAGCACCTCTGCCCTTAGTCAGCTTTGCACCAATTTGAATTTTCGTAGTAGCCTTAGAATTGTTCAATGCTTTCGCATCCGTATTCACAGCAATATACTCGATATCATTTACATCCGAAGATGCCATACAGTTCAGTGCATTTCCACCGCCACCTCCGACACCGATCACCTTGATGTTTACATCAGGATCAAACGCATCTTCATAGATAAAATCAGTCATCTCACATTTCCTCCTACAAGTCTTCTATCACAAGCAGATTCTATCCGGTTCATTTACCTTTTTCCACACCCGATTTACCACTGCTTTCGTATGTGCTATAGAATCATACCAGAATACACTGAGAATCGCACAAAATCGAATCCTCTAAAAATACACTTATCATTCTACCACATTTCCGAAAACATTGCAAGCCTTTTTTCAAATTTTCTTTGCTTTTTGCTTTTCTTACAAGTTTAACGGCGAAAATCGCCCTGTTTTTTATAATATTACACAGATTTTCTCATCAAATTCCGACGTTTCCCGTCATTGCACCGCAGTTGTTGTGGTTTCTGTTGTGGTTTCTGTTATTATCAAGCCATTTTCATCCGTCACTGTCGTAGTCATCGTCACAGTTGTTTGTTGTTCCACAGCATTTTTATCCCGATAAGAACATTGGTGATCGCCAACCATTGTGAGATATCCCACCTTATCCTCTGACAACCGACTCAATACGGTTTCCGCCATTGAAATTTTGTACTCCAATTCGCTCCAGCTGCCCAGTGAAAATTCAATGCGGTCATCAAATGTCAAGACGATATCGTATTTATCTGTCATATCAACAGCAGTAATCGGATAATTAAGATCACTTGCCATCAGCGTGATCAAGATTTCATAAATGCTGTCTTTCTGACTGTCTACAGAGGTCAACATTTCGCCAGCTTCTCTGGACGCCGGTTCATACCCGACAATCGTGGGCAGGGATTCATTCGTCTCCGGACTCGTTTTCAAAATTTTTCCGGCTGCACTCACCTGCAACGTTCCACTGTCGTCTACCAAATTATACGCTGGCTCACTGGGTGTTACCGTGATACGCAATAAATGAGGATATTCCTTTTCCACCTCGACGCTATCCACAAAAATCAAACGGCTAAGTACGCTTTGTTCTATTTCATCACTGTCCAATCGCATCAAGTTATCTCCGGTATGTACGCCGGAGGCTTGCGCAATTTCTTCTGCCGTATACTCCGACGATTCTCCGGCAATTTCGATGGTTTCAATGTTAAAAAACACAGTCATACAGAGCGACACACCCACACCGATTACCAAGACAAACACAAAAAAACTATAGAAAGGTCGCATCCGATTTCTGCGCCGTCTGCGTCTAGCACTGGTATTTCGCTGGATTTCAGTCTTTTCCACATCCTGCATTTCATTTCCTCCCATCATAGCACCTTGTGTTCGGTGCATCACTATGTTTTTGAATCGTCCACTCGATGAATTTTTCCACCAATTCCCTGCAGCACCTGTTCCATTGCTTCATAGCCACGGTCTAAGTGCGAAATTTGTTGCATTTCCGTTCTGCCCTGTGCGGCAAGTCCCGCCAGAACCATTGCTGCTCCGCCACGTAAATCTGTAGCCGAAACTGCTGCACCACTGAGACTTCTCGTCCCGGTAACTACAGCAATTCTGCCGGAAACACGAATTTTAGCACCCATTTTCGCCAAGGCATCTACATGACGGTAACGATTTTCGAAAATATTTTCTTCAAAGACACTGACACCGTCTGCCAAAGTCAACATCACCATAAAAATTGCCTGTGCATCTGTAGGAAATCCCGGATGAGGCATCGTTTGAATAAAAGGAACAGCGTGCAGTCGTCTTGGTGCAAGCATATACAGTCGATCCATCTCCGGATAAAATCGACAACCCATTTGTTCCAACATCGGCAAAACATTCTCTATCGATTCTGCGCCCATGCCACGGAGACAAACTCAACCACCAGTAATTGCCGCTGCACCCAAATAAGTGATTCCGGCAATGCGATCCGGCATAATGGAATAGGTGCAGCCCTCCAGTTTTTTTACTCCATCAATGACAATTGTTCCACCGCCGTCACCGGAAATTTTCGCACCACTACATCGTAAAAACGAAGCCAAATCACAAATCTTCGGTTCTCGTGCTGCATTATGAAGTACCGTCTGACCTTTTGCCAAAACCGCCGCCAACATGACATTTTCTGTTGCACCCACCGATGGAAACGGTAAATGAATTTGCACCCCATGAAGTCCCTCCGGCACGGTACAGGTCAACTGTCCATCCTGTACCTGAAAACGCACGCCCATTTGTCGCAGTGCATCTAAATGCATATCGATAGGACGAGGTCCCAATTCACAACCCCCAGGGTAGGAGACCTGACACGTACCCACACGTCCCAGTACAGCACCAAGGAAAATAATCGATGAACGCATTTCCTGCATCAACGCCTCCGGTATGGTATCCGATTGCAGATTTCCCACCGATATCCAAACGGTATGCTCTTGCATTTTACAGCAGCATCCCAAATGCGTCAGAATTCGACAGGCTGCAAAAACGTTCATCAGCCTAGAACAGTTTTCCAACCGTGTTTTTCCGCCACATAGCAGCGTTCCTGCTAAAATCGGAAGTACGCTATTTTTGGCACCATGTATAAAAACTTCACCCTCCAACGGTACGCCGCCATCTATCACAAGCTTTTGCAATCCGCATCACCTCTTTTTCTTTTAGTGTATGCAAATTGCAATGTTTTGGTGCGATTTATGCTTTCTGAATCAGTTCCAAAATTACGTTCCAGATACGCTCCGATGTATTCGAGATTTCTAGGGATTTCGCTTTTTCACCCATTTCAGCCAACCGCTGTCGATTTTGATACAGCTGTTCTACCTCTTCGATAATACGCTTTGGCGATGTATCCTTTTGTTCGATGACAATCGCCGCACCGGCTTCACCTAAAACATTTGCGTTATGTAACTGATGATTTCCTGTTACAATCGGCGAAGGAATCAAAATCGAACCTCGTCCCACGGCTTCCAGTTCTGCCAACGTCGATGCACCCGAACGACATATAACAAGGTCTGCCGCTGCAAGACACACTTCCATATCGTTGATATATTCCGTAATCCGCAAGCGATCGGATTGCATAGGAATTCCTGCGGCTTTCATTGCTGCCGGAAAAGTATCTTTCCCCATTCCTCCATAGCCATGAATATGGTTGATTTTCAAGCCTTTTTTCGTGTGCCACGGAATTAGCTTCGCCATCGCTTCATTGATACAGCCAGCGCCCAAGCTCCCACCAAATGACAAGATACACATTCCGTCGTCGAAACCGAGCTTTTTTCGTGCTAATGTCCTTTCCACTTGAGAAATATCTCCTCGCACAGGAAGACCCGTAACTGTATAGGCACAAGTAGGATGCAGAAATTCTAACGCTTTCTCAACAGTCAGCATCACATGATCCACTTCTTTGGACAACATCTTGTTGGTAACACCCGGATATGCGTTTTGTTCATGAATGACACTGGGAATATGCATATGCGCTGCAGCGTGTAAAATCGGTCCTGCCACATAACCGCCGGTGCCAATGGCAATGTCCGGTTGAAATTGTTTCACGATTCTTCTTGCACGTGGCTGAGAGGTTGCCAAATAATACGCCGCCTTAGCGTTACGGCGAATATTCTTCAGCGTCAGCTTTCGCTGAAATCCTGCAACGTGCATCGTCTCAAACCGATAACCTGCCTGTGGCACGAGTTTTGCCTCCATACCGTTTGGCGTACCCACAAAAAGAAATTCTGCCTTTGGGTTATGCTGCTGAATAATCGATGCAATTGCCAATGCCGGATTGATATGTCCACCTGTACCGCCACCTGCCAATAACACTTTCATCTCACACATTTCCTCCTTATAATGCCTCCGTCTGTTCTGCAGAAAAGACCTTTTTCTTTTTCTCTTTTACCCGATACCGTGTTCTGGAAATGTTTAGGACAATACCCATTTCTGCCAGTTGTAAAATCAACGCCGTGCCACCATAGCTAAAGAATGGTAAACTAATTCCCGTGTTAGGAATCAAATTGCTGACAACAGCAATATTAAATGCCGCCTGTAAGCCAATATGGGCAGTCAGTCCAATTGCCATAAGCATACCGAATTTGTCCATCGCATGGTTAGCAATATAAAAACCACGAATGATTAACAACGCAAACAGCAACACCACAGTCACAGCTCCGACAAAACCCAATTCCTCACAGACGATAGCAAAAACAAAGTCGTTTTTCGATTCAGGCAAATAGAGATATTTCTGTCTGGATTCCCCTAGTCCTAAGCCAAAAAGTCCACCGGAACCAATAGCAATCAGCGACTGACAGGTCTGCCAAGTATCACCTAAGCTATCCGAAAACGGATCAAGCCAAGAGGCAATTCGCTTTTCAATGTAAGCATAACTGTCCGACATCATAAAACCGACAAGCAAGCCGATTCCCACTGCCGCAATACCCAATGCAACCAACTGTTTAATATCTGCACCGCCGACAAATATTAAAATTATAGAAATCAGTACAATCAATATTGTTGCAGACAAATGCGGTTCCATAATCAAAAGAACTGCGACAACACCCATGGCAATGAGCAGCGGCAGCATTCCCTTTCGAAATGATCTCATGTTTGCTTGATTTTTATCAATAATGTAAGAGAAAAAAATTACAATCCCGATTTTCATCAGCTCCGACGGCTGAAAGTTAAAGCTGCCAATAGCGATCCAACGAGTTGCACCACCGTCTGTGACACCCAGCCCCGGTATAAAAGCCACCGCAAGGAGTGCCAACGGTATAAAGTAAGAAAGGACTGCCACATAGGCTTTTTGAAATACGTGATAGTCAATCATACAGAGGATGCACATGATGACAATTCCTACAAGGGCATTTTTGATTTGATTTGTAGCATAATACGTGCCGCTTTCCCCTTCTGCAATCGCCCATGCATAACTTGCAGAAAACATCATAATAATTCCAATCACCAGAAGTGCAATGACAATCAGGAAAAATGGCAGATCCACTTCTCCATATCGTACATTCCGCTGAAATAACGGCAGCGTAAAATGTTTCTTTTTTTGCGTTCCGGCAGCTGTCTGTTCACTCATAAAAGCCCTCCTTCGACTGCATCTTACAACACAACCAGCAATAATCCTGCAATTCCGGCGATCAAGCCAAAACCAGAAAAAGTTATGACGATCTTATATTCACTAAACCCACTCATTTCAAAATGATGATGAATAGGCGTCATTTTAAAAATTCTGCGACCTTCGCCATATTTCCTCTTGGTGTATTTGAAATAGGTCACCTGAATTATCACGGACAGTGCCTCCAAAATGTACACCAGAGCCACCAGAATCATCACCAGATGCTGATGAGTGATAAGACCAATAGAAACTACCGCTGCGCCCAAAAACATCGAACCGGTGTCACCCATAAAACATTTCGCCGGATGGAGATTCCACACCAAGAAACCGAGACAACCGCCAGCCAGTGCCATAGTGTACAGCGTATATGTATCCAGCTGTAACTTGCTGCAAATCAGTGTATCAATCAACATTGCCACCAGCGTTACCGTACCACAAAGTCCATCAATACCGTCTGTCAGATTGACAGCATTCGTAAGATAGAGTATTACCAGTACCATCACAGGATAATAGAACCAAGAGATGTCAAACTGCACGAACGTCAAATCGATAACCGTGCTTGTATCTCCTAGAAGGTACATCACCACCAGCCAAATCACTGCCGAAACCACTTGCAGCACAATCTTTTGCATAGGCTTGAGTCCTTCGTTTTGCTTTTTTGCTACCTTTGCATAATCATCGATAAAGCCAATTATCCCAAACAACAAACAAAATATAATACAACTCATCACACGTAATGGCTCCTGATCACCATCCAACGCCGTAGAATCTGTTGTACCCAAAAAGCGAAACAGCGCATATCCCACTGCTGTCGCCACGATACTGCCCACAATAAACAGGATTCCCCCCATGGTCGGTGTTCCCTGTTTATTAGCGTGCCACTTCGGTCCAAAGTCCACTTTGATCGGCTGCCCAAACTTTAATTTATACAGCCACGGAATCAATGCCTTGCCACCCAGGGCAGCCACTGCAAATGCCAAAAGTCCTACGATGATATTAATCCAAAAAGGCATCTTTTGCTTCCTCCTCGTGTTCAAATATCACTGAAATACAGTCCTCCAGATGCATTCCACGGCTCGCTTTAAATAGAATGGCATCCTCTGGTCGGAGAAATTGTCGTATTACACGGCAAAGTTCTCGCTTATCGTCCGTATGATAAACCGGTATTTCCTGCATTGCCGCACGCTGTGCCAGATAAAATGATTCCTTTCCATAACAAAACAGGGCGTCTACTTCAAATTCCGCCACCATCTCGCCCACTAACGTATGCAGTTGACGAGACATTTCGCCAAGCTCCAACATATCTCCCAATACGGCTATGTGTCTCCCCTTACAGGGCAAATCGTGGAGTACAGACAGTGCTGCCTTCATAGAATCTGGACTTGCATTATAATAATCTGCAATGATGGTATATGCACCACGACGATAAATATTCTGTCGCAGTCCCACCGTCTGATAGTTTTTCAACGTTTGACAAATTTGTTCTGGCTCGATTCCAGCAAATCGACCCACACAAAACGCTGCTAACGCATTCATAATATTATGCTCACCTGCACAGGGCAGCGTAACGGGATATTTTTTTCCAACAGGCGTTAATATCGAAAACATTGTAGAATGTGGTTTTCGAACAATATCTACCGCCTGTACATCTGCTTTCGCATGATACATTCCATAAGTAATCACCGGACGGAACAGTTCTCGCTTGAGTGGTGACAAAAGCTTATCATCTCCGTTGACCACAAGTGGTGCATCCTCCTCCATGCCATCCAAAATCTCCAGCTTTGCCTGTAAAATTCCCTCTTGCGTTTTTAAGTTTTCAATGTGCGAATAGCCAATATTCGTAATCACGCCAATCATCGGGCGTGCCGCACGAGACAAACGGCTAATTTCACCAAAATGAGACATTCCCATTTCGATAACCGCCGCTTCATGCTGTGTCTCCAACCGCATCAACGTTTTAGGCATTCCGATTTCATTGTTCAAATTTCCTTGCGTCTTCAGTGTTTCGTACTGGGACGCCAACACACAAGCGACCATTTCTTTTGTGGTGGTCTTCCCAACGCTGCCGGTAATCCCCACCAATATTGGTGAAAACTTTTGCCGATAAAACGCCCCGATATCCAACAGTGCCCGTCCAGTATCTTCCACCACCAAACACGGCAGCGTACCAATTTGTCGCTCTGTAACAGCGGCAACTGCACCGGCAGCAATGGCTTTCTCTACAAAATCATGCCCGTCGAATCGATCGCCTTTTAGTGCCACAAATAGACAACCTTTCGGCAAATCCCGTGTATCTGAACTCACACAGCAAATCTCCGCTTCAAGCGGTATTTCACAGAATAATACCTTTTTCAATTCAGACAGCAAAAAAAGTTTCATCAATCAGTCCCCCATTATTTCGTTCGTTTCGGTACCAATGGCAAGTATGCCTTGACAATTTCTCGTTCGTCCATATGAATATGCACACCGCCCAACAGTACCTGATAGTCCTCGTGTCCTTTTCCGGCAAGGACAATCACATCATCCTTTTCCGCCAGAATCATGCTGCGTAAAATGGCTTCCTTGCGATCAACCACCACTTCATAAGGAATATCGCAATCCGTCAATCCAGCCAATATATCGTCAATAATCGCCTCCGGCTTTTCGTCCCGTGGATTATCTGAAGTGATCACCAGAAAATCCGCATATTTCGCAGCTGCAGCTGCCATTTTCGAACGCTTCGTGGCATCCCGATTGCCACCACAGCCAAACAGACAAATCAATCTACCTTTTGTGTACGCTTTCACACTGTGCAAAATATTTTCCACAGCATCCGGCGTATGGGCATAATCACAAATCACTGTAAAATCTCGTCCCGTGGGAATAACTTCACATCTGCCACGAACACCGGTACAAGTCTCCAGTGATTTCAAAATCCGTTTCATGGGCAACCCCAGCGTATAGCACACTGCCGTCGCAGCCAATGCATTAGACACATTAAACATACCAGTCAAATGCATTTGTAACATCCAAGATTTATCTCCATAACACAGCCAAAATGTAGTTTCATCTGCATGAAGCTTCATTGCATCCGCATAGAAATCTGCTTTATCATTGCTGCCATAAGATGTCACCGAACAAGTAACTTCCTCCGCCAATCGTTTCCCATAATCATCATCGATATCAATCACTGCCTTATCACAGCAATCAAACAGCAGTTTTTTCGCCTGATAATAATGCTCCATATCACCGTGATAATCCAAGTGATCTTGCGTCAGATTTGTGAACACTGCCACATCAAAGTGTGTGTCACCAATCCGCTGTTGTACCAATCCAAAAGAGGACACCTCCATCACTACGTAATCACAGCCACCCTGCACCATTTCTGCATAGAGTGCCATCAGATCATAGATAAAAGGCGTAGTATTATCCGTGTGTATCACTCGATTCCCGATCTCATTTTGAATTGTACCAATCAGTCCTACCGTATACCCACTTTCTGTCAAAATGTGTTTTATAACGTTGGTGATCGTCGTCTTTCCGTTGGTACCGGTGACACCAATAAAATGAAGTTTTCTCTCCGGATGGTCAAACCAAGCAGCACAGAGTTTTCCATAAAGTGTTCTTGTATCCTCCGTAAGAATCTGTCGTTCTCCCAATCCCAAATCATGATCCACCAAAATTGCTGCTGCCCCCTGTTCCAGCACACGCTGTGCCACCGTATGCCCATCAAAATGGTCTCCTCGAATACAAGCGAAGAGCATTCCAGGTTGTACCTTACGAGAGTCATCTGTCAATCCCATAATCTCTACATCCGGCAACGTTGTCACTGCATTTTTTTCCAAGAGTGCATATAATCGCATGGTTTCTCACCCTTTCTCGCCTTTCTTTCCGTCAAGGCTATTTATTTTTGTCTTTAGTCGTTTACTTCTCCATCTTCCATCGTCAACGTAATACAAGTACCACGCTGTACTTGCGTGCCGGCTGTTTCCGACTGATAAAGTACCGTTGCAGTACTACTCGATGCGCTGCCACCGACGCAAACATAATTCAAACCATAATAGCCGAGGGTTTCGTTGGCTTCTGATAAGGTCATACCAGTCAGATCTGGTACTTCCACGAGATCATCCCCCGTTGTCTCCTCAGTATAAAGAATTACCATTCCGCCCTGTGCAATGGTTGTTCCAGTGATAGGCGACTGTTCTAAGACAGTCGTACCGCTTCCCACAACTTCATACGTCAGTCCCAAGCTTGTCAAAGTTGCCTCTGCAGTGTCTAATGTCGCATTCTGTACCAAAGGTACGCTAACGCCTATTTCATTGTAGTCATCTTTGTCATATTCCGGATAATATCCCATATACGGCAAAATTTCTTCCATTACTTCTCTTGCATAGGGTACAACCACCGTAGAGCCATAATAACCGATTTCCGGATTTGGATAATCTGCTTGAATCAACATAATTACCTCTGGATCATCTGCCGGTGCAAAGCAACAGTAAGACGAAACATAGTCGTCTTCAATTGTTGTGGTACGAATTTCTGCTGTACCAGATTTACCTCCAATACTATATCCCTGAATATAGGCGTTATGAGAGGGATTATTTTCCACAACCGCCTGCAGCTGTTCTCGCACGGTTTGAGAAGTCTCTTCCGATATAACTTGTCGCTTCACTGTAGTACTATTCTGTACAATCGTGTTACCATTGCTGTCCACAATATGATCTACCACATACGGTGTCACAAGTTCGCCACCATTAATCGCTGCTGCATACGCTGTAATCAATTCCAATGCTGTCAATTCGTTACTCTGTCCAAATGCACTGGATGCGAGGTCAACTAGTGTCATGTCCTCTTCCGCAATATAACTTCCGGCTACTTCATTGGGCAAATCAATTCCCGTCTTTTCACCCAAGCCGAAGCTTTGAAAATAATAGCTGAATTTATCAATTCCAAGTCGTAAACCGATTTCCATAAACGCCGGATTACAGGAATTCATCAGTGCCTCTGTAAAAGTCTGCGTTCCATGACCAGATGTTTTTGAGCAACCGATCGTAGTATCGAGCACTATCAATGAACCACTGCAATAAAATGTATCATTTTCTAAGTCGATCAAATCCTCTTCCAATGCGGAGGACGTCGTGACAATTTTAAACGTAGACCCAGGCGGATTGATTTCGCTAATTGCCTTATTTCGCCACTGTTTTTCTCTTGCCTCTAGATATGCGTCTTCATATTCATCCTCCGGCAATGCTGCCAACTCTTGTGCCGTTGCAGTATCGTAAATTTCAGAAGGATTATTCAAATCAAAGGATGGATATGTAGCCATAGCGTAAATTTCGCCTGTTTTCGGATTCATAATAATACCGCAAGCACGATCTTGCACCTCGTATTCCGTCACCAACTCTTCCAATGCCTTTTCTAGATAATATTGCATGGTCGTATCCAGTGTCAAGTACAGCGATGCGCCATCCTCCGCATCATAAGTGGTAGAATAGCGATAAGGCATCTCCTCACCGTCTGCCGCCTGTGCTGAAATAACACGACCGTCTACACCGGATAAATAATCGTCATATTGATATTCCAAACCATACTGACCATCTCCATCTCCATTGGTAAAGCCAATAACGGCTGCCACCAATTCATTTTGGGGATAATATCGCTTTGTGGTCGATTCCGTTCCGATAAATGTCAAATTCAGACTATCGAAATAGTCTGTCACCTCATCTACTACATCTTTTTCTACCTGTGTCTGTAAGACATAGTAACGACTGTCCTGTTCAAAGGATTCTCGTACTTCAGTTTCTGTGATTTCTAATTTTTCCGCCAAAAAAGCGACAATTTCATTTTCTAATTCATTTGTATCAATTATATTATCTGCGGTCTCGTCGTTTTCCGCCGTACTCTCCTCTTTCTTTTGATTGGACGTCTCAATAGACTCCATTTCTTCTTGATAGAGCTGCGGATCAATATACACATTATAGACTGTAGCACTCCATGCCAACACCGTACCGTTTGCATCATAAATCGCCCCACGAATTGCATCTAGTGTTATTGTGCTGAAATGATAATTGTTAGCGAGTGTTTCATATTTTTCGTTATCTATCACGGAAACCTTGAACAATTTTCCAGTCACAGCCGCACAAAAGATCAGTAACAATCCCATTGCTACACCGGAGCGTCTCCGCATATGCATCGTTCCAATTGTCGGTGCTTTTTTTCTATTTATCTCACCTAGCTCTTGTCCGGATTCTTTTTTTCTCGGCATCTTGATGCTACCTCCTATTTGAATCAGTTTGTTTTTTCAATGGTCTTCCCCTGTAATAGAATCAGGCAGGGAATGCATCCATTGCCCCGCCTGTTTATCGAAACCGTCCGGCTTTCTCCGCCGGGATGAGAATATTTCAATTTTTGCGACAAATGTAATCTGCCGCAAAAATGTTATTTGGAAATCCAGTAAAGCGTGCGATTGCTATCCGTCCGATAACCCCATTTTGTCAGCAAGACTCTACCTTTTTTCCAGTTCCGACACCCGAATATTATCTCTTTTCTTTTTTGCTCCTATCCATTGTTGTCGCTTTTGTCAAGCGCAGTACACGGTGGAGCTTCTAATCTATACTAAACAGCAGAAATAATCTGCCGATTAGCAGCATAACCATTCATATCTACTCCGGCTATTTCGCCTATTCTATGTTCTTTACCCCTGTAGATATGCTACGAAATCTTCAAACCAGTTCTTAATTCGAATAAAAATATTCTGATCTTCTTCCACGACTTCTACAGAATCCTCTGTCTGGATTTCAATATATTCAATCTGTGATTTGTCCAATTGTTGCATTCCCAAATAATTTTCTGCATATTCTTTGATATTACTAATGGAGGCTTTCCCTTCTAACTCTGTCTGCATTCTAACATTCTCACTGCGAAGTTCACTCAGCTGTGTCTGTGCCTCCGAAATATCCAAATAAGCCTTATTTAACTGCACATAGCTATTAATCACCACACTAAAGAGCAACAATGCCAATGCACCAATAATAAACACCTTTGCTGCCTGACTACGCTTACTTGACACAATCAAAAATAATCCGCCGCCGGCAGGAACTGTCGGTTCTTCTACCGCTTCTGCTGTTTTCCCTGTCTCTTCCTCAGACGTCTCTTCTTCCATCCAAGGAGTTCTGCCTTCCTGTTCCATTGAACTCAATCGTTCCTTTCTATTATACGCAGTTTTGCACTGTGACTGCGACGATTTGCCACAAGCTCTTCCGTACTGGGCAAAATCGGTTTTTTCTGTATGAGCTTTCCTTTAGGCGTTCTACCACAAACGCATACTGGGAAATCCGGTGGACATATGCATCCTTGACACCACGTTGCAAACTGTCTTTTTACCATACGATCCTCCAAAGAGTGAAACGTAATCACCGCAAGTCTTCCATGAGGCTTTAGCACTGAAAAAGCAGCCTGTAGACCTTTTTCCAAATGATCCAGTTCTCCATTCACCGCAATCCGAATTGCTTGAAATGATTTTTTATATGGATTTTTTCCACGGCGTTCCTTTGCTGGAACTGCCGTTTTGATAATTTCCGCCAACATTCCTGTAGTACGAATCGGCTGAATTTCACGACGCTTGACAATATTTTTTGCAATACTGCGTGCATATTTCTCTTCTCCATAGGCATAAAGAATATGAACCAGCTCCGATTCTTCTGCTGTATTTACCAATTCTTCCGCCGACTTTCCAGATTGACTCATTCGCATATCCAGTGGTGCATCCTGGTGATAGGAAAATCCACGAGACCCTTCGTCCAGTTGATGAGAGGATACACCCAAATCAAGCAATATGCCATCCACTAACGCCATGCCCAATGTAGGCAAAACATCAGCCATTTCATCAAAATTGTGTTGTACCACCTGTGCAGGGTAATGTTTCAAACGCTCTGATGCAATTTCTACTGCATCCGGATCACGGTCAAAACCAATGAGTTTTCCACCATCAGTCAACCGCTTTACAATTTCAACAGCGTGTCCGGCACCACCTACCGTTCCATCTACATAGATACCGTCCGAACGGATATTGAAATTTTCCAGCACTTCCGTTAGCAAAACGGGAATATGTTGAAATTCCATTGTCACTCCTTAGAATCCCAGTTCCTCCATGATGCTGAGCATATCTGTTGCATCAAAAGAGTTATTCAGTGTTTCCCACTGTGCTTTATCCCAAATTTCGGCCTTATTATCTGCTCCGATAACAACCACATCTTTTTCCAATCCAGCGAACGCACGCAAATCCTGTGGAATCAACACACGTCCTTGTTTGTCAGGTATCAGAACACCTGCTCCTGAAAACAACCAGCGTTTGATTTGCGCACCTTTCGCTTCCGGAATCGCTGCGACCTTTGCCGACAAACGCTCCCATTCCTCTTCCGAATAGACGGTCAAACAGTGCTGGTCGAGTCCTTTTGTTACATAAAAAGAGACACCCAAACCCTCTCGCAATTTCGTTGGGAAATTCAGACGACCCTTTACATCGATATTGTGATAATACGTTCCCATTAAAGATGCCATGATTGCCGCCACCTTTCCACTTTCACTACAGGTACTGTGTCTCCACTTTTAGGGAATCTCCCCCACTTTTCACCATTATATTATTATTATACCGTATCTCACAAAAAATTGCAAGGCGTCAGAAAGATAATTTTGCAAAAATCTGAAGAAGGAAAAAGCCTGATTTTTATGCACATTGCACAATTAGAAAAATTTTTTCTCAAATTTCCATATTTTTTCAACTATTATTTACGAAAAATTCTCAGTGGGGAACAATAATTCTGTTTTCTCGTCACAAGAAGAAATCCCCATCTTTTATTCTCATGATATAAAAAGGGACGAGTCAAAACTCATCCCTTTTTAACTATCTTCTATTCGACAAAAGCCGAAAAATAAATTTTAATTCATTCAGAATTACTCGTTGATTGCAATAACGACACCGGAACCTACCGTTCTGCCACCTTCACGGATAGCGAAACGCAAACCTTCTTCGATAGCAATCGGAGAAATCAACTCAACGTCCATTTCAACGTTGTCACCAGGCTGGCACATTTCTGTACCCTCCGGCAGTGTGATGATACCAGTAACATCAGTTGTTCTGAAATAAAATTGTGGTCTGTAGTTGTTGAAGAACGGTGTGTGACGACCGCCTTCATCCTTTTTCAGAACATAAACCTGACCTCTGAATTTGGTGTGCGGATGAATCGAACCTGGCTTACAAAGAACCTGACCACGTTCTACCTGATCACGTGTAATACCACGAAGCAGTGCACCAACGTTGTCGCCAGCTTCTGCAAATTCCAGTGTCTTCCGGAACATTTCCAGACCAGTTACAACAGTGTTCAGTTTTTCTTCAGACAGACCAACAATTTCAACAGGTTCGTTGACATTCAGCTTACCACGTTCTACACGACCAGTAACAACAGTACCACGACCAGAAATCGTCATAGTATCCTCGATCGGCATCAAGAATGGCTTTACTTCATCACGTTCTGGAGTCGGGATATAGCTGTCAACAGCATCCATCAGTTCAATAATCGGCTTATAAGCTTCGTTTGTGATGTCATCCGGTGCTTCCAGAGCAGCCAGAGCAGATCCGATAATGATTGGGATATCGTCACCTGGGAATTCGTATTCGCTCAAAGTTTCACGAATATCCATTTCAACCAGTTCCAGCAGTTCTGGATCGTCAACCTGATCTGCTTTGTTCATAAATACAACGATTGCCGGTACACCAACCTGACGAGCCAACAGAATATGCTCTTTGGTCTGCGCCATTGGACCGTCAGAAGCAGCAACAACCAAGATCGCACCATCCATCTGTGCTGCACCAGTGATCATGTTTTTGACATAGTCAGCGTGTCCTGGGCAGTCAACGTGTGCATAGTGACGTGCATCCGTTTCATACTCTACGTGAGCAGTATTGATTGTGATACCACGTTCTCTTTCTTCCGGAGCCTTATCAATCATGTCATATGCTTCGTACTGAGCTTGACCTTTCATCGCCAAAGTCTTTGTGATTGCAGCGGTCAATGTGGTTTTACCATGGTCAACGTGGCCAATTGTACCAATGTTAACATGGGGTTTGTTTCTTTCGAATTTTGCCTTTGCCATTGGGTGAATCCTCCTCTAATAATTATATCAGTATACTTCCAATCAACTGGAAGTGTTACTATTATTGTACCAGATATTTTGGAAAATTGCAAGTGTTTTTTTGAAAAAGTCACTTAACTTTCAAAAAAACTTACAATTTTCTTTCAAATCGACTAAATATCAGTCAATTTTACTTACTTCTGGAAGACATGATCTTTTCTGCAATACTCTTCGGAACTTCCTGATAGCTGTGCGGTTCCATTGCGTACTGTCCACGACCTTGTGTATTCGAGCGCAAATCACTGGTGTAACCGAACATTTCTGACAGTGGAACCAATGCATCGATTTGTACCGAACCAGTTCTTGCTTCCTGACCCTGAATTTGACCACGGCGAGAGCTGAGATCACCGATAACAGTACCCGTGTAATCATCCGGAACAGTAACGGAAACCTTCATAATCGGTTCCATCAAAACAGGTGTCGCTTGCTTCATCGCTTCCTTGAAAGCAATAGAACCAGCAATCTTAAATGCCATTTCGGATGAGTCTACTTCGTGATACGATCCATCGTACAGTTCCACTTTGACGTCAACAACCTCGTAACCAGCCAGAACGCCAGCCTGCATTGCACCACGGATACCAGCGTTAACTGCCGGAATATATTCTTTCGGAATCGCACCGCCGACAACCTTGTTGGTAAACTCGTAACCCTTGCCGGATTCATTCGGCTCAACACGGATTTTTACATGACCATACTGACCGGAACCACCGGACTGCTTCTTGTACTTATAGTCGATATCAGCGTTACCCTTGATGGTTTCTTTATAAGATACTTGCGGTGCGCCAACGTTCGCTTCGACTTTAAATTCACGGAGCAAACGGTCTACTATAATATCCAAGTGCAACTCACCCATACCTGCGATAATGGTCTGACCGGTTTCTTCGTCTGTCCAAGTACGGAACGTCGGATCTTCTTCCGCCAACTTTGCCAGTGCGATGCCCATCTTATCCTGACCCGCCTTGGTCTTCGGCTCGATTGCAAGCTGAATAACTGGCTCTGGGAATTCCATAGATTCCAAAATGACCGAATGTTTTTCGTCACAAAGCGTATCGCCAGTGGTTGTATTTTTAAGACCTACAACAGCAGCGATGTCGCCGGCATAAACCGTTTCAATATCTTTTCTATGGTTGGAGTGCATCTGTACAATACGCCCCATATGCTCTTTATTGTCCTTTATAGCGTTCAGTACCGTGTCACCAGCATTGACCTTACCAGAATATACACGGAAAAAGCAAAGCTTTCCAACAAATGGATCAGTCGCAATCTTAAATACCAATGCAGAAAACGGCTCATCGTCAGAAGAATGCCGTAACACTTCCTCATCTGTATCTGGATCAACGCCCTTGATAGACGGAACGTCCAGCGGAGACGGCATATAATCGACAATAGCGTCCAACAGTTTCTGTACGCCCTTATTTCGATAAGAAGTACCACAAACAACCGGAACCATTGTATTGGCAATGGTAGACTTCCGAATACAAGCTTTGATTTCATCAATGGTAATTTCTTCTTCTGCGAAGTATTTTTCCATCAAATCATCGTCCTGCTCTGCCACGTGTTCCATCAGGTTCTGATGATACTCCTCTGCTTTTTCTTTCATGTCTTCCGGAATTTCTTCCACACGAATGTCTTTTCCTAAGTCGTCATAATATACATAGGCTTTCATTTCTACCAAGTCGATAATGCCTTTGAACTCGTCTTCTGCACCAATCGGCAATTGGATCGGAACTGCATTGCATTTCAGTCTCTCATGCATCATATCAACAACACGGTAGAAATCTGCACCCATAATGTCCATTTTATTGACATAAGCCATACGTGGAACCTGATATTTATCAGCCTGACGCCAAACCGTTTCAGACTGCGGTTCTACGCCGCCTTTCGCACAAAAAACCGTAACAGATCCATCTAATACACGAAGCGAACGCTCAACTTCTACTGTGAAGTCCACGTGTCCGGGTGTATCGATGATGTTGATTCTGTGACCACCCCAATACGCCGTCGTTGCAGCAGAAGTGATTGTAATGCCACGCTCCTGCTCCTGTTCCATCCAGTCCATGGTAGCAGCACCTTCGTGTACTTCACCGATCTTGTAATTGACACCGGTATAGAACAGAATCCGTTCTGTGGTCGTTGTTTTTCCGGCATCGATGTGCGCCATGATGCCAATGTTTCTGGTATTTTCCAGAGAACAATCTCTAGCCATCGATAATCCTCCCTTTTTGTGTTCCGACGATTACCAGCGATAATGTGCAAATGCCTTGTTGGCCTCTGCCATTTTGTGTGTATCGTCACGCTTCTTGCAAGCACCGCCGGTATTGTTCACTGCGTCGAGGATTTCTCCTGCCAGACGCTCTTTCATAGTTCTCTCGTTCCGCTCTCTGGAGTACTTTGTAATCCAGCGCAGACCCAGCGTCTGACGGCGTTCCGGACGAACCTCCATCGGAACCTGATACGTTGCACCGCCCATACGGCGTGCTTTTACCTCTAACTGAGGCATAACATTGTCCATTGCCTGTTGAAACACTTCCAACGCATCCTTGCCAGTCTTTTCTGCAACGATGTCAAATGCACTATAGACGATCTTTTGTGCAACGCCTTTTTTGCCGTCAATCATTACATTGTTAATGAGACGAGTTACGAGCTTGGAATGATAAATTGGATCCTCCAGCACGTCACGTTTTGCGATTTTACCTCTTCTTGGCATTTTCGCTTCCCTCCTTCATAAGATATGAATTCACAGGTACTCAATCGAGCAGCTTCATGCACTGCCGACCGTAGGACCAATGGAGAGGCACACGCTGTGCAAGCTTAAAAAAGTCTGCACAATCTATATGCAAATCTCCACTTCCCGTGGCGATCTTGTGTTTTCCTGTTACGTGAGATTTCAGATATCTCAATAATTACTTCTTGCCAGCTTTCGGTCGCTTTGCGCCATACTTGGAACGTGCCTGCATCCGATTTGCAACACCCTGTGCATCCAGTGTACCACGGATAATATGATAACGTACACCAGGCAGATCCTTAACACGACCGCCACGAATCAGAACCACGCTGTGTTCCTGAAGATTGTGACCAATACCCGGAATATAAGAAGTTACCTCATAGCCATTTGTCAGCTTTACTCTGGCAATTTTCCGCATTGCGGAGTTCGGCTTCTTCGGTGTAGCCGTACGAACTGCTGTGCAAACGCCTCTCTTTTGGGGCGAGCTTTGGTTCGTTGTGATCTTCTTCTTGGCATTGTAGCCCTTTTGCAGTGCTGGAGCGGTAGATTTGTACTGCTGTACCTTTCTGCCCTTCCGTACCAACTGATTAAACGTAGGCATAATTTTTCCTCCCTTGCTATGAAATTCCGTACAACCTGCGTTTTTAAACAGTGTCATACAATTTTGATTATACTACAATTCTTTCCCAATGTCAACGGTCGTTATGGTAATTCACAAAAAATTTACATTTCAGGATAGTGCATACCAATGTAAAAAATGACGAAGGAATAACCTCCGTCACTTCTCTGCTTCTGGAAAATGAAATATTTTATTCGACCTCATATCCCTTGTCTATAATCGCCTGTTTCAACAAGTTTCCATCTATCGCAGCATTCAACTTCACTGCAACCGTACCAGATTCGTGATCTGCTTTCGCCGAATCCACTTGTGAAAACGCCTCCACTGCTTTTTGCACTGTTGCCTCGCAATAACTGCACATCATATCCTTGACATTTAAGATAACTTCCATTTGATTTTCCTCCTGTGATTTTTGAATTTGATTGATAGTAACCGCCGTAATCGGATGCCTCTGTATTCGATCGTGACTACTCCGTTTCAAATGAAACAAGTTGAGTCGCAATGCATTCATCACGACACAAAAGCTAGACAAGCTCATCGCCGCTGCACCGTACATAGGACTCATAGACCAACCGAGCAGTGGAATCCAAAGTCCAGCCGCCAGTGGAATGCCCACGATGTTATAAATAAAGGCCCAGAATAAATTCTCGTGAATATTTCGGAGTACTGCACGACTCAGGCGAATAGCTGCGGGAACATCCGTCAATCGGCTGTTCATCAAAACCACGTCCGCTGCATCGATTGCAACGTCCGTTCCTGCACCAATGGCAATGCCAGTATCCGCACGGGTCAGTGCCGGTGCATCATTGATACCATCACCCACCATAATCACCTTACCTTGTTCGTGAAGCTGGCGAATCACAGATTCTTTTCCATCTGGAAGCACATCGGCGATAACTTGATTTACACCGGCTTGTTGTCCCACTGCCTGTGCGGTACGCTGATTATCGCCGGTGAGCATAACCACATAAATACCCATGTTTTGCAGCTGTCGAATGGCTTCGGGACTTTCCTCCTTGATCACATCCGCTACAGCAATGATTCCCAAAAGCTGCCCATCTGCACTAAAAAACAGTGGCGTTTTGCCGGATGCAGAAAGTTCTTGCGCTTTAGATCGCATTTCCGGTGAAATCTCCGCTTTTGTGGAAATCAGTGTGAAATTTCCGCCATATAGCCGCTTTCCCTCCAACATTGCTGTCAAGCCATTGCCGGGCAGTGCCGTGAAATCAGTAACCTTCATCGTCTGCACCTGTCGTTCCTGTGCGCATTGTAAAATCGCCTTTGCCAAAGGATGTTCACTTTTTTGTTCTAGTGCAAATGCAAAACGAAGCAATTCCGCTTCACTGATGCTAACCGCTGGAATAAGATCTGTCACTTTTGGTGCACCCACGGTAATCGTCCCGGTTTTATCCAACGCAACAATTTGCATTTTCCCAGTTTCTTCCAAGGAGACTGCCGTTTTAAAGAGTATCCCATTTTTTGCACCAACGCCATTTCCTACCATAATGGCAACTGGCGTTGCTAGCCCCAAGGCACAGGGACAACTGATAACGAGTACAGAGATGCCCCTTGCCAGCGCATATCCCACCGTTTGTCCCACCAATAGCCAAACGATAATAGTAACAACAGCAATAGCAATTATCGTGGGAACAAAAACGCCGGAAACTTTATTTGCTATTCTTGCAATAGGTACTTTTGTAGCAGCAGCATCGCTGACCATGCGAATGATTTGAGATAACGTCGTATCTTCTCCCACACGGGTGGCTTCACATCGAATAAAGCCAGAGCGATTGATGGTTGCAGCAGAGATCGCATCTCCCTCTGTCTTGTCTACAGGAACACTCTCTCCCGTTAAAGCAGATTTATCTATAGCACTGTGTCCCTCCAAAATCACACCGTCCACCGGAATCGCTTCTCCAGGGTGCACCACAAATTGACTTCCTCTCTGGATTTGTTCGATTGGAACGGTAATTTCTTCCCCATCACGCAAAATCACCGCCGTTTTTGGGGCGAGCTGCATTAAGCCTTTTAATGCATCCGTCGTTTTCCCTTTAGAATATGCCTCCAACGTTTTGCCAATCGTAATCAGCGTCAAAATCATCGCAGCAGATTCAAAATAAAACTCGTGCATCCAGTGCATTGCCGCATCTGAGCCGCCGTTCACCTGCGCATCGGTCATGGCGAACAGTGCGTACAAGCTATAAACAAACGATGCACCAGCACCTAATGCCACCAGTGTATCCATATTCGGAGAGCGATGCACCAATCCTTTCCAACCATTGATGAAGAATTTTCGATGAATCACCATAATAATCATCGTCAACAGAAGCTGCACCAGACCCATTGCCACATGATTTTCGTTAAAAAAAGATGGCAGTGGCCACCCCCACATGGTATGCCCCATAGAAAAATACATGAGAACCACGAGAAAGACTACAGACCAAATCAATCGTCGTTTTAACTGTGGTGTTTCCTTATCCTCCAATTCCATTTCATCATAGGACGTACTATTTGTTGCATTGCTGCTTTTTTTTAGCGCAGCACCATAACCTGCTTTCGTCACTGCTTCCATAATTGCTTTTGAAGATGCTGTTCCTTCCACTCCCATGGAATTGGTCAGCAAGCTGACAGAACAGCTTGTAACACCGGGTACTTTTGAAACCGCTTTTTCTACTCGTGTACTGCACGCCGCACAACTCATGCCTGTAATCGAATACTGCTCCATTTATACCTCCTCCGTATCTACGCTCGTGACGTGAAAATCCAAACGTTCTATGGCTTGTATCAGCACATCATCTGAAATCGGATCGGACAGCGTCACAATGGCAATGTTCTTTTTTAGTTGCACCTCCGCTGCTGCACCATCAATCCGATTGATTTGTCGTTCAATGCGATTTTTACAGTTTTCACAGTGCATTCCCTCGATATGCACAATTTTTCGGGCGATCATGTGGTCTAGCTTTTTCTTCTCTGATTTGTCTGCATTGCCGCCACAGCAACCACCCTGTCCTTTGAAATGCTTTCGGCTGCTAATTATTGCAACAACAACAATTACCGCCAAAACAAGAATCACAATTGCTGTTCCCATAGTATCACCTCCTGTTTATTTCATCAGCTTTTGCAGCGTATCAACCAAATCGTCGATGACTTCGTCTTTCCCTGCACGGATATCATCTGCCACACAGGTGCGAATATGATTGGCAAGCAATTCCTTATTAAATGCGTTCAATGCTGCCGTCGCAGCAGTCACCTGTACCAAAATATCGGTACAATAGGCATTTTGCTCCACCATATTACGAATTCCTCGAATTTGTCCCTCGATACGGTTTAAGCGATTCGTCAACTTTTTTACTTCCGCTTCAGAACGTTCCTTTTTTCTTTGACAACAAGAACATTGTTTTTCGACATCTTCATTCATTTCGCTCCACTCCTTTCCAGTGTATTCCACATCTATATTATATACCCCTCAGGGGTATTTGTCAAGTGTTTTTTTATGTTTTTTTAAGCTGTACAAAAAACTGCACCTTCCCTTTTCGGGAAAATGCAGTAGTATAATTACTATTTCTATTATAATTATAATATATCACATAGCTGCTCACGAATTGTGATCTACATTCTTGAATGTTTTGAGATTTCCAATCTTCTGGCTACGCTCTTCCAATACAGTTTCCACCTCAGACCAAGGTAAACCCTGCTGTACGCACAATACCATCAGGTGATACATCAGGTCAGCAATCTCATTTTTCAATTCGTCGTTGTCGTTATTCTTTGCGGCAATGATTGTCTCAGAACACTCCTCACCGCACTTCTTCAAAATCTTGTCCTGCCCTTTAGAAAACAGGTAACAGGTGTAAGATTTTTGCGATTCGATATCTACTTCACCACTGTCATACAATGCCTTGCGGCGAAGTACTACTTCATATAATTCTTCTAATGCGTTCATTTTTCTTCGTCCTCTCGATAAATTTCATTAAAAAAGCAGCTATAAGCACCAGTATGACAAGCCACTCCCGTCTGCTTCACATTCAATAACAGCGTGTCGTCGTCGCAGTCGCTGTAAATTGAAATTACTTTTTGCAAATGACTACTGGTTGCACCCTTGTTCCAAAGTTCCTGTCTGGAGCGGCTCCAATACCAAGTATACCCCGTCTCTAGTGTTTTTTTCAAGCTTTCTGCATTCATATACGCCAGCATCAAAACCGTTTTGGTATCTATGTCAAATGCGATCGCCGGAATCAATTCGCTTTTGACAAAATATTTTTCCAAGTGATTCATATCAATTTTTACCATTGTTTCACCTCGTTTTCCTCATCGCATTGGTATTCCCTTTGCCAAACAGTCCACTTTCACCTGCTGCACAGTTAATTCTCGAAAATGAAACAACGATGCGGCAAGTGCAGCACTACATCCGGTTTCCAAAAATGCATCAGCAAAGTCGGATAATTTTCCTGCGCCACCACTGGCAATCACGGGAATTTGTACTGCATCGCAAACTGCTTTCAACATCGGTAAATCAAATCCACTCCGTACACCATCCGTATCGATAGAGTTCAAACAAATTTCACCTGCACCTAACTGTTCGCACTGCTTCACCCATTCAATCAAATCTAAGTGCATATCCACTCTTGCACCATTGATATAAACTGTCCACTGATTTTCGCCGATTTTTTTGGCATCTACACCAACGCAAATACATTGGCAGCCAAAAACATCTGCCCCATCTTTGATGAGCTGTGGATTTTGTACGGCTTGGGAATTGACAGAAACTTTGTCTGCTCCAGCACGGAGTGTTTCTCGAATATCGTCAACAGTTTTGATACCGCCACCTACCGTGAGTGGTACGAAAACTTTTTTTGCTGTTTCCCGCACCACATCAAGCATCACGCCTCGTCCCTCATAACTCGCCGTGATATCATAGAAAACAATCTCGTCTGCACCTTGCAAGTTATAAGCATAAGCACACTCCACCGGATCGCCTACATCCTTGATGCCTTCGAAATTCACGCCCTTTACTACCTTACCGTTTCGCACATCTAGGCAAGGAATAATTCGTTTTGCCAGCATATTTATTTCACTCCTTCCGCCAGGCGAATCGCTTCTTTCAAATCCAATGTTCCCTTGTAAATGGACTTTCCACAGATAGTACCATACAATCCCAAATCTTTACATTTTTGAATATCTGCAATGGTATGAACACCACCACTTGCGATAATCTGACACTTTCCATCTATTGCCTCTTGCAGCGTGCGCAACTGGTCGATATTCACGCCGGAAAGCGTGCCATCTTTGGCAATATCCGTAACAATAAAATATTGCACGCCCACCGCCATCATTTTCTTCGTTAACGTAATATAATCCGTGTCAGATTTTTCTAACCAACCTTCTGTTGCAACCATACCATCTTTTGCATCAATTCCAACGGCAATATGTTCCCAGCCGAACTTTGCAACTGTATCTGTAACAAGCTGCGGATTTTTCAGTGCAGCCGAGCCCAAAATCACCCGTTCTACGCCACTTTTTAGATATTCCGCAATTGTTTCCATGTTTCGGATACCTCCGCCAACTTCTACTTTGAGGTTCGTCTTTGTGGCAACTGTACGATAAATCTCTTGATTCACCGGTTTACCAGCTTTTGCACCGTCCAGATCTACCATATGAATCCAGTTTGCACCAGCACGTTCAAATCCTCTTGCTGTTTCCATATAATCCGCAGCTACTTTTTCCACCGTTGCGAAATCGCCTTGATACAAGCGAACGCAATTACCGTCTTGAATATCAATTGCCGGTAAAATTATCATGCTATCTTCCTCCGCCTTTCACAATCAGTCACCAAAATCCCCATATTTTTGAAATTTTTCTACGTATTTTTCCACGTCAGGAATATAAAGCGACACCTCACCACACTTTGGGCAAACTGCCGCCAAAGGTCTTCCGACATTACTGCGCATCGTCTTTTTGGAATTCAAAGAAATCGTGAAAGCTGTTGCATCTGTCATGCATACTGTACCGCTTTCTGTCATTACTGTGCCACAACGTAAACAATTTCTCATATAAATTCCACCTCCCAATCACTACCTTGCAGTATAAAAATATAGTGGCAGCAAAATAATACTCAATGCTGTTAAAATGCTACTGGTTGCCAACCCTACCATTCGATTCGAAACACGATTAGCAAACTGCGCAGCAAATAAAGAAGAAATCGTTGTCATAAAAATGCAAATCAGTAAAATATCCCATTTCTGTAAAATGATTGCAGGATGCATCCATACGTGACTCATAAATCCAATCAGTGCAGTAAGCGTCATAATAAACGTACTAGTTCCGACTGCTGATTTTCGTTCATAGCCTAAAAAAGCAGTAAAGACCACCAGCATCATCATTCCACCACCACTTCCGACAAACCCTGTTCCAAAGCCAATGGTCAGCCCAAAAAATAATAAAACTGCAACCCTCTTCCAATTCCAATAAATTGCGTTGCTTTCTGCTTGCTTTTTTGTGGTATCCGGCTTTATCAAAAATCGAATACCAATGCAAAATGTCAAAATCAGCATAAAAGCACTCAAAACCGTATTTTCCATTTTGTATGCCATATAGCTGCCCATCACACACAGCAACACAATACAACAAAGCATAATCCAACCGTGCTTTAAATCGATATGCTTATGTTTGATATAAACGCCTGTTGAAACCGCCGAGCCTAAAATGTCGGATGTAAGCGCAATCGCTGTGGCTTAATAGGCACCGCTTTCACCTTGAAAAGAGGGGCATAGTACAATGAGAATGGGAACCATAACAGTTGCTGCTGACAAGCCGGCAAGTCTAGTTCCAACGCCGGCACCAATTGCCGCAAGCATACACCATATATATTCCATACAATCTTTCTCGCCCTAATTTTTACATCTTGCCGCAAAATTCCATAAAATCTGCAAGCCGACTTCGCCACTTTTCTCTGGGTGGAATTGTGCGCCAAAGACGGTTTTTCCATCATAAACCATCGCTGGAATTTTTGCTGTACCATATTCTACAGAAGCCGCCAAATATGCTTCTGGTACAACTGCTTGATAGGAATGTACAAAATAAACATACGCCTCCTCTGGTAATCCCTCCAGAATTGGGCAAGGGTTTGATTTTTCCAGTTTATTCCATCCCATATGTGGAATCACAAAACCAGGTGCTTCGATTTTTTCAATGCTCCCGGGAATCAGTCCTAAGCCGTTGCATTCTTCAAATTCATACCCTTTTTCAAACAGCAGCTGCATTCCAAGACAAATCCCTAGAAATGGTTTCTTGTGTGCTTGTTCTTGAATCGCTTCCACAAGTCCACTGCTGCGAAGCATTTCCATTGCGCTTGGAAATGCACCTACACCTGGCAAAATCAGCGCATCTGCCTTTCTGATTTCTTTCGGATCTGCCGTCAGTTTCCCTGGAATCCTCAGAAAGTCCAGTGCGTTTTTGACGCTAAAAATATTTCCTGCGCCATAGTCAATGATAGCAATCATGTTTACAGCACTCCTTTCGTTGAAAGTATCTGCCCCGATTTCAGCGGTGTTACTGCCGTTTTCAAAGCGTGTGCCACTGCTTTAAACGCCGCTTCACATTTATGATGATCATTCACGCCGTACATCATATTGACGTGCAGTGTAATACCAGCATTGAATGCAAACGCACGGAAAAACTCTTCTGTCAGGCACGTGTCATACTGCCCAATCATGGCATTTGTAAACGTCCCTTGAAAAACCAAAAACGGACGGTTACTGATATCCAAACTACAAAAAGCGAGTGCCTCATCCATAGGAATAAATGCACTTCCATAACGTACAATACCAGACTTATCGCCTAAGACTTCCGCCAGTGCTTGTCCAAGAACAATGCCAGTATCCTCTACAGTATGATGCCCGTCTACATATAAATCTCCCTCTACAGTGATTTCCATACTTATTCCGCTATGTACTGATAAAGCTGTCAGCATATGGTCAAAAAAACCGATACCTGTATTTATCTTCGCCGTTCCTTTTTTATCCAATGACAACGACACAGTAATGTCGGTTTCTTTGGTGGTGCGTGTCATTTTGGATTGCCGCATGATAGTTTACCTCCCTTTCAGAAATCCTCATGAAAAAAATCTAAGTCTATGCGCTTTACCTCATATGTTTTTTCCACGGTTACTCCAAGGTTATATTCGATCATCAGCTTTGTTAACTTCTCACCATCTACCAAAACTATTTTCTGTTGCAACTGCCGCTCTGCAAATTCTATTGCACCCTTGAAAAAGCGCACGATTGCAATAAATACGCCCTTTGATGCACCTTGCTCTGCCATTGCACCCAGAAACTTTTGCACTTCTGGTCTTCCAACAATCGACTCCGGTTTCCATTGCTTCGCTTGTACATAAATTGAATCAAATCCAAACTTATCCGCTTTAACAAAACCGTCAATGCCTTCGTCACCGGATTTTTTTGTGGTAGTCGGTTCACCATATCCCATTTTCTTTAAAAGCAAAACAACCAGTTTTTCAAAATCGTATGATTCCATCTCCATAATTTGTTGCATTAAATCTTCTGCCAAAGTGCTGTGAATCTGTTCAATGGCAGATTCGATTTTTTCTTTCGGATCTTGTGTTGCATTTTCTGTGGAAAGCGTGTCCTGTACGCTTTTTTTGGATGGCACATCATGCCCATAAAATGCACGAAATGAATTATACTGATTTAAGAAAGACAACGTGATTTTTTCTGTACCGTACTGTGCAACAGCATTTTTACCCTCTTCTGTCAACTGATATTGTGAACGGACAGGAGATATAATCAATCCAGCTTTTTTGAGATACATTCTCGTCCATCCGATTCGATCAGAAACACGTGTGGTACTGCCAGACGGCGTCAGCTCCCGCAACTCCGCATCAGTCAAGGAAAATTGCTGCACACAGAATTCTTTAATCTCCTTCATAGTATGTACTTCACCGTCTGATAAGCACTGCATAAAAGCAGGGAAAAATTCATCAAATTTAGGTATTGCCATTAGCTTTCTTCCTCAAATCTTACTGTAATCGCATTGGCATGTGCTGTCAAGCCCTCTTTGTTCGCAATCAAAACAATATCGTCCTTTGCTGCTGCCAGCGCATCTTTGGTATAGTAAGTATAACTAGAACGCTTCGTAAAGCTTTGTACACCGAGCGGCGAGAAAAAGCGTGCTGTTCCACTGGTTGGCAAAACATGATTTGGACCGGCATAATAGTCCCCTAGAGGTTCTGATGCATACGGTCCAAGGAATACTGAACCGGCATTATCAAGCGCACCCAACAATTCCATCGGGTTTTCCATTAGCACTTCTAAATGCTCCGGCGCAACTTGATTCGCCAGCATTGCTGCCTCCTCTCTTGTATGGCAGAGCAGTACTGCGCTATATTCATTCATCGACTTTTCAATCATTTCTTTGCGAGACAACGTTTGCACCTGTCGGTTTATTTCCACTTGCACCTGCTGTGCTACGGCTTCACTCGTTGTCACCAAAATAGACGAGGCTAGTACATCGTGTTCTGCCTGTGACATCAAATCCGCCGCCACAAACTTTGGATTTGCCATTTCATCCGCCATCACCAAAACTTCACTTGGTCCTGCAATCATGTCAATATCAACAATTCCATACAGTAACTTTTTCGCCGTGGCAACAAAAATATTCCCTGGTCCGACAATCTTGTCTACCTTTGGAATCTGTTCTGTACCATAAGCAAGTGCTGCAATCGCTTGTGCGCCACCAGACAAGAAAATGTAATCTATACCCACAAGTGCCGCTGCTACTAAGATATCCGGATTCGGTGTGCCGTCCTTACAAGGCGGCGTCACCATGATAATTTCCTTAACACCTGCGATTTTTGCTGGGACTGCATTCATAATCACGCTGGACAGATATGCTGCTGTACCGCCGGGCACATACAAGCCAACCCGTTCTAATCCACGCACACGCTGACCAAGAATAACGCCATTCGGCAACGTATGAATAAAACCCTCTTGTACTTGACGCTGGTGAAAATCCCGTACGTTTTCAATGGCGTTCAGCATTGCCTCTACAAATGCCGGATCTGCATTTGATAATGCATCATTAATAATGTCTCTCGGTACTTCATAATACTTCGGCAAACTGCCATCGAATTGCAGCGTATAATCCTGTACTGCCTGATCGCCATTTTCCTTAACATTTTCAATGATTCTTGTAACAGTTTCTGTCACACGCCGATTGGTTTCACCGCTACGCTTTTCTAGGCTTTTGAAAAACGCTTCTCGCTGTTCAACGTTGCTTGCATTTATCACTTTCATTTGTATCATTTTTCTAAAACCTCCTCAATTTTTCCAATCAATGTTTCAATCTCCTGTTGCCGCATCTTCAGACTAACGGTGTTAGCAATCAGCCGTGCGGAAATTGGCATTACCGTTTCTACCACTTCCAAACCATTTTCTTTCAGCGTTACACCTGTTTCTACAATGTCTACAATGCCATCCGCCAAGCCCAAGAGCGGTGCAAGTTCCACTGAGCCTTCGATTTTGACAATATCCACATCCATGCCCTTGCTTTCAAAAAAACGCCGAGCAACGCTGGGATATTTCGTAGCAATCTGCTTTACGCCAAAGCCACTATAGAAATCTGTTCCTTTTTTAGCTGCCAGTGCAAACCGGCATTTGCCAAATCCCAGATCTACCATTTCAAAAAATTTCCCTTGCATTTCCATAATAGTGTCTTTTCCGACTACACCCATATCACAAACACCATGCTCCACATAAGTAATCACATCGTTCGCCTTTGCGAGAACAACTTCTATATTACCATCCGAAATCGGCAAAATCAAACGCCGTCCTTTTTCCCGTACCGCCGTACAATCGAATCCAAGGCGTTCGAACAGCTCGACTGTGTCTTTTTCTAATCTGCCCTTCGTCAGAGCAATGCGCAATGGTTTTGTCATACTACTCTTCCCTTTATTCAAATATTATTTCGAGGTGATTTCACGAGTACCCCGATAAACCTCAGGCTAACTATATATGCCGTGTAGTGATTTTGATTGAAAGATTTATAATTTCAGATTCATAGCGGGACGAACCCCATGCTCACGAGCAATGTCGTATTCAAATCTGCCAACAACACTTTTTCCGTTGATGTGGTAGAACTTCATCTCACCATACTGACAATTACCGGACGACCGTACCCACCACCAATTCTCGTCATTCCGTTCACTCTTTGTCATGTATTCCTCCACTTCATTTAAGCTCAGCAAGAATATTTTGTCATCTGTATCGTTGCCGCCTTCTCTATGCCAATCTACGTCGTTTGGATTTTCGAGATGAGTCTTTAGGATTCTTGCTTGCTCCTCCGGCGTGAATGTGTTGTAAAAATCTTCATTCAACCATTTTCGCAAGGTGCATTCTTCCCAAGTGATAAATTCACGCTTTACATGATATGGTCTTTCTTGCTCCAACACATCTTCCAAAATAACCAATATATGGTCGTCGTATTTCTTCAGTACCAACCACTCATAACCACCAAATAAAATTTTACCCTCACTCATAGTTTTCCCACAACTTTCTCAATTTCCGATCTCACTCGGGCACGATTCATCGAAATAATTTTCATCCACAATCACAATTTCCCCGATTTTCCGTTCTTTCGCATAAGCACGCACCAAATCCAGCGAATCAAAAAAAGCATATTCAACAACTTTTCCGCTTGCACGCATTTTTTGTGACACCGTTACTGCCTGCATTTCATAACCTTCTGTCGCATAAACCAGTGCATCCACTGCACGTGGCGCAACCGTTGTATTCTTCAAACGCACTTTTGATACCGCATCAACATTTACGGCAAAACCGGTTGCCGGAATATCATAGCCAAAATCAGACAGCAGCTTATTATACCGTCCGCCGGCAAGGACTTCTTCGCCATAGCCCTCAAGATAGCCCTTAATAATAACGCCAGTGTAATAGTCTGCATTGTTGACCATGCCCAAATCTACCGTCAGGCGTCCTTCTCCAATCACCTTAGAAAGATCCTGATAAAGTTTCTGCAAATCAAGCAAAATCTCGTCCATCCGTTGATTGGAATAAAGCTGAGATGCCTTTTCGAATACTTCTTCTCCACCAAACAACGCCGGTAATTTTTTCAATGCTGCCGCCGCTTTGGAGTCCCTCATTGCATCGAGTTCGTCATTTAGTGCCGGATAGTTTTTCGTCTCAATCAGATAGCGGATATTCTCCCGCTGTTCCGGCGTTGCGTTTAGTTCTCGCATCAATTCCTTGAATACGCCTGCATCCCCTAGTTCCAGCGAATAATTCACGCTGCCGCCACTGTACGCCACAAGTGCTTCAATGGCGGTCGTTACCATTTCCACATCTGCCATATAGGATGCCGAGCCCAAAAGTTCAATGCCCATTTGCGTCACTTCATCGCTTCTGCCCTTTAGTGCCGGCTCAAAACGATAGACGCTCTGGTTATAATAGAGTCGCAGCGGCAAAGGCGCATTTTTCAGGCGTGTTGCAGTCACTCTAGCAATCGGCATAGTCGATTCTGGTCGAAGTGCTAAGAGTCTGCCCTTACTGTCCGTCATCTTATACAGCCGCTCCTGCGGATAATATCCAGCATCCGACTGAAATACGTCAAAAAATTCTAACCCGGGAGTTGTTACCTCTGAATAACCCTTACTCTCGAACAAACCATGCAGCCACTGTTCCACTTGTCGCCGCACACGGCATTCTTCAAACAAAAAATCCTTCGTGCCCTCCGGTGTGATTTTATTGTATTTTCGCATAAATGGCATACGCTCCTTTTACTCTAGTGTGCTGTTATACTATCATGATAGCATATCAAGCAATGCCTGTCAAGAAATTTTCGCTCAAAAAAGACTCATCTGACTGGTTTTCGGCAGGTTGCCTAAAGCGTGAATGTTTTCCAGCGTTTCTATTATTGTTTTTGATACGTTACATTGTGCAGCAAATTCTTCGATGGAAATAAAGTCTCCCTTTTGTGCAGTATCATAAATGTTATGGGCAGCCGCTACGCCAATGCCGGGTACTGCACTAAAGGCAATTCGCACCTTTCCATCCTCTACAAGATAATGGTCAGCGTGTGATTTATACAAATCAATCGGTAAAAACTCATACCCACGGGATTCCATTTCATTTACAATCAACAGCATATCAAGCAAGGCGGATTCTTTATTCATACAGTCATTCCCCTTTTCCTGAAGCATTTCAATTTTCGCACGCACCGCCTTTTTCCCCTGCAAAGCTACTTCTGCATCAAAATCATCTCCTCGGGTACTAAAGTAGACTGCATAATACTCCAATGGATGATAAAGCTTGAACCAGCCAAGCTTGATTGCCGCCGTAACGTATGCTGCTGCATGGGCTTTTGGGAACATATACTTGATCTTCAAGCAGCTGTCAATATACCATTGCGGTACATCGTGATCAAGCAGCATTTGTACACGCTCTGGCGTAAAGGTTTTCGGTGCTTTCCCTTTTCGGGTATCCTCCATAATCTGAAACGCCTGTTTCGGTTCAATACCTTTATATATCAAATATGTCATGATACTGTCACGAGTACCGATTACCTCTGAAATGGTACAAGTACCGTTGTCAATCAAATCCTTTGCATTTCCAAGCCATACGTCCGTACCATGGGAAAGTCCGGAAATTTGCAAAAAATCGCTAAATTTTTTGGGTTTCGCATCTAACAGCATCTGAATGGTAAAACCCGTCCCCATCTCGGGGATACCGAGACTTCCAGTTTTGCAATAAATCTCCTCTGCCGTTACACCCAAAACACTGCAGTCTGTACACATTTGAATTACCTTTAGGTCAGTAGTGGGAACATTTTTAATTTCAATTCCCGTCATGTCTTCCAAGTGCTTATACATCGTAGGAACAACGTGCCCTAGTTCGTCCAATTTCAGAATGGTATCATGGAGGGAGTGGAAGTCAAAGTGTGTCGTAAGAATATCAGAGTTTGGATCGTCCGCCGGATGCTGCACCGGTGTAAAATCATACACATCAAAATTACTTGGCACAACCACCATACCGCCCGGGTGCTGACCGGTTGTACGCTTAATTCCAGTACAGCCAATCGCAAGACGGTTTGTCTCCGTAGGACTATAGTGCAGTCCTCGTTCTTCCAAATATTTTTTCACGTATCCATACGCTGTTTTATCTGCTACTACCGAAATCGTCCCCGCCTTAAACACATTGTCTCTGCCAAAAAGTTCCTCTGTATAACGGTGTGCGCTGGACTGATATTCACTGGAAAAATTCAAGTCAATATCCGGTGCTTTATCACCGTCAAATCCGAGGAATGTCTCAAACGGGATGTCATGACCATCCCGTATCATCTCCACGTCACAATCTGGACAATTCTTTTTCGGCAAATCAAAACCGGAACCCACGCTGCCATCCGTGATAAATTCGCTATGCTTACACTTTGGACAAACATAATGTGGTGCTAAAGGATTCACCTCAGAGATTCCCGCCATAGACGCTACAAAGGACGAGCCAACCGAACCACGAGAACCCACCTGATATCCGTGATCTACGCTATCCCAGACAAGTTTTTGTGCAATAATATACAGAACAGAAAATCCATGCTTGATAATGGAAGATAACTCTCGGTTCAGCCGCTTCTCTACCAGTTCCGGCAATGGATCGCCATAAATTTCCTTTGCACGAGTAGTTGTGATACGTACCAGATCTTCCTCAGCGCCATCAATCGTTAGTGTAAACGTTCCCACAGGAAACGGACGTATTTTTTCAATCTGATCGGCAATGGCATTGGTGTTCGTAATGACAATTTCCTCTGCCTTTTCTGCTCCCAGATAAGAAAATTCTTTCAGCATTTCCTCTGTGGTACGAAAATAAAGTGGTGCCTGATTACCGGCGTCATCGTAGCCCTGTCCCGCCTGTAAAATTCCCCGATAAATCGCATCATCCTCGTCAATAAAATGGACGTCACAAGTAGCACAAACCGGAATATGTAATTCTTCTCCAAGTTTTACAATTTTACGGTTATACTCCTGTAGTTCCTTCACGTTGGCAGCCGTACCGTTTCGAATCATAAAGTTATTATTCCTCGTAGGCTGAATTTCCAGATAGTCGTAAAACTTTGCCAGTTCCACCACTTCTTTATGTGGTTTTCCCTCTACGAGTGCCTGAAATAATTCTCCTGCCTCACAGGCACTGGCAAAAATCAATCCCTCTCGATGCTGCGTTAATACAGACTTTGGAATCAGTGGTTTCCGATAAAAGCACTCAGTATGTCCATAAGAAATCAATCGGTACAAATTTTTCAATCCCACATGATTTTTCACCAGAACAATCTGATGATAAGGATGCAGCCGCTTTACGTCTACATCTACCGTCTTTACATTCAAATCTGCCAACATCTTGGCATCCTTTGTCTGTATCAAACGACTCGCCAGTTCCTTATAAATTTTCGCCAACATCGTCGCATCATCAGAGGCTCGGTGGTGATCAAACTTTCCAAGTTTCAATGCCTTTGCCACACCGTCCAACTTGTGACGATGCATTTGTGGCAACATACGCTGACAGAGAACTAATGTATCCAGCGTAGAAAATTCAAAAGGAATCTGATGCCGCTTACAAACTTCTCGCACAAAAGAGGTATCAAATTGCGCATTGTGTGCCGCCAAAACCGGATTATCGCCACAAAATTCCATGAATTTTTGCAGTGCCTCTGCCTCTTTCGGTGCATCCTTTACCATATCGTCCGTAATACCAGTCAGTTCCACGATTTTCGTCGGTATCGGTTTTTCCGGGTTCACTATTGTATTGAAGCTGTCGATGATTTGCAGTCCACGCATACGAACTGCGCCAATCTCCGTCAAACGGTCTTTTTTATAGTTTAGTCCCGTTGTCTCTACGTCAAAAATAATCAAATCTTCCTGTAACGTTCGATCGCCCGGATTATCGATAACAGCCTGTTTTGCCAAATC
Source organism: Ruminococcus sp. (assembly GCA_021201755.1). Classification (GTDB taxonomy): domain Bacteria; phylum Bacillota; class Clostridia; order Oscillospirales; family Ruminococcaceae; genus Ruminococcus_C. The sequence goes on along the minus strand of JAJQEI010000037.1, from coordinate 224,164 downwards.
ATTGACCACATAAATTTCGCAGCCGAAAATCACTTTGAAATTGTCATCCTTCAAATTATCCCAAGTCGTCATCGCCTCTGGAAATGCCTGTGCAACACCGTGATCGGTAATAGCAATTGCCGGATGTCCCCAATCGTGAGCACGCTGTACTAGCTTTGCTGCCGGCGTCATGCCGTCCATTTGAGACATATTCGTGTGACAGTGCAATTCTACACGTTTTTTCGGCGCATTGTCCTGTTTTCGCTGTCGCTTTACCATGACAATAGATTCCGGCTTCATCACATCTTCACGTGCAAATTCGTCGTAGCTAATGCGTCCCAAAATAAGCAGCGTTGCGCCCTTTTTGATTTGATCATAGGGATATTTTTCGATATTCGCTATTGTGTCGAACACCTTCACCAAAACAGAATACGTCCCATCTGTCACTTGATAGGTCAAAATCCTTCTCTCTCCACGAACGTCTCGTTCCTCCATTGCGAACACATCGCCCATGATAATCACACGCTGTCCCTGTATTTCCACTGCTTCTTGTATAGAAATCGGCATATCCCGAATTTCTCTGCCTCGAATCATAACAGCACTGTCCGGCACGATTCCATCGATTTCCACCTGTAGTTTCACACTTTTCGCCATAGATTTCGGCGTTTCCGTTTTTCCATTCGTGCCACCACTCGTTTTTGCTGTCTGCTGTACCGTTTGTTTCGGCAAAGTGGCTTCCTCCTTTGCAAGCATTGCCTGAAAATCTTCCTCCGGCATACTTGTTGTACCATGCATCTGCACCGAAATATGCTTCAAGAACATCTGCTCCAGCATATGAGAAAAAAAATCCGCTACGTGGTATTTTTCTAAAATATCGTATCCACCATTTTTTAGGTGAATTTCCAAAATACCGTCGTGATACGCTGTTTCTGCACCATCAATAAGCCCATTGACCACCGTCATTTCTCGCTTTAAAAATAAGACCAAATCCGGAAAATATGCCATCGTAAAACAGTTTTCATCGTAATGTGGATATATCCGCACCGCCTGAATTTCCAATCGCACCTCTAACTCATGCTCCAGCGAAAAAATATCCTGCATGGGTACCAGTATTGGGAACTCCACATAAAGCGAAATTTTTGTTAGGTTTTCCGAATAAGTCATCCGGTGCAGAACGCCATTTTGCATCGACTGCGGCATCACCGGTACATATTCTTCCAAAAACGCCGCAAAATCCAAATCCATTCGTGATACACTCCCTGTTTCATCTATCAAAACTTATCAACTTCTGCCATTAGCTCCGGTACAATATCTGCCTCCGGAATTCTTCGCAGCACCTCTCCTTTTCGGAAGAGAACGGCGCAGCCGTCACCGCCTGCAATGCCAATATCCGCTTCTCGTGCCTCTCCCGGACCATTGACCACACAGCCCATCACTGCTACTTTAATATCCTTTTGTACATTCTCCAATGCCGCTTCTACTTCTTTCACCGTTTTCAAAAGGTCAATTCTCGTTCTGCCACAAGTAGGACACGCCACAATCTGCGGTCCGCCACGTTTGCCAACACACTTTAAAATATCCTGTGCTGCCTTAATTTCTCTTACCGGATCTTCCGTCAAAGATACTCGAATCGTCTCCCCAATATTGTCATGCAAAAGTGCGCCAATACCAATGGCAGACTTCATCAGACCCATACGCTCCGTACCAGCCTCTGTGACGCCCAAATGCAGAGGATAGTCACATTGCTGTGCACACAATCGATAGGCATCAATCATGGTGTTCACGTCGGAGGATTTCATGGATATGACAATCTGATCAAAGTCGCACGCTTCCAGCATTTTCACATGGCTCATTGCGCTTTCCACCAGTGCTTCTGCTGTCGGAGCACCATATCTCGCTAAGATTTCTTTTTCCAGCGAGCCGGAATTGACACCGATCCGAATGGGAATTTGCTTCTCCTGACAGATTTTTACCACCTGTCGTACCTTATCCATGCCGCCGATGTTTCCCGGATTGATACGAATTTTATCAATACCAGCGGCGGCAGCCTCCAACGCCAAACGATAATCAAAATGAATGTCTGCCACCAAAGGAATCGAAATTTTTTCTTTGATTGCCGGAATTAAAGCAATTGCCTCCTTATCCGGAATCGCCGCCCGAATAATTTCACATCCAGCTTGTTCTAGTGTCTGCGCTTGTGTCACACTTTTGGTAATGTCGTCTGATCGGGTATTCAACATCGATTGTATATAAATGTGCTTGCCATCTAATGTGCAGTTTCCCACACGAACCGTTTTGACCTTTCGCATTTTTCGTCACTCCTTTTTTTCACCTATCGTCCACCTTTAAACTAGCTTTACGACATCCTGCACCGTCACCAGAATCATTAGCAAAAACAGTGCCGCCATACCAATCAAGTGTACCATTGCCTCACGTTCTTTTGCCACAGGCTTTCGCCGAATGCCCTCGATTGCCAAGAAAACAAATCGACTGCCATCTAATCCTGGAATTGGTAAAAGGTTGAACACACCAACATTCACTGTAATAAATATCGTGAGATTCAACACCGACTCGACACGCTCGAGTATCGTCTCCCCACTAGATGCCGCCTGTTCAATGACACTTACTGTGCCAACCGGTCCCGACAAATCCTGCAATCCATATTTTCCGGAGACAAGCTCCGTCAGTGACATCCAGATGAGCTTTGCTGTTGCAACTGTATCCTTTGCCGAATAAACCACCACACTCACGGGATTTTTCGATTTTCCTTGTACCGCAAAATCAATCAATCCTTCTGTGTTATCATTGTGGAATGTGACATTTTCAATTGTCATCTTTTTACCGTCTCGCTTCACTGTCACCGCAAAAGATTCTACTTCTGTCGTTTGCAGCTTATACACCAAATCTGTAGTAGTAAAGATATGCTCCCCATCAATTGCCACAATTTTATCGCCCACCTGCAAACCGCTGCGCTCACTTTCTGAAGCTGTAATCGTTTCGCCGGTACTTTCGTCTGTTGTAGAGGCAAACTGTGCAATGGTCGTAGAGGGGACTTTCGTTCCCATACAAGTAAGAACGATAATTAATACAAATCCCAACACAATATTCATAAATGCGCCTGCCAATACCACAGTGATCCTCCGCCACACCGGTTTTTTTTCAAATGCGTTGGGATTGTCACTGGATTCGTCTTCGCCCTCCATAGAACAAAAACCGCCAATCGGCAACAGCCGCAGCGAATACATTGTCTCGCCCTTTTGAAAATGCAAAATCCTCGGTCCCATTCCAATCGCAAACTCATTGACCTGAACATGATGCAACTTTGCGACAATAAAATGTCCGAACTCATGAATGGCAATAATTACGCCAAAAATGACGACGGCAATAATAATGGTAATGATATGCGTCATATACGATCCACTCCGTTTCCCGTAACAGTTTGCAAGTACATCTTTAACCCCACTAAAAACTAAAAATTTAAAATATTAAATTCTTATTTTTAATTTCCAACTTCTAAAAGTACCCTTTTCCGTGCTTTTTCATCCGCTTGTATCACATCCTCATAGCAGTGAATTTCTTGCCATGGAATTGTTTCCACTACCTTTTCCACCAAATCTGCAATTTCTAAAAATCCAATTTTTCCTTGTAAAAATGCTGCTACTGCCACTTCATTTGATCCATTCATCACACAAGGCGCAATACCGCCCTTTCTACACGCCTCCATGGCAATTTTTAAACAGCGAAACGTCTCCAAATCCGGCTTTTCAAATGTCAATGTTCCATAATCCGTCAAAAACAAGTGCTTCGTAGGACACGCCATACGATTCGGATAAAGCAACGCATACTGAATGGGGATTTTCATATCCGGCACACCTAACTGTGCAATCACAGAGCAATCGTCATATTCCACTGCAGAATGTACAACGCTCTGTCGATGTACCACCACTTCGATTTGATCTGGTGTCAGATCAAACAGCCATTTTGCTTCAATAAACTCCAATCCCTTATTCATCAACGTAGATGAATCAATCGTCACCTTATTTCCCATATTCCAGTTCGGGTGCTTCAAAGCATCTGCTGCCGTCATTTGTGCCAGTTCCGCCCGCTTCTTTCCAAAAAAAGGTCCACCGGATGCCGTCAAGATAATCTTATGCAGTTGTTCTCGAGAATTACCCTGTAGGCACTGAAAAATTGCAGAATGCTCGCTATCCACCGGATAAATTTTTACGCCCTTTTTCGCAGCACGAGCCATCACCAGCGACCCACCTGCCACTAGCGTTTCTTTGTTTGCCAAAGCGATATCCAATCCAGCATCGATAGCAGTCAGCGTAGGCAATAGTCCCACCATACCTACCACAGAATTCAAGAGAATATCCGCCTTTGTATCCGCTGCAATTTCGCAAAGTCCGTCCATGCCACAGAGAATTTGTATTGGTACATCTGCCAAGCGATTTTTTAGTTCCAGATAATAAGATTCATCAAAGACACAGACCTTTGACGGGTGAAATTCTCTCGCTTGCGTTTCGAGTAACGCCACGTTCCGATTCGCCGCCAACGCATATATTGACAGCGAATGCTTGCGTACCACGTCCAGTGCCTGTGTGCCGATTGAGCCAGTAGAGCCTAAAATAGAAACCTTCTTGTCCATATGATCCCTTCTCATGATAACCATTTTATGTGATGTGGAAAAGCGGTAGCATTTTTTCTTTTGCTGCCGTCCTTTCCATCGTTTTTTCTTAAACAAAAATCGGTGACATACAAATCAGCGCATAAAACGCTGGAATCGTAAATAACACACTATCGAATCGATCCATCACACCGCCGTGTCCTGGCATAATATTTCCAAAATCTTTGATTCCTCGCTGTCGCTTAATCATTGAAGCCGACAGATCACCCAGAACACTAATGACAGCACAGACAATCGCCGCAAAAATGAGCCAAGCATATTTCACAGTAGCTTCCGTAATCAGACTATACACGAGTGCGAAAAGTACCATCATGATAATATCCGTTAAAATACCACCAAAAAACCCTTCCACAGTTTTCTTCGGACTAATCTCCGGACAGAGCTTGTGCTTGCCCAGAAATGTGCCGGTAAAATACGCTCCTGTATCAGAAATCCACGCTGAACACAGTGCCAGAATCACATATCCCAATCCAAAAGCACTGCTTTGTAACAAAGAAATCATCATGGTCAAAGAATCGGATACCAGTAGTGTCACTGCGACAATATACAACGTATCTTGATAACGTACCCTTTGGTAACGCAGTACCAGTTCCGCAAATATTGCAATGATACAGAGAAAACGAACGCCAATCACTACTGCAAAATTTTCATAAAATGTCAAAAACGGCAATAACAGTCCGTAGAGAAATCCCGCACCGACAGATAACCAATATTTTAAACAGCCACCTGCACGAAACAGCTCATATAGAGCGATACAAATCAAAGCTGCAATTACCAAGGGGAAGAAAAACGTCTTATAAAGAATCAACATCACCACAGTCAGCAATACGCCGACAATGCCGGAAATAATACGAACCTTCATACGTTTTTCATGCCCCCAAACCGCCTGCCACGCTTCGCATATTCTTGCAGTGCCAGATTTAGCTTTTCCCGGTCAAAGTCCGGCCAGAGAACGTCCGTAAAATAATACTCTGCATAAGCACACTGCCAGATGAGATAATTAGACAGACGCAGCTCTCCGCTCGAGCGAATCAAAAAGTCCACATCATCCAGTCCGGCGGTATATAAGTGATCGGAAACCGTCTGTTCTGTGATATCATCCGGACTAAGCCTTCCAGCCTGTGCTTCTCTCGCAATTTGTTGTGTGGCACGACAGATTTCATCTCTTCCGCCATAGTTGATTGCCAGAATTAGATTCATCTTGGTGAAATCTTTCGAGTCTCGTTCCAACTCCAGCATCTTATTCCGTAATTTGTCACTGAGTCGGCTTTTGTCTCCGATGAACATGAGCCGAATGTTTCGATCTTTATAATTGTCTGCATCACAGAGATACTCCCAAAACAAATCCATCAAAACATCCACTTCTTCCTGCGACCGTTTCCAATTTTCCGTGGAGAAAACATAAAACGATACATTCCGAATTCCGATGTCTGCACAGTAAAACGACAAATCTTTAAACCGTTTTGCGCCCTCTACATGACCATATTTTCGTGGCATCCCACGGCGTGTTGCCCAACGGCCATTCCCGTCCATAATAAAACCCACGTGCTTGGGCATTCGATCCAGCGGCGGAAGTAACGCAGCATCTACCGCACCTGACGAATCCGACTTTTTAAAGAATGGCAAAGCCATGAAGATTCACTCCTTACCTTTATTATTATTGTGTTAAATACTCATGATTTCCTTGTCTTTTTCTGCAACTGCCTTGTCAATATCCGCCACATACCGATCCGTTAGCTTCTGTACCTGTTTTTCGCCGTCCTTCACATCGTCTTCGGTCAATTCTGACGCCTTTTTCTTCGCTTTTAGCTTATCTATCGTCTCCCGACGGATATTCCGCACTGCTACTTTTGCATCTTCACCCAATTTCTTTACGTTCTTGCAAAGCTCTTTTCGACGATCCTCGGTCAGCTGTGGGAATACGAGTCTCAGCACCTTTCCATCGTTCGTTGGTGTAATCCCCACATCAGACGCCAAAATCGCCTTTTCAATTGCCTTTAGCGTGGTCACATCCCAAGGCTGAATCACCAGAATTCGTGCTTCTGCCACAGAAATTGCCGCCATCTGCTGCACTGGCGTAGGGACGCTATAATAATCCACCTGCACTTTATCCAGCACTGCCGGATTCGCACGACCTGCACGAATCGTCATGAACTCATGTTCCAGACGGCCAAGCGTCTTTTTCATTTTTTCTTCGGTTTCTTTCATTAGTTCTTTCATAATTGTATCCTCGCTTTCACGAGACTCCTTTCGCACTTTCGTTTTTAAGATTCTGCCACAACTGTACCGATTTCTTTTCCCATGACCGCATCATAAATATTTTCCGGTCTGCTCAAATTAAACACCAACATAGGCATTTCGTTATCACGACACATCGAAGCCGCCGTACTGTCCATTACCTGTAGTGCACTGTTTAAAACGTCGCTGAACGTAAGTTTTTCGTAGCGGATGGCATCAGAATATTTATGCGGATCTTTGTTGTATACACCATCAACCATTGTTGCTTTCAATAAAATATCCGCTTTGATTTCTACCGCACGCAATATTGCAGCCGTATCTGTAGAGAAAAACGGACTTCCTGTGCCGCAGCCAAAGATTACCACTCTGCCTTTTTTTAGGTGAGAAATCGCCTTATTGCGAATATACGGTTCTGCAATCGCCTGCATACTGATCGCCGTCTGCACACGTACATCTAATCCCAGCGACTCCAGAAAATCCGCCACAGCCAGGGCGTTCATTATAGTTGCGAGCATACCAATATGGTCAGCTCTCGTACGATCCATATTCTTGCTGGATCTGCCACGCCAAAAATTTCCGCCTCCTACGACGATCCCCATTTCTACGCCACCCGCCACACATTTCTGTATGCTTCGACAAATCGGCATAATGGTTTCCGAATCCAATCCCATCTTCTTAGATCCTGCGAGGACTTCACCACTCAGTTTCAAAAGAACACGTTTATACTTTGGTTCCATGCTTCCTATTCCTTTCGCTTTCTCATGATGTAATCGGGCTTTTTTATCCTTTCTCTATTTTACACTATTTCAAACGAAATGTAAAGCGATTTTTTGTAAAAAACAAAAAATTTGACGAAAAAGACGCTGCCACACTTTTTTTACCATGTGACAGCGTCTTTTCACTTTTCAAACCAATTCAAATTTTCAGAAAAGAGCATCTTAGTCGTCACCACGGTCAATGCGTCTCAGGCGATTTTCAATTCGTTCCTGATCGTGACTCGTCAAGTCTTTTTCTTTCCGCATTTTCAGAAGTTCTTTTTCTGATTTTCGATTGACATCTTTTTCCGTATATTTATCGTTTGATTTCCACATAAGCTTCTCACTGAATCATACTTGCAATTTCTTCTACGAAATTGTCAGCTTTCTTTTCGATGCCCTCTCCACGCTCATAGCGAACAAACTTTGTAAGGGTAATTGTGGTACCCTGGCTCTTGGCAGCACCATTTACATACTCTTGAACGGTCTGCTTGTTTTCCTTGACAAAAGCCTGTTCCAGCAAGCAGTTTTCGCTGTAGTATTTGCCAACTTTTCCGGCGACAATTTTTTCCTTGACCTGATCCGGCTTTGAAGCCATCTTCGGATCTTCAGCCATCTGTGCCAAAACGATTTTCTTTTCTTCTTCCAAGACAGAAGCCGGAACTGCTTCCCGATTCAAGTACGGTGGATTCATCGCACAAACCTGCATAGCGCAGTCCTTTAGTGCGGTCACCGTTTCTGCCGTTGTACCCGCCGGTGTATCAGCCTGTACCAAAACAGCAATCGAACCGCCGCCATGAGTATAAGCAGCCAATGTACCCTCCAGACGAGTGAACCGACGAATCTGCAAATTTTCCCGAATCTTTAGGAACAATTCCTGCAGTGCTTCGTCAACCGTTGCACTGCCGCCGGAAACTGTCATCGCCTTCAAAGCTTCTACATCAGCCGGATTTTTTTCAATAATGGTATCTGCAACAAGATTAACAAATGCCTTAAATTCATCGGTATTCGCAACAAAATCGGTTTCCGAGTTCACTTCAACGACACAGCCGACCGTACCCTCTGCATTTACCTTTGCCAGAGCCATGCCCTCTGCGGCTACACGACCTGCTTTCTTTGCCTGTGTTGCCAGTCCTTTTTCCCGCAACAGCTCTAGTGCTTTCTCCACGTCACCGTCTGCCTCTGTCAGTGCTTTTTTGCAGTCCATCATACCAACGCCAGTGGACTTCCGCAATTCATTGACATCTTTTGCTGTAAAATTTGCCATTGGATAATACCTCCTGATTTTATTTTCAAAAAACCCGAATATGACTGCGTGTTTCTACTGTGCATATCCGGGTATATCATTTCTTCCATTTTGCTTATTCCGCAGTTTCTTCGTCTTCTGCCGTTTCTTCTTCCTGTGCAGCAGTTGCCGCATCTGCGCCTTGACGACCCTCAATAATCGCATCAGCCATCACACCGGCAATCAACTTCACTGCACGAATCGCATCATCGTTGCCCGGAATCACATAATCGATCTCATCCGGATCGCAGTTTGTGTCTACAATTGCAACAATTGGAATGTTCAGCTTTTTGGCCTCAGCCACTGCAATTCGTTCCTTTCGTGGATCAACGATAAACAGTGCGCCTGGCAGCTTCTTCATTTCTTTAATACCGCCCAAGAATTTCTCCAGCTTTTCGATTTCCAGCTGCAGCTTTCCAACTTCTTTTTTTGGCAGCAAGTCAAACGTGCCATTAGTTTCTATTTCATGGAGCTGTTCCAGACGTTTTATTCTTCTCTGGATGGTGGTGAAATTGGTCATCATACCACCCAGCCAACGTGCATTAACATAATATGCACCGGCACGAGTTGCTTCTTCTTTGATAGAATCACCAGCCTGTTTCTTTGTACCGACAAACAATACCGATTCGCCCTGTGCAGATAGTTCACGGATAAACATATATGCTTCATCCAGCTTCCGAACAGTCTTTTGCAAATCGATAATATAGATGCCATTCCGTTCCGTAAAAATGTATGGAGCCATTTTCGGATCCCATCTTCTGGTCTGGTGACCAAAGTGTACGCCAGCCTCTAACAGCTGCTTCATTGATACTACGCCCATTGTGTAGTTCCTCCTAAAATATTGGTTTTGCTTCCTCCGCCGTTTTCGGATTTGAGCGTACTGCCAAGATCCCATATGCAACTCTGCGATCATATACAAAGCACCCACATATTACAAAACGACGTGCGAATTACTTTAATATTATACCAAAAATTTAACCATTCGTCAAGCCCTACCCCATAAATTTTTTAATTATTCTCTCACTCTTTTTTGTACAATTTGAACAATTTTCTGTATCAGGCAATGTTACAAGTATCACGTCCTTTCCAATCAGCTGTATCTGAGAAAAGCGAATTATACAGTCTTCCCGTTCGCCAAACCACCCAAAATAACGTGGTCTTCCATAGAGAATCAATGCCACTACGGCTGCTGTTTTGCTATCTATATTCAAATCGTCAATTCTCCCTAGATTCTCCCCGTTTTCCATATTGATGACGTCCTTTTGACGCAACTCTGCCAGCGTACATATCATCACTACTACCTCGACTAAAGCTTATGCCATACTGTCGAAAAATAGACGCCCGAATTTTTCAAAATTTGTTTGCATTATAGGAAATATTATGGTATAATAAAAAATAGGGTAAAGCAATATTGATATAGAAGGGATTTTTTATGGCAAATAAAAACGGAAAATCGCTGCGTGCATTCCGTGCTATAACAATTATTGGACTGGTATTCATTCTCTTATTGGTGATTTTAGCCGGAAATCTCATTGTCTTTCGGACGGAGTGGGAACTTCTGCTCGGTGCAGAAGTGGTGTACGACGAAGACAACATTGGTGAGATCACCTGCAATAAAATTAATAGCGGACATATCGCAGTAGACGGATTATCGGACGTCATATTTATCAATAATGAAATTTTAATTACTGCTGCAGAAAAAACGTCTTACAAAGACATTGAAAAACTTGCCGAATCCTACAATGCGACGATTGTAGGATGGATTGAGCAGTCTGGTGATTATCAATGGCAGTTAAGTCGCAGTTACACGTTAACAAGCTTTGAAACACTCATTCATGACTTAAAAGCAGAAAAGGAAATCGATGATGCCTATGTGAATTATCTCTCGGAAGTAACAGAAACGTCTGTTGTTTACGGCAGCCAGTGGGACGAAGCAAAAGGCGAAACGTGGGACGAATCTGAACCAAGCGGAAATAATTGGTATATGGAATCTATTCACGCTATTTCCGCATGGGATTTTATGGGTGCACACACCTCAACAATTTCGCCAGTACGTGTGGGAGTTATCGATTCCCAGTTCCGAACGAGCCACGAGGACTTAATTTTTCAAGAGGGGAGCATCCTATGCGATATAACGGAATTAGATCACGGCTCTATGGTCGCAGGGATTCTCGGTGCAAACGCTGATAACGCCGAGGGCATTTGCGGTGTTTATTCCTATGGTTCGGAAAATCTCTACGTATCCGCTACGGATGCATTCAAGGATCAGAATGAAGACACTGCCAGGTATTCATCTGTGATGATTGAAAAATGTACCATGGCGAACCTGATTTTCCGAAACGTAAAGGTCATTGTCTCTTCCCGTACGGACTACAGCAAGTTCACGGAAAAAATTGAAAATGCAGAAAACGGCTATCTTACAGCATTGGAGCATCTAAACAACAGTGCTGATATTATGGGGGATTTTCTGTCTCGTATGCTGAACATGGGTTATGATTTTCTCATTGTCACCGCTGCCGGAAACGACTCTGAAGGGACATCTGGTCATTTAAACGCTGCCTATGCCAGCACCCTCAATGCTATCCATGCTGAAACCTATCCGGAGGTCTACGCACGAATTCTCGTGGTCGGCGCAGTAGATACAGACTATACCATCTGCGATTTTTCCAACGGTGGTGACCGAGTAGACGTATACGCACCAGGAGAAAATATCGCCAGCACCTCTGCAAAAGGATACAACGTATTCAGCGGCACTTCTACGGCTGCACCACAAGTGGCGGGAGCGGCGGCTTGTGTTTGGTTCATCAACAGCGGTCTGACCGGTTCGGACGTCAAATCTATTATCAGTGGCACTGCATATGCCTCCAATGCAGAAATCGGTGTTAGTCTCCTAAATGTATACGCTACAGTAACGACAGCGCAGCAGCAGGCAGACAATACCAGCGAACAAAATGCGCTGATCAGTGGCTTCGTGTTCCGTGGGAGTACGCCAATTGCCGAGGTTACGCTCACAGCACAAGACGGGACAACTTATACAACGGAAACAAACGAGTATGGCTGTTTCTTCTGCGTGGTACCTGATGGAACATATACCCTTTCCGCAGTGGCTGGAAACAACACCTATATTTATTCCGATGATGACGATAACATCATTTCTATCACAGTAAGCAATGGCGCAGCTTGTATCGTACCGCTGTTTCAGTTGCGTGCGACAAAAGCTGTGAGCAATTCTTCAACCAGTGCAAGTACCTCGGATACAGCTTCTATCACGGATTCTATCGATTGGGAAACGCTCTACGAAAATGCACTAATTGACACTTTGGATGATTTTAGCAGTAATGCTGCATTCGAACTGATTTATCTCGATGATGACGATATTCCAGAGGTAGTCGTCTCCGATTCTCTCGAACACAACGTCACGCTTTTTACCATCGACAAAACGACGGTGACGTCCAACGCATATGAAAGCTATGATGGTTTTTTCGCCTACATACAAAAGAACAGTATTTTTGAAACACAAACGCTGACGCATGGTGTAGCATATATCGACACGTTCTACACATATACGGACAGTACCGTTGAAGTCCTGCACACATTCCGTGCAACAGTAGACGGTACAAACGTCTTTGAAGTGGATGGAAACGAATGCACCGAAACGGAATTTAGCAATACGCTGTCTATTTACATGGACGATGCTGCTTATCAAACCGCAACTTTTTCCTATTCCATGACACAGCGAGAAATCGAACATATTTTTTAACCAAAAAAACGTCTCAAAAGAGACGTTTTTTTATTTGGAAAACCACCCGGCCGTCTTGTAGCGAATAAAACCAAGCCGTTATCAGCATGGTGGGTAAAGACCGCCCTCCTGCTTCACGCTCCCTTCGTCCAGATTACTCTAGGAGGTCTGCAATCCACAGTCGGAGTCGGAATCCCTTAGAAAGAGTGTTGGATTATAAAAACCACAATGTCTCGCACCGGGCAGTAATTCCTTTTGGATTTATTAAAAGTATTGTACCACATTCCAACGAAAAAATCAATAGGAAAATTGTGAAATTTTTTGTGAAATTCTATTCCTCATCTTCCTCTTCATCGAAAAAAGCGTTCAACTGTTGTACAAAAAGTCTGCCAACCGTTTCGTACTCATCATCATCCTCAATGGTACAAAGCATCTCTTCTCCATCAACCATTTCTTTCTTTAAGACAACAAATTCGCCATCATCCTCCAAAAGTTCTTCGCTGTCCTCGTGATACGGAATCAATGCACAATAAGTCGCATCCTCATATTCCATTTCTTCCAAAAGCTCGAACTCCAGTTCATTTCCCTCTTCATCTTCTAATGTATACAGCATTCCTGCGCCAAAATCCATATCTTCCGCCATCATATTTTGCTCCTTTCAACGAACAGATTTTACTTTGTTCGGTGTCTGATAATCACCTTTTTTATTATAATACATTTGAAAGAAAAAATCAAGTATTTTCTCAGATATTTTTCAAAAAAGAAAATCGACGGAATTTTCGCATTTTTCGCATCATCTTTTTTCCCAGCATGATTGACCAGAATACCAATCAGTATTCCAAACGCCACCGCAAACAGCACGTCCGATGGAAAATGGACATAGAGGTAAATCCTTGAAAAGGCGATCGAAATCGCCAAAGCATACGCTGCAATTCCTGCCTTCCGATTATATTGAAACAGCACCGTTGCCGCAATAAAAGACGATAACGTATGTCCTAATGGAAACGAGTAATCCTCTGGCATTGCAATCAATAGCTCCACCGATCGTATCCAACAAGGGCGATCTCGTTGCACCAAGTTTTTTAATATTCCATTTCCCAATGCCAGACCACATAACATTCCTGTACCCATGGTGAGTCCTATACATCGTGTTTTTCGGTGGCAGACCAATACCACAGCTATGATAATCCAAATGACACCACCGTTCCCCAACACCGTAATTTTCGGCATCAGCCAATCCAGAAAAGCACACTGCAAATGTAATTGAATCCAGTCGAGAACTTGAAAATCCAGCGTTGTTATGTTCATCACGCCAAACCTCCATTATATCCATTATAATAGTGGACTGATTGTCCGCAAAAAAGCCTGCCAGAGTAAATTGTGACGCCGCTGCTTACACTCTTGCAACGTCACCCGATGGCTCTGCTCCAGCGTAACAATACAGTCAAGTTTCAATTCCTCCAGTGCGCTGCACCCCACCATAAAAACAGCATCCTCCATGTGCAGATAAAGTCCCCGATAATCCATATTTATCGTCCCCACAATTCCCATATAACCATCCACCAGATAACTCTTGGCATGAATAAAGCCCGGCGTATACTCATAAATACGCACGCCTGCATAGAGTAACGGCTCATAATACGACCTCGTAAGAGAATACATCACACGCTTATCCGGAATTCCAGGCGTTACAATACGCACGTCTACGCCTCGTTTTGCCGCCGCACAAAGGGCATTTTGCATTTCATTATCAATGGCAAGATAAGGCGTAAAAATATACACATATTGCTTCGCCTGATACAGCATATCGAGATAAACTCGCTGTGCCAAATTTTCATCCTCAAACGGCGAATTACAATAAGGCTGTACAAAACCATCGCTTGGAAAAGGCTCTGGATGATATATATGGGGGAGGTATTGGCTGCAATGATCGTTCGTCTTATAGAACGCATTCCACAGCTCCAAACACATTTTCGTAAAAGAAAATGCCGCATCTCCATAGATACGCACTGCCGTATCTTTCCAGTGCCCGAAACGTTCTTTTTGATTGATATACTCATCTGCCAGATTCAACCCACCGGTGTAAGCAATATAGCCATCTACGACGGTGATTTTTCGATGATTTCGATTGTTCATCACCGCAAACAGTGCTGGACGAAAGGGATTGAAAACCATCACCTTGATACCAGCTTCCCGCAAGTCCCTAGCAAATTGCTTCGGAATACAGCTGATACTGCCCAAATCATCGTAAACAAAGCGCACATCTAAGCCTTGTGCCGCTTTTTCTTTCAAAATCGTCTTAACCGACTCCCACATGACACCGTCAGATACAATGAAATATTCCATAAAAATATAATGTTCTGCGCTTTCTAAGTCACGAATCAAATCTGAAAACATCTCATCCCCGAGCGGATAATATTTCACTTGTGTGTTCTTGTACATCGGAAAACCTGATGATTCCAACATATCTACCAAGCCACCGGCTCGAGAAGAGATTTGTCCCACCACGCTATCCCGTGGAACACGTGAACCTATAACATGGCATCCATGATGAAGACACCGCCACATCCTGTAAGAGGGACGCTTATTTCCAAAGAAAAGGTACATCAAACTCCCCAAAACCGGCAACAAGCCGATAAACAGCAGCCATAAAATTTTATAAGAGGGATTCCCATCATGACGAATAATATAAAGTTCAATGAGTACACTGCATACAGTCAGGACAACATCTACCCAATGCGCATATAGAGACAATCGAGACATCAAAATCACGAACCAAGCCAACTGCATGAGAATAAGGAGTCCAATGATAATGAGTCGACTTGTAAGAATATTGGCAATTTTTTTTAGAATTCGCATATCGGAAATCACTCTTTTCATGTATTTTCTGTATTATAACACAATTCCAAAAAAAATACAACAGGGCAAACGAAAAAACACAAAAAATTTCAAGTATTTCCAAATAGGATATTTCGCAAGTAATCCCCATAGAGGAGACTTCCTTGATTTCAAATTTTTTATAAAATTTCTGCGTCCAAAAGAAAAAGCCTTGACTTATCTCTCGAAATTTGATATAATAAAGCAGACAAAGAGAATACAAGTATCCAGAATCACTTGTCCAAAAAGTCGATTCTAATGTTAAGTATTTTTCTAGTGAATCTTCTTTGCATTTATTTTATCTATATCACATTTTCTTTTGCTTGTCAAGTACTTTTTGTAGCTTTTTTTGAAAAGGATTGAATTCATGAAACGTATTGCTTTTATTGCCGCATCTACAGCTGTTTTGGTGCAATCCACGAAAACAGATATGAAAATATTGCAAAATATGGGTGTGGAAATTCATCTTCTCTGCCCCACACATCACAGAAGCATTTCGGAAGAAGCTATCTCCCAATTTAATGAAATATATCCCAAATGCATCTGGCATGATGTGCCATTTGTCAACAGCATATCCGCCTTTCAAAAAAATAAATCTGCAACACAAACACTGAAAAAGAAACTATCAGAAATTCAACCGGATGTAATACACTGCTTCGGCACTGTTGCAAATTATTATACCAAAAAAGCTCTTGCTACGCTGCAAGTATCTGCATCATGTAAAACGTTCTATTATACTCCCTGTGACTTTCCCCTGTATCAAGGCGCATCTCTTCCAAGAAGGCTTTTTTATCGCCATATCGAAAAAAAGATACCACGATTCCCAGTACTGTTCTCCCCGTTTGCGAAATGGATGCAGATTATCTTCACGATAAACTTCATCAAGATACCCCGCAAATCTCCTATCACCGATTGGCTTATGAGTATTACGCCACACCGGTTCGCACAGGAGTCGACATCCGTAAAGCGTGGAATATCCCGGAAGACGCAACGCTGCTGCTCTCTATAGGAGAACTGTGTCCCAATAAACGTTTTCGTATTGTGCTTTAGGCAATGGCTCGACTGCGAGAAAAGTATGATTTGCACTACATTCTCTGCGGTACTGGGTCAGACCTCGATTTCTTACAAAAACTAACACGACGACTACACCTCCAAGACCGTGTTCATTTTGTCGGCTATCGTACCGACATCCCTGATTTTCTCGGTGCTGCTGACATTTTCTGTTATCCTGCAAAACAGAGTAACGACTGTATCACCGTACAAGAAGCTGCCACCGCCGGTCTCCCTATCATTAGTGCAAGATGCCCCGGTATGAAATGGTATGCAGAGCGGGAATTATTTGAACCGATTTCTCTGAAAGGCGATATGGTGGACACCTGTGCTGCTGCTATCACGAAACTAATTGAAGATAAGCTCCTGCAAAAACAAATGGGTGCTGTGAACCGTGCCCAAGCGAAAAAATTTGATCGTGATGACAACAAACAAGAAGAATCTTATGAAATATTGCGCCGTAATCACTATTTTCCGACCGTGGAACATATTAAAGCGAAGTAATGTGGATTTTTAGAATGGGTTTCCTCCCATGTTTGCAGACGTATGTGAAAAAAAGCTGTCACTGACAGTATTGCCCGAGGCAATACCCATGGAATTATGACGAGCGGAAGCATTTGCACACTGTACCAGAGGAGCATTCCCACAAGCTCCCATATACCACCGCATAACACCCGAACCGCAAGCATTGGTACTTTCCACAAGGACATATTCGGATGAGACATCCACAACACGGGAACACCCCATAACACAAGGCAAAAGAAAACCCACAAGATACTCCATACCACAGCGGCTATTACAAATTGGGCGGCAATTACCAGCCACAGTGCATTACCTGACTGCAACTCATCTTTTTCTACAAGATACACTGCAGCGAATAACATAAGCGGCACAGGCTGCAGCATCACAGTACGCAATATGGCATTTTGTAGTGACAACGCAATTTTTTTCCTTTAGGGTATATTTCTCCACTCGATAAAATCCCCGCTGCATTTGCACTAAGCTGCCATATGTGCCAACTACAGCTTATTTTCATAACTGCCTTTGGTACAGCAAGCACCCAACGGATGATATGCCACAGTATGGCACTATCCGTCAACAAAGCAGAGGGTGGCAATTGATACCACCGCAGGAAACAAACTGCAACCACAATTTCGAAGAGCTTCCATAAGCCAAACACCACAGCCACTCCCAAAACTACAAGGGAGAACTGTGGCGTTTTTTTAGCTGTACGTGTGCAAAACACTGGGCTTCCAGCAACGGCATAGCATTTTCTCCTTTTCTGATTATATAAAGGTGATGTAAAATATTATACCCGAATATAACTACACCATTCGCAAGCATTGACGCATATCAATTATTTTTCTAACAGATTCTTATTACTCATGTAAATAAATCTGAATTTCCAGTTTTAGCCAGACGCCTTCATATTCCTTTTTTGAAATCCGTCCAAATAACAGCTTTCCGGCATCCATGAGTCTGGAAAAAACAACATTATCTTTTCTGGGAACATAGCCAATTTTGATATCATCCGTGTTTTTGATAACAATTGCCCTTTCATCATAAGGATTATTCGGTTCACGAAAAAAATCCAAGCGATCGCCAATTTTCAGAAATGGCTCTAATTCCTCTATTCCATCTACATGAGATATTCCTGCTACGTAGCTATCAAACAATAAAATATCTCGCTCATAAGGCATGGGAATTTCCATTCCAGACTGCCCGTGAAGCAAGCCCATTAAGCTATTTTGTTCTTGTTTGATGATATTATCCATTTTGTATCATTCCTTCCAGTCTTGTTTGATAAATTTCTATCCGTTTTTTCAGTTCTTCAATGGTATTTTTCAGTTCTGCTTTCTTCGCCGCAATTGCATTTTTGTCATTTATCATCAACCGCAAATTATAGGGATAGTTCTCTTCGATTTTCCGAATCTCTTGCTGTACCGTGTGCAACATCGCCGTAAGTCTTCCTTGTTCCTCTTTCAGTTGTTGTATGCTATTGTTCTCCTCATCCAAAACCGACGTCGTTTGATCCGTAATCATATCATAAATGGCTTGTATTGCACGCAAATCTCCATGTTCAAAGGCTTCCACTGCGTGATGAAATAACTCCAGTTGTTCCGGTGTTAAGTCCGGATGTAAATCTGGATGCAACGCCTTCATAATGGCACGATAGCGTTTTTTATCTCCTTTGTCTCTTCTTCCGACAAATATTCTCCTTTGTTGCGCTCTAGTGCAGCATTCATACGTGCAACTTGTTCATTCATTTTCTCTTGATATTCCGCAAACTCCCTATCTAGTATCTCCTGCATTTTCGGGATTGAAATGGACTCTTGGCGATTTTTCACCACTTGTATAATTTCAATGCCACGCTTCAAACGCATGGATTCACAGTACAGTTCATAGACTTTGATTTCCAATCCGCCAATAGCAAGCATATACTGCATCTCAATATTTGGACATTCTACATACTTCAACTCATCACGCCAAAAGAACAGCATGGACAGCTCCGTGCGCAGTTTTTGAATCGTCTCCTTATATTTTTCGACCTCCGGCGATAATATTACAGCGTTTTTCACTTGCCCTGTTATCTCTGCTAACTCTGCCAAACGCCGAAATGCCAGTACAAACCATGTTCGATTCTCCAGTGCAAGGATTTCTCTGCCATCTCCGCACTCGTGAAAATACAAACTCCTTGTTAAAATCACGCTTCCAAGCAGCATAATATTCGTGATATGCCCTATTATTTTTTTCAGTTCTGTCACTTCATACAAATTTTCACCATAACCATTCACAAAAGCACGTCCACATTTCTCTTGAAATCCCATGAAAATGCACGCCTCTGTCATATCATTAACCGAAAATATCATTTCTTCTTGTACTGCATTCTGAAATCGGTCTAGCCAACAATTTGCGAATTTTTGGATTTGTTCCTGTTTTGCCATCATGATTTCTCCTTATTATTACACCGTGGGATTTTTCTCGATCCGTATCACGCACTCCACGTTTCCAGTCATAGGAAACAAATCCACAGCTTGAACTTCTTTTATACAATAACTCTTTTGTTCCAGCAGTGCGCAATCTCTCACTGCCGTTGCAGGATTGCAGGAAATCATGACAATCCGCTTCGGTTGCATTTGTACCATAGCGTTAATTGCCCTGTTGTTACAGCCCTTTCTCGGTGGATCCACAACAATGACGTCCGGCGTTTCGCCTTGTATTTGCAGCTGTGTCGCTATTTCTCCTACATCTCCACAATAAAACTGCGCATGGCTAATACTGGCACGTATTGCATTTCTCTTTGCATTCTCCACTGCATCCGGCACAATCTCCACACCAAGAAGCTGTTTGCACGCATCCGCCATAGATAATCCTATCGTTCCTGCACCACAATAGAAATCCAACAATCGCTCCGTTCCGTTCAGTTCTGCAAAACGCTTTGCCACTCTGTACAATTGCTCCGCAGCCGCCGTATTCACCTGATAAAACGATGCAGGCGACAAATCCACAGAAATTCCACACATCTCATCCGTGATGTGGTCGCTGCCCCAAAGGAAATCTGTACGACTGCCCAGAATGACATTTGTTTGTTTTGGATTTACGTTCATACTAACGCTGTGAATTTGTGGAAATTGCTCCACCAACCGTTCTACGAGTGGCAATAGTTTTTCTCGTATCGGCTGACATACCACAAAACACACCATAATCTCACCCGAATGCGCACCCTGTCGCAAATAAAGATGGCGCATCCGTCCCGTATGGGTCGCTTCATCGTACACGGGAATTTTCTTCTGCCGAACAAATTCCAATACGACAGCGGCAATCTTTCGGAACACCAGTGGCTGTAATAAACAATCTGTCACCGAAACCACACGGTGACTATGCTTGGCATAAAACCCGAGATAAGGTATCCCGTTTTTATCTACGGCAAAAGGATATTGCGCCTTATTGCGATAACGTGTCCGCTGGGGACTCGCCAAAATTGGTAAGAACTCCGGCGACAATTTTCCAATTCGAGTAAAGGCATCTACGACGGATTTCTCCTTGATGCGCAGCTCTGCTTCATAGTTCAAATGTTCAAACACACAACCGCCACAGCCCGTTTGACGACACACCGGCTCGATACGGTCGACAGAGGCTTTCTCCAATGCATCTACAATGCCAAACGCATAGTGTTTCAATACTTTTACGATTTTTATGCGAATGTGGTCTCCAATTGCCGTGTGTGGTACAAATACTGTCATTCCCTCTACACGACAAACGCCGTTGCCATCTAAGGTCAAATCCGTAATTTTCACATTGTAATACTCGTTTTTTTTCATACACCGTTCCTCCGCTTTTGTTATCACATACATTATAACACAAATTTCGACTTGTTGCAACAATTTATACAGATTTCACAAAACACAAAAAGCGTTGCAAAAGGACAAATATTATGCTATAATATATTATATTGAAAAAATTATATACAGGAGAAACAATCACGCAACGGATATCCAAAACAGAAAGTCCATTTTACATAAAAAAATTAAAATCATATGCAAATTCTACTATGAATTACATACAATCTTGCTGGAAAATATACTGGAAATCATATCTCATTTTGCTGATTATTCATGTTGTGGGCATTCTGGCGATTCTACAGGCAGATGTCTATTATGCAGACGATGTAGATCGTACAGCACGAGGATTTCGGGGATTTGGAAATACATTCGGGCGATGGGTATCGGAATATCTCTCTGCCCTTCTCCATACAGGGCGAAACCTTACCAACATTTCTCCCCTAACACAGCTTCTCGCCGTTGCAATTTGTGCTGCTTCTGCCCTGATTCTCATTCGGGTGATAACCGAAACCGAGAAGTTTTCCAAATGGACTTATCTGGCTGTGATTCCCTTGGGTCTGTCTCCTTATTTTCTGGAGTGTTTGTCCTATCAATACGACGCACCTTATATGGTACTCTCCGTTTTCTTCTGTATTTTCCCACTTTTGTTTGCAGAGAAAAGCTTATGGATTTACGGTATCGTTTCGTTTTTCTGTCAGCTGTTTATGTGTGAATCATATCAGGCTTCTTCTGGAATCTACCCCATGCTGGTGCTGCTGATGTGCTTTCTGGCGTGGAATCGGGGAGAAAACACAAAATCCATTGGAAAATTCCTCTTGGTTTCCGTTGCCGCATATGTTGCTGCACTGATTTTATTTGAAATTCTTTGCAATCTTTTTGCCAATCCAGATAGCATTTCTTATGTTGATGCATCTATTCCTACAGGGACAGCTTTTTTTGAAAATGCCTTTGAAAATTATAAAAAATTTTTTTCACATATTTGGAATGATTTTCAAAAAGTCTGGAAACTTTTAATTGCGATTATTTTATTTTTCTTTCTTTTTATCACAACACGGGAATCGAAACGTCAGAAATGGCTTTCTCTCTTATGCGGTGGCTTTACACTTATTGTATTACTTATGCTGCCCTTTGGTGTCTTACCATTCCTTGCTTCTCCTACAGATTCACCCCGTGCAATGTATGGATTCGGTGCATTATTGGCAATGCTTACGATTGTGATTGTGAATGCAAAACCAAAATTTTTGAACCTATGCGGAAAATTAAGTTGTGTCGCACTTTCATTTTGCTTTTTGATCTTTTCGAATATTTATGGCAATGTACTGCAAATTCAGCAAGATTATACCGACACACGAACACAGACGATTATCGACGATTTGATCGATTTAGAAGTGATGGATTCCGAAAAAACGTTATACTTCCAATTAGATTATACTGATGACAGTTGGGAGTCACCGATTTTTAATAAGAATCCTGCATATGCGTATAAATACAATAATATTTTAGGACGATTGCTTGGAAAAAATTACGGAAATACACGCTGGATTGAACAGAAACTCACTTATTATTATGATCTCGACTTAAAATTTGACCGTTCTATCGACCTCTCCACCTATGACCTCCCTGTTCTTGTGGATAACCAGTATCACACGATTTCTGGAAACGACGAATACATTTATGTGGTAGTGAAATAAAAAAAGGCCAAACCCCGGGTCAGTATGAACCAAGGGTTCGGATTTTTTATGCAAAGTGGATACTACTAATTATAAATTCGTATATCCCATCAGATATTCGTCTACTTCTTTTGCGGCTTCTCTGCCCTCTCGAATTGCCCAAACTACCAGCGATTGTCCCCGATGCATATCCCCTGCGGTGAACACACGATCGATATTTGTACGATAATGTCCTACTTCCGTAGCAACATTTGTGCGAGGTGTTACCTCTACACCAAAGGCATCAGTAATATACGACTGTGCGCCCAGAAAGCCTGCGGCAATCAGCACCAAATCGGCATCTAAAATCTGTTCGCTGCCCGGGATTTCCTCCATTCGTGACCGTCCTGTTTTTGGGTCAATTACGGATTGCAGCTTGATTGTCTCCACTGCTCGAACGTGGTTTTTCTCATCCTTGATGAATCGCTTTACAGTTGTCTGATAAATCCGTGGATCCTGCCCAAAGACGGCAATTGCCTCCTCCTGACCGTAGTCTGTCTTGCAGACTCTCGGCCACTCCGGCCAAGGATTGTTCTCCGCACGGCTATCTGGCAGCTTCGGCATCATCTCCAGCTGAATCACGGATTTACAACCGTGACGAATTGCAGTTCCTACACAATCGTTTCCCGTGTCACCACTACCGATAACAATGACGTTTTTATATTTTGCACTGATATAATAACCGTCTGATAGATTGGAGCTGATTAAACTCTTTGTGGTCGCTTTCAAAAAATCAACCGCATAATAAATACCATCTGCATCTCTGCCCTCTGCCACGATGTTTCGTGGGTTAGATGCACCACAAGCCAGTACCACAGCATCAAAATCTCGCAGCAATTCTGTCGCCGTTACATCTTTCCCCACATTGACGCTGGTACGGAACGTAATCCCTTCCGCCTCCATGAATGCAATCCGCCACTGTACCACGGTTTTTTCCAGCTTCATATTGGGGATGCCATACATCAACAAGCCACCTGGTTTATCCTCCCGTTCAAACACAGTGACACTGTGTCCTCGCTTATTCAGCTGCAACGCTGTCGCCAAACCGGACGGACCAGAGCCTACCACTGCCACACGCTTTCCCGTGCGTGTTTTCGGCGGATTCGGCTGCATTCTGCCACTCTCAAATGCCTTTTCAATGATAGCATACTCGTTTTCCTTGACGGTAACCGGATCGCCATTTAAGCCACAAGTACACGCCTTTTCACACAATGCCGGACATACTCGAGAAGTGAATTCTGGAAAACAATTAGTCATTAAAAGCCGGTCTGCTGCCTCGTCCCAAAACCCTTTATAAACAAAATCGTTCCACTCTGGACATAAATTATTTAATGGGCAGCCAGAGACCATGCCAAAAATCGGTTTTCCCGCCTGACAAAACGGTACACCACAGTCCATACACCGTGCGCCCTGCTGCTGCCTTTCCGCATCAGACAGCGGTGTGTGAAATTCTCGATAAGTTTTAATTCGTTCTAACGGTTCTTGCCCTGCGTTCTCGACTCTCGTATATTCGAGAAATCCTGTTGCTTTTCCCATGACACATTCCCTCCGTTAATTTCTGGTGTTGGCATAAAATGCCTCAATTTGTGCTTCTTTCTGTTCCATGCCCTGCTCTCGGAATGCAGCAATGCTTTCCAGCATCTTTGCATAGTCATGGGGAACAATCTTCTTAAAGCGTGGCAGATAGTCCTCGAAATTATCGAGAATTTCCCTACCCAACTTTGAATCTGTCCACGCTACGTGTTCTTCAATCAGACCACGCAGCTGCGCAATATCCTCCTGTTTGGTCACACTGTTAAACCCAACCAGCGACTTATTCAGCTTTGTATACAAATCGTTTTCTTCATCCAAAACATAAGCGATACCACCGCTCATACCTGCGGCAAAGTTCTTTCCAACAACGCCAAGAATCACAGCACAGCCGCCAGTCATATACTCACAACCATGTTCGCCTACGCCCTCAACGACAACATTTGCACCGGAATTCCGCACGCAGAACCGCTCGCCTGCCACACCGTTGATAAACGCCTTGCCGGAGGTTGCTCCGAACAGTGCCACATTACCAATGATAATATTTTCGTCCTCTTGAAAAGTGGAATCCTTTGGTGGGAACACCGCCAACTTTCCACCGGAGAGTCCTTTTCCAAAATAGTCGTTGCTATCGCCCTCTAGTGCCAATGTCAAGCCCTTTGGGATAAATGCGCCAAAGCTTTGCCCACCTGCACCAGTGCAGCGTACAACAAATGTATCATCGTCCAAAGTATTATAATATTTTCGAGTAATTTCCGCACCAAACAGCGTTCCAAGCGAACGATTCAGGTTGCTGACACGAATTGAAATTTCCTTTTTCTGTTTCTTTGCCAAAGCTTCTTTCATTTGCGGAATAATCACAGCCTCATCGATTGTATCGCCCAGCTTAAAGTCATACACATCCTTCGGATCGAAGTGCATCTTCACATCAGGATTTTCCTTCGCATATGGATTCGTCAGAATTCGTGACATATCAATCTTGCCCTCTTGTGTTTCTGCCGGATAAGTCTTCTGCACCAACAGATCAGAACGACCTACCATTTCGTCTACAGTATGTACGCCGAGTTTTGCCATATACTCTCGCATTTCCTGTGCAATAAATCGCATAAAGTTAATCACATACTCCGGTTTCCCGTGGAATCGTTTCCGCAGTTCCGGATTCTGTGTTGCAACACCCACTGGACAAGTATCCAAATTGCAGACACGCATCATCACACAACCCATTGTCACCAATGGCGCAGTCGCAAAGCCGTATTCCTCTGCACCTAATAATGCAGCAATCACCACATCTCTGCCGGTCATCATCTTACCGTCTGTTTCAATGACAACCTTTGAACGCAGATTGTTTTGAATCAGCGTCTGATGCGTTTCAGCCAATCCCAATTCCCAAGGCAAACCTGCATTGTGAATCGAACTACTCGGTGCTGCTCCTGTACCGCCATCATAGCCGGAAATCAATACTACTCCTGCGCCAGCCTTCGCCACACCTGCGGCAATTGTACCAACACCTGCTTCGGATACCAGCTTTACAGAAATCCGTGCCTTCTTATTAGCATTTTTCAAGTCATAAATCAACTGTGCCAAATCCTCGATAGAATAAATATCGTGATGAGGCGGTGGCGAAATCAAAGCTACGCCCGGCGTAGAGTGTCTTGTTTTAGCAATCCACGGATACACTTTCTTCGCCGGCAAATGTCCGCCCTCGCCCGGCTTTGCACCCTGTGCCATTTTGATTTGAATTTCCTTTGCTGAAGTTAAATATTTTGACGTCACGCCAAACCGACCAGATGCCACCTGTTTGATTGCAGAACACCTGTCCACTGCGCTTCCGGAGGTGACAATACGCTCTAGGTCTTCACCACCTTCGCCGCTGTTGGACTTGCCTCCAATACGATTCATGGCAATTGCCATACACTCATGTGCCTCTTGCGAAATCGACCCATAGGACATCGCACCTGTCTTAAAGCGACGCATAATGGATTCCACGCTTTCCACTTCTTCCATGGGAATGCCACCGTCTTCTGCAAATTTGAAGTCCAATGTACTGCGCAAGGTAACATGACGATTTTCTGCATTGACACAAGCGGAATATTGTTTAAATAAGTTATAATCATCTCGCCATGTGGCTTGCTGTAATAGGTGAATCGTCTCTGGGTTATAGAGGTGATCCTCCTGATTACTGCGCTCCTTGTGATAGCCTATGCTGCGCAGTCCCTCATCCATACCGAGATCATTTGGATCAAATGCGTTTTCATGCATTTCGATAGTACGCTTTGCAATGTCGTCCAGATCAATACCGCTGACTCTGCTCACCGTATCTGGGAAAAATTCCTCTATCACACGTTCACTAATGCCCAACGCCTCAAAAATTTTCGATCCTTGATACGACTGAATGGTAGAAATGCCCATTTTCGACGCAATTTTTACAATGCCGGAAACCAGTGCATCGATATACGCCTGACTTGCCTGTGAGTAGTCCTTGTCTACCAAACCTTTCCGGTTAATCATATCATACAAGGTATCCAGTGCCAAATAAGGGTTCACTGCACTTGCGCCAAATCCCAATAGCGTTGCAAAATGATGTACTTCGCATGGTTCTGCTGTTTCGATAATCAGCGAAATTGCCGTACTTTTTCTCGTTTTTACGAGATATGTTTCCAGTGCTGCTACTGCCAAAAGAGATGGAATTGCCATGTGATTTTTATCCACACCACGATCTGTCAGGATAAGAATTGTTGCACCTTTTGCGTGTGCCTCTTCCGCCTGACTGTAAAGGTTTTCAATTGCATCATGTAGCGGTGTATCCTTAGTGTACAACATGGAAATATCCGCCGTTTTCAATCCGTCAATTTTCATATCCCGAATCTTCATCAAATCCAGATTCGTCAAAATCGGGTTCTTCACTTTTAACACACGACAGTTGCGTTCTTTCTCTTTCAAGATATTGCCTGCGATACCCAGATAAACTGTGGTATCCGTGATAACTGACTCCCGAATAGAGTCAATCGGCGGATTGGTGACCTGTGCGAATAATTGTTTAAAATAATCAAATAGTGGCGGATTTGTCTTAGACATTGCTGGAATCGGCGTATCTGTTCCCATTGCTGCCGTAGGTTCGCCCCCGTTAATCGCCATGGGGACGACTGTGTTATACAATCCCTCATATGTGTAACCAAAGGCACGCTGAAGCCGCAACAGTTCTGCTCCACTATACCGAAACGGACGTTTATTCGGAATCTTCAATTCTCGTAGTTCATACAGGTTATGATCCAACCACTCTCCATAGGGCTGCCGATGTGCATAATAATTCTTAATCGTATCATCGTCAATGAGTTCACCTTTTACAGTATCAACCAGCAACATTTTTCCCGGGTGAAGACGTTCTTTTTTTACGATATGCTCCGGCGGAATACCATCCAGTACCCCTACCTCGGAGGATAAAATCAAACATCCATCATCTGTCACATAATATCGAGAAGGACGCAGACCATTTCGGTCGAGTACAGCGCCCATCACGTCACCATCCGTAAAGATAATCGATGCCGGACCGTCCCACGGTTCCATCATCGTCGCATAATACTGGTAGAATGCTCGCTTTTCCCGACTCATAGTAGGAATGTATTGCCACGGTTTAGGAATGGTCATCATAACAGCCAAAGGCAAATCCATGCCGGACATGGTCATAAATTCCAACGTGTTATCCAATCTCGCAGAATCAGAACCCCTCACATCCAGCATTGGCAGAATATCTTTCATCCGGTCATCCAATGCGTCGCAATGTAAAATGGATTCCCGACTGAGCATTTTGTCCACATTGCCGGTAATCGTATTGATTTCCCCATTGTGTACCATCATGCGGTTCGGATGAGAACGCTGCCAACTTGGATTCGTGTTGGTACTGAACCGAGAGTGAACAATGCCGATCGCAGAGTGATAATCCAGACTGTTCAAATCGTGGTAAAACAGACGAAGCTGTCCCACCAAAAACATACCCTTATATACAATCGTCCGACTAGAGCAGGACACAACATAGGTGTTTTTATTACGCTTTTCAAATACCATACGAGCAATATAGAGCTTTCGGTCGAACTCCAACCCATTGGCACAGTCGTCCGGCTTTTGAATGAACGCTTGCATAATGTGCGGCATACTGTCCAGTGCCTTTGAGCCGAGCACGTCTGGATTTACCGGAACTTGCCGCCAACCCAAAAATCCAAGTCCCTCTTCCTTTAAAACATCTTCAAATGTCTGCATCGCCTGTTTATACTTTTCCTCCGATTGTGGAAAAAAGAACATACCGATGCCGTATTCCCGCTTTCCGCCAATCTGAATACCGGCTGCTTTTGCAACCTTGGAAAAATAGGTGTGTGATATTTGCAATAAAATTCCCACACCATCACCAGTTTTTCCTTCGGCGTCCTTTCCAGCACGATGCTCTAAGGTTTCTACAATTCGCAATGCGCTGTCTACCACCTTGCGATCGGATTCCCCATTGATGTTCACAACCGCACCAATACCGCAGTTCTCGTGTTCAAATCGTGGATCGTACAGACCATTTTTCTTAAATGGTGCTTGTTCTCTGTAATTATCCATGGTCACTTCTCCCTTGTAATATAGATTTATCATTTCGATTTTTCGTAAATAGAACGGCTGCTTTTCAGATATGATTGCACATTGGCAATTTCAGACGCTGACTACAACCACTATCTGCAAATCAAAAATACAGTGAAACAAAAAACACCTGCAAAGCGAGAAAATAAAAATCCTCGTTTTACAAGCGTCATTGCTTGTCTATTCAATTTTGTCAAAGCCACTTTACAGCTTCAATCGATTGAAATTATTTATTGATATTATTATTATACCACGTCACCTCCAGATTGTCAATAGCAAAATCGCAATTTTTTCGAAAAAAATAAATTTATCATGAAAATTAGCTTTTTTCAAAAAGTTTTTTTGCAATTTTACTGTATATATTCGACCCAATGATAAAGATATAAATTACAAGCACAATCATAATTTGCTAATCTTTCTATGTACTTCATTTTTTCTAAAAAACCTCTAGATTTTTCTTGACGGATATGGTATACTAGTGATTAGAGGCTTAAAGATTCCACAGCGGAATCGTGGTATCTGCCTCTAACCTCTTATTTCTCATCCTCTAACACGAATAAACAAGGAGCATACTATGAAACTACTTGCCATTGATGGTAACAGTATTTTAAACCGAGCGTATTATGGAATTCGTCCGCTTTCTAATACACAGGGGATTTACACGCACGCAATCTTCGGATTTATGAATATTTATCTCAAACAGATTGCCATGACGCAGCCTGATGCTGTGGCGGTGGCATTTGATTTGCGCACGCCTACATTTCGTCACAAAGCGGTAAAAAGCTATAAGGCAAATCGAAAAGGAATGCCGGAAGAGCTGGCAATGCAAATGCCCTACCTAAAAAAACTGTTGGGATATCTCGGTATTTCTGTTGTCACCTGTGAAAGGTACGAAGCCGACGATATTCTAGGAACATTGGCAAAGCTTTGCACCGAACAGAATAAAACTTGCGTGATTCTCACTGGCGACCGAGACAGCTTACAACTGGTAAACGACCACGTCACCGTGGCACTTGCCACCAATCGAGAGACAATTTTTTATACGCCGGAGCTTTTTCAAGAGGAATATGGTTTTGCACCACTGTCCATTATCGACTATAAAGCATTGATGGGTGACAGCTCGGATAATATCTCTGGTGTTACAGGCATCGGGCAAAAAACAGCATCACAGCTCATTGGCGCATGGGATACAATTGAAAACCTCTATGCTCACCTAGATGAAGCGGTGCTTCGCAAAACCGTGTATCAAAAGCTCACTGCCGGAAAAGCAGATGCAGAACAGTCAAAATGGCTGGCAACCATTGTCACAGATGTTCCAATTGATTCAGATTTGTCTCACTACACGATCGGCGCAGGCGATAGTGAAGCAGCGATTGCATTACTTCAAGAACTGGAGATGGCAAAGTTATTGGAAAAACTGTTCGGGAAGAACGCAACAAAGACAGCATTGCAAACGATTCCGCCAGCACAGACACTATCTCTCCAAACGATCCCACTAACAGCAGAGGTACTTACACAAAAAACAGAACAACCCTGTTGCCTTTACGATGGCGAAACGCTTCGTGTATACTGGGAGGATACGCTGGAAACGATTTATACCACAAATGATAAGACGCTTCTGCTTCAGGTCTTTCAACGAAAGCGACTAACTTTTCAGGCAAAATCACAATATTGCTTCTTATTCGCTCATGGAATCACACCAGAAAGTGAACATCCTACTGCACAGGACGCTGAAATTGCCGCCTACCTGCTCAACTCTACCTCAACATCTTACGAAATTCAAAAGCTCTGCATTACGTATCATATTCCATATGCGGAACAAGAGCATGGCGACCTTATGGTACTGCCGAAGCTTTATCAAAAAATGCACACACTCGTAGAACAAGAGGAAATGCTGCCCTTGCTTCACATGGAAGAACAACTAACGATGGTGCTGGCATCCATGGAATCGGTAGGCGTTGCAGTAGATCGGGATGGTGTCGAAACATTTGGCATCTATCTCTCTGAACAGCTGGAAGAAATGCAGCAGATGATTTATGACGAAGCTGGACATGAATTTAACATTGCTTCGCCGAAACAATTAGGCGACGTATTATTCGAAGAAATGCAGCTGCCCCATGGAAAAAAGACGAAAAAGGGCTATTCCACAAATGCGGACATCCTTGAAAAACTGCGAGGAGAATGCCCGATTGTAGACCATGTGCTGCAGTGGCGACAATACGCAAAACTCAAATCCACCTACGTGGACGGACTCCTTAAAACAATTGCTCCAGACGGTCGAATTCACACGATATTTCGTCAAACGGAGACTCGCACAGGTAGAATATCTTCTACGGAACCAAATCTACAAAATATCCCAGTGCGTACATCACTTGGGCGCAATATGCGAAAATTCTTTGTGGCCAAAGAAGGGAATGTACTGCTGGACGCCGACTATAGTCAAATCGAACTACGCCTACTTGCCAACCTCAGCGGCGACAAACAAATGCGAGATGCGTTTTTAAGCGGTGCGGACATTCATGCAGCGACAGCCGCACAAGTATTCGAGATGCCACAAGAAATGGTCACACACGAAATGCGCAGTGCTGCAAAAGCGGTAAATTTCGGAATTCTCTACGGTATGGGCGCATACTCCCTATCACAGGATATTCATGTCACTGTACGGCAGGCAAACCAGTATATTCAAAATTATATGGCACAATTTCCAAGCGTCGGAACATTTATGGACAAAACTGTCGCAGATGCCAAACGAAATGGATTTGTCACCACTTATTTCAAGCGGCGCAGACCCGTTCCGGAACTTACTGCAACCAATAAAATGGTGCAAGCATCTGGAAAACGAATTGCCATGAACACGCCGATTCAAGGAACAGCAGCAGACATTATTAAAATCGCCATGATTCGTGTATATGAGCGACTAAAGCGAGATGTACCCGAAGCAAATTTGGTGCTGCAGGTACATGATGAACTCATTGTAGAAGTACCGGAAGCTCTTGCTATGCAGGCTGCGAAAGTACTGGGAGAAGAAATGCAGGGGGTCATTCAATCTACACTGCCGGAGTCGCAGTGGAGCGAATTTCCTGTTCCGCTTTCAGCAGATGTTGCCATGGGGACAAGCTGGTTCGAGGCAAAACAATGACGATAAAATTTCAGATTCGAGATGCCATAATGACAGATTTGACACAAATTATCGCCATTGCGGCACACAGTTCTGATCCGTGGTCAGAAGCGGTTTTTCAGCAAACACTAAAAACCGATACACCATTTTGGGTAGCAATTCAAGATACAGAGGTTATCGGGTTTCTGTCTTTATCGTTTTGTGGCGACGTGATAAGTGTCGATAACATCGCTGTCGCACCATCTGTCAGACGACAAGGCGTTGCAAAAGCGTTACTACAAAAAGCAATAAACAAGTACCATGGACGAGAATTTTGGTTGGAAGTACGCCAATCGAATGTCGGTGCTGTTGCATTATATCAATCACTTGGGTTTATCCAAACGGGTCTGCGGCGGCAATATTATCAAAACCTATTGGAAAATGCAATTTTGATGACCAAAATAGTAAAATAAGTAAAAAATAGGAAATGATACATGAAAGATCACTAGGAGGAATTTATATGCCACTTATTCATTTAAAAACCAATCAATCGATTTCCAAAGAGCAAAAGGTCGCTCTCAAATCCGCTTTCGGAAAAGCAATCACCGTTATTCCAGGAAAATCAGAATCATGGCTGATGGTACAAATCGAGCCAGACTGCACGCTGTATTTTAAAGGTGACGACGCACCAGCTGCAATGGTAGACGTTAGCATTTTCGGAAAAGCCGATGACAAAGCATTTGATGCACTCACTGCGCAGCTTTGCACCATTGTTGAAAATCAACTAAAAATCGATGGAAGCCGTATCTATGTCAAATACGCAGAAGTCCCACACTGGGGCTGGAACGACTCGAATTTTTAAAGAAAGAAGCGGTTATCCATGCGAATCCTAGGAATTGAAAGCTCTTGCGATGAAACGGCAGCGAGCGTTGCACTTGACTATACGAAAATTCTCTCAAACGTGGTCGCTTCGCAGGTAGAAGAACATCAACAATACGGCGGTGTCGTACCAGAAATTGCGTCTCGTCGACACTGTGAAAATATCCTTTGGGTGGTACAAAAAGCATTAGATGATGCCGACGTTGCGCTGGACGACTTAGACGGCATCGCAGTCACGGCATACCCGGGACTAATTGGCGCATTACTCGTGGGTGTGAATTTTGCAAAGGGCTTGAGCCTTGCCACAGGAAAACCTTTGATACCGGTACATCACCTAGCGGGACACATTGCCGCAAACTATATTACGCATCCGGAATTAAAACCACCTTATCTCTGCCTTGTGGTCAGCGGAGGACACACTCATATCGTCGAGGTCTTATCCTACACCACTTTTCGAATTATCGGCAGAACCCGAGATGATGCCGCCGGAGAATGTTTTGACAAATGTGCCCGTTCCATGGGTTATCCTTACCCCGGAGGCATACACTTGGACAATGCTTCGAAACATGGCAATCCCAAGGCATTCACCTTACCAAAACCAAAAATTTCAGATAATGCTTACGATTTCAGCTTTTCCGGCTTGAAAACGGCAGTAATTAATCTCATCCACAACAGCAAGCAAAAAGGCATCACGCTATCCCGAGAAGACCTTGCAGCTTCGGTGCAGACTACCATTGCGGAGATACTAACAGAACATACTGTTCGTGCTGCTATATCCCTCGGCTACTCTACCATTGCCATTGCCGGTGGTGTTTCCGCCAATAGCGGCGTGCGAACAAAAATGCAGGAGGCTTGTGCCCGTCTGGGATATCAATTGTATATGCCGCCACTATCGCTTTGCGGCGACAATGGGGCAATGATTGCTTGTGCAGGTTCTTACGCCTTTGACGCCGGTATTCGTGCAGACTGTTCTTTAAATGCTTATGCAACAATGGAATTACGATAGATAAATCTTATTTTTCCTTTACCACAATTTCAAATACCGCAGAAGACACTGCCTGTTCCCATTGCACATTTTCAAAATAGCCATAACATTGACTTTGAAAACACGCTTCCAACCCAAACACATCTGCGGAAAATGCCGTTATCGTCTCTTCGATAGCGGCATTGCACTGTGCTTGTATTGTTGCAGCGACAATGTCAAAATTACCAACCCCATCCAGTGTTACCGTAATGGTAACCGTGATGCCATCATTCGTTTCTACGGCATCCATTTCTGTATGGGCGACGTTTATCTTGTAGCTGTCCCCTTGTGGCAATTCCACGAATGTCGGATAAGCATCTCCACGCAGAAAGCAGAGTCCTTTTACAGCGTCTGTCGA
Organism: Ruminococcus sp.; assembly: GCA_021201755.1. GTDB lineage: Bacteria > Bacillota > Clostridia > Oscillospirales > Ruminococcaceae > Ruminococcus_C. Next base: position 190,003 of record JAJQEI010000037.1, on the reverse strand, counting down.
AAGAAATCCGCAAAAACTTTCCTCTGTCACAATTGCCATAGAAATCGAATCGTTTTCATAAACGGGAATCAGTGCCATTCCAGAAGAACCTGACAATTCTTTTAAAATCGAGAACAGGTTTGTCGTGGAAATCACGCCACTTTCTTGCGCATATTGCAGCTGTTCCACGAGAAGTGTCGTGTTCGTTTGTTCCAGTGACACTCCTTGCGCCAATCCTAAAACTTGGCAAGAGGGCGATAGGCGAAAATCTTCCATCCACTGGCTGAGATTTTGCTGTCGATCGATACAAGAATACGCCAGAAGTTCTAAGTGCCCAAAAAACAGCGATTTTCCAGTTTGCACTGCCGATTGAGATAGAACAGCAGAAAGGGAATCGCCGGTGCAAATTGCAATAGGATCACTGCTGAAAAAGTCATGGAGCTGTAAAGATACAGCGTCGCTTTGCGTTGCATCCACTTCCACCGCCTGCAAATACGTCCGTTCTCGCACCTCCACCGATCCGCAGCCGGTAGCAGTACCAAACAATAGTGCAAGACTCCAAAGGCACGCTGCTTTTCTATGAACCATTGCTTTTCACTCCTTTTATTTTTACAGACAGACATTAACACATCTACCCACAAATTACAACGCCAGCCAGCATTGCTGCTAGGCACACACTGCTCGCATAATACGTCCGCAGTTTTTGGAACATTTGTCGGAGTAAGTGTGCTGCAAGCGTGGTGTAGAGTGTCAAACGAAAAATGCATAACATACCAAACAGGACAAGATAAATAGCGTCGGCACGTTGGGTGCGAAAGGACTGTGAGACAGAAACAATCGAAAAAAAAGGATGCGCTGCTGCTCCCATACGATAGCCTAAAACAGTCATACCAATGACTGTTAAAAATACAAGCAACAGACACTTTCCTAAAAATATGCTGCCAGTTGCACGTAACAGGCGTGTCATAGATTTTTTTTCGGTATCTCCACAAAATCCAGCAGCAAGAATAACAATACTACTTCATTAACGTATCCCATTTCACACCAAAAGCCACGCCAAACTGTGTTATGCTCCGTAAAGGTCAAGTAACCTATCTCTCCCTGTGGAATTGCTCCAATGAGCATTACCGCTAATGTGAACAGTAATATTCCAAAGATAAAACTGCTGCTTCTCGCCAATGCCTGAATTCCCAAAGACGCTGTGTAAAAACACGCCAAAACGATGAGTACTGCTGCCCAAATGCTCCTCGTAAACGGCAACGACAATGCGCCGGAAGTATCCTCCAGACGAAAAAGAGAATTCCCTCTACGAAGCAGTAAAACAATGGGCAATACTTTATGCGTCCGGACGTAATCAGAAAAGGAGAATCCCTTGCGATAGATCCAGAGAAAGCTGAAACAGAGTCCGAATTGTAGGAGTATGGCAAAACATCCGCCAATCATCCCCTCCAATGTAAAAGCACTGAAACGACACATTTCTAAAAATGCATCAGACAGCACCAAGCAGCAAAACACCTGACCCAATCGCAGCTTTTGTGACGATACATATTCACTCATGATATTCCTCCACCGTAAAATCCCCTGATTGCATCCGCCGAAAATTTATTCGCACCAATGTGTCTCGCATCCCCTTGGAATAGAGCGACGATAACGGCGCCATGATAGGAAAACCGAAGCTCTCCCCTGCACACAAATTGAACAGAACGGCTGTTCCAAAAAGTGCAATGCCAAACAGTCCACAAAATCCACCGGCAAAAAGAAAGCCAAACCGCAGCAGCGTTACTGCTTGTGCCAAATCAGGTACAATGAATCCTGCAATAACTGCTATTGCAGTGACTGTCAACATCGGCGTACTAATCAAACCCGACGCCACTGCCGCATCGCCAATAATAAGTCCTGCCACGATACTGACCGCTCCCCCAATCGCTTTCAGCAATCGCAATCCTGCCTCACGAATCACCTCGTAGATCAATAAAACGCCAATCGCCTCTGCCGTTAGGGATATGGGGGCATTTTCCTCTGCCTGTGTCAAAATCAACAATAATGTTCGGTTGAGCAGCTCCGGATGATGAAGTGCAATCGCCAAATAAAGTGCCGGCAGCAAAATCGCTGCTAAAAATCCAGCGTATTTCAGCCAGCGAATCAGCGTGGTATACACCGGTCGATAGCAGTAGTCGTCCATAGTCTGAAAACTTTCGCAAAAAAGCTTCGGAATCACTAGTGCAAAAGGTGTTCCCTCAATAAGCAGCCCTACTCTCCCTTCCAATAGCTTTGCGCAAAATACATCCGGACGTTCTGTGGTACCCACCGTGTCTACAATACAGCCACGGCGATTTTCTAAAAATGGCTAGATATAGCCAGAAGAAAGTATCGACTCCAACTCCATGCGATCCAGTCTTGCCTGTATTTCTTGAATCCACTTTTGTGGCACACGATCTGCCATATAACACAGACACAAATCTGTCTGACTTTTACTTCCCTTACAAAATACCTTCAACTTTAGTTGTGGCGATTTCATGCGACGACGTACCAACGACATATTCACTCGTACTGTTTCCACAAAGCCGTCCTTTGCTCCTAAAATATTGTCCTCCCCGGACGGCTCACTGACCGAACGCTTATCATATCCTTGAATGCCAAAAACCAGGGCACGTGTCGCACCTTCCAGTACCAAAACCGCAAAACCAGAGTTGAGAAAACGAAACAAATCAGCATAGGTTTTCGCATCAGCATGATCGGTAGAGTAGAGCTGTCGTTTCTCGATGTAATCGAAAATTTTTGCCGCAGTGGGATTTGGCAGTGCTATTTGTGTAATGGGTCTGAGAATCAACTCCGTAATCGTAGAAGTGGATAGCATTCCCTCACAGCAAAGCAAGGCAGCAGGCAGTCCGCTGAGAACAAATTCGTTCACCAACAAATCAGACGAGTCTTCGGCAATTCTACGAATAACAGACAAATTTTCTGCCAATTTCGGGACAATGCTCTTCTGAAGCAGCTGTTCTGTAAGATTTTCTTCGTGTATCATGGCTTTTCTCCTTCTCTCACGTGCTACTAGTGTACCACGTTCTTTTCAGATTATACAAGCCCTCTCTCCTCTTCTGTGAATTTTTCAAAATATCGATTGACAAAACCTAAAAAATATACTATAATAAAAACGTTACACGATTTCAAAACCATTTTGCCGGAAATAACCGGCTTTGTAAAAAGGAGTTTTCAACTATGGCTAAGAAGCAAATTTCAAAATCCGGTGCTGCAAAACTACGGGAAGACCTCGATTATCTCATTACGGTACGTCGTCAGGAAATGGCACAAAAACTGAAAGAAGCACGTGCTCAAGGCGATTTGTCCGAAAATGCAGAGTACGACGAAGCGAAAAATGAACAGGCAATTCTCGAAGCGCAAATTGCTGAAATTCAATTTACCCTAGACAACTCTGAAGAAGTTGACGATGCCAATATCTCCATAGATGAAGTCGGACTCGGCTCTACTGTGAAGCTGAAAAATTTCTCTACTGGAAAGGTTGAAATGCTCCAGATTGTCAGTGCCAATGAGGCGGATTTCTCCTCCGGAAAAATCTCCGACGAATCCCCTATCGGCAAAGCTGCCATGAAAAAGAAAGTCGGTGACACTTTTCTCATCGAAGCACCTGTCGGCGAACTGAAATTTGAAATTTTAGAAATCGGAAAGTAAAAATACAGGAAGTGAAACCAATGGCGAACGAAAATACACCAATCGGAAATTCGATTGAAACAGAACCAGACCAAAATCTCTTACGCCAAGTGCGAATAGAAAAACTGCGCCAGCGTCAAGCGGAGGGAAACGACCCCTACACTGTCACCAAATTTGATGTAACAGGAAAGGCTGCAAATATTAAATCCGATTATGAAACGACAGAAACAAAATTTATCCAAGAGACAAACGGCGATGAAGAAGCTTTGCAAGAAAAGCTGAATACGCTGAAAACACAAACTGTTTCTATTGTCGGCAGAATTATGAGCTGGCGTGATATGGGACGTGCCAATTTCATTGACGTCCGTGACGACACCGACCGTATTCAGGTTTATGTGCGCATGAATGACATCGGAAAGACAGAATTCAAGGAATTCAAGAAATGGGATATCGGCGATATCGTAGGTGTAAAGGGCTTTGTATTTCGAACGAAAAAGGGCGAAATTTCAATTCATGCAGAAGAAATCACCATGCTGTCAAAATCGCTCCTCCCGCTGCCGGAAAAATGGTACGGACTAAAAGATCAGGATACACGCTATCGCCAGCGTTATCTGGACTTAATTGTTAACCCGAACGTAAAGCAGACATTTGTGACAAGAAGCCGGATTTTGCGGGAAATCCGTAACTATCTGGACGGAATCGGTTATCTGGAGGTCGAAACACCGGTGCTTTTGCCATTGCAAATCGCAGCGGCTGCACGTCCCTTTGTCACCCACCACAATACGCTAGATATGGATATGTTTTTACGGATCGAAACGGAGTTGAATCTAAAGAAACTGATTGTAGGTGGCTTTGAGCGTGTGTACGAAGTGGGCAGAATTTTTCGGAACGAGGGGATGGATCCATCTCACAATCCAGAATTTACTACCATTGAAATGTATCAGGCATACACGGATTATTTCGGCATGATGGATTTGATTGAAGATTTATATCGGACACTGACAAAGAAAATTTGCGGTAAGGATGTTATTTCCTATCAAGGTACAGACATTCGCCTTGGCGAACAGTGGGAGCGACTCACTATGGTAGAAGCGGTACGAAAATACGCCGGCGTAGACTATGACAGTTGGGAAAACGACGAGAAAGCTCGCCAATGTGCTAAGGAAAAAAACGTAGAAGTAGAAGAAGGCGAAAATGCCACAAAAGGTCATGTGCTGCTTGCATTCTTTGATGCATTCGTAGAGGAAAAACTGATTCAACCGACGATTATCTATGATTATCCGGTGGAAAATTCACCGCTGGCAAAACGGAAACCAGAAAATCCGGCGTTTACAGAACGGTTTGAATATTTCATCTATGCAAGAGAAATGGGCAATGCATTCTCGGAACTCAACGACCCCATCGACCAACGGAAACGATTTGAGAATCAAGTTGCAGCCCGACGTGCATTAGGCGACACCACTGGCGAAGTAGACGAAGATTTCGTTACAGCTCTGGAATATGGTATGCCACCCACCGGCGGACTGGGACTCGGTTTGGATCGATTGGTCATGCTCTTGACAGACAGTGCGTCGATTCGAGATGTTCTTTTGTTTCCTACCATGCGACCACTTCCAAAGCGAAATGAACAAACAGGTTCTGTTGAAACAGATGCATAGTTATTTTCCCTGCCTATCATGAAACGAGGTATCCCATGCAGAAAGAAGAGAAACACAAAGTAGAAAATACACAGTCGGAAGAAGCGTCTGCAAAAAACGAAAAGCATAAGAAGAAAAAAGGCAAATCGCTTCTCGAAACGATGCGTGAAATTGACGAAAAAGAAGCGCAGCAGGAAGTCGAACGGGAAGAACGGCTGCAAGAACAAATCGCCAAAAAAGAACAAAAAGAACGAGAAGCTTATGAAAAGAAAATCCAGCAAGATCGTATCGAACTAATTCGACTGAAACAAGGTGTCATCGAAGAAAGCGAGACCATCCACGAGGAAAAAGAGGAAAAACCAAAGCTGTCTTTTTGGAAAAGGATTTCCAATTTCTTCTACCATAGCAAGTGGTGGCTCTGGATTACAGTGTTCATTGTGGCGATTTTCGGTTTTTTGGCATACGACTATATCACGAAAGTACGACAAGACATGATCGTCATGGTGCTAACCGACGATTCCGATTTGCAGCTGATGAGTGAAGAACTGGAGACGTATTTTGAGCAGTTCACCGATGACGAAAACGGCGACGGTAAAATCCAAGTAGATATCTATATGATTCCGGTGACAGACGACATTGCTACAATGGACTATTACACCGGCAATGCTACAAAACTGTCAACCCAAATGATGTTAGGCGATGCGGTTATGGTATTAACCGATGCAAAGGCAAATGAATATATCATTGCGGATGAGACACTGGAAAATATGGAAGATCTGTATCCGAACGATTCAAACGCACGAGAACAAGGATATTATCTTCGACACACGGACTTCGCCACCCAGATCGGTTATGAGGGAAAGGTCGATCGTGATTTATCCTTGGGGTTGCGAACGGTAACGGAAACTTATGACAGTGTAGAAGATATGCAGGAAAATTATGACATTGCAAAAAAAGTACTCGACCGGATTGTAGAATCCCTACAGGGGACAGAAGAACCGGAAGATGTTACAGAAACAACGGAAAGTGAAACGGAGGCGGAATAAATGCTGCGAATTGGTTGCCACTTGCCATCCTCAAAGGGTTACCTTGCTATGGGAAAACACGCTGTAAAGCTTGGTGCAAATACTTTTGCGTTTTTCACACGCAATCCACGTGGTGGTGCAGCAAAACCAATCGACGAAATGGACGTAAAAGCGTTTCTCGATTATGCCAAGGCACATGACATTGACCGCTTAGTGGCACACGCTCCCTATACCATGAACCTGTGTTCCGCAAAGCCGGAAATACGACAGTTTGGGAAAGAAATGCTTCAAGACGATTTACGGCGAATGGAATATACGCCAAATCAATACTATAATTTTCACCCGGGCAGCCACACGGGACAAGGCGTAGAAACGGGTATTCGACAAATTATCGACGCCCTAAACGAAAGCTTATTTCCAGAACAATCCACTACAGTACTTCTGGAAACAATGGCTGGAAAAGGCAGCGAAATCGGACGATCATTTGAAGAACTACATGAAATCCTAGACAGTATAACCCTGTCGGAAAAAATCGGCGTATGTTTAGACACCTGCCACATTTGGGAGGGTGGCTACGACATTATCCACAATCTGGACGACGTATTAAACGAATTCGACCATATCATTGGACTGAGTCGACTATATGCGGTACACTTAAATGATAGTATGAATCCTCTGAGTGCACACAAAGATCGACATCAAAAAATCGGTCAAGGACAAATCGGTGCGGAAGCACTTCGCCATGTGGTAACGCATCCAGTGTTGCGAGATTTACCCTTCATTCTTGAGACACCCAACGATGACGAAGGCTATGCGGCTGAAATTGCGCTTTTGCGCAAAGCATAAAACATAATTCATAACAAAAAAGCGAAGCAGTTTGATATAAGCCGCTTCGCTTTTTATCATGTTCTCTTAACCTTTCAAATTTGTGGCAACACCGTTTCGGACACGTTCCACTGTATCCGCATACGTCATTAATAACGCATTTACTTGTATTACTGCTTCTCGCCACTGTCGCTCCTCCTCCATTTTAGGAGAGAAGCTTTGAATCTCCTGGGTAATGATAACACTGTCCTTCCACAGCGGGATAATGTGCGATGCCGCTTCCAACGCATCTGCTCCGGCATATACCCACTGTCGCACCAGTTCTTCCGCATGATAAATCAACTTTTGTTCATCTCAGAATTCCGCAGCGTGAATGGATGCATCCCAGACATCCTTTTCTGAAAAGCCGTATTTTTCCATAGCATAATGCAATTTTCCCTGCGATTTTTCGCCGATAATCAAATGCATCTGCTTCCTCCATTATTCTGTAATTAGTATTTCCAACGCCCTTGCCAGCTGTAAATCATTTTCACTGTCCGGATTTTCATAATTCACTTCATAATCACCGATTTCTACTTCTTCATCCGGCGTAATCCCAACGCCATGGTAACACTCCCCTTTGGTCGTTCGATAAGTCGCCGTGGTAATCGTCAGCGCACCGCCGTCAGGCAGCTCCTGTGTCACCTGCATCACGCCCTTTCCATAGGTAGTAACACCGACAACCGTCGCCTTTCCAAAATCAGAAAGTGACACTGTAAAAAGCTCCGCCGCACTGGCAGTGTTTTCATTCACAATGACAACCATTGGTAAATCACATTTCTCTGCATCAGATGTGACAAGCGTCTTTGTAGTACCATCTTTGTAGGTAGCAACAGCGATTTCACCCTCCGGCAAAAGCGGATCGAGAATCTGCTCTAAACTCGTCACCAACCCTCCGCCATCATCACGTAAATCAAACACAAACGACTGCACACCATCTTCTAATAGCTGGTCAAATATTTCTTGAAATTGTTCCGGTGTATTTTCTTTGAATGAGGCAATCCGAATGTAGCCGACATTATTTTCCAACATTTGTCCCCAGCAGCTCGCCACCTCGATCACCATGCGAGAAGCCTCCTGATCAAATGTCTCTTCATCCCGCAAAATTGTCAGACAAACGCTCGTATCCTCGTCTCCATCCCGAATCAGAGAAACAGCCGCTTCATAGCCAATTTCCGCCACGTCCTGTCCGTCTACTGCCACAACGACGTCGTCTGCCTGTAAGCCAGCCTGTGCTGCCGGCGTATCTGCCAATACGCTCTCGATATGCATATAGCCATCTTCTGTCACACTCATTGTAATGCCGATTCCCGTTGTCGTACCGGACTCTGTTGTCTGATAAGAAGTATATTCCGCACTTGTCATATATTGGGAATAGGGATCATCCAAGCCATCTACATACCCTTTCAATGCACCATCCATTGCGGCTTCTTCATCCACGTCTGTATAGTAAGCAGCGTCAACAGCTGATACAAGCTGATCAAGACGACTATACTTTTCCTCTAGATGAAAACTACGAGCAAAGCCCAAAGCCATACCAATTGCTAGAATAAAACAAATGGCAATCAAAAAAACGAGTGTAGATTTTTGAATCTGTACTACAGTATGCTTCGGTGTCTCTGCATTCTTTTGCGATTTTTTTTTCATTGTCACAAAACCTCATTTCTCAATCAGAAAAGAAAAAAGACAACAGTCTAAAATCTCACCTCTGTCCTTTCCGATACACAACGTGTCCGGAACTTTTCCGAACACGGTGCATCTTATCTTATACATCACTTCTTCATTTTATACATCCATTACCCCAAATACGTCATTGGATCAACTGCCGTACCGTTGACACGGATTTCAAAGTGCAAGTGAAATCCGGTAGAATAACCGGTGCTTCCCACGTAACCGATGGTCTGACCCTGTGAAACGGTGTCACCAACTGAAACAGTAACCGACGCCATATGTCCATACAATGTCGTATATGTGCTGTCATGCTGGATAATTACATAGTTTCCATAGCCACCGCCACAGCCACAGCTGGAAGATTTCGCATAGTTATGGGTACAACCACTCACTACTTTAATTACTGTACCACTCTTCGAAGCTACAACAGCCGTGCCAGCGTTACCACCTGCGATGTCAATACCATTATGATTCGTACTCCATCGACTGCCGAAGCCACTGGAGACGACATAGCTACTAGGGTTTGGCCAAGCAAAACCAGAACTGGAGCTGCTAGAACTGCTGCTGGAAGACGAAGTTGTAGTCGTTGTTGTAGAAGCCGTTGTTGCAGCAGTGGTTGCAGCGGTCGTTGCCTTTGACGAGCTGGAACTGCTCGAAGACGAGCTACTGCCGGAATTACTAGAAGTAGAATTCTTCGATGTGCTGCTGGAAGAACTGCTCGAACCTGTATTTGTGCTTATGCTAAATTCCGATTCAGAGGAACTTTCGGAGTTATCTGCCACTGCTGCTTCCGCAGCCGCAGCGGCTTCTTCTGCCGCCTTCCGTTCTTCTTCTTCCTTTGCCGCCTGTGCAATCGCAGCCTGAATTTCTTCTTCTTCTGCATCAAGAACATCATTCGTCGCTTCCAGATCTTCCACATCTTGGTTTAACTGTTCCTGTTCCCGTGCCAAAGCCTCCTGTGCCTCAGTTGTTTCAGAATATGTATCCTGTAGTGCTTCTAACTGTTCTGTAAATTCTTCTTTCTTTTCTTTTTGTTCGTCTTGTTGTTCTATCAGCGTTGTTTTCTGCTCTTCCAGTTCCTCTTTCTTGGCATTGCATTCTTCCAAAGATTCTTTTAAGCCATTGACAAGATCATTATCATGCTGTGCCACATGAGAAATCAACTCGTATTTCGACAACAAATCATAGAAATCTGTTGCTCCAACCAGTACAGATGCCAAGCTATCGTTCCCCTGTACATACATTGCACGCAGCCGCTGCTTAAATTCATCTAAGCCAACTTCAATGTCTGCTTCCATAACAACGATTTCGTCTTCTGTCCTTTCAATCGTTGCAGTCGTTTCATCAATGGAATCGCTAATGCGGCTCAGCTCTTCGTTTACAATCTCCAAGTTGTCCTGCTGTAAGGCAATTTTTTCTTGTAACACTTCTTGATATTCTTCATTTTCATCTAAATCCGATTGCAATGAATCCAATTCTGCCTGTTTTTCTGCAATCTTTGCCTCATTTGCTTCACGCTCTTCTTGTAGTTCTTCCAGTGTCATTGCCGAAACTGGAATATCCCGAAGTGGTGCCCAATCAGACGTTGCGGCAAGACTTGTCGCAAGCATCGACAGACAGACAATACCGCTAACTGCACGAAGTGCTTTTGTTTTCTTTGAATGATTTTTTTTGTACTTCTGATTACTCATAAAATCGAAATGCCTCCTCAGACGTTTAAATGCTTTCGCATAGAAACCATACTGCCAAATGCGCCAAACAACGTACCCGACAATAAATAAGCAATTGTCACTTTCCATGCGACATCTTGGAAAGGTATGATGCTTCCCATACCAATCACAGATAAAATATCTGTTTGACCAGTCAAAAGTCCTACCAGCGAATCATATCCAAGCCATGTAATAACCAAGGCTATGCCACCAGCGAGTAATCCGGTCACTATACCCTCTATAAAGAACGGAAAGCAAATAAATGAATTCGTCGCACCGACATACTTCATAATTTGAATTTCTTCCCGTCGTGCAAACACGCTTGCTTTTGTTGCGTTAGAGACAATAACAACCGAAATTGCAACCAACGCAACAATAATTACGCCGAATATAATACTAACTGTTTTTCGCAGTTCCGTCAACAAGTTTACAAAATCCATGGGCGCACGAATCGAATAAATATGATCCAACTCATTAATTTCTACTATTGTAGTAGAAATAATCGAAATATCGTCAATGCGAATACGATACCCATCAATCAACGGATTATCGTCTCCAAGAGAGTCGAACAGCATCTCATAATCCGACATACTCTCTTTCAAATCTTCAAATGCCTGTTCTTTCGAGTAAAAGCTAATGCTGCTGATGTTGTCAATCTGTTCGAGCTTTGATCGAAATTCCACTACTTCTTCATTAGTTGTGTCCTCATTTAAATAGACAATCACCTCGTTTTTGTCCTCAATGCCACTAATTATGGAGCTTAGGTTCATATAAAACAGAATAGACATTCCTACCAAGAGGATCGAGACCAGTAATACGCAAAATGAAGCAAATGCCATCATTTTATTTTTCCAAATATTTTCTACACCCTGACCTGCAAGATACCTGACACCACTAAACTTCATTGATTAGATTCCCTCCAATCAGTTCGTCGAATTTCACATAACCTTGCTCGATATTGATAACACGCCCACCGAATTCTTTGACGAGGGCATGATCGTGGGTAACCATCAGAATTGTCGTTCCGATATTGTTGATGCCCTGCAACAGTTGTACAATTTCATAAGACAACACCGGATCGATATTTCCAGTAGGTTCATCTGCAATAATTAGCTGAGGGTCATTGACCAATGCCCTAGCAATTGCCACACGCTGCATCTCACCACCGGAGAGTTGATCCGGATAAACATCTTTCTTATCAGAAAGTCCCACCAGTCCTATCACATAAGGGACTCGCTTCCGGATATACTTCACAGGTGCATCAATAACTCGCAGCACAAACGCCACGTTCTCATAAACTGTCATCGATGAAATCAGGCGAAAATCTTGAAAAACAAATCCAATCGTGCGGCGCAGTGCAGGAATACGACGACGACGCAGATGATTCAGATTGTAGCCGTTTACGGTAATCGAACCGCTTGTGGGGTTAATTTCTTTGAGAATCAACTTAATCATGGTGCTTTTTCCTGCACCAGAAGGCCCAACTACGAAAGCAAAGTCTCCGTCGTTGATTTTGACATTAACATGGTGTAGTGCATCTACACCACTGAAATATGTTACGGAAACATCTTTCAGTTCAACCAAGCTTGCACACATCCTTTCATGCGACTGTTTCAGTCGCATTCATCCATTTAAAATTTTGCCGGATTTACGGAAAGATATTTCTTAACCATCAGCGCAATCTTAAAGATAATTGCATGATCAAATTCTCGCAAATCAAGTCCCGTCAGCTTCTTAATTTTTTCCAATCGGTACACCAGAGTATTTCGGTGTACGAATAGCTTTCGGGAGGTTTCCGACACATTCAAGTTGTTTTCAAAAAATTTCTGAATCGTAAACAACGTTTCATGATCCAGTGATTCAATACTGCCACGCTTAAACACTTCGTGGAGGAACGTCTCACACAGGGTTGTCGGCAGATTATAAATCAAACGAGCAATTCCCAGATTGTCATAGCTGACAATTGCCTTATCGGCGTCAAATACCTTTCCTACTTCCAAAGCTATTTGTGACTCCTTGAACGAGCGAGACAATTCCTTTACACCAGTTACAATTGTTCCAATCCCTACATTGACACGAGTATAAAATTCTGAACTCAGAGTATCTGCGATAGATCTCGCCAACTTTTCCAAATCCTTTGTATCCACCGACTCCTTGATTTCTTTCACCAAAACAATATCCGTTTCAGAAATCGTAAACACAAAATCTTTGTTTTTATCTGGGAATAGGTTTTGGATGACATCATATGCTGAAACATCGTTCGCCGAAACGATCCGAATGAGCAATATCACACGGCTCACTTCTACGTTAAAGTGCAGCTCCTGTGCTTTGATAACAATGTCTCCAGGTAAAATATTGTCCAGAACAATATTTTTGATGAAATTATTTTGATCATACTTTTTATCATAATATTGCTTGATATTAAACAGCGAAATTGCTAAAATGTTCGCATACTTTGCAGCATTATCATCCATGCCCTCCACAAAAACCGCATACTCCGGCTTTGTACGAGAACCAAACGGCTTATAAGTATAGCCGTCACGAATAAAGATATCGTGAACATCATTCAAATCCAAAGAAACAAACTCATTCGTTGTCCCCACCCAATTCAAATCGCTGCAAGCAATAATAGTCGCTGACTCATCTACAACACCGATCGTTACGCCAACGGCGTCACGCATTTGATGTACCAACCCTTGAAATAGTTTATTTGACATATGGAACTCCCTTTCTAAACAATCTAGCACAAGCTCCGCCAAGTTCAATATATTACAAATTATAACATATTTCACGGCTTAGTTTGTGAACTCAACATTAAACTTTCCGTAGTTTTTTATGTATCACCGATGCTTTTTCCTGTTTCATCACATAAAATACTTTTTTTACTATTTGCATTGTAACGCAAATGTAATCTTTTTCACGTACTGATGACTTTTTGGAACAAAATCCTCACATTTTCTCAGGACAAGTCACTTTTAGAATCCGTAAGCAATTAGAAATCACTTGACATACCGCTCCGCTGAGCAGCAGCCGTGCCTGCTGTATTTCTGAAGTTTCAGCATATTTCATGCTGCACGCATCATAAAATCGATGGAACATGGTTGCCAGCTCCACCACATATTTTGTGACCCTTGACGGATCATACTGCCTTGCTGCAGTATCCAATTCAGAGGGCAATGTCGCTAAATGGCGAATCAGCTCGATTTCTGTCGGATGTGTCAGCAAAGTCAGATTTTTTGCATCACACTGCTCCTGCGTCAGTCCCTCCTCCGCCATAGTACGCATCAAACTACAAATACGGGCGTGGGCATACTGAACGTAATACACAGGATTTTGCGAAGATTTTTCCACTGCCAGATCCAAATCGAATTCAAAGTGTGAATTTGCCTCACGAGTATTAAAGAAAAACCGTGCCGCATCCAGTGGAATTTCATCCAGCAGTGTTACCAGTGTAATTGCCTTTCCACTGCGCTTCGACAGTTTAATTGCCTCGCCATCACGCATGAGCATAACCATTTGCATTAGCACCACATCAAGACGATCGGTATCGACACCTAACGCTTTCAATGCAGCTTTCAATCGTGGCACATAGCCGTGGTGGTCTGCACCTAGAATATCAATTGCCTTATCGAAATTGCGTACCATTAATTTATCATAATGGTAGGCAATATCCGGCACCACATAGGTAGGGATTCCATTGGCACGCACCAAGACGAAGTCCTTATCTGCGCCAAACTGCTCTGCCTGAAACCAAATGGCACCTTCTTTTTCATAAGTACAACCACGTCTTGTCAATTCATCAATAACCCACTGTACTCTGCCGTTTTGGTGCAGCGTACTCTCCCGAAACCAGTTATCATAGACAATCCGATACTTTTTCAAGTCACGTTCCAAACCTGCAATATTCTGTGGTAGTGCGTACGCAACCAATGCATCCCGCCGTTTTTTTGCATCTGTCTGCACATAGGCATCACCATGTTCTGCAATAAAATTTTCAGCATATTCCACAATATCCGCACCCTGATAAGCATCCTCCGGCATTTCTACAGAAGAATCAAAGTGCTGTAGATAGCGTACCTCCAACGACGTAGCGAACTTTTCAATCTGGTTACCGGCATCATTAACATAGAACTCACGTTCCACATTCCAACCCGTCCAGCTTAAAATTTCTGCCAGACTATCGCCCAATGCACCGCCCCTCGCATTGCCAATATGCATCGGCCCCGTAGGGTTTGCAGAAACAAATTCTACCAGAACACGCTTTCCACAACCGGTTTGAGTCTTGCCATACTGTTCTTTTTCGGTCAACACTGTCTGAACCACATCCGCAAACCACTGCTGCTTCAAGAAGAAATTCAGAAATCCAGGACCTGCCACCTCGGCTCGTTCAAAAATTGTTCCTTCCAACGGTACTGCCTCCAACAACAATACCGCAATTTTTTTCGGTGCCATGCGAAACACTTTTGCGCTGACTAATACAACATTTGCAGCAAAGTCGCCGTGGGCTTTATCCGCAGGAATTTCCACTTGAAACGATGGAATCGGTACTGCTGGAATTTTCTCCGCTGCTACCAGCTGTCCCAAGCCATCCAACAACAGCTGACGAAGTGTTTCCGACGCTTGTTTGATACAATCCATACACATTTTCCTTTTTTAATATAATGATAATAAAATAATTAAAGTGACTCTTGTGCCACATGCTTTGGCTGTTCTTCCCAAGTTAACTCAATATGATCTTCCGATATGATCAAAGCATTGGTATCCACCACATAATGTAACCGCAAGATGCCCCCATTTTCTCGCCGTTCCATGTACAGCTTCTTCGCCTGAATGCCGAGTAACATTTCACCAAAGGGCGTCCGATAAAGATTATAATGTTTCTTTCCTTCTTCCATTGTAAGATTCGAGACAATGAGTCCACCACGTGTCACGGTTACCAGCATTTCCGGCGTTACACGAATGATCGTCTTCGATCCAGAAAATCCGGTAATTTCAGAATCCGGATAGGATAATTCTAGTGTACCATCTTCTTTCCATTGACATTCCCCTACTGCAATCAATTCTATTTTCTTCTCTTCCCCATCCTCTGAGATTTGTGCGTTCTCCAAGGTAATCAAAACGTCCATGTATCCCATTCCTTTTCGTATTATTGCAAGCTACAGCGAAAAACCTTTCCCACTACATTCTGTTCCAGAAAATGTCCCGCATTTTCCACAAACTGTTCCGTGCTGTCGCTGACGTAATAGGTATTCTCTCCGTCTGTCTCACGATCAGCAAGCAGGTCTTGTTCTTCTAAACAGCATCTTGCATATTTCGCCGCCTCTGCGCCAGAGGAAATCAGCTTCACTCCATCTCCCATCAAATCGGCAATAATATCTCGAATCACAGGATAATGGGTGCATCCCAAAATCAACGTATCTACGCCAGCTTCCCGCACCGGTGTCAGATATTCCTCTGCTATAAGCCGTGTCACCGGATTTTCAAAATCAGTGTATCCATTTTCCACCAAATGCACAAACATCGGACAGGACTGTGCCGTCACAACAATATTCGGATCTAGGCGACTAATTTCTTTTTCATAGCTGCCGCTGCGCACTGTCGCAAGTGTGCCGATAACACCGATTTTTCCATTGTGTGTCTCTTTCACTGCCGTCCGGACAGTGGGGCACACAACGCCAGTAAAAGGCATATCTATAATAAACGGACAATCCCCTACCACGGAACTCACCGTGCCACAGGCAGCAATAATCATTTTTACAGCGTGCTGCCGCAAAAACGCCGCATCCTCTTTCGCATAGCGCATTACCGTTTCCGGACTGCGTCCTCCATAGGGAATCCGTGCGGTGTCACCAAAATAGATAATATTCTCATGGGGCAAAATGGCATTCAGTTCCTTCACTGCTGTAAGTCCACCGAGTCCAGAGTCAAACACTCCAATTGCATCATTCTTCATTCTCGTTCTCCCAATTAGCTGCGTGCAGTATTTTCCATCGCCTGTTCCAAAAGCTTATCCACCAAATATTCTTGGCTCATGCCAAGATGTTCCATCAGTTTCGGATACATACTAATCCCTGTAAAGCCGGGCATGGTATTGATTTCGTTCAAAACCACGTTGCCGTCCTTGCGTAAGAAGAAATCCACACGAGCCAAACCTTTACAGCCCAATTTCGAGTAAGCATCTACAGCAATTACCCGAATTCGTTCGGAGATATCGTCGGGAATCCGTGCAGGGATGTGCAGCTTGGAAGTGCCATTCACATACTTATCGTCGAAATCATAAAACTCTGCAGCGGGTTCAATTTCACCTACATAGGAGGCGAAGGGTGCATCATAACCAAAGACAGCAACTTCTAATTCTGTTCCCTCGATATATTCCTCGATAATCACCTTTTCGTCGTGAGTAAAGGCAATCTGAATCGCCTCTTTTAGACATTCCTCATTACTTGCCTTGTTTACGCCTACAGAAGAACCAGCGTTTGCCGGTTTCACGAACAGTGGAAATCCTAATGTCTCTTCTATTGCCATACATTTTTCGTCTAGCTTGTCAATTTCACGTTGATGCACGCAAGCCCATCGTGCCATTTGAATCCCGTGATATTGCAGTGCGATATGTGTCATACCTTTATCCATACAAACAGCACTACTCAATACGCCACATCCTACGTATGGAATTCGTGCCATCTCCAGCATTCCCTGTATGCGCCCATCCTCGCCATTTCTGCCGTGAAGCACCAGAAAAACTACATCTACCTTTTTAATATAGGTTTCCCCGTTTTCAATGGCGATAATACCACCATGCAAGGGATCAGGCGAGAGTATCGCCGCACAGCAGTCAGAATTCTGTTCCCACTGACCGGTAGAGATCTCGCTATAGTCACCTGGAAAAAAAAGCCACCTACCCTTTTTCGTGATACCAATGCAAAGTACCTCATACTTGCTTTTAGGAATACTGCGAATCACATTTTCTGCAGACATAAGAGAAATATCATGTTCACTGGATACACCGCCAAAAAGTACGGCTACACGTGTTTTTGCCATATATAACTTTCCTTTCTAAATCAATTCTCCTTCAAACGCTTTGCACATAGAAGTCACATATATTTATTGTATCACAAATCAAAAAAAGAAGCAAGTGCTTTTTCAAAAAAATCGATATTTCATGCGAAAAAAAGGCGATTTCTTGTAAAACGAATGCTGTTCCAAAATTTTTTTAAAATAGCCCTTGACAAATCGAGTCGCATATGATATAATATATTTACCTCTTTATTGCAGAGGTTATTTTTATGCACTTTTGAAGCGAACGATTTCCAGAAAGTGTTTCTGCATACAAGAGGGAGGCAAATGTGTGGAAGATGCAATTGCATACAGCAGAGCGAATTCCGGCTCTATGGGATAATCCCATCAGAGAAGTAACAAACAGGAGGTGCCGAATAATGAGAGTGAAAATCACGTTGGCTTGTACCGAGTGCAAGCGCCGCAATTATGTGACCAAAAAGAACAAGCGAAACAACCCGGAACGGATTGAAATGAATAAGCACTGCAAGTTCTGCCGGAAGCATACGCTGCACAGAGAAACAAAGTAATGGGAGGCTCATGCAATGGCAGAAATTGAAAAGAATGCTGCAGAGCCGTCTGCAAAAACCGAGCAGTCTGACAGCAAGGAAACCAAAAAAGCAGAAAAGGCAGCTGCAAAAGAAGCAAAAGCTGTAGCAAAAAAAGATTCTAGTAACAAAAAGCAAAAGCCAAAGGGAAAGAAGAACATTTTCGCCCGAATCGGCAGCTGGTTCAAAGATCTGAGAAAAGAATTCAAAAAAGTTGTTTGGCCGGACAGAAAGAAAGTATTTAACAATACCCTTGTTGTCTTGGCAGTGATACTCATTGGATCGGTTCTCATCGGTCTAATTGATACCGGACTGCTGCAGCTAATGGAATTCTTTATGGGACTTTCCAGCTAAAAACGTGACAAAAAAGAAACTTGGGAGGATTATACTATGTCAGAAGCAGCGAAATGGTATGTCATTCATACCTATTCCGGCTATGAAAATAAGGTAGCAAAGGATATTGAAAAGGTCGTGGAAAACCGCAAGCTTTATGACCTCATCCAGGAAGTACAGGTTCCCACGGAAATGGTGGAAGAAGTCACAGAAGACAAAAATGGCAAGCCGCAAAAACGAGAAGTGGAACGGAAAACATTCCCCAGTTACGTTCTGTTAAAAATGGTCTATACCGACGATACATGGCACGTTATGAAAAATATCCGTGGCGTTACCGGATTCGTCGGACCCGGTTCAGAACCGACACCACTGTCAGAAAAAGAAGTCGCAGCACTAGGCGTCAACCAGCTGGGCAAAAAGCTAGAGCTGAACTACGACGTAGGCGACTATGTGGTTGTTTTCGGTACGGCAATGGATGGCTTCACTGGCGTTGTACAAAAAATCGACTTGGACGAGGGAACTGTCGATGTGCTGATTTCTATGTTCGGTCGTGAAACACTGGCAACGCTGCAAGTAGACCAGATTGTCCATCAGGATATTTAACAAAAAGATTAAAAAGACGAAGTCAAAACAGTAAAATTTGACTTCCAAAAGTGGGAGAGAGGTCGTGAAAATACCTCTCGCCGTAACCACAATATGGAGGTGTGCGCAATGGCACAAAAAGTAACAGGTTATATTAAACTACAGATTCCGGCAGGAAAGGCTACTCCTGCACCGCCTGTTGGTCCGGCTCTGGGTCAGCATGGTGTCAATATTATGGCATTCACAAAGGAATTTAATGAATGTACCAAGAATGACATCGGTATGATCATTCCAGTTGTCATCACTGTTTATGCAGATCGCTCGTTCTCCTTTGTCACAAAGACTCCGCCTGCAGCTGTACTCATTAAGAAAGCTTGCGGCATCGAAACCGCTTCCGGCGAACCAAATAAAAATAAGGTTGCCAATATCACAAAGGAACAGATTCAGAAGATCGCAGAGCAGAAAATGCCCGACTTAAACGCTGGTTCTTTAGAGGCTGCTATGTCCATGATTGCCGGTACTGCTCGCTCAATGGGTATCGTTGTCGTAGACTAAAGGCTGTCAAAAAAAGTGGGAGGAACATTCCGCTAGCTGATGTATACGTCAGCGCACCACTAAACTAGGAGGATTTAATTAACATGAAACACGGAAAGAAATATAATGACAGCCGTAAGGCTGTAGATGCTGGCAAGCAATATGCAGCCGAAGAAGCACTGACTTTGGTTTGCGAGAATGCAAAGGCAAAATTCGACGAAACCGTCGAAGCACATATTCGTCTGGGTGTAGACTCTCGCCACGCCAACCAACAGGTTCGTGGCGCAGTTGTACTGCCGAATGGTACCGGTAAAAAAGTTCGTGTTCTGGTATTCTGTAAGGAAGACAAGTATGAAGCAGCACAGTCTGCCGGTGCTGATTATGTGGGCAGACAAGATTTAGTAGATCGTATCACCAAGGAAAACTGGATGGATTTCGACGTTGTTATCGCTTCTCCGGACATGATGGGTCTGGTTGGTCGTTTGGGTAAAATCCTCGGGCCTCGTGGGTTGATGCCAAACCCGAAGGCAGGTACTGTTACACCAGATGTGGCTAAGGCTGTCACAGAGGCAAAGGCAGGTAAGATTGAATATCGTCTGGATAAAACGAATATCATCCACTGTCCAATCGGGAAAGCTTCTTTCGGCACGGAAAAGCTGTCCCAAAACTTTGAAACCCTGATAGAAGCAATTGTCAAGGCAAAACCGGCAGCTGCAAAGGGTACCTATTTAAAGTCCTGTACTGTCGCTTCAACCATGGGCGTAGGTGTCAAGGTTTCTACAAATAAATACGGTATATAAAGAATCGTCATAAAAATAAAAAAAGGACAGGTGCAAAAATTTTTCACACCTGTTTTTTTCTGCACAATGGATGAAAATAAATGCGGCCAGATACGTAAAGAATCCAACCGCACGATTATGTTCTAGATTGTTTGCATCGTGAAAACGATCATCCAATAATTTCTTCCCAAGAAACCGCATTTCCCGCAGATTGGCTTACGAAATACATCATCATATAATACGCATCTTTGATGGTTATTACACCGTCGCCGTCAATATCTGCTGCGGTTTTCTGGGTATCCGTAAAACCAGAATCCAGACCGGCGGCTTCGTCCGCAAAAGCCGCTTGTATCAGATAGGCATCGTTTAAGGAGATTTCTTCGTCTCCGTCCATGTCGCCGTAGAGGGCGATTTCTTCGGCGAGAAGGTCGATAGAGGATGTTTGCACATCAGATGAACTATCCAAAAATTCACAATATTTTATAACAGAAGTACCCGAGTATTCTGTAAGCAAAACGGTTCTAATTTCATTGCTTACATTATAATCTTCTACTGGTGAAATTGTATAAATTGTACCGGTTTCATCCGCAGATGTTTCTGTCACCACAGCATCATCGTCATAAGCAGAAACAATTTCTTGAATTTGCTCAGTTTCACCCTCCGGCGCACCTGTAAATATTATTGTCTGGTCGTAGTATCCATCCTGACCACACCAATTTGTGTAATGGTATTCAGCCGACAACAAAACATCCGCTTCATCCAGAACATCACAGAACGTAACCAAGATATCTTTTTTTACTGTAAATTCAAGCTGTTCATCCGGTATTGTTTCGCTGATGGGTGCACGATCGTACAAATAAACCCTAACCTCTTCTATGTATGTATCATCAACGATAAAAGGAGATGATCCGCCAGTCTCACAATAATCAAAATCCAACGTATCTTCGTACTCTGCATAAATTTCTTCAAACGTTTCAAGACCGTCCTCACTCAACGTCAAAGTTGTGCAATTTGTATAGTACAAAGTCAATTCAAACAACTTTGTAGAACTTTCCTCTGGTTTTTGATAAAGCACAGATGAATAATATTCACTACCCATCCAGTGTCCAGTATAACCCACAAAAGTATAATCATCATATCCATTTGGCAATTCTATATCGTAAGTGGGATATGCTGCTGCATCTGCAAAATTAGGAAGTGAGCCAATATACACACAGCTGCAAATCACAGCAGCTAAAATGGTTGACAAAATTCGAGTTTTTTTCTTCATAAAAATCATTCCTTTCTTAGACATTAGGGTTATTCAAGTAAAAACGAAGTAATGTTGGTGTCATCCGAGCACCGTTATTATAACTATCCGTCACACCACCCCTATGAATACCAATTACTGTATAATATATTCTTGCCCTCGAAAACTAGTTTTGATATACACAGGACCACCACTTGTACCGCCTTCAGTGTCGCAATCATAAAACAGGGTAAAGCTTGTATTAGCTTTACTATATAAGCTAGATATTTCCTCTTCGCTTATAGCATTTCCTTCGCCTGTTTTTCTTGTAGTATCTAAATAGCCTGTCACATAAACAAGCGTATCCGAAGAAATAAAATCATCTAGAACTGTACCTAAATTGAAACACATATAATCGCTCAAGTCATCTTCAACAGTGATTAATGCATAATCATATTTTCTCTGGTTCTCGTTGCTATCTCCGAGAACAGCGGTAATATAATAATACGGCACATGATATTCTACAGGATCGTAAATCACCTTTTCTAATTCACCTGAATCATCATAAAATCTAATTCCTGTAATGTAAGTGTCGCTATCAGAACCAGAACTATGTGTGTAGACACAATGTGTAGCAGTTGCAATTGTGTGTTCATCTACTACAAATCCGGTGCCATAGCCACAATTCATCGAAATACGAACAATACCATTTAAAGCATTGTCAGTATATCTGTCATTTGTCCCGATTAAAGCATTTAAATCTGCATCAGAACTTGAAACATCTGTAGAAGAGCTTATACTTGATACTTCCATCGCCGTTGATGTCCCCGTAAATTGTCGTCGTCGTCGCATCTACTGAATCCTCCGCCGACGCCGTTAAGGTGGAAACAGGTGTTGCTGCGATTGCCACAGCGGCAAAAATTGCAGCGAATTTCTTTTTCTTCATGTAACGTCCCTCCTAGAAGTCTAAAAATAAGTCGTAAATTTTGTCTCAAAAGCGATGCAAAAAAAACTGAGCCTCCTTTTTCTGTGCATCATGGTGTAAGGTTGTTCTTTTTTACTGTTTTTATTATACCACAAGGGGGGGGAGAGAAATGTCAAGCGAAAATTACAAATTTTGTGAAATTTTACAATAAAATATTCGGCATCTTGTACATTATAGACAAGGGGAAATTCTTCGACCGATATTGACAATATCAATTCTTTTATAAACGTAAAAAAAGCAAGGTTAATTTTTAGGAAAACCTTGCTTTTTTTCACTTAAAATTGTCCTTACCAGCACCCAGTTCAAAATGATATTTTCCAATTCCCAAATTAGCTCTGGAATAAGAACCATTATCACAAGTCATGCGAACCTTGTTGTCTTTCCCTTTGATGGTAAATGCCTGCTTGTTCATTGCCGTTGGTGCTAACAGAGCCGCTGAAACACCTGCTTTGAACCACTCCGGTGCAGTACCCTCATAGGACGCAATCTCAGAAGCTGCTTTGGATTTATGCGGAATACCCTGATTCTCACCATAGCCAACCACAACGATTCCGATAATTTTGGTGTCCTCTCCTGCATTGATATTCTTCTTTGCATTCTTCCAACTGTACATTCCACCAATCCACCAAGTATTCAAACCGAGCGTTTGTGCATAAAGCATCAAATCGGCACTGCTGTACCCCAATTTCTCATCTATGCCCGGTGCGTTGAAACCTGCCAGGATGATGTAGTTTTTTACACCCTTTGACATCAGTGCAGCTATAATCCCTGGCATTGCATCCTTG
This sequence comes from Ruminococcus sp., assembly GCA_021201755.1. Lineage (GTDB taxonomy): Bacteria > Bacillota > Clostridia > Oscillospirales > Ruminococcaceae > Ruminococcus_C. The sequence continues at coordinate 166,622 of JAJQEI010000037.1, read as the reverse complement.
CGCTCCGTGAAAAGCTGCATCTTCAAACCATATTTCTGATTTTGCACCTTAATTCTGTCATCAAGCTGTCGGACAATATCAGCCGATAGCGGCTTATCTTTGTATTTGCTCACCTTATGCCGCACGCACATTGCTTCTTGTAATGTCATATTAACCTCCTTGCTCGATTTCATGTTCCAAAGGTTTCTATAAAACCGTTTGAAACTGTTTATAAATTTTACATTTCAATTCTATTATATCATGCTATTCGTAACTTGTCAAGCTACAATTTTTATGGAACACGTGTTAATCGATGTAAATATAAGTGGGTGCCACGTAGGCATTAAAAACCTCCCTTTTGATTGAATAGGGAGGTTTTATGATTATTTCATTGTATCTTTTTCCAGCTATATCCTTGTTTTTACAACAATCTAGTCGCATCCTGCCATTCACAAATAAAGCCAAAACTACTTAGCGGTGCATCGCTGTCACCACTGAGTGCTATGTCATTTCATTTTCCTTCATTTGCAGTCCAATTTGTTTCTTCATAGTAAATATCGAAACTAGTAAAACGTATGTAAGCTTCAACGCCATCATAAGAATCCGGTTGTGATGTATCTCAGTTGGTGTAAGAGAAAAAGTTACTGCCATCTGTCCACGCCCAGGTATCGTCATCCAGATAGCCGCCCGTCCATATATTGTCTTTTCCAGTTTCCTTTGCCAATTTTACCGTAAGAGACTGTTCCTCTTTGGAGTTGATAGAAATCAGATGCCCGCCAAGTTCTGTACAAAATGCTTCTGCTTCATCCCATGCCAACGAATCATCGTAAGCATAATATGCGTTACCATCAAGCCAAGTAGCATCATCTGGAATTATGCTATCCGCAGTCTCTTCCTCAGATTCATTTTCTGTCTCTATGTCGCCGCATCCTGTTAAGCCACTAGCCAACCCAACCAACAATCCTGTAGACACTAGCATTGCCAATATTTTTTTCTTCCTCATTTTCTACTCCATTCCGGACAATCGTTTTTCACCCTGTCCTTACAAAATTTTCTGAATCCACCGAATTTCTATGCATATTATACAATCTACACAAAATCAGCTGATTACATGATGATTTTACATTACTAATGTGATAAAAAAAAAGGTAAAAGTTTGATGAAAATTGATTTCATACAGAGAAACTTTTTCTACCTTCCCGCAAAGATGAACCTAACATTTATAAAAGCAATCTGATTCTAGAGCGTAGATAGTCGGAAACAGGAGGTTAGAATTTTAACTTCTAACCTCCTGTTTTTCATTCTTTCTCTTACAGAGTCAATTATAGTATCTCTTTGTTTTGTATAAAAACTTTATTTGGTTTCATCATACGGCAGCACATCAATCAACTGCACCTGAAATTTCAGCAGCGTCAACGCATCGTCGCTGTCTACTGAGCCGTCTGCGTTGACATCGGCGTTCGCATAGGCTTGGTCGTTAAGGGAAACTACACCTGATATATATTTATTCAAGAACACGGTATCTGCCAGGCTAACTGTGCCATCCAGATTAACGTCGCCGACAATGCTAGAGCCGTTTTCAGTGGTGGTAGTGGTTTCGCCGTCTGTGACAATCACGGTAAAAGAACACAACGGTTCTACAGCAAACACCCAATATTGATATTTTGTTTCGTCGGTACAAGAAATCGTAATTTCATACTCCCCGGTGTGCTGCTGTCAAATGCACTGGTATCTACCACAAACTTTTCCAGATCCTCAAGAGGATTTCCGATATAGATTAAAGCTAGATCAGGACCATCATAACCACCTATCGAACTGTATGTAAGTATGACTTGTAAGCCGGTGAAATCCAGTTCTTTGCCTACTATATATGTCACTTTATCCGGTTCGCTTTCCAAACCAAAATCACCACTCGGTTTCGGTTCTATGCTTCCGAGACAATGAATGGTAGCATTTGTCAAACAGTCATTTTCTTCTGAATCAATTGTTATGGCATCCCATTCTTCTTGTGTTCCTTCAAAATAGACATCCGTCAGAGCGGTATAGCCACAAAAAGCACGCCGTTCAATTGCAGTGATACTGTTCAGAAGGGTGATTTCGGTCAGACAATCGCAATTAGAAAATGTACTATAATCAATGGTAGTGACGTCGCCCTAAATCTCCACGCTTTCCACATAGTGACAAAAATAGAACGCATAAGGGGAAATCGTAGTCACTTCTTCGGGAACGATAACTTCGCCAGCGGCTGTCTGGGCATCTACCAAAATATTGGAATTTACGATCACAAGAGGATCTTCCGCTTGCTTTTCTAAAAGCCAAGGCGTAGAAAAAAATGCAAGGGCATCAATATAAGTCACACTATTTGGAATCTCAATTTCCTCCAAACTGCTGCACGACATAAATGCACAGCCACCAATGCTGGTAATGGTATCCGGCAGCGTAACAGAAACCAATGTCTTTTGTGTAGAAAATGCACTGTCACCAATACACGTTAACAGTAACGCCATCTATTTCCGATGGTACTTCAAAGACCGTCTCTGTTATATCACAATCTGTAATTTCGATTGTTCCGTCTTCCAAATAAGCATAAGTCAAGTCGCTATAGGTATAGGTCTCTTCGCTTTCATCCGCAACAGCTACCAATTCTGCCATTTGCGGTACCCAATTCTGTAAGGATACACCCGTGAGCAACATGGCTTCTGTAACTGCAAGTGCCATCATTTTCCCAAAAATTTTCATCCCATTTTTTCCTCATTTTTTATTTTGTATACGGTATTTCTGCAATCAACTGCACCTAAAATTTCAGCAGTGTCAACGCATCGTCGCTGTCTACTGAGCCGTCTGCGTTGACATCGGCGTTCGCATAGGCTTGGTCATTAAGGGAAACTGCACCTGATATGTATTTATTCAAGAACACGGTATCCGCTAGGCTAACTGTGCCATCTAGATTGACGTCGCCGACAATGCTAGAGCCGTTTTCAGTTGTTGTGCTGGTAGTGGTTGTCGTTTCTGTGGTAGTCGTGGTGGTTTCTTCGGAAACAGTTGTGACAGTCGTTTCGCTGTCAATCACTTCTACCTCAATTGTAACACGGTTAAGCGCACCACTATAAGAAACATAAATCGGATATGTACCTGCGGTTATATTGTCATACGCTGAAGTGTCAATCGTAAAGCCAGAAGCATCAATCGGTGAAACACGCTCCTGTACGCACCATGTTTCCACATAAACCGAAACCAAAAGCCCCGTTAAATCCAGTTCTTCCCCAATACTGTATGTTGTTTTGTCCGGCTCAGTATCCAGATAGATATATTTGCATCCAACAATGGTAGTTTCTGTTTCTGTCGTAGTGTAAATATAGGTTGTAGTGGTAGTCGTCTGTGTCCCACTGATCTCCACTGTTATGAAATTAGAAACCTCCAATTCGCTCACATCTCCGGGCCAAAGATCATCATGCTCGATATAAGCGTATAGCGTTTTGGTTGTATCTGTATCCGAAGGCAATGTCACAGAACAGGTATAACGATAATATCCATCCTCTGTCGTTCCCGCTTCTGTCATCACCGCCAGTTCCTCGCCTGTGTCAACGTCCGCTAACGTAAGCCAGCCATCCAAATCGCTATATGTGGATTCCACCGTAAATGTATATACGTCATCTTCTTCAGAATACGACAGCTGCATCATACCTTTCCAGCCGTACTGGATTCCATCGTCCCAGCCATTCATGTATGCCAATCCCATGCCAGTATACGCATCGAAGAAAAAGATGCGTTCCCCATCGGTATATTCATATGTGATTGCATACGTCAGCGAAACTCCCGCTACTGTCTCGCAAAAATTTTTGCCTACTGCAAGCGTAATTGATAACGGCTCATCTGATAAGATATTATCATCTGCCTCGCAGCAAACATAGCGCAAAATTTCTTCCTCTGAGAGATAATTCGGATCGAGGGATGATAGGCAGTAATCGATCAAGGATTCGTCCACAATCCCTGCCTCCACTTCACCATCCGTCCTCACATAAACTGTAACGATGTTACAAAGCAGATAGGTATTTTGATAATACATAGCAAAACAATAAGTGCTAGAATAATTCTCATAAATATAAGAACTACCCGGAAGAAACACAAGTGAAAAGTCGCTCAGATCGACATCCGGATAGGCTGCCGCATATTGTGCAATGATCTCACTTTCAAGACCTGCCGAAACATCATCGTTTTCGTCTACAATATGCAGCGTACCTGTGCTGCTGCTTTCTTCAATTGCAGTAAAAGTATAACCATACGTTTCCGCATAAGTCTGTGCTGTAGAATCCGCATAGCCATAGATTGTGCCAGTGTAATATTCAAAATCTTCACCAGACACAAGGTAAATATAGCAATTCGTGATTGTTTCGTAAGAATCATAAATTTCACAAGATGGGTTCAAGATTGTAATTTCGGTGAGCGGATCACAAAACTGAAACGCATTCTTTGCAATATACATTACGCTTTCCGAAACCACAACGGAATTCACGGTGATCGATGCAAAGGCATATTCGCCAATTTCTGTCACCGGCAAGTCCTCGATTTCCGATGGAATCACCACATCATCGACTGAACCATCAAACCCTGTGATTGCAATAGAATCCCCATAATTGGTGTAGGTGAAGTGAGAAGCATCTGTTTCATCAGAATTGCTTTCTGTCGTCGTATCTGCATTAACAACATTTTCCTCTACAAAAGCGTAATCCACACACTCTTCCGCTGTTACAGAACTGCTTACGGTCAGACTGCCTATCGCCATCATTGCTGCAACCGCAGCACATAAAATCTTTTGTAATTGCATTTTCAATTCCCTCCTAAAAATTATTCTGTTACTTCCACTCTGTACAAATAATCTACTGTTATCGTTTCCCACTCATCTGAAAGATAGTCTGCTTGATATGATCACAGCAGAATCTGTCCAGGTGAGAGAATAGCTTGTGCCGTTTCCATAAACCGGATTGCCGTTCTCATCTTCTGACCATTCGCCCTCTTCGCTGAACGGAACATAGCCATCGTCCGTATAAACGATGTCATAATAGAGAACCGTATCGTCATATATCCATGAAATCTCCGCATCATCGTACAACAATACGCTGTGTGTTTCGATTTGCAGTGTTTTCGCCATCCATGGATCATCATCGAATATTTCAGGTGCTGTATAAGTGAACACCGTACTGTCTTCTGTCATAAAATTTACCAAGGATTCGGGAATATCTGTAACGGTCCAGTTGAGTGTAACATTTTCTAAATCTGTCTGCGGAATCACTACCTGCACCCAATACGGTGCATACGGTTCATCATCGACCTCTGCTGCAACTGTATCAATTTGCAGCAAACTGCCATTTGACCGTACATCGCTTACTGCAAAATACTTTTGCATTGTGAATTGGCATATGACCAACGTATTTTCTGCAAAGAAAGCATCATCGTATTCGCTGCAGTCCACATATTCGATTGATGACCCAAGACTTTCTTCTAATGCAGCACGAGAGGTGAAGATTGTCGCATTTTCAACTGCTGTATCGTCGGAAATGGCAGGGAAGAATATCGTGTTCATAAAATCGGCGGCGAGTTCTTCACCAAGCGCATCTGTCAAATCATCAGCTAAATAAGTAAAAGACAAGCTTTCTGGATCTGGTGTTGTGCATTCCCACACAATGTCTCTTTCTGCATAATATGTCGGTACTGCCACTTGCATGAGTGCCGTCATGCAATCGCCAGAACCATCAAACGTACTTGTGGTATAATGATAGCTGATATTGACGACGTTGCCAAAGAGACTATACGTGACGGTCACGTCATCAATCATGTAAACCATATCATCTCCATAAACCATAGTGACGGATTTTAATAATAGTGCGTTTTCTACAAAGAAGTCTTCGTTATAGCGTTCTGACAAGTCGGCATAATTCTCCAAGTCCGTATTCAAATAGGCTTCCAGTTCCTCCACAGAAGTCACCACTGCTTCTTTCGCAGTAATATCAAATCCCACATCAACCCAGGTCAAATAATTTGGCAGCTGCTCGGTGCTTTCGCCAGTAGTATTCCAATCTATGGTGATTTCTTCTTGGCTCAGTTTCGGAAGGACGATTTGATAGAGATAAGGTACTTCCACACAATCCATATAGTAAAATTCAGACGAAATAGTCAGCGTCGGTGCATTCCAAGAGACATCGGTAATGTTCCAAGAATCCATTCTGGAAACGCCACGCAGCACAAGGTCATGTGTTGCAAAGAAGTCGTCATCATAAATCTTCTGATAATAAGGCAAAACATAAGTATCAATAAGATGTGCATACGTTAAGCTAACATCATCTTCGTACACCGTGAAGAATGCCTCCAGTTCTTCTGTGGAGGTGATATAAGTGGCATTTCCTTCTTCTGTATCTGTGTAAAGATTTGGAAATACGCCCTGATTCATCATGTCATAGACGGTATAGTATGGATCTTCACCCATAATGTCCGCTATATTATCTACGGTAACATCATAGGTAAATTCGCTTGTTTCCGTAGTAGTATTATTCCATATAATCGTTTCCCCTGTATAAGCATTACTAGGAATGATAATTTGTACCAAAGCAGAAGTAACAACATCACAACCTGGTTCATCACTATAGACATAGTGATAATCGACTGTGATTTGTCCATCCGTCGATGTAACTTCATCAACGCCATAATCAACATTGCTACTTGAACGAATGCACAAATTCAACAACAAGACGTTTTCTGCAAAAAATTCGTCGTCATAGGCTGCAAGATAAGTTGTGTAAACGGCATCTGTTTCGTCCAAAAATTGCAGCAAGTATGCAGACAGTTCATCAGAAGAAGTCACTACAGCCTCCGATGCATCTTCAAAAACAATTTCATCATAATAAACATCCAGATTATCAATTACCGCCGTATAATAAAACACCGTTTCTGTGGAGTCTGTATCGGGCAACGTATCAATTAGCCGCAGCTGAAATTTCATCAGTGTCAAAACATCGCCGGAATCCGCCGTACCATTTCCGTTCGCATTAGCATTCGCTTTTGCTGCATCGTTCAGCGTAACGCCTCCTGAAATATATTTGCTTAAAAGTACCACATCAGAAAGCGTAATATTTCCATCTAAATTCACGTCTCCATAAAGCACCTCTGTGGTATCAAGTGTCGTCGTTGCTGTTGCAATCGATATATTTGTATCCTCGTCCGCTGCTGATGCCATTGTTGGAAATACAACAGGTTGTGCAAGCAATGCCATAGTGGTAAAAAGTGCTGTAAGTTGTTTTTTCATCATAAAGTCCTCCGTTAAAAAAATTTGTTGTAAAAAGAATGTCCTTCTGCCCATTTTTGTAAGCGACAGAATATCCCCTTCTATAATATAAACGATTTTACGCCTCGAAATGTTACAAAAAAAACAAATTATTTTCTAATTTTGTTAAGTTGCACAAATTATATTAGATTTTATTGGCAACATTGTATACGATACATTACCCGATTACCGCACATAAATTTGTATGATTTCTAAAAATATTCTTCGCATTTTTTCAAAAACACTTGCAATTTCTAATTGGATATGATATAATAGTTTTCAAGATACAGTACGATGATAAAGGAGCTTTTGATATGATCAAGACCTTATTTTGCGATAATTGGAAATTTTCCCAAAACCCCCTTGGAACAGAATATGCCGATAATCTCTCTTGGCAGCCGGTCGATTTGCCTCACGACTGGCTGATTTATGATGTTCACAATTTATACGAATCCGCTACCGGCTGGTATCGACGGAAATTCTATCATAAATCCAGTGAAAAGCAATACCGTTTGCGCTTCGACGGCGTTTATATGAACACCTCTGTCTACGTCAATGGTACACTTGCCGGTGCTTGGAAATATGGCTACACCACATTTGAAATCAATCTCACAGAGTTGCTGCAGGATGGTGAAAACTGGATTACTGTTCGAGTAGACTATGAAAGTCCTAACTCTCGATGGTATTCCGGTGCTGGAATTTATCGCAATGTTTGGTTAAAAGCATCTGCACCATGCCATATCGTCAGCGACGGCATTTATATTTCTGCAAGCGTTGATGGAAAAGTACTCGTCACTACTGAAACAGAACGTCCCGCAAAAACAATGGCACGAGAACTAACGATTCGCAATACCATTTCCTTAAACGGGAAAACAATTACCACAACAGAAAATGCGTGCAATGCATATGACAATACCGCTGTACCAAAATGTATTTTACGAGACGACTGCAAGTATGGCATAAATACCAATACCCTTTTTGTGGAACAGCCGCAGTTGTGGGAACTAGATCACCCGACGCTTTATACCTGTGTCACGGAATTGATACAAAATGGCGAAGTGGTAGACTGCGAGAAAACCATGTTTGGATTCCGTGAAATTCGATTTACAGTAGAACACGGCTTTTTTCTCAATGGAAAGCACGTCAAATTACACGGCTGCTGCGAACATCATGATTTGGGGGCATTAGGTGCCGCAGTCAACAAAACTGCCATTCGTCGAAAGCTGGAAATGCTGCATACAATTGGCATCAATGCCATTCGCACAAGTCACAATCCTCCAGCTCCAGAATTCATGCAGCTGGCAGACGAAATGGGGTTTCTCATTCTGTCCGAGGGCTTTGATATGTGGGAATTGTCGAAAACAGAACACGACTATGCACAGTTTTTCCCTGCATGGATCGAAAAAGATGTGGCAGCATGGATACGCCGTGACAGAAATCACCCTTCTCTCATCGGCTGGAGCATTGGCAACGAAATTTATGACACTCATGTCAGCGAACGTGGGCAAGAAGTTACCTCTAAGCTAATGATATTGGTGAAGCAGCACGACCCAAGAGGAAATGGTTATATCACCTTGGGTTCTAATTATATGGCAAGTGAAAATGCCCAAAATTGCGCAGATATTCTAAAGCTCATCGGTTATAATTACGCAGAACGACTATACAAGGAACACCATGAAAAGCACCCTGATTGGATGATTTACGGCAGTGAAACATCTTCGGTGGTACAAAGCCGTGGCATTTATCATTTTCCTATGTCCCAACCTGTCTTATGTGAAGACGACGAGCAGTGTTCCGCTTTGGGTGGTATCGCACCAGCTTGGGCGGCAAAAACCACAGAAGAATGTATTCTAACAGATCGTGACACACCGTTCTGCGCAGGACAGTTTATTTGGACAGGATTTGACTATATCGGTGAACCAACACCTTATTTTACGAAAAACAGTTATTTCGGACAGTTTGATACCGCTGGTTTTGCAAAAGACAGTGCCTATCTATTCCGAAGCGCATGGACAGATGAAAGTACGGTACCATTTGTACATATCTACCCCTATTGGGATTTTCAAAAGGGTTGTCCCATCGATATCCGTGTCGCATCGAATGCGTCCCATGTAGAATTATATTACAATAATACACTTTTGGCAGCAGAAGATTTCAACCGTTCCACTTGCCAAAAGATAACGTTGGATACGCAAATTCCCTATGCGCCTGGTACACTCTTCGCAATTGCCAAAGACAAGGATGGAAATGAAATTGCTAAGGATGTGGTACAATCCTTTGGCAATGCAGCTGAGCTACGATTATTACCCGACAAAACATCACTTCTGGCAAACGGTAAAGATTTAATCTTCTTGGAAATTCAAGCTGTAGATGCAAACGGCATATATTGTGCCAACGCCAACAATCGTGTGGAAGTGTCCGTCAGTGGTGCTGGGAGACTCATTGGACTGGACAACGGTGACTCCACGGACTACGACCAATACAAGGGAACTTCACGGCGTCTGTTTTCAGGAAAACTACTGGCAATCATTGCAGCGAAAACCACGGCAGGAGAAATTTTCGTAAAAGTCACTTCTCCGGATATACCGGAAGTGCATACCACTTTGACTGCAGCTGCAGCAGATGTAGAAAAAGGTATTTCTGCCACCGAAGAAAATACGCCTATGACTACGGAATGTGCCAATCCAGAAATGGATATACCAATACGTAAAATCGAAATGTTGTCGGATACCACTGTGTTCACACCAGAACAAAAGAAAATTCGCTTTACCATTCGAACATATCCTGAAAATAGCACATATAAAAATGATGTACAATTTCGCTTGACAACAGTGACCGGAATACCGACCAATTGCGCTGAAATCGTAGACTTTTTTGATGAGACGCTGACAATTCGTGCAAAGGGAGACGGTGTGTTTTACTTCCGTGCACTCTGCAAAAACGGCACAGAAAAGTTCCATATTTTAGCTGCTATTCCACTGGAGGCAAAAGGACTGGGGGCTGCAGTTGTGAATCCTTATGATTTTGTTACAGGCGGACGATACACTATCTCCAGCGAAAATATCACAAATGGTTTGGAACGTGGTGCATCCATTGTGCCTGGTGGCGGTTATTTTGGCTTTGATCATGTGGATTTTGGAAAATTGGGCAGCGACAAGCTCTCCCTTCCGATTTATATGCTCAGTGGTTCTCCTATTCATTTTCAAATTTACGACGGCATTCCAAATCAAGGCGGCACCCTCATTGGAGACTATACCCATTGTAAACCTTCGCAATGGCTGACATATAACGAACCGTACAGCTTTTCTTTGATGAAAAAGCTAACGGGAATTCACACAATTTGTTTTGCTTCGAAAGATTCGTTTGAAATTAAAGGATTTGTCTTTGAATTCCCACAAAAGGAAACCGCTGAAATTCCGGCGGCAGCTTGTGAAAGTGTCTATGGAGATAAATTTACCAAAACGGAGATGGCAATTGTCGACATTGGAAACAATGTTGTCATTGACTTCGGCGCATTCGATTTTTCAAAACATCTTCCACAAAAAATTTATCTCACTGGTCGTTCCAATTTGCCAATCAACAGCATTCATTTGACAATGACTGCTCCGGACGGCACACAGCAAAAGAATTTGTTAGAATTTGCAGGTTCGGCAGATTATGTAGAGCGAGAGTTTCTGCTTCCAACAAATTTACAACCGGAAAAGAAAAAAGTCACTTTGACATTTCTTCCGGGAACAGCGTTTGACTTAAAATTCATTCGCTTCGACTAATACGCTGCTATATACTATATATTACAAAATCCTACCGATCCAATCAATACCGTGGTATGATGGAATCAGTAGGATTTTGTTTTCCTGTCTTGCTCTAATCCTGCACAGGCGTCAGTCCACGCTCGCCTAAAAGCGAGCGCAGTACAGTAATACTGCTACTTTGTATCCGTGCGATGGGAATCGAATTTTTTTCGCTGCCTTGATAGCTCCTTGTACCATTTTATGTGATACTGTTCGAGTAAATAAAATCATCAAATCCGGCGAACCGATTTTTTTCTCAATTGGTCCAGTCTCCTTCGGGAAAACCTTTGCAGAACAGCCATGTGCCTGACAAACATCTGCATACTGTCGGCTCATTCGTTCATTTCCGCCAATGATTACAACACTCATTGTTTCACCTGCCTTTTTTATCAATGCGATACTTTCATTTGGTCGATGATCATAACACCCAATCACTGCAAATCCACTTCATATGGCACTTTTGATTTTTGTGTTAGTATCAACTAACTATAGCGTATCATAAATTAAAGCCTTTGTCAAGTACTTTTTTTGTGAAATCCAGAGAAAATTGCAAAATAAATAAAATTTATAAATCATCGTTGACATTTTTCAGAAAATATGATATACTAACAAAAGTGTATTTTCTAATTTCAAACAAATCGGAAAATTCCTAAAAAACGGTGTTTCAAACATCGATAACAAGGAAAATCTTATGACAACAGCATTTACAATTGGAATGATTATTATCTATGTAGCACTCATGATGGGCATCGGCGTGTACACTGCCAAGCAAACGCATTCTGTCAACGACTTTGTATTAGGCGGCAGAAACGTCGGCTCATGGCTCACCGCTTTTGCCTATGGAACATCCTATTTTTCCGCTGTCGTATTCATCGGCTACGCAGGACAATTCGGTTGAACGTATGGCATCTCCACCGCTTGGATTGGCATAGGCAATGCATTGATTGGCAGCTTACTCGCCTGGGTTGTTATGGGGCGGCGAACTCGCATTATGACACAGAGTTTGGGTGCAAAAACAATGCCAGAATATTTTGAACAGCGTTGGAATTCAAAGGCACTGAAAATTGCCACATCGGCTATCGTGTTTGTTTTCCTGATACCTTACACAGCTTCCATTTACAATGGCTTATCCAGATTATTTAACATGGCGTTCAGCATCGAGTCTGATGGGGCATATCGGGTCATTATTGTTGTCATGGCACTATTAACAGCAATTTATGTTATCCTAGGCGGCTATTCTGCAACAGCAATTAACGACTTCATTCAAGGCATGGTTATGCTGGTGGAAATTGCGGCTGTTGTCTATTGTGCTGTACAAAATCAAGGCGGCTTTTCAAGTGCATTGGCTTCATTAGGTGAAATCGAAGTAAATGGAGAAACCAATCAATTAAACGCCGTATTCGGTCCTGACCCCCTCAACTTATTGGGTGTTATTGTTCTCACTTCTTTGGGCACTTGGGGACTTCCACAAATGGTACACAAGTTTTATGCCATCAAAAGTGAAAATGAAATTATAAAAGGTGCTGTCATTTCTACAATATTTGCCCTTATCGTATCTGGTGGATCTTATCTGCTAGGTGGCTTTAATCGATTATTTTGCACGACAGACAGCACCAAATCCGGCAAGTCCCTCATTTCTACACTTTCCAATAGGAAATTAGAATATGATGCTATGATTCCAGCACTTCTCGAAACCGCACTGCCGGATATTCTCATTGGACTAGTCGTTGTGCTGGTACTATCTGCATCCATGTCAACATTGTCCTCCTTAGTATTAACCTCCAGTTCTACTATGACCATAGATTTAATTAAGCCGAATTTGAAAAAATGTGGTGAAAAAAAAGAAATGATTATTATGCGTGTGCTAATCGCCGTATTTTTGCTGGTATCCGTACTGATTGCATTCAACAAGAATGCTTCCATTTCTACGCTGATGTCTTATTCTTGGAGCGCATTGTCCGGCGCATTTTTAGGACCATTCTTATATGGACTATTTAGCAAAAAAATCATAAAAGCTGCCGTTTGGACAAGTCTAATTTCTGGCGTCAGGTTAACGCTGGTACATATGGTTCTGTTTGGCTTCGGCTGGTTTCCATCACTTTCCGCATCTGCCGCATCACTGCCACTAAACCTTGCTTCGCCGATCAACGCTGGTGCAATCTTAATGATTCTATCCCTTATCCTTGTTCCGTTGGTTAGCCGTTTCACAAAAGTACCCGATCCTAAGCGGGTAGAAGATGTGTTCCAGTGCTATCAGAAATGACTGTGCAATTATACCATCTTGTCACTAAATTGTAACCATTTTTTCCGACAGGATACTTGAAAAATCGCAAGAAAAGTAGTATAATAATACATAAGGCACCTCGAGTGAAAGCTGAGGTGCTTTATTATGTGCATATTTACCAAAAAAAGAAAAAAATAAAGTTGGGGGATAACAATGGCTTTTAGTACAATCGAATTCTTATTTCAATTTTTACCTATCTTTTTGCTTGCCTATTACATTACACCTGCAAAATATCGCAATATCATCTTAATTCTTGGCAGTTTCATCTTCTATGCAATCGGAAGCGGATGGTACTTAATTTTATTAATTTTTTCTGTATTTGTAAATTATATTCTTTCTCGATTGTTACGAACCGAGGAGTATTTCGCACAAAGACGAAACCGAGCGATTCTTGTTATTGGATTGATTTTCGACTTTGGATTGTTGGTAATATTCAAGTATACAAATTTTATTCTAGAAAGCCTAAATGCACTGCTTTCTCATATTTCTATTGCGATTCCAGAGCCAAGCTTGACGATGCCATTAGGAATCAGCTTTTTCACTTTTCAAATCACGTCATACCTCATTGACGTATATACCAAAAAAACACGTCCTGCAAACTCTATCCTTGAATTAGGCATTTATATTTGTATGTTCCCGAATCTAATTTCTGGTCCGATTGCAACCTTTGGAGAAATGCGCCCACAATTTTTATATCGCACGGTAAATGTACAGGTTTTGGAAGAAGGAATTCGGTTATTTGTCATCGGCTTAAGTGCAAAAACATTGCTCGCTGATCCAATGAGCGGACTGTGGAACAATTTATCGGTGATTGGATATGATTACGTCTCTACACCCTATGCTTGGCTGGGGGCAGTGGCTTATAGCTTTGAAATTTACTTCGACTTTTCTAGCTACTCTATGATGGCGATTGGTATCGGCATGATGCTGGAATTCGAACTGTCACAAAACTTCAATCTGCTATATTGTTCCGGCTCTGTTGGAGAATTCTGGCGTAGGTGGCATATGACCTTGGGACGCTGGTTCCGGAATTACATCTATATCCCATTGGGTGGTAATCGACACGGTACGCTAAAAACCATCCGCAATTTGCTGGCGGTCTAGGTGTTCACTGGTTTATGGCATGGTGCAAGCTGGAATTATATTTTATGGGGAATGATTTTCTTTGTGCTACAGCTTGGTGAACGATTCATCTACGGAAAAAAGCTTGAGAAAACACACGTTTTAAAGCATATATACATGATTTTAATTATTCCATTGACTTGGATTGTATTTGCTATTACAGATTTGTCGCAACTTGGACAATATTTTTTACGGCTATTCCCATTTCTCACTGATTCATCCGTGCGACAAAATTATAGCGACTTTACCTTAGCGTTAAATAATTATTGGAAGATTTTAATTCCATGCTTTCTGTTTAGTACACCACTTCCACTGCACTTTTATAAAAAATATCGGAAAAGCGTCATTTGTTTGATTATCCTGGTTGTTCTATTCATTTACTCTATCAAAGTAATGATGGAATCTACAAACAATCCGTTTCTATATTTCCAATTCTAACCAAAAGGAGTCGTCATTATGCAATTTCAATCACAGAAAAATCAAAAACCCTACGCATATTACGAAGAACCAGCCAAAAAATCTACTGGCGTTATCACCTCCATTCGTTCCATTTTTACAAGCTATCCCCTACTAATTACATTTATTGTCGCAATCGTTGTTGCAAACATCTGGAACTTCCGTCAAAATATCAATACCATAGAAGAAACTGCATCTGTTTCAATCAACGTTCCAACAGTGGAAGAAATAACAGCAGAAATATCGACTACAATTGCAAATACAACTGTTGCAGAAAATGCGGCGTATGCTGCAAATTCCGCCACGGCAGATGCAGCCGCAACAGAAACTGGACAAACAGAAACAACTACCATAGAGTCCACTACTGAACTGCCGGCAGAAGTACAATTTCAAACTGTAGATCAATCTTATTTTGATGACGCATTGTTTATAGGGGACTCACGTTCTGAGGGATTGGCACTATATGGCAGTTTTACCAATGCGGATTATTTCACTAGCGTAGGGTTATCTATCTTCAAAATCAATGAGGTAGAAGTCGGAAATCCCAACAAAGGCGAAAATATCACTTTCTCACAAAAATTGTCTCAACAACAATACGGAAAGGTCTATATCATGTTGGGATTAAACGAATTGGCAGTCGGCTCGACAGAATCCTGGGCAGAAACCTATGAAAGTGTTATAGAACAAATTCGAGAAGCACAGCCAAATGCCACGATTTATATTCAGAGTATTTTGCCAGTTTCTGCTTCGGAAGATGATCCAAATGGTGCAATCAATAATCAGTCCATTTCTACTCGAAACGAAGCCTTAGAACAATTGAAAAAGCCAGAAGATCATATCTATTATCTGAACGTTGGCGAATCTGTAATGGACGAAAACGGTTATTTGGAATCCTCCTATACCTCTGACGGCATTCACCTCTTGGGAAATTCTCTCTCCATTTGGGAAGATTATTTGAAAAGTCACGCTGCTGTACAACAAGATCCAAATAACGAATCAAAAGCAAACCAAAGTCAGGACAATCCACCACAGGATTCCCCCAGCGCATCAAATGAAACAGCAACATCTTAATTGATATAAATTCAGCGGTATTTCAATCATTGAAATACCGCTTTTTTTAATCTTTATAAGAATCCAAAAAATGGTGGGACTCGCCGTCCATGTCTTTGTAGGATATCACCGTACGCAGCTTCATATTTTCCATACTATGGAAAATATTATGCTCAATTTGTGGATTCCCTTCTTTTAATTTTGCAATCAATTGTTTAATTTCCTGTCGTTTTGAGCTGGTGTTTGATAGCGTACAAGTCGTACAAGTATCCGTAAATTTACATGCGCACTGAATAAAATGCAAATCGTTATAATCACGCCAGCGACAAATATCCGCTTCCCGAACAAAATACATCGGACGAATCAGCTGCATTCCTGCAAAATGATCGCTGTGCAGCTTTGGCATCATCGTCTGTGCTTGTCCACCATAAATCATACCCATGAGAATCGTTTCAATCACATCGTCGTAGTGATGCCCCAAAGCAATTTTATTGCAGCCCATGCGTTTCGCCTGATTGTACAAATGCCCACGCCGCATTCTTGCACATAAGTAACAGGGATTATTCTCCACATGATACACAGAATCAAAAATATTCGTCTCAAATATCGTGATAGGAATCGACATCATTTCTGCATTTCTCTCGATAATTGCACGATTTTCCGGACTATACCCTGGATCCATCACTAAAAACGCTAATTCAAACGGAACCTTATTATGACGCTTTAATTCTTGAAAAAGCTTCGCCATAAGCATCGAATCTTTTCCACCGGAAATACAAACTGCAATTTTATCTCCCGCATTTACCAAATGATATTCTGCAACAGCTTTTGCAAATTTACTCCATATGGAACGATGAAATTTTTTATGTAGACTGCGTTCAATTTCTTCTGCTCGATTTCCACACTCTAATTTTTTCCGTAACCATGCGACATATCCTCCATCCAAATTGTCCGCATCATAACCCATATCCGATAATTTTTCTGCATCTTCTGCACTAAGCAGTCCACTTTTACAGCAGAGGACGAGTCTTTTTTCGTGTGGAAGATTGGCTTGATATAGATTTTTACGGGGAATATTGACTGCTCCAGTAATATGCCCAAATTCGAAAGCAATCGTATCTCGAATGTCAATAAGACAATAAGAATCCTCCGGCAGCTGAAAGAATTCGTCAATCGTGATATTTTGATTCATAAGCAAAAATTCCTCCCAGATTCGTTTTGTAATATTATTATAGCATAGTCCAAGAAAAATAGCAAGTTTCCTATCATTCCCATTTGAACCAACCGATCACAAGGTAATTACGAGATAGACAGATATGTCCACTCTCACATAAAGAAAAATATAATAAACTGCGTAGGAAATCATGTCAAGAAAATTAGCAAAAATCATCCCTAGTCATACCGGAGAGCCTTGGTTTGACTAGGGACGATGATATTTTTATTTTCGATTTCAAATTTATCTTATGCAGTTAAATTTGGCAGGTATGTCAAGAACTGTGATGCCAATACTACAAGAATCAATGCAATTGGATAGGTTGCAGCATATGCCGACGCTACATTGGAAGTCCCGGTAGAGTTAATCAACGCACCCAGTGCCGGTGTACTGGTCATACCACCAGTCAGAGATCCCAAGTTATTAAACAGGCTCAGCTTGAGACACTTCTTTGCAATGAAGAACCCGATAAATAGCGGAATTGATGTCATCAAAGCGCCCCACAAAAAGACCCAACCGCCGTAATCTTTCAGTGTGCTAACAAAATCAGTACCACCATCGACACCTGCACCAATCAAGAAAAAAACAAGACCGAGTTCCTGAAAAATGGAGAGAAGATATTCATCAACCTTCAAGCTCAGCTTCCCTATGTGTCCAAAGTGACCAAAAATCAAGCCCATAATCAGCGGTCCACCGGTTGTACCCAAGTTGAAAGAAGTGCCGTTGCCCAGTGGAATATTGATGCTTCCCAAAATCAAACCACAGATAACAGCGAGTGCAAACGCACCCAAACCGAACTTTTCCAGACTAAATAATTTCTTTACTTTTCCTTTTTTTTGTGCTTCGCCAGTATCTACCGATACGAGCAGCGCACGTTCTTTGTCCATATCTGCGTGCATCACTTTTGGTACAATCTGTACAAAAAGCACAACGCCAATAACACCAAAAGGATAAGCAACAGCGTGTCCTACCGCAATTTCAGAGAAGAATTCAGTCCCGTCCAACGCACCTTGTGCTGCAGCAAAGGCTGGTGTACTAGTCAACGCACCTGAGAGCAATCCAACACTCATAGCAGAAGTCATATTCGGCACGAAAAGTGTTACCAAAGCACATACCAATGCACCAGACGCAATAATAATGGCACCCAACAAAACATACGATTTTGCATTTTTCTTCAGATTTTTGAAGAAACTAGGTCCTGCAATTAATCCGACGGACGTAACAAACAAAATCAAACCAATATTTTGCAACATACTAAAATAAGTATCCACAGAACTGAGGCTGTCCACCCAACTTGAAATTCCAGTATGTCCATTTTCACCAAATGCGACGCCTTTGAAATGTCCTGCGACCAACGCAACCAAAAAAATTGCAGCAGTACCCAATGAAACACCTTTAATGGAAATACGCCCGATTAAGTATCCTACGACAATAATCGCAAAGATAAAAAACAGGACAATCACAATCGCTTTCATGTTAAAAATGTGGGTACCGGCGGCTTCGATCAAACCGAAGCTAAAATTGTCGAAACTCATGAAAAATGATCTCTCCTTTTCAAGCAGGGTTAAAACCCTTTTCTTAGATTCCACGTGGATTTTGGGAAATATGCTCAGCTTGCAGATGCATACAAAGGGCTCTCATCTTTGTATACACCCGAGTAGGTCACAATGCTTTCCAAAAATCAACACATAATATTATAGTCTGTTTTTATTTTTTTGTCAATAACCAAAAGCGGCTTTTTGAAAGAATGTATAAAACTGATAGAATATCTCGCATTTTTCTTTGATTTTCATGGAAAAATTCACAATAACTTTCCGAAAAAAAATCAGCTCGTGCAGTTTTATTTCAGTTTGTTTTAACATAATCATGCTATCATAAATAATAAAGAAAGCGTATGATATATATGATGCAGTTGTATCATAGAATAAATCATATCTTAAGTGATGACATTTCTTTCCGTTAAAAAGCAAACCGCACAAATGAAGCATTCTCGTTTTGTGACATATTAACAAAAAAGAAAATAACTCTTGACATTTTTTTAACAACGTGATATAATAATTTTAATGAATCGGAACAATGCTTTAAAGAAGGCATGACTTATGAAAGAAAAAAGAAGTAAAAAGAATCGAATTCTAGGGATCATAACCGCTTGTGCGGTATTATTACCATCGGTTTCGGCTTTACATTCGGTTACTGTAGCAGCCTCAGATGCAGATTCCACATTGGTAACAGACGATTTCATAGACTTTAGCCTAGAAGAAATTTCTGCGAGCTCAGAAAATAACGAGATACAGATTTATTAGGTACCATCCAATTCTTCTGCAAGTTCAACTGCTACGGTGGCCGACGAAACAGACTATGACGAAGATATTTACGCAAGCTATCATGGCTATGAAACATTATCTTCAACAGAAAAGAAAATATATGATGGATTGAAAGAAGCCTCTCATTTATATTATACCAGAAATGGCGGTACATATGAAAAGACATCTTCGAGTGGCACGACGATGGTTTGTTTGAGTGAAGTCAGCGTTTCTTCTTCTGCGGGCATTACATCGGACGATGTGACAAAAGTGGTTTCGATGTTCCGAAACGACAATCCCATTTACTTTTTCTTAGGTAGTAGTATTATGTATAGAATCTCTACCAATCGTACAACCGGTGAAACCGCAATTACAGGGGTTTTTCTATCTGTAGATGAAAACTTCACAGACAGCAGTGTATGCCAAGAAGAACGGGAAACGATTGAAACAACACTAGCTTCTACTTTAGAAGAAATTGGTGATTGTAATACTACTTTGGAATTTGCACAGGAAGCGCACGATTGGCTTTGCGACGCTGTTGTCTATTCCTATGTAGATGGAGAACCAGATACTTCTATGATTGCACACAGTATCGTCGGCACATTGGATAGTGACTATGGTGCAGTCATCTGCGAAGGCTATGCAAAGACGTTTCAAGTGCTACTAACAGCTGGCGGTATAGACAACTACTATGTAGTCGGTATCGGCGGTGGCGGTGATCATGCATGGAATTTGGTTCGTATGGATAATGGATTCTACTATAATTTTGATGTCACATGGGACGATTCCACTAGATCAACAGCATATTTTGCAGCAGGTGACGAAAGCTTTTTACTGGAACATGAAGCAGACTCCGTTGATGGCGAGGGTTGGTATTTCTTGTATGATTTGCCGGACGTTCCGGAAGAGAATTATGATGGCTCTTGTGGTACATCCTATGTGGATGGCGATTTTTCCTATGAACTATACGACGATTACGCAGTACTCGTAGAATATTTGGGTGATGACACCGAAGTAACCATTCCAGATACCATAAACGGCTTACCGGTCACTCAAATCCAAGGCGCATTCGTCAACGATTCGAGCTTGCAAGCAGTCGTTATTCCCGAAACTGTCACTGTCATTTCTTATGACAACGATAGTGTTGGCGCATTCCAAAGCTGTGTTTTACTCAAAGAATTGACGCTGCCGGAATCACTGGAATATATCTATTATCGTAGCTTTTATGATTGCTCTGCATTGGAAACCGTTACATTGTCTACAGCTGTAGAGAAACTAAGTGCTGGTGCACTGAACGAATGCGATAGCTTGGGCAAGCTGCTCGTTTATAATACAGATATGGAATTTGGTCCTAGCACGACTGTTTATGATAAAACCGTTATCTATGGGTACGAAAATTCTACCGCTGAAGTTTACGCCGATACCTATGGTCGGGAATTTCAGTCGGTGAATTCGTATACAACAACAGAGCCTACTGAAACAACAACAACAACAACAACAACTACTACTACTACTACCGAAACCACGACAACAACATCATCAACAACCGAACCCACAACGGAATCAACTACGACTACTGAAACGGCAACAACATCATCCACTGAGACTGAAACAACAACAACAACAACTGAAACGTCTACAACTACAACCACGACTACCGAGACGACAACAACAACTGCTGATTATGTTGTTGTGATCACAGACGTGAATCAAGACGGCGTATGCGCCTTGAGTGATGTCATTGTGTTGAATCGCTATATCATTGGTGACGTTGCTATAGATAACGTGCAAGCAGAAGCGTTAGATTTTTACTTGGACGGCAATATCGATGCACAAGATAGTTTGGCACTCATGGATTTCTTGTTGCGATTCGTAGATACCCTACCAATGATTCCGGAATAAACACTGCTGTATCATTGGAATATTAGATATATGAAAACCGGATTGCTGAAAATAAAGCAGTCCGGTTTTTGATGCTTCTAAATGAAAAATCGTAGTGTTGGCATAAGCCAACACTACGATTTTCAATTTTACCTGTGGAGCAAGCGACGAGAATCGAACTCGCAACCTCAGCTTGGGAAGCTGATGTTTTACCACTAAACTACGCTCGCTTGTGAAACCTCAATAAAATCACAAAGATTTCAACAATAAAAATGGAGCTGGAAACGTGACTTGAACACGCAACCTGCGCATTACGAATGCGCTGCTCTACCAACTGAGCTATTCCAGCATATTTTTCAATTTAAAATGTACCTTTGAAGCAGTACTTTATTATTATATCACAAAAAATTTTTTTGTCAAGGGGTTTCAGAAATTTTTTTGAAAAATTTGAAAAAAGCATTGAAATCCCCAAAAAAGTATGTTATAATATAAAAAATGTGGCGTGTTCTGTCAGAAATACAGTATGATTTCTTATTTGATATGCACCTTTTTTCAGATTCCCAAAGAAAAAAGCTATCTATAAGACGTCTGCTTTTGTGTTTGACATTTTTTTCGGAAAAAATGAAAAAAAGCATTGAAATCATCAAAATAATATGCTATAATAAATATAAATTGATATGGACACCGCTCAACTATTCATACAAAAGGAAGGAAGCATCATGAAAAAGAAATCGAAATCTATTCTCGCAGTGATCGTTGCGATACTTCTGTTGATTGTGGTAATTGTCACCCTAACGACGAACATTCTTTTCTCTCGCAGCGACACCCCAAAAATCTTCGGTCATTACATCTATTTAATGGAAACAGATGTAATGGAGGCGGATAGCTCTACTGAAACAGCCGATACTGCAACTGCCAGTGGAGTGACTTCTGTGGATAGCACGAGTGACAGTGAAAATCAGGCGGCATCCATTCACCAATACACAGCAGTCATTGCACCTGTGTATGATTCGACCACAGATCAAATCGCAAAGAACAATGCTGTATTGTGTGTATTGGCAGATGACGATACTTCGTCTGACGCTGATTCCGATTGCATTGCAGTACGTCGCATTTACAACATTGAAGAAGACTCCGCCGGTGTATTACTCTACTATCCAACAACAATGAAGCAATCTGAAGTTGGTACTGAACCGGCAATTACCATTGACAATATCTTGGGAAAATGTACAGTAGAATCTAGTGAATTGTACAGCTTTATTACATTCGTTACCAGCATTTCCGGCATCCTGTTAATGCTAGTATTGCCTTGTGTGATTTTGGTGATCATGTTGATTGTTGTAATCGTACGTGCAAACAGCCGAGCCAATGATGAATATGCATTTGAAGAGAATTATGACGAAGTGTTCAGCGAAGATTCTTATGATGATGACGATGACCCCTATGATGAAGAATTGGGTCAAACTGCATTCTATCAACCGAGAGACGAATCAAATAGTTCGTTTGCACAGCGTCGTTCATCCATCGCCGAAAATTTTGAACGTAAAGCTGTGAATCCAAACTCTCCATATCAAAAAGCAAGAACCATGCAATTTAAGGCACAGCGTGATATTCCAATTTATACTGGATCGGATTCTCAGACAGACAATGATACTTACCGTGGCAGTGCCACTTCGGACTATGAAGGATCACACAATGTCGATGCACAAGATATAAATAACAGTTATCGCTCGAGAAACAGCAGAAATGCCGTTTCTTACGCAGCAGATACACCGATTTCTTCTCTGCCAACGAGTGACGGTTCTTCATACCATGGCAGTCATGAAGCAAACTCACCAGACGAAGCACGCAACTTAAGAACCAGTCGTTCTAGCACTACAACTCGTAATTCTACGTATACG
This sequence comes from Ruminococcus sp., assembly GCA_021201755.1. Taxonomy (GTDB): domain Bacteria; phylum Bacillota; class Clostridia; order Oscillospirales; family Ruminococcaceae; genus Ruminococcus_C. Next base: position 143,327 of record JAJQEI010000037.1, on the reverse strand, counting down.
TCAAATCAATCGCAGCAAAGCAAGCCTACAACAAGCAGCAGTGCCACAAAAACGTCTACTGGAAAAAATAAATATGAAAATGCATCCGTAGATGAACTGTTGGCAATGATCGAAGAAGAAAAAAACAAGCTGAAATAAGTGGTAAACTGATATGATAGAAAATGGGTAATTCCCTTGCAAATGGAAATTGCCCATTTTGTTGCAATCTGTCTAAGTCTATGGTATAATATCAATATCACCTACGATAAGTTCTGTAGAATAGGAGTGTATACAATGACCAAAAAAAGAAATAGCACAAATGGCTGTGGAAACTTTGGAACAGGTCTATCCACAGGCGGTTTGCGCATTACAATATGCGAAACCATACGAATTGCTCATCGCAGTACGCTTATCCGCACAGTGTACCGATGCACGAGTCAATCAAGTAATGCCAACACTATTTGCTACTTATTCCAGCCTAGAACAATTTGCTGCAACAAACCTATCTGACTTAGAGGAAATTGTTCGCCCTTGCGGTTTTTATCACACAAAAGCAAAAAAATATCAAGGATATGGCGTGCCAGATCTTAGAAAATTTTGGTGGCGTTGTTCCGAGTACCATGGAGGATCTTTTATCCCTTCCTGGTGTTGGTCGCAAGACGGCTAACTTAATATTAGGCGACGTATATGGAAAACCCGCAATCGTTACAGATACCCATTTCATTCGTATTACCGGCAGACTCGGTCTGACAGACTCTAAAGATCCAATACGTGTAGAAAAAGACCTACGTCCACTAATTCCGCCAGAGCGTTCCTCCGACTTTTGCCATCGCATTGTTTGGTTCGGCCGGGATACTTGTCGTGCCAGAAAACCACATTGCGATGAATGCCCAATGGCTTCGTTTTGCCCTGCTGGAAAAGGGTAAAATTTTTCTTGTACTTTACATACTTATTTTCAAATTTCCTAAATTCTTACTTGACATCTTTTTCAAAAAGTGATATAATAAATTTGTTGTTGCCTGTTTCCATCAAGCTATGGTAACAAGGATAATCAAAATAAAATGAAACTAGAAAAGGAGTATTCCGCATATGTTGCTTGACAAATATTTACCTCGCATAGAATTCGATAGCTATGAAGATTTTAAACAAAATTATTGTCTGAATATTCCCGAGGACTTTAACTTTGGTTTCGATATTATAGACGAATGGGCAAAACAAGAACCAGAAAAAAAAGCTATGGTTTGGTGCAATGATCACGACGAAGAACGCACTTTCACGTTCACTGATATTTCTCGTTTATCCAACCAAACTGCAAATTATTTTAAGAGTCTGGGAATCAAAAAGGGTACTGTCGTTATGTTGATTCTGCGTCGTCGCTGGGAATATTGGGTATGTGCGGTGGCATTGCATAAGATTGGTGCAGTTCTGATTCCTGGTTCTTTACAATTAACTACAAAAGACTTGATTTATCGTAGCACCAGCGCAGGCATTCACACGATGATCTGCATTGATGACGATTATGTCATTGAACAGGTGGACGGCACAGTATCGTCTATTCCGACCATACAAAATAAGATTGTCATCACGGGCAAACGGAATGGTTGGCGAAGCTATGCAAATGAGGTTTCGGCATTCTCACAGGAATTTCCACGTCCGACTGGTGAAGAAGGTACTGTTGCAACAGATCCGATGCTGGTTTATTTCACCTCCGGCACGACCGGTAAACCGAAGCTGATTGAACACAATTATACGCATCCGCTTGGACATATTGTCACGGCAAAATATTGGCATCAGGTGCAGGAAAACAAGCTGCATATGTCTGTGTCCGATTCTGGTTGGGCAAAGTTCGGCTGGGGAAAAATATATGGGCAATGGATCTGTGGTGCGGTACAATTTGTCTATGATATGGACAAGTTTATACCAACAAAGCTGCTGCAAAAAATACAGGATTATAAGCTGACGACATTTTGTGCACCGCCTACCATGTATCGATTCATGCTGCAAGAGGATGTAACATCCTATGATTTATCCAGTGTGGCGAATTTCACGACTGCAGGTGAACCGCTAAATCCGGAGGTGTTCAACCGCTGGAAAGAACTTACCGGAAAAGAAATTCGAGAGGGATTTGGACAAACAGAAGGTTCTGTTTTGGTGGCAAATTTCCCATGGATTACCCCAAAGCCTGGTTCGACTGGAAAGCCCTCGCCGCTTTATGACATTACGTTGATTGGTGAAGATGGAAAGCTAGTTGGGGTACATGAGCATGGCGCACTCGTCATGAAAAATCTCGACAAGGCTTGGCCAACGGGATTGTTTGTTGGGTATTTCAAGAATCCGGAAATGACAAAAGAAGTCTTGGGAAACAATGAATATTGTCCACACGATGTGTTTGAAATGGACGAAGACGGCTATTATTGGTTTGTCGGCAGAAACGATGATGTTATCAAATGTTCCGGCTATCGAATTGGGCCGTTTGAAGTCGAAAGTGCCTTGATTGCACATCCCGCAGTGTTAGAGTGCGCAGTTACCGGCGCACCAGATCCAATTCGTGGGTTGGTTGTGAAAGCAACCGTTGTGTTGACGAAAGGATATACGCCGAGCGATGCGTTAACGAAAGAACTGCAAAATCATGTCAAACACACCACAGCACCGTATAAATACCCTCGTATCATTGAATATGTGGATGAACTGCCAAAGACACTCGGCGGTAAAATTAAGCGTGCGCTGATTCGAAAAGAAGACGAAAATGCTGCAAATAACAAGAATTCATAATTTTTACAAAACATTTTCAAAAAAAGCACCTGAAATTCAGGTGCTTTTTTATAATGCTTACTGAAACGTTTTTTCGTTTCTGGTTTCTAAAGAGGCAACAAAATCGTAATTTCTGTTCCATGTCCCAATTCGCTGCGTAGTGAAATTGTACCATTGTGATAATCCACAATATGCTTAACGATAGATAGTCCTAACCCTGTACCGCCACGCTGTTGCGAACGACTCTTGTCAACCCGATAGAACCGTTCAAAAATACGGCTTTGCGCATGAAGCGGAATACCGATGCCGTTGTCGGAAACAACAATTTTTGCCTGCTTCTCATTCCGACTAATATTGATATTTACCTTGCCACCAGGATTGTTATACTTGATTGCATTATCAATCAAATTGACAAATAGCTCCTGAATATAGCTCTCATTGCTGCGAAGCAGGAGAGCATCGCCTTCAAGAGTTACGTGAATATCATTTCGCTGTATCACAGGGTCAAGGATTTGCAAAGCAGTTTTGACAGATCTTGCAAGGTCTACCTGTGTATTTAGTAGGTCTGTATGTTCTTCAATCTCGGACAAACGAATAATATCATTAATCAAAAACAACAGCCGTTCGCTTTCTCGTTCAATCATGGCACCATATTTCTGTACGTCCTCTTCTTGGATAATCATACCACTGCTAAACATTTCTCCAAAACCTTTAATAATCGTCAAGGGTGTTTTTAATTCGTGGGAAACATTCGCCGTAAACTCTTGGCGTATTTTTTCTGCTTTGACACTATAGGTCACGTCAACCAGCAAAATAATTGTTCCATAGATACCACCCATTTCTATACAGTTAATACGAGTACGAATATATTTCTCTTCCATTTTTAAAGTCTCTCGCACCTGTGACTGCTGCTTGATTTTCGATTTCCGTAAAGCACTCAAAAAAGCCTGATTATCTGTCAGGATAAAGATGGATTTGGTGTCCCAATCGTCTTTTTTTAAATGTAACAACTTACCGGCAGTGCGGTTCACCAGTTGAATTTTGTCAGAATCATCCAAAATCAAAATGCCCTCTACCATATGTTCTTGGATCAAATTGACGATGTCTTCCGCATGGTTTCGTTCCCTTTGCGCATTCGAGAGTGCCTGCCGCAATTCCGTCAATTCCTTTTGTTCCGCCTTTCGTTGCTCCTTTCGCTTTGATCCTTGTAATGCAACAAGAATTTGTACACCGATAAAGATACAGCTTACAAAAAGAAATAACATCCAAGGTAGCCAGTTCATATCTTATCCTCCAATCTTATAGCCATAGCCACGAATGGTTTGAATGAGGTTTTGACATCCGGCTGCGTCTAGCTTTTGACGCAGCGTCTTGATATGTGCATCCACCGTCCGGGTTTCCCCTTCGTAAGAAAATCCCCAGACTCGTTCCAACAGTTGATCTCGTGAGATCGCATTTCCATGATTGGTCACTAAATAGGAAAGCAATTCAAATTCTTTATACGTCAAACTAACTTCCGTTTCATGATAAAATACCGTACGACGATTCAAATCCACGGTCAATCCCTGCACCTCTAATAGATGTGGTTCATTTACCGTGCTATTACCACTGCGTCGGAGAACCGCTTTAATGCGAGAGAGCAATTCCATGATGCCAAACGGTTTCGTGATGTAATCATCCGCCCCATTTTCCAAACCAGTGACTTTGTCAATTTCAGATGATTTTGCTGAAAGCATAATTACTGGAATCTGCGCCGTCAGCATTTCTGCTTTCAGATGCTTTAATATAGAAATCCCATCCTCATCCGGCAGCATAATATCCAATAGTACCAGATCCGGCTGAATTTCTTGCAATCGCCGAAAAAAATTTTTTCCACTAATAAAGCTTTCTGCTTGGTAGCCACCGGATTGTAATGCACAAGTAATTAATTCTCGAATGCCAATGTCATCTTCTACGCAAAATATTCGTGGCATGATAAAATCACGTCCTTTCCGAGTCCATTTGGATAATTTGTTTCATGGCATAAATCGCCACATTGATGGCATTGGTCATATCATCCTTTGCTGCTTGTTGCGTACGCTGTACATTACCTTGCTCCTGATTCCAAATCATCTGCAATACCGTGGCACAACGTAAATGTCGCACAGCCGCAACTACAAATAGTGCAGCCGACTTCATCTCAGAGCCCAAAGTCCCAGCAGCTTTCCACGCCTGCCAATTTTCCTAAAGCTGATGTGCAATCGGCATAGATTCCGGGCAATGCTGCCCATAAAAGGAATCCTTATACTGTACGACACCCATATGATAAGGCGTATGCAGTAATTCCGCTGCTGATGCAAGCTTTGACAGCAGTGAAAAATCTGGTACTGCTGGAAATTCCAATGGCAAATATTCTTTTGTAGTACCCTCCATACGAATAGCACCTGTGGGCAAAACAAGGCAATCCGGCTATAAATCCGGCTACATACCACCACAAGTCCCAATGCGAATGAAGGTGTGTGCGCCCAGTGCTGTTAGTTCTTCCATAGCAATTACCGCAGACGGCCTACCAATTCCGGTTGAGGTAACACTAACTTGGGTATGACCCAAAAAACCAGTATAGGTCACAAATTCATGATTTTCTACAATTTTTTTCGGTATACTGTTCCTTCTGTATCCGGTAATATCACTTTAGCAATTTTGGACTTCGTATCTCTCTCGTTGGGTTTCATAAAAAATTCTACTGCCTTTTTACAATTGGAAATCACGTTCACGCACTCCTTGCCGCCATATTCCCCATCGATGGTCCAAGAAACCGGTTCTTCTTCCAAACTTGTCACAGTGAGGTGGCTTACTCGAAAATAATAAAGATAGCGTCTCTTTAATCCAAGGTGAAATTTGGAGAGTGCTGTGATAAGCTGATGCAGTTCCACCAAATTATTGGGTTTTCGAATCAGCGTGACTTCAAACAAACCGTCATCCCACTCTACATCGCTTAAGAACAAAAGCTTTGCCACAGAAGAAGAATTCGTCACCATACCATAGAGAAATTCATCTTCGATGACCACATCATCATACTCAATACGCATTCGATAAGCACGAATTTTGGATAATTTTGCGATACCATTTAAAATATACACAGCGTATCCCAAAACGTTTTTAAACTGTTGTGGGGTAGTATAAGAAATTTCCGTAAATGCACCAAACGCTGCAATATAGGTAAAATATTTTTGATTAAAACTGCCCACATCACAGGGGTACTTTTCTCCTTGAATAATACAGTCCACAGCTTTTGCCGGATCATTCGGGATACCTAACCCCCTTGCAAAGTCGTTCGTAGAACCAAAGGGAATATAACCGATAGGACATGGCGTATCGCTCGCCATACAGCCTTGGATCACCTCGTTTAATGTTCCGTCACCACCGGAACAGACCAAGATGTCATAAAAACCGGCATCGCAGGCATATTTTGCACATTGAATCGCATCGCCCTGGCTTTGCGTCGGGTGAATTGTCACTTGAAAATCGACTGCAGTAAATCGATCGAGTATCATTGCCAAATTTGATCCAACGGAAGCATGCCCAGAATGTAAATTGCAGATAAAGTAGATTTGTTTCAACGAAAAAGCCTCCTTGTCATGATAACTTTATTAGAAAAGTATATTAAGGATAGTATAACATGATTTTCAAAAAAAAGCAAGAGACACACCGTAAATTCGTATCTCGGCATCACGTTACATTGTATCAATACATATCAATAAAAAAATAATACAAAAAGTGCCTCAAGGATTGTGAGACACTCTTTGCTATGATATAGGGATTATTGGGGATACTGTTCTTGTATCGGGGTGTATACAAGAACAGTTAGAGGATGTTACATACTCCTTTCGAAGTACTACATATAGTATATTCTATAAAAGCGTTAATTTTGTGATAATTAGATGAAAGTTATCTGAAAATAGTATCTCCATTTTCAAAAATAACGTAAATTTTGGAGAATTCATAAAAAACAAAAGAAACAAAGCATATATAGATACTTTGTCTCCTTTGTCTATTTATTCATTTTGACTTTCGTCGTCTTTTACTACATCTCGAATCACAAACCAAAACGTAGAACCTTCACCCAACTTGCTATTGACACCATAATCATATTCATGCATTTTTAAAATCGCCTTGACAATGGACAATCCCAGTCCCGTTCCCACGACTTCTCGTTTGTGATTTTCAGAACGATAATACTTGTCAAAAATCAGCTTGATTTTATCCTCTTCGATTCCGTCACCAGTATCTCGTACTTCAATACGTACGCCAACAGGCGTATTTTTTTGTGTCACGAAAACCTGTTTGTTTTCCTTCGAGGTATAATTAATGGCATTGTTAATTAGATTGCCAATAACACGATTGATTTTGCTCTCATCACAATATACCAAGCACGACTCATCCGGCATGAAGTAGATATGATAACCCATTTGTTCTGAAATGCCCTCGTATCGGTGAACAATCTCCTGCATACAAACTGCAATATCAAATGTAGTGCGATTTAGCTTTTGTGTACCGCTTTCAAGTTTGGAAAGATCCAACATATCGTTTACGAGTAATGACAAGCGATCTGTTTCTTCAATGATAATATTCAAATGCTGCTCACGCTTCAACGGATTGTCACCAGACAAATCTCGAATCATCTCCGCATACGCTTTCATCATGGTTAATGGTGTTCTCAAATCATGGGAAACGTTGGCGATTAAATCACGCTGCATTTCCTCCGTTTTGGAAAGCTCTGTTGCCGCATAAGTCAGCGCCTCCGCTAGATCGTCCGCCTCTGCATAGCCACCACCTTCAAATTTCGCCAGATAATCTCCATGTGCCAAACGTTTCGCAGAACGTGTGATTTGTGTCAGTGGTCGAGAAATGTATTTGGCAATCAAAATCGACAATAAGATTCCCACCAGCGATAAAATCCCCGTAATCATCATCGTTTGTCGCTTTAGAATCGATACAGTAGATTCTACCGGTGCAAGCTTTGTATTCAAAAACAAATAGCCGGCAACCTCACCATTTTTCCAATAAAGCTTACAACCATACACCAGCATTTCACTCTGCATATCCGTATCAAACATACGACGGCTAATGGTATTGGTGCTGCTGCTTTCCAAATCCTTCAAATAGAAATAGAGTCCGCCACTTTCACTGTGAATCAGACAATGATAATCATAAATACAGTTGGAATAGAGGATTTTTCCGTTATCACTCAATAATTCAATACAGATCTCGTTTTGTATAGAAATGTCTTCTGCCTTTGTTTCAAAATCTTCATCATTACAAGCTACAATCAACTGCTGTGCTATCTTTGCGGTATCTCGCATTTTGAATGATTCGTAAAACCACTCTAAAAAGATAACCTGAAACAACCACATCAGCAAGAAGACAATACAGACGAACATCATAAAAAACAGCCATATTTTTACACCTAAGTGTAAATTCCGATCGATTATGGGCAAATTCCTAGAATGCCTTTGCTTTAGGTTCAAATTTATATCCCATTCCTCTTAAGGTTATAATAAAACTCCGATATGGTCCAAGATTTCCACGAAGCATTTTGATATGGGTATCGACTGTGCGGTCATCTCCAAAGAAATCATATCCCCAAACTTCTTCTAACAGTTTATTACGTGGAAGTGCCAAGCCTTTATTTTTCACCAAATAGAAGAGTAGATCATACTCCTTCGGTGTCATGGACGCACGCTGTCCATCTACATAGACTTCACGCCCCGCCAAATCAATTTCTAAGCCGTCAAACTTCATATGTGTAGGCGTTTCATCTTCTGTAGGCAATGGTGACATCTGACTCCGTGCCAAAACGGCACGAACTCTTGCCATAAGTTCCCGTGGTGAAAATGGCTTTACCATATAGTCATCGATACCGGTTTCAAAGCCAAACAATTTATCATACTCTTCCCCACGAGCAGACAGCATAATCACCGGAGTATTTTTCTCTTTATGAATTTGTTTACAGGCAGAATAACCATCCAGCCGTGGCATCATCACGTCCATAATGATAATATCATAATCGTTTTCTCGACAGAGGTTTACTGCTTCCATACCATCCTTTGCTTCAGAAACCTCGAATTCTTCAAATTCTGCATATTCTCGTACGACGGCACGAATCTTTTCTTCATCATCGACAATCAACATTCGATTCATATTAGTTATACAACTCCTTTCACAGGTCATGTTGCAATTTTAGCAACTGGCTTTCTTCTCCAACGATGCACGAATGAAATCAGCAAACAGCTTTTGTGGTTTATTGGGCCTTGACTTGAACTCCGGATGAAATTGTACGCCAATAAACCACGGATGATCTTCCAACGAGATAATTTCTACAAGACGCTCATCTGGAGAAAGTCCAGCAATTTGCAGTCCCTTTTCCATCAGCTGTTTCCGATAGTGATTGTTAAATTCAAACCGATGACGATGCCGCTCATAAATCAGATCTTCACCATAAATTTCCCGTACCAGCATTCCCTTTGTCAGTTTACAAGGATACAATCCCAATCGCATAGTACCACCCATATTTTCGATATTTTTTTGATCTTCCATGATATGAATCACATTATGTTCACCATCCGGTGCAAATTCCGAGGAATTTGCGTCCGGAAAACCAGCAACATTCCGTGCAAGCTCGACCACTGCCATCTGCATTCCAAGACAGATACCAAACATCGGTACTTTTTGTAATCTGGCATAGCGAATCGCCTCAATCATGCCTTCAATACCACGATCACCAAATCCGCCTGGTACAATAATACCATCACACTCTTGCAGCAACTCAAGCGCATTTTCACGTGTGATTTTTTCTGAGCCAATCCACTGAATATGCACATTCGCATCGTTGACAATGCCACCGTGATGAAGTGCCTCCGCTACAGACAAATAAGCGTCTTGCAGCGCAACATACTTTCCCACCAAACCAATTGTTACTTCTTTGTCTGCACGCTTTTGTCGCTGGATCATTTGAATCCAGTCGGTCAGATCCGGTGCGCAATTTTCTAATCCCAAATGATGGCAGACGCTGTCGGTCAAGCCCTCTTCTTCTAGCATCATAGGCACATCATACAGTGATGGTGCTGTCATGTTCTGAATAATATCTTCTTCCCGAATATTACAGAACATACTGATTTTTCGCTTCATATCTGCCGGCAATGCCAGTTCTGTACGACAGACAATGACGTGTGGTTGAATGCCGATGGACAACAATTCCTTCACCGAATGCTGCGTTGGTTTGGACTTTAATTCATTCGAACCAGTAATATAAGGTACAAGCGTTACATGGATATACATGGCATTCCCTCTGCCGACTTCTGTAACGAATTGGCGAATTGCTTCCAAAAACGGCGTACTTTCGATATCACCAACAGTTCCGCCAATTTCTGTGATTACCACATCTGCACCGGATTCCTTACTCACTCGGTAGATACGATTCTTAATCTCGTTGATGATATGTGGAATCACCTGTACTGTACCGCCTAAATAGTCGCCCTGGCGTTCTTTATTAAGTACTGTCCAATAAACTTTTCCGGTTGTAACATTATTGTTTATAGACAAATTTTCATCAATAAAGCGTTCATAATGTCCCAAATCCAAATCCATTTCAGCACCGTCATCAGTTACGAAAACCTCACCGTGCTGATAAGGGCTCATCGTACCTGGATCTACGTTGATATAGGGGTCGAATTTTTGTATCGTCACACGATATCCTCGTGCCTTCAAGAGCCGTCCCAAGGAGGCGGCAGTAATGCCTTTTCCAAGTCCTGAGACAACGCCGCCGGTGACAAAAATATATTTCGGCATAAATTTTTCCTCCATCTGCATCTAACTGTCCATTGATATTCTATTTCATTTTATTATACCATGTTTTGATAGAAAATGCAAGAGCGAATTTTAAAAATTTGGTTCCCTGTATGCTCTTAAATCAATATCATATTTTGTATAAATTGCACAAAATATTCTATTGTTTTTTTTGTTTAAAGAGAACTTGACTTCCTTCTGTCTTTATGATACAATGTAAAAAAGGAAAAGGGTAACGCCAAGCTTTTCCGAAACAGAAAGGAATGATCTTTATGAAAAAATTAAAAAAATGGGGTGCGGTGTTAATTTCTTGTGTACTTGCCGCTGGGATGTGTTCGACAATCTCCACAGATGCTGCGACACTCCAGTTGGAATGCAATGCTTTGTAAAATTATACACTGGTAGAAGATGACAATGGGTATTTTACAAAGTATTATGATGCTGTGTTCGAACCAGATAGTGGAACAGGTGAAATGATGGTAACAGATTACCTTTACCTCAACTACGTAATCTTCACCGTCACAGATATGAATGCTTTTAGCGCAATCTATGAAGACTATGCAGCACAGTTAGATTTTGATGTCGTGAATTGTACTGATGACCAATATTATATGTATGACATCATTGAAAATGGTACATTACCAGAGGACAAACAAGATCTCACTCGTCAAATGAGTATCGAGTTATATGAAAACGGTGCGATTTCTGCCGCTATTTACCGTGGTTCTTCTGGATTCGGATCTCCTGCAGATTTAGCCCCTTTTACCATCAGCGGTCTAACAGCAGATGACCTAGATGCGTTAAATAATTGTCCAAACTTATGGCTTCGAAATTGCATATGGAGGCGATTTGACGCTGTATCATGACTATGAAAACGCACGCATTAACTATGAATGTGCGCTTGAATACTATCAATATTGCTTAAACGAAAATAAAATTGATGAGGAAATCGCAGATGCTGTAGAATATTTAGAAAATGCGGAAACGACTTTGGAAGAAGCAAAGGCAGCATTAAATGCAGATTCATTCGACGAAAATAGTGCCTATGAAATCAGCAGCGTTGATATGATTATCCAAGCCATTGCACTAAAAGATGATATTACGGAGGCACTTCCAAATGCAAATATCGATATTTATTGGGAAGTGATAGAAATTGCAATTTTCTTAGATTCTGACGAAATTGATCTCCTCTCTGATATTGTAATTTCTAATGATGTAGAAGCCGACTTAATTGGCGATATTAACCTAGACGGCAACATTTCCATTTCCGACGTCGTTTGTTTAAGTAAATACACCGTTGGAAGTGTAGAACTAAATGCACAATAAATTGTCAATGCGGACTGTTATGTAGATGAAACTGTAGATGTTAACGATTCACTAACACTATTCACTTATCTAGTACAAAAGCTTGATAGCTTGCCAGTCGAAAAAAGCTAAAACATTTTCTTGAATAAAACAAAAAAGCCACTGTGTATATCAATTTTTCACAGTGGCTTTTCTGGATTTTTTAGACGGTGAACCTACTTCTTTTTCCTTTTTTTCTCTGCCTTCTTCACAGAATCTATGATTTTTTGCAGTTCCAATGCCTTTCCAAGATCACCCTCGACTTTTAATTTGCCAGTGGTATACGCCAGAACGGCATTTAACGAGCCGTTCACAATCTTCAAAAAATTCTCCGCAGTCGCAATCAACTTCACATCACGGTCGTAATATTCATAAGGTTGAACATCCAGAGTGCCATCTTTCAGTTCCACATAAAATGCACCCGCACCTTCTCCAAGAATATCAATTTGTACTGCAAGATGTCCTAACATTCCGCTAACGTCACATTTCAAAAATTGTTCCTTCGCCATTGCAAAAATCTCTTCATACGTCATATTGTTTTTCTCCTTTCGATTTGTTTTCCCTGTACAGACTGTTCACGACGGATTTTCTTTGATGTTGTCTTGTCAAACTCTATATCTCTCACACGCATCTGTCGAATTGCCTTTGCACCGGATACAGTACGGTTAATCTGATCTACACACGTTTGAAACAGACGCAGCACCTCGTCCAAACCGGATTTCTCCACGAAATCAGGATTCGGATAAATCTCTGCGGTAATTTGTCCGTTTTCCGCATACACCAGCACTTCTGAAAGCCAGTCCAGACCGGAAAATTTGTTTTCTAATTCTTCCGGCGAAACATTTTCTCCATTGCTTAAAATAATCAGGTTTTTCTTTCTGCCAGTGATATATAAATGATTCTGGTCATCCACATACCCCAAATCACCCGTTTTCAGCCAGCCATTTTCCGTTAGTGTTTCCGCCGTTGCCTCCGGATTATGGTAATACCCCATCATCACTGAAGGACTTTTTGCCCAAATTTCGCCATCTACAATCTTTACCGTACAACCATTGACAATTGTTCCTACACTTCCAATACAAGGGTCAGAAAGGTTACCTGTCGAAATTCGTGGAGAACATTCCGTCATGCCATATCCTTGTGCAATAGGAATACCCAAATCCAAATATGCCTGCACCAAATCTGGACTTAAATAAGCACCACCATTGAATAAGCCTTTCAGCTTCCCACCAAAAGTAGCGGTTGCCATTGTCTGCAAGAAAATTGCAGGATTTGACGCCGATGCTGCTTGTAATTTTTTGTAAATAGTCTTTGCAATCATCGGTACCAGCAGCACCATTGTCGGCTGAAACAGTTTCATATTCTGTACGATATGCATCATCGAATCGTTGACACATACAGTCGCACCATATCGTAATGAGAGCAAAATATCACAAGTAAAACAATACACGTGATGAATCGGTAAAACAGTCAGAAGCACTTCTTCCGGTGCGCTTTCGTCATCCTGACACATCGTATTGTCAATCAGGTTCTCATGAGAGAGCATGACACCTTTACTCTTACCGGTCGTACCTGATGTAAAGAGAATTGCTGCACACTGCTTCGGATCGAGTGGCTGCCATTGTTCCAATGGCGTATATGCTGCCAGAACTTGAGATAAACAAAGTGTCTCCGGCATATCCTGTAAGGACACAAATACTTTGATTTTTGAGCAATTTTGTTTCATAGCATCGAGCATTGGTGCATAACGACTATCATAAAAGAAGACCTGTACATCTGCACGAGAAAGGTGATCACACAAATCTTCTTCCTTCATCTGTGCATCGAGTGGAACAATCACATGACCGGCACAGGTCGTACCAAAATAAGCCGTCAAATAAGCACTACTTGTGCCACCAATTACAGCACAGTGCAGTGGTGCTTTCCCTTCCTGATATTCCGACAAAAAGCGACTGACTTTTCGACTGTTTTCGGAAAGCTTCGCAAAAGAGGTATCCATGATATCTTTGCGATTTTTCTCTCGAAGAAACGTCTTTTCCCCAAACATCTGCACGGCGTACCGCATCAAATCTGCCAGCGTTTTGACTTCTATTTTTCCCATATTATTCTCCACTCTTCTGAAGATTTTCCAGATAAGTAATTGCTTGTCCAACCGTATGCAATTCTAAAATATCCTGCTCATCTACCGTTACGCCAAGTGTATCCTCCATTTCACCCAGAAAACTCATGAAATCGTAAGAGTTAAACTTTAGATCTTCGATGAACCGTGCCTCCGGTACGATTTCGTCCGGTGTCACATCAACATATTGTAAAATCAGTTCTTTCATTTTATCTAACATGATGCATTACTCCTTTATATCATTTCCAAAATTTCACCAATCGTTCGCTCACTGTTCTCAATACCACGGAACAAAACCCGACAGAGATAATAATAAAAATACTCCATCTCATAGTCTGTTACGGCATCCTTCTGATACTCAAAATTAAAATTCAAGCCATTGTCTTCTACTCGGTGCATTACCGTTAGATAAAGGGGCTGTGCTGCCACACCGTTAGAGTACCAATAACTCTTATAAGGAATCTCCGGAGCATCTTTAATATCTTTTTCACGAATTGTCAAAGGCTGATAGGTCAGCGACAAACTCTCATAGCTTGTTCTCTCCGGTGCATTCCAATATTGCACACGACGTACCATCTGTTCAATCGGATCATAGTTCGCATGACGGAAAATACAATTTTGTTCTTTCTGCATAATGTGAATGCCCTCTAAGAAGGTTATTTCCGATTCCATAATCGTCCGCAACGGGAAGAAATGGATTCTCGTACCGCCAGAACGCTTTTCAGACAGTGTACCACGTCTTGACACACAGCTTTTAATGGATACATCCTTTTCGTTATTATTGAACTTCGATAATACTGTACGAATTCCCATTAACAGTAAGCAGACCATCGGCACTTGATTTTCTTCACAAAACCGCATCAGACGATCAGATGGCTCTTTCTCCAACTGATAGGTGGAAATTGCAGCGATTGGACTCTTGAAACGAATGCTTGCGCTGCGTTGATTTGGATTGTGATTTTCTCTGCGCTGGGTAATCAATCGACCCATACCGTTGAAATCCGTATACATAGGTTCACTCTTTTTTATCTCCTCCATCCAGAACGCTTCGTCCCGTTGTCTTTCAGACGAATTCGCTTCATAATTTAAATCCTTGATGAGTTGCTGTATGTATGGTTGCATTGGCTTCGGCATTTCTGTACCATAACGTTTCGCACAGTAGATTTGAAGCACATCCTGATAGAACAGTATTAGGGAACTGGAATCCATCGTCATATGATCCATCTTTGTATAGATACCATTATAACCATTCGGCAGCCGAATCATGACAACCTGATTCATCGGAGAATGAAAACACTTAAATGGAATTCCCGTCCACCGACGCATTTCATTATGGGCATCTTCTTCATTCAAGTTTGAAAAATCACAAAACTGAATATCTCTGTCTTCCGTAGGCACCAGATACTGATACACGTTTCCTTTTTCATCCTATAAAAAACGCAGCCGCATAGCATCCTGTCTGGCATATGCTTCGTAAATTGCCTCTTTCAGCAGCGAAAAATCCGTTTCCTGCTGAATATATAAGCCCGAACCTATGTTGAGCAGCTGTTGATATGGGCAAGCCATTCTGGAATAGTTGTGTACACGCTGCGCCGCTGTCAGCGGATAACAAGTTAATTTTACATGATTCACTTCAAATTCCCGTGAAAAATCTTTCATGACAAATCACGCTCCTCTTTTTCTTTCAGAATCCATTGCTGCACAAAATGTGCGATTTTTTCCTCATATTCGTTTGGCTTTTCGTAATAACTGGATCCATGTTCAGCACCGTCACAAAACCATATTTCTTTTGGCGAAGCACACGCTTTATAGTTTTCATCCGTCATCCATGTAGGAACAAATTTGTCCTCCTTTCCATGGATAAACAAAACTGGACAACGTGTATTCTGTACCGCCGTCAAAGTCGAATAATCCCGAAAACCATAACCTGCCGTTTTTCGACACATTCTATCATTGATGTCCATAATTGGATGTGCCGGCAAATGATAATTCTTTTTTAAAATGTGTCGGAAAATATCATAAGGAGAAGTAAAAGCACAGTCTGACACAACCGCCTTCACCGACTCCGGCAGATCCACAGCACCCACTGTCATCAATGCCGTTGTAGCCCCCATAGAAGTACCATGCAATAGAATTTGTTTTTCACCGTCAAAACGCTTGTCGACATAATCAATCCAAGCACGACAATCAAAACGATCCAGAATGCCAAAGCCGATATAGTCGCCATCACTTTCTCCATGTCCACGATGATCTGGAATCAAGCAGTCAAATCCCATTCGGTGAAAATAATATGTATGCGAACAAAAATCACTTAAGCCACAACTCGTGTATCCATGCAGACCAATCACCAATCGATCTGACGACTTCTCCGCCGGCAAATAATAAGCGTGAAGCTTAATCCCATCTCTAGCCGAAATCGTAATCTCCTCCAGATTTTGTGCCATTAGCCATTCTTTCCGAGGTCCAATAATTTTCTTGTATTCCTCCCACTTTTCCATGTCAGCAAATTCGTTCAAATCCACCTTGATTTCCTTTTGCCGTGGAATCGTCATATCAAAGAGTTTTTTTGCACCCAGCATGGATACAGCACCCAAAGCAGCAGCACCACCAAGCACTGCACCAACTGCTATAAAGGTTCCCATAACATCACTCCTTTTTGTTCGACCATTGGTCGAATCTTTATTTTCTTTATCATATCACATTTTCGACCGTCGGTCAAGCTTTTTTTGAAACTTTTTAGGTTATGCATTCATAAAAATTTCACTTGCCAAAGCATTATTTTTATGTTATAATTGTTAGAAATAGAAAAGAAAACAAAAACAGGGGGATAAATTCGATAGGAACATACACGCCGATATTGCATTTTTTCCTTGTTCTTATCATCTCACCTTATAATGAAAGCCTGATGCAAAAATGGAAAAAAATAAAAAAGAACGCATTATCGATGCTGCACAGCAGTTGATGTATCAAATGCCCGACAAGGAAATTACCGTGAGTATGATTGCTGCCAAAGCCGGTATCGGAAAAGGCAGCATATATTACTACTTTGAAAGCAAGGAAAATATTATCGACGCCGTAATCTCTCACAGCTATAAAAAAGTCCTCCACGATTTTTTTGAAAATCTGCAAATGGAAAGCTCTGCATTAGAAAAAATCAAGCTCTTATTCCGCAGCATTGTAAAAGAAGATATGCGCCTGCATAATCAAATGAAAATGGTCGCTATACAAGAAATCGCTCCTGTCCTGACGGCACTATTGCAGCAAGGCTGCGCTGAGGGATCGATTGAAACGGAAACACCCAAAGAAAGTGCTGAAATTATTGTTGCTGTGCTAACCATTTTTCTGGATAACACGGTATTCCCCGAGGATGGCAATATGCAGAAAAAGCTAAAAATTTTTGCCAATGTGCTTGACACCTGTCTACACGCAACACCTGGAAGCTTCGATTTTTTATGGGATTCTGAAATAAATTAAAAAAACGACACTGCACTTTTTCCATGCAGTGTCGTTTTTTGTGATATAAATTTTATGGTTGTCCCTTGAAAAAACTTAAATTTGCCACTCCCTTATTTTACATGAATTTTACAAACAAATCCTTTGAACTTTACATTCACCTGATAGAATAAAACCATCAAATCTCACGCTTCTAAAAAGGAGAAACGCAATATGGATATTTTTTCAGTGATTACCCTACTGGGAGGTTTGGCTTTTTTTCTCTACGGCATGAACGTTATGTCCACTGGTCTGGAAAAATTAACGGGCAGCAAGATGGAATCCGTGCTGCGAAAGATAACTTCCAACAAATTCAAAAGCTTATTATTAGGTGCTGGAATCACCATTGCCATTCAGTCCTCCTCCGCATTGACTGTTATGTTGGTAGGACTCGTAAACTCCGGTATTCTCACACTTAGCCAAAGCGTCGGTGTCTTAATCGGTTCTCATGTAGGCACAACGCTAGCCTCTTGGATTCTCAGTCTTTCCGGTATTGAAAGTGAAAATGTCTTTTTAAAGATGCTAAAACCAGAATCATTTTCTCCGATTTTCGCTTTGATTGGCATTATCATGATTATGACAGCAAAGCATAACAAAACAAAAGATATTGGCAGAATTTTCGTCGGATTTGCTGTTTTAATGACCGGCATGACACTCATGAAAGATGCCGTTTCCCCACTTGCAGAATCCGAACAGTTCTCCAGTTTACTAACTGCATTTAACAATCCGCTTTTAGGTGTACTCGTAGCTACTGTTTTCACCGGTGTTATCCAAAGCTCCGCAGCTGCTGTAGGCGTGTTACAATCCCTTGCACTATCCACCGGTGCTGTAACTTATGGCATAGCAATTCCGTTGATTATGGGTATGAATATCGGCACTTGTGTTACAGCACTTCTATCTAGCATCGGTTTCAACCGTAGTGCAAAGCGTGTCGCAGTCATACATATTTGTGTACAGTGTATCGGTACGTTAGTGCTGTTGCCACTCTTTTATTTATTCAATTGGATTTTTCATTTTTCCTTCGTAGATACGGCAATTTCTCCCGTAGGGATTGCGACGGTACACACAATTTTCAATGTATTGACGACAATTCTCATTTTCCCATTCACAAAATATTTGGAAAAATTCGCTTATTTTATTATCAAGGACAAGAAGAGTACGCAGCCAGACGAAAAAGAAAAATATGAACTCTTGGACGAACGGCTGCTTATAACACCGACTGTCGCAATTGAAGTATGTCGGAATGTCACGATCGAAATGGCTGAGCTTTCCAAAAAAGCAATGAATTTATCGATTCAGATTCTTTTCGATTATGACGATGAACTTGCACAAAAAATTCACGAAAATGAAAAGCAGCTAGACATCTATGAAGATAAGCTAAACACATATTTGGTACGAATTTGCAAGCACAGCATTTCCTCTAATGATAACCGTACTGTTTCAAAAATGCTGCACTGTATCGGTAATTTCGAACGCATTGGCGACCACGGCATGAATATCATGGAACTATCCGGTGAGCTGCACAAAAAGGGTATGCACTTCTCTCAAGATGCTGAAAAAGAGCTGCACACCATTTGTAACGCACTACAAGAAGTGGTTGCACTGTCGTTCCGTGCATTCGAGGAGGACGACTTGACACTGGCACATCAAGTAGAGCCACTGGAAGAAGTAGTAGACACTTTAAGCATCGAGCTAAAAAATCGTCACATCAAGCGTTTGCAAAATGATGCTTGTATGGTAGAGTTAGGGTATATTTATCAAGACCTCATCACCAATATCGAACGTGTTTCTGACCATTGTTCCAATATCGCCGGTGTGATTATTGAAATCGAAGAACAGCTGAATATTCACAAATACCTCCACAAACTCAAGAAGACGGATGAGACGTTTCAGGAGTTGTATCATGAATATCTGAATCAATACTATCTGGAATTGGGTCAGCCGGACATTCCGGAGCAGGCACAGGCGCAAGCTCGTTAAATATTCGTTGTGCTTCACTTCTCAGTACGTTTTTTTGATTTGTGAGTTTCCCATCTATCACCAAATGTAATATCATATCAAGGACTTCGCCAATGCGAGGTCCTTCTTCAAACCCAATTTCAATCAAATCATTGCCATCTATTTCTAAATCTTTTAAATGCAAACATTTTCTTTCTTCTACCAATTGATCCAACAGTTGCTGTGCCAACTCCAATTTGGGCAAATCTGCTTCCAGCGATGCCGGACTTTGACCTGCACTGTCTGCACGGTGAAATTGAATTACTTTTTGCATACCTTTTACGCCAAACGCTAATACCAGCCGATTCATCTGTTTTATATCTGTCGGGAGTGGCGTATCATGCCGCAAAATCAACGTACAAATCGGATTGGCTCTCTTTTTACTCATACAAAGTCGTTTCAGAATTTTTCGTGCTATTCTTGTACTAACTACACCATGACCGTGAAAATGATCAATGCCGTTTTCATCAGTGGTTTTTGTCTGTGGCTTTCCAATGTCATGAAATAACGCTGCCCAGCGCATCTGTAAATTTGCCGGAGCATTTTCCAATACGTGCAGACTATGTTCCCATACATTATACTGATGTCGTGGGTGATTCTGCGTACAGGTTTGCATCGGAATCACCTCTGGAAAAATAACATTCCAAACAGATGTATAATCTCGAAAAAGCTGTGCAACCACATTTCCCTTCGCCAAAATCAGTCGATTGCACTCTTCTTTGATTCGCTCTTGCGAAATATCTTTCAGCAATGGCGCACAATCCTGTATCGCCTGCGAAGTATCCGAGTCAATTTCCAGCTCATAGCACGCTGCAAATCGTAATCCTCTTAATATTCGTAAAGCATCCTCCGAAAACCGTTGAAGTGGTTCACCGACACATCGCAGATATTTTGCCTGTAAATCCGCTTTTCCGCCAAAAGAATCAATAAGTCCTTTTATCGGGTGATACGCCATAGCATTGATGGTAAAATCTCGACGAAGCAAGTCCTCTGATAAACTGCGGATAAACTGCACCTGTCGAGGATGTCGACAATCCAAATAATCTCCATCGGTTCGAAACGTAGTAATTTCATAGCCAACACCTTCATAAATGACTCGTATCGTTCCATGTTCCATACCATCTTTTCTGATTTGCAATTTTGAAAAGCAAGCGATAATTTCCTCCGGCAAAGCGGATGTACATAAATCCCAATCCTTTGGTTTGCGTCCCAAAAGTGCATCTCGTACACAACCACCAACTACATACGCTTCATAACCGCTTGATTCCAACTGTTCCATCAGTATCAAAACCGACAGGGGCAATTCCATTTCAAATTGTTTCATTGATTCCCTACCTTCGTTTTTTTTGTATATTCTCTATTTCTACCGGCAAAACATTTTCAAACATTGCATAAAATTTCATAGGAATAAATCGATCCATGTGACACTTTCCAAAAAACCATTTGCGATATTCGCAGCGTTTGATAATATCTTCAAAAAAGGTGTGGATTTCCAGCCGTTGCTGCATATCGACACCAAGGCAATCTTTCAAAGACGCCGGCGGTTCATGGGTGATGATATAGTCAACCTTCGCCTGATGCTCATTCAAGTGACGAATTGCCCTTGAAATTTCGCTGTGGGTGGGACGTTCCCGTGGCCACCAATTTGTGCCCTCTCGATAATCATAATCTTGGCTATGACCACCACCAAAGGCAAAATAAGTATGCTTTTCAATCGTAAATATTTCTCCACGCATCATGTGAAAAATATTCGGTGCAATCATATGTGCCCTGCCACCACGCCATTTTACCGTACGAAAATTATTCTCCAATAGATCAAAATTTTCGTGACAGCCGTCCACAAATGCAATGGTAAAAGGCAGCTTGGACAATTTTCGAAGCATTGCCCGTTCACGATGGGAATTATCCCAAATAAAGCCAAAATCACCACAAATTAACAAAATATCGCTGTATCCCATTCTTCGAAAAATCGGTTCCTGAAAACGAGAGAGATCTCCATGCATATCGCCTGTGATGTATACCAAAGTAATCGCTCCTATCTACTCTACATTAAGAAAAAATTCTCAAAACACTTCTCATATATTTATTCTACCACATTTTCAAAAAAAGAACAAGAGTATTTGAAAAAAAGTCAAAAAAAAGACGATACGCAAATAGAAAGTGTTCACCGCTTTTCATTTTATCTCCCTTTTATCGCCCTTCTCATTGGAAAATAGATTTCCTGGATTTTTTTTTAAAAAAAGCCTTTTCAAATTCATTTTTATCTGCTATAATAAATATGGTTATCAAAATTATAAAAATGCCTTCATCTTTTTATACAGGAGTGATTTTTATCCATGCGTGTATATAATCATAAAATTCGTGGCATCGCCATACATTTGTGTGCTGCTACCCTTACCGTCGTCCTGAGTGCCATTCTCATTGCATCATCCTTTTCAGCGAATGCTTATACGTTTAGCGCAGATATTTCTCTTTATAGCAGCGCAGCAATTCTCTACAACGTGGAAACAGAACAGGTTGTCTACGAAAAAAATGCTGACACGGCACAAATGCCGGGGCATCTAGCACAGATTATGACGGCAATTATCGTATTGGAAAACTGTGATGATTTGGACGGGACAACTATTACTGCAAATCATGACCTTTATGCAGAATTGTATTCCTACGATGAATCTGACGACGTTCGCTATGCCGATATTGACGACGGTGACGTACTGACAGTTCGAGAATATCTCTATGCGCTAATGCTTACTTCATCTAGTGAAGCGGCTCTGATTTTAGCGGATTATTTTGGTGGCTCTAGCGGTCAGGCGGGTTTTGTCACCATGATGAATGACAAGGCACAGGAACTAGGCTGTACTGCTACCACTTTTCAAAATCCAACGGGATTATATGATACACATCAAACATCAACTGCACGAGATTTGTTAACCATTACAAACTATGCACTTTCCTTAGACGACTTTGAAGAAATTGCAACCACACAAGCCTTTACACCAACAACCAAAAACAGCGAAAATCACGGCGATGGCTCCGATTGGATTTGGACGCATTCTAACACGATGATGGATTCCACCAGCGATTATTATTATGAAGGAGCGGAAGGTATCAAAACGGGTAACCTCAATAATACCGGCAGAAGTATCATCACAAAAGCCACCAAAGACGGGACAACTTATATCGTCGTCCTCTTGAACGCTCCATTCAATGACGAAGATGGCGATCTGCAATATTATCACTTAGAAGACGCTGCAACACTGTTGGATTGGGCCTTTTCAAAAATAACTTATGTAATACTGCTAGAAGATACAGAGGAAATCGCAGAAGTAAAGGTATTAAACTCGGATGGCAATTCTTATGTACTGGTACACCCTGAAAGCAACTGTATACTTCTGTGGTGCAGTGATGTCGATTCTTCTGCAATTCAAAAAGTAATCCAACTGGAAAGCGAAGTACAAGCTCCTGTCACGGCTGGTCAAGTCCTTGGTTCAATGGAACTGAAGTTTTCAGGTGAAACCATTGCAACGATTCCTCTGATTGCAATTGGCAGCGTAGATCGTTCTTGGTCTAATTTTAATCTCTATGCACTAGAGAACTTTCCAAATTCCCCTTGGTTTCGCTATGGAATTGTAGCAGGATGTATCTTGACTGGACTTTATATTGCACTGTGTATTTATGCCGCTTATCGTGCAAAACGCAGTGTCATCCCAGAAGATCCCATTCACTTGATTCCACACACAACAGACTTTCAGGATGCACCGCAGCGTCGAAATTGGAAGCGAGATGATACCGTATTTTATCACGGTCCCGATCGAAGTGAAAAAGAACAGGAAGAATGGAAAACGAAACAAACTTCCGACCATTTCCGCTGAGAGGGGAAAAGATTATGAAACTTGCCATTGCACAAACGGAAATCTATTTTGAAAATCAAACGAAAAATCTAATCATCGCTGCAGATTGGATTGCACAAGCTGCGCATCAAAACGCAGACTGGATTATCTTTCCTGAAACAAGTTTCACCGGCTTTTCTATGCACACAGATATCACCATTCCGTTGGCAGATATGGCAATTCAAGCAATGCAAAAGCTTGCAAAAAAATACCATATTGCCATTGGCTTTGGCGTAATGAAAAAAGCAGATTGCATTTCTCATCGGCAATGTGCCAACCACTACCTAGTAGTTGATTCGTCTGGAAATATTCTGACAGACTTTACAAAACTGCATCCTTTCTCTAGTACGGGTGAAGATAAAATCACACAGTCCGGTAATAACATCGTCACCGGCACGCTTTCTGGTATTCCTTTCAGTACATTGATTTGCTACGACCTACGTTTTCCAGAGGTGTTTCGAATCGCTGCACAGCGTGCCTCATTGATTCTCGTTCCG
The DNA here is from genome assembly GCA_021201755.1 of Ruminococcus sp. Lineage (GTDB taxonomy): Bacteria > Bacillota > Clostridia > Oscillospirales > Ruminococcaceae > Ruminococcus_C. Next base: position 119,433 of record JAJQEI010000037.1, on the reverse strand, counting down.
GCAAACTGGTTAGCAAAACGCCACGCACACTTTTCCATATTGCTCCGTGCGAGAGCCATTGAACAACAGGTTTATATACTTGGCGTAAACTGTACCGGAACACAAGAAGGTAACCACTTTCTTGGTGGCAGCTGCTTTTGGAATCCAGAAGGCAAAGCTCTGCTGCAATGTGACGACAAGCCACAACTGCAAATTGTGGAATGGGTAGATGATGTAGCGGCATATCGCAGCTCGTTTTCTTGCTTTTATGATGCCAGAATCGCAGATTATGCAAATTGGCTGGCTGGAATCGGATCTAAAAAAACAGCACTTAGAGAAGATATTCCAAAAAATTCTTGACAATTTTTATATGACGTGCTATAATATTTTCATGTACATACAAAAAACAATGGGGTACACCACCGAAAGGGTGTAGTCCATTTTTTATGCCAACAATTCCAAAAGGAGGAAGATATGAAAGTAAACGGAAAATATTTACAGCTCTTGTATCCTATGACGCTTCAGGAATTTCTGGAAACACAGGGATTTTATCCCAATCGTGTGGTCACAGAACGCAACGGTGAAATTGTCACCCAAGATGCTATTGCAAACGTCACACTAAAAGAAGACGACGTCTTAGAAATCATCACTTTCATGGGCGGCGGCAGTGGCTTACCCTACGCTTCAGTTAAGATTCAAAGAAAGAAGGATAAATAATGCAAAAAAAATCTGATCCGTTCATTCTCGGTGGAAAAGCCTTCCACTCCCGATTTATTTTAGGCTCTGGGAAATTTTCTCTGCAACTCATTCGTGATGTCATGGAATATGGCGGCAGCGAAATCGCAACCATTGCACTACGCCGTGCAGGCAAAAATAGTCCGGAAAACATTCTGGATTTTCTGCCAGAAAATTTGACGCTGCTTCCAAATACTTCCGGCGCTCGCAATGCAGAGGAAGCTGTACGAATCGCCAGACTCTCTCGTGCGTTGGGCTGTGGGGACTTTGTAAAAATCGAGGTCATTCCTGATTCGAAATATCTTCTGCCGGATAATACAGAGACAATACGTACCACTGAAATTTTGGCAAACGAAGGGTTTTATGTTTTGCCTTATATGTATCCAGATTTGATTGCAGCACGTCATTTGGTTGATGCAGGTGCTGCAGCAATTATGCCCTTGGGTGCGCCGATTGGCAGTAACAAGGGATTGCGTACAAAAGATTTCATTCAAATTCTCATCGACGAAATTAATTTGCCAATTATTGTAGATGCCGGAATTGGTGCACCGTCTCAGGCGTGTGAAGCAATGGAAATGGGTGCAGCTGCGGTGATGGCAAATACGGCTGTCGCAACAGCACAAAACGCTGCACAAATGGCAAAAGCGTTCCGATTGGCAATTGAAGCGGGACGCTGTGCTTATCTGGCGAAATTGGGTCGTATTTTAGAACACGGTGCAGAGGCGTCCAGTCCGTTAACCGGATTCCTACATGACTAAAAAGGAGGAATAGCGAATGCGTCAAATATACGATCCAATGGAATTTCAACCCGGAATGGAGCAAATCGATACGACAATTTATGATGCAGTCATAGCAGCTAGAGGAAACTACGAACCAGCTGCATATACTAAAACGCAAGTAAAAATCGCATTGGAAAAAGAGTCTCTGTCTCGAAGTGATTTCGCAGCACTTTTATCTCCTGCTGCAGATCCGTACCTAGAGCAAATGGCAATTCGTGCAAAGGCTGAACGAGAAAAACACTTCGGAAAAAACGTGCTGTTATTCACACCTCTGTATATCTCCAACTATTGCGAAAATCAATGTGTCTACTGTGGATTCAACTGTAAAAACAAAATCACACGCTGTAAGCTAAACGCCGAAGAAATAGAAGCGGAAATGAAAGCAATTGCGCAAACCGGTATGCGTGAGATTTTATTGCTCACCGGAGAAAGTCGAAGCATTTCTGGTCCGGAATATATTGCCGATGCAGTACGAATTGCAAGGAAGTATTTTTCTACCATCGGCTTAGAAGTTTATCCTATGAACACCGGTGAATATACTATGCTGCGAGATGCCGGCGCAGATTTCGTTACCGTTTTTCAAGAGATATACGATAGTGAACGCTATGGACAACTGCATTTAGCCGGAGCAAAACGTTGTTTTCCGTATCGTGTTTGTACACAAGAGCGAGCATTAAAAGGTGGTATGCGTGGCGTAGGATTCGGTGTATTGTTGGGACTTTCTGACTTTCGAAGGGATATGTACGCTACTGCAATTCATGCAGAACTGCTGCAAAAAAAATATCCTCAAGCGGAAATTGCACTGTCTTTCCCCCGACTTCGCCCATATAAAAATCATGAAAAAGCCAATCCAAACGATGTCCACGAACGACAGCTGCTTCAGATGATGCTTGCTTGTCGAATGTTTTTACCATATGCCGGATTCACTATCTCTACTCGAGAACGAGCAGATTTTCGAGATCATGTGTTGCCTTTAGCTGCCACAAAAATTTCCGCAGGTGTCAACGTAGGCATTGGCGGACACAGTAATACAGACGAACAAAAGGGCGATGCACAATTTGAAATCTCTGACCCCCGTTCATTAGCAGAAATCCACGCCACCATTGCTGCACATGGATTGCAGCCGGTCTATACCGATTACATCAATACAAATGCGTTATGAAATTAATTAGTGTTACCAATCGAAAAATTTGTACCGAAAATTTTCTCTGCCGGATACAGCGAATTGTAAATGCCGGTATTGATGCAATTATTTTAAGGGAAAAGGATCTGACGCCGGCTGCGTATAAGGCACTTGCGGAAAAATGCCTTGCGATTTGTCGTGAAACACAAACAGAATTGATTTGCAATCAATTTGAAAATATTGCAAGTACGCTATATTTGCCGATACAGCTTTCTTTTTCGGATTTTATGGCACTATCTCCTTTGCATCAGAAAAAGCAACCCATCGGCGTTTCTGTTCACAGCATGGAAGAAGCACACATTGCCGCTGAGAACGGTGCAGCGTGGTTGATTGCAGGACATATTTTCGAAACAGCCTGCAAACCCGGACTGCCTCCTCGTGGGATAGAATTTCTAAAAAATATTTGTAATCATGTTATGATTCCCGTTTATGCCATTGGCGGTGTTACGGCGGAAAAGCATTCTATGCTTTCTTATGCGGGTGCTGCCGGAGGATGTATCATGTCAGAATATATGATTGTGCCAGACGTAGAAGAACGAATTCTTGCGTGGTTATCCTTATGATAAAGTTCCCTTAGCGTAGACACTTGAAAAAAGCTTTCAAGATTACTCTATGTTCTATGTTCAGAGAAAAACAATTTCACCGTAAAAAAACACCGCCAGAGTAAATCTCTGGCGATGTTTCAAATGAAACGATTTATTCTAAATTATTCCGTGTACGGAATGATATCAATCAACTGTATTGTAAATTTCAAAAGAACCAACGCATCGTTTTCGTCAACGTATCCGTCAGAATTCACGTCAGCCGCCGTAATCGCCTCATCGTTCAGCATAACGTCACCAATAATCGCTCTATTCAAAAGTATCACGTCAGCAAGCGTAACCGTACCATCTCCATTCACGTCGCTACATATCAAAGTTTCCTCTACATCACGGCTTGTTGTAGATTCTGTTGTAGTAGTGGTTTCTGTGGCAGTTGTGGATTCCGTTGTAGTGGTGGTTTCTGTGGCAGTTGTGGATTCCGTTGTAGTGGTGGTTTCCGTGGTAGTTGTTGTGGATTCTGTTGTAGTAGTGGTGGTGGTCGGCTCTGTAGTAGATGGTTCCTCATCTAATACAACAAATGTATAATCATAGGATTCTGTATAAGTTTGGGCAGTGGAATTGGCATAACCGTAAATTGTGCCGGAATATGATCCATTTCCATTGCTAATTGTGTAAGCAAAATCATATATCTCACAGTCTGGGTTTAGAATCGTAACAGAATCTAAGTCTGTACAACCACTAAACGCTTCATAGCCAATACTTATTACGCTGTCTAAAATTTCTATCGTTGTCAAATCTGTACAATTTTTGAACGCATAATTACCTATACTCTCTATACTATTTCCCAATGTCACATTTGCTAAATTGCTACAGCCATAAAAAGTAGAAGTTTCGATACTCGTCAAGCCATTTCCTATTGTAACAGATGTTAAGTTTGTACAACCAACAAATGCACGATCGCCCAAACTGGTTACACTATCCGGTATTTCAACTGATGTTAAATTTGTACAGTTATAAAACGCATAGTCACCAATACTCTCTACACTACTTCCAATCGTAACGGATCCCAATTTTGTACAACCTGAAAATGCATAAGAATCTATGCTTTCCACACTATCAGGGATAACAATTGATGTTAATGATGCACAATCATAAAATGCCTTATATCCTACACTTATCACTGCCACCCCATCAATCTCACTCGGAATTTCTATTTCCGTTGCCGAACTATCGCAACTTGAAATTTCAATCGTACCATCATTCAAATATACATATAGCAAATCTCCATATATATGTGTATCCGCCGCACTTACAATCAATTCGGATACATCTGAAAAAATTCAGTCAGTGTACCCCCCCCCACTTCCAGAAAATGCCATTCCAGAAGTGAGAACCACGCCAGCCGTCAACCCTGACAGCCACTTCTTCATTTTCAACTGTAACATTACTTGTTACCTCCAAGATAAAATTTTCACATAGGCTCTGATTCCGCCACGATGATATATTTATCTTAGCACATCATACCACAAAAGTCAAGCGTATCCAAAATTTTTTAATACATTTTCTACGTTAAAACAGTATTTTGCAATATTTTTTAAGGAAAGCTCTTGAATTCTCCAAGGCTTTATATGATACGCTCGATTCGTTCTAGTGCTTCTCGCAATACGCTTCTAGGGCACGCCGCATTGATGCGCTGAAATCCCTCGCCGCATTTTCCAAAAATGTGCCCGCTGTCCAGCCACAATTTCGCCTCGTGTATGATTCGGCGATCTAGTTCTTCTACAGATAATCCCAACCCACGAAAATCTAACCAGAGAAGATACGTCCCCTCCAGCGGAATCATATGGACTCCTGACAATCTTTGCTTCACAAAATTCTGTGCAAAGGCGATATTTTCCACTACATAAGCGTGCATTGCCTGATACCATTGCTCACCATTTTGATATGCCGCTTCACACGCCACAAGTCCCAATACGCTCAATTGACTCATTCCGGCACCACAAACTGCTTTTTTAAAACGATGCCGCAAATTTCGATTTGGAATCAAAATATTGGATATCAACATACTTGCCAGATTAAAGGTTTTGCTTGGTGAAGTACAAGTGATACTGATGTCTGCAAATTCCGGCTTTAAATTTGCAAACACAAGATGTTTTCCCTCCCACACAAAATCTTGATGGATTTCATCGCTGACTACGATAACACCATGTTTGACACAAATATCGCCGAGACGTGTCAATTCTTCCGCTGTCCAGACACGTCCCACTGGATTATGGGGATTGCAGAGGAAAAACAAATGAATTTGATTTGTTACGATTTTCTGCTCAAAATCATCAAAATCGATATGATATTTCCCATCTTCGCCAAGGAGCAACGTATTGCTAACCACCTTTCTGTCATTATCTACGATAACTTCTGAAAAGGGATAATACACAGGCAATTGCAACAATACAGCGTCGCCGGGTTGCGTGAACGCCTGCACTGCCATTGCCAATGCAAAAACAATGCCGGGGGTTTTTATCAGCCAATTTTCTTTTATTTCTCAATCGTGATGTGTTTGCATCCAGTGTGCTAAAATCTCAAAATAAGGTGTTTGTACTTCACTATAACCAAAAATCCCATGCTGTACTCGTTCGGCGAGGGCATCTTGAACATACGAAGAAGTTTCAAAATTCATGTCCGCCACCCACAGTGGCAAGACATCCTCCGGCATATGCCGTTGTTGGGTAAAGTCATATTTCAAGGATCGTGTATTTTTTCTGTCAATGATTTTATCAAAATCCAAATTACGCTCTGCCATATAGTTCACGCTCCGTTTCTTGGAATACTGCTTTAAGTTCGCCCAATAAATCTTCTACTCGTTCAATCCCCACCGACAACCGAAGCGTACTATCTGTAATGCCGTTTTTCTCCCAAATCTCCAATGGAACATCTGCGTGTGTTTGCATTATCGGATATGTAATCAACGTTTCCACGCCGCCAAGGCTCTCTGCAAATTGAATCATGCGAACTTTTTCCAGAATTGAAACTGCAAAAGCTTTTGATTCCAGCTGAAATGTCAGCATTGCGCCGAAACCTCGTGCCTGTTTTTTCATGATTTCATGACCGGCGTGTGTAGAAAGTCCCGGATAAATGACATTCATCACGTGCTTTTGCTCTTGCAGCCAATGTGCAATCTGAAGCGCATTTTCCTGTGCCTTTTCCATACGAATCCCTAGTGTTTTAATTCCATGTAAAATAAGCCAACTATCAAAAGGAGCCAGTCCTGCATCCGTCGTTTTAATGATAAATTCCAACTGCTCGCCGACGTCGCTGCGGTTAGTGATTAAAAAGCCAGCCAGCGTATCATTATGTCCGCCTAAATATTTTGTGCCGCTGTGTACTACAACGTCTGCACCCAAATCCAGTGGATTTTGAAAATATGGAGATAAAAATGTATTGTCCACAATCAAAAGCAAATGATGCTTGCGTGCAATATCTGCTAGATGTGCAATATCTGTCACACGCATCATAGGATTTGTTGGCATTTCAATAAAAATCGCCTTTGTATTTTCACGAATATACTTTTCCGGATCTTCTTGACTACAGTCAATACTAGAAAAAGAAATACCGTTTTTCTCAGAAACGTTCCGAAACAGACGAATACTGCCACCATACAAATCCGCTTCTGTAATCAAATGGTTCCCAGGGTGAAATAGCTCCATCAATAGTGAAATCGCTGCCATGCCAGAGGACAAGGTAAAAGCGTGTGTGCCATTTTCTATCGATGCCACAACTTTTTCTAAATGTTCCTTTGTTGGATTTTGCAGTCTCGAATAATCATATCCCGTACTCTGCCCGACACCAGGATGTGCATAAGTTGCCGTCTGATAAATTGGAAAACTCACCGCTCCAAAATTTCCAGTGCTGCCCTCGTTTCCCTCGAAATGCAGACACTTAGTTTCTATTCCTCGTTCCATTTTGTATGGTCACACCTTTCTGATTGATTATTGTAAAGCCTGATTCTTGTATTTTGAAATTTCTTCCAAATATTTTTCTGCAATTGGACTTAAAATGGCATCCTTTCTCGTTAAATAACCAATGGTCATTTTTTCTTCTGAATGCAGCTTCACAGCACAGTAATCTGCACCGTTTAGTTCTTCACAGAGAATACCAGAGTAAAGGGTAAAACCGTTTAAGCCTATCATCAAATTCAGCATCGTTGCCCTATCGTTGGCACGAATAAAACGCTTGTAAGGGTAAGTACTCAAAACTTCCTCTGCAAAATAAAAGGAGTTGTGTTCCCCTTGTGAAAAACCAAGACATGGATATTCCTCTAACTGTTCCATCGTGATTTCGCTTTGATTTGCCAGTGGATGTCCTCTCCAGAGGTATACATAAATTCCACATTCCAACAGTGGTGTGAATTGCAGACCGGCATCTATAAAAAGCTTTGTCAACACACCCCGATTGTAATCATTCAAATACAAAATACCAATTTTACTGTGATGATTTTTGACATTATCAATCACCTCATGCGTTTTGGTCTCCTGTACTTCGAACTCATATTCATCCATGCCATACTGTTTTACGAGTTCCACAAAAGCATTCACCGCAAAAGTATAATGCTGCATAGATACACTAAACTTCTTTTTTAGGTTTACACCGGAAATATATTTTGCATCCAAAATATCGTACTGTTCTACGACTGATTTGGCATATCCGATAAACTCCGCACCTTCCGGCGTCAAAGTAATCCCATTTTTAGATCGCAGAAAAATTGCAAAACCAATTTCCCGTTCCAACGTACGAATGGCAGACGACAGACTCGGCTGAGATAAATACAGCTTCTTCGTCGCCTCATTCAGGGAATGCTCGCCTGCAACCGCAATCGCATATTTTAACTGCACTAACGTCATATTATCATCTCCTACTAATCCTATCTTGTTACTATATTTTATATGCCTTTATTATACTACAATCTGTTTCATTTGTATAGTTCATTTTTCCTCTTATCAATTATAGTTTTTTTCAATAAGGGACATGGTTTTTCACTAATTTGATTATATCAAGACCTCACTATTGACAATATCAACAAAAAATGATATAATACAACACAGAAACTCGATTAAAATTCCTCCCATAAGGTGGTAAATCATATGCAGACAATTTCACTGACACAGCTAAACACAATTACGAGCGATCCCGCATCCTTTCAAAAATTTGATGATGACTTTTCCAATTCTATTCGAGCAATCGCAAAATCCATCCAAAAAAATGCAAATGAAAAACCGATCATTCTTCTGTCCGGTCCATCCGGATCCGGAAAAACAACGACTGCTTATTGGCTGGAACGCTTTTTGGACGGTTGGGACATCACAACACATACTGTCTCTATGGACAATTTTTTCCGCACAATGACACCAGAACAAAAGATTTTGGCTGCCGATGGAAAACTTGACTTAGAATCTCCCAACCGTGTAGACATTCCCTACTTAAATCAACAGCTTCATAAAATTATTTCCGATGAACCTACATGGATTCCAAAGTACCATTTTTCCACTGCTATGAGAAATGACCATGATTGGCTTCTGACCAGAAAGCCTCGAGAACTGTTAATTTTGGAGGGGATCCATGCCTTGAATTCAGACGTCATCACCATTCCGGATCATCAAACCCATCGAATTTATGTGAGTACTCGTACAAGAATTGTTCACAATGATATTACCTTACATCCCTCTCGCTTGCGTTTGCTGCGGCGTATGATTCAGGATCAAAAATTTCGTCAACGGAGCATTTTGGAAACACTCGCCATGTTTCAACACGTAGAGGCAGGGGGAAAAAAAGAATATACTTCCGTTTAACCATCGTGCTACTTTTTCTATCAATACATTCTTCCCTTATGAGCTAAGCATTTATAAATCCATATTAGCAGAGTTACAGGAGATCTGGCAAAAAATCACGCCGCTATCAACCAAAAAGGTTCCGAAAGATTCGTTAATTCGGGAATTTATTAGCAATAGTACTTTTCACTATTAATGTTTTGATATAACATAATTTCATCTGCCAATTCATATGATAATATATCCTCGTATCTGAATTATGGAGCGAGGATATTTTTCAATAAGGGGGAAATGCATGATGGAACGTATCCTTCGCTATCTGCCACCATATATTCGACAAGCACTTCAAAAACTGCCGTCAAATCAACAAAAACAAATACAAGAAATTCGACTGCGTACAGAACGTCACATAGGGCTGACCATTTGGAATCAAGAACAATTTCTCACCTCGTCCGGCGAGAAAACCACTGACGCTGCCTTAGGAATTCGCACCTCGCAAAAACAACTGCTGGAAACTTTTCAGGCAATTTGTGAATACTCCGTTTATCGCTATACTCGTGAAATTTATGACGGATTTCTCACGGTTGACGGTGGGAACCGTGTTGGCATTGCCGGAACAGCAGTATACAAAAACGGCGTACGCACCGGAACACACCACATCAGCAGCTTAAATTTTCGCATTGCCCACGGAATTTTAAATTGTGCCAAGGACATCTATTGGCATAGCTTTCAACCGAAACCATGCAGTATGCTTTTTATCGGTTCTGTAGGTTCTGGAAAAACCACTATGCTGCGTGATTTTTGCCGTCTGGCTGGAAATCAGTATCGTGTATCGCTCGTGGACGAACGCAGCGAAATTGCAGCCATGCACAGCAGCGTTCCACGGTTTGATATAGGATTACACACTGACGTATTAGACGGATATCTCCGTGCAGAGGGACTCTTAACGGCACTTCGTGTATTGACACCACAAGTGTTATTATGCGACGAAATTGGAACAGAGGCAGATGCAAAAGCAATCCTACAAATCCACGGCTGTGGCGTGCCGATTGTTGCCACGGCACATAGTACCTCTCTAGAGGATTTGACTCGGCGACAAGTATTGCATCAACTCCTTCAAAATCACGTATTTGAAAAGGTGATTCTCCTGTCTGGGCACGGCGAAAGCTACCAAATCTTTCCTATATAAAAATCGATGATGTCATTGCTTACATCATCGATTTTAAACTTCACACACTTGCAATTGTTTCACACTTTTCCACAAAGCCGATGTCTGCCTGTCGTAAAATGGTACAAGCGTTTTCCGCAGCTGCATCAGATAAAAAAATACCAAATACTGCTGCTCCGCTGCCGGTCATAACACTACATAGTGCATCCGATTTCAGCATGATTTCTTGTATCATCTGAACCTCGGGAAGATTCGTTGCCTGTTCAAATAAATTGTCGCAAAGTAGGGCTATTTCAGTAACGTCACGCTTCTTTTGAATTGCACTGCGCAGTGCGGAAATTTGCGGATGCATGGGATCAGATAAAGCGTCTATATTTCGATACGCTTGATTTGTAGAAACACCTTGTTCCCCTTTCGCTACCACCAAATGTGCCGCACGAAACGGTGACAACTGCTCTAACTGTTCTCCTATGCCTTGCGCATAAGCTGTCCCACCATGAAGTAAAAACGGCACGTCTGCACCCAAAGAGACGGCGATTTCTGCAAGTGCTTCTTCGGAAAGGGGATCTGCATAAACATCTTGCAATAAGCGCAACATCGCCGCTGCATCCGAACTACCGCCACCCAAGCCAGCTTGTGAAGGAATATATTTTTCCAACTGTACATGGATATGATCGAAAATTCCTGTAGCCACTTGAAATCGCTCTGCCGCTTTCCAGACCAAATTCGAGCTATCACACGGAATTTGTGGTGTGTCACACGCCATAGACAACCCTGATGATGTTTCGTCCAGCGTCACTGTCAATTTGTCATAGATAGATATAGTCTGAAAGACCGTTTCTAATTCATGATACCCGTCTGGTCGTACCTCGACAATATCCAGTCCCAAATTCAGCTTTGCCGGTGCAAGACCTGTTATCGTTTTCATAACTTGTCTCCTGCATCATGATGCCGCTTTACAAATCGGTCTATCCGACGCAACGCCTCCTGCAAATGCTTTAGGGAATAGGCATAAGAAACACGTATAAACCCCTCGCCACTGTCGCCGAACGCATTGCCGGGTACAACTGCAACCTTTTCTTCTTGTAGCAGTATCTCACAGAATTCTTCACTATTCATGCCAGTACTGCGAATGCAAGGGAATATATAGAATGCACCCTCTGGATAAAAGCAAGTAAGACCTATACGATTAAATCCGTCTACGAGCATTCTCCGACGGCTGTCGTATTCCGCTACCATTTTTTCTACATCACGATCACACTCACGTAACGCCGTAATCGCAGCGTATTGGCTCAATGTAGGGGCACTCATAATGGCGTATTGATGTAATTTCAACATTTGCTCTGCCAGTGGCTCTGGCGCACAAAAATATCCCAAACGCCAACCAGTCATAGCAAATGCCTTGGAAAATCCGCTGACATAAATCGTACGCTCTCGCATCCCGTCGATGGCAGCTATGGAAACGTGCTTTACACCATAAGTCAATTCTGAATAAATTTCATCAGAAAGTACAAAAATATCTGTTCCACGCAGCACTTCTGCAATTGCCTCCAAATCGGATCTTGTCATGATACCGCCAGTTGGATTGTTGGGGTACGGCAAAATCAGCATTTTCGTTTTATCCGTAATATGCTCCTGTAATTCCTCCGGTGTCAATTTGAATTTATTTTCCAATTTCGTCGAAATCGGTACAGCCACGCCATGCATCAATTCTACAATTGGCTTATAGCAGACAAACGATGGTTCTACTACCAGCACCTCGTCTCCAGGGTTGACGACAGACCGAATTGCCAAATCAATTGCCTCCGACCCACCAACTGTGACCATAATTTCCGTTTTCGGATCGTAAGACAGCATATACTTTCTCTTAACATAGCGAGCAATTTCCTGACGCAACTCTGCCATACCGGAATTTGCCGTGTAAATCATACGCTTGCGCTCTAAACTTTCAATGGCAGTCTGACGTACAAGCCAGGGTGTCTGAAAATCCGGTTCTCCCACGCCTAAACTTATAACATCATCCATCGTAGCAACAACATCAAAAAACTTTCGAATACCAGAGGGTTTCATCTGTTTGGCTTTATCGGAAAGCAGTTTATCATAATCCAACAAAATTATCTACTCCTTTTTCAATTATTAGAAGGAAAAGGCTAAAAGTTAAAAATTCAGCATCTGTGTCGTTCTAATTTCTAACCTCTTGTATTCTAATCTCTATCAGGGGAAGTAATAACCCCGTTCGTCCTTCTCTTCCTCTGATATCACAATACCCTTGTCCTTATATTTTTTCAAAACAAAATACGTTGCCGTAGAAAGTACACCTGCCAATGGTGCCAGGCATTGTGACACAAACATGGAAACCTCTTTTACGTTTCTTCCCTTCACTGTGACAGATAAGTCATATGCACCCGCCATTAGTGAAATACTTTCTACCTCGTCATACTGCATAATGGTATGCGCAATTTCTTCATAGCCGCTATCTCTTTTCGGTGTGATACGCAGTTCAATAATTGCCGTCACTAAATCCGGATCCGCCAGTTCTTCGTTGACAATTGCACTATAACCCTTGACAATTCCATCGTCCTCCAGCTTTTGAATTTCTGCTGCAACTGTCGCAGCGTCTGTTCCCAACATTACTGCTAATTCTTCGTTGGACAAACGTGCATTTTTTTGTAACAATGCAATCAGTTGGTCTTTCATCATTTCAAATACTCCTTTCAAAAACAAAAGCAAAATATGCTCTCATATTTTTACAAAAATCGGCTGCCGTTTTACAAAATAACATACGGCATCAAATCCAACAGCTTTCGCAAGATCTGTACCCTGTGAAATGCCTTTTGCCAAATCATCGGCACAGTGGGCATCTGAACCTAATGTTAAAATTTTTCCACCCATTTCCCGATATCGTCGCAGTAGTGACTCAGGCGGAGAAGGCTTGTATTTTTGATAATAACCGGAAGTGTTCAGCTCAATGCCCTTATCTCGCCGAATCAACGCCTCAAAACAGGCGTCTATCTGCTCCTGATATAGCGTTAAGTCCACCGAAATGCCCTCTCCACCCTCGATATAGCGTAGTGGATAGGTCAAGTGTCCTAATACATCAAATTCTCCATTTTGACAAATATCGAGCAGCTGCGAAAAATACGCCTTCAAAAGTTCCGGCACAGACTGTTCTGTATAAGAGAGTTCAAAAAAATCCTGTTCGTCAAGCAGTTCGTGCAGCGATGCAATGACAAAATCCAGTCGCTTATCTCTCGTTACAATTTCAGATAGCGCATAATCCGCATTCGGCTGTCCTATTTCCATGCCACACAACAGCTGTAAATCGGGATAATTTTCTTTTTGCACTGTAATATCCGATAAAGATTGTTCCATTATATAAGCGTAGTCATAAAATTCCCATGCATTGCGTGGCTCGTTTCCATAATAATCCTGTGTAAAAAATCGGTTCATCTCCACATGATCCGTAATCGCTAGAACCGGCAGTTTCAGAGTCACGGCACGTTCACAAAGCTGTTCTACGGTTCCTGTGCCATCAGGAGAACAATCGGTATGCGTATGGCAGTCCATAAGAAGCATCTTCATCACCTCATTAAAAATATTTTACCTTCTAATTTTTATTATAACACATCCAAGAGAGAATTTCCACTGTTTTTTGAAAAAAATTTGCATTGTCTATTTTTTGGGTGCTTGCTTTTTTTAAAAACGATGTTATAATAAAGATACTTTTAAAATTTCAGTACAAAACATGGTCTTATTCTATTTAAAAATGGATGCGAAAGGACAGAAAATTATGCAAACATTAAAAGTACTTATGATAAACGGCAGTCCTCGAAAAAACGGCAATACAACAACGGCACTTCTTGAAATGACGCAGGTGTTTGAAAACGCAGGCATAAATGTAGAAACCATCGATATCGGCAAACGAGATATACGTGGCTGTATTGCGTGCAATACTTGCAGTCGCCGTGGCAAATGTGTTTTCGATGATTTAGTGAATGAAATTGCACCAAAATTTGAAATATCTGATGCTCTCGTCATTGCAAGTCCGGTCTACTATGCCTCTGCAAACGCATCACTAATTGCTCTATTGGATCGGCTTTTCTATAGTACACAATTTGACAAAACGATGAAAGTCGGTGCAAGCATTGTTGTTGCCAGAAGAGGAGGACTCTCATCGACATTTGATGAATTAAACAAATATTTTTCCATATCTGGAATGCCGATTGCCTCTAGCCAATATTGGAACAGCGTGCATGGTGCTGCGCCCGGTAAAGCAGTACAAGACGAAGAGGGATTACAAACCATGCAGACGCTGGCAAAAAATATGGTATTTTTAATGAAAAGCATTTCCCTTGGCAAAAAAACATTTGGTCTTCCAAGCAAGGAAATCACAACGCCAATCAATTTTATTCGATGAAATGTGACGAAATATTTTATGCAGTAATCGATTCTACAATAATACCGTTGGTACAGAAAAGTAGAGAATTAAGTTCTGGTCAATTTATATGCGGCATTTCATCACTTCTTTTTTCAGAAAAACCGCTCTGTTTTCAAACAGAGCGGTTTTCTATCTTTTACAAAATCAACGAATACAAATTTATTCGCTTAAAATCATTGCGCTGAACGCCTTATTTAATGTCTTCTGCTGTACTGTGGCAGCTTCTTGCGTATCTGCTTTTGTGGTATAATATGCCTTTATCTTCGGTTCCGTGCCGGACGGGCGAATGACAACTTTAGCACCCAACTCCAATTGAAATGCCAATACATTCGATTTTGGCAACGTAATGGCACCGGTTTCACCGGTAAGGATATTTTTCGAAACACCCTCTTGGTAATCATCAAACCTGCATACTTTCAAGCCACCAATTTCAATCGGATGATTCTCACGCAAATCTGCCATAATCTTTTGCATTTGAATCATGCCACTTTCGCCCTCAAAAGTAAAGCTCTGTTGACTATGTACATAGACTCCGTACTTTTCATACATCTGCTTTCTTGCTTCAATCATTGAAATACCTTTTGCACGATAATACGCTGCCATTTCACAAATCAACATCGATGCAACTACTGCGTCCTTGTCACGAACATAAGTACCAGCCAAATAACCATAGCTCTCCTCAAATCCAAAGAGATAGCGATTCTCTTCTCCTTTTGCTTCCAAAAAACCAATTTGCTCTCCAATAAACTTAAAGCCAGTCAGTACTTCGATCACCTCGACACCGTACGCTTTTGCAATTGCATCAACAATATCTGTTGTAACAATGGTCTTGACTGTCACCGGATTTTTCGGCATAAGTCCCTTTTCTACTCTCTGCTGACAGATATAATCCAGAAGCAGCGCACCAACCTCATTACCAGTGAATAACGCATAATCGTCACCATCCGGAACCGCAATTCCCACACGGTCTGCATCCGGATCGGTTGCAAGCAACAAATCCGGCTTTACTTCTCTACATAACTTCAAGCCACATTCCAAAGCCTCTCGAATCTCCGGATTCGGATAAGGACAAGTCGTAAAATTTCCGTCCGGATTTTCCTGTTCCGAAACAACCGTCACATCTTGAATTCCAATCGCAGATAAAATATGCCGAACCGGCTTATTCCCTGTACCATTCAGTGGCGTATAAACAATCTTTAATCCACTAGATGCACATACTTCCGGATTCAAGCTCTGTTTTAGGACTTCTTCATAATAAGCATCAATCACCGATTGTGGCGTGTAAGAAATCATTCCCTCTGTCATCGCTTGGTTGAAATCTGTGCATAAAACATCGTCGAATATATCCAAAGCGTTAATCTGTGCCAAAACCGCATCTGCCGCTTCAATCGTCATCTGGCAACCATCACTGCCATACACCTTATAGCCATTGTATTTTGCCGGATTGTGACTGGCAGTCACCATAATACCGGCACTGCACTTCTGTGCCCGAACAGCATAAGAAAGCATTGGCGTCGGCATCAACTCCGTATAAATGTACACATGAATGCCATTTGCTGCCAAAACCTCTGCTGCAGTCTTCGCAAACACATCAGATTTAATACGGCTGTCATAAGAAATTGCTACGCTAGGCGTAGGAAATTCCGCCTTTACATAATTTGCCAAGCCTTGGGTCGCACGTCGCACGGTATAAATATTCATACGATTTGTTCCAGCACCCAAAACGCCTCGCAAACCGCCGGTACCAAATTCCAAATCTCGATAAAAGCGATCTCGAATTGCGACTTCATCGCCAGCGATTTTCTTCAATTCATCTTGTAGATCTGGGTCTTCTGTTGCGTGTTCCAACCACACTTGATACAGTTCTTGTTCTGTCATCACAAATACCTCCATCTGATACGAAACTTTCGTCTCATATCATTCTACTTCAATTCATTCTATTTGCATCTGTTTCTCAGCAAACACTGTACTCTTTTGAAAAGAATACTTATACATATTATAACACATTTACAGTAAAAATGCAATCATTTTTTTGCTTTCCAATCAATTTTTTCAAATTCCACACAAGCGTATTATTTTGCTTTCAATTATCACGCAAATCCAACGGTTCTTCCTCATTAGAAAAAGCCGCTTCTAAAATTTTCCCATAGAAGTTCGCAGGATTCAGCATGATTTGTTCACCCAGATAGTGAGCCTGTGTTTCATCAGGCGCATAAAGTTTCATGTCCAATAAGTCGTCCCCAATATCCAAACAACGAACATGAACATAATAGCCTTTTTTCAGTGGGAGATATTCGATTTTTACTTCATTCTCCCGTTTCAATCGAGCAAAGTAACGCAGTGCCACAGAAACCAACTTATCCCGATAGGCTTTCCCGACAAAATTTCGCAACTCTTTCGCCGTCTGAATCCCCTGTGCCAATAAAACATAATACTTGATGCCATCTTCTTCTTTTAGTTGAATCGAATGGTGTGTCATCAAATAATCAATGGAGTCCTGATAAGCGAAATAATTGATAATATCACTCGTGACGGCAATATCGTACAAATGCGATTCTTGTACTGGGCGATCAATCCGATAAAGCAGGTAACAAATCAAGATATTTGCCGTATGGGGATCGGTAATCGGCGGAGTTGCCATACGAGCCATTTTTTGCATATTTTCATCTTTCATGGATTAACCTCCCTTCATATCACTTAAAAATTCGGATATTCCATCATATGAGACAAAAGTGCCAGATTTACTGCCGCCTCAACACAGGGTACAGCACGAGGCACAATGCACGGATCATGACGTCCTTGAATTTGAAGCGTTTCGTTCGTCTTTGCACGAAAATCTACCGTTTCCTGTGGCTTTGCAATAGATGCCGTTGGTTTGATTGCCACATTCAGTGTAATTGGCATTCCAGAGGAAATTCCACCCAGAATACCACCGTGATTATTCGTCTTGGTTTTCACTTGTCCATTTTCATCAATATAAAATGGATCATTATCCTGACTGCCCACCATTTCTGCCACTTGAAAACCTGCACCAAATTCCAAGCCCTTTACTGCTGGAATACCGAAGATCAGCGATGCAATGGTGTTTTCCAATCCGTCAAACATCGGAGAGCCAACGCCAGCCGGAACGTTTATGGCAACGCATTCGACAATCCCACCCAAGGACTCCTGACCCAATCTCGCTTTAATAATATCTTCTCGCATTTTTTCGCCTTGTGTATCGCTTCGAACCGGAAAATCTTTCTCTCGTACTTCTAAAATATCCTCTTTCGTAACCTTTGTACGACTAAACGCATCATCCTTGATGTCATGAATAGAGAGAATATGCGCACCGGTATATATGCCCCGACGTTCTAAAATTTGTCCACAAACCGCACCGGCAAACACCAAAGGTGCGGTCAATCTTCCAGAAAAATGTCCACCACCACGTACGTCATTAAAGCCACGATAGCGCATTGCTCCAGTATAATCGGCGTGACCAGGTCTGGGGAGTCTAGACAGATTACTATAATCTTTCGAGTGCGTGTCCGTGTTTTGAATAAACGCACACAGTGGAACACCGGTCGTGCGATCATTCAGCAATCCGGACATTATCTGCGGCAAATCCTGTTCCGAGCGTAGGGTCGTTGTGCCGTCTTTTTTTGGCGTACGGCGTGCCATAAATTGCCGTAATTTTTCCAAATCAATATATTCTCCGGGCGGCAGATTATCGATGACAATGCCAATGGCTGGACCGTGGGACTCTCCAAAAATAGAAATCGAAATATTATGATTCCAGAACGATGACATGGGCAATTCCTCCTAACTGGTGATAATTTTTATAAAAATTGGGGTATGATTTTTCTACACATTCTCCGTGCCGTATCGTCACATCACCGGTACACCGTGTTGCAGCAATCGCTGCACACATAGCAATTCGATGATCACCACAACTGTCTACTACACCACCATGCAGCGTCACAACAGGTTCTATGTCCAAGCCGTCTTTTCGCTCTGTCACTTTACCGCCTAACGTATTCAGCATATTTGCCGTTGACGTCAAACGGTTGCTTTCTTTTATGGTAAGACGCTCTGCACCGACAATATGAGACGGAGCTGTACCAAATGTTCCTAGTACTGCCAGAATCGGTACGAGATCTGGAATATCCGACGCATCTACTGTAAAGCCGGCAGGCTCTTCAGCGAGTAATTTCGCTTGCATTTCTTGTACAGCAGTGACAATATACTTGTCCCCTTGTACACTATCTGGATTTAAATTTGTTATCGTAATGTCACTGCCAAGTGCATTTGCCACATAGAAAAAAGCCGCTTGAGAATAATCGCCCTCTACTGTTACGTCGTGCGCATGAAATGTTTGATTTCCCGAAATATAGAAGCCGTTTTCTGTTTCTCGGATTTTTACGCCGAATTGACGCAAGCTGTCAATTGTCAAATCCACATAAGGTCGGGATTGCAGTCGAGAAGTCATTTGAATTTCTGAATCGCCTCCCAGCAAAGGTAGTGCAAAAAGCAGTCCTGTCACATACTGAGAAGAAACGTCCCCCTCCAACTGATATGTGCCAGGTTGAAGCTTCCCATGCATTGTTAACGGCAAATGCTCTGCTGAAAACTGTACGCCTTTTGGTGGCAGTTCTCTCAAATAAGCTGTAATCGGACGTTCTGGCAAGCGACCTTGTCCAAAAAAAGTCGTATGAATGCCCAGTGCCGCTGCAACAGGAATTAAAAATCGCAGCGTAGAGCCACTTTCACAACAATCTGCAATCGCATCCCTTGGTGGTTGCTTTCCGCCAATTCCGATAACAGTAATCGTATTTTCTCGTATTTCAAACTGTGCGCCAAACGAAGTCAAGACCTCCATTGTTGCTATCACATCACGGGAAATATCCACACCGGAAATTTTCGACGTTCCCTCTGCCAGAGCGGCGCAGATAAGCATCCGATGTGCCATACTCTTCGATGCTGGTATGCGCACCGTTCCGGAGAGCTTTCTCGGCGTAATTTCGATATTCATGAGAACGCCTCCTTTATGACAACATCCAATTTTGGAATGCTTCAAATGTCATAGAACGAATTTGCGCATCACCGATTTCTTCGCAAACAATGAAACGCAGCGTATCGTTTGCACGTTTTTTATCTTTTCCACACAAGGGCAGTAATGCTTCTAGTTTTGCAGGTACTTCTGTAGGAAGATGATAAGACAATACACAATGACACAGTCGCTCATACAGCTCTGATGTACAAGTCTTTTTCGCCATCATGCACATACCAGCTGCCACTGCACTGCCATGGGTATAGGTTTCATAATGGTAATAGCTTTCAATAGCATGACCTAGTGTATGTCCAAAATTCAAAATCATCCGCAATCCGGTATCAAATTCATCCTCTTCCACCACTCGGCGTTTAATGTCGATACAAGTAGTAATCACCTGTTCCAGCACTTCATG
The DNA here is from genome assembly GCA_021201755.1 of Ruminococcus sp. Taxonomy (GTDB): domain Bacteria; phylum Bacillota; class Clostridia; order Oscillospirales; family Ruminococcaceae; genus Ruminococcus_C. The sequence continues at coordinate 99,343 of JAJQEI010000037.1, read as the reverse complement.
AATGGTGTCCAATTTATATTGTTCCAACTGTTCAAACAGCTTCGCATCTTGAATCTCACCATATTTGATTACTTCACCCATACCGTCCGCTAAGAATATCTCTGGTAAGGTTTGTAACGTATCCGGATCACACAGAACTGCCACAGGCTGTTTGAATGCACCAACAAGATTTTTTCCGCTGGGCAAATCAATAGCGGTTTTTCCACCTACCGAGGAATCCACCTGTGCCAACAAGGTCGTAGGAATTTGAAAATAATCCAATCCACGCAAAAAAGTCGCTGCTGCAAAACCCGTAATATCTCCCACAACGCCGCCGCCCAATGCCACCAGACAATCTGTACGAGTTATTTCATGCGCACAGAGGAAGTCATAAATCTGATTTAATGTTTTACTGCATTTTGCAGACTCTCCATGAAGAAATACAAATTTTACCACTCGAAATCCATTTTGCACTAAAGACGCCACCACACTTGTTCCATATAGCCTGTCAACATTGTCATCCGTCACAATTGCAGCTGTTTTTGCTTTGGTTTGCTCTCGCAGCAAACTGCCACATTGTTTCAGTAATCCTCTGCCAATCCAAATGGGATAAACCCGACTGGCGTGTACAGTTATCATATTCATGAATCTGCTCCTGTTCTTTTATTCGTCTTTTATTCCCTTTCATTGTACCATGCATTCCTCTGTTTGTCAAGATAGGAATTTGTAAATTTCCAGAAAAACACCACACGCTTGCACAATATCGCCGAAATTCCATGATAGAATATGATAGAATATAACCGCAAAAAATAATCCTGATAATTTTGTGAAAATCATAGCTTTTTTCCTCCGCCTGTGGTATAATATATCATGTGTTCTTTTAGTAACACTGTACGAAAACAAAAATATAGAAAGGAAGATCCCATGACAACTGCATATAAGCGTATTCCTCTTTCAGAACGCATCGGCTTTTCTGAAATATTGGATACCAAGTTAAAAACCAATACACTCAAAATTTGCCTATTTCAGCCTCTTTCAGCTGAAACTGCCTCTGCTTGTGCACTCGCCGGAGATTTGGCAACCTCCAGCAACGCCAAATACCCCTCCAATCAGAAAATGAATCAAAAATTACATTTGCTCTATGGTGCAGATTTGGGCAGTTCTGTTTCTCGACAGGGTGATTTACAAATGGTGACCATTCATGCATCTGCCATCGATGACCGCTATGCTTTAGAGAACGAACCAATTTTTGCAGAGTTGACGGAAATTTTGTTGGATTGTCTGCGTGTGCCTAATGTAACAAACGATGCTTTCGATGCACAAGAATTCCAAATCAAGCAAAAGGAACTGCTGGATAACATCGATGCTGAAATCAACGAAAAACGTGTTTATGCGATTCAGCAGGCGTCCAAAATAGCTTATCAAAATGAGCCAGCCGCACGCTCTAGCTATGGTTCCCGAGAAGAGGCACTTGCACTTACGCCAAAAAGTGCCTATGCTGCATTTCGAAAAATGTTACGAGAGGCTCGGGTAGAAATTTTCTTCGTCGGACCACAAAAGCGTCCGGAATTACCAGAAAAACTGAAAACAACTTTCGACGCCTTTGGTTCTGTAACAACTGCACCGCTGGTATTCTATGCTCCAAGTTCCAAAAAGGCGGAGCCCGCATACGTAAAAGAGGTTTTACCAGTCAATCAGTCAAAATTGGTTATGATCTGGAAAACAGACTGCACCGACTGCTATGCGGTGAAAATGATGACACTACTATTGGGCGGTACACCCAGCAGTAAACTTTTTGCCAACGTGCGAGAAAAAATGAGTCTGTGTTATTATTGCGCCGCCAACTATACCGAACTCAAACAAGCACTACAAGTCGATTCTGGTGTAGAGACGGCAAATCTGGAAAAAACACAAACGGCAATTACTGCACAGCTGGATGCAATTGCCAATGGTGAGGTTTCTGACGTAGAATTACAAAGTGCATGGATGTTTGTTCACAATTCTTTAAAGAGCATTGGCGACACTGCTTCCTCATATATCTCATGGTATCTGGGGCAGCTTTTCCGTGACACGAATTTAACTCCTACGGAAGAAGAAGATCTTTATTTGCAGGTGACGAAGGAACAAATTGTAGCTGCTGCAAAATCCATGCAGTTAGATACTGTCTATACGCTGCGGACACCGGAACAGGAGGATTAAAAAATGGAAATAACAAAAGAACAAATACAATTTCCCCAAACGGGCGACAGCTATACACTGATTCACCACAAGAGTGGCTTAGATATCCTAGTGTACGAAATGGATGGCTTCAGCACAACCGAGGCAATGTTTGGTACGAAATATGGTTCAATCAATACGCAGTTCAAGACAGCGTCCGACAAGGATTATTGCACCGTGCCGGAGGGAATTGCACATTTTTTGGAACATAAGCTCTTTGAAAATGAAGACTGCGACGTCTTTACGTTATACGCCAAAACCGGTGCCAATGCCAATGCGTTTACCACGTTCGATAAAACTTGCTATTTTTTCGACTGCTCCGATAATTTTGAAGCATCATTAGAGATTTTGTTATCCTTTGTACAATCACCTTATTTTACGCCGGAAAGCGTAGCAAAAGAACAGGGTATCATTGGACAAGAAATTCAAATGTGTGATGATGATCCCGGCTGGCGTGTCTTTTTCAATATGTTAGATGGCTTATACCAAAAACATCCGGTAAAAATCGATGTTGCCGGCACCATCGAAAGCATTGCACAAATCACCGACAATCTGCTCTATCGCTGTTATCGTACGTTTTATAACTTACACAACATGGTTTTAGCTGTTGCCGGAAATTGTACTGTGGAACAAGTATTGGAAGTGGCAGACCGAAAGTTGATCCCTTGCGACGATCCGAAGCTCGAAACCGTTTTCCCTAAAGAAACGTTGGACATTGTACGAGAGGAAACTGTTGCTTCTGCAGCCGTTGGACAAATGCTGTTCAATATTGGTATCAAGTGCAAACCATTAGAAGGGTATGAAAACCTAAAGGCTGAAGTAACTGCATCTCTGATTTTGAAAATCATTGCCAGTTCTTCTTCACCTTTATATCAGGATATGCTGAAAGATGGCATCATCAATTCTACTTTTGATACAGAAGTTTTCAACGGCGATGGGTTCTTCGTATTGATTTTCAGTGGGGAATCCAATGCCCCGCAGACGGTTCGAGATCGCATTCGGGATACAATTCAAAGCGTACAAGAAAACGGTTTGGACAAAGCTATGTTTGCAGAATTTCAAAAATCCACCTATGGCGAATTGATTCGAGAGTTCAACAATGTACCAGCTGTAACGCTCTCTATGATTAGTACGCATATGGCTGGCTGCGGAATTTATGATACAACAAAAGCGTTATCCGAAATGACACTAGAAGATTGTAACCGATTTTTACGGGAAGAAATCGACGTAAAGCGTATGTCACTATCGATGATTACACCGACACAATAAAAAAAGGAGGACGAAATTTGCCAATAAGCAAATTTCAAAAAACATATGGCAACTGAAACAGTCGGTTCTCTGGACTATTATGAAATTGTCTTTCCGAAGCTTGGAATTGACATCACAATTGACAGCACTGCATTCACAATTGGCAACCTATCCATTCAATGGTATGGCATCTTAATCACTCTTGGACTTGTTCTTGCAATGATTTATGCATTTTCCCAAACCAAACACTATGGTTTGAATGCCGACCATATGCTGGATGCTGTCATTGGTGGTATCATTGGCGGTATCCTCGGCGCACGAGCCTATTACGTATTATTGAACTGGTCGGACTATGCCGGTGATTGGAAGAGTATTTTGAACTTCCGTGCTGGTGGACTGGCAATTTATGGAGGTATCATAGGTGGATTACTCGTGAGCTGCCTTGTAGCAAAACTGCGTAAGGTAAAAATTTTACCCTTATTGGATATTGTTAGTATCGGCTTCTTGTTGGCACAAGGCATCGGACGCTGGGGAAACTTTTTTAACCAGGAGGCATTCGGTACAAACACCACCAGCATTTTTGGTATGTCCGGCGGACGAATTCAACAGTGGATCGATGAAAGCTACACCAGTACAAGCTATTATGCCAACTTCGGAACAGAATTAGATTCATCTCTGCCAGTACATCCGTGCTTTTTATATGAATCCATCTGGTGTCTCCTCGGCTTTGTACTACTGGCTATTTTTGCAAAGAAAATCCGAAAATATGACGGACAGATTTTCCTAATTTATATTGGCTGGTATGGACTGGAACGGGCATTTGTAGAAAGCTTGCGTACAGACAGCTTAGTTATCGGCAATGTACGAATTTCTCAGCTTCTTGCGATTCTCTGTGTCATTGCTTCTATTCTTTTACAGATCATCTGTGGACTACGTGTGAAACGTATGGGCGTAGATTATCATATGTACAAAGATACTGCGGAGTCAAAGCGACTCATGGAAGAGGAATCAATTCGCTACCGTCGAAAGAAAAAATTAGCGGAGGAATCCACAGAAGAAAGTCCTGAAGAAAATACTGACACAATGGAAGCAATCGAAGAAGAATTTACAGAAGAAACAGTCAGCAATAGTGAAACAGAAATAACAGCGCAAGAAGAGAATGACGAAACAACACATGATCAAGAATCTGACAACGACAAAAACAACAAAAAGGAGTAATTATTTATGGGAAATATCATTTCTGGAAAGGAAGTTTCCACCGCCCTGCGAGCAAAAATCCGTGAAAAATCCTTGGCACTGCGTGAAGATTATGGCATTCAGCCAGGATTGGCTGTCATTTTGGTGGGGAAAGACCCCGCTTCGCAAATCTATGTACGGAACAAACAGAGAGCTTGTGAAGAACTGGGATTCCATGCATTCGAGTACAAATTGAATGAAAATTATACACAGGCACAGCTGCTTGACCTCATCGGCGTACTGAATAAGGACAACAAGGTTCACGGTATATTGGTACAACTACCGCTCCCCGACCACATTGACTCCCAAGTTATCATCAACAGCATTGACCCATCCAAAGACGTGGATGCATTCCATCCAGTGAATGTAGGAAAAATTATGATTGGGAACTATGACTTCTTGCCTTGTACCCCTGCCGGTGTAATGGAACTTATCGATAGCACCGGTACCGACCTGACAGGCAAAAATTGTGTCGTCGTCGGCAGAAGTAATATTGTAGGAAAGCCTATGGCGATGCTCTTACTTCATCGAAATGCAACTGTCACAATTTGTCACTCTAAGACAAGAAACCTCGCTGAAATTTGTGCTAATGCAGATGTATTGGTCAGTGCTGTTGGGCGAGCGCATTTTATTCAAGCAAATATGGTAAAAGAAGGGGCAGTTGTCATCGATGTAGGTATGAACCACGACGAAAATGGAAAGCTCTGCGGCGATGTAGAGTTCGATGAAGTTGCATCAAAAACAAGCTATATCACACCTGTCCCTGGTGGCGTTGGTCCGATGACCATTACCATGTTGATGCAGAATACGCTTCATGCGGCTGAACGCAAAGCAGCTAGCCGAAAGTAAACATTCCCTAATAATCAAAAATTAAAAAAGCAAAAAAGACTGCTCATGAAAATGGGCAGTCTTTTTATGCCATAATACAAAAAGAACCACAGTCGTTTCCAACCGTAGTTCTTTTTAATATCAATATTGACTCTACACAAACAGAATCAAAATTATTCCTTTACGCCGCCAAGAGCAACGCCGCCAACAATAAATCTCGACAAGCAGATATAAATCACAACAACCGGTAAAATAGACAGCATAATCGCTGCATATCTTGCACCCATGTTAATGTTTTTATCTACACCACAAACCTTTTGCAGCATCATTGGCATAGTAAACCACTTGTTATTACCAAGCAGAATCATGTTTTGCGTATAGTAGTTGTTCCAGTTCTGTACAAATGCGAAAATCGCCTGTACCGCAATTGCCGGTCTTATCATCGGCAAGGAAATGGAAATAAACGTACGGAATTCGTTACATCCATCAATTCGTGCCGCTTCGACAATGTCTAATGGGAACGATGCCTTCATATACTGACGCATATAGAAAACAATTGCAGGGGCTGCAATGGACGGAACAATCAGCGGAATGTACGAATCAGACAATCCTAATGTACCAACCATGAACTGCACGAAACCAGTAGAAGTTACTTGAATCGGAATCATCATAACTGCCAAAATGAAGGTATATACGCCATCACGAATTTTGAAGTTATAAACGGTTAGACCATAAGCCGTCATAGCAGAGAAGAAGACTGTCAAAATTGTACAGCTTCCGGCAATAATCAGAGAGTTCCGATAACCACGCCAAACATTCCAGTTCGTATATTGCGTTGTAATTGCTTTGATATTATCTATCAAGTTATCGCCCGGTAAGAAATTAATCGACATCTGCGTAAGTTCAATATGTGTATGTGTTGCATTCATGATCAGAATATAAATCGGTATCAAACAAATCAACGCAATCAGCACACATATAATGAAATAAATTGCTGACTTAATCCGCTGTTTCAACACATAGTTCTGAGATACACCAACATTTTCCATCAGCTAATCCCCCCTTGCTTCTCCACCTTCAGCTTTGCTTTATTTTCTTTAATCAGAGCCTTCCGTTCCTTTTTCTTCCGATGTTCATCCTCATCCCGATTGATACGGAATATAAGAATACCCAGTATCGCAGTAATGATAAATAGAATAACAGATGCCGCACCGGCAATACCATACTTAATACTATTTTGATTTGAAACGTGAAAACTATCATAAATATAGATTGCAATTGTCCGTAGGTTTTCGTTTACAGCCGTTGAACTGGAGTGGAACAGATATGGAATATCGAACATCTGTAAACCACCGATCATAGAAGTAATCAATGTGTATACAACCATCGGAGACAGCAAAGGCAAAGTGATTTTTGTCAAAGTCTGCCCACTAGAAGCACCGTCAATCGATGCTGCTTCAAACAGCGACGGATTGATACCCAGAATACCAGACATCATCATAATCATGGTGTTTCCGAACCACATCCAAGTCTGAATAAACATAACGATGCCTCTCGACCACGAAACAATGCTCGTATCAAAGAAAGCGAATGTTCCCGTAATTCCCTCAAATGCATACTGAGAATTCTTTCCATCGTTCATGATCAGAGTATTTATCGCACTCGTTGCTTGGTTTGAAATCAAACACAAATAAAGTGCTGCAACAGATACTGCTGTGATAATATTCGGCAGATACATTACAACTTTAAAGAAACCCTTGCCCGGAATATGAAGCTTGGAATCTGTAAACCAAACTGCAAGCAACAACGAGAGCAAAATCTGCGGAATAAAGTTGCCGACCCACAAAATGATCGTGTTATAAAGAGAATGCCAAAAATCCTCGCTTAGTGTTGATGCACTACGACCGCCATCGCCACCAAACAATATCGTCGAATAGTTATCTAATCCTACCCATTCTCCTGTTGCACTACCATTTCCTTGAAAGCTCAAGAGAATTGTATTAATCAAAGGCCAGATTTGGAAGAAGCAATAGACAAGAAAAAACGGCAGAATGAAGATATATCCATATTTAGCATAACTGACAGATTTAATGCGAGATTGTGCCGTTGATGCCATAAAAAATCACCCTTTCAAAAATTCAGTAGAGTAGTAAGAGAATGATAAAATATAAGCCTATAAGGCAAGCTTGCCCTGCCCTATAGGCAAATACCACTTATTATTTAAAATTTTTTGAAACTCAGAGATTAATCAACAGTTACATCCGGCAGATCTGCAGCAACAGTATCCAAGAAATCATTCAAGCAATCCTCAGCACTGCTCAAACCGCCTTGGCAATAAGAAGTGATTGAAGTAACCAAATCATTTGTGACTGTGCCATCATACTCTGTAGCAACACCATCGAGGTCGATAGAAGCTGCGGAATCAGCCAATGCTGGAAACTGATCCTGATAGCCTTCCTGCAACAATGTGTTGGTGTTGGAACCTTCATCAATGATTTCCTGCATTACAGTCTGATTGTTAACAAAGTCAGAGTGATTTACAGCATATTCTTTCATGGTTTCTGCATTGATTGTCATATCATACATGAACTGAGCAGCAGCCGTTGCATTGTCACACAACGGAGATACGCAGATCCATGTACCGCCCCAATACCAGCCGCTCGGACCAGCAGTAGTAGCATACAGACCACTTGTGCCAACATCATTGAATGAATCAGTCTCAGAATCATAACCTTCTGCTGCAGCCAACTGACCGGTAGAAGTCAAAGACCAAGACGGGAAGAAATAACCCATGGTGTTGTTAGCCAAAGAACCAGTTGCATAACCAATTGCATACCAGTCATTTGTCCACTGTTCAATACCATTGCAGATGTAACCACTTGTGTACGCATCATAAATGGTATCGATTGTAGTAGTCAAGGTATCATCATAAGTAAATACGCCATCTGTTACCCATGCTGTTGTTCTATCGCAACTGTATGCACGCCATACACCAGCAATGGTATCTGCCATTGCAGTTACACCGTCAGAAGCCTCGTATACAGTAGCTGCAGTCGACCAGAATGTATCCCAATCGCTTACATATGCCTGCATTTCATCTGGAGTTGTTACGCCCAGATATTCTTCAGCTAAGTCTGTACGATATGCATATACACCACCTGCTGCCTGGAAAGAAGCAGCCTTCAAAACGCCTGCATCAGATGTACCAACTGCTACAGTGTAACTGTAAGCATCCGAATAATAGCTCTCATCAATGCCCAGTGCGGACAGCGAAGCAGAATATTCATCGTTGTTTACATAAGCCATAGTCCAGTCAGCATCGCAAAAATACAAATCTACATCTTCGCCAGAAGAGAAGTATGTAATGTATTGCTCAGAAGCTTCTGTACCATCAGAACCTACGTTTACATAAGTTGCATTCTCAGCAGAAGTAACTTCGAACATTGCATTCAAGTCTACGTCAGTCCAGCACAGAATGCTCAGCTGATCGCCATCATCGCCCAGTGTGCCGTCCGGTGTCGGTACTTCAGCAGTGGTAGATGAATCACTATCGTCTGTCGACTCAGAATCGCCTTCTTCTGCCTCCTCACTCGCTTCAGCGTCTTCGCTGCTTTCATCAGTTGCAGAGCTTTCAGCAGTAGTAGTGGAAGACTCTTCATCTTCATCATCGTCATCGTCACAGCCTACAAATGCAGTAGCAGTCATAGCCAGCACAGCAACCAATGCCAGTGTTTTTTTCAATTTGTTCATTGGAATTTTCCTCCTTAGATTATATCTATTATGCCACCGAACCCGTTTAGCAGGCAACATAATATACACATGAAAAACTACCGTTTTGTATGAACGGCTTCGTTCTCTGCATTCGTTATGCAAATCGCATATTACGAGCATTGAGAACAATTTTTATGATACACTAAATATACAACAATTCGAACTGATTGTCAATAGCTAAAACCGTTCTTTCATTTTTTTTAGTCGCATTGCATAATTTCAACAAAGATTTTTTATGCAATACGACGATTTTTTTGGAAATCTGCGAGAAAGATTACAAAACAGTTAAATGCATCTTTTTTAAAGATAGTATTTCAGTTCGCCACTGTGGATTCCTCATCCGATACAACACAAATATATTCCTCAATTTGCGTGAAATAATCGTTCGTCATACCGTCTATATATAGTAGCTCATAAGTCGATCGAAAAGCTTTGATTAACTCTCGAAAATCCAGAATTGCCTGTGCCAATTCCTCAGTCATATCTGGAATCTGCATGAGTTCCTCCAGTGTTGCTTGATTCAAATCCAGCGGAAACTCCACCGGCACAATCTCTTCTGTCGTTGTTTCCGTTGTTTCCTCTACAGCTTCCGTATATGTCTCCAACTGCTGCTTCTGTTCCAATTGCGACACAATTGTTTCCACTGTTTCCACCGGATACTGTTCGTTGGTTAAATATACCAAATCGTATATTGCCGACAAAGTACCTTCGCCAATACCCTCTACTTCCAGCAACTGCTCTCGATAGAGAAAACCGCCAATCGCCTCACGATAAGCAATAATTCTTCCTGCCAAGACCTCACCAATACCAGGCAGCTGCTCCAATTCCTCTTGTGTTGCCGAGTTCAACTCCAATGGAAATGTAACCGTTTGCGTTTCCGTATCCGCATTTGCATTTGCAGTTGTCGATTTCCGTGTAGTGGTTGTTTTTTTCTTGGTCGTTGTTATGGTCGTTTGGGTAGACTTTACCGTCGTTTGTGTGGCTTTTTTCGTCTCAATGACGATCGCAGACGATGTGCTGATCATCGTTATCTCACCTGATTCTTCGGAAATCACCACGCTATCCGCCGTTACAACCCGATCTACCGTTTGAATTTCTTTTTAATTTGTTTGATACTATAAACCTTGCCAACCAATTAGTAACAGTGCCCCGAGCAAAAGTGCTGCCGAGCCACCATATGTTAGCAACTTACGACGATTCCATTTCATAGCGATCTGTTATGCAAACATTCTAATTTCACAATTATTTTAAATTTGTGCAACGCCAGTGTCCTTTGCAGCTTGTTCCACGGCTTTTGCAACAGCTGCTGAAACGCCTTCCTGCAATGGACTTGAAATGATATATTCCGCAGAAAGCTGCTCATCTGATACAAAACCTGCAATTGCTTTTGCCGCTGCAATTTTCATTGTATCATTAATGTCTCTTGCGTGCGCATCTAACGCTCCACGGAAAATACCTGGAAATACCAGCACATTGTTTATCTGGTTTGGAAAGTCGCTTCTTCCGGTTCCTACTACCGCAGCACCTGCTGCAATTGCTTCATCCGGCATAATCTCCGGTGTTGGATTTGCCATTGCAAAAATAATTGGATTGTCCGCCATGGTCTTTACCATTTCTTGTGTCACACAACCTGGTGCTGATACACCAATAAAGACGTCTGCGCCCACCAGCATTTCTGCCAACGTGCCCTTCTTGTGGCCACTATTCGTAATTTTTGCCATTTCTTCTTTCTGTGGGTTTAAATAGTCTCTTCCCTCATAGATCGCACCATGATGATCACACAGAATAACATGGTGTGGATCTAGTCCCATTGTAATCAACAGTCGAATAATGGCAATTCCAGCAGCACCTGCACCACTCGTCACCACACGAATATTATGAATATCTTTTCCTACGAGCTTTAATGCATTCAACATTGCCGCCAAAGTAACAACTGCAGTTCCATGTTGGTCATCGTGGAAAATCGGAATATCACAAATTTCTTTTAACCGACGTTCAATTTCAAAGCAACGTGGTGCAGAAATATCTTCCAAATTGATACCGCCAAAACTGCCTGCAATCAGACTAACTGTTTTTACGATATCATCCACATCTTTAGAACGAACACAAAGCGGAATGGCATCTACATTGCCAAACTGCTTGAAAAGCGCACACTTGCCCTCCATAACCGGCATACCCGCTTCAGGACCAATGTCACCCAACCCCAATACGGCAGTACCGTCGGTAATCACTGCCACCAAATTGCCACGGCGTGTCAGCTCATAACTTTTATGCACATCCTTCTGAATTTCCAGACAAGGCTGTGCTACACCTGGCGTATACGCCAACGACAAATCGTCTGCCGTCTCTAACGGGGCACGTAGCTTAATTTCAAATTTTCCCTGCCATTCATAATGCCGGCAAAGGGATTCTGCTGCATAATCCATAATTTATTCATTTCCTTTCTGACGTACTCATCAAGATCCCATGCATAATGGATATATTTTTGTCCATTTTCGGAATGTCTATTCTTTCCTAACAATTCCCCTTCCAGCACCATCTTATGACAATGTCATATTCTTTTACGACGATCTATTTCTTTTCTCGATAAAGATTCGCCTGTTGATAAAGCCACCGGAAATGCATATCAAAACACATATACCAGCGGTTTTTTCAACATTTATCTACCACAATATACAATTGTATAGATTATATCTGATTACTTTCAAGCGAAGCTTAATGGAAAACCGCATCAATGACGCTATGCAATGCATCGCCACTCTTTCGGAATTTTTCGATTTCCGATTCCGTCATTGGCGGTATAATTTTCCGCTCAACACCGTTTGCACCGATGACACAAGGCAAACTGAGACATACATCTTTTACGCCATAGTTCGATCCATCTTGCAGCGTAGAAACTGTTAAGACAGCTTTCGTATCACGCAGCACCGCTTCTGCAATCTGATTTACGGAAAGTGCAATTGCGTAATAGGTTGCACCCTTGCATTTGATGACCTCTGCTCCGCCGTCTCGAACCTCCTGCTGAATAGCATCCTTGTCGCCCAAATCCTCTACATCGCTGCAATATTCGTCAAATTTCATGCCCGCAATGCTGGACAAAGACCATGGAACCATCGAAGAATCACCGTGCTCGCCAAATACATAAGCGTGGATATTTTTTACATTCAAATTTGTGTGGTTTGCCAGACAAGTCCGCAAACGGGAAGAATCCAAAACCGTACCAGAACCAATGACATGATCTGGCGTCAATCCCGTCCCTTGCAATGCTCCATACGTCAAAACATCAACCGGATTGCTGACAACCAAATAAATTGCATTTGGTGCATACTTTGTAATCTGCGGCATAACTGAAGACATAATGCCAACGTTTGTTTTACACAAGTCAATTCTTGTTTGTCCCGGCTTTCTTGCAATGCCAACGGTAATGATAACCAAATCAGAGTTCACTGCATCTTCATAGTCGCCGTCATATATGTCACACGTCGGACAAAATGCATTCCCCTGCATAATATCCATAGCCTCTCCCTTTGCCTTTGACTTATTAATGTCTACCAACAGCATCTCGGAACATAGACCTTTAATTGCCATTGCAAACGCAATGGAAGCACCTACGTTACCGGCACCTAAAATCGTGACCTTTTTGCCTTTTTTCTTATTCTTTTCCACTTTGTAGATTCCTCCTAACTAGACTGAACGTTTGAAAAACGAAAAATGCATTTTCCAAAAACATTCTGCACACTTTTTTTACGAGTGTGAAACACTAAAAAAGCGTGAAATCTTTGTCCTGCAAAATAAATTGCAGCTTCTGTTATGCGTTCCGCATATACAATATTATTATATCATGTATATCAAAATATTGCAAGAACGAATTATATATTTCATGATTTTTGTCGTTTCTTACAAAATTCACCCGAAGAAAAAGTGCATTCTGCCTACACCAAAACAAAGTAACTTGACTTTTCTTTTTTAAACAAATCTTCTAAAAAATTTCTCTTGTGAAATTTAAGTGAAATCGACTTGACAATTTCGTTAGATTGTGTCATAATAATGAAACGGAAAAGCTTTGCTGTTCGAAATATTTGTTCCTTGGTTTTTTCTTCAGAAAACACTGCTGATTTTTCAAAAATCAGTGCTTTCTGAAAAGACTGCCACTCCTTATATTACGTTCAGAATCGTTTTTCAAGCTTTGCGAAAGGAGGACTGCATAATGAATTGGTTCAGTTGGCAGTGCCGAATAAACGTCACTGATATATTCTCCACAACGATTTCGTCAAATTCTTGGTAATTTTTAGAATTGTTATCCATATGATTTTATCAGATTGATTTTGCAATGCGTATAAAAGAAATCGCAATTTCACACGATTTCACGCAAAAAAGGAGTATGGAATACTATGAAAGATTTTTTATTCAATAATGACTATTCTTATTTGCTGCAAATTGCCATCATTCTTTTGGCAACAAAGATTTTAGGATTATTTACCAAACGAATCAGTTTGCCGCAAGTTATCGGCGCACTTTGTGCTGGCATCATTTTAGGACCGATGGTTCTGAACGTAGTGGAACGCAACAGCTTGATTGAACAGTTGGCGGAACTGGGCGTTATTGTTCTAATGTTCAGTGCTGGTCTGGAAACGGATTTACAAGAACTAAAAAAAGCGGGACTCGCCTCATTTGTCATTGCGCTATGCGGTGTTGTTATTCCACTAGTCGGCGGCTATTTCTTAGCAGATATTTATAATACGGAACAAGATCCAGAAATGGCGTCCCTTATGTGGCAAAATATCTTTATCGGTGTAGTATTAACTGCAACTTCTGTCAGCATCACGGTAGAAACACTAAAAGAATTAGGTACGCTTAGCTCTCGAGCCGGAAATGCTATTTTGGGAGCTGCCGTCATCGATGACATTTTGGGCATTGTTGCGTTGACAGTAGTCATCAGTCTAGGCGGAAAAGAATCCGGCGAAGGTGAATCCGAAGCAACACTCGGCAGTGCCATCCTCGGTGAAGGCGTACCGGCGGTAATTATCAACATCATCGCATTCTTCATCTTTGCCATTGCATTTGCTGTAGCATACCACATCATTTTTAAAAAATGGAGAGAAAACAGCAGTCAAAACCTACGGCGACACAATATTGTGACATTTGCATTCTGCCTGCTGCTCTCGTTCAGCGCAGAAATCTTCTTCGGTGTCGCCGACATTACCGGTGCATTTGTAGCTGGTCTGGCTGTTTCCGGCTTAAAGAAAAATGAATACATCATCACCCGTTTCAATACTTTGTCTTATATGCTATTATCTCCGATTTTCTTCGCAAATATCGGCTTAGCAATGACATTAGATGGATTAAACACAAAACTGATTGTATTCATGCTATTATTAATGGTAGTTGCTGTCCTAACAAAGGTCATTGGCTGTGGCGTAGGTGCAAAACTCATGCGTTATAGTACAAAGGAAAGTCTGCAAATTGGCATCGGTATGGTTTCTCGTGGTGAAGTCGCATTAATTGTAGCAAACAAGGGGGCGTCTGTCGGGCTCATGAATGAAAAGTTCATGACACCGCTGGTTATTACTGTAGTTTTCACAACCATTATTACACCGATTCTACTAAAGTTCGTCTTTCCTAAAAACAACAATCCAAAGAACACGACAAAACCGATCGACGATATCCCATTAGCACAAGATATCCCCTCTATTGAAGCGATACAGTTAACACACAACTAAACGCATTTCTACATAAACACGCACAACGCCTGTATACTGCTATTGCATATGGGCGTTTCTCTTAAGCACAATCCTAAATGCCAAAAAAGAGAAGCTTTTCCACTTTCTCATGAAAAATTGCAATAGTTCCACAAATTTCAAGAGATGTCTTGACAGATTCCTACATATATGCTATACTAAAATAAAGTCAGTTAGTGAAAACTAATTCCAATTAAAAAAGAAACGCTATGAAAAAACAAACACAAACTTTATGCTTAGTTGGTATTGTGGCTGTCCTACTCATCGGAAGTATCTTCGGCTGCGTATATGTCCTCCATAAGAAAAACCCACAAAAAATTGCAGAGATCTATCAAGACGAACAGCTGCTCTATCAAATTGACCTATCACAAGTGACAGAAAGTTATACGTTGACCATCACAGGTGACAACGGAGAAGAAAATGTAATTTTGGTAGAACCCGGTCAAATTTCTATGCAGTCTGCAAATTGTGCAGATGCGCTTTGCGTCAATCAGGGTACTATTTCAGATGGAATGATTCCAATTGTCTGCCTGCCCAATCGTATCCGCATTTCTATATCTTCAGAAGAGGAGGAATCCTACGATGTCGAAGTCTATTAGACGATTGGTTTTGTTAGCACTGTTCACCACTATGGCACTGACTATCTTTGTGATTGAAGCACAAATCCCCTTACCCATTTCCATTCCGGGTATAAAATTAGGACTCGCTAATGTTATCACTTTGATTGTCCTGGCAAAATTTCGTACCAGAGATGCACTGACCGTATTGCTCCTACGGATTTTGCTCGGATCTTTTTTTGCGGGTCAAGTTACTACGCTGATTTATTCTCTGTTCGGTGGTTTGCTCTGCTTTGGCGGTATGACAATTCTATGCAGGATTCTCAAACGAAAACATCTGTGGTTCGTTAGTGTAATCGGAGCAATTCTACACAACATTGGACAAACGATTGCCGCAATTCTCGTGATGGGAACAACACAAGTCCTCGTATACCTTCCTTTCTTAACCATTGCAGGCTGCATCACCGGCTTGTTCACGGGGTTTGTTGCTATGGAGGTCGTAAAACATTGGCCCACAGCCGTTGCGTTCTCTTTAGATTCCAAAAAAGAAAGCCACATAATCGAAAAAAAATAAAATCTTAAAAATTCTCTCGTATGTATGCAGAGAAGAATTTTTTGCTTAGTAGTTAGTCACTGCTAATTAGTCATAACTAATTTAAATTTCAAGTGGATCATTTTGCATTATGCGAAATTTAAGATACATAAATCTAAAATTTGGAGGTAATTTAATGTTCAAGAAAAATTGGAAACGCATCATTCCTACTGCGCTTACTGCAAC
Organism: Ruminococcus sp.; assembly: GCA_021201755.1. Lineage (GTDB taxonomy): Bacteria > Bacillota > Clostridia > Oscillospirales > Ruminococcaceae > Ruminococcus_C. The sequence continues at coordinate 82,991 of JAJQEI010000037.1, read as the reverse complement.
GCTGGCAGCAACACAAGCGTTTTCAGCAATGCCTGCATTTGCAGAGGACGTCTCAACTTACGTCTACGGCACCGTTAATCTGCCCTACGCTGATTATTACTACGGTGAATTGACCGACGTAGCAGAAAATGATACCATGGACCTGAGTGCAGAAGACCCGACAGCTTCTCTGCGTGCAGAAGGGTATTGCGATGCTGTCACCAGTGCGACAAACACCAAATCTGTCAAGTATGACGCAACCTATTACACCGAAAACGAAGACGGTTCTGTCACTGTGGAAGGTATTTAGGACGTGAATATCGCCGTAGAATCCAACCTATATGAAGCTGTTCTGGCTGCAATCGAATCCGGTGAAACCTGCAACAATCAACTTTTAGAAATTGTCGGAAGTATGACTGTCAATGAAGACCAGACTGTCATACCAGACGAATACAAAATCCTAAATGGCGATGGCACATTGACCGCTATGATAGATTCCAATGAAGCGGTTACAGTTACTGATGCATCTATCCTTGTAGAAACAAACACCACTTATGGAAACTATGAAATCACAATTACGGAAGCAGATGATGCAGAAAGCTATCTGCTGGACTCTTCTAACATGGAGGGCGTTGTCATCACTATGACGGATGGCAGTAAATATGCTATGCTTCACGTAGACAATCTTTGGTTGAGAACAAATCTCATCGCTTGAGCAACAGAAGACGGTTATCTGGTACACAATCAAAACACACTGAAATACTTGTGCTTTGAAGATACCGTCGGCAAGACCATTGCAAGTGTCAAGTATATCATTCGTGATGGAGCAGATGTCACCTATGCAACCGAAGCGTATTTACCAGTATTACACGACGGCAGCGTTACTGCTGAAACTGCAGACGTTTCCTCTGGTTCGTTTGTAATCACATTGTCTGATTTGCCTACAGATTATGTACCGGCAGTTACAGCGGCAGATTTGCCGGAATCTACATATACGGATGGCACACTGACATATGATGCAACAGACGTATTGCCAGGCAGCTACACTGTTGAAGTAACCGACGAATCCGGCGTTTATGCATCAATTTCTACAACTGTTACATTGACTACGGACAACTTACCAGCCACATTCGATAGCGATAGCAATACAATTATTGCGGCAGATGACGCAAGTGAAACAGATTTCGCAAACTATCTCTCCAATATTTCAACTGCTACTGTGAATGGCACTTTATACAGTCTCTCCGGTCACGGTTCGACAAAGATACTGGATACTTCAACCGGTGCACTAAATCTCAGTCTCACTACGACCGACGCAGACGGCAACACGGTTTCGTTCTTTAAAGCAGAAGAAACCTATGAGATTACTGTTTCTGCTGCTGGATATTCTACAGATTTGACATTTACATTTTCAATTGCCCTTGGCGATATTGACAATGATGGACAAATCGGTATTCAGGATGCTTATGCTGTACAGGTGGAATTTGCAAATCTCGCAGCAGGCAATGATGCAAACTTCACTGACGCACAAAATATTTCAGCAGACATCAACAGCGATGGGGTTCTTAACGTACAAGATGCATATTTGATTCAAGTATACTTTGCACAAGCCTCCGCTGGTTTGGATCCTACATGGGATAGCGTTTTAAACGCATAATCATTCTCCCTTTTTCATAAACACAACAAAAGCGGCAAGCACACTTTCTGTGCTTGTCGCTTTCTGCATTTGGGTTCCAATTGGTTGAAAATATCAATTGGAAGATGCCTGCGTGTCTTCATCTACTTCTACTTCAATTTCCACCTCATCCACGTCTTCTGTACCGTGATATTCAACAGCAGCCTCCCCATCATCTGATATCTGAATGTTCCAGTCAGATTCTTCGTCAACTACATCATATGTGACATTGCCGTCTTCATCTGTCCCTTCTTGAATCACATCAAAATCGACATCTTCACCATTGATACGTACTGTGAATTTCTGAAATAGTGCGCCATCTGTCACGGCATTTGCCGTCATTGCCGTGGCTGTACCCATGCAAAAGACGGCAGTTACTGCAAAAAGAATATTGCGCAGGGTGTGTTTGGCTTTTCTCGTTTCCATATTAGATTCCCTTTCTGCTGCTTGAAGCAACTGTTCCTGCACACGCTGAGAAATACGCTGTATATCGACATTATTTTCTTTCAGGTGTAACGGCTGTATGGTTTCGTACCATTCATCTTTATTCGGCATGATGGAAACCCCTTTCTTCCATAAATTTACGGAGCTTTCCTCTGCTGCGGTGGAGTCTGATCCGAACTGCAGTATCAGTCAAACCGATGGATGCGGCGATTTCAGAGGTCTTTTCTCCATAGAAGTAAAATCGAATAATCATCTCATGTTCAACGGCGTTTAATTCTTCTAGTCCCTCCAACAGTGTCGCAGTTATATCCGCCTGCTCTGCCTGTTGACAAAGGTCCGTATCATCCGGAAGATTCAAGTCTTCTAAAGATTAATGCACCGGACAACGACGATGGATGGAGCGAAATCGATTTTTCACACAATTTCGAGAAATTGCTGCTAAATATGGGAAGAGTGGTACATCTGTTCGCAATCGTTCTCAATTGTTCCAAAGCCGTACAAAAACATCTGCTGTCAGCTCCTCCATATCCGCCTCTGACAAACAACCACGAGAGAAGTTCCGAATAATCGTATAAACATAGCCACTGAATTCCTGAATAATCTCTTCAAGTGCAGTAACATCATTCGCCCGTAGTTGCTGCGTTCGATTTGTCTCCATTGATTTCACCTCGCTTCTCGTCTTTCCTTGAACGTTCACTTCAATATACACCGATTTTCGGAAAATGTTTCAAACTTTTCGAAATCAGCGTAATCGATAAATCCAACGAAAAAAGATAGATTTTGAGTCAATTTATGAAAAATGTTTGGCGAATATTCCCTTTGCAATTGCATATAAAATTTGATAAAATAAAATTGTCGTGTAGCGGCAAAATGCAAAGCGTACAGCAAGAAAAGCTGTACGCTTCTTTTTTTAGGAAGAACTACAATGCCAAAAACAAAATTTCAAGGAATCATCTTCGGGTTGCTCATGTCCTATTCTATGGCATATGGAATGGAAATTTATAACATAGCAATCAAAGAGGGGTATCTCGCCATGAATGGCGGATTCAGCAATCTGACAAATCAAATCTTTCTTGATGTAGCCATTGAAGCGTCTTATATGGGACTCTTTGTCTTTCTTTTTTCAAATTTATGGGGCAATCGATTGGGTGAGAAATTTGCAAACAAGCACATGAACCCGACGAAAGATAATCCCTATTTATATCGCCTGTTCCGGCAGGCTTGCACCGTGGGGATTATGTGTCCGACGATGAGTCTTGTGGCATCGATTCTATTCAATGTGATTCTAGCTGGACAAAGCATTACACAGCTTCCGGCAATTTGGGTGGGAACCGTTCTGAAAAATTTCCCTATGGCATTTTTATGGAATATGTATGCCGCAAGTCCCTTTTCCCACGCTGTTTTTCACCTGATTTTTGAACATCGCAACAAAACACAGGATAAGATCACAGAAAAAACGTGAGATTTATTTCATATAATTGGAAAATAGCACTCCTATTTTGTAAAAGTATCCATGATATTTCTGTACACACTTGACATTTCTCAACATTTATGCTATGATAAACAAGAAATGTGATAATATCATAAAAGGAGTGTGTTATTCTATGAAAAAATCTTTGAAGCATCACTTTCACCACAGTACAGCACTTCTCACAGCAGCAGTTCTCGCTGTTGCATGGGCACCTGTGCAGATCACCGCTTCTGCTGCTGTAACTATGGGCGATATTGACAACGACGGCGATATCGACGTTCAAGACGCCTATACTGTTCAAGTGGAATTCGCTAACATTTCCGCAGGAAAATCCGCCTCATTTACCGATGAGCAAAACGCCGCAGCTGACATCAACGAAGATGGAACAATCAATGTACGAGATGCATATTATATTCAAATGTACTTTTCAAAAACTGCCGCTGGTCTGAATCCCACATGGGAATCTGTTTTATCGCCTACCCCCACACCCAACGGCACTTTAGATGACGACGGCGACACACTAAGCATTCTGTGCTGGACAGATACAGACTTGAATGCTCTGTTGAAAGTCACCTCTGTAAAAAATGCAAAATATGTACAAGTTGGTTCTGATAGTACAGAAGCTTCTGAAACGTATATCACATATTTTTCCTCTGGTGAAGATGTAGATTTGTATTTCTGCGATGCTGACTGGACTATGGCTTATGTAAACAACAATAATTATTCTGCGCCAATGTCCGCTCTAGGTATTGACAAAAGCTTTTACTTAGATGCCTACGACTACACGCTGGAAATTGGTACTGCTGATAATGGCGTTTTAAAAGGCGTCACTTATCAGGTTGCCAGTGGTGCATACGTATATCGTGCTGACCTAGCAAAAGAGTATCTGGGAGTTACTTCTCCCGACAAAATGCAGGAATATGTTTGCGATTGGGATACGTTCTGGAATACGGCAAAAACGGTTTATTCTGCTTCAAACGGCGTAACGGCGATGGCGGACACGGTTGCGGGTGTTCTGCGGGCGTACAATTGCGATAGAACGACACCGTGGGTCACGAATGGTACACTTAGCTATGACAGCACGTTGTACAGCACCATTAGTACGATTTATAAAGCCTATAGCAATGGCTATATCTGCAATGATATTGAGCCGTGGACAATCGACTGGTATGCAATCGGTTATGCAACTGGTTCTTTGGCTAACAACACTATGGGCTACTTCTTCCCATCATGGAGTATCAATTCTTCTACAAGTCAGTTAGCTGCTGCAGAAGGTTATAATTCTTGGACTGATTCATTCAATGATGTTGGAACATACGGTGAATATGCTGTCACAAAAGGACCTACCGGTTGGTATTGGGGCGGTACTTGGATTTGCGTTTCACCACTGTGTGACAATGCCAGCGACGCTGCACAATTCCTGTATAATGTTACCATCAATCCAGACACAATGAAAACATATGCTTTAAATAGTGGCGACTTCGTAAACAACCAAACTGTAATGCAAGAAATTATTGATGAAGGCTGTAACAGTAATAGTTTATTATACAATGGTCAGGATCAGTTCGAGGCATTATCTGAATCTGCCGCTTCCATTGATTATGATGGTATTCCAACGGAGTATGATGGAACGATTTTGACTGATTTAACCAATGCAGTTACATCTTATTGCCAAGGTAATGTAAACAATATAACAGAATGTCTGAATTATTTTTTGGATTCTGTTGCAATTGATCTACCTGATATCACAATAGAGTAAAATCCACTCATCAATCACTTATTCAAAAAATTAGAAAAAGCTGCCATATCGCTTTTACACGATACGGCAGCTTTTTTATACTTGAAAAGAAAAAAGAAAATACTTATCTCTTTACGTTAAATGCAGCCATGCCCGGATAAACTGCGCTGTCACCCAGTTCTTCTTCAATGCGGAGCAGCTGGTTGTACTTTGCAACACGCTCTGAACGGCTTGGTGCGCCGGTCTTAATCTGGCAAGTATTCAGTGCAACTGCCAAGTCAGCAATGGTAGTATCTGCAGTCTCGCCGGAACGGTGAGAAGAAATAGCCGTATAGCCTGCCTTGTGTGCCATCTTAATTGCTTCCAGTGTTTCAGAAACAGAACCAATCTGATTTAGCTTAATCAGGATGGAGTTACCACAACCCAAGGAAATGCCCTTAGACAGACGCTCCGTGTTGGTTACAAACAGGTCATCGCCAACAAGCTGTACCTTACCACCCAGTTCCGCTGTCAGCTTCTGCCAGCCTTCCCAGTCCTCTTCATCCAGTGCATCTTCGATGGAAATGATCGGATACTTTTCGCACAATGCTGCCCAGTGTGCAATCAGCTCGTCTGAAGTAAAGTCCTTACCCGATTTCGGCTGGTGATAATAACCCTTTCCTTTTTCGCTCTTCCACTCAGAAGAAGCAGCATCCATTGCAATCATGAAATCCTTGCCCGGTTCATATCCAGCAGCTTTTACAGCTTCCAGAATCGTTTCGATGGTTTCATCATCGCTGGACAGGTTCGGTGCGAAGCCGCCCTCATCACCAACAGAAGTAGCCAGACCTTTTGCTTTTAGAATCTTTGCCAAGTTGTGGAATACTTCCGCACACCAACGCAGTGCCTCTTTGAAAGACGGTGCACCAACTGGCATAATCATAAATTCCTGTGTATCTACAGTATTGGTTGCGTGTGCGCCACCGTTCAGGATATTCATCATCGGAACCGGCAGACGGTTACCCTGTACGCCACCTAAGAAACGATACAGCGGAATATCCAGTGCAGTCGCTGCAGCTCTAGCAGTTGCGATAGAAACAGCCAAAATTGCGTTTGCACCAAGCTTGGACTTGTCCTTTGTGCCATCTGCATCGATCATTGCCTTGTCTACTGCATAAGTGTCAGAAGCATCCATGCCGACGATTGCATCGCTGATAACAGTATTGATGTTTTCTACAGCCTTTGAAACGCCCTTACCCAGATAACGGGACTTGTCGCCATCACGCAATTCCAGTGCCTCAAACTCACCGGTAGATGCACCACTCGGTGCAGTGCCTCTTGCGACAGTACCGTCGATCAAGGTAACTTCTGCTTCTACTGTTGGATTTCCTCTGGAATCGAGAATTTCTCTTCCAACAACCTTTTCAATCTGCAAATAACTCATTGCAATACACTCCTTTACGTTACTCCAGGGTAAAAGCCCTGATATTCGAAACGCTTTCATAAAAATGTGGTGGAAAAATCAAAGTTCCCTGCCATTCATTTTTCGATTGCGAAACGATCCATGATTATTTTACCATACATAGACCCTATTTGTCAAGCGTAATTTTCATATCCAGAAGAAATGTAAAAAAAACAAAGAAAAATTCCAGTGAAAAAATCTTTGTAAAAGCAAAAAAAAGACCACCTTGCTTTCACACAAGGTGGTGCTTCTGTTCTGTTTCTTTTACGTCACTTGTAATTTATCCCAAAACAACTTCAATCACATTCTGTTCTTCCAATATGCTTGCTGGTACATAGTCGCCGTCTAACGCTTTTCCATTCAGTGTCATTGCTTTTACGCCACTTTCTACATGACTCGGATTTTTCACTGTAATATCCAGCTTCTTTCTACGGAATGTTTTTTGCATTGAAAAGCCATCCCAACTAGATGGAATAGACGGGTGAATGTGTAATCCATCTGCATCTGGACGCATACCGCAAATACCCTCTACACAGCCAACCATAACAGTAGACGCCGTGCCGGTTAACCAATGCACATGAGAACGACCAGCAAACGGCGAAGCAGTAGACTCGGTAAACTGCCCATGTACATACGGTTCAAGAACACGCTGCTCTGCTTTATCATTCATAGATGCCGGCGCACTTTCCTCGAAATAGCGGAACGCAGCGTCTCCGTGACCAAGTAAACTCTCTGCCAAAATCAGCCAGCCTTGAGACTGAGAGAAAATACCGCCATTTTCTTTTGTATCCGGATTGAAAATGTGCATCAATGCGCCATCAAAATAGTGATCTACATATGACGGATCCAATAGTTTTGCACCATATGGCGTATCCAGAATATCGGCTACCGATTGCATCGCCTTGTCTGCCTGTTCGGATGATGCAAAACCGGAAATAACACTCCAGCTCTGCGGATTTAGCCACATCGAAGCTTCCGGATCTTTCTTTGCACCAACAACAACGCCATCTTCACGAATGCCACGAATAAAGCGATCTTTGTCCCAGCAATCCGACAGTGCATCTCCCAATTCCTTCTGTACCTTGTCGAGATAAGCAATATATTCTGCATCTGCCCTATCTTTTGCCAACTCCCGCATCATGGACATTGCATAATAGAGTTGGAATGCAACAAACGTAGATTCCCCTTTTTTGCCAAGTCGTAAGCAATCATTCCAGTCTGCGTGTAATCCTGCTGGCATATGGTGATCGCCCAAGCGTTCCATAGAAAACCGGATTGCACGTTTCAAGTGGTTATAAACCGTGTCTTCCCCGCCATTGGCGTAAACAATAACCTCATCATAAAACACCTTATTTCCAGATTCACCCACATATTTCCGAATGGTTGGGAATAACCATAATGCATCGTCCGCACGATAGGAGGGATGACCTGTTTCTTTGACATATTCCGGATCATCCGGTGTATTCTCATGTCCAGCATTGTGATTGAACTTTACCAGTGGCAACCCACCGCCGTTGTCTACCTGTGCCGACAGCATAAAGCGAATCTTGTCCGCAGCAAGTTCCGGATCCAAGTGGATAATCCCTTGAATATCCTGTACTGTATCTCGATAGCCGTAACCGTTGCGCAATCCACAGTAAACAAACGATGCCGCTCTTGACCAAATAAAAGTAATAAAACACTGATAAGCATTCCATACGTCAATCATATTGTTGAACGAATCCGACGGTGTCTGTACCTGGAAGTTATTCAGCTTGCCATGCCAATAAGCTTTCAATTCTTCTACTTCTGCATCCACCTTACCAGACTGCGCATAAGATGTCAAAATTTCATTTGCCTGTACATTATCTTTTTGTCCCAACACGAAAATCAATTCTTTGGATTCGCCGGGCTGTAATACCATATCACTCTGCAATGCACCACAAGCGTTTGTATTGTAGTTCATGCTGCCATCCAGCTTGCCATCTTCCACAGAAATCGGATTGGAATAGGTTCGATAAGAGCCAATGAAATCATCCAAGCTGCCACAATAGCCAGAAATCTCTGCACCAGCCAGACCAAAGAAACGCTCCCGATGATTCGAACCGGTTTCATCCTTGCCACTGTTTTCGTTGATGTGCTGAAGGATTTTATTTCCCTCAAAGCTCGTGCGTGTGATAAATAATGTGTACTGCAAATTCACCTGATCTTGTTCATAGTTATTATCATTGGTAAATTCAACGAAGCCAAACGCAGACAAATTCCGTGGCTTGTCACTCTCGTTGGTGATAACAGCACGCCATACCTCATACGTTGCTCCAATTGGCACATAGTAAGTCACTTCCGATGAAATATCTGCATAATCTGCTGAAATCACTGTATAAGCGGTACCATGGCAGCAAACGCTCTTATATGTATCAAGCGGCTTGCCCACCGGCTGCCAAGAGGCAGACCAATAGTCTTTTGTATCGTTGTCCCGCAGGTAAATATACCGTCCAGGCAGTGCCATCATGGAGTTAAACCGAAACCGACTAATTCGTCCATTTGCTCCAGATTTTACAAAGCTGTAACCGGCAGCATTGTTAGAAATCATTGCACCATATTCTGGTGAACCCAAATAATTGACCCAAGGGGCAGGGGTGTTTGGATGATCGATAACATATTCCTTGTGTTCTAAATCAAAATATCCGTACTGCATGAGGATTCTCCTTTATAAGAAGTTGTTTTTCGACAGAGAAAAAGCCAACAAAGACCAATGCAGCTGCATTTGGCAAAAACTGTTCCTCAATCTTGTTTATTAGTATAGCATAATGCAGAAAATATTGCAAGGGTTTTTTCTTATTTCAAATCAAAATCTCAAAAAAATTTGTACTTTTACCCTTCCCATGGACCATCATAAACGGATTCAACACCCAGATATTCTTCCAGCGTCAAATCATACGCTTGTATTTCTTGTGCCACTTCTACGCCCACATAGCGAATGTGCCACGGTTCATATTTATAACCTGTAATATCTTCTTTTCCCTCCGGAAATCGAATAATAAAACCATAATCGGCGCAATGTTCTGCCAGCCACGTTGCTTTGTCAGTTTCTCCAAAAGCATCGTTGATGGTGTTACAATCAATCGTCAAACCGGATTGATGTTCCGAATGACCGGGTCTGGCGGAAAAAGTGTCCGCCTTTTCCCAGCCATACAATTCACAGTAGTTTTGATAAATTTCTTCTTGAAATGCATAGCTGCGATAGCTCGAACCAATATAAATATCCAGTCCCTCTAATGCCGCATCCTCAGCAAGCACTGCAAAAGCAGATTCCACTTCCGGTTGTAAACCTGGGTCGTAACTTTCCGGTAAGCTATATGTCTTATTAACAATTAAAATATCATCAATATATGTACAACCGTCAATTTCTTCCAATGCTCGAACAATAATTTGAATACAATCATCCGTTTCGTTCACTATCATCTGGCATCTACCAACAGACAAACCGGTCACGACACCGTTTTCATCTACTGTAGCAACTGTAGAATCCGTAGTAATCCATGTATAGGTACTGTCCAGCTGTCCCGTTTCCCCGAGAAGAACAGCAAGATACCCCGTCGTATTTTCTTGTGGCTCAGCATCCATAGATTGTGTTTCCATCTCAGCAGTCTCTTCGCTATCTCCATTGTACATTGAATTATCCTGAGAGACAAATAAAGACCATACGGCAAAAAACAATATGGATAAACACAAAACAACAGCCAGTGCGTTGAGAGACAGACGATTGCTGCATTTACCGCTTGATTTTTTTAAATGTTTTGCCAAGAAAATCGCCGCCTTTTTATACTTTATTGCAATAAAAAGTATAGCATATTTTCGGTACAGTGTCAAGCAATCAGAAAAACACAGAGATAAGCCCGTATAATAAAAGTTGACACTCTCGGCGCACGAAAATGTAATTTTCATATAAAGGTGAAAGGCGTGCTGACGCTGAGGACAAATAGCATGACTCCTATACAAATTAAAAAAAGCACCCCGTTTATGCACGTAAACGAGGCACTTTTGTTAAAAAAACGATTTCTACTTTTCTTCTGACCTTGATTCTGCTTGTGCCTTTAGGAGATCTCGGATTTCCGTCAACAATGCTTCTTCCTTTGTAGGCTCCGGCGGCATTTCCGGCTCGTCCTTCTTCTTCCGGCGGAAAACATTCATTACCTTTACAATAAGAAATACGCAAAGTGCTGTCAATAAAAACGTGATTACTGCATTGATAAAGCTACCAAATGCAATAAACGGTTCGTTGCCCCATGGAATCGTAACGCCCAGAGAACTGAAATTGATTCCTGCCAAAACCATGCCAATTACTGGCATCAAGATATCATCGACCAAGGAGGTAACAATTGCTGTGAATGCAGAACCAACAATCAAGCCGACTGCCATGTCCATCACATTGCCCTTGGAAATAAACTCCTTAAACTCATTGATGATTGCCTTACATTTTCACCGGTTTTCTTTGCTTTTTCTTTCATTTGATCTTGCTCCATATTTACATCTTCCTTTTTTACAATATGTATATGTCACGCACTTTGCCACACAAGTTCTCGGCAAAGGCGATCCAAGCTGTCTTTATACTGCATCATGAAATCCTTGTGCAAAAATTTCCTGATACAAAATACTCAAAAAAGCCACGATATTGCTTTATTCTGTCTGCTCGTCATCTTCTGCTGTTTCGTCATCTGTTTCCGTTGTTTCCTCGTCCGAATCGGAATTGGTACTATCACTATCGCTCTCTGTCGTCGTGGTCTCTGAGTGCGATGCAATCTCACCAGTGTCCACAGTAATAATAAATCCATCCACGTTATTTCCAGAAATGGTATAATCCAAATCCGGTGGTACCAGAACATACGTAGAATCCGATGTAGTATCTGCTGCAATATAATAAGCCTGATAAATCTCGCCGTCCCAATTGACAATCTCCAAAGGATTATCCGAAGTATAATCTTTTAGGAGCGTGATATACTCCTCTAGGCACAAGTTATTTTCTGTCATATAGGTTGCGTGCGGCTGTCCCACATAGCGATAATGCCATTCCTCTGATTGAATCTCAGTGATGTCAGACTTGTCCGACGGATAGCGTAAAATCAAACCATAGTGATCGCAATTCTCGTCTATCCATTCGTAATCGCCTGTACCGTCATAGTCTGTCACAGCACCGTCAATATAAAGCGAAACATCGAAGGAATAGCCCGTCTCATGCTCGCTATGTCCAGGCAGTGCGACCAAATCTGATGTATCAGAACCAGTCGCTTCCAAATCCGCATCGTAAAACTCCTGTTGTGCTTCTGTAGAGCGATAACCGCTGAGAATGATAATATCCGCATGACCCGTCACTACATAAAAATCACTGAGCATTTCCGTCATTGCCTCTAAGACAATAGAACGCAAGCTTGTATCCGAGCCACTGACATAATAATAAGAAATATCGTTTGCCTCTTTGTACTCATAGATACTCGTGATTTCTTCCATGTCCATTTCTGTATAGGCATACTCATTGTTCACCAAAATTAAATCGCCAGCATACATCTGTGCATTATCAATAGCAATATTTTCAAAAACCGTTCCCTCTGCCGAGGTATTTTCGACAATCTCGCCGTTCGCATCCGTTTCTGCAACGTATTCCGGAACCTCTGCATCATCCTGCACAATCTCTGTCATATCACCAAATATCCAATAACCGACTCCCACAAATACCGCTATCAAAACAACTGAAGTAATTCCTTCGATAACACGTCGAGTTCTGTTCTTTTTCTCATATGCCGGTTTCCCATCATATTTTGGTACAGAATGAGAATCCTGTGTTTTTTTTCTGCGAGGTCGTGTATTCTGTGTGGTCTCTTCAGGATTTTTTGACTCATATACCATTTTATCGTCTCCCATGGTATCTACCTCCAAATATTTTTTTGTTCTATTTTGTACGGAATCGCAATGGATTTTCTTTTTTTGTCACCACAGCGCAGCTATTACCTACAATATTATCATTATATCATACTTTTTCGATGAATTCAACTACTTTTTATGAAAACTCGCAAAAAGCGATAATATTTTCGTGATAGCCGTACATCAAAATCAAATGATAATTATATAATTAGTATAGCACATTTTACGAAAAATTGCAACCGATTTCAAGAAGATTTCAAACAGCACATATTTTAAACTCCCGATAACAAAAATCGCACGGTGATAACCGTACGAAGAAGCAGAAGTCAAATATATGTTTCTCTTTCCTTAACTTAAATGAAGGGATTGCCAATTTCTCGCCAATCCAAATCGCCTCGTTCCAGTGCCATAATCAACGCTTCCGCAGTTGCAATATTTGTCGCTACGGGAACATTGTGTATGTCACATAGTCGAAGTAGATTCATTTCATTCGGTTCTAATGATTTCCGTCCAATTGGATCACGGAAAAAAAGCAGAACGTCCACCTCGTCACAAGAGATACGAGAAGCAATTTGCTGATCGCCACCTTGTTTACCGCTCATAAACTGTTGAATTTGTAGACCAGTTACCTCTGCAACCTGTTTTCCGGTGATGCCGGTGGCACAGAGAGAATGATGCGATAAAATCCCACAATAGGCGATACAAAACTGCATCATCAGTTCCTTTTTTGCATCATGAGCAATGAGTGCAATCGTCATTGGTTTAGCCAGTCCTTTCTGCGAATAGACGAAATACCGAGTCACTGTATACAAGGGTCAAACAAACCATGCCATTCGTATTTACATCTAATTGCGATATTCATTTTGGAGCAACATCTTACAAAGCATACTTGTCCATTTTTTTATATTCATTTTCACTTTATTTTCATGTTGCAATTCGTAGTAATTCAGTCATCGCTTTTTCATTTTCATGAATTTTTGACAGAACGCCTTTCACAAAAAATAAAAATTTCAACCCTCGATTTCCTACGTTCCTTTTTCTAAAATTGTCTTTAGTATTATTATAACACAATTTCGGAAATTGTCAAGGCTTTTATGCAGGTCACCAATAAAATTGCGAAAAGTATGAAGTTTAGATATCTCGTATTTGTGCAATTTCACGAAAAGGACACTTATTCTGTTTCTGATTTGGTCGTTGTGGTAGTTGTCGTCGTTGTTTTCGTGCTTGTGGTCTCCGTTGTTGCAGCAGTCGTTGTTGCGCCGAAGTTTTCGACTTCTACATCCTCATCATCCTCTACGTATTTATAGTACGCTTGAATAATCGAGCGAATCATATACTTCGAATATTCACCACCCTCGATAACACCAGCAAAAGCAATTTTCGGATCGTCCGCCGGCGCATAACCGATAAAGAATGAATCCTGCACACGACTGCTATTCTGTGGTGTACCGGTTTTGACAGCTACGCTAAAGTCAAAATCACTCAGAGAATATTGTGTTGGGAAATTATTGGTCGAAGCAGCAATCATACCATTTTCCACCGCTTGGAAAATATCGGCATCACCATCCGCAATCACTTCTGCAATCACCAGTTCATATTCCTCCACACACTCTGTCTGATTATAGTCCCATATGCTATCCACCAAATGAGTTTCATACCGTGTCCCATCGTTGGCAATCGTGCAAGCTACATTCGCCATTTGAATGGGTGTCACTGCCCATTCGCCCTGTCCAATGGCACTCTGTAAAACCTGTCCCACTGTCCATTCCACGCCTAAATCTGCAAAGGATTCTTGATTCGAAAGATGACCGGCAGCGTCGCCTGTTTCCAATCCGGTGGACTGACCCAAGCCGAACAGTGTCGCATACTTACTGATACCATCGATGGTCAATTCTTCCGATAGCTTATAAAAATAAATATTACACGAAACTTGTAATGCCCGTGTCAACGAAATATACCCATGCGATCCGGTACAATTATAAGTGACATCCTTATACTCATACGTATGACCACAATAGTAGGTAGTGCTGCTGTCAATAATTCGCTCTGCCAGTCCCGCTGTGGCAGTGATCGTCTTAAATGTTGAACCGGGACGATACAGTCCATCTGTTGCACGATTAACGAGAGACGAATTGTCTGCATTTAATATTGACGCATAATCTGTTTTATAGTCGTTCAAATCATAGGTCGGTGCTGTCGCCATACCCAATACGCCGCCATCCTCTACATCCAACACAACGATTGCGCCACAAGAAACTTCACCAAGACCCAGCTCCTCGGTATTAGAATCACGTAAATTATCAAAATTGTCGATAAAGTCTTCCAAAATCGCTTGCAGCTCTCGCTGAAAATCGCTGTCCACCGTCAAGCGCACTGTATTTCCAGCAGTTGCTGATGTTGTCACCTCAGAAGAAATCACTTCTCCATTTTCTACCGTGATTGTTTTAATCCCGTCGCTGCCACGCAGCATCAGATCCATAGCACGTTCAATACCGCTTTTCCCAACGATATCATCCAGTTCATAGCCCTCGGATTCCAGTTCTTCATATTCCTCTGCGTAAATGGGACCGACTGTACCGATTTCATGAGGGATTACATCCCCTTGTGCCACGCTGCGAATCGCCTCTTCCACGATGTCCATACCGGGCATGGTAACAGCCTGTTCTTTCAGTACCATAACAGTATCCCAATCCACATCCTCACACAAAGTGAAGCGATTGCTCAAGGAAAAACTACACAATTGCATTTCATAGCGAATTCCCGCCAAAATACGCTGCTGCTCTGGCGTATAAGCTTCTGTGTCAATTTCATAATCTTCAATCAACTTGTCCATACAATCTTCTGCTGTTGCATAGACGTTTACACCGATATTTTCTTTTAAGGAAGTAACAGCATCAGAATCCTCATCCTCTGTAAAAGTGTACGGCTCTGTTTCAGAAATTGGTAGAGAGGTAGACCATTCTTCCTCCTCTTCGTCCAATATCGAAACGACTTTCAAAAGCACTTCGTTGCCCTCAGCGTAGTCATCCGGAAAAGTATCTGGTTCAATGATAACACAATAGCCCACTTTATTTTCGATAATGGCATTTCCATCAGAATCAACAATTTCGCCTCTTGTCGCACTAATCGTCTGTGTATATGTCAATGTACTGGTGTTTGTATTCACATAAGTATCACTGTCGACTACTTGTATTTTCATCAATCGCCATGCGCAAAGACAGCAAGAAGCGAGCACCAGTACACTGGCGAGAGTCAATTTCACATAGCTAGAAGCCGTACGTTTCATGAAAAAATCCTTTCTGATAATAATGCTATTCGTCCATCGATTTTACCTTTTTCTCCACGGTTTGCTTTCGAGCTGGCAAGAAAAATTTATGGATGAGTCGAAAAACAGGGTGACAAACCACTGCACTCAAAACGGTATAAAGTAAAATTCGCAGAGAATAATGGGTGTAGAGATATGCCAGATGATCATACTCCCAAATCCAATAGCGGAATACGAAATCAAAACCGGTAATCAGAAATGCCGCAATCGCCGTAAATATCAGCGTATTCAAAAAATGCTGCTGCATCATTCTATCATAGAGCATTGACATTGCCATACACAGCAAAAACAATGCCATCGCTCGATACCCAATCAGCGTGCCGCCGGAAATATCCATCAAGAAGCCACAGACAATACCTACTGCACCAGCAGTAAACATTCCAGAAACAGAAGCAATACACAGTGCCATCGGTACCATCCACATAGGCTTGATAAAATCGCCGCTGTTCGCAAAGAGAAATGCATAAAGTATCAACACAACATAGCAGCACCACCGAATAAAATTACACAGCCATGTTCGTTTCGGTTTCTCATTCTCCAGGAACAGCCGCTTATTCTGCCCCATCCCGTTGCTTCTTTCCGGAAAAATCTGTCACTACCATCACCTCGGTCAAGTTCTCATAATCCACCGCCGGCTGAATGACGGCACTATAACTCAGTCCGCTCTCTGTTGTCTCCAAAGCAACGACAGTGCCGATCAAATATCCCTGTGGAAAAATCCCCACAGAATTGGAGGTGACAATCAAATCGCCCTCTTTTAACGTTGTTTCCTTATCCAAATAGATCATTCGGCATTGATAGTCAGCCGTCAGCGTCACATCACCTTCGATGATGCCAGATTCTATTACATCGGTACCGGAGGAAGTCGCACCCACAGACAATTCTGGAGAATACAGGGTTTCTACCGTCGCATAGGTTTCGGAAAGTTCGGAAATAATGCCCACAAGTCCCTCTGATGTCACCACCGGATCATAAAGCGACAAGCCGTCTTCACTGCCCTGATCAATATAAAAACTGTGGAACGGATCGTTTTCTACATAACCGATAATAGTACAGAGAGCGGATAATACATAGTCCTCATGCTCCTCTTTTATCCCCATAAAACGTTCCAGTTCCTCCAGTTCTTCCCGCGTCTCGTTGTAGTCCACAAGCTGTTTTTCCAGCTCTGCCACACGCTGTTTCAGTTCTGCATTTTCGTCCTGATAAGACTTCGAATCCTTGAACATCTGTATCGTGTCCTCTACAGCAACGGAAATTTTATTAGATACCAAGCGAACCGGCTGAAGCACCTTTCCAATAAAGCCGGTCGTCGGGAGTGTATAGCCATCCTGTGTAACGGAATATAGCATCACTCCAATCAGCAGTGCCAGAATACACAAAATGATTCGAAATTTTTTACTGCGAAAAAAGCCGCCCATTATTTGCTCCTTTCAGTGTTATCCGTGTTAAAAGGTAAGAGGTGAGAAAAGATGAGAGGTTAGAAATCAGAAATAATGAATGAAAGCCTATTATTTCTAACTACTGCATTTATGCATATTTTGATTCATCGGAAACAGCATCCCGATATTTTTCTAAATTTTCTAAAATTTTGCCAGTTCCCTCTGCGACACAATCTAAAGGATATTCCGCCACAAACACCGGTATTCCCGTCTTCTTGTGAATTAACACATCCAACCCTCGCAGCAGTGCGCCACCGCCAGTCAAGGAAATTCCATGGTCAATAATATCCGCCGCTAATTCCGGAGGCGTTTGCTCTAATGTATAGCATACAACGTCCACAATACGAGAAAGCGGTTCAGAAAGTGCCTCCCGAATTTCCTGCGACGAAATATTGATATGCTCCGGTAATCCGCTCATCAGATTTCTTCCTTTAATTTGCATCATTTCATCTCGTTCCACCTGATAAGCAGAGCCAATTTGAATTTTAATCACTTCTGCCGTTCGTTCCCCAATCAAAAGATTATAACGTTTTTTGATGTAACCTATAATTGCTTCATCAAACTCGTCTCCGGCGCAGCGAATGCTTTTCGAGCAGACAATTCCCCCAAGAGAAATCACTGCCACTTCACTTGTACCTCCGCCGATGTCCACAACCATACAACCAGTCGGTTCCGTGGTCGGTAATCCTGCGCCAATCGCCGCCGCCATCGGTTCTTCCACAATCAAAACCTGCTTTGCGCCAGCGTGATCCGCAGCCTCACGCACTGCACGTCGCTCTACTGCCGTAACACCGGATGGAATGCAAATAATTACCCTTGCTTTCGAAAAGAGTTTCTCTCGCATTGCTTTCCGAATAAATTCTTGCAATAAAATTGTTGTAGTATCAAAGTCAGCAATGACACCATCTTTCAATGGACGCACTGCCACAATCGAACCCGGCGTACGTCCAATGACTTCTTTTGCTTCTTTTCCCACATATTTTGCCCGATCTGTATGGGTATTTACTGCCACAACAGATGGCTCTCGTATAATAATCCCTCGTCCTCGCAGATATACAAGGGTATTTGCAGTTCCCAGATCAATACCAATATCTTTTGTAAACATTCTTTGCGCACCCTTCTTTTAGAAGCTCATTTTCGCCACAATCATACTATGTATTTTGCCGCTCTGTCTTCTCGTTGTCTTATTTCTTCTATTATAACACTTTTTTTTGCGAGATACAATCGTTTTTTCGGGAATTTTCTGTGTGCAAAAATTTCTGCGTTTTTTATAGAAACCCTAGAAGATTTTTCGTAAAACTTACAGCAGGTTATACAAACGTCAAATTCCTCCATTTTTTAGATTAACCTTTTTTTCCAATCATCGATGAAATCTTTGGTGCAATGAAAATTGCAATAATTGTCAAAATTAACTGTGCAATATTAAATTTTGAATCTATTCCAAATGTGACATCTGCAATGTACAAATGAAACTCTCGTGCATCCACGTGTAATGGCAATGTAATATCTAGCCAACTGAGTGTGCTAATATCCGCACATACGTTTCCAAGAACACCGCCAAATAAAAGTGCCGCTAAAATCGTCAGAATATACACAATCACTTTCTTCATGAGGAATCTCCTTTCCTTTTGCTCTATTTATTCTATCTGTCTTTTTTATTTTATACCACTGTCACCAAAACCACTGCTGCCTCGCTGTGTTTCCGTTAAGGTGTCTGTTTCTTCTAATTCTGGAAATAATATTGGTATCGTCACAAGCTGTGCAATTCGCATTCCATCCTCCACCGTAAACGGCTCTGACCCCAAGTGAATCAGTGCCACCTGTAATTCTCCTCGATAGTCGCTGTCTATTAGTCCCACACTGTTTGCAAGGGTAATTCCGTACTTTGCAGAAAGTCCAGACCTTGGAAAAATACACAATGCCACATCTCGTCGATCAGGTGCAACTGAAATTCCTGTAGGAACACGAAAAATTTCCCCTGATTTCAACGTAACCGGTGTCTCTAAGCAAGCGTATAAATCATAGCCCGCACTATCTGGTGTTGCCTGCACGGGCAGCTTTGCCCCCTCACGCAACCGTTTAATAAAAAGCTTCATGAATCTCATTTCCTCCATATGTAAATTCGATTATTCTACACCTCGATAAAAAAGTCCTCTCGTCATAGACGCATTTGTTTTTAGATGCTGCGTATAGGCTCTGAAAATAAAAATCGCATCATCGTTATTGGTACAGTCTAATAAATAATAAGACGTACCGTCAATTTCCTCTATTTTATCCGCCATCCAAATTGGCACATCATTGTACATCGTCACCGTACCACTATATTTACTGCAATACACTGGAAAACTTCTGCCGGTGCGATCACGTAAATTATGTCGACACTTCACACAACCAACTTCTGCTTGAATTGGACAGTTTCGACAAATCATCACTGGTAAATTTCCATAGGCATAAACGCCTGTAGGCAAACCGATACAGTCCCGAATTTGCTTCAAATTCAATTCCGGCGAAAGCATACTATCCACGAGTCTCTCTTGCCGTAAAAATTCCAGTGCAAGGTGATTGGTAACGCCAAGTCCCATACCGCCATGCAAGATCATGTGAAATTGCTTTCCCATCTCAATATGTACCACATTTTCACAGACCAGATGTGTAAATCCAAGAATAGACGCCAGCTCAAGTGTATGATGCAGCTTTCGTTCATCTGTGCAAAATTGCGGCATAGCAAGATAAACACGTTTTCGCAAGGACTCTGGTATCACTGCTGACACTTCTTGAATCGGAATCCAAACCACTGCACAATTTTCCTTCAACAGCAGCATTTCCGCAATAAACGTCCATCGACGCAGCAAAACATGATAACAAAGCGAATCCTGCTGTTTCGGAACAAACTTCGACTGTCGGGTCAACGGAAATAGCTGCATTGTATAATGTGGCGTATTCCTTGCAATTCGTGCCGACTCGAGTGTGGCAATCCCATCACGGCGCAATGTGTTTAATTGTGCTGCCGATAACACACCTACACCATCGCAATTCGCATGAAGTGTGCGAAGAGAAAATATTGTTCCGCCTAGTTTTCCAAGTTGTTTGTTTAATTGTGCCACATCTGTCGGATGCTGCTGTGCCACCTGTGGAACTGCACCAATAACGGTGACGTGATTGCCTTCCTCGTCAAATAACGATAACGTTGTTGGTACATCAATACAAACTGTCACTGTCATATCCACGGAAATCAACGGCTGTGGTTTCTGATAAAGATTTTTAAGTGCTGGTAAAACCGCTTTCGCCTGCAGCACATCTTCTTTACGGCGCATGCCAAACATATCCCATCGGTTTCCAGTATAATAACCATCTGTGAAGCCACTGCGGGAAAAGACCGCTTTCAGCATGTCAAGATCCGGCTCGATATCCTCCAGCGCCTGTTTTAATGCTGTGACGGCTGCCGCTACATATTCCGGTCGCTTACAACGTCCCTCGATTTTTAGCGACGTCACACCGCCTTCCGCCATTTGTGGCGCATAGGGAATCAGACACAAATCCTTGAGTGATAATGCACATACGTCTTTTTTCCCATTCGCTAAAAACGGCAACCGACAAGCCTGTGCGCAGCGACCACGATTGGCACTACGTGAACCAATCACAGCAGAAAGTCTGCACTGTCCGGAAACACTCATACAAAGTGCGCCATGTACAAACTGTTCTATTTCTACATCAGTATCACACATTGTCTTGATTTCTGGGCGTGACAGTTCCCTTGCCACAACCACACGCGCTATACCGTGTTCCTTCGCCCATCTTGCTCCCATTGGAGTGTGGATGGTCATTTGCGTCGATGCATGAATGGGTATGTCCGGCGACAACCTCCGAATCAAATGCAATACGCCAAGATCTTGTACTAATATGGCATCTACGCCTATAGAAATAACAGTTTGCAAAAACGTAACAAGTTTCTCCAATTCTTGGTCGTGAATCAAGGTGTTCATCGTCAAATAGAACTTTGCGCCATACAAATGACAAAGTGAAACGGCTTCTTTTAGCTGCTCCATCTCAAAATTCTCCGCCGATTGTCGTGCAGAAAACTGGACTCCGCCAGCATAAATCGCATCTGCTCCGCAGCGCAACGCTGCGAGCAGTGATTCTCTTGCACCGGCAGGGGCTAAAATTTCTGGTCTGTTCATTTGTTATTCTTTTCGTGGAGCGTCTGCTCTAAATGTGCAACTTTCGTACGCAATGCATTTACTTCTTGCAGTGCGGCGTCACGTTCCAGACGTGCCTTACCCGCCTCGTCTACATATTCTTTGGCCTGCTCTCGCAATGCATCTAATTTGGCTTTGGATTTATTCAAATCGTCCAGGGCATTCATCCCTACCATAATTGCAGCCGTAAAAGGAGATGCACTGCTGCTGGCATCTGTGATTTCCGTGATTCGTGTTTCCATCGTACGAGCCAGACTGAAAACATAATTGGAGGATTCCGCTGTCTGTAAAACAAAATCCTTGCCACAAATAATTACTTTTACCTTATTGATATTCGCCATATCGTTACGCCTTCCTTCGAAGTTCAATTGGTTCGATTTTTAAACAGTAGATAAAAATGGTATTTTTATCACGAACGTGTGTAAAATCCCCTCACGTTTTTTCAACTTTATTACGACGTTCCAGTTCTTCTAATATCATTTTATTTACCTTGTTGATATCACCACAGCCCATGGTGATAACCAAATCGCCGGGCTGCACATGATCGCAAACATATTGGCACACTTGCGCAAAGTTTTGATACTTCCGCTCCTCTGTTGTTTCTGGATTCAATTCGTCTTGTGGAAACCAAACGGCACCGGAGATTTTCTCCCCAAGCTGTCTCGTAAAAATATTGTAGGTGTTTTTCTCTCGAGACCCCATGATATCCGTCAAGACAGCAGTATCCGGAATAGAAAGTGCATCGACAAATTCGTCTAACAGCATTGCCGTTCGTGAAAATGTAAACGGCTGGAACACTGCCCATACTCTCCGAAATGGCATTTCCATCGCCGCTTTTAATGTCGCAGTCAGTTCTGTCGGATGATGAGCATAATCGTCCACCAGCGTGATTCCATTTACTTCTCCTTTCTTTTCAAAACGACGTCCAGCACCTCGAAACGTTTCCAGTCCCTTTGCCACATCTGCAAAAGAGGTTCCCACATACATTGCCGCCGCCGCTGCCGCTACAGCGTTCAAAACATTATGCGCACCGGCTACGTGAAGAACAATTTCGCCTAAATTCTTTCCTTGATGCATCAACTGAAAATGCGTCTCCAGACCAGAAACGTGACGAATCTCTGTCGGGTAATAGTCACAATCTGCCGTCATACCAAACGAAATCATTTCCTTTTCGATAATTCCCTCTACCGCCTTACAAGTGTTGACGTCACTCTTGTTGTAGATAATCGCCTTACTGGTTAGTTCGGAAAATTTATGGAAAGATTTGATGATATTTTCCACTGTACCAAAATAATCCAGATGGTCTGCATCGATATTAAGCAGCACAGCAATATCCGGCGACAGCTTTAAAAAAGTGTCCACAAACTCGCAAGCTTCGCAGGTCATAATATCGCTTGTGCCACTTCTGCCACTACCATGGATACAAGGAAGCTTCCCACCAATAAATGCAGATAAATCTATACCGGCGGTGTAGAGAATTTGCGTTACCATCGAAGTGGTTGTGGTTTTGCCGTGCGTACCAGAAACGCAGATGGCGTTGTCATACCAACTCGTAACGATTCCCAAAAGCTCGCTCCGTTCCAGCACCGGCACGCCGCTTGCCTTTGCCGCAATCAACTCTGGATTATCCGCCATAATCGCCGCCGTATGTACAATCAAATCTGCACCTTCAATATTTTCTGCACGCTGCCCCAGATAAACCGGAATCCCCATATCCCGTACGGCTTGGAGCGTTTCGGTTTCGTTATTGTCCGAACCAGTCAGGTAATATCCCTTTTCGTGTAGAATTTGCGCCAGCGAATACATTCCACTTCCACCGATTCCTATCATGTGGATGTGTTTTTTTTCGTCTAAAGTTGCAATGTTCAAAAAAAATCACCTTTTTCTTATCACAAAATTCAATTATATCGTGTATACTATAAGTATCGTAATAAAAAAGGAGTCGCTTTCGAAAAGTACCCTTTTAATTACGAAAAAAATCAACACACCCTTTGGCAGACAACTTGACGACATCATTTGTCTTCTTCATCTGCCGAAACGGAGGAGGTCATCTTATGGAAATCACGGATATCAAAATCAGACGGATCATCACGGAAGGTCGGCTTCGTGCAATTGTTTCGGTAACAATCGACAATATGCTCGCTGTGCATGACATCAAGGTGGTTCAAGGCGACGAACGACTGTTCGTGGCAATGCCTAGCCGCAAGAATGAAGACGGCGTATTTCGTGACATTGTACATCCTATCTCTTCTGTTGCCAGAAAGCTGTTGGAAGAACAGATTCTGGACACCTACCAGAAGCACCTGATTCTCATGGAAGCAGAGGCAGAAGCTGCCGCTTTCGAATCCGATGACGTCGTAGAATGAACCTGACGCAAATCGGCATAGCCGAAGATGCGCAGAGACAAACCAAAACATCACAGAATGAAATGGATCTCACTTTCTGATTCATTCAAACCACAGAGTCGCTTATACAATAGCGGCTCTTTTTTTATGATACGCCGCTTTGCAAAGCCCATATCTTAAGCAGTGTCGTTTGGGTTTTGGCATCCAAAATTTCCCCACGCAATACCATCTGTACTGCGTCTTTTAAAGGTAATTCCGTGATATCTAAAAACTCGCCATCGTCCAAATTCTGTGCTTGTGGCTTCGACAAATCCTGTGCCAGAAACATATGAATCACTTCCGTGTCATATGCCGGCGTCGGGAACATCTTCCCAAGGCTCTGATAAGTTTCACAGGTGCGTCCTACTTCTTCTTTCAGTTCCCGTAAGCCACACTCCTCAGGACTTTCTCCTGCCTCTAGCTTTCCAGCCGGAATTTCTAGTGTCACCTGCTGCATGGGATAGCGAAACTGCCTTACCATCAAAACCGTATTTTCTCTTGTCAATGGTACTACGCAGACGCCGCCGCTATGATGTACCACGTCACGCTGTACCAGATTTCCGTTCTCCAGCTGTGCGGTATCTTTTGTCACATAAAAGATTTTTCCCTGATAAGTTTTCTCACTTGCTATGGTTTTTTCCTCCAGATGCATAGCTATCACTCCTTTGTTTTTGAACAATTGTCATTTTTCTTCTGTATCTCTGGATTCGTCGCTTGCGCCGCTATTGTCGGTGCTTGCTGATCCACCGCATCATCTTCTCCTGAAATCGTATAATCTACAGTGGAAATCTGCTGTTCTCTCGGAATTTTCCTACACACCTTATGACACACCAATAAATATCCCAGCAGTAAAACCAGTCCCGTCATCGTCAACGCAAAGCCGGCTTTTAATCCAGGCGTCTCATAAGTAAAGACAATTTCATTCTCGCCTGCCTCTATTGGCACTGCCATAAAGCCAATGTCCACTTGTTCGATATCTACCGCTTCACCATTCACCGTAGCAGACCAACCATCCTCATATGGCACACTAAAAAACAACAAATTACTGCTATCAGAAGTGATGGTTGCAGTAAATCCGCTGGAATCGTAAACAAACGTATCACAAGAAGATACAGCACGTTCTTCACATTCCACAAGATAATCCTCCTCGTCCATAATCAAATCAAAATCACTAAGCGGCGACAGCATATCACCATATTTTTCTACCTGTTCATCTGTCAGCACCAATGAACGAATCAGGAGTTTTGCACGATCTTCCTCGTCCTGTACCTCCCATTTATCCTCTGTAATATAGCTGCTAAACGTGAACCCCATCGGTACATAATAGTCATTTTTGTAGCGATTGAAACCGTTCTCCGTGGTTTCATAGGTAAAGCCAGGCAAATCAATTTCCGGTTCCATCCCATCAATCACAGTATAGGTTGCTTTTTCAAAATAATATTCCACAGAAAACAGACTACGCAAGGTATAATAATCTGTGTCTGCACGAGATGCCACATCTCGTGTAATGCCAATACTATCGTAAAATTCCATAATGGAGACTGATACAACACTATGGAAGCAACGCATACTCGGCAAGCCCCACAGCATCGGGTAATTGTCATAATCCTCTGAAATGTCTACACGAAAAAAATTATCCTCCGATACGGAAATCGAAATCTCGTTTTCAGTATCGATCGCTTCATCAATGTAGGTATTGGCTCGATTCATATCGAATGCGCCAAAATACACGACAAACATGGTGCAAGCGATAGACCATACTGTCGTAGTGATTAACGCCCGGCGAAGATAGGTCTTTCGATTGTTTCTCCTGCGGATGAGAAACACTGTGCAAAGAATCCCAGCTACACAAATCACCAATGCACCTAAAAAATATTCTGAATATTCCGCAAAATCAAACCACGTCACTTCGTCACCCGACTTCGTGGGCAATAGCGAAATCACGCCAAATCCAGCCATAAATACAGCACATACGCCGACGCCAAACTGCCAAGAAATTTGCCGATTGTCCAACGCATAGGCAGTCATCATCGCCATAATCAAAATCGGCATATAATACCATCTTGCATAATAAGAGCCATTCAACGCATAGAATAGACTATTGAGTACCGGAATGCAAGCGCAGATACCGCAGATAATAACCAGTCGCTTTGCCCAATGCTTCTGCTTTTGCTGCAAAAAGGCAATCACACCTGCCATAGAGAACATGGGCAAATAACCCCCGATTGACGCCCACTTGCCATAATCCGACGAGAACAAATTCGGTCTTGCCGGAACGTCCGGAATCATAAATAGACTAAACAAAATCCGCCAAATTCTCGTGCGATCGCCATATGCAATCAAATCCATGCCATAAAGATGCTCCGACACACGGGAATTTGCAATAACAGTCAATGCTGACGGCAAAAGCAGTACGCAAGCAATCAGCACACCTATTATAGCCTCTAACAAGATAATGAAAAACTTTTTTCCACTTGCGTAAAAGTCTTTTGAATTGCACCGTACGATAAAATAAAGTACCAGAAATACCACTTGACCCGTAAAGAAAAAGTAGTTAATCATTGCCATCAGTGCTACAGTCAAAGCAAAAATCCCACGTCGGTTGTGATTAACCAGCTCTTCCATAGCAATCAACATCAGTGGAAAGAAAGCCGTGACATCCTGAAAATGATTGAAAAAGATGTTGAATAATTGAAATCCAGAAAATGCATACAGCATACCACCGATAATGGCAGCATTGGGATTTTTCACAAACCGGCGTATGTAGGCATAAGATGTTAATGCTGCCAGCCCATGCTTAAGGCAAAGCAAAACCGGCATAGAATAAGTCACCCACGCCCGTGGCAATAACGTCGATAACCAGAAGAACGGACTGCCCAAAAGATAGAACGAATAAGAGCCGATAAAATTCGCCCCTAAATCCGTGTACCAGTTCCAACCAAAGCTGCCACTGCGCACGGCGTCGTTCGCCAAGTTATAAAATGGAATTTGTTGAGAGTTATAGTCTCCGTAATAAATAAAATAACCTTGATCTTTTATCATAATCGGAAGCAATACAATCAACAGACTTCCAAATCCCAGTAAAAACACCAATAAATAACGACGGCGTTCCTCTTTCCAGTTCGACAACCGTTCGATGCATCTGGATTTCATAAAAATACTCCTTTTCCAAACGGAAACATTTCCGCTGCTTTGCGCATATATTATAATATCGACCAGTGAAGCGATCAAGCATTTGCGCTTCCAGCTTCTTTTCTTCTATTCATCTAGTATTCGTCTATTCGTCTGGCATTTAAAAAAACACCACGTTCGTCATGACACCGGCGTGAGAAACATCTACCACGCCATAAGAAGGCGGATTACCATCTCGTGGACAGGACGCACTTCCTGGGTTCAAAATATAGACACCATTGTAATATACGCTTTGTGAAATATGCGTATGACCGTATAGTGCAATATCACAACCATCCTCACGGGCATATTGTGCCAAAACATCTAATGAAGAGCGGACTTGATAACGATGACCGTGCGTTGCAAAGATACGATGCCCTGCCATTACGTCAATGCATTCCGAAATTGGATGATCTCCCATATCGCAGTTTCCACGGACATAATGAAACCGATTTTCTAATTCCGGTCGATTTTCCAAAAGCAGCCGATATTCTCGTTCTCCATCTCCCAAATGAATGAACATATCTGCATCATTTTGACGTGTCACAATGGTTTCTAAATTGCGATATAGTCCATGTGTATCTGAAATCACAATAATTTTCATGGATATTTTCCTCCAACCCTACTATTTTTTATATCCCAATTATATATATACTTATTATAACACAACTCACCCAACTTTACAACATTTTTTTCGGAAAAACTTGTAGAGGAAAATTTCCGCATCAAAAGAGTAAGGAGTGTTGTTCGATGAACCGTCAAAATCTCGATCCCAATCAGGTCAATGCACTGCTAGATACAGCAGGCAAAAAACTTGGAATTCCGCCGGAAAAGCTAAAAACCGCACTAGAATCTGGAAAATATGACAAAATCCTTGGAAATTTAAATCAAAAAGATTCCGCTGCACTACAAAAAGTCCTACAAAACCCAAAGCTGATGGAAAAGCTCATGCATTCACCACAGGCAAAAGCACTTTATGAGAAGTTAAGCAAGTAGTGGTGAAACCAAATGGAAATGGACAAAATTGGAAATCTCCTCACAGATCCGGAAAGTTTACAGCAGCTGCAAGAACTTGTACAGATGCTGCGACAAGAAACTGTCGAGGAGAATCCTTCATCGAAGACAGCGTCAGAAAATCAAGACGACAGCTCCAGCGATATGGGGTTCGATGTGAATATGCTTCTAAAGGTACAGGAACTGATGGGAGCAATGCAAAACGTCGATACAGATGCACAATTTCTCCTGGCACTGCGTCTACACTTGAAGGAGCCTCGGCAAAAGCGTGTAGACCAAGCGATAAAATTCTTAAAAATCTATGCGATTTTTACAGCGGCTCGAGATAACGGTATGCTAAAAGACTTCTTATAAATTTTTATAGAAGGAGGGAGAAGCGTGGCACAATTTTCAAAGCAAGAACAAAACCAAATAAAATGTGATGTCATACGACGAGCCAAAGAAATGCAGCAACATATCCTTTTACCACAAGATCAGCCCACTCCTCCTTCTTTCCCACTGCCCCAACGAGAGACATCACATGAAGCATTGCCCAGAGACGATCCGCCGAAGCATCATGCACATTCATCCAAATCAACAAATTCTATACCGTTGCTGGGCGGATCCATTTCGGAAAAGATAAATCAAATATTATCCGGTCTAGATGGAGATACTTGTCTGATTTTAATGCTTCTCCTGATACTTTATCAAGACGGTGATCTAAAAGATTGCGATAAAAAGTTATGGATGGCTCTCGTGTATTTACTTATCTAAGGAGGTATCCCCTGTGACAGAAGGTCAGATATTTTGGCTCGCTTGGTGCATCCTGGGTATCGGTATGCTGGTCTATTATCTCCGCCGACAACACCCCATTCGCTCGCTGTTTGTCGGCGTATGCAGCGGCTTCGCAGCACTGCTGCTGGTACACTTTGGCGGAAGCTTATTAGGTCTCCATTTTCCCCTGAACGCACTCCACGTCGTTCAAGCGACAATCCTAGGTATTCCTGGAGTGATACTAATGGTGGTGCTGCATTTCATATTATAATAATCAAAAAACCGGTGTACCCCAAAGATACACCGGTTTTTTAGGGAGTCGTTTTCGTTTATCGTCAAACGACTATATACACAAAATAACTTACTTCAATTCGACAGTTGCGCCAGCAGCTTCCAGTTTTTCTTTCAGTGCTTCTGCGTCTGCCTTAGAAACAGCTTCCTTGATGGTAGCTGGTGCAGATTCTACAACTGCCTTTGCCTCTTTCAGACCCAGACCCAAAGCGTCCTTTGCAGCCTTGATAACAGCCATCTTTGCGTCACCAAAGGAAGCCAAAACTACATCAAATTCGGTCTTTTCTTCTGCAGCCGGTGCAGCACCGCCAGCAGCCGGAGCAGCAGCTACAGCAGCTGTTACGCCAAACTCCTCCTGGATAGCATCAACCAATTCAGCCAGTTCCAGAACAGACAATGTCTTGATATCTTCAACAAACTTCAATACCTTTTCAGATGCCATGATAATAAACTCCTTTATCAAATATAATTTTGTGGTTGTATTTTTTCAACCAATTCGCCGCCTTGTTATGCAGCAGGTTCTTCTTCCGGTGCATCGCCACCCTCGGACTTGCTGTCCACAACAGCCTGTAGTGTGGCAGCCAGCTTTTGGATTGGTCCCTGAAGAGAGCCAACCAACTGTGCGAGCAGTACTTCTTTCGACGGAATCTTCGACAATCTTGCAACGCCGGCAGCGTCATAAGCAACGCCTTCTACATAGCCAGCTTTTAAATTGAAGAAATCATTGTGACCATCAGCAAATTCGCCCAGAATCCGTGCAGGTGCAGTCTGATCATCTGTAGACATTGCAACAGCAGTTGTACCGTGCAAAACCTCGTCAAATGCATCAATGCCCATGTTCTGGAATGCGAACCGAAGCATCGAATTCTTTTCGACAGTATAGGTCACGCCAGCTTCTCTCATGTTCTTCCGCAGCTTCGTATCGTCTTCTACAGAAATACCCTTGTAGTCCACGAGTACGAAAGAAACGCTGCTTTGCAGCTGTTCCGTAAGTGCAGCGACCTTTGCTTTCTTGCCTTCTAAAACCTTTTCGCTTGCCATAAAAATTTCACCTCCGACAGAAATTCATCGTATCAGGAGAAAACGCAATAAAAACGCACAATTCCACAGGAATTATGCGTTGTATTTCATTAATCGAAAATCATTGCACATTCCTCGGCTGGACTTCCATCTGAAAAGCAGACTGCCAGCTGTCTTTAGAATACGATATATGCTATAATACACATAATAAAAAATATTATAGCATATTATTTTTGATTTGTCAAGAGGTTTTAGAAATTTTTTTTATTTTCTGATTTTTTATTGTATAATCACTGCCTGACTATACATCGTCTCAAATCGATCCCGAAAAGTGTCCATATCATATACAATTAAACCTTTCAATGGATCCGCTACTGTTACGGTGTTTGCATCCAGATCATAGCCGCACAGCAATACGCAGTGCTCGTTCACGAGAAAAACCGCATCATCGCCGTCGTCTGTTGTCCAATAATATTTTTCTACAATATTTGCAGTCAAATTGATGCTCACCCATGTCACAACCGGTGTACCATTTGAAACATATCCCAACAACGTTTCAAATGAGGAGCCGGTTAAATCTGACGCAGTCATACTACTGCCTTGTGCAGTCAAATACTTGTTAGCGGTTTTTTCAATTACCGGCGCATAGCATCCCCAAGCAGTCGAATCATAGGGAGAGCCAATAAACGCCTCTCCAAATGTAGCAGTATACGCATCTGCACAAATTAGATAATCATCCGCCATCGTCAGCTTATCCACATCAAAGCCGGCGTAGTTTAGTGCCATCGTCAGCGAAGTAATCTCACAACCGGTTGGCAGTTTCGGATTCTGTAAAACCGGATCTACCTCCAGCAATGCAGAACGAGGCAATTCGGATATGTCTGATACGGTATATTGTGTTGTGGTTGTAGTAGTCGTTTCTGTTGTAATCGTTTCTAAGATGGACGTTGTAGACTCCAGCGTCAATCCCTCTGTTTCTGCCGTGACGGACGTAGTGGTATATGACACCATTATATCAGATACGTTCTCCCCTTGTCCGCCGATGGTATGAATAGCAGAAGAAACCAGTTTTACAATCAAATAAATTAATATAATCAAAAGCAGCAATAAAAGCAAAGCAGCCATTCGCCGCCGCCGCCCCAAAGTTTTTTTGGATATTTTAGACATAAAGCCTCCTTCGTATCCAATTCCCTTACAAGTACTTCAAAAGTCTTTTCGTTTCAGCGTTTTCGCACCACATGAACTCCTTTGTGCTACTATATAATTCTATTTTCCTTTTTTATGTTTATACACTATTTTTCTCTTATACACTTATTATAGCGCACTTTTTTGTACGTTTCATGAACTTTTTATGGTAATAAGGGAAAATTATCCTGTCAACGGTAGCTGTCTCTCCGTTCACGAGATTCCGATGTATTCTGTGATCTTTGCAACTCTCCGTTTGGATTGCGCAATCGTACCGCAGCGATACTTCTCGTTTGCGTAAGATCACCATCCGTTTTAAGATAATTGTCATCGTCATCAGGGCGTCGATAACTATCATAGGGATCGGAAGAATCCTCTACCATCGGCATCGGTGGTATCGACCGAGCATTCGGCATTTCTTGCAGGACATCGTCTGCATTAATATTTCGCCTTTGTTGCTCTCGATTCGGCGATTTCATTTGTGTCATATTCGGTGTACGTCTTTGTGCATATGCCGAGGTAGTTTGCAGCATCATCTTTCGGCGGAAATCAGATTCGCCTTTCCCCACTATGCGTGTGGAAAGTTGATAAATATCAGTGGATTGAGACTCCAGTGTAGCACATCTTCCAGCCTCCGGACTCGTCTGCGCCAAATCTGCCAGGGAATGCGATACCGGAATGGTACGTACCGCCTTTGAAGCACGTAGAATTTGTCTGCCGGTATCATTAAATGCTAAAATCCGTGCATATGGTGGAAATTTTTGTATATCCTCTGTACGAATATCCAAAAGTAGATGCAGCAAAATTCGCCGCAATCTTGCCATAGGATAGCGTTTTGTCCGGATGTTTTGCAATAGCTCCTCCAAAGAGGCAGAACGCTTCGCTTTATATAAGCGATGCTCCAGCCCTTGTCCGATTTCTGCAATACCGTGCATCTCTTCTGGATCTGTCGTGCGAAGCTTGTACAAAACCAATCGTTCCAGATTTTCCAACGAGCCGATTTGCCCGGCAGTATCCGCCTCCCGTAGTGCTTTCCATGCGTAGGGCGGCATCATATGGCGACAAACTCCGCCCTCTGCGAAATATTGCCGAATGTAAGTAGCACTTGTAGTGCTGTCTGTACTGGGTTGCATACTATGGTGTCCAGCCCCACGCCTCAAGATGGTGACAGGTCGCATCTTGCTTTTCAATGCGTCTAATGCATTGATATAGGCAATCGCCAACGTGTTATTCGGCTGTCGCAAAACATCTGCCGTTTCCTGTCCGTAGATCTGCCCTACCATTTGGGAGAGTACTTCCGGATAGGAATAACCGGAGCGAAGGAAATCGTCCATAACGTCGGCATATTCCGTCTTGCAAACTTGACAAGCCTGCGCCGTTTGATGCAGAAGCTGAATATTGCCGCACTCGCTACCAAAAGAAAGCTCCGACACATTTCCAAGAGCAGATAGAATCGACACGCCGCCCATCGCAAAATTTTCCGCAGGTGCCAACGCATAAGGGACTGGCAGTTCTAAAACCAAATCCACACCAGCTTGGACGGCAAGATTCGCACGTACAAACTTATCCATAATTGCGGCATCCCCTCGCTGTACAAAATTGCCGCTCATCACTGCAACAATTCCGTCTGCTCCACTGGCACGGATCTGATCCAAATGATACAAGTGTCCATTATGCAGCGGGTTATATTCGCAAATCAAACCTGTAATTTTCATATTATACCTCCTGGTTTTCAAGTGCCTTTCATCTCTTCATTGAAAAGACCGCCTGTAATTTTTGTCATCAGACTTTCACCTAACAAATATGATTATGGGTTTCAAGAAATTTTTTGCGTAATTTCTTCATAAACCTCTTGCATTTTTCTCAAAAACGTTTATAATATTATATGGGGTTTCATTTCCCCAAATATTACGAACGAATTTTGCAAATTTTTTGTAATTCATTCTAAAACCGAAAAGGGAGAAAAAACTATGATTATTCTTGTTGTTAACGCCGGAAGCTCATCGCTGAAGTATCAGCTCATCGACATGGAAAACGAATTCGTTATTGCAAAAGGCAATTGCGATCGAATCGGTATCGACGGTCACTTGAGTCACAAAACTTCTAACGGCGTGAAAGTAGAAGAAGATTGTCCATTCCCGACCCATGCAGAGGCGTTTGAACGTTTGGTCAAGGCTCTGACAGAGGACGAAGGGGCTGTTATTTCCAGCATGGACGAAATTTCTGCTGTCGGACATCGTGTCGTACACGGAGCAGAGCAGTTCACCCGCACCATGCTCGTTACAGACGAAATCATCGAAAAAATCGACGAACTGCGTGAGCTGGCACCAGTACATAACCACGGTCACGCATTGGCACTGTGGGCTTGCCGAAAAATTTTGCCAAACGTCCCGCAAGCTGTCGTATTTGACACGGCTTTCCACCAGACCATTCCACAGAAAGCGTATATGTATGGTTTCCCCTATGAGGACTATGAACAGTACCATGTAAGAAAATACGGCTTTCATGGCACATCCCACCGCTTCGTCACAGCAAAACTGGCAGAAGTGATGGGTAAAGAACTGAAAAATCTAAAAATCGTGTCCTGCCATTTAGGAAATGGTTCTTCTATCACTGCTGTACAAAACGGTAAATCCGTTGACACCACCATGGGGTTCACACCGCTGGACGGTGTTTTAATGGGCACACGCTGTGGTGCAGTCGATCCCTCAGCTGTCACTTATGTTGCAGGAAAGCATGGCTTCAATGTAACAGAAATGGATGCATATATGAATAAGAAATCCGGTCTTTTGGGGATTTCTGGGAAATCCTCCGATTTTCGTGACATCACTGCCGCTTCTGAAGCCGGTGACAAACATGCTACCCTAGCAAAAGATATGTTGGTCTACGACATCAAAAAAGATATCGGCACATATGCCGCAGTCATGAACGGTCTGGACGCTGTCATCTTTACCGGTGGTATCGGAGAAAATGCACCAAACTGTCGGGAAGAGGTTTGCACCAACTTGGAATATTTAGGAATCAAGCTGGACAAGGCGGCAAACGACTTCAAGGGAGAACTGCGTAAAATTTCTACGCCTGATTCTAAAGTAGAGGTTTGGGTAATCCCCACCAACGAAGAATTACTGATCGCAAGAGATACGCTGGCTCTGATTTCCAAATAAGATGTACATTTTATACACGTACAAATACACATACAAATCAAAAGTCTAAAAGCAGGGATTATTCCTGCTTTTTCTTTATTGCAAAGGAGACTTTCCATGACAGAGCGTGAACTCTTTCAAGAAGCAATCGCTGCACGTAAGCACGCCTATGCGCCTTATTCTGGGTTTTATGTCGGCGTAGCAATCGAAACTACAGAAGGAGTCGTTTGGGGATGCAATATTGAAAATAGTTCTTATTCTATGACGATATGCGCCGAACGAGTGGCAATCTTTCGTGCCGTTGCCGATGGAAAACACCATTTCAAACGAATCGCAATTACCGGTGGCAAAGACAACTCAAATGCAGAAAATAGTCCCTGTTTTCCCTGTGGTGCTTGCCTATAGGTGTTAGCAGAATTTTGCGTCGGCTCGCTTCCGATTATTCTGGCAGATGGTACGCACACGCTAGAAGAATTCTTACCAAAGACGTTTCATCTTTAAACCTTTTCCCCCGTATCCACAACGGTGATTTGTCCTAGCTGACTTTTCAAGTTGCCGACAACTGCTTGTCGATATTCCATACGTAAAACCGCCTGTTCTTCCAATTCTTCTGCTGAAAGGGACTGTATGCGAGATTTTCGAGACAGTTCGCTAATACGTGCCAATTTTTCCGGTGACATAATGTTTTTCCCTCACCTTCTAATGAAATTTCGGTATTGCTTTCACTACAATCACAAGAAATTGTCATTGCATTTAAATTATATTATAGCACAACACCAAAAAAAAGGCAAGGGGGAATTTTTAATTTTCTAAAAGCTACAGCGTAGATTCTACGAATTTTTTCAAAAAAGGCTTGACAACCGCTCTGCTTTATATTATAATATCTAATATATTAAGATAAATGCTTTGATGGGAAACAAGAGAACAGGCGTTCTGTGCAGAGAAGCGGCGTTTGGTGCAAGCCGAAGAGGACCTGTTTATGATAGCTCCTCCCTGAGCTGCTTTTCTGAACCTCGCATATAACAAGTAAGAAAAGTCGGTTGTCTGCCGCTATCCAGGAACGCATTTGAAAAAAGAACTTCGCTTTTTTCTGATGCTTTGAGTGGACGTAAGATTATCATGTCAAAAAGAGTGGTACCACGGAGAATTTATAAAAGAATCTTCGTCTCTTTTCTGTCACTATAGCGATGGAAAAGAGGCTTTTTTCATGCAATTTCAATTATAATCATAATATAGAAAGGAAGTCGTTTCTTATGAAAAATGTAAACCAATACCACCCTCAATTTTTCCCCGTAGAAAATCCGCCTATGGCATGGACGAAAAAAACGATGATTGAAAAACCACCGGTTTGGTGCAGCGTGGATTTACGTGACGGAAATCAGGCACTGATCACACCGATGAGCCTAGAAGAAAAAATTGAGTTTTTCCAGTATCTTGTCAAAATCGGATTCAAAGAAATCGAAATTGGTTTTCCTGCCGCTTCTGAAACAGAATATCAATTCTGCCGCATATTGATTGAACAGAACATGATTCCAGACGACGTCACCATTCAAGTGCTGACACAAGCACGGGAACATATTATCGCAAAAACATTTGAGGCATTAAAAGGTGCAAAGCATGCCATTGTACATCTTTATAATTCCACCTCTTTGGCACAGCGAGAACAGATATTCCGTAAAAGCAGAGAAGAAATTGTCGATATTGCTGTAAAAGGTGCAGAACTTTGCAAAGCGTATCGTAAAAAAGCAGAGGAACACTTTCGCTTTGAGTATTCTCCGGAAAGCTTTACCGGAACAGAACCGGAATTTGCACTAGAAATCTGCAACGCCATTTTACAGGTTTGGGAACCATCTGAGTCAAATTCCGTCATTATCAACTTGCCAGTGACAGTTTCTCACTCTATGCCACACATTTATGCAAATCAGGTAGAATATATGAATAACCATCTCCATAAACGGGAAAACGTCATTATTTCTCTCCACCCACACAACGACCGTGGCTGTGCTGTTGCAGACAGCGAATTGGGATTACTCGCAGGTGGCGACCGCATCGAGGGGACATTATTCGGAAATGGCGAACGCACCGGTAATGTGGACATTATCACATTGGCAATGAATATGTATTCCCAAGGCATAGACCCAAAACTGGATTTTTCCAATATGCCAGAAGCAGTAGAGCTTTACGAACGTGTCACGAGAATGCACGTCTACGAACGTTCCCCTTATAGTGGACAACTTGTTTTTGCAGCATTCAGTGGTTCACATCAGGATGCAATTGCAAAAGGAATGCACTGGAGAGAGGAACACAACTGTAAAGACTGGACTGTACCGTATCTGCCCATCAACCCGTCAGATGTAGGACGTGTTTATGAAACAGACGTCATTCGTATTAATAGTCAATCCGGTAAAGGGGGCATTGGCTATTTGATGGAATCAAAATATGGTTTTCATATTCCACCAAAAATGCGTGAATCCTTTGGCTATCTCGTAAAAAACGTTTCTGACCATGCTCATAAGGAATTACTGCCGGAAGAGGTTCGCCAAATTTTTGAGGACGCTTATGTGAATATTGAATCACCGCTGACCTTGCCGGAGGTACACTACACGCAAAAAGGCAAAGGTATCATCGAAGCAACTGTGACAATTCATTATCAAGGTCGAACCGAAACGGTTCACGCAGAGGGCAATGGTCGCTTGGACGCTGTGTCCAATGCACTGAAAAAATTCCTCCAAATGCGCTATAAGCTGATGACTTACAATGAACACGCTTTAGAAGTATGTTCCAACTCACAAGCAGTATCCTATGTCAGCTTGGAAAAGAACGACAAAACGTTCTGGGGCGTAGGCATTCAATCAGATATTATCAATTCTTCCATCTCCGCCTTGACTAGCGCATTAAATCGGCTGTTGGAAGGCGAAGTGTGAACGTTTTTCATTGCACGCAAATAAAAATTGCTTTTGGTTTGCAAAATAACCAAAAGCAATTTTTTATGGTAGAGAAATTTTTTACACAATGCGCTTGCAAGTTGCGGAAAAATGTTGTATAATAAAAAGAATACGAGATTAAAGGAGTGGATACACATGATCTTATTGGATGAACTGCGTGTCACGATGACGGATTATCAAAAGGATTTAAAAGAACTCTATGAAGTGCTTGGCATTGAAAAGGCACAAGCACGCTATGATGCACTACAAACACAAGTGGCATCACCCGGCTTTTGGGATGATTTGGAAAATTCCCAAAAGGTATTACAGGAATCAAAAGCTTTGGAAAATCGAATCAATCAATATAAAAAAATGGAAACAGAATTAGATGATATTTTGACTTTGATTGAATTGACACAAGAAGAGGGGGAAACAGAGAGCAACAGCGAACTCAATCAAGAAGCAGATGCATTCGTAAAGAAACTGGAATCGTTAAAGCTGGCGTCGCTGCTCACTAGCGAATACGATGCATCCAATGCAATTCTTACCTTTCACGCTGGTGCAGGCGGCACAGAGGCACAGGATTGGGCGGAAATGCTCTATCGAATGTACCATCGCTGGGCAGAGCGACACGATTATAAAGTAGAATTGTTGGACTATCTGGACGGCGACGAGGCCGGCTTAAAAAGTGCGTCCATTTTGATTTCCGGCGATAATGCCTATGGCTTTTTAAAATCGGAATCCGGTATACATCGGTTGGTACGCATCTCCCCGTTCGACGCCTCCGGCAGACGACACACCTCTTTCGCTGCGTTAGAAGTTATGCCGGAAATCGACGATTCTATGGAAGTGGATATTCGTCCGGAAGATATTAAAATGGACGTATTCCGTTCCAGCGGTGCAGGCGGACAGCACATCAACAAAACGAGTTCGGCAGTACGATTAACGCACTTACCTACCGGAATTGTGGTATCTTGTCAAACGCAACGGAGTCAATTTCAAAACAAGGATTATGCAATGAAAATGCTGCGAGCAAAGCTCGTGAAAATCAAAGAACGAGAACACTTAGATAAAATTGCTGACATTAAGGGCGTACAAAAAGAAATCGCTTGGGGGGCACAAATTCGCTCTTATGTTTTCATGCCCTACACACTGGCAAAGGATCATCGAACCGGCTTTGAAAACGGCAACATTCAAGCGGTAATGGACGGTGATTTAGATGGCTTTATCAACGCTTATCTAAAGGCACTATCGAGTGGCGAACTGCAAAAATAAAAAAATAAAAGAGTGATATTATGAAATTAGGTATGGTTGGACTACCCAACGTGGGAAAGTCAACGCTGTTTAATGCACTGACAAACGCAGGTGCTGAATCGGCAAACTATCCGTTCTGCACCATTGGAAAAAATGTGGGAATTGTTTCTGTACCGGACAGTCGTTTAGATCGACTGGCGGAAATGTACGAACCGGACAAATTCACACCGGCAACACTGGAATTTGTGGATATTGCGGGACTTGTCAAGGGTGCCTCTAAAGGCGAGGGACTTGGAAACCAATTCTTAGGCGATATTCGTGAAGTAGATGCCATTGTCCATGTGGTACGTTGTTTTGAAGATGAAAATATTATTCACGTAGACGGCAGAATCAATCCAGCAGCAGATATTGAAACCATCAATCTAGAGTTGATTTTCTCTGACATGGAAATGGTTTCACGTCGTATCGACCGCACCAAAAAGGCATTAAAAGGCGACAAAAAATTACAGGGTCAAGTAGACTTTTTGGAAAGCCTCTTGGCGCATTTGGAAGATGGAAAGTCAGCAAGAAGCTATGACTTTAACGAAGAGGAGCTGGAATGGCTGCGTGATATGCCGCTGTTATCCGCAAAACCGGTGATTTATGCGG
The DNA here is from genome assembly GCA_021201755.1 of Ruminococcus sp. Classification (GTDB taxonomy): domain Bacteria; phylum Bacillota; class Clostridia; order Oscillospirales; family Ruminococcaceae; genus Ruminococcus_C. Next base: position 43,598 of record JAJQEI010000037.1, on the reverse strand, counting down.
CGAATCTCTCGGAAAATGATTTTCGAAGCAGCTTGAAGTCCAATGTTCACTATCAGATGGTTAAAAAAATTGCCGAAGAGGAGCGTTCCGCTGTACTTCCGATTTGTGCCAAAGTAGAGGCAGAAATCGCCGAGCTGGAAGACGAGGACAAGGCAATGTTCCTAGAGGATCTGGGATTAGAAGAATCTGGACTAAACCGTATTATCCGTGAGGGATATGTGCTGTTGGGACTGATTTCTTTTTTAACCGCTGGGAAACAAGAAGTCCGTGCGTGGACCATTCAAAAAGGCACTCGTGCCCCACAGGCGGCAGGAAAAATTCATACGGATTTTGAAAAAGGATTCATCCGTGCCGAAGTCGTATCTTACGACGATTTGATACGCTGCGGCTCTATGACAGCCGCCAAAGAAAAAGGTCTTGTGCGATTAGAGGGAAAAGATTATATCATGCAAGACGGCGATATTGTTCTTTTTCGATTCAACGTCTAATCCACAATTCAATTGTTTTATTAACACCGTATAAAAGATGCGTTCGTAGATTTGTACGGTATCAATTATGGCTAATTATGAAGGGAGAAAAATAATATATGGAAAAATCAAACAAAAGCCTTCCGTTTTTTGAAATAGATTCCATTCCACGTGCTGTCGCTACACTGGCAATTCCATCCGTTCTAAGTATGCTGGTAACGGTATTGTACAATATGGTGGACACCGTTTTCGTGGGACAAACCCACGATCCATACCAGATGAACGCCGTATCCATGGCAGCACCGGTTTTCACAATCCTGCTGGCGTGTGGCAACTTATTTGGCGTGGGTGGGTGTGCGTTTATTGCACGCTCTATGGGAGCAAAAGCGAACGAACGAGTTCGCAAAATTAGCAGAATCTGGAACAATATACCCGTGATTATCTATTCTACATCGGAGTCGGCGCAATTCCAACAATCCTCAGTGCTGCCATGAGCAATCTGGCAAAGGGCGAAGGTGCCGCAAAAATTTCTATGACCGGCATGATAATCGGTGCAGTCATCAATATTATCTTAGACCCGATCATGATTTTGGGACTTGACATGGGTGTCAAGGGTGCTGCAATTGCCACTTCTCTGAGTAACTTGATCGCCACGTTATTCTACTTCGGCTATTTGAAATTTAGTAAAACGTCGCTCTCCATTCACCCGAAACATTTTACCGTAAAGGGCGGTATTCTATCCGGCGTTTTGTCCATCGGATTTCCCATGTCCTTGACAAATGTGCTGATGAGTCTGTCAAATATGCTGATCAATCGACTGCTCAATAACATTGATGTTCTCGCCACCGGCGGTATGGGCATCGCCATGAAAGCGAATATGCTCGTGGTGTTCCTACAGCTGGGCATCGGCATTGGAATCCAGCCGCTCGTCGGGTATCACTACGGTGCTAGAAATATCAACAAGATGAACCAGGTGGTACGATTTAGTATGTGCTGTACTCTGGTGATCGGTGTTATTATGACAGCAATCTATTATATTTTCACAGAACCCATTGTCAGCATTTTCATGACGGCAGGTTCTACCGGATCCGTGGCTGACGTAGAAGCACAGCAGGCTTACGCCGTACAGATGCTCCGTGCGTTGATGCTCTCCGGTCCGTTCTTAGGCATCATCTTCGTGAATAATAATGCGTTCCAAGGCATGGGCAGAGATGTGGCATCGCTGATTTTATCGGTCAGCCATCAGGGCGTCGTCTTCCTGCTGGTAGTCTTAATTGCCAACGCATTGATTGGATTAGACGGCATTATTTATGCACAACCGATTGCAGACATTTGCTGTGTGGTTCTGGCTCTTGTGATGATGCAGATCATCAAACGCAGCGAGAAGCGAAAATTAAAAAATGCCGTACCGATAAGCGGCACAACATGAGATAGCTTGTAAAATTGTAAAATAGGATAAAAAACAAGGCAGCACCGTGCAAAAACGCATCGTGCTGTCTTGTTTTTAATAAATATTTTATCCATTTTCTTCCGTCGTTATTTCTGCAACTCCATCAAACAGTGCCACAACATATTTTGCTAAATGGTACGGCACAATAAGCATACCTATAAAAGCAGCCACAAAAAGCTTTACAATATAATAATATATGAGCCATCCCTTCAATGGCATCCAAATAAACATATTAGGTGTGATAAAGTTTATGAACCGCCAACCGAACAAAATACCTGCTATTAAATAAATCACTGCACATACTTGAGATATACCTGCAAGTGCAAGAATTAAACCTAGCATTATCATATAGCTAATCACATAAAGCAAAATTCTTCCAATAAGACCCGTAAAAAAGCCTATCACAAATGATAAACCGGGATGGCGATTAAAAACGCCGCCGTTTTATCAATTAATGACGGTGAAGGAGTGCCATTCGAAGATACTTCTTCCTCATCAGGTGATGTATTCACAAAAGATTCCCCTTGTGTTGAAGGTTCTGTTTTGTCAGCACGATTTTTAAAATTTAAATGTGATTTCAGTGGAGTGCTGACAGTACCCCCCCCCTCGTACTATATTTACAGTTTCATTTCTTTCCATCTGCATTAATCGTGTCCCACAACTCTTACAAAACGCTGCACCATCAGCATTTTGCGCCCCACATTTACTACAAAACATAAATCAATCAAATCCCTTCAAAAATATTTTGAAACATATATTTTTATTATTATATCACGAATTTTCGACTTTGTCAAGCAAAAAATACAAAAAAAGATAAATTTCTCAAATTTTTTTCAATAGAAAATCAAGCCGCTGTCTCTTTTTCTGTGCTTTTCACAAAAAAAGCTTGACAACGAGAGGAAAATTGCGTATAATAATAGCAGTATGTATGTTGGAATGTTTTCGATTGTAACATGATAAAAGCGAACGATATGCATGATAGAAAGGAGTTTTTCAGCTATGAAAACAAATCGAAAAAAACGATTGCAGGTCTGACCGCACTCGCTATGCTTAGCGCAGTACAAGTTGGCGTCGTTTCCGCAGAAGATACGACGACGACCGCAATCACAACCACAACGGCAGAAACCGAAGAGATTTCTGTAGATGAGCCGGAATTAGAAGAACCGATGCCGGAAGAAACAGTAGATGCAATGATTGCAAAAACCGTGGATGCCGATGCTCCCGACATTGACACAACGGTAGACACCAACGCAAGCAACAACCTCGTCTCCGCTTCTGTATCGGAAGATGGACTATTCACTTACTCCATCGTCAGCGGTGCTGCACATATCACCGGCTATTTGGGGGATGATCCGGACGTCGTTATTCCGGATGTGATTACGGTCACTTCGGATTCCGGAGATGTGACAGAATACATTGTAAACTATATCGACACCGAATCATTCTATGGCAATACGCTAATCACCTCGATTAGTATACCGGATACTGTCGTAGGGATTGGCAGCAGTGCTTTTACCGGATGTACAAACTTGACAGAAATCAACTTTTCTTGGGGACTGAAATCGATTAACATCGATGCCTTTTGTTCGTGTACATCATTGACGACAGTGGAGCTGCCGGACAGCCTGACAACAATGGGCGACGAAATATTCGCTTATTGCTCTTCTTTGGAGAGTATTACAATTCCCGGATCTGTAACCACAGTTAGTACAAGTGCATTCGCCTATTGTACAAGCCTAACAAACGTGGTATTAGAAGAAGGCGTAACAAATATCGGAGAGAGTGCATTCTACAATTGTTCTGCACTGGAGACAATTGATTTACCGGAATTTAGCTTAGTTCGGATTTTAAGCGATGCTTTCTGCTACAGTGGAATCACTTCTTTTGATATGCCAGACAGCATAACCAGCGTAGCTGCCGGTTCTTTTGGACACTGCCAAAATTTGAAATCGGTTACTTTTTCAACAGGACTCACTACGATTGGAAAGGACACATTCGCATATTGTGGTCTAGAAACATTGGATATTCCAGACAATATCACGAAGATTAACGCCAGTGCGTTCGCCTATTGTACAAGTTTAACTTCCATCAACTTACCGAGTTCGTTAACCACGCTGAGCGACCTTGCATTCTATGGTTGTTCCTCTTTGACGAGTATCGTCATTCCCGATTCCGTCACAAAAATTAGTAACAACACGTTTTATCGCTGCACTAGTCTGTCAAGCATAGACTTTGGATCCGGTCTTACCTCCATTGGCAGTTCTGCGTTCTACGGCTGTACTTCGCTGGAATCCATTACGTTCCCAGATAGCCTCACCACAATTTCTGACAGTGCTTTTGCCGAATGTTCGAATTTGACAACGCTGGTGCTGTCGGATTCTATCACCTCCATTGGAAAATGGGCGTTTTATAACGACACGAGTCTGACGTCCCTGACGATTGGAAGTGGCTTAACGAAGTTGGATAACTACGTATTCTATCGCTGCTCTGCACTGGAAACACTAGTAATTCCGGATAATATCCAGACAATTGGGCAGTACACCTTTGCAAGCTATACCGCTCTATCCGATGTTACTCTGCCAGAAACACTCACTTCTATTGAAAAATATGCTTTTGTCACTTGTCCGTCCTTATTAGAAATCACTATTCCTGTAGGAATTTCTATCATTGATACTTATGCGTTCGGTTACTCCATTTCCGGCGATGTACTGACAAATGACGAAGCCATGACAATTTATGGTTATACCGATTCCTCCGCAGAACGGTATGCAATTGAATATGATGTAAACTTTGTAGCACTAGATGCACCGTCAACGACAACAACAACCGTTGCAACCGATACAACCACCACGACAACAACTACCGCAACTGATATACCAATTGCGACAGGCACCACAGATACCACAGGCGACGGCACAGCTTCACTCTACGGCGATATCAACCTAGTTGGTACTGTTACTTTGTCTGACCTTGTACAGCTGAATAAAGCAGTTTCTGGTTCTATCGAATTGAACGCTACCGCAAAACTGAACGCTGATTGTTATTATGACAACAACATTGATGCAAGCGATTCTTTGGTACTGCTGCAATTTCTCGTACAAACATCCACTGATTTACCAGTGATTCCATCATAAACAAAATCCATCATAACCATCCTAGCGAGGCAGTTTCAAAAAACTGTCTTGCTTTATTGATTTTTGAGTTCACAAAAAATCCATATAAAATATTGAAAATCCACTTGTATTTTTGGCAATCGTGTAGTATACTAAAAAATGAATGCGAGTTTAAAAAACACTCGTTGTTGATACTGTAGAAGGGAAGTAGGTTTGAACATGACAAAAATTACAATCTTTTCCGGATTTTTAGGTGCCGGAAAAACAACCCTAATCAAAAAATTAATCGCAGAAGCATATACCGGCGAAAAGCTCGTGCTGATTGAGAACGAATTTGGCGAAATCGGCGTAGACGGTGGATTCCTGCAGGACGCTGGTGTTGAAATTACAGAGATGAACTCTGGCTGCATTTGTTGCAGTTTAGTTGGTGACTTCGGAAAAGCACTGCTTCAAGTGCTGGAGCAATACCATCCAGATCGAATTCTCATCGAACCATCCGGCGTCGGAAAGCTTAGCGACGTCATTCGTGCAGTACAGAATATCCACGCCCACGATGTGACTTTAGACGGTTTCACGACAGTCGTTGATGCAAAAAAATGCAAAATGTATCAAAAGAATTTTGGCGAATTTTTCAATAACCAAATCACATACGCAAGCTGCTTGATTTTAAGCCATACTGCTGGTTTGGCACAGTCAAAACTAGACGACTGTGTCAAACGCCTTCGTATCTGTAACGCAAAAGCTCCTATCGTCACAACCGATTGGGCAGAGCTTACAGGCGCACAGCTGCTGGACGCAATGCGACAAAACAATACGCTGGACGATGAGCTAAAAGCACTATTGGAAGAGGCAAGGGAACAGGATCACCATCATCACCATGACCACGAACACGATCATGCACATGAACACGAAGAGGGACACCACCACCACGATCGCCACCACGAGGAATGCTGCGGTCACGAACATGAACATGAACATGAACACCACCATCATCATGCCGACGACGTTTTCACCAGCTGGGGAATTGAATCTGCGAAGAAATATACTGCAGAGGAAATCACAGCTGCACTGGAATCTCTATCCAACGAAAAGAAATATGGCGTCGTATTACGTGCCAAGGGTATTGTTCCAGCACAGGATGGCAGTTGGATTTACTTCGACTACGTGCCGGGAACACCTGATGTACGCACCGGTAGTCCGAGTACCACAGGCAGGCTTTGTGTCATTGGTTCGAAGCTACAGGAAGCAGCACTGGCTGACTTGTTCCATGCAGAATAAGGAGGCCGTTTATGCCAACAAATAACGGTGCAAATCAGATCGATGTTCCAGTATACCTGTTTACCGGATTTCTGGAAGGTGGCAAGACAAAGTTTATTCAGGAAACCATGGAAGACAAGCGATTTAACTCTGATGAACAAACGCTGATACTGCTATGTGAAGAGGGCGAAGAAGAGTTGGACTTGTCCACTTATCCCTCAAAAAATGTCACCATACAGACCATTGACGAACCGGAAGAATTAAACCCAGCACATTTGGAACAGCTGCTGAAAGACTGCAGTGCAAAACGTGTGGTGATGGAATATAATGGGATGTGGCAAGTAACACAGCTATTCCAAAGTTTGCCAGACACTTGGGCCGTTTATCAGGAAATGTGTTTTGTGGACGCTACAACATTTTTACAATACAATGCCAATATGCGCAATCTTGTTGTGGACAAACTCAGTTCTTGTGAATTGGTTATATTCAATCGCTTTCAAAAGAGCATGGACAAAATGGAATTCCACAAAATCGTCCGTGGCATTAGTCGACGTACAGATATTGCCTACGAATATGCAGATGGCACTGTGGAATATGACGATATTGAAGACCCATTGCCGTTTGATGTCAATGCACCCGTCATTCAATTAAAAGACAACGACTATGCACTCTGGTATCGGGATATTATGGAAGATCCCAAGAAATATGACGGAAAGATCGTATCGTTCCGTGGACTCGTTGCGGTCGATCCAAGTTTCCCACCGAAAACTTTTGCAGTCGGAAGACACGTCATGACTTGCTGTGTGGAAGATATTACCTACAGCTGCGTTGTCGCAGAATGGGATAACACTAATGTCCTCCAGACTCGGCAGTGGATTCAAGTTACCGGAAAAATTCAAGTAAAACGTCATAAACTCTACCGTGGAAAAGGTCCTGTTTTTCAAGTGCAAAAAGTTGTAATGACCTCGGCACCCAAACAGGAAGTGGTAACATTCTATTGATTGCATATTAAATAGCGAATAAATCAAAAAGCCTCGAAACACAATGAATTTTGGGTTTCGAGACTTTTTGCAGAAAAAAAGCTCGACATTCCGAGCTTTTTCAAAATATGGGGTGGGAGATGGGATTCGAACCCACGATCTTCGGGACCACAATCCGACGCTTTAACCAGCTAAGCTACACCCACCATATGCGTCCTCACCCCATTCACAAGAAAAGGACGATTGGTGCGCCTTACTGGATTCGAACCAGTGGCTTACTGCTTAGAAGGCAGTTACTCTATCCAGCTGAGTTAAAGGCGCATCTGGAGCGGGTGATGGGAATCGAACCCACGTAACCAGCTTGGAAGGCTGGAATTCTACCATTGAACTACACCCGCATCTGTTATCAATCAACTTTGTTATTATAACATAATTCTCCTTATTTGTCAAGTTTATTTTTCAAAGTTTTTTTCGTCATTTCCTAGTGTGGTATCATTTTTGCTTTCATAAAAAAACAGCACTGTAAAATTTTCTTATCTGCATACTGTGTACAGTGCCGTTTTCGTCAGCCAGTAATTTTATTGTCTTGTTCTGTAATCCGATTGAGCTGCCGGTTCATTTGCCGTGTGCGAGTCCCTACGAGCTTTTCTAAATCATCGTCCACCTGTCGCATATGCTTTTGGGTTCTTTCCAATGCATCGGAAAACGTCTGAAATTCTGTTTTCACTACGCCCAATACTTCCCACACTTCATTGGAACGCTTTTGAATTGCCAACGTCTGAAATCCCATTTGCAGCGCATTTAAAAAAGCTGCCATGGTAGACGGTCCGGCAATGTTTACCTGTTCCTCTCGCTGTAGAACCTCAATCAAACCACTATTTGCAATTTCAGCATAAATTCCCTCAAAAGGTAAGAATAAAATACCAAAATTCGTGGTGTAGGGCGGCGAAATATATTTCTCGTGAATATCCTTGGCACAATTACGAATGGTACGATATAATATTTTTCTTGCTTCTTTCACTTTCTCTGAATCACCGGAATCAATCGCATCTTGTAATGCTGCATAAGTATCCCCTGGAAATTTAGAATCAATTGGCAGCAACACACGGCTTTCCGTATCCTACCCAGGCAGCTTCACAGCAAACTCTACGTGATTTCGACTACCGGGAATTGTTGAAATCTCTCGCTCGTATTGTTCTGGTGCCAAAATTTCTTCTAGGATACTCCCCAGCTGTACTTCACCTAGAATTCCACGTGTTTTTACGTTAGACAATACTCTTTTCAGATCGCCGATTCCAGCAGAAACCGTCTGCATTTCGCCCAGGCTTTCATAAACCTTTTCCAACCGTTCACTAACTAAGTGGAATGATTTTTGCAAACTGTTATCCAACTTCTCACTAACAGTAGATTGTATAGCAGTAAGCTTTTGCTGATTTTCACTTCCAATTTGCTGTAGCTGCTGCTGCATAGTCTTTCGCATACTTTCCAGTTTTTGTTCATTCCCCATTTCCAACGTCTGTAATCGCCGTTCCAACTGCTTTAGGCTATCCTGCGTGGCAATACGCATACGTTCCTGTCGATCCACCAAAAGCTGTGCCATATCGTCTAATTTTTGCGATTGTGCTGCAGCGGTATTCCGCTGTAATTCCGTCAGCTGCGACCCTAGGTACTGCACATTTCTCTGCACCTGATCCGAAATTTCCTCTCGCAGCTGCCGTTGTGAGATCTGGGTTTGCTGCTCCAAACGTTCCAAAGATTCTGCATGACTATCCTGTGGCTTACGCAGCAATAACACCAAAACAGCACCTAACAGCCCCAAAATCAAGATGCATAATATCATCAATGCCATATTCATTTCATATACACTCCTTAAAAACTCCCCTTATGGGGAGTTTTTTCTCAATCCTGACCACTCTTTTTCCTTGGTTCTTGCCCGTGTCCGATCTGATGTACGCTGCTGTGCTGCATCGTCTGTTCATAGGACACTAGCATTTCACCATCATCATCATCATCGTCCACAATGCTATGATACCCATCATTCTGTTCTTCGTCGGAATCAAGTGTTTTTCCATCGGTAATGCGCAATTCTTCTTTTTCTTCCTTCGTCATTTTCGTGTGCATAATAATCCGCACCGTCAAGAATATTACAACAATAATCACTGCAGCAATTCCCACATACATTACCAACGACGCCCAGTCAATATCCAATGCATGAAAATCTAAGTCTACTTTACAATTCTTTACATAGTCCTTGGCAACGCCGGTGTATCCTGTCAATTCAAAATCCGATACTGCTTTCAGCGACATAGACTTACCCGAATCTGTTTCAATAGTGATCACATCATCGCTATCTTCATCGTCGTCCGCCTCAGTAATACCAAAGGCATAATCGCCAATCGAAGTCACACGCTTTGGCAAGGTGACCGATTTCAGACTATCGCAGCAAAAGAACGCATATTCGCCGATTTCCAAGTCTTCCCCTTCGCCGCCATCCTCATTATCTGCACCTTCGAAAACCAATTCTGTCAGTCCTGTGCAATCTGAAAACGCTGTTGTTTTTATATTCGTAACCGTTTCCGGAATCGTGATACTCGTTAGCCCTGTGCAATAGTCAAACGCCATTTCACCAATATATTGCAGTTTTGCACCGAAATCAATCTGTGTCAAATTACTTGCCGAAAAAAATGAACCTGCATAAATAACAAGCACCTCATCTGGTACAGTAAATGATGTATCTGTCTTCCCCGCTGGATAGAGATACAAAATCGATTGATCTGCACTATAAACCACGTTATCTTCTACGGTATAGTTGGAATTATCCTCATCAATTGTAACTGTTTCCAGACTTTGACAGCCAAGAAAGCTCATCGCACCAATATCTTCCAATGTAGACGGTATATGAAATTCCGTCATACTCATACAGCCGTAGAACATATATGCGCCTAGCTCCGTGATGTTTTCCGGAATTTCCACGCTCTCTAAAGCAATACAATAATAAAACAATTGATCCCCAATCGTTGTCAAAGTATCTGGCAAAGTAATCTCTTCTAACGATGTACAATAACCAAATGCCATTGCACCAAGGCTCGTGGTTTCGTCACCCAGTGTTATGCTGGTCAGCGCAGTACAATCAAAAAAACAGCCATCCGGAATTTCTGTGACGCTATCTGGAACGGTAACGCTCGTGAGTGCAGTACAGCCGTAAAATGCCGCTTCTTCAATCTCCGTCACAGAGGAGGGAATTGTCATACTTTGTAAATTTTCACAATTTGCAAATGCTTCTTCTCCAATAGAAACCACCGTATAACCGTCGATAGATGGCATTATGCTCACGTTCGTCGCCGAAGTGTCACAGCTTGTCACCTCCACATCTGTCTGATCCAAATAGCTATATGTCAGCGTTCCGTCAGTAAACGAAGTACTATCGGAAGTGGAACTATCGTCTGCAAAAGAGACCCCAGATGAGGCAGCACCGACGAAAGAGATTCCAAATAATAGTGCAGCGACGGCAACAATGCCACGACAAACCTTTTGATGATTCATGATTGATAAAACAGTCCTTCCTTTTTACATACAGACGATGAAATTATTTCTTCTTTTTCTTCGCATTCTTTTTTCCGGAATTCTTCTTTTTGTCAGAGCCTTGCTGTCGATTCTGATAGACTGCATTGCGTGTGGTTGGTCGAATTTGATTTCGCTTTTTATAAATCAAAACAATAACGACAATTCCAGCTGCCACCACAACCACAATTCCAATGCCAATGAGGTAATAGACCAGATTACTGCCATCTGCTTCCCATGCTTCTATATATTCTGCCACGGCGTCATTTCCGGCGTTACTTACCACCAACTCATCCATTTTTTCTTCTTCACTGGTTTCAGAGGCTGTATAATAGCCCCATGCCTCGTCGCCGATTTCTGTAATGGTCGAGGGCAGCGATAGCTTTACCAAATTCGCACAGTTATAGAAACACTGTGTGCCAATCGAAGTAACCCCCTCTGGCACCGTGATTTCTGATAATTCTGTACAGGCATAAAAACAGTGATCCCCAAGGGATTGTAAAGTGGAAGGCAAAGAAACAGTCTCCATTGCGACACAGTAAGCAAATACTGCGCCATTTAACGCCGTAACACCCTCAGGAACTTCTGCTGCCGTCAATGCCGTACAATAATAAAAACAATCCTCTCCAATCTTTGTCACTGCATTCAAATCAATCGTTTCCAAAACCGTCGAGCCAATAAAGCTCCAATCAGCAAGTGTCGTGCAATCGTCAGGTACGGTATAATCCGTTGTTTCCTTTGCTTCCGGATAACGAATCAGTGTAGTACCATCACTGGTAAACAGTACACCATCTTGGGAAATATAGGCAGTATTTCCGTCAGCAACCGTAATTGCTGTCAATGCCTGACAGCCATCAAACACATATTCACCCATTTCCGTCACCGTAGAGGGAATAGTAACCTCTGTCAATCCCTCACAAGCCTGAAATGCGTAATCACCAATTGTCTCCAATCTCTCTGGCAGCATAAGGTCCGTCATTCTGGTACAGCCATAAAAGGTTTCGTTTCCAATCGACTTTATGGTATCCGGCAGGTCAAACGATGTAAAATAACTGCATTCGTAAAACAGAGCATCTGAGAGATTCGTCAGTGTCGAAGGAAAATTGATTTGACTAAGCATAGTGCAAGATTCAAATGCACCACTGCCAATTTCGGTTAATCCTTCCGGCAATGACACCTGACATAGCATGGTACACGATCCAAAGGCACTCTCTCCAATCGAAACAACACCATCTGGTACGACAATATTTGTGACAAACTGACAGTTCATGAATGCCGCATCGCCAATTTCTGTCACCGGCATACCGTCGATTTCAGAAGGAATTTCAGAAACCGTTGCCGCCGTATCACAGGAGGTAATGGTCACACCTCCACTGTCGTTCTCTCGATATGTATACACATCATAAGTAGAGTCGTTAGAGGTGTCGATCGCAATACCACTGTCATCGTCTGCCTCAGTAGAATCTGCTGCGATACACGGCATCGTCAAACTGACACCCATCATACACACTGTCAAAAAAGCAGCACCTATTTTTTTCCATTGTTTCATTGTTGATCCCCGCCACTGGTGTTATTTTCATCGGATACTTCTTCCACATCTGGCTTTTGTTTCTGCTTCAATGTATCATCGATTGCTTTTTCTGCCTTTTTCCGTGACTGACGATTCATCTTATCCTTGTCCGTTTTTCCTTTTCGATTCCCACTGACAATGAGAATAATACCAACAATCAAAACCAGTACAGCGACTCCATCAATGAATATCCACATTCCGTACTTGTCAAGAAAGCTTTCAGAAGAATCCATTCCTGTTTCTGTCGTGTCTGTCGCAACCTCGTTTTTGGAACTAATGGTACGGAACGTAAAGTTGTTGCTGTAATCATTCTCATCGTCTGAATCAGTACAATAGGTTTGTGCCTGTGAGCCGGTGACACCGTACACTACAAAACCACTCACCGTTGTATCCATATCCAATTCATAGCCAAAAGCACAGAAACCAATTTCTGATACACTGGAGGGAATGGTTACTTCTGTCAATCCTGTGCCAACAAAAGCTGCCATCTGAATAGTTGCTAAATTCCCCGCATCCGAGAACGTCACCTCCGTAAGATTTTCACAGCCTGCAAAACAAGCCGCTTCCATCAATTCCAAAGAATCCGGAAATGTGACTTCTGTTAATCCTGTGCAGTAGGAGAATGCATACTGTCCGATTTCTGTCAAAGATTCCGGCAGATTCAACGTTTCCAAGCTGGAATACGCAAATGCCCAGCTGTCTATATAGAGAAGGGTATCTGGAAAGACGACATCAGTCAAACACGTTTGTGCAAATGCAGAGGGCATAATCTGCATCACGCCATCTGCAATGCTATAGGAAGTATCCGCCTTTGCAGTGGGATAGTAAATCAAATACAATCCGTCCGCAGAATATAATACCCCGTCTTCCGCTTGTAACGCAGTGTTACCGTCCTCTACGACAATTTCCTCCAGTGCCGTACAGCCATAGAAACACGAATCACCAATTTCTTCTACAGTTTCCGGAATCGTTACAGTTTCCAGCTCTGTATGATTCAAAAGCACAGCGTTGCCCAACTTACTGATCGTGACGCCATCTACCGTATCCGGTAAAATCAAATCCGTATCCGACATACCGTTATAGACCGTCAGCGTTGCTGTGCCCGTGTCCTCATCCACGGTATAACCGTAGTCACCAGAAGTGAACACCTCAATGTCTGATTCTTCATCATCAGCAGAGCTTGCGTCCTCGCTTTCATCATCTGTGGAATCCTCCACACTACTCTCTTCTTCTGCCGATACATTCGCCCCGAATGCAAAAGCCGCACTCGTCCCCGCCAGCATTACCGTCAGCAGAATTGCAATTGTTTCCTTTTTACGCATAAATATCTCCCTTTGAAAATTTATTCAACCGTCACGGATTTCGCTAAATTTCTCGGCTTATCCACGTCGTTTCCTTTTAAAACAGAAGTATAATAAGCTATCAGTTGTAACGGAACAACTGCAATCATCGGCATAAGCATATCATCAAAATCTGGTAAGCCAAACCGCATATCTACTGCGTCTTTGTCAACCACATCGCTTTTCCGACAAACCAAAATAACCTTTGCACCTCTCGCTTTTACTTCTTTGATATTACTAATGGTCTTTTCCCACAGTGCCTTTTGGGTCGCCACTGCAATGACCGGCATATTCTCCGTAATCAGAGAAATCGTGCCATGCTTTAGTTCTCCTGCCGCATAAGATTCCGAATGGATATAAGAAATTTCCTTCAGTTTCAAAGAGCCTTCCATACTCAGTGCATAATCTAAACCTCTTCCAATATACAATAAGCTGTCCGCCGTAATCAGCGAGGAAGCAATATATTGCGTCTGTTCCTTATGATTCAGAATTTCGGAAATGACATCCGGTGTTTGCTCCAAAAGATGTACGAATGACCGACATTTTGTCTCGTCGATTTTTCCAACAGCTAGTGCCAATTCAAACGCAAACAAGTACATCACTGCAATTTGTACCATATACGCCTTTGTCGAGGCTACGGCAATTTCCGGTCCTGCGTACGTATAGATTAGCATATCGGCTTCTCGTGCAATGGAACTGCCCATAGCGTTCACGATTGCCAGTGTTTTTGCACCCAATTTTTTTGCAAGTCGCATTGCCACTAGGCTGTCTGCCGTCTCACCGGATTGAGAAATGATAATCACCAAATCGCCCTCTCCTACCAGCGGATCCCGATAGCGAAATTCTGACGCAATATCCACTGTCACCTGTACACAAGCTAGCTTTTCAATCACATATTTACCAACCGTTCCTGCGTGCATAGCAGTTCCGCAAGCGATAATATGAATATGCCGAAATGCCCGAAGCACCTCCAACGTAATGCCGCACTCCTCCAAGTTTGGAAGACCATCCCGAATACGAGGACGGATTGTATTGCGAATTGCTGTGGGTTGTTCGTGAATTTCCTTGAGCATAAAATGGGCATAGCCACCCTTACCGATTGTCTCAACATCCCAATCCGCCGTTTTTAATTCCTTTTGTACCGGCTGACCAAACGCATCATAAATATGTACACCATCTCTGCCCAAAACGGCAATTTCCTCATGCTCCAAAAGATAGTAATTCCGTGTGTACTCGATAATCGCCAGAACATCAGAAGCAATAAAGCTTTCTAATTCGCCAACACCTACGATCAAAGGACTCTCACAGCGTACTGTATACACCTGTTCCGGATGATCTGCAAAGATAATCCCCAACGCATAAGAGCCTTTTAAATCTCTTACTGTTTCAGAGATGGTCTGAATCGGGCTACCATTATAGCGATAGTCCAATAAACGTGCCACAACCTCTGTATCTGTATCACTATCAAAGGAAACTCCTTTTGTAATCAAAAAGTCCTTGATTTCCTTATAATTTTCTATGATGCCGTTATGAACAATGGTGACTCTTCCACCACTATGGGGATGAGAATTCACATCAGATGGCTCCCCGTGGGTAGCCCACCTCGTATGTCCAATGCCAACCTGCCCTATCGGTGCGCCATCCTGTTTCATACGCTCTTCCAAATCATCCAGTCTGCCTTTCGATTTGGCAACCGTAATCTCACCATTTTGAAAAACAGCGATACCAGCAGAGTCATATCCACGATATTCTAATTTTCGCAGTCCATTCATCAGGACTTCTGTGCAATCTCGTTTCCCAACATATCCAACAATTCCACACATTGTCATTCCTCTCTTTCATATCATTCACTATGTACCGCCAATTTACAATCGATCAACACAATACCCTATTGATTATAACATAATTCTTTTCAAATTGCAACTGATTTTTTCGTGAAAATTGCGTGATTAGGCTTTGATAAGAAAAAAATTATCCCATAATGATTTTTACTTGCCAAATCTTATGCAAATATGTTATAATATCATCATAAAATTAGTTTATTTCACGAAAGGAATGCCAAATATGAAACGTCTCACCATCGGTATTACTGCACACGTTGACTCCGGCAAAACCACCCTTTCCAAGGCACTCCTCTATCACGCTGGTGAAATTCGTCGTCTCGGTCGTGTGGATCACAGAGATGCCTTTCTCGATACCCATGAAATAGAGCGACAGCGTGGCATTACTATTTTTTCGCATCAAGCACAGCTCCATTTTCCCGATGCTGAATTCACTTTACTAGACACACCGGGACATATTGATTTTTCTGCGGAAACAGAACGCACCATGCAAGTCCTAGACTATGCCATTCTCGTAATCAGCGGTACAGACGGTGTCCAAAGTCACACAGAGATGCTCTGGTGATTGCTCAAACGATATCACATTCCCGTTTTTCTCTTCGTAAACAAAATGGACTTTGGCGGCACAGATAAAGCGACTATCTTGTCTGAACTGAAACAGCGGCTCACGGAAAAATGTACCGACTTTACGCACGCAGAAACTGACACATTTTACGAAACAGCTGCGTTGTGTCAAGAGGCTTGGATGGAAGAATATCTGGAAACAGGATCGATTTCTTTGAATCATCTCCAAAAAGGAATTGCAGCCGAAGCACTTGTGCCGGTGTTTTTTGGTTCCGCCCTAAAACTACAGGGGACGGAGATGTTTTTTCATCAGCTCAATCGCTACACCATGGAGAAAAGCTACCCTTCTTTTTTTGGTGCATCCGTTTTTAAAATTGCCACAGATGAAAAGAATAACCGTCTCACCTACTTAAAAATCACCGGTGGCACGCTGCACGTTCGTGATAGTATCACTTATACAGACAATAGTGGCAACACGCATTCTGAAAAAATCAGCCAAGTGCGTGTCTATTCTGGTGCAAAATTTACGACACCGGAATGCATCTACCCCGGAATGGTCTGTGCCGTCACTGGACCAAGCCACACTTATGCCGGACAAGGTCTTGGATTTCAACCTGACAAGACAGACGCCCTACTTGAACCAATTATGCGTTATGGAATTCGATTGCCAGAGGGATGTCAGCCAACAGATGTTTGGGAACAATTGACACAGCTGGAGGAAGAAGACCCCACGCTCCATTTTCAATGGGATACACAGCACCAGCAAATCCAAGTGCAAGTGATGGGTGAAGTGCAATTAGAAATCTTGGAAAAACTAATTGCAGATCGATTTGGTCTGATGGTTCAATTTCATATGGGACAAATTGCCTATTGTGAAACCATTGTTGCACCAGCGGAATGTGTCGGACACTATGAACCACTCCGCCACTATGCAGAGGTACATCTTTTATTAGAACCGCTGCCTTCCGGAAGCGGTTTGCAATTTGCGTCAACCTGTCGGGAAGATGACCTAGATCAAAATTGGCAGCGACTCATCCTGACGCACTTATCCAAAAAGACACACCTTGGCGTCTTAACTGGTTCGCCTATCACGGATATGCGAATTACGCTCTGCGCCGGACGTGCCCATATCAAACACACGGAGGGTGGTGATTTTCGTCAAGCAACTTATCGTGCGGTCCGTAACGGACTGCGAAAGGCGGAAAGCGTACTACTGGAGCCTTGATATGCATTCACACTGGAAATCCCAGATACCGTCGTAGGAAAGGCAATGACAGATTTGCAGCAAATGGGTGCTGATTGCCAACCTTCTGAAACGCTTGGAACGACTGCTATTCTCCGTGGTAGTGTACCTGCAAGGCGTATTGCCGGATACGCCAAGGAAGTTGCTGCTTATACCAAAGGAAATGGACGCCTTCAGTGCGTGCAAAAAGGCTATGCACCATGTTCAGATCCACAGAGCGTCATTACAGAAATTGGCTATGATTGCGATCGGGATTTAGAAAACACAGCAGATTCCGTATTCTGCGCACACGGCAGCGGGTTCACAGTAAAATGGGATCAGGTAGAAAATTATATGCACCTGCCACTGCAAAAAAGCCGTAAATCAACAGGCACATTCTGCACAGCGACAGCAGCTGCACCGATGGTAAAACTACCTGCAACAAGCTTTTCCGAGGACGAAGAACTGATGCGGATTTTTGAACGCATCTACGGAAAAATTGGGCGAAATGAACGATATGCACTGCATACACCAAAAGAACAGGATCCCGATGTACAAAAAACCAAATAAACAGCAATAAATGCCGTACCACAGGAGGAATATCTATTGGTCGACGGATACAATTTAATTTTTGCTTGGGATGAACTGAAAGCATTGGCACAAAAGAGTTTAGACACTGCACGTGCAAAATTAGAACACATTTTAGAAAACTATAACGGCTATCGACAGTGCCACCTGATTCTCGTATTTGATGCCTATCGTGTGAAAGGACAGCACTGTGAAGTGGAACAGCACGGCAATCTACAGGTGGTATACACCAAAGAAGCAGAAACAGCGGACAGCTATATTGAAAAAACTTCTCACCGGCTGGCAAAAACGTATCGTGTTCGGGTCGCCACGTCGGATGGTATGGAACAGTTGATTATTTTAGGTGGTGGCGCACTACGCATTTCTGCGGAGGAATTTCGACAAGAAGTATTACAGACCAGTGCAAAAATTCGTGGCTTTCTCCTCGAAATGGAAATGCACAGTCAAAAGAAAACCATTGAAAAAAAATAAGAAACGACATCGCATACTATATGCGATGTCGTTTCTCTTTTAAGGAACAATTCTAATTAGTTTTTATCAGACGTAGAATCATCTTCTGGAGGTGCCGCTTCTGTGTTGTTTGATTGTGTCTTCTTTCGCCGAGGTTTTTGCTTTTTCAAAACACTATCCTCTAATGCTGTTTCCGATACTTCATCCACGTCAGATTTCTGTTAATTTTCTCGTGACTTTTGTTTCTGCAAAGCACGCTTCTTTGATTCAAATTCTTTCTCCGTCAGCAATCCCTCTTCATAAAGCGATTCCAGCTTACTTAACAGCGTTTCTTCTTCGTTGGTCGAATTGTTCTTCGAACGATTTTGATTGGAGCGGAGCTTTGCACGTTTTTGTTTATTCTTCTCCTCTTGTTCCTTCTGCCGTGCCAATTCAGCAATCATGTACGCATAACGTTTCCGGTCGCTGAACCAAATGAATACCATTACAACGATACCGCCGCAGAACAATGCGATACCTGCCCACCATCCCGGTGGTGTATAAGTCATCTTTACGGTATGCGTTCCGGCAGTCAAGCGAACGCCGATCATTGCATCTACTACAACAATTTGTCCTACCTCGCCATCGTCATTGGACAGAGAAACTTCACCGTCCTCGTCTTCTTCCTCGATGACCAGATTATCTACCTTCTCACCGTCTACTTCAATGCTCCAGCCCGGTTCATACGGAATTGAAGTCATCATAATCTGTCCTTCTTCCGCCGTAATCGTACCTTCAATCTTGCGATCATTGTACTCTGTAATATCCCACTGATTCTCCTTCAGAATATCAATATCCTGCTGGAACAGGTCATAGTCAAAACAATAGAACAAGAAATTCTTGACAATCGTAAATTCATCTGCAACCGTCATTCGCAGCGTCAATTTTGTACCTGCTTCATACGTACCAAGTGTTCGGATAACGTAATTGTCCCCTTCAAAATATTCGCCTAGGGAATCAAATCCACCGTACGCCGATGCATCTATATCCGACCATGTAAACGTACCAGTATTTTCTTCGCTCCAAGTCGCTTCTGCTTCTGCCCACTCGTCCGTCGTCCAAGTATTCAAATAGAGGTTCACCTTGTTCTGGAATTCCGTCTTGAAATAGATATAAATCGGCTTTCCAGCCATCTCTTCTGTCACTTCAATATGGAAATCTACCGTCGGGTCGTCATCGCCCGATGCCACATATTTCACCTGTTCGCCATAAGGTTCCGTTGTAACAGAATCGCTAAGCACCGGATCTTCCGCAAGTTCTATTGCAGTGTAGTATTCATCCCAAGTGGAGAAATTACCGCTGCTGTCGAACTCTGTCTGACCTGCCATCGTACTCAGGAAAATGTTCTGACTGTTAAATGGATTATCATTTCCAAGATGGTCAATGTTTAGGACATCATCATCGACCATATAGCCGATGGAAAGTGCATTCGTATTTTCATAAATCGTAATCGTCTTATCCGTGCCATTCTCGTTGGTGTAGTCATAGTAAAGTACCGGCTCATAAGTATCATTCAGCCGTTTGGAATCGCCGCTGTCGCCACGATCCAACACATACTTGATGCCCAACAACGAATCCGCCAACGGCGTGGTACCGTCGTAACGTGTGTAGTAGCTGTGCATACAATAACCCATCGTTTCGATAAAATTGATAATACGGGTATTCATGACAGAACTGGAATGAGAAATACCATTCAATCCAAAAGCAGCATTGTCGTTGACACAGCGGAAAAACGTCTTTTCTGCACGATACAGACTGTCGTCATACTCCTCCAGTGCATCCACTGCAGCACGACCGTTTTGTACATAATTCTGATAGGATTTTCTTGTGGAATATGTCACCTCATCGTCAATATCCTTCATCGAATCCAGTGCATTATACACGGCTTCACCGCCAGTCGCCACCAGCAATACAGATGTCAGGAATATACTAGCACCACGCTTGTTTCGGGTCGCATTGCTGCAGCACATAAAGTAAAGTACAATCAGATAAATTCCTAAAAGTACTGCAGATACCCAAAGTGCGCCAGATGCCATCTGTTCGAACTTCATACCTGCAACAATCGCCACAAGCAATGCCATGCAAATCGCCGAGCCAATCAGATGTTTACCCTTGATTGCACTTCGATTTGTAAAGGTCGATGCCGCCATCGATAAGAAGAGGAACGACAGCAAGAACGAGTAACGGAACGGCAGCCAGTTCGGAGACTGTCCACCGTGCCACCACATATCTACCGGCACGATCATCATACAAGCGAGCATAACCAAGATTAACAGAGTATAGCCAACTTTTTTGCGTGTTTTGATATTCTTGTTCATGTAGAACATTGGCAGCAATGCTACGGTCAACAAGCCGCAATATATTTCCGGTTTTCCTTGTACATTGACGGAATCATACTGTGCCGGCAAAAGCTGTGGCAGCATATCTACCAAATCCAGCAGCAGTGTCAAAATCGGATTTGCTTCTGTATCCGTCAACAAGGATTCACTTAAGAGGAACGATTGGAATCGAAAGTGATAATCCGGATCGGAAAAGTCAAATTTACCGAGTTTCAGAGCATTATACACCGGCAACAACATAAACGCCGCACACGCCAGTGCAATCACAGCAGAATAGAGCGCACGTACCAATACTTTACAGATTTCAGGTGCTTTTCTGCCACGCTTGTCCGTTCCAAAGAACAGATAAAACAGGAAATAAAGTACGACAAAAATACAAATCATGTATCCGATATAGAAATTTGCCACACACATTAGTGCCAGCGGAATAATGAGATTCAACCGTCTGCCATCATCTACAAGGTATTCAATGCCCAGCATAATTAACGGCAAAAATACCAAGCCATCTAACCACATCGGATCAATCAGCTGAATCACAGCATATGCCATCATCGCATACATCGTGGAAAAAATGAGAGAATGCAGTGGCTGCACATTCTTGCTCTTTTGTAAGTAATAGCTGAACGTCACGCCGGCTGCACCCAGCTTACACAGCTGCATAATCAGCAGACTGCCCAGCATAAACTTTTCTGGCAGCAATAATACAATCAGCGTAAAGGGACTCGCCAAATAATAGCCAATAACCCCCATAAATCCGCCGGACAGATTTCGTGACCAGCTGTAGAAAATACTGCCATCACCCCAAAATGCGTCACGCAGGGCTTCAAAATAATAGACGTACTGACCATTCAAGTCCAGACACAGCACCGACTCTTCCCCAAAAGGATAGAGTCCAAACAGAGCGTATGCCAGATAAGTTAGAGCAGCCGGGATCGCAAATGCTGCAAAATAAACACGATTGCGCCAGATCCAGTCTCGCAGGAATGTGAGAAATCCTTTCAAACTGATCTGTCGCTTTCCGGCAGCAGCGGTCAAGGCTCCGGTGTTAGTAGTTGCCATGAAATTCCTCCTTCAAAATTTGACATCGATTGGCAATTGTACCGATATCCAGGGTCATAAAAATTCTTTTCGTCTTTCCCCTTGGACGACAAAACACAAACATAGTTATTATAACATATTTTTATGGGTGGTGCAATAGTTTTTCAAAAAAAGATGTGAAATCCTACAAAAAAATTGATCCTTAACCTTTGTCTGCTTCATCCTTTTCGCCATTTCGAATCAATTTCACTGCCGTCCAATCCGCTTTTTCCAATTGCTCTGCCACAGTAAATCCATAAGGCACCACCGTGTCAATCACCTCCTGCGCACGTTCTGAGATGATACCTGACAAAATCAGCGTACCACCCAACTTTAAAAATTGTGGAAACAGCGGTGCCATCGCTTTTAGCACATCTGCAACAATATTGGCAGTGACAACGTCATAGCCACTTCCGATTCGTTCCACAAGTGCAGTATCCGTAATGATATCGCCACAGGAAATTTGATATTGCGTCGGAGACAGTGCATTCTTTTCTGCATTTTTCGCCGCAATCCGCACAACATTTTCTTCAATATCCACGGCGTAAACATCCGTCGCACCCAATAGCATACTGCCAATAAATAAGATGCCACTGCCACAACCCAAATCCAAAAGCTTCGTGTCGCTCGTCACCGAGCGTTCCAATAACTCCAAGCATAATCGTGTCGTATGGTGTTGCCCTGTACCGAAGCTGGATGCAGGGTCGATCTCCAAAACAATTCTGCCTTTTGCTTGGTCTGTCACAGATTCCCAGCTCGGCTTAATATACAGCTTTTCGCCTACGGCAAATGGTTTAAAGTATTGTTTCCAATTATTCGCCCAATCCTCTTCTCGTATGCCGGAACAGGACATTTCTAATCTTCCGTAGCGGCTCTCTGTGTCGGACGCTTTCCACTGCGCCAACATATTTCGCAGTGCAGCCAACGTTTCACTCCCTTGGGCATTCTGTGGGAGATAAGCTGTAACGCAGGTCTCACAATTCGCCAGTTCCATCAAGCTGTCTTCTAAATAATCCCATTTTCCATCTTTTTGTTCTAAGAAATCCCGAAAATCATTTGCATCCTGTACCGAACATCCACGAATTCCCAAATCCTGCAGTTTCATACTCAAAGGGTCGATTCCATCTGTCGTCGTGTAAATATCTACCTGTGTCCAATTCATGTGCCGGATTCCTCCATTTCGCTTCGCTTTCTCATATTTTCCTCCTGTATTTGTCGCCCCTCCGCAATGAGATATTGCAAACGTTCCTCGTCACGCTGCTTCAATGCATCTCGATAATCGGTCAGATTCTCAATCAACAAATCCAAATGATAGAGCAAATTATCCCGATTGTCTAAGAACAGTGCAGACCACATAGTCTCATCCATAGTTGCAACACGAGTCATATCTTGAAAACTGCCGCCGGAAAAGGAGAGCGCATCCTCCATGCAAAAATCCTTCACGTATGCACTCGATACGACGTGCGCCAGCTGTGATGTATAAGCAATCATGTTATCGTGCCACATCGGCGTTGCAGTAACAATATTGCCGAATCCCATTTGCTTTGCAAGGTCTTTCACTGTATGCAAAGCATCCTCATTCGTACCGTCTACAGGCGTAACAATCAGGTTGGCATTTTGAAATAAATTCGCTATACTGGCATTATAGCCGGAGCGTTCCCGTCCCGCCATTGGATGCGTCCCCACATAGTGAATTCCCAACTTTTTACAGCGATAAGTCAAATCCCGCACCATTCTGCCTTTCAGTCCACAAGTATCTACCAAAATCGTACCAGCAGAAATTTGGGGCAACGCATCCTTGAGCAAAGAAAGGGCGACACGCTGGTGTAAGCAAAGAATAATCATGTCATATTTGTCATCTGTCATCTCGCCGATACCATTAATCACGCCCTCCGCAAGCGCTTGTTTTAGGACGGTTTCCTGCGTATCACAGCCGTAAATTGTATGATTCGAGACTGCACGGATCACCTTACAAATCGAACCACCAATCAGTCCCATTCCCACAACAAGAATTTTCATTTTATAAAGCTTCCTCCAATTTTTAAGGATATGATTTCATGTTTCCCATATTTCTATAGTATCACAATTTTAACATTCTGTCAAGGGAGAGATAAATGATAAGTCTGCCTCTTCAAACGAAAAAAATACCCTTCAGAGCCTTTTATTTCTGAAGGGCACTATTTTTTAATCGCTTTCATTTTGTATCCGCAATATTTTTCTATGTCACTTCTGTCATTTCAAATT
Organism: Ruminococcus sp.; assembly: GCA_021201755.1. Lineage (GTDB taxonomy): Bacteria > Bacillota > Clostridia > Oscillospirales > Ruminococcaceae > Ruminococcus_C. Next base: position 19,496 of record JAJQEI010000037.1, on the reverse strand, counting down.
TTTTCGCATAAATTCCTCTATTTTATCAAACGGAATCACATTCATCTTGTCATATAAATCCGTATGTACAGCTTCGGGAATCAAGAAAAGCTCCTTATTGTCTCCAATTAGCTTTTGAAATGCATCTTTGCTGAAATAACAGGAATGGGCTTTTTCACCATGAATCAAGAGGACGGCGTTTCGAATTTCCTGGCTATACTGTAACATCGGCATATTCAAAAACGATTGGCATCCTGTCACATTCCAACCATCGTTGGAATTTAAAGAATGAGAATGGTAGCCACGTGCTGTTTTGTAGTAATCATAATAATCCTTCACAAAAAAAGGTGCATCTTCCGGTAATGGATCAACTACGCCGCCACCCAAGGCATAACTACCGTTTTTATAATCAATGGTACGCTGTGCACAAAGTGCCTTGCGCTTTTCATATCTGGCTGCTTCACTATCCTCTGCATCAAAGTAACCATTGGCATTTACACGTGTCATGTCGTACATAGTAACGGCAATCGTTACTTTAATGCGTGTATCCAATGCTGCAGCATTCAGTGCCATACCACCCCAACCGCAAATACCGATGATTCCAATTTGATTCAGATCGGCATTTTCCTGTACGGACAAAAAATCCACTGCCGCCATAAAATCCTCTGTGCTCACGTCTGGAGAAGCCATATAGCGTGGTTCACCACCGCTTTCTCCGGTATAAGAGGGATCAAAAGCAATTGTCAAGAATCCTCTCTCCGCCATCGTCTGGGCATAAAGACCAGACGACTGTTCCTTTACTGCACCAAATGGTCCGCACACTGCAATTGCTGGAAATTTTCTACACGCACACCTAGGTTCGTAAAGATCAGCCGCCAGCGTAATCCCATAACGATTATGGAACGTCACTTTTCTGTGATTTACTTTTTCACTTTTCGGAAAAACCTTGTCCCATTCCTCCGTTAAGTATAATTTCTCTTCCATGATAATTTCCTCGCTTTTTTTATTTTAAAATTGTGTATTGGCTATCGTCTACAGCCTCCAGCCATTCATTCGAAGTGTTTTCTCCGGAGACTTCAATCGCCAAGTGTGAAAACCAGCTGTCTGGTGCTGCACCGTGCCAGTGCTTTACGCCAGTCGGAATATTGATACAGTCACCTGGATGCATTTCCTGTGGCTCTTTTCCCCACTCCTGATAATAACCGCATCCGGCGACGCAAATCAAAATTTGACCGCCGCCCTTGTCCCCATGGTGTATATGCCAGTTATTGCGGCAACCCGGCTCAAAGGTTACATTAAAAATAGTAACCTGCGACGTAGACACCGAAGCTAGATAGCTCTGACCAATAAAATATTTTGCAAAAGCATCATTTGGCGCACCGATAGGAAATATCATTTCAGCAGCGTGAGCAGATTTTGCGTCGGTTACCGCACCGTCATCACGCCAAATTTCTTTCGCCATATGAAAAACTGCCCAACCCTTCGGCCAGCCAACATAAAAAGCTGCATGGGTAATGATCGCCGCAATTTCCTTTTTGGTCACTCCGGCTTTCTTTGCATTTTCCAGGTGAAATTTGAGAGAATTATCGGTAATCCCCGAGGACATCAACGCTACTACTGTGATGATACACCTTGTCTTATGGTCAATATCCGAATTATTCCAATTTTCTCCAAACAGCACATCGTCGTTAAAATGTGCAAATTCCAGTGCAAATCCTCCCAAGGTGTCACGTCCTGCCGTCTGTACAATTTTATCCATAATTTACCTCCCACGGAAATGCCAAAAAGATTTGACACTTCAAATATTTCATGATATACTGATTGTAACACCTAAACCCGACTTTAGGTCAATACCCAATTTGAAAATTTTTTGTGAACAAGGAGACGATAATCATGACATATACCATTGGACAAGTTTCAGAGATGATTGGATTGCCCATTTCGACGCTGCGCTATTACGATAAAATGGGACTATTCCCCCATATGAAGCGTGTTTCCGGTGTCAGACAGTTCAGTGACACGGAAGTTGACGCTTTACGCATCATAGCGTGCTTAAAAAAATCCGGACTGGTGTGTACTGGGACGTGACACCTACCCACAGCGAAAAGCACTATTTGAAAAGCAAATTGAAACAGTGGAAGCAGAAATCGATCGCATGAACCATGTCCTGACATTATTGAAATATAAACGCTGGTACTACACGCAAGCGATTCTGGATGGCAACGAAGAGCGACTACAGACAATACAGTCGGAGGATATCCCAGAAGAAATCAGAGCGGCTTTTGAAGAACTGCATCCGTCTGTATAAATCGCTGATAGATGCTGCGACAAAAATCCCATCGGAATTTTTCCGATGGGATTTTATCTATGGAATCTCTATAAAAATTTCAATCAATCGGTATAAGGTAACGTCTTCACGATTTGTACAACAAATTTCAAGAGGATGAATGCATCGTCTGCATCAACATAACCGTCGCTGTTCATATCTGCTCCTGCAACGGCAGCTTCGTTCAGTGTAACCGTTCCGGCAACTACCTTATTCATAAAGATAACGTCGGAAAGCGTAATGGAACCATCTAAGTTAATATCGCCAAAAGTAACATTTTCCGGGTCGATTTCCGTAGTCGTCGTTTCGGTAGTGGTCGTTTCTGACGCTGTCGCTGTCGTGGTAGATTCGTCTGTTGCCGTCGTGGTTTCTTCTGTTGTAATTGTAGTCGTTTCTGTTGTGGTGGTGGTTTCCGTAGTTGCAGTGGTAGTGGTAGTTGTAGACAGCATAAAGGTCGTAAATGTCACGCTCGCCGTATTTCCATTGTCGTCCATTACACGAATGGTTACAGTTCCCTCGCCGGTAATTGTCACCTCGCCATCCTGTGTTGCCGTCGCAATCGAAGCATCATTGCTCAGCCAAGCCATTCCGCCGGTATAGTCATCTGCAACTGTATATTCCATTGCAAATGTATTTCCAACATAAAGATTTCCAACATATGGGTCTAGTAGTGTTATTGCACAGTCATTGGATTCTGTGGTTATGGTGGTAGATTCTTCTGTGGTGGTTTCGGTAGTGGTGGTTGTGGTGGCCGTGGTTTCTGTTGTGGTAGTAGTTGTTGTCGTCTCTGTCGTGGTAGTCTCTGCGTTCGGGTCGGATACTTTAATATTGATTGCACCATCAATCAGTTCTATTTCATCCATTATGTCATCTAAAGAAGCGTCGAGATAAGTAAAATATGGTACCGTTACTTCGACAGTCTCTAGATCCTCTTGGCTGGAATATTCATCCATTTTGGAAAATGTATCAATTGACCCAACCACAAAATTCATAAGCTCTAGTGCATCTGATGCATCCACACCATCACCAGAGCAACAATCTGCAACAACTAACCCTTCATCCGTCAGGAAACACCCACCAGATACGTAGCTATTTAAAATATTGCAGTCTGCCACTGTAATTGCATCATCATCTATCGAAAGATCTCCCATCAGCGTTGTAATGGTAGAACTCTTACAAGAATACGCCGTCGAGCCACCGTCCCGATCTGCCCACGTAATGGGGAAAGCGTAATAATAACCCTCTTCATCGTCATACTGTAATTCTAATCCATATTCTTCTGCCGTTGCGATAACGGTTTCTTCGTCTGCAACATCAAAATAACCACCAATGATTTCTCCGGATAATTCCTCACTATAACCATATAAAGAAGTAAGACTCGATGCTGTAGCAAAGCAAACCAATCCACTTTCTTCATAATAATTCGCATTGATAGCATTGTTATAATCATTACCATAAGAACTAGATAAGCTATATACAGAAACAAAACTATCTTCGTCAAGTGCAAGTTCCAAAACTGCCCTCGTTTCCTCTGGAAAATACATTGCCACCGTCATTCCCAAGGTGTTTTCTGTGTTATTCGCAGAAGCCAAGCTTATATCCACACACGAATCCCCACTGGAAACAAAAGGCGTTCCAATTTCTAAAGAAGCAGTTTCTGCGTTCGGGTCGGATACTTTAATGTTGATTGCACCATCAATCAGTTCAATTTCATCCATTATGTCATTCTTAGAGGAGGCATCGAGATAGGCGAAATATGGTACTGTCACTTCGACAGATTCCTCATCCTCTTGACTGGAAAATGTATCGATTGATCCAGTTAGAAATCTTATCAATTCTAGTGCATCTGATGCTTACACACCGTTATCAGAACAGCAATCTGCATTAAGAAGTGCTTGTGAACTTAAATCAAGAGCACCGGCAACATAGTGATTCAGCAAAAAGAAGTCATACATTGTAATCTCATCGTCCAAAGAGACGTCACCCATCAATGTAACGGTGTCACTGGTATAAGAATACACCGTCGAACCGCCGTCCCGATCTGCCCACGTAATGGGGAAAGCATAATAATAACCCTCTTCGTCGTCATATTGCAACTCTAATCCGTATTCTTCTGCCGTTGCGATAACGGTTTCTTCGTCTGCAACATTAAAACAACCATCCAGAATATTTCCAGATAAACTTGTAGAAGAACTGCTGGAACCGTTATACAAGGAAAATCGAACGAGTCCACTTTCTTCATACGCATCGGAATTGGGAATATCTGTCATCGTACCATAAAAACTATTTTCGTCCAATGCAAGTTCCAAAACAGCCCTCGTTTCTTCTGGAAAATACATCGCAGCAGTCATTCCCCGAGTATCCGGCGTATTATTCGCAGTGACTAAGCTTATCTCTGTGTAAGAATCCCCACTGGAAACAAAAGTCGTTCCAATTTCTAAAGAGGCAGTTTCTTCGTCACTCGACGAATCTTCTTCCGCCGACGTCAAAATACTCGTCGCTGTACCCCCCCCCATTTCCAGAAAATGCCATTCCAGAAATGAACATCGCACCGGCAGTCAGTCCCGCCAGCCATTTTTTCATCTGTAACATCATTCGTTACCTCCAATAATAAAAATTTCTCGTAAGGATAAAACACACCCTACTGATAAATTAATTATATCACGATTGTTTCAAAATTGCAAGCGATTTTCCAAAATTCCAAAAAAACTATTGAAAAAATTTTTTTACTATGCTATAATATTAGAAAAAGTATATATTATTCTAAAATTTTCACTTTGAACAAGGAGGTCTCTCAATGGGCATTATTCGTGCAGCCGCCGGCGCAGTTGGTGGAACCTTGGCTGATTCGTGGTTGGAGTATATCACCACTGGTGAAATGGGGCCGAATACCGTTATGACAAAGGGCGTTCAGGTCACTCGTAGCAAACGTGGCAGCAATAAAAAATATACACCCGGTATCATTTCTAACGGTTCTCGGATCGAAGTCGGTCCGAACCAAATGATGCTGCTGGTAGAAAGTGGCAGAATCGTAGACTATACCGCAGAAGAGGGATGCTATGAGGTCTATCTCTCCTCTTCTCCTTCGATGTTCAACGGGGAGTTGGGCGACTCCATTCGGGAAAGCTTTGAGCGTTTCCGCTTTGGCGGACAGCCTGGAAAGTCTCAATACGCTTATTTTATCAATTTACAGGAAATTCGTGGCATTCGCTTCGGTACACGCAATGCCCTCCAATATTTCGACAACTTCTATAATGCGGAACTGTTCGTTCGCTGTCATGGGACTTATTCCATTAAAATTGTTGACCCCATGAAATTTTACATGGAGGTCGCTTCCCGCAACGCCTCTCGTCTGGAATTCCAAGACTTAAGCGAACAATTCAACATGGAATTTCTCGGTGCTTTACAATCCGCTATTGGACAAATGTCTGTAGACGGCGTTCGGATTTCAGCACTGCCGTCTAAAAGCATGGAACTTTCAAAGTACATGGCGACGGTTCTGGACGAGGACTGGATGCAAGCACGAGGCGTTGATATCTGTTCCGTGGGAATCGCCAGCATTAGCTATGATGACGAAAGCAAGTCGCTCATCAATATGCGCAATCAGGGGGCTATGATGTTCGATCCCACGATTCGAGAAGGTTATGTACAGGGCGCAGTCGCAAGAGGCTTACAAGATGCCGGTTCCAATACCGCAGGTGCTGGCCAGGCTTATATGGCAATGGGCATGGGAATGCAAAACGCAGACAATTTCATGGCAACGGCTTCGGCAAACAACAACCAGCAAATGCAACAGCAAGCCTCTGCACGGCAAAGCAGCTGGACTTGCAGCTGCGGTACAAAAAATACCGGTAACTTCTGCACTAACTGTGGGAACAAAAAAACACAAAATGACAGCGAGAAGTGGACTTGCAGCTGTGGTACAGTCAATACTGGCAATTTCTGTACCAACTGTGGAAATCGGAAATAAATATGAATACAATACAATATAAATGTCCCAACTGTGGGGCAGAATTGACATTTCAACCAGATACGCAAGATTTCGCCTGTCATTTCTGCAACTGTAACTTCTCCGAATCGGAAATTCAAACACGCTACGCTCGAATGGAACAAGAGGCGGAACAGTCCGCAGACCAAAATACCAAAACTGCAGCAGATACCAGTGACTTTGAAGACGGTGCAAAACTCTACCACTGTCCAAACTGTGGCGCACAAATTATCGCTGATGAGGAAACCTCTGCTACATTTTGCTATTATTGCCATTCGCCAGTAATGCTGTCTGGCAGACTCTCCGGAGAATATCGACCGGCATATGTCATTCCCTTTGCGATTTCTCGTGAAAAGGTGACGGAACAATTTCATCAATAGTGTAAAAAACGTTGGTTTCTGCCAAAGGAATTGCGTTCTGAAAAACAACTGGAGAATTTCTCCGGTATTTATATACCTTTTTGGCTGACCAACTGCCGTGCGGACGCTGCCATTTCTGGTAACGGCGATCGTGTGCGATCTTGGCGTGAGGGTGACTATCGGGTGACGGAAACCCAACATTTTCGAATCGAACGAGAGGCAGAAATTCCCTTTCGTGGAATTCCAATGGATGGAGCGAAAAAAATCGACGATTCCCTTATGAACGCCATCGAATCGTTCTCCTATGAGAAAATGAAGTCTTTTCAAATGCACTACTTAAGTGGCTTTTTGGCACAAAAATATGATGAATCTTATGACGAAGTATTCCCTCGCATCCAACAGCGTATCCAACAAAGCTGCATATCATTACTACGTGCTGACGTAAAAGGGTATACAAAGTGTCAAATCACATCCACACAAGTAAATCTTTACGAAGTGCAGCATGACTATGCGCTCTTACCAGTCTGGTTTTTGCACTATGCCTATAAAGGAAAAAACTATGACTTCGCCATCAACGGACAAACAGGAAAACAAGCCGGTACGCCTCCTTTTAGCTGGGGAAGAGCTGCGCTCTTTAGTGGAGCAGTTGCGATGGTTGTCACATTGTTGCTGGCACTTATCTGCTTCTTCGGAAGTGCTGCATGAATCACCTACACATATTCTAGAGAATATTTTTTACGGTTCTCGCTGCTATGACAATCATGCTCTTCCCGTACGCTGCTTTCGCAGCGGAAACAACGCAGGAAGAAGAATCAGAACAATTGGAACAAACTGAAACGGTTTACTTCTACGATGAGGGAACAGTACTCACAGACAATGCTTTTTAGGATACCTTGGATATATTGGAAGATACCGCATCTCAAACAGAAATGTACATTGGCATATGGCTAGGTAGTCGATACCGTAGCGAATACTCAACAGAAAATCTCTGCGACGACACTTACGATGAGATATTTGGCACAGATATAGACGGTGTGTTTTTGTATTTAGATTGTTCCGACTCCAACGATTTATATGACTACATTTCTACGAGCGGACTCGGACAATTTTATTATAGCAATGATTCCAGCTGCGACCGCATTTCTGCAATTTTTGAGGAAATGGATCCCTATCTGATACGTGGACAGGAAGATTTGTCCGGTGCAATTCAAGTGTTCTGTGACAATTTAATCCGCTACAAAGACGCAGGTGCTCCAAGCCATACTATATCTATGATACCGCCACTGGGATGTATTATTATTTAGAAAACAGCGAAATCGTTGCTTTTACGACACTGCCGGCAAATTATCGTCTCCACGATACGCTTACGCTATTGCCCGGCTGTCTCCTGATTGGACTTGTCGTTGGCGTTGTTGTATTGCTGTCACCACGGGGGTTTTATCGCTTTAAACAGGGCAAAAGTGTCAATCAATATTTACAAAACAGCGATATTCGCTTTACACGCCGTGTCGATCAATTCATCGGACAACATATCACTCGTACACGTATCAACAATGGTAGCAATGGTGGTCACGGCGGCGGAAGCCATGGTGGCGATGGTCTCAGTCACGGCGGTCATGGCGGCGGCGGTCATCATCGATGAAAATAAGATACCAATCTTAAGGAGGGTAATCCTATGTCGAAAAAGAAAAAACAGGAGCAGACGTCTAATGCGGACACACAGGAGAAAACAAAAAAGCAGTCCAGCATCTGTGCAGTCTTCGGATCAATTGCACTATGCATCATCACCTTTTTGGTGACAATTATGCTAATTTTCTCTGCTTCGCTGCATCTTATGTTAAAACAGGACGGCATTCCAAAGGCAATCGAAAGATTAGATCTTGCTTCTGCTACATTGTCCTACGAAGGAGAGAACCGAAGTATTGGCAGCCTCATTTATGAATGGTATATGCAGGGTGCGCCTAATCTGACCGAAAGCTATGCAGAATCTGCTGTCGCTACGGACGAATTTAAAAATGTGTTATGTCAATATTTTTATGATCTGGGCGATTACCTCTTGAAAGAAAATAATGTTCTGCCTACGCTGAACGCTGAGGACTTTGCGGACGTATTACAAAACGACTTAGCTGGTACTTTAGAACAAGAAACCGGCGTGATATTTACAGAAGAGGACAGGACTTATTTTCTATGGGCAACTGATGAAGACTTTCCAGAATGGAACGCAGACATGGAATCGCTTGTCGGATCCGGCTTTGGGCGATTCTGCATACGCTTTTTCATTTCCGTCCCGGGACTCATTACATTAGTTGCACTGCTAGTAGTACTGTTTATCCTATGGCTGATTTTTGCCGTAAAAGGACATTGGCGAAAAGGTAGAATGCTGACCGGCTATGGTGCAGCAATTGCTATTCCCGGACTGCTTCTGCTCTGTGGTGGTGGAATTTTCTTGCTGCTCGTAACCGGCATGGACGTCATCGACACCCTGTCTTTTCTCAAACAATCACTGCCACTTCTGGTATTGCCTGTAATTTGGCCGTCACTGGCTCTAGCACTCTATGGTCTTATCTTCGGCTCTATCGGAATTTGTTGGAATAAAATTGCAAAAGCAAAACGTGAAAAGGCAGAAGCAAAGGAAGTAGATGAAATATTGCCGTCTGAAAACACCAATACACAAAATCTGGAGTCCACCGCACCTCCAACTCCCGTGCCTACAGAGGAACCATTCCAATATACGCACATTCCAGCAGAAGCATCGGCGACAGAAGAATCTCCTATTACGGAAACAACACAGCCGGAACAGCCGGAACTCACAACGTGTACTTGTCCACACTGTGGCAAAGAAAACGAACCCGGCAGCGTATTCTGTGGCGGATGCGGCAAAAAAATTTAGTTGGGAGGAGCTTATATGAAACGTTATCTCCAAAATATTCGGAAAGTTGTACCTTATGTACCCGGCGAACAACCGAATTTTCCGGATATGATTAAACTCAATACCAACGAAAATCCCTATCCCCCTTCGCCTAAAATTCAAGCAGCTCTACAGGGTATTGCGGATTCTCAGCGGCTCTATCCAGATCCGACTTCACATACACTCAATGCTGCCATTGCGCAGGTCTATCAGGTAGAGGAGTCACAAGTTTTCACCGGTGTCGGGTCGGACGATGTCCTCGCAATGATATTCCAGACATTCTTCAACGATACGCTGCCAATACGATTTCCCGATATTACTTATGCGTTTTATCCAGTCTGGTGCAGGTTATTTCAAATTCCCTACGAAACAAAACCACTGAACGACAACTTCGAAATTGTACCATCTGATTATTTCAGTGAAAATGGCGGCATTGTTTTTCCGAATCCAAATGCACCAACGGGAATTGCATTGCCCATGAATTCCATTGAAGAAATTTTACAGCACAATCCGGATTCCCTAGTTGTAATAGATGAGGCGTATATCGATTTTGGCGGAACATCTGCACTGCCACTGCTCCAAAAATATGAAAACCTGTTAATTGTACAAACTTTCTCCAAATCCCGTTCGCTTGCAGGTTCACGGATCGGTTTCTGTCTTGGTGCGCCAAAGCTAATATGGGCACTACACGACGTAAAGTATTCGTTCAATTCTTACACCATCAATCAAGCATCACTGGCAATCGGTACAGCATCAATGCTAGATACAGACTATTTAGAGAAAACAACACGGAAAATCATCGCCACAAGAGAGCGAACAAAACAACAACTGGCATCCCTTGGTTTTACGTTCCCAAATTCGAAAAGCAATTTTCTATTTGTCACCCATACGGTGTGGAACGCCAAGCGGCTATACGATGCACTACGGGAAAATCATATTTATGTCCGATGGTTCAACATCCCACGAATTCAAAATTATTTACGGATTACCATTGGAACAGATGAACAAATGGACACCTTGTTCCGCTTCTTAGAAAATTATTCCGAAACATAAAAACATAAAAAAGGCGACTGCGTTCTCCCATTCTGGGAACACAGCCGCTTTTCTATTTTCCTTACTAGGCTAAACCAAAATACGCTGCAATCACTGCCGCTTCTGCATACGCCATTTTTTCCAAATTAGAATCTACTAATAACCAATTGGTTGCCGCCAGATTCGTGTGATAGCTATGCTCGAGCAATATGCCCGGAACGCCGATGAAAGCAGCACTATTTAATACTGTGTACCAATCTCCACCGTAAGTGCCAACACGATTCCAAATCGTTCCGCCTTGACTCGTACCCATAACGCTTGCAACAGTATCTGCCAATTCCTGTCCCAGATCATTCACCTCGCCACTTACTGTACAACAAACCAAAGAAGCATCTACCGAACTGCTGTTGCACACATTGCTATGTAAGCTGATAAACAAGTTACAGCCTTCTGCCGCCTTGCCTCGAGCCGTCAGAGACAAGTCTTTCGTCTGATCCGTCCGTGTGTGGTAACGACTTCGATGCCGTAAGACTCCAGTGCTGCTTTTAAGTAAAGATGTAGCTTCCACGTCATTTCCGATTCATAGTATGCACTATTCACCGGGCTTTGGTTATATTGACCATAATGTCCCGCATCAATACAAATCTTTACAATCTTCAACGTGCCATCATCCAAGAAATTGTATACCTTGCCATCGATGGTCTGTCTGCCAGTACGCATCACGCCATCTGTGCCAAAATAATACTTATTGCTGTTAATGGTCTGCCAGCCAGTCTGCATGACACCAGAAGAACTGCAATAATATGTACTGCCGCTTACAGTGATAAAACCAGTTTGCATTACGCCACCGCTGCTAAAATAATAGCGACTGCTGCTTACGGTTACCCATCCAGTTTGCATAATGCCATCTGTGGAGAAATAATACGTCTTGCTGCTAATTGTTTGAAATCCAGTTTGCATCACGCCACTTTCGTCGAAATAGTAGGAACTCCCTTTTTCCTCTAACCAACCAAGTACAATTTCTCCCATTTCATCATAATAGGAAACCGTATCATCCGAAAACGTACAGAACCCCAAGGATTGGGTGCCATCCTCATTTAATAGGTAACGCACACCATCTACTTCGATTTCTCCAGTCGCCTTTCCGGTGATCTCGTCCACGTAATAGTGATAGCCAGAGGTTTCAATCCAACCATACAGCATTTCGCCGGTATCCGGATCATAATATTGCCGAACGCCGTTTACCGTCCGCCAACCGGTCTTTTCTGCACTGGTATAATCGAATAAATACCAGACGCCATCAATCTCTTGTACGCCGACGCTCGCCGCACCAGTATCCGGATCATAATAACGCATGATGTTTTGAATCCGCTGCCAACCGGTTTGTTGATAGCCATTTGAATCGAAGATATATAAAATCCCATCGATTTCAATGGTCTCTACCGCATAAGAGCCATCACCGTAAACATATCGTATGCCATCGTCAGTGACTGTCCAACTGCCTGTGTCCAATTCTGTCACAGATGTTGCAGTTGTTACATCTGTTGCCACAGAAACTTCCGTCTCTGTTGCTGATACCGAAAGCTCTGCAGATTCCGCCAAGGTAGATATACCCGGAAGCAGGAACAGACCGGCACAAGCCACTGTACCCAACGGCAGCACTTTCCGTATCAGTTTTGAAAAATGCATTTTAAAGTATGCCCCATTCTGAAAATATGAATTTGGATGATTCCCCCAATGAGAATAAAATATGACTGCAATTATTTTACTATAAAAATTCAAGTTTGTCAAGAAATTTTTCCATAAAAGCAATAATTGCCCCAAAAAAGCGCCTTCCATAGAAGGCGTTTCTCTCTTCTGCAATAAAAAAATTATTTTCTCCTCGAGCGATTCTTTCGCTCCATATTTCGTTTGATGTCGCACATTCGTTCTTCACTGTTCTGCTTAAATTTAGACAGCATATCCTCGAATGTCATCTCCGATGGCTCTTGCCGCTTTTTGGGTTCATATATATTCGGCTTTCCGCCGCCACTACGGCGTTCTCGAGTCTGACCGTCGTTTTCTCGTCCTTCACGTCCGATTTCCTGGTCGCCATGCTGTTTATATCCAACACTATTTTCACTGCCGGCGTGCCGTCCGACGGCATTGTCATTCCGTGATTCCGGCTCTTTCAATTGCTTCATCGATAGGCTGATCTTCCCTTGTGGGTTGACCCCAATGCACTTTACACATACCTGTTCTCCTTCGCTGACAAACTCATGGATATCGTTGACATATTTTCGAGAAATTTCCGAAATATGTACCATCCCTACCACACGTTCGTTTTCTGGATTATCAATATTCACAAACATTCCGTAGTTTGTGATATTCTTCACAGTTCCTTCGTAGATGCTCCCAACTTCGACCTGCATATTCTCCTTTTCCCTTTCTACACGTACACAAACATTCTTCTCTAGACTGCGTCATATTTCCTACCACACACCAATTCCATAAAACGACTCAATTTCTAGAGGTATCATAATAACGATATTCATCCGGATAAGCATAATTATATTCCTCTCGTGCAAGCTGCTCCATATAACTATCCATATCACCACTCTTTAAAATCTGTTCCAAATCTTCGTTTTCCGCCGTCAGATTATCTATCTGCTTTTGGATTTGCGCTAACTCCGTTTCCTTTTCTGCAATATTCGATTGTATCGAAATGACACTAACCGTACAACCTACAATTGCTGCGACGATGCCCGTTCTCGTGATGATTCGGAAGAACCAGTGAGATTCTCGTGCTTCTTTTTTTTTGACTTTTTTAGCTTTTGCCATTTTCGCCGTTCCTCCCATTTTTTTCGTTTCTTTTATTATACAACACTTTTCCGTTTTTGTTCAAGTGGAAAACGAAAAAAAAGATTCCTTTTCGAAAAACTTTGGTGAATTGAATAATTTTTCTATAAAAAAACGAAAAAATTCGCACGACTATATAAAAAATCGGTCGAAACAGCCAACACAGCACGCATCTCAGAGCACTGCCCACATGTCGGAGTAACAGCACAACACAGATGCCCAGTGTACACTGATAAAGAAAGAATCCCAGAGTACTGCCCAAAACATAATACCCTCGCATTTCACCACGTGCCATTACCGTCGCAAAACAAAGTAAGCTACCGCTCCAAAGCAACAGGAAGTAAATGTCCTCCACAGCCACGAGCCACTTCCCGTGCGGAATACAAAGGCGCAGCGTACGAAATACGTCAAAACACAGTCCCAGCGGCACACCAAGCAAGCATGAACAGATAAACAGCTTCATCTGCTCAGATACCGTAAAAAAAGTCTCTGGCACCATTATCGAAACAGCTTTCCCAGCAGCGACAACGGTCCGTGGCGATCTTTTTCCCCATATTGCAGCGTCCATATATCACCGGTGATGGTCATATCACCACTCTCTATACTAACATCATTAATATGTAGATTTCTTCCTTTGATGGTCAATTCCCCATAGGTGGTGAATAAGTTAATCATTCACTCATCAAAGCAATCCACATCCGTTACACCAGATAAAGACAGCTTTTCTCGATTCTCCAAAATTAAATTGTGGAAACCGGTAGGTGTCGGCAGTTCTTTTTTCATTGATATGCCTCCTTGTGTGATTGGCTTCTCTTTTGCAATCTTATCTTATGCTGTCCGATCGCTTCCTATGCCTATATGGAGAAATTTATAAAAATTCGCTAGTTTCTCGCTGCGTTCTTTGTACATTTTTTTTTTGAAAAACGACTTGCATTTTTAGTGAGATTATGGTATAATAATTTAGATAGTGTAGGTTCGTTTGCCTGCCCATTGTAAACAGGAAAGGAGTGAGAAGAATTGACTGCGCTTGAAATCGTACTGGGTATTGTCGTCTTGATTATTAGCGTCGCTCTGGTTATCATTTGTATGATGCAGGAACAAAAACCACAAAATGCTACTTCTGCACTGACAGGAGCGTCGAACGATTCGTTCTATGACAAAAACCGTGGACGTACCAAAGAAGCACGCCTCAAGAAAGTGACTTTTTGGTGTTCTTTATTATTTTTTATCTTGATTTTATTTATGGATATTGTTATGCCACTGATTACAGGCTAAAATTGCACACATACGTTCCTGTGCTTCGGTCTTCGAAGCACAGGATATTTTTTCATTGCCAGTGGATTTTATATGCTATACTTGATTGGAGCAGAGAGGTTAGAGGTAAGAAATTAGGATGCTTAACTTTTTACCTCTAATCTCTCCAAAGCAACGGCAAAATTCTTCCGCTTGGCATTTCTAAAAGAGAAAGGAAAAGTGAAATGAATACACAACTTGGCGGAACAGAAACAATCGAGGGATATCGCAGCAAAATCGTTGCCACTCTAAAGAAAAATGGCAGAACGCCACTCAGTGACAGAGAACTTGCAACAAAATGTCGTACAAATCGAGGTGGTGCGGCAAACTTCCGAAAAGCTGTCGATGCACTCTTGTCTGAGGGCATTATCTGCAAGCGGCGTAGAGGCTATGTATTATCCTCGATGATGGGCTATTTCCCGGCTACGATCGTACGTTTAAGTCGAACGTTTGGCTTTGCCCGCCCGGATAAGGAAGGCGCACAGGATGTTTTTATTCCCGGAAAATATTTGCAGGGTGCGTTGACAAATGACCGTGTCCTAATCGGACGGATTCCCTCTCGAAATGGCTTAAAGCCGGAGGGTGAGGTACTGACAATTTTGGAAGAAGCAGATGCTCGCCTAGTCGGCGTTATCGTCGATGAAAAGGGCTTGCTCATGTTTAAGTCGGACAATATGGCAAAATTGCCACTTCAAATCTCCCGTAAGGGCAGTGTCCTGTACCACGAGGGAGAAAAGGTGCTGGCAGAAGTAATCTCTCGTGGGCAGCGTCACGCAGAACACAAGGTAAAAATTGTCTTTTCTTTTGGGGAATCTACGAGAGCCAGTGTTTGTGCAGAATCGATTGTAGCAATTCACAACGCCAAAACGATATTCCCCGATGAGGTGTTGCAAGAGGCAGAAACCTTATCTCAAGCACCCATTCCTGAAGAAGAATATACAAAACGCTTGGATTTAAGAAATACACCGATTTTCACCATTGATAGTGCCCATTCAAAAGATTTGGACGATGCCGTCTCTATAGAAAAAACAGCAACCGGCTATCGGCTCGGCATACACATCGCCGACATTTCCCACTATGTAAAGCCAAAATCCGCCTTAGACGTGGAAGCATTGGAACGTGGCACAAGTATTTATTATGCCAATCGAGTTATCCCTATGCTGCCAGAAAGTCTGTCTAACGGAATCTGTTCCCTAAACCCACACGAAGATCGCCTCGCTTTCTCCGCTCTGATGGACTTGGACGAAAGGGGAGAAATTATCTCTTATCAATTTTCCAAATCCGTCATTCGCTCTGCGGTCAAGGGCGTGTATAAAGAGGTCAATCAAATTTTAGATGGCACAGCTTCGCAGGAACTACTGGAAAAATATCGTGATGTAGAACACATGATTCCACTGATGGACGAATTATGCGACATTCGGCTGCGTGAACGAAAACTGCGTGGTGCGCCAGAATTGGAAACGGCAGAGGGAGAATTGATACTCAACGAAGAAAACGTCTGCGTGGATGTTGTCGCAAGACAGCGTGGCAAGAGCGAATGCATCATCGAAGAAATGATGCTGCTTGCTAATGAGGCGGCTGCCAGAATGGCACGTGAAAAGTACTTGCCCTTTGTCTATCGTATCCACGACAAGCCCACTACCGAGAAAATCGAAAATCTGAAGGGAATTTTGCTGCGTCTGGGTGTGCCAATTCCGAAATTCGATGAAATTCAGCCGAAGCACCTAGCAGAAATTTTAGATGGTACAAGAGGAACGGAGCTATATCCTGTTTTAAATGTTATGGTGCTGCATTCCATGGCAAAAGCTTGCTATTCACCGGAACCAGTTGGACATTTCGGCTTATGCCTTGCTGATTATGCCCACTTCACCTCTCCCATTCGGCGGTATCCCGATCTGGCAATTCACCGAATTTTAAGCAGCTATCTGGAAAATCCAGATTCTACAATTATGCAGCGACAGTACTCTTTATTCGTAGAATCGGCTGCTGATCGTTCCACAGAAGCAGAAGTACGTGCCGTCTCCATCGAACGCAGTGCAGACGACTGCTACAAAGCAGAATATATGCAGCAATATCTGGGTGAAGAATTTGATGGTATCGTTTCCAGTATCACCGACTTCGGATTCTATGTCTCCCTACCCAATACAGTGGAAGGGTTGGTACACGTCGCTACGCTGCCTAAATCCGACTGGATTAACGATGACGAAATCGTATTCCGTGAAGAACAAGGAACAGTTCGCTATCGTCTGGGTGACACGGTTCGGGTTCTTTGTACCAAAACTGACATCAATAGCGGAAATGTAGATTTTGAATTGGTGGATGGAACTGGCACAACACAGTGATATTATATCATTCTATAAAATAAATAAAAAGCACCTCAATTGTCTGTAGAAATACAGAACCTCTGAGGTGCTTTTATTATTTATATGTTTTCAGTTAAAATTCAAGGGTGATTGTAGGTGTGTCAACGATATCATCTATCATATTTTAAAATTTCTCCCAATGTACCTTGGAAGTATCAAACGATTCTACCTGATGTGGTTCCGGCTTTTGTAACGGAATCCCTAGAGAAAGAATCGCTTCTAACTGAAAAATTTCCAGAAATTGCAACAATTGTCGCAAATATTCCTCCGTGGTAGTATCATCCTCTGCATATCGCATTCGACCTTGAATCCAACAGCTGCCCAACCCAAGATGGTCTGCCATCAGATGCATATTCGACATGACAATTGAACAATCCTCCACAAGCGTATCCGTCTTTTCTCGATTACCCAGAACAACAATTGCACAATCTGCATTCTGAAGCATTTTCGCTGCTCCGTTTTTTCGACAGTGAGACATTTTCACTAGTGTCTCACGATTTCGCACCACAACCCATTCCCATGGCTTTTGGTTTCGTCCCGAAGCAGACGCTAAACCCGCTTGTAGCACAAGTTGCAGCGCATCATTCGAAATCTCTTCACCGATATACTGCTGCACACTGCGTCGGGCGAGTAGCTGCTCCAAAAAAGCATCCATATTATTCTTCTTCCTCCGTTGTATCAGAAGTCAAATCATCAGAAGTAGACGTTTCAAACGGCGTTATCGGATCTGGTGCATCTTCCAATTCTTCACGGTTGAACGTAAACGAGTAGGCAACGGTATAATCCAGCAATCCTGCGTCGGGATAATAAATCAACGTCGCCTCTGAAAAACCAGCTGGCATTTCTATATATACATAACCTATTCGAGTCTCACCGGGTTCAATGTTATCGTTAAAGCACTCTGCATCTTCTCCGAATTGATAAGTAATAAAATGCATCGAACGCACTGCTACAGTAGCGTATGACTCTCCATCTGCCAAACCATAGAACGTTCCAGATAAGATATTAGCGGAAATAGATTCATCAGAACCATTGGTAATCGTAATCTGATAAAAGATGATTTCCAAGTCTTGATCTCCATCAGTAAATGTATACGAAGACAAATAAGCGTGATCCAAAGTCGCTGTAACATCATCAAGAGAAACCTCTTCTCCGATGTTGGCATCATATCGTTCTGCGATAACTGCTATTGTTGATGTTGTCGCTTCTGTTACTTCCTCTGCACTGCGTACTGTCCCACTGGATTTGTCACCACATCCCGGCAAAACAAGTAAAGCCGCACACAGAAATAAGCTAAGCAATTTTGTCTGTATTTTGAATATTTTTCGCATTTTCAATTCCTTTCACGTCATCGAAAATTTTCGAAAACGTGTCTATCATTAGAGTATCCAAACCAATTTGGCACTCGTTTCTTACAAGGTTAGAAGCAAGAAGCAAGTCCACTTGTTTCTAACCGAACATCGATACAACTTCGCTCAATCTGCTTCAATTGCATCTGCTGGACAGGCACCAGAACAAGAACCACAGGAAATGCACAAATCTTCAGCAATGACATATTGTGTCTCACCCTCAGAAATTGCATCTACCGGACATTCATCCTTGCAGCTGCCACAGCTTAAACATGCGTCTGTAATTTTATATGCCATAATTTTTCACCTCCGTAAGGATTTGTTATAAAACAAAATGGAGAAATCTCCACCGTTTTTATTATAACAGATGCAACAAAAAAAATCAAGAGTTTTTTGTGACTTTCCAAAAAATTTTCAATAGTACCGCAAAATTGGAATATATCGTGAATCATTCTCCTATTCTTGGATATGTTCCATTGCCTGTCCAAAAATCGAAGAAATATGTGCATCTGCTAGTGCATAATAAATTGTCTTTCCATCTCGACGACTTGTCACTAGACGAGATTGCTTTAAAATGCGCAGCTGATGCGATATGGCAGAGGGCGACATATCCAGTTTTCGTGCAATTTCCATCACGCACTCTTCTTGTTGAAATAGGACGAAAATAATTCGCACCCGTGTCAAATCACCAAAAATTTTAAATAATTCTGCCACATTTTCGAGAACATCTTCTGGCGGCATGGCATTTGACAAGGTATTGTTTATAGAATCTGAATAATTTACGTGCATAATATCTCCTCTTTTATCGTGAAAAACATAATAAAAATATCCAAACTCACACAGAGTTCGGATATTTTCATTTGGCTCCCCCAGTTGGACTCGAACCAACGACAACTCGGTTAACAGCCGAGTGCTCTACCGACTGAGCTATGGAGGAATATAGAAGAGCAAAAAAATTACTCTTCCAAAATCGGTACTGACCAATTTCCCAACAGGGTCACCCCTAAAGTATCGTAGGCGCAAAAGAGCTTAACTGCTGTGTTCGGAATGGGAACAGGTGG
>JAJQEI010000042.1 GCA_021201755.1 Ruminococcus sp. | reverse complement strand
TGCTTCATCTTGCACATTCGTTTTCACTGGAATGCCCAAAAAATAGCCGTTTAGCATGTCCACGATATACTTCGCAAAATTCATCACAATGCGGTTATCTGGTTTCCATTTCGGCTTGTCTGGAACGTGTAAAATCGGATGATTTCCTTCATACATTTCTCTTAAATGCCGGTATCTGTGACAGTCGATTTCATGCTCTTTTAACCAGTAGCAAAGCAAATTCAAATCCATCGGCGCATCTTCCGGCATGATATAATATTCTAGCTTGCGATATCGCATTTTCCTACCGCCTTTCTCAAAATTCACTTCACCTTTTTCGACAGCGCTTTTAGCGTGCCATTCAGCGTAATTTTATTGCTTGTAGGGTCGTCTAAATCAATTTCCAATTCTTCAATCACCATGTCCGCATACTCGTTATTTTCCGCATCCGTGTATGAAATTTTATCTCCCACGTGCAAATAATTTCCCGTCACCAGCGTCGTATCTGTCGCTTCTACTTCGATAGTGGATTCTGGCTCAGCGAGAGTGGCAAGCCTTGCGTACGTTTCCGAAACCCTTGCTCCGACCCACTCATCATAAGCCGCTTGCCATAATTCTTCGGTGTCGAAATCATCTTTTTCCGGTGGGTCGTTAGAGTCCCCACTATCGCTAAGGCTTGTCACATCCAGCGTCTGTGCAATCACGCCGTATTTGCCCGCCAAGTCCATATTTACCAAAAGCGGCGACAAATACGGCTTGACAATTTCCGCCCCATAATATGTAAAGTCCACAGTCCCTTCGGTTTCGTAGTCTGAATATTCTCCGTGCATCGTATACGCCGATAAAATGCTGTTTTCGTTGCTGTCCACCGGCGCATACGCCGTGCAGAAATCAGTATAATCTGTCGTTCTTGTCAGCGATTGAATATTTTCTCCAACGCTCAAGCTCATCACATTAAATGCATCTTGATTTTTGTATTCCAGCGTCCAAATGCCGTACGTGCTGACGCTAACATCTACCGATTCTTCCATCAACCCTACCTCCAGATAACCGCCGAAATAATCATAAAAACGAGTTTTAAATATTTCCATTGCCGTTAAATTCTTTTCGGTGTATCTCGTGATGGTGTCGATAGAGCTTGCTTCGCTAAATCCCTCAACTGCAATGCTGCTCCACATCGACACTTCTGAAAATCTGCGGTAACAGCTTGCCACAGAATTGCCATCTGTGCATCTTGTACCATAGCTGTAAGGACTTGTAAAAATGCTGACGAACATCCCCCAGATGGTTATCCCCGAGTGATTAAACACCGGCGCAATCACATCCGACAGCCAGCCCAGAACGCCCTCACAGGAATACGTCAAACTCCCGTATAAATCTTCGTCAATGGTCAGCGGATGCCAACCCCATAAAAACGAACCATCTCGAAACACCGCCACACAAATCCGAATTCCTGCGCTTTTTAGGTTGCTGTAATAGGCGCACGTCGGCGGTACCGTGAAAGTTAATTCCCCCGGTTCATTCATCACCATATCCAGCGTCGGGTCTATCACCTGATAATTTTTTCTGGATGCTGTATAATTTCGTTTCACTAGCGTCGTTTTTCGTCGGGTCGTACAAGATTTTCCAGCTTGCCGTATGCTGCGGCTTTTCGCTCCATGCAAACCACTTTATCACATAAAAAGCCGCCATGCCTACAACCTCTTTTCACGGAAATAAAGAGCGAAAGTCTGTGTAATTTCGCCGCCGATAGACGCCAGATACGTGCCTAAATCCCACCACCCCATCGTGATTTTCTCTGTCCCTGCTGGAATGGTGAATTCCACAAGTGAACTAGAAAAAGCAGTACCGGAATAAATGTCCTCCGTATCATAACCGCCGTCGCCGTCTGGTATCCTTGCAGTAACAGTAAGTGTGAGATAAGCTCGCCCCGATTCCGTACTTGGGTCTAATTCACTATCGTTTTCCCAACTTGTACCCTTTATGCACGCCTCCGTGTCATAGCTTAAAGTACCAATTTCCACCGTCGTGACATAGCTGTTCAAGTTGTTCAGCGTAATACTCCCCAGCTCTCGAATTACCCCATCTTCAAACGAAAATGGGTCCCACAGCCAATCTTCCAGCGAATCATTTACCAAATATTTAAATGGGTTTGCATCCATCGTAATGGTAAAAGTAGAATAAAAATTATCCTGTCTTTGACTGCTTACCGTGCATCGCCCTTCGTAATAATACCCAGGGTCAGAGTCAAACACCAGCTGCTGTGTTCTCCCGTGGACTTGTTCCAGAATATCCGAATATTTCTCATGCCATTGACCGCCCGAACCTGGATAAGTCAGCTCAATTTCAATCTCCCGATTTTTATACACCGGCGCACCTGTTAGCACCTCCGACAAATCAAGCAAGCCATGCCGTCCAGGAATATCCACCGTGTAGGTTTCCACATCCGGCGCACCGATTGTGACGTCCGTCCAATGTGCTTCCCAATCGTCCCAAGTGTGTAAACCGCCTACGGACGGAACTGCCGTTGTGCCGGTTACGGCTTTTCTAACGCTGTCATATTCTGCGTCGTCCGGCGTATCCCAGCCGTCCTTGCCGCCGAACTTCACACCCCAAAATTCTTGGTCAGAATAGGGCACGCCGTCAATATATCGCTTTGTTGGAATGCTCATAAAAATATCACTTCCTGTTTTCTGGTGGAGCTGACCGCCGTTTTAATTTTCGATGGTTTGCGGCATAAATCCGTGCGATCCATGCATTGCCGTCTTTTTCGGCGTTGCGCTTTGCAATTTCAACGTCGCTGTCTCGCTGCTCCACATTGCCAGGCTTCGGCTTTTTCTTCCACAGCTTCTGCGGACGCTTGCCCTTTTTCCGCAGGACATTCCCCACGGCGTTTGCAACAGCCGATGCCAAAAGTGACGAATCCGAAACCACCTTTTCTTCATACGCCTTGAGTAGAAACGCTTTTTCCGTGGGCGTTAGTATTTCATATTCCACTTTGCTGTATCCGAAATTTGCCGCAAAAAATGCAAAGTCTTGCAGCTTGCTATACTTTGCATTTTCCTTTTCTTCCTGTTCAGTATATTTTTTCGGTTTATCGTCTCTTAAGTATTCGAGTTCGATGAACCGCCTTGGAACAAAAAAGGGCAATCTTCCATCAGCTGTTCCACGGCGGCAGTCATCACCGCCATAAAGCCCTCTTGCACAATGTATTCTTCAGCGAATGCAATCGCCTTTTTCGTCGGCGCATACACGCCGCCCTCATCCATCAAGGCATATGCAAAATAATTTTTCATCACGCTAATTAACGGGAATTTCTGTTCATTTATCCCTGCCACAATCGACAGCGGACTTACTCCCGTTACACCTTCCAACACTTCCAGCCGCTTCAAGCTGTAGTGCAATTTGTATGTTTTCTTGTCAATTGTATATTCCATAAATCTATTCCTTTCCACATAGCCTCCATATAGCCTCCCCTAAAAGGGGTGGTGGCACGCCGTAGGCGTGACGGAGAGGTCTCACTGTCTCCATCTATCCAGAACCGCCAGACTCCAACCGCCCCGCAATTCTTCATAAATCTCTTTCACTTCAAATCGGTCGTTTTCGATTTGAATCCCTGCCGCCTGCTGTAGCTTTTCCGGCGGCACATTCGTCCAAATTTCCGGATTGTTTTCCGTGACCGTCCTGCCGTCCAAATCCTGCGGCAGCGACAGCCTGCCGGATAGCATCCCAACATAAGGGGAACGCTCTGCCATCACTTCATAAACCGGATTTCCGAGCTTATCCTCTGCCACCGTCACACGGTGCAGTAGCTTCACATCTGCATATCGCATAACCCATCAACCTTGTAACAAAATACAACACACCAACCCACAAACCGCCCCGCTATAGTCCATTCAACTTCCAACAATGGACTTTCAATAACTCAATGATGGTAAATATTGTATCGTTATCGTCCATGCCTACTAAGCTTCTCACCCTATTCATCGCTACGTCATACGTCTCACAGAATCTCGCCCGTGTGCCGTCTACCCATTCGTCATACGTGCCGCCATATGCATTCATAAGGGTTGCCTTCCATTCTTTCGACTTGGTTTCGCCTAATGTGTTCGTTGTTTTCATTGTAATTCCTCTTTTCGGTTTTCGCCTTTGTGTTTTTACTCGCTTGGTTTCCCTTGCGGTAATTATATTATACAACTTTCGTTTGTACTTGTCAATAGCAAAAACAACTTTTTTTCTCTAATTTTAAAAGTTTGGTGCTTTTGCACAATTTGAGGTTGATTATTTATGCTATTTGCACAACTTTTAAGCATTTTTCAAAACATTTTCCTTTTTTTCTATTGACACATACTACAAAAAGTTGTATAATACTATTAAAGGAGGTGAACCCCATATGACAACAGCAAAAATATTAAAACAATTGCGGAAAGAAAAAGGATTAAGGCAAGCTGATGTCGCTGAGCTGCTCGGAATATCTCAACAGGCTTACCAAAAATATGAACTCGGCAACGCTGAGCCTAATGGTGCAAATTATGTAAAACTCGCCGACTTCTACGGCGTTACCACAGACTATCTACTCGGTCGAGAACCTGCCCCCGACCCGTTCGGAGAATACGACCTAACCGATGCCACAGAAGACGAGGTGATAGAAGCGTTTCTCGCCTTACCGCCGAAAATCCGTGCTTGTATCCTCGATATCATGACACAGCTTGGAGGCGTTGTAGAAAGCTCTAGAACGGCGCAAGCAGAAGAACCCAAACCTACTTGGACGGTCTGCTACAGCGAAGACGCTGTATCTGCCGGCATAGACTATGCGCTGGACGAATACGAACGGATGGAAAAGCTGAAAGTCGTCGACACTCCAGAAGCAAGGCGTGCAACTTTCGCCGTGCGTGTATCCGGCGACAGTATGGAATCCAGTTACAGCGACGGCGACATCGTTCTTGTTCAACAGGTGGACCAGATTGAACAAGGGCAAATTGGCGTTTTCTTTGTCAATGGATCGGGTTATATTAAGGAATACGGCGGTGACCGCTTGATTTCTCATAACTCGAAATATGACGATATTCAGCTGCACGACAGCGACACCATGCGGTGCTTTGGACGTGTAATCGGCATCGCAGAACTGCCATAAAGGCATAAAAAAAGACCGTGACAAAACGCCACGGCATGACGAAAGGAGAAAAAATCTATGCCAACAATTTCGATGTTCTATGGCATTTTGATTCGAATGTTCTATGACGACCATAATCCGCCACATATTCATGCGATTTACG
The DNA here is from genome assembly GCA_021201755.1 of Ruminococcus sp. Classification (GTDB taxonomy): domain Bacteria; phylum Bacillota; class Clostridia; order Oscillospirales; family Ruminococcaceae; genus Ruminococcus_C. Next base: position 3,024 of record JAJQEI010000042.1, on the reverse strand, counting down.
GAGATTGCAAAGCAAGCTTCACGCTAGACGGCGAACTGCTGGACGGAAATTTGCCCAATAAGCAAAGAAAGCTTGTCGAAGCGTGGATCGCCATTCATCAAGACGAACTCGCTGCCAATTGGCAGCTTGCACAAAGCGGCGAACCGATATTCCGAATCGAGCCGCTAAAGTGAGGAGGTATCGCAATGAAAACGGTAACAAAAGTGCAGCCACTTGATGGCTACCGTTTGCTTGTGGAATTTGAGAACGGTCAGCAACGCATCAGTGATCTTTCGCATTTGCTGGAAAAACCGGTTTTTTCATTTTTGAAAAATCGCACTTATTTTTCCGCAGTATATGTGGCGTATGGCACGATCACATGGAAAGATGCAGACGGGAACGAAGTCGATATTTGCCCAGATAAATTGTATATGGACAGTGTACCAATATAAAAAAGACCGTGACAAAAAATCACGGTCAAAAGAAAAACAGCGTTTACAATACAATCTGTAAGCGCTGTTCTATTCAAAAATAATTTACAAATAAATTTGGCTGTAAGTATTGACAAATGCGCATGAAAGGCGTATAATAGATTTATGAGGTGAAGACATGAAACGCAGAGATTTGATAAAACTTTTGAAAAAGAATGGTTGGACGTTTCTTCGAGACGGCGGCAGACATGATATTTACACCAACGGCGAAAAAGAAGAGCCGATACCACGCCATAAAGAAATCAACGAAATTCTCGCACAAAAGATCATCAAGAAGCACGGGCTGAAATAAAGCCATTCTGCTTTTCTGTTACCGCCATGAAGGAGGAATCATCATGAAACAAGTATATCCAGCTATATTTACAAAAAGTAAAAACGAATATGTTGTCGATATCCCAGACTTTGATATTGCAACACAGGGCAAAGATTTGACGGACGCCATCGACATGGCTCGAGACGCTATCAATTTGATGGGTATCACATGGGAAGACAAGGGTGAAACCATTCCTGCGCCATCTGATCTATGCGAAATTGCGTTGGAAGAAGGGCAATTTTGCACACTGATTGACTGTGATTTTGCGGAATATCGAAAAAGCCTTGATAATCGTGCAGTTAAGAAAAACTGCACCATCCCATCTTGGCTCAATAAAAAAGCGGAAAAAGCGCACATCAACTTTTCTGCCACATTGCAAGAAGCATTGATTCAGAAGCTCGGAGAATAAAAAAAGAAATGCCCCTTGATACCATCATAGCAAGGGGATATTTTCAAGAAGATAAAAACGATTACAAATGAAAATCGAAAAGGGAATTTTTCGGGGAATTCACATGGACACAACTTTTTTGTTGTTACTTATATTGTAACACATTCCGCACAATTTGTCAAGGGACAAATCATTTCAAGGAGGAAAAAATTATGAATGCCGTCATTTATGCACGCTATTCCAGCGAACGACAGACAGAACAATCGATTGAGGGGCAAATTCGAGTATGCAATGAATACGCCGAAAAGCACGATTTACAAATTGTGAATACTTATATTGACCGTGCTATGTCTGGTACAAGTGCAGAGCATCGGGAAAATTTCAAGCCGTACTCGTTTACAAGCTTGACCGTTTCGCCCGTAACCGCTACGACAGCGCAATTTATAAGTCAAAGCTGAAGAAAAAACGGTGTAAAAGTCGTTTCAGCGACGGAACAAATTTCGGACACGCCAGAGGGAATTATTATGGAGGCTGTACTTGAGGGGATGGACGAATATTATTCAGCGGAATTGTCGCAGAAAATCAAACGGGGGATGCGTGAAAATATTTATAAGAGCAAAACTACAGGCGGTTACACTGCCCTCGGTTATAAAGTTGGAGCAGATAAACGGCTCGAAATTGACGAACGTGGCGCAGCGATTGTGCGCATGATTTTCACGGAATACGACAGTGGGAAAACCTTTGCGGAAATTTGCGCCATGCTAAACGATGCCGGATATGTTACGCAGCGTGGGAAAACATTCCGACATGACACGCTGTCCCGTATTTGCAGCAATCGAAAATACATCGGGGAATATACGTCCGATATGGTTGCAGAGCCGTCCACTTGCCCTGCAATCATCGACAGGGACTTGTGGGGACGAGTGCAAACGAAGCTGAAAAACAGCAAACAAAAGCACCGTCACACAAACCCGAAACACGATTATTTATTGACCGGCTTTTTGACCTGTTCACAGTGCGGAAAGCCGATTCGAGGTACAGCTGGAACAAGCAAGACGGGCAAACGCTATTATTATTATAAGTGCGATGCCGGATGCTGTGGACGGTTGCCGGCGTATCAGCTAGAGGACACCATCGTTCACGCTTTAGAGGATGCGCTCACGCCGGAAAAGTGCGATGAAATCGCCGATAAAGCTTACACGCTCTATCAAAAGGAACGTGCGGAAAATGTCCAGCTACAAGCTGCAAAAGCCGAAAAAAAAGTAGAAAAGAAGTTGCAAAACGCTTTTGACGCCGTTTTAAGCGGCATTCACTCGCAGGGGTTAAAAACGATGCCATAACAGAACTAGAACGCCGGAAAACCGCCTTAGAAGCGGAAATACGGTAGCTTTCCATCCAAATGCCAGACTTAAAACAGGAACATTTTCAAATTTTCATGCACAAATTCGCAAGGCTAGACAAAACACAAGCGAATAAATCCGACCTCATCGAAGCACTGGTAAATCGTGTCATCATCTATCCGGAAAAAATTGCAATCCTTATCAATGTCACCGATAAAGCAAACACGCCCCCTCTGGAACAGATAACTGCAGCCTTGGAGACGTGTTCGTATTGTTGTGAGGGTGGTGGAGCCGATGCATCACCCTTTATTTCTGCGTATTTTTTGTTTTTTTCAAAGTGCGACACCACGTAAATGCGTGATTTTTTCTCATTTGTCATTTTGCATTTTAGGTTGATTTCGCCTTCTAAAATATAGACTGTAGCGAAAAATCTTTTTAATTATTCCGCAACTGCAAGCTTCACTCGACACGCTTTATCACAAAACGCCACACCATATTTCAAAATTTTCTGAA
>JAJQEI010000041.1 GCA_021201755.1 Ruminococcus sp. | reverse complement strand
GAGATGATGCGTTTTATTACTGCACCGGTCTCACAAACCTCACCATCCCCGACAGTGTGACGAGTATTGGAATATATGCGTTTTATGGCTGCACCAGTTTAACCGACGTCTACTATACCGGCACAGAAAGCGAATGGAACGAAATAGAAATTGGTGCTAATAACAGTTACCTTACCTCCGCCACCATCCACTACGGCGAAGAAGTGCCGTCTACCACAACGACAACAACAGAAGAAACTACTACTACAACCGAACTTGACACTACTTATTTATTATACTTCGGTGATGTATTTATATCCGAGAGTGACCTCGCCGCAAATGATTATTGCATAGAAGTCCCGGTTTATTGTACAAGAGAGCGTTACCAAATTGGGGTTTGGATTTGAATTAGATGACGCATTAAGTTATTTGAAATATGTATGCAGTAGTTATTTTAGTGTAAATACCTGTGCGAAAAATAACAACTGTTGTTGGTGGGCAGGGCTTTCTACCAGTGGAGTTCCTGCAGGATTGATCGTTACGGTTTATGTCCAACTGCCGGAAGATGCGTGCGCTGGGGATTCATATTCCATAAGCAGTTATACAGGAAGTGATGGAAATGCCGCACAAGTGAATGATACTTATCTTTCGGAAGAAGAAGTAAAAGGATGCACGATTTCCATTACAGAAGATTCTGGAGAAACGGCCACCACAACATCAACAACTACAACAACTACAACCACGACTACCACTACAACAGCATCCACAACAATCGCCTATGAAGATGCATTTATCTGGGGAGAGGATAACTGGAATTTTGATAATAATTCGACTTATTTTGGAGATGATTATTCCATATCGAAAGGCATTTTCAAAGCTTTGGCAGAAAAGTATAGTTTAAGCAACAATGACAAAGTAGTTATACAGGAACAGGAATCAAAAGAATTTGAAGGCTCTTGTTATGGTTTGACGGCAACACAAATTTTGGCTAAGATTGGTGACTTAGATGTGTCCGATTATGGCGGCGGCAGTACTGTAAACAGCAGCACAAATAATAATTCTATTATTTCTATGATTAATTTTTATCAATTGTCACAGAGTATTAGTTCAGTCAGACAAGTCATTCGACAAGATTTGTATACTGGAATAGAAAATACAAATCAGGCACTTTGGATGCAATTGTTAATTCAAAATGTAGAAGAAATCCAGAACGGCGGACCGCTGATTAATGTTTCTTACACGCTCAAAACATATAATTCTTCCAATAATTCTACAGAAGATGATGGTCATTTGGTAATTGCCTATGGATTGGAAGATTGTTCGGATGATCCATATACTTTTACTGACCGGAATGGTTTAAAACATACTTATACTATGCGTATTCTCATTGCTGACCCGAATCATCTTTCTACAAATGGCGTTACAGATGAAACTTGTATTTACTATGATCCCGATGATTACAGCTGGGTTATACCGTATTGGAATAACGATACAAGATATTGTTATTGGAATGCCAGCGACGGAAATATCAATCATGGATATATCAAAGGACTTCGAACGTTCAATGAATTGACAATGAAAAATTTATCTAATACAACGACGGTTGATCACTATATTGCCGGCTTATCAATTGACAATATTGATGGAAATGATTATTCTGTTGATATTCTTTCTAGTTCCGGAAATCCGGATTACGATTATGCAGGTGATGAAGGAAATAATGGTATTGTATCTTATAAAAACGATTCGGATGATGAATTTACCAGTGATGACAGCGAAAACTATGCATTTTGGGATCCTACATCTTCTTATAAATTATCCTACTCCATACCGTCTGATTATGATTTGATGATGGACTATAAAAACGTGAATTTTTACGCAGCTGTCACAGATGCAACATATACCCTGTTTAAACCAACTGGATTGATTTCGATTATTGATTCAGATATGAATTATGAAGTTTCGATTGTTTCAAATGAAAGCGAATGTGTGACAGACTGGTATGCTGTAACTGTCTCTGGAAGCGGAGTTGACAATGTGATTTATAAAAAAGTTGATGGTGGTTATACAATAAGTAGTGAATCCAGTTTGAACGTTGTTTCTGTAGAGGCTTACAATGACGACGTCACCGCCACCACCACCTTCACTACCAACTACACCGAAGTTTATCTCTATGAAATCGACGAAAACACCATCGATGTAGCAATAGACACGGACGGCGACGGCACATATGAAACCGATTTAGAAGATGTTGCATCGTCCACGTTAGACTTGGGTGACCTCGACGGCGACAGTAAAATCACTGTCCAAGACGCATATCTCTGTTAATGTGCCTTTGCAAATGCTGCCGCTGGGAACGGCGACGGCTTGACGAACGTACAGCGGACTGCCGCAGACGTGGACGGAGACGGGAATATCACCGTACAGGACGCTTATATCATCCAGCGGTATTTCGCTAGCTATGCCGCTGGAAATACGGTAACTTGGGAAGAATTGATTTAGGTTTACAAAATGTCATTATAGTGCTAAAACCGTTTTCATCTGAAAGGATGAAAACGGTTTTGCATAATTTTTTATATGAAATCAGCGTAAAGGACTTGCAATTTCTGAAAAATGTGGTATAATAATATTATTAAGTAGGATAAGCTTTTAGCTGTCTTGCATAAAATATCTATTGTTGGAGGTAATGAGTGATGTTACAAATGAAAAAATAGCTGTCGGGAGTGATGGCAGGAACAATTCTCCTTTCTGGAATGGCATTTTCTGGAATCGGGGGGGGTACACTGACTGAAGTTTTTTCGGGTGTGCCGGAATAGGTTATAAGTGCGGAGGAATATACTTACGGTGATTTGACGTATGATTATTTAGACGATGGTACGATTGAGATTACGGGTTGTAATACCTCTGTGACAGAAGTTGAAATTCCCAGTGAGATTGATGGGGTTGCGGTGACGAGTATTGGGGATGGAGCATTTTCTTACTGCGACAGTTTAACCTCTGTCACGATTCCCGACAGCGTGACGAGTATAGGATACTATGCGTTTTATGAATGCACCAGCTTAACTTCTGTCACGATTGGAGACAGTGTGATGAGTATTGGAGCATATGCGTTTGATAGCTGCACAAGTTTAATTGACGTCTACTACACCGGCACAGAAAGTGAATGGAACGAAATAGAAAAATCTTATAATATCTGTCTTACCTCTGCCACCATCCACTACGGCGAAGAAATGCCGGATATTACAGTGACAGATTCCACCGGCGACCTCGACGGCGACAGTGAAATCACAGTACAAGACGCTTATCTCTGTCAGTGCGCCTTTGCGAACGCTGCTGCTGGGAAAAGCGACGGCTTGACAAACGCACAGCAGACTGCCGCAGATGTGGATGGAGACGGGAATATCACCGTACAGGACGCTTATATTATCCAGCGGTATTTCGCTAGCTTGGCAGCTGGAAATACGGTAACTTGGGAAGAATTGATTGGTTGATGCAGAGCGAAAAGAAAAATTTGGCGTACATGATGTGACCTTCAAAAGTTAATTTTATTCATAGCGTAGTAGTATAAGCTACTACGCTATATTTATATGGAATTCTGTGGATGATTCCACATTATCTCTTGCAATTTTAGAAGCTTTATGGTATAATAAAAGAAACACGTTTGTGTTTCAAATTTGAGTAGCAATAAAGGAGTTTTAATATGGCAGATTGTAATCAGCAATGCAGCTCTTGTTCTTCTGCAGAGGAATGCCAAGACAAAGAAAAGGTTGCACGCACTGTGAGAAATACGTCCGGAATCAAGCACGTTATTGGAATTGTCGGCGGAAAGGGCGGTGTTGGTAAATCCATCGTCACAAGCCTTTTAGCTATCCAAGCACGGAAATTAGGATTAGAAACCGCAGTTTTAGATGCTGATATTACAGGTCCATCGATACCAAAGATTTTCGGTATTCACGCTTATGCACAAACAGAGGACGAAAGCTTGTTACCACACGTTGCACAAAACGGAACAAAAGTCATGTCGCTGAATTTACTTTTGGAGCATGAAACGGATCCGGTATTTTGGCGTGGCCCTGTGATTTCCGGTGTCGTTAAGCAATTTTGGGAAGACACCAGATGGGGCAATGTGGACTATATGTTTGTAGATATGCCTCCTGGGACGGGAGATGTACCACTAACTGTATTCCAGAGTTTGCCGCTTGAAGGAATTCTTGTAGTATCTACACCCCAATCCCTGGTATCTATGATTGTAGAAAAAGCAATCAACATGGCGACAAAAATGGATATTCCGGTTTTGGGAATGATTGAAAATATGCGTTATTTGGTCTGTCCAGATTGCGGCAAAGAAATTCCACTATTTGGGACAGACGATTCTATTGATGCAACTCCTCTGCCGGTATTGGAACGGATTCCACTTGACCCGAAATTGGCGGCTGCTTGTGATACCGGAACGCTGGCAACGTTAGATGTACCATATTTAGCACAAACTGCAAAGGCTCTATGTGGTAAGATGCAATAAATAAAAAGGAGTTTGCGATGAAATACGGCAATCCCATTTTACCTAAATTCCATCCAGACCCGAGTATTTGCCGTGTTGATGAAGATTTTTACTTGGTGGTCAGTTCTTTCGAATACTTCCCTGGAATTCCAATTTATCATAGTCGTGATATGGTACACTGGGAACAAATTGGACACTGTCTTACACGCCGTAATCAGGTTGATTTGATACCCGGTGCTCCGAATTGCTGGAATATTTATGCTCCCACAATTCGCTACCATGACGGTGCTTTTTATGTCATTGCCACACGGGTAAACGGTGATAACCACGGCAATTTTATTATCACTGCAAAGGAGCCGTCTGGAGAATGGTCAGATCTACTGTGGCTCCCCTTTCCCGGAATTGATCCATCTCTATTTTTTGACGATGACGGTCGGGTTTATTATACAGGAACAGATCAGACGATTTATCTTTGAGAACTAAATCTCAAAACTGGAGAAGTCATTGGAGAACGTCATACGCTGTGGCAAGGTACTGCAAATAATCCGGAAGGCCCACATATATATAAAATCAACGGATTATACTATCTGCTTTTGGCACAGGGTGGCACGGAACTTTGCCATATGTGTGTGATTGCACGCAGCAAAAATCTACTAGGACCTTATGAGCCTTGTCCGCACAACCTAATACTAACAAATATCGGAAAGAATTTGCCAATTAAAGCAATTGGTCATGTGGATTTTTTAGAAGATCAAACGGGAAAATGGTGGGCAGTTGCTTTAGGAAATCGTCCATTGGGTTATCCATTTCGACATAACATGGGACGGGAAACCATGCTTGTTTCGGTACAGTGGGATGAGAATGGTTGGCCGACAGTAGGTGAAAAAGGCACAGTGCTTCCAACAATGGAAACAGAGTCTACTCTTACACTATTTCAACCATCGAAATATATTCCAGGAATGAACGTCAGTGACCACTTCAATGGCGATGTACTACACCCTTCGTGGAACTATATTTATATGCCCTTGGACGATTGCATCTCGCTAATAGGAAAATCACTACAGCTCCGTGGCAATGCTGTGAAATTGTCGGAAGATAAACCCAAAGCTTGGCTTGGAAGACGACAAGAACATTTTTTCTTTTCGGCAGAAGCAGAATTTTATTTTTCTCCAACGCAAAATGAGGAAGAAGTTGGACTTAGTATTTATATGAATCCTGGTCATCATTATGAAATTGTAATGACTAGATTGAACGATGAGAATTGCGTGATTGTTCGACGCAGAATTGGATCTTTGTCCGCAGTAGAAGCAAAGATTCCCATTGATACAGAACGATTTTTACTCCGCATTGACGGTGATCAAGAATGGTATCGTTTCTTTTATGCTCCGTATGAAGGAAAAATGAAACAAATAGGTATGGGAGAGGCAGCATACCTGACTACAGAAGTAGGAGGCTGCTTCACTGGAACTATATTGCGTTATTTTCCAGTGGTAATGGAAAAGATTGCGTTGACATAGCGGAAGTTACACGATTTGACTATACAGCACGATAAGACGGTTTAAACTACACTCATATAGAACAAATTACAAAAAGCGCACCAGAGAAAATCTCTGATGCGCTTTTTGTACGGTCAATTACGTCATTTTTTTAGATGAAGTATCACTGATAATCTTTTATACGACCATCCTCAATTTGAATGATACGTTCACATTGTTTCGCAATTGCAAGGTCATGTGTAACGATTATAACTGTGTCACCCTGTGTATGCAGCTGATGAAACAACTCCATAATTTCACCAGAGGTTTTACTGTCGAGCGCACCAGTCGGTTCATCTGCCAAAATCATGCTAGGACGGTTGGCAATTGCACGAGCTATAGCAACACGCTGTTTCTGTCCGCCAGAAAGCTTACTTGTTGGCTTGTCAGCAAATTCCAGCATTTCCACAGATTGCAACGCATTCCGAGCAGTTGCTTTTTTTATTCGTCTTTTTTTCTCTCGAGAAATCCAGTGGCAGCATCACATTTTGCAAGGCAGTAAAATCGTCAATCAAGGCAAAATCCTGCATAACCATACCAACTTTTTCATTGCGAATCCGTGCAAGCTGTTTTTCAGAGGAATTCTTAATCAGGATGCCATCGATCCAATATTCTCCACTTTCATAGCTATCCATACAGGCGAGAATATGTAAAAGCGTTGACTTCCCTGCGCCTAATGTGCCAATGATCGCAACCAGTTCCCAGTCTTGGATTTCTATGTTGACATCATAAAGTGCTTGAAACGCATTGAATTTGCCTTTGTTGTAGATTTTAGAAAGTTCCTTTACTTGTACCATTTCCAATTCCTCCTTTATCTCGTTAAAATCTGTTTGGGCGTATTTTTCCCGATAATGCGAAGCGGTATAATCATCGAAATCAACATCTCCAACAGAATTAGTACGGCAAACGCCAACACAATATAGCCACTCCAAATGATCTCTACACTATCTGCAAATCTTGTGTACAGTATGAGAAACAGTGCAAGAAATCCAAGAACAACTGCCAAAACGAGTGAAAAAATGGAATGCAGCAAATTTACAATCGCACAGTGTCTCCATTCTAACCCATTGATATAATATAGTGCATAGTTTTTCAGGCTCTTTCGTGTAATCAAAGCAGAAGTGCTAATGCTGCTGACAGAAGTCAGGATGAATAGAATAATGATGATTGGGAAAAACATCTTTGCTTCTTCCAGCAAATAATCGATACTGTTCTCGTGAAGTTCATCCAGTGTAACGGTAGTGCCTACGCCATATTCCAACATCTTCTTTTGGTCTTCTTCAATTTGTTTTGTGCTGACGTTGTCCAGATAAGTAATAATCACGCTAGAAGTAATTGGCTGCACCACATAATCTAACTCTTCAATCTCCAGCTCATAATCGCCAGTAATATTCTGCATCGCCGTATGAGAAGCGATAATTTCCATATTCCCTTCTATTTCATGATTAAAGGGATAATAAAAATCATTGAAATCCACCGCATCTTATGTACCATTAAGTGCACCACCGACAATTTTTGAACCGTCTTGAAAAATCCCGACGACTGTTGCGGTAAATTTTAGATCTTCTGGATAATTCGCTGCACTAATCGTCAACACATCGCCGACTTCAACGCCATAATCATTTTCAGAAACAACCACTTCAATATTATCGGGTTCGGTTGTGATATTGAGCCATCTGCCCGCCACCATGTCCGGCTGATAGCGTTCGAGAAATTCGTCGTCATAACTTATAAATTGATAGCCATCCCAGTCGAGCGATTCATCCACCCCTCCATAAAGCGTGTAGCACGAATAAACGTGATCTGCATCGGAACAAATTTCTAAAATATCCTCTTCGTCGAGAAATTCATAAATTCTCATAAAATCGGTATCCAAATTCAACCAGGAATTAAACTTGAGAAACAGACCATTTGAAGTGAACATATCCCGAAAAGGCGTGTAATATTGTGTACGAATGCTAATGGTAGATATCATAACTGCCGTGATGACGAGAGAAACAGCCACTTGTAGGATAATGAAGAGATTCATAAGAAGATTTTTCCGAAAATCCGCCCATGCCGTTTTTAAAAGTATCATATCTTTTTCTCCTTTAGTTGGCCGACAATTGACTTGTTAATATGCGATAAAATCATAATCGCCACGACAAGTACAACTGCTAGAATATAAATTGCAAAAATCATGATATACATTTTAAAGGAATGCACTTCTGAAATATAGGGATAAATGCTTTGTAATACGAAACGTAAAAGCAGATAATAAAGTGCAGTGCCAATCAAGTAGAAGGGAATACTTATACACAGACATTCGCCGATATACATACAGAAAAGGCGTAGCTTTCCACAACCGCAAACACGCAATATCGCCATATCATGTGTTCTCTTTTTCAAGATAAACTGATAAAGCAAGACAAAATTGAGTGCAGAAAAAATGGAAATCAGGATTGCAATTGCAATAATATTGTCAAAGATCGAAATGGTGTCGTTGTCCGAAAGATTCAGCTCCGGAAATGTCAATGCATCAGGCATATAAATACTTGCCGTCGTAACAATGTCGTTATATGTCGCTCTCGTAAGCACGCCATCAAATGTAAAAATGACAACGTCATCATAGACAAAATCATCCGGAACGGCTTGAAATGGAATGATCATGGAATCAAGTGCCGTCGCCGAGCCGCCTATAACTTCATAGGAAACGCTCCGAAAAACAAGCGTATCATCGCCCTCTAAGAGTACCTGCATTTGTTCCGTCGGTTCTCCCACATTCGATACACAGATACAAGTAACATTTGCACCCTTGTTTTCCTCTTCATCGGTAATCATTCTCCCAAAGCGCATGGTATTTTCCGCATTTTCCCGAAATTCCGTGGCAATCAAATATTCGCCGTTTCAATAAGAAAATCTGGATTCCAGATACGGATAATGCATACCATCAAATTCCTCCACATTTCCGGAAACATAAAACCACATCTTGTCTAACGTTTCCTCTGAGAGCGATTCCACAAAATCTTGAAACTGCCGTTGGGTCGGAGCGGCGTCTTTATTAAATTCTAACGCAACAGTACTGAGATCTTCCACTTCTATTTGTTTTGCAACTTCAAAGTTTTTGTATAAGCCATAGGAAAGATTCAGAACAAATGCAGATGCAATGATGCATATCATAATGACAACAAAAATAATTCCTTCGTTTTTGATTAAGCTTCGAATATGATAAAAAATTTGTTTCAAATTCTCGCCTCCATTTCAAACCAGAAAATGGCATAAAGAATCGTTTTTTAAAACATACCATCATTCGATTCCTATATGCCATACTCTAGTTTTTCGTTTTTAAAACGTCGCTGTAAATTTTACTTCGCTATTTATTTATTATAAATAGCCGAACGCCAGTATGGAAAAATATCAGTTTCAATAGGTTTTCGAATCACTCCATAATACGCCCGAATTGGCACTTATGCCATTATAGAGCGTAGCGTTTCCCGTAAAGCTGTACGTTGTCGTTGAGTAACTGCCACTGCTGCTCACCGTAATGGACGAGTAATTTGCAACATTGCCGCTGTTCCCAAAACTCTTCACCTGTGAACCAGTAGATCGATTGATCACGTTAAAGTTCACATTCCCATAGCGTGCAGCACCGGATGTGTTTGTAAGTGTCGCACTAGACGAAGTCATGGAAAGTGTTCCGCTCGCAGCACTTGCACACACGCTCATGCCCACTGTACAAGCAGCCAGTGTCGTAACTGCACATATAGCAGTCACCATCTTTTTGATTCTCTTCATAGTTTTCACCAATTCCTTTCTGTGCCAAATGGCACACGTTTATATTTTTTTGAAGCTATTAGAAATACAAATTAACATACAGAAAAAATCCCATTATACTTTTTTTCTTCCGCCAAAGCGTATCCTAATGCTTCTAATCAAATTATATCATATTTTAGCAAAAAAAAAGCAACAGTTAATTTGTACAAGAAATTTCTAATTTTTTGATTATAATGTATTTAAATAGTATTATTTAGCATTTATAATTAATTGCAGCGATTTTTATTAAGTTTATCTCGATTTTATGTGTAAGAAAACGACTTCAGATAACATTTAAGCAATAGAAAAGCGCACTATAATAGTGCGCCTTCTTACGATTATTTTATGGGAAGAATCACTTCAAATCGACTGCCCTCTTCCAAGATGCTTTCCACTGTCAAGCTGCCTTGATGAAACAAGGCGATTTCTTTTGCGAGCGAAAGTCCCAAACCACTCCCCTCACCGGTTCTGGAACGCTCCGCTTGATAAAAACGCATGAAAATTTTCTCCTGTTCCTCCGGTGCAATGCCTATTCCATCATCTGTAACAGAAAAGGAAACTTGTGTTTCTTTTCGCTGAACAGTTACATTAATATGACCGTTTTCTTTGCCATATCGATAAGCATTAGAAATCAAATTATTTGCGAGCCGCTGAAGTAACTCATAATTACCAGAAATCACAATATCCGGCTCTACATGGCATTCCAGTTGAATATTTTTTTCATGAATGTATTGAAAATCCAAACAAGTCAGCGTAATCAACTCTGAAAAATTCAATGGTGCTTTGGTATAACGGTCAGACTTCATTTCTAGCCGTGTAAATTCCAGCATCTGGGCAATCATCTTTCCCATCTTTCCTGCCTGTCGCCGAATAACCGTTAAAGCTTGCACATATTCTTCCTCACTGCGTGGTTTTTCCAGCGAATATTCACACTGTGCAGTAATTACAGAAACTGGTGTCCGAAGCTCATGGGATGCATCGGAAACAAATCGCTTTTCAGTTTCAAAAGATTGATCCAGCCGGTCGATCATGGCGTTAATTGCATCTGCCAGTTGATAAAGTTCATCGTTGCCATTGCCCAATTCAATGCGCTTTTTCAAATCATTCCCCTGTTCAATTTGCGCCGTTGCATCCGAAATCTTCCGAATCGGTCGTAAAATCCTTCCTGCAATCCAGTATCCGCCAATAATGGCAATCAACACCAGCACAGGCAAAAGCATCAGCGAAATCTGAAGAATCGATATAATCTATCTTGTTCCAGACTCTACCGAAACAGTTCCTCTCAACCACAGACCCTCTAGACCTTCCTGTTCCAGCATCCTGTCATACACATAAAATTTTTCACCATCGACAGAAACGGTCTGGATTGAATTATCTTGAAATGAAAGGAAAACCGTCTGCGTCGCAATCAAATTTTCACCATACAAAAGCGTCCCGTCTTCCTGATAGAGTGCCGTATAATTGCTGCCCACAAGGTCTAGAAAATCATCATCAATTTCCAAAAAGCCATCACCATAAGCCAAATAGTCATCTCCATCTCCGTCCAGCGAAGCATCTTCTAACCACTGGAAATATTCCACCTCATCTACATTATCCTCGACAATTGCAATGAGACTATCCTGTATATTTTTTTGCATAACGCCGGAACTAATGCTCAAAATGGCAAACGTCATCAATACAGTGATAACCAGTAAAATCACGCTGAACCAAAGTGTAATTTTCAGACGAATCGAACATTTTTTCATATCATGTTCCCTCTCTTAAAACATAGCCGACTCCTCTAATGATATGAATTAGCTTCACGGATTCATTTTTATCGATTTTTTCTCGCAAATAATTGATATAAACTACCACTACATTGGTACCACCCTCATAGTCGAAATTCCAAACATGGTCTTCAATCTTCTCCCTAGATAAAACAACACCTTTGTTGTACATCAGATACGCAAGTAAGGTGTATTCTTTTGCAAACAGGATAATTTCCCGATCGCCTCGTACTACTTTCCTTGTAGCGGTATCCAATGTCAGCGTGTCTGCTGTCAACAGACTGTTTGTCTATCCAAATGTTGCTCGTGTCATTGCACGAATACGGGCACTCAACTCATCTAGTGAAAAAGGCTTTACCAAATAATCATTTGCACCACTGTCTAACCCTTTTACACGATCGGCAATCGAATCTCGTGCGGTCAAAAGCAAAACTGGTACAGCAATACGCCGATTCCGCAGCGTTCGCAGCACTTCCAAACCGTCTTTTTTTGGCATCATAATATCCAAAATCACACCGTCATATTCCGCAACCAAAAGATAATCTAGTGCATCCGCTCCGTCCAAACAGCTGTCCACACTGTATCCCTCTTCTGTCAATCATTTCGTAATAATTCGATTCAGATCCTTTTCATCTTCTGCCAGTAAAATCCGCATATCATTTCGCCTCCTACGTCAATACATCAAAAAGAATTATTTATATTATACGCCAGATTTCCTCCACTTGTCAAGCTTTTTAGATAAAAATCCATCACTCGAATTTCTTCGAGTGATGGGAAATTTCACTTTTATTTAAAACGTTTGTTCTATCAATGTATAAGTCTTCACACACAGATGGATAAACTTCTTTAAGCTTATTGTTAATAGTGTAATAATATCTAGCTTTCACTTCATGAGAATCTCCATTTTCGTCTACGTAAATACCACCCAAACTACAAACACTACTGTCTAGCTCATACCAAGTGCCATTTACATAATAACCCAATACAATAATCAAATCCGAAGCAAGAACTTCTTCATCCCAGCCTGTCGAGTCATTATAGACCCAGTAAGATATTATAACCACATATTGCTCCCCAGCCGAATAGCCAAAGACCTAAACCCACTCACCTGTTTCGTCATCAATATACCCAATCTGTGTGGTCGTTTCGATGGTGGTTGTTGTTATCGTATTGGAATCATCCGCAGTTACTGTAGTTGCAGTCGTTTCGGTAGAAGTTGACGTATCGTCTGTCGCATCTGTAGAAGTTGTTGTCATAGTAGTGGTTGTTGTGGTTGTGGTTGACTCATCAGCAGAAGCTGTCGTTGTGGTCACCGCTTCTTCCGGTGCAAGCAGATCTATTAAGTCTTCGTAATCATCATCAAATTCTACCAACAATTCCTCAGCAGAAATCCCCTCAAAATAGAAGTGGATAACACCGTCCGCTACATAACTGGAATTTATGTAAGACAACTTAAAGTTTGAAATTGGTGTACAGCTAACTTCATTGTAACTTGTATCATAAAGTGTATATGCCGAATAGCTGCTGCCGTTTTTCGTGAACTTCACACCCAACAAGCCAGTATTCGCTTCAATAATATCACTGTCACATTTCGACCAATCCAAAGTCACGCCTACGTAGTTTGAGCCGCCGTTGATGGTGAGCATGGGGAGATCATATGAAATAGTGGTTTCATATGTATAACCTCCGCTTGTATCCAAATACAAGCTCACACTAACGCTATCCGAAGAAGATAAGCCAGCGTATTCTGTCCGCATTGTTAACCGTAAATAAGGATACATATTATAAGTTAAATCTAATACAATCTGCAATGTATTACTATCAACCAAAACTAATGTATAATAGTCACTTATATCGCTTATAGAAGCTCCACTGTCATTGTTTTCTTTACTAACATTTTGGACAATACTTAATGTCCAGTCACTGCTCGTTCCAGTTTCATATGCCAGCCATTTTTCATATAAAGTATCTGCATCAATATCTGTCAGTGTAATCATCAAAGCATTTCCCACAGAATAACCACACTTATTTAAATCAAAATATAAATATGTATACCAATTCTCTATAACCGTATTATATAGCATTGAGTTATGGTCTGTTGGAACTGTGCCATTATTTACATATACTAAAATATCATCATTTTCATCTAAATAAACTGTTCCACCTACTCCAGAATTCCCAGTCACTGCAATCCAGCCTCTACTGGACTCTACGCCACTAGAATTGATTAAGTTCACACGGTATAGAATCTTTTCATTATTATAATGACTGCCGTCTGTATCTTCGTATACCGCATAATCATACTTTGCTTGAAAAGCCACAAGTGCTAATGCGCCATCCAAAGTAGAATCGGTATAGGTTTGAAATGTTCCCATAGCATCACTAAAAATCACATCATACCGCACCCAGTTATGCGCAGCCATTTGCTCCTCATATTCTGTACCACTAAAAATCTCATTTCCGGAAGAATCTATTGCAATATACTTTAACGATTCTTCATCCGAATCATCACCGATATAAATATAAACATTATCGGAATATAATGAATTAGATTGTGAAACAGCATAAACAGTACCTGTTCCTGCACCATCATTTGTATAAACGGTTGGAAAAGCCAAGTATCCGCTGTATGTGTAATTTGGCCAAGTGCTATAATCGCTGATATAGTATCCACAATAATAATCCATTTCAAATTGAACGAATTTCACACTATTTGTAACATAATCCGCTAAATTAATAACAACATAATCATCTGACCACCAATCAGGATAAGCTACATCTGTTCGGAAATCATATTGTTCATTTCCAAACGTAGTAAAAAAAGTTTTCCAATCAGACCAACTTTTTACACGGTCTTCTAAGCTACTCCATCCACCTGAAGTAGTTGTTGTAATTGTACTAGTATACGTCGGATACAGACCCGAATCCGTATAGCTCGTTTTCAACAAAACTTCACAGGTCTCGCTGGAAGTTACGCTGCCATAGCCGATGCATGCACCGTCTACAGTGACTTGTTGGCTGGTATTGGAACTTGTGGCAGATGTATCATATGTCAATGTGATTTCATATACAACATTGGCGTCTGTGCTTGCACCAGCAACGTCGTAAACCGCAGTGGTATCAGTAGTGCTTGCAGATGTCACTGTCCGAGCTGAGTCTGACCGCAAAATCGACTCGGCGTTTTCTTTGACTTCTTCCCAATTCCAATAGCGTGTTTGAGGCAGCTGGCTTTGCACATCGCCAACCAAGTTATTCAGCGTTGTTCGATAATTTTGCAGCTTTGCCGACTGTACATACGCCGAAACGTTCGGTGCGCACACCGCAAGAATAATCGCCGCAATCACCAAAGCGATAATTACCTCAACCAATGAAAAGCCCTTTTGCATCGTCTTTTTCATGGTCTAACCTCCTTTTGTCAGCTTAACAAATCCAAAATCTCGTTTTTATTGTTGGACATCCGAATCGCATCTTGTCGCTTGATTGTCCCCTGCCGTACGAGTCTAGCCAAATCGTTGTTCAGCGTGTGCATTCCCAAACTTGCGCTGGACTGCATTGTCGTCGCCAGCTGGAAACACTTATTTTCACGAATCAAGTTGCCCACAGCATCCGTAGCAACGAGAATTTCTGTTGCTGCAATTCGACCGTTTCCTGTTGTAATCGGGACAAGAGTTTGTGTAATAACACCCTGTAAAATGGTGGATAACTGCGAGCGCACTTGATTTTGTGCATGAGGCGGACAGCTGTCGATAATTCTATCCAGTGTCTGTGCCGCACCGGTGGTATGTAAAGTAGACATAACCAAGTGCCCCGTTTCTGCTGCGGTGACAGCTGCCGAAATCGTCTCGTAATCACGCATTTCCCCCACGAGAATCACGTCTGGGTCTTCACGCAAGGACGAACGCAGCGATGCTGCAAAACTTTTCGAGTCCACACCAATTTCACGCTGGTGAATGATGGAAAGTCCGGAATTATAAACATATTCCACCGGGTCTTCAATGGTGATAATATGCTCTGCACGAGACTTGTTGATATAATCAATCATTGCCGCCAAGGTGGTAGACTTACCACTGCCAGTCGGACCAGTAACAAGAATCAGACCTCTCGGCTTATCCGCCAGATCCCGCAAAACTTTTGGCAACTTCAGCTGTTCCAGCGTAGGAATCGTATTATTCAACAGTCGAATCGTTGCAGCAACTTTTTTCATCTGGCGAAATACGTTGACACGCTGCCGGCAATAGTCCGGTGTTTCGATCGCAAAATCCACGTCGTCACCGTTTTCCAGCTGTTGCAATTGCGTTTCGCTAAGCATTGACAAAATCATTGCTTTTGTCTCCGCTGCCGAAAACACCAAACCGCTGTCCATTAGCTTTCCGTGAATACGGAAGGTTATAGGCATACCCTCGCTGATGTGAATATCTGAGCAATTTTGCGAACGAGCTTTCATAATGAGTTCTACGATTGTCATATTGGGTTTCCTTTCATCGATTTAATCGGAATAATATGCAATCTTCATGACTTCTTCCGGCGTTGTAACGCCTTCTTTTACCAATTCAATCGCATTTTCCATCAGATTTTTCATACCAAGGTTATTCCTTGCGTACTCTACCATTTCATCTGTGTCTGCACCGTTTGCAATCATACGTTTCAGTTTTTTGTCAATATATACCATTTCATGTATAGACATTCTGCCTTTATAGCCAGTATTATTACAAACCTTACACCCTCTACCACGACATACCGTAGGAATTCCCGTTCCAATGATGGCGATGTCCTCCGGCGTCACAGGGACTTCTTCTTTACAAAACGTACAAACTTTTCGCACCAATCGCTGTGCCACAATTCCTACGACAGAGTTTGCGACCAAGTACGGTGCCACCCCCATATCCTTCAAACGGACGATAGAGGATAATGCATCGTTTGTATGCAAGGTGGATACAACCAAATGTCCCGTAATTGCAGAACGTACGGAAATTTCTGCCGTTTCTCCGTCACGTGTTTCTCCGATCATGATAATATCCGGATCCTGACGAAGCAGTGCCCGCAAACCAACCGCAAAAGTCATTCCTGCCTGCACATTCACGGAAGTTTGGTTAATCCCTGGTAGGTCTCGTTCCACCGGATCTTCAATGGTAGAGATGTTTACTGGTCTTTGTGAGAGATACTCCAAGACCATATAAAGTGTAGTAGTTTTACCGGAACCAGTAGGACCGGTAATATAAATGATTCCGTTTGGTGCAGACATCATTTTCATAAGCATCGTATAGTTCCGATCATTCATGCCGAAACGACCAACATTGTCAATTTTCGTGTCTGTTGTCAAATAACGCATGACAACTTTTTCTCCATGTGTCGTAGGCAACAGAGAGACACGCATACTAATTTCCAGGTCTTCCAAAACCACGTGAAAATTTCCATCTTGTGGAATACGCTTTTCAGCGATGTTCAGATTGCTCATAATTTTGATACGAGCCACAATAGAGTTATGCAATTGTTTTTCCAAAGTCAAATAGCTTACTAACTGTCCGTCCACACGCATTCGTACCTGTGTAAATGTTTTGCACGGCTCAATGTGAATATCACTGGCATTCGTACTATAACCACGCACCAAAAGGGAGTTAATCAGCTTAATAATCGGTACATCGTCGTCCGCATCATCCACGGTCAACTGCGGTACTTCAATATTCTCCGCTGAAATATTCGCTTTTTTGGCAGCTTGTTTTGTGCTGATTTCCGCATAATAATATTCAATTGCCTTTTTGATTTTTGCTTCTTCACACAGCAAAACCTCTAAAGGCATATCCACAATTTGTCGAATATCTTCTTGTGCATAAAAATTCAGCGGGTCTGACATCACAAGCTGTAGATGATCGTCATTTTCCGAAACTGGTATCACGTTATACTTTTCCGCCAACTGTTTCGGCACTTTCGCCACAACTTCTATATCTACGTCATATTCATCCAGATTCACCAAATGTAAATCCAGTTTTTTTCCCAACGCCTCTAAAACTTGTGTTTCTGTTACGAAACCCATCTCTTTTAAAAGAGTACCAAACCGCATTTTCTTCCCAGTTTGCGATTTTTGATATTGCAGTGCCTGTTGAATTTGCTCTTCTGTAATATAGCCGTATTCTTTTAAGACCTCACCAATTGGTAAATTCTGCAATTTCCGTCACCCCTTCCTGTTTCTCTCTATTCCATTTTCATCGAATTATTCTAATCCGGAAATATATAATTTATTTTCATTTATACTATCATATTGATTAAAAGATAAGCTCACATATGGCGAATTTTTCAAAACAACTGTCCGCTGCTCTGAATAATAAACCGTTCCGCTACGCTCCACTTGTAAATCAACTTTGATGGATTGATTTGTACTATTGTATTCCAATTGATACGACGCATCGTAATTACCCATTTTGCAAACCAAGTTATTCGTTGTGTAACTAGAGGTATTACTGCTGCTATACTGAAGCGCAACAATCTCATTTAGCCCATCAGAATCTACAGTCAATATCAGCTGATAGGGGTCACTTGTTGTTGCACACGTATCGCCAATACCTGTCGCATACTCCAAATCATTTACAAGCTGATCCATCACTGCGATCCCTTTTTGCTGCGCCGTCAATGTAATGACGTTTCGAGCAAAAATACGCATTTGACTAGTCAAAATGCCTGATGCCGTAACAATCAAGATACTGACCAATAAAAGGGAAATAACTTCTTCTGCAATGGTAAAGCCTTTTTTATTTTTGGAAAAATTACGCATCTCGATCACCCCATCACGGTGTTGTTATTGTTTTATAAGTTTTAAAATTATTATACGTATATTCGTCCATGGTGTATGATGATACGTTTGTACCATTGCTTACTGTAACCGTACCATTTGACACGGTACCATTTTCGATTTGCTCTGCAACATCCGAACGATTATGCTTCAGACGTGCTCCAGAGTTAATCATATTTGCACCAGTTGCAATGCCAACCATTCCAACGGTAAATGCCAATGCCATCACAACAAAAGCAACAACCGTTTCCACGACAGTCATACCTTTTTTATTCCGTTGTTTCTTTTTTCTCATGCAACACACCTCCATGCATCACAAATTATAGTAGCCATCAAACACCCATTCATTGGCAGTATCGCTCCATTTCATTTTAGCGCAAACTTCAGAAAGCTCTTTTGTTCCACTGCCAGACGTATTTCGAGCAACTTTTACCGTTAGGTAGATGATACCACTTTGTGTCGGATCTGACGCAGACACATCCACAGCGGAATGACTGATAGTAACCGTACAAATCCAATTAGAAGCATCTGGAAATTCCACTGTTACTGTCTGAGAATTATTCGTATTGCTAATATATGTCGTGTTATTACCTACAATTTCACTTTGAATAAGTTCAATTGCCGACTCCGCATACATTTGCGCCTGCACGCTATAGTTTTCATCCTGTTCACGAACATAATAAACACGACTGACGATAATAATACCACTGGCAATCAGTGCAACCATTAACATAACCAGCACGGCCCAAAGCATTGCTACGCCCTTGCAAGAAGATGTCTTTTGTTTCATTTCGCATCACCTGTTACGAATTCACATCAGAAGATTCTGCTTCTGTTTCTTCCTCTTCTTCGATTGGATCAGAATACATATACGCATTGATTATCATTGTAAAGGTATACAAATCCTGTACGCTATTGTCCTCCTCTCCGCCTTCCACCACATATTGTTGATCATCAATGGTATCAAAAGTAAAAGAGGAAATGCCAAGGAATGATAAACCATCTACAAAATTAATCAACTGCACCATGTCATTATAGTCGCCTTCCATGGTATATGTAAAATCCTGTTGATACTCGCCTGTAGCCGTATAGCCGACTGTTTCGTCTGTCGATCCAGTACTCGTTTCAGTTTCATCGAGTAAATTCGGGTCTGCCAATATCAGATTTCCTTCACCGTCAATAAAATATTCCTGCGTATCTGCAATCACCAAGCCGTTGATGGAAATTCCACATTCCTTGATGACAAAGTTCAAAAAACGGTCAATCTGCCATGCATCACCCAACGGATATAACCGCTTTGTTTTCTCTGCGTTTGCCTCTCTCCAACCTTCTAGAGATTGTACGTTTTGGTCATAGCTTGCACCCTGCTGTACAAGACTTTCATAAGATTGCTGTTGTGTTTCAATTTGTTCCTTCGTTTCCGATGCCGTCGACAATGCAGGTCGAATTAACAATTGCACATAAAGTACCAGCACCAGAAAAATTCCTAACACCACAAGCAAAATCGCTTGTCTTCTGGTTATTTCTGTGGTCATTGCATTGCCTCCTCATCTGTTGCAGCATCTTCGTCTGTTTCCACCTCATACTCTAGGAAAGTGACCGATACAGTATAAGTATACACCCCATCAGAACTGGAATATCCTGGATAGTTCACAGAATCAAAAATTCCAAGTGTCGTCAAATTTTGTACAAAGAACGATGCATAGCGACTATTCGTCGATTCTGCCGTAATCGAAAGTATTTCATTGTCAAACGACAGCGACGTCACAGTCGCCACCTGTTCTTCTTCGCCAGACAGCGTATAAATTTCGCAAGATAAAATCCGCTCTACTAAGTCCTTTTGAAAACTCTCCGTATATTGTACACTGGAGTCTATCTCTACTCGCACACTCTCATATGCGCCGGACGCTATCCGCAGTATAGCAATTTCAGCAGCAACCGCATTTGCATTATTGATTTTCTCTTGTAACTCCGGATCATTCGCTTTTTCTGTCCATTCCTCAACAGAATTATTCAGAGTTGCCGTATAAATCTTCACACCAGCATATGTACCAGCAAGCGCAACCACTGCTACAATTCCAATCACCGTAAACAGTGCACCACGTTTCACAACGGTAGACTTTTTCGATCCTGCCACTAGGGCATATAAATTTAAATCCTTTTTCGGCGTTTTTGCCATACCCGCTCACCCTCCTGTCTTAACTCGAGTACCGTATCATACCGCCAAGCGGAATAATAACGTTCGACGGATTTTGTCCCTCCGGAAGTATAATTTCCGTGGGCAGATATTCCGGAAACGCCTGTACCTTGACGCCGAAATTCCGTGCAAATTCATCAAACAGTGCATATGCCTCCTGTGAAAATCCACAAAGGAAAAAATCTGTAATTTCTGTACCTGTTTGTTCCGATTTGTGGAACTGGATGATACTATTGATGTTCTGCCCAATTTCACGTGCAAACTCTGAATCAGATGGATCTGCCAAGATACGACTCCGTCTGGTCATGATAAAATTGTTGTTCGCAAACAGACACTGCATCAGCATATTATTATCCAGAATAAAAACCGTAAACGTCTTGTTTTGTGTGGACTTCAGTCGTTTCATTATCTTAATCAATGCATTCTGAGTCAAGTCAATAGACTCCAGTTCGATTTTCGCATTCTGAAACAGTTCCACATAGCTGTTGATAAAATCTTTTGTGGAAAGAACCGCCAAAATACTGCATGAACCGTCTTCCATTTTGGGGTTGACAATTGAATAATCCACCAATAAATTTTGAATTTCTTCCATATCCCGAAATTCCGACTTAATCAGCCCGGGAATATTTTTCTCTGGTGTCTGTGGAATTTTCAGTGGCTTCACCGTAATAGAACTGCCATTGACAATCAAGTACACGGGTTTTGTAGGCAGATTGTTTTTTGTCCACATCTCCGTCAACGTTTCTTGGAGCGCATAATTATTCATAATGATGCCGTTTAAAATACTGCCTTCTTCCAGCTCTTCTTCATAAACCTGACGCACCTGGATCTTATTTTTTGCGTACATACCAGTCAACACCTGAATTTTGTTATTCGAAATGTACACATACGCCCCGACTTCTTTTTTACTCATACAATCACCTCATCAGATGCGAAAACAGGTTCTGGATCACCTGAATTGCACCATAATTTTCATCAATATTTCCGTACATGGAGTACATTGGTACGAGTACGGACACCATAACCACTGCAACCACAACGCCCAAAACGACAATCATCAACGGTTCGATAATCGACATCATAGACTTAATTGCTGCGCTGGATTCGTATTCGTAGTCATCTGCGGTTGCAATCAGCATTGCATCGAGTTTACCGGTTTCTTCTCCGACCTTTACCGTATCACCAAGCTTACTGTCGAAACCATCCATTTTCTGAATAGACTCGGAAAGCGAATTACCGATTCGTATATTTTTGATACAATCGTCGAACTGGGAACGCAAATAACTGTTGTTCACGGTATCACGAGAAATTTGAATCGCATTCAAAATGGACAAACCACTGGTATACAGAGAAGCCAACGTCCGAGAAAAGCTTGCGGTATAGACAATCTTGACAAGTGGGCCAATTTTCGGAATGCTGATAATCATCTTATCGATGGCAAGCCTAGATGCTGGATTTCGCATGAGCATCACCACGGCAAAGACAATCACTACCACTACTGCTACGGCGATATACCACTTCGTCGTCAGAAAATCACTGATACTCATCAAAATTCTCGTTGCGAGAGGCAATTCCATGTCCGTGAACATATCTCCAAACATCGGGATAACGAAGGTAAACAAGACAATAATGACCAGCACCAATAGAACAAGCAATACACTAGGATAAGCCAAAGCTCCCTTGACTTGGGATTTGATACGCTGCTGCTTCTGGAAATGTGTTCCCATCGTGATGAACGTTTCTCCGATTTTACCGCTCGCTTCACCTGCACGTACCATACTAATCAATAGTTCTGGAAAGACCTTTCCCTGTTCCGCCATCGCTTCGGAAAGCGATTTCCCGTGTTTCAATGAAGTTGTGATTTCAGTGAAACACTTTTTTGCGAATTTCGAAATACTGGAACGGTTTGAGATAATGTTAAACGCCTGAATCACCGATACGCCAGCATTCAACAGTGTACCAAGCTGGCGGCAAAAGTCCGTTAATTCCGCCGATTTCAGTTTTGACCCAAACGATGTCCTCGTCGTCTGGGAATAATCCAAAAGAAACAAGTCTTTTTGCTTCAGTGCATCCAAAAGTGCCTCCGGATCGCTCGCCGCCATTGTGCCACGCACGGTCTTTCCGGACATTTCCGTCGCACGATATTTATAATTTGGCATGAGTTCACCCCTTTTGTGATAGATTTTAAATTTGGTTACCCTCTCCCACTGCCGACACAGTCGATAGTGGTGAGGTGTATCCGAGTCGTAGGTTGAAATTTATTTATGATATTTTAGTTGGGGCTTCGTTTCGGCTTTCGCCGAAACAACCTCTCCGTCTGCCCTACGGGCATCCACCTCCCCTTTCAAGGGAGGCTTTCTGTCTTCAATCTTTCTTCTACTGTCCATTCAATCATTTAGCAGACCTTTTGAAAATTCCGGTCAATTTCCATATTTGAAATTCGCATCACGTCTAATTGATACGCTTCCAAAATTTCTGTTCGTATTTCATCATATTCCTCACCCTCTATTGTGTAGTGCTGTGAACCGTCTAGCTCTAAGACAAGTCTAGCTTTACTGCAATAAAAGTCAACAATATAATGATCAATGGGTCGTTGGCGATACCACTTTATAGGAAAACTCCTTAAAAAATCATACCATAAATGCTTTTCATGACGTGTCATGTTTTTACGTAATTGCCTACCATTTTCAATAAGTGCACAATTATACGATGTATAAAAATCATTAGAATCTTTCAAAACACTCCTCCCTCCACTTTCAAGGGCAAGACCCCTCCGTCTGCATTTCGTGCATCCACCTCCCCTTTTAGGGGAGGCTTCATTCAGGCTCCCCTAAAAGGCGACCGAAATAGTCCCCGTAGGGGGAGAGCTGGCACGCCGTAAGCGTGACTGAGGAGTCTCTTCCCCTTCAAGCCATAAGGCACCCAGCACTCAAGAAACAGGTGCTGAATGCCTTATATCCGTTTGTTATGGATTAAAACATTTACTGAATACAATGTCTGTATTCAGTTTTATGGAAGAGGTTTGATATTATCTTTTATTTTTATTTAGAAAGAATCAACTATTTCATATGCATAATTTTCATACTTTACCATTTCACCATTTTCAGCAGTATAATCAATTTCGCTAACCCGACCGTCATCCAAAATTATTGCATTAATTGAGCCACCATTGACCTCTGCCAGTTCTTTCACAATCGTTTCCAAATCATTATCAGTCACATTGCCATCAAAAGTTGAAAATGAATAATCATCTCCACTAGCATTATTATAAGTTGAACTTACATCAGCATACGCAGATGACACAATCGTTTGTGTAGCCTGTACTATAGCAGCAGCCTCATCCTTTGCAGTAGACTGCCGAGCCTGACGGATGTATCCGATCAACGACGGGACCAAAGCCGCAACCAAAATTGCCATAATAACCAGAACGACAATCAATTCTACGAGAGAGAAACCTTTTTTATTTTTCTTTTTCTTTTGCACGTCTGTCATAACCGTAGATAAATTTTTCATGATAATCAACCTTTCTGTACGAAGTCATAAACCCCTGCATCAAGGTTTCATACGTCAATTTCATACGCCCATCATCACGGGAAAGATACACAAAACGCTTTGTAGGCAATGGGTAGACTTCTAAAATCAAATAAAGTAAAATTAGTAAGAAACATGTAGCATTTTTAGAAAAGCCGGCATATTCAATTAAAGCAGCCACACATTCAAAACCAAATCAAGGAAACCGTTTCACGTTCGTTTCCTTAATTACAATTTCATTATATACCATCGTGCGAAAAATGTCAAGATTTTTTATTCATGTTCTACTTTTTCCATAATCAAAGGGTTGTTTTTTTGTGCAATTTGCTACAGCCTCTAAAAAAATGCCGAAATTGCGTGGCTTTTTCGTGGTAATTATTGGAATTTTCGACTTTTCTCCTGTGGAATTCCCTCTGAAACGACAAATTTCACGAAAATAAAAAAATTTTTTTAAAAACTCTCATGAAAACAAACATGATAACCAAACAAAAAGCGAATCGATTACTCCGTTCGCTTTTCTATATTATGATGTGCAATAATCGCTTTACGTTCCGCTTACAGTTATTTTGTCCCCGTCAGCGGAGATGGTGATTTGTGTCATACTGCCGTTGTCGCCAATGATACACGAGGCAATCTTATCTTCTACCTCCTGCCGAATCACCTGTCGAATGTTTCTCGCACCGTACGGCTTTCCGTAGCTCTGTTTTGCGATTGCCGTCAGCGCATCGTCATCGTAGCTCAACTGCAAATCTTTTTCCGCCAGCAGTTCTTTCATTTCGTCCAGCATCAGTGTAGCGATTTTCTCGAAATCGTCCTGAATCAAATTTCGGAATACGACGATTTCGTCAATTCGGCTGATGAATTCCGGACGCAAAAATTCTCGCAGTCCTTTCATCGCCTTATCCTTTGAAATTTCCGTCTCCGTCCGATTGAATCCCACTCCGACACTCTTGTCAGTAGAACCTGCGTTCGAGGTCATACAAATGATGGTGTTTTCAAAGCTAACCGATCTGCCCTGTGCATCGTCAATTTTTCCCTCGTCCAAAATCTGCATGAGAATATTCATCACGTCCGGGTGTGCCTTTTCGATTTCATCGAACAAAATCACAGAATACGGCTTCCGGCGCACCTTTTCTGTCAATTGACCAGCTTCGTCATATCCCACATATCCGGGAGGAGAACCAATCATTTTTGCAACAGAATGTTTCTCCATGTACTCCGTCATGTCCAATCGAATCAGCGGGTCGTGCGAATCAAACAGCTCCTGAGACAAGACCTTCACCAGTTCCGTTTTCCCCACACCAGTAGGTCCAACGAAAATAAACGACGCCGGACGCCGTCTCGGCGATAGCTGAACACGAGTTCGTTTGATGGCCTTGGACAATAGCTCCACCGCCTCGGTCTGACCGATAATTTTTGCATTCAGACGCTCTTCCAGGTTGGCAAGCTTCACGAACTCCGACTCTACGATTTTGTGTGCGGGAATACCCGTCCACAACTCGATGACGGTCGCCAAATCATCGGCGGTGACTTGTACCTTTGCCAGATCGGATTCCACCGCTTCTAAATTCGTCTGCAGCCGAATCAGCTCACCCTTGACTTTCGCCAGTTCTTCATAGTTGATTTCGGTTTCGTCTTCAATCTCCTTTTCCTGTTCTTTCAGTTCCTTTTGTTTTTTGACTAATTTATCAAAATTTTCAATTTCCGGCGACCACAGTGCCGTACAAGCACAGCTTTCGTCCAGCAGATCTATTGCCTTATCCGGCAGGAAGCGGTCATTAATATAGCGTTCCGACAGAACGGCGCACATCCGCAGCATACCCTCTGAAATATGCACCCGATGGTACGTCTCATAATACGGGGCAATGCCTTTCAAAATCGAAACAGTATCCTCAACGGTAGGCTCTTCCACCTTTACTGGCTGGAAACGTCGCTCCAGTGCGGAATCTTTTTCAATAAACTTCCGATATTCTTCAAACGTCGTCGCACCGATTACTTGAATTTCTCCTCTGGACAGTGCAGGCTTGAGCAGATTCGCCGCATTCATCGAATTCTCAGAGTTCCCCGCACCAACCAGATTATGCACCTCATCGATAAACAGAATAATATTCCCCTCTTGGCGCACTTCGGTAAGCAAGCCTTTCACACGGCTCTCGAACTGACCACGGAACTGCGTCCCTGCAACCAAGGACGTCAAATCCAACAAATAAATCTGTTTCTCCTGCAAGTGCATCGGTACCTTTTTATCACGGATGTGCAAGGCAATTCCCTCGGCAATCGCCGTCTTCCCCACGCCGGGTTCTCCAATCAGACACGGGTTATTTTTCGTCCTGCGGGATAAAATCTGGATAACTCTGGAAATCTCCTTATCTCTTCCGACAATTTCGTCCAATTCACCATCCGCCGCACGCTGACTCAAGTTCGTACAATAATTATTCAAGAATTTTAGCTCCTTCCGCCGCTTCTGCCGACGTTCCCGTTTTGACGGTGTACTCGTCTTTCGATTATTTCCCAAAAAGACTTCTGGCTCTTGACCATTGTCCGAAATCGGCAGAAGTGGATCGAATGTATCTCCATCTCCCTTATTTTCAGCTTGTGTTTCCTGACTGGCGTTGAAAATGTTTCCTAGTCCATCTTTCAAAAAATCCTGTAGGACTTGTGGGAACACGTTTGCGCCTCCCATTTCAAATCCCTCTCCATCCATCAAGTCCATCATCTGATTGGAAATCTGCTCCAATTCTTCATCCGATATACCCATGGATTTCATGTATTCATTCACCTGTGGAATATTCATTTCTTTTGCGCATACCAGACACAATCCATCATTTTTCTTCTGATTGCCCTGTACTGCAGTAATCAATACTACTGCAGGTCTTTTTTTGCAATGACTGCATAACATCATACTTTTTTTTCACCTTTCCGGTTCCATCGGAACCTAATTTCCTGTCTGCTTTTTGCTTTTATTTTCACTGATACAACACCAATTAGATTCTCACCAGTACTTTATGTACATCGGAATTATATCATGCTGCTCTAATAGAAAAGTCGGAACAAAATGGTCTGTTCAATCACGTCCTCATTGAAAAACGCAAGTTGATTCGATCCGCCTGTTACGAGCCATTTCACAAGAAAACGCATCAATACCAAAAACAAAATTGCTTGACAGCATCCCAATGCGCCGCCCAACAATCGATTAAGACTCTCCCAACCGGTACCAGCAGTTGCACGGGATAACATCCTTATTATAACCCGAATGACAGCAGAAATCAAGAGGAAAGTAACAAAAAACACGAAAACTTTCAAAATTGAGATTGCTTCCGGTCGAACATAAGTCTCAGAAAGCGACTGCGCCGCATCAGTACTATCTTCTGAAAGCAATACTGCCGCCGTTTGAATAAGCTGCTCCGCACTGTCAGTTGTATCTGTCTCATACAACAGTGCATCTGTCATCCAGTCCGGTAAATCCACATAAGCAGAAGAGACTGCTGTATTTAGCGAAGGCAAAATTGTCTCTTCCAACAAATCTGTTGGTATCCCTGCTGCTTCGCAAATCTGCTCTGTTGCACCGTCCGGATCTTCCGCAATTTCCTCCAGCATGGCATCATCCAGTGTAATGCCATAGGTGGAAAAGGCAGATTGTACCGTATTCGATAGATTACTGTCCTCCAGCTCTTCCTCTAACCATGCACTGCAGGAATCTGCCAAGAGTCCGTCATAGACGGCAGCTGCAATCGGTTCGGCAATAATACCAGAAATTAGTGCAGCGACGAGATAACTCACCACACCGAATATTGCACGAATGAATCCTCTCCGCATACCACTCATGATGCACAGCACAAAAATAGCAAGTATCACTAAATCATAAAACCACCAGCTTTGATTCATCCATTCTTCCATATCTTACTCTTTAAAGTCCACTCTGTCAATTTGATTATAGCCGAGAAGCAGCACATATCCGTCTTGCTTCAAGAACGAGTCATAGGAACCGTCTAATGCAACTGTTGCAATGGCAGTACCAGAAAAGCTATAGGATGTAATATTATCATCACTCATAACAATAGCATCCCCATCGGTGACAGTGAGATAGCTTGCCGACATATCCACCGAAACAATTGTCGGATCGTTGGCAAATCCATTCATGAGAATTAATGATATCTCACGCTGTTGGTCGTCTGCAATCAGTAAAGCAGCTTTTCCATTTTCTACAGATGCACTCACCAATGTTCCCGTGTAGGTATAGCTACTGAGAAGTGCACCGCCACTATTATAATATGCACAAGCACTATTTCCAATGATACACAAGGTGTTGTCTGAAGTTACACCACTTTTCACTACCAGCGTCTCTAGCGGCAATCCTGTCCACTGGATATCCACCTGTTCAAACAATATGCTATGCACCGTACTTTGAATAACGCCGGATTCTGCATCAATCATGGTAAAATAGCATCCCTCGTCGTCATCATGAAACGCAATGTCAATCACACGTTCTGTGCAATCTCGTTGATAAATACGCTTTCCAGTGTTGTCGTACACCACAATCGAACAGGCGTAAGAACTGGATTCCGTAATCAGTGCCACACTGCCAGAACTGCTAATGACACCAGAGATAATGTCCTCGTCTACTGTTTTAGAATAGACGTTCTTGCTCTTGGTGTCTACTCGAAAAGAAGACCCTTCTCGCTCATAGACCAAAACATACTTTCCATCAGCAGCACACATAGATGCATTTTGAAAAGCGTGTTGTCTGCTGTCCTCGGCGTCACCATGGATGGAATATACATCCAAATAGGCATCGTGTAGCAGGAACAACGTATCACTGACGATTGCCGCCTGATAACCAGAGGCATTGGAAATGGTCAGGGGAAAATTTCCCTCTGCCAATTCACCGTCATTTTGCGTGACAGTTTCATAACGACTGCCGATTCCTTCAAGCTTTGGAATCCATGCATCTCGCTGTAGATAGAGAAAAACACAGAAACAGGCAAGCAACAGAAAGATTAGAATATTTCGAAAAGTATGCTGTCGATGACGACGTCTTCGTTTTTCAATAATATCATCTGTGTCATATGCCATATTGGTTAAAAATTCTCCTTTCTTGTGTGCAAGGCAGATGGTTCTTCATAGAAAATACGGTTCAAATAAAGTCCATGAGGCTGTACAGTGATACCAGCACAAAGTCGATTGCGTGCAGCAAGTATCCCATCTAAATCCGATAATTCAAATCTACCCTCATTTACCCCAAGCAATGTTCCCACCAAAATCCTAACCATATTATACAAAAAACCATCCCCTTTTACAAGGACATTCACAGCATTTTTATCTTTTTCTATGGTTATGTCTGAAATTGTGCGAATTGTATTTTTCTCTTTTGTGCAATTCGTACAAAATGAGGCGAAGTCATGGGTTCCCACAAAATAACTCGCCGCCTCTCGCAGCAATGACACATCTAGCTTGCGCCGATAGAGAAGTGCTAAGTCAGTCGTAAATGGATTTTTGCTTTCGCTGTTGTGAATCCGATAAAGATACTCTTTCCCGATACAGCTATAGCGTGCGTGAAAATCTTCTGGTACATCTTCTACGGAAAGTATAGAAATATCATCTGGCAAATAGCCACAGGCACCACGAATAAAATTTCTTGGAAGAATCGG
Organism: Ruminococcus sp.; assembly: GCA_021201755.1. GTDB lineage: Bacteria > Bacillota > Clostridia > Oscillospirales > Ruminococcaceae > Ruminococcus_C. Next base: position 10,709 of record JAJQEI010000041.1, on the reverse strand, counting down.
CTTCTCCGTTTGCAGCGAAAAGCAATATCCATTGGCATGTACACCAGTATCTGTACGAGAACAGCCGTAAATAGTCACCGGCTCGTTTAAAAGCTTCGATAGGGCATCCTCCACTGCCTCCTGTATCGTATAAGCATTCGATTGTCGTTGAAAACCGTGATAGCGTGTCCCCCGAAATGCCATCATTACCTTTAAATTTCTCATAACTCCGTTTCCTCCGGCGTTGATTTTTGAGATTCCAAAATCTCTAAGCTCTCTTGAATATCCGGTGCAACCATAATTTCTTCTTTTTTGGACGTAATCGACGGCAACAAAGGCTTATGCCGTTTTCGTTCGATCATCCACAGTGCCAATAATATCGCCATACTGCCTATGGTAATATATACGCCCGTAACAAAACCTTTCGGAATATAGCGAAGCGTAATGGTATGCATTCCCTCCATCACCGACACAGCAATCATGACGTTACCAATGACTTCGATTTCAGCATCCACCCCATCCACCTGTGCGTGCCAGCCGGAATCATAGGGAATAGAAAAGTAACAAAGCCCATCCTCTTGTGCAGTAATCATTCCAGAAAGGGCAGTATCAGAAAATTCCGTAAGCGTCAGCTGCCCCTGCGAAAGAATTTCATACCCTGCATCCAATACGTCTGCATTGAGGCAGTATACATAAAGTATCACTACACCAGAACTAGCATCGTCTGCCAAATCGATGGAAATATTTGCCGTGTCCGACGCCGTATATTCGCCTAATGGGAAAATATATGGTTGACGAGAAACGTCATAACTGTTCAATTCTACACCATTTTGACGCACAGTCACACTTGTAGAATCGTTGGCACGAACATAGGCATAAAGATAGCTTGTTTCTTCACAGTTATATTGAAATTGCATCACGGCGTCATCGCTGCCGGACTCTACCGTATAAGAAAAACTGCCGTAGCCATTTGATGAAAGAATGGTGTCCGTGCCGTGGACGCTGTCAACTTCAACAGCAGTGAAAAGCGGCGTATCAATCACCGTTGCCAACTGAAACAGTGTATTTTGATTTTCAAAAGCATTTCCATCGGGGTAACTGATATATTCTGTTAAGTCTGCGCTTGTCCAAAAACCGACAGACAAATCATATCGATTTTCATATGCCGTCGCATTGTCAGCAGTGGCAAACGTCTGCCAAGTAAGCGTATCACTGGTATTGCCACTACGACAAATTAAATAGCGTAATCCAGTGAACATCGCTGTCACCGGAGAAGAACCTGCATAGTAATACCGATTGCCCGCCTCTGACGCTGCCAATCCCAACGATCGCATCCACTTGGTCGTACTCACATTTGCCATGGAAGAAAATTGCGACAGACCATTATAGCCATAGAGTGCCAGATCGTTTAACGTATAGGTGGTAGATATTTCCATACGGTAAAACAAGCTGTCATCCTGCGTTTCGATTTCGTCCAAGAGTGTAGACACGGACTCAATGGTGGAAGGATAGCTGACATAATCCGAGGTGGAGACTTTTTCTGTTCCTATACGAGTATTTTCAAACATTTCAAAACATATCACAACAGTCATAGTAGTCCAGAAAAGCTTTCGGTTAAAAATCTTCCGTATATATAGAAAAAAGATAAAACAATAAAGCAATGCAGTAATACTTGTCCAGAATACTGCCTGATCATCCGCTACTTTATAAGATACGACGAATACAGCGATACTCAAAAGCAGCATTGCCAAAATGTCCCACATCTTCATAGATTCTTCCAATATCAGTATAAAAGCTCGATAGCCAATCACCAGCAGTACAAAAGAAAATAAAAAAGAAAATCGATAAGGCAGCATATTTGGGAAATGAAAGCCATGCCAAATAAAGTTCAGTACATTACAATTGCAGCTAATGAGCAAAAACGCTAAGACCATGACCCCAGCGACCTTTTCTCGTATGCGAATCTTTGTCGAGCGCAAAAAGGTCCCATGAGGACGAGACTCAGTACACCACAAGCCAAATTAGGCAGTCCCTCTTTTGAAGTAGGTTCCTGATAGCTGATAAGATTCGCAAAAAGCATACGCCAGTTTTCGTAAAAAGTCACTGCCGTGGGGAAAACGTTGTTGACACTATAAGTCAGCTGTAAAGCAAAATAAGTTGGCAGCAGCAATACTGCTGCCAGTCCGCCACCCAAAAGCGATGTACAAATCATCGCCAGTGTTCGAACAGGCAGACTTTTTAAAGGTACATAAAACACACACAGACAGAGATATGCAATGACCGCAAAAATACACACAAACAAACCAATATAATAATTAGAGAACAGTGCTAATGCCAAAGCGAACACATAGAGCCGATATTTTCCGTCTCATACCAGATACACAAGTCCTAATATCACCAACGGCAACAATGCCACGGTATCCAGCCAGATGATATTCCAGTAGTACCCCAAGATATAGCTGCACAAGGCATACATGACGAAAAAGAGACACAGAGAAAAGTCATTTCGGCGAAACGTCCCTTTTAAGAACATTGCAAAAAACAGTCCTGCAAAACCAAGCTTTAACATAACCTCCAATGTCACTGCATCACGCAACATACTGTCCGGTACAAAAAGCGTGAATAAATTAAGAGGACTCGCAGCATAATATGCCATCATTGCCAAAAAATTGGAACCCATACCTGATTGCCAAGTATAGAGCAGCGATTCACCATTTTGCAGTTTTTCGTGCAGCAGCCGCAAAAAAGGATAGTACTGATGCCAAAAGTCCGTCACAAGGATTTGTCGTGTGCCAAAGGGATGCACCTCTTCCAGTATCAGACAGACACCGAACAGCACCATCGGCGTCAAAAATGCAATCAGCAGATAGGGCTTTTTTTACAATTGTGATGTGGTATTCTTCCCTCTTTCTGCATAAATTGCCGCCCCCTTTCTATCCCCAAATAATTTTTACAGTAATTGCCATCACCAGCAAAAGCAACGTAACAGTCATTGCCACATAATCTCTCGCCGCAGCATGAAGCTGCCGCATTTTCGTTCTGCCTGCTTCGCCACGATAACAACGACACTCCATGGCAGTCGCAAGTTCCTCTGCCCGACGAAACGCCGATACAAACAATGGAATTAAAATCGGAAGCAATGCTTTCGCACGCTGTAGAATATTCCCTTCACTAAAGTTCGCACCCCTTGCTTTTTGTGCCGTCATAATTTTGTCTGTTTCCTCTAACAACGTGGGAATAAATCGCAATGCAATGGTCATCATCATGGCAAAAGCGTGTACTGGTACGTGAATCTTTTTTAATGGATTCAACAGCTGTTCAATGGCATCTGTAAGAGCGATAGGAGACGTTGTATACATCAAGAGAGATGAACCAGCAATCAAAACCAGAATTCGGACAATCATAAGAATTGCCGTTCGAATTCCCTCCCAATAAATCTGGATGAAGTGCCAGCCAAATAAAAGCGTATCCCCATCAATAAAAAACAAGTCCAACAAAGCAGTTATCATAAGAATGGGTACGAGCATTTTCACATTTTTCCAAAGCAGCCGAAATGGTATTTTCGAAAGTGCAAACGCCAGCACACATAGTGCTACGCCAAATACAAGAGAGTACAAATGTTTTCCCAAAAAAAGCATCACAATAAATAACAAGGTAATAACAATTTTATACCGTGGATCCATTCGATGAACGACACTGTTTCCAGGGAAATATTGCCCAATGGTAATATCTTTTAACATTTTTCATTTTCCCTCCCTTGATGCAATGCCAAAAGCTGCTCTTTTGCCTGTGCCACCGTATAAATATCCTCACGCAGTGGAATTCCCTTGGCACGTAAGGCGTTACATACTCTTGTAATTTGTGGCACTGCCAAGCCAATCGCTTGTAGTTCCTCCGAGCGACAAAACACGTTTGACACCGTGTCATAGCAGAAAACTCGCCCAGCGTTCATCACAAGAATGCGTTGTGCATGGCGTGCCACGTCTTCCATACTGTGGGAGACAAGCAAAATCGTACTCTTCGTTTCCGCACGATAGCTCTCGATTTCCTGTAAGATTTCCTCTCTGCCTCTTGGGTCAAGTCCTGCTGTAGGCTCGTCCAGAATCAACACCTCCGGTCGCATCGCCATAACCCCTGCGATTGCCACACGGCGTTTTTGACCGCCAGACAGCAAAAATGGCGACTGTTCCAACATATCCCCTGAAATACCTACAATTTCGGCAGTCTCCTCTATACGCTGTTTCACATCCGCTTCAGACAGACCCATATTTGTCGGTCCATAGGCAATATCCCGAAAAACCGTTTCTTCAAAAATTTGATATTCCGGATATTGAAATACCAGTCCCACTCGAAAACGTACATCTCGCATTTTTTCCTTTTCTGCCCAAATATCCTTCCCGTCCAATTTTACCGTACCAGAAGTCGGCTTGAGCAAACCATTTAAATGCTGAATCAATGTTGACTTTCCTGAACCAGTATGACCAATGATACCCACAAAGTCACCTGCATCGATTTTCAGATTCACATGATCCACTGCCGTTTTCTCAAACGGTGTCCCAATTCCATAACAATAGGTCAGTTCTTCTGTTTGCAGTACTGCCACACTCTCACCTCTTCCTTATGATAATTGCCTTAAAAGTGCCTCTATACAAGCTTCTTCCGTGATGATTTCAAGATTCAACTTCCAGCCACTCTGTCGCAGTTCGTACACAAGTTCCGTCACTTGTGGCACATCTAATCCCAATTTTTTCATTTGCTCCACATGAGAAAAAACCACTTCTGGCTTATCGTCCAATATAATTTTCCCATCATCCATCACCACCACGCGGTCAGCTTTCGCAGCCTCATCCATATAGTGGGTAATGAGTACAATGGTAATTCCCTCTTCCCGATTCAGTTTTTGAATCGTCTGCATTACTTCTCGTCTGCCCTTTGGATCAAGCATCGCTGTCGGCTCATCTAAAACAATACAGGACGGTCGCATTGCAATGATACCTGCGATTGCCACACGCTGTTTCTGTCCGCCAGACAGCTGACTCGGTACGTGCATCCGATAATCGTACATATCCACCACTTTTAAAGCATCATCCACTCTGCGACGGATTTCCTCTGGTAGCAGCCCTAGGTTTTCCGGTCCAAACGCCACGTCCTCTTCCACAATCGTCGCAACAATTTGGTTGTCCGGATTTTGAAAAACCATTCCTATATGCTGCCGAATTTCATAGAGCTTTTCCTCTTGCTTCGTATCCATGCCACACACCGTCACGCTGCCGCCAGTAGGGAGCAGAATTGCATTCATGTGTTTGGCCAGCGTCGACTTGCCACAGCCGTTGTGACCCAGAACCGCCACAAATGCACCGGAATCTATGGTAAGAGAAAGGTCTCTGAGAATCTCTGGTGAGGTGGTCTTCCCGTCTTCATCGGTATAGTGAAAGGATAAATTTTCTGCTTTGATATGTGCATCCATAAACAAGAACCTCCATTCGATGCAAACTGCCTAATGGCTGTTGGTTTCCCATATTGCCGTTGCGCCACATGGCAAAACCATACCACTCGATTTTACAGGTAAGCCAATTTCATCAGCGGATAAACTGCCGCCGTATTTTGGTTTTAGGATACTTCCAAGGAGATAACCCATCACCGTAGGAGAAAGCCCCGTAGTATAGCTGTTCAGCAAGAAAAACAGTGGCTTCTCTGACAAGACCTCGGCACACAATTTAACGAAATCATAAATATTATTCTCCAGTTTCCACACTTCGCCACCCGGTCCTCTGCCATAACTCGGCGGATCCATAATAATGGCGTCATAGCGTCTTCCACGACGAATTTCCCGTGCCACGAATTTTTCACAGTCGTCCACAATCCAGCGTATCGGTTTTTCAGTCAAGCTAGATAATGTGGCGTTTTCTCTCGCCCACTGTACCATTCCCTTCGATGCATCTACATGACACACCGCAGCACCGGCTGCCGCACACGCAAGACTTGCACCACCAGTATAAGCGAACAGATTGAGTACTAAAATCGGTCGAGCGGCAGAGCGAATCCGTTGTGCCATCCAGTCCCAGTTTACCGCCTGTTCCGGAAATAATCCAGTATGCTTGAATCCGGTGGGCTGAATTTTGAATGTCAATTGCAGTGGCTCATAAGGCATTTCCCATGATGCAGGAGGATTTTTATGAAATGTCCAGCTCCCACCGCCGGAAGAAGAGCGATAATAGTGTCCATCTGCCGTCTGCCAGACACCCTGCGCCTTGGGCGTTTTCCAGATAATCTGTGGATCTGGACGAATCAGCCGTATGCCATTCCAATTTTCAAGTTTTTCCTGTTCTGCAGTATCTAAAATCTCATATTTCTTCCATCCTGTTGCTATTCTCAATGATTACTCCTTTATTGATTGGCAAATGCTTCGACTTGTGCTGTAATATCTTGTGCAACAATTTTGATTTGTGCAGCATCCTTTCCTTCCACCATAACTCGAATCAATGGCTCTGTTCCACTCTCTCGTACAAGAATTCTGCCATTGTCACCCAATTCTTCCGTGTACTTTGAAATCAGTGCGGCAATTTGTTTATCCTCTTGCCAGTGCCCTTTTTTCTCCGCAGGAATGGTGACATTGTAGAGTATCTGTGGAAACCGCTCCATCACACACGCCAATTCGCTCATCTTCTTTCCAGACTGTTTCAAAATTTCCAACAGTTTAATCCCTGACAATTCCCCGTCACCAGTTGTCATTTCATCTAGAAAGATAATATGTCCACTTTGCTCACCGCCCAAATTATATCCCTCAGTCAGCATTTGTTCCAACACATAGCGGTCACCCACTTTCGTTGCCGTCGTGTGAATGTCATTCGCTTTGCAAAAGTGAAAAAAACCTAGATTTGTCATCACCGTCACGACTGCTGTATCTTTTTTTAACGTGCCATTTTGTCGCATCGCATTTGCACAGATGGCAATGATTTGGTCTCCGTCCACAAGCTTTCCGTTTTCATCCACTGCCAAACAGCGGTCAGCATCTCCATCGAACGCCAACCCCAAATCATAGTCGTGACTTTTCATATACGCCATCAACTCTTCCATATGAGTAGAACCACAATTTCGATTGATGTTCGATCCATCTGGTGATGCACTGAGCATATGTACTCTCGACGCTCCCAGACGAGTGAAAAGTGCTTGTGCCGTAGCAGAGGCACTGCCGTTTGCACAATCGAGAACCACACGCATTCCGAAACAATCTGTAGAAACACAGCTTTTTAAATAAGCGATATAGTCTTCCTTAGCGTCGGCATAGTCCGAAATTGTCCCCACGTTCGTGTGGGATTGAAGGGTAATTTGTTCCGGATGATCGAGAATCAGTGCTTCTATTTCCTCTTCCACTGCATTCGGCAGCTTGTAACCAGTAGAAGCAAATAGCTTGATACCGTTGAATTCTACACTATTGTGAGAAGCCGAAATCATGACGCCTGCATCTGCCTTTTTGGTGCGCACCAGATACGCCACTGCCGGCGTCGGGACAACACCCAGCTTCACTGCCTGCGCTCCCACCGAACAAATCCCAGCACAAAGGGCTGCCTCTAAAATATCCGAGGAAATTCTCGTATCCTTTCCGATAAAAATTTTTGCGTTATGTTTTGTTTCTTTCGTGAGTACCAATGCTGTCGCTCTACCGATTTGCATTGCAAGCTCGCAGGTGAGTTCTGTAATGGCAACACCTCTTGCACCATCTGTTCCAAATAATCTGCCCATTGTTTATGATTCCTTCCTATGAAAAATTAGAGCTAGGTGACTCTAATTTCTAACCAATATTCTTCTTTTTGAAATTTTATTTTTAAGAGCCAAAGATTAGAGCTTATCATTCTGAATTCCTCATCCATTTTAATTTTAATCTCTAATCATGAACCCTCCAGCCTTTAAAAGTACATTTGACCATCTATGTCGTTGTTGGTTGGAGATTGTGTCTGTGGCATGGGATAACCCATATGTTCGTAGGCAAGCTTCGTGGCACATCGTCCTCTTGGAGTTCGAGATAAGAACCCAAGCTGCATCAAAAATGGTTCGCATACGTCTTCCAATGTCACTGCCTCTTCCCCCAAAGCAGAAGCCAGTGTCTCCAGCCCCACCGGTCCTCCACCATAGCCTTTGATAATCATCTCCAGCATACGTCGGTCATTGCTGTCCAGTCCCAATGCATCGATTTCCAAGCGGTCTAGTGCTACCTTGGCGATTTCCTGTGTAATCTCTCCATTGCCGATAACGTCCGCAAAATCCCGTACTCGTTTTAAAAGTCGATTGGCAATTCGTGGCGTTCCTCTGGCACGACTGGCAATTTCCGTTGCGCCATCGATACTGCAAGGAATTTTCAACAGCATTGCACTACGTCGTACAATGTCTGTCAACTGTTCCGTGGTATACAGCTCTAAGCGCAAAATCATACCAAAACGGTCTCGCAGCGGACTCGATAGCTGTCCCGCTCTCGTAGTAGCACCCACCAGCGTAAACGGGTTCAAATCCAATCGTAACGAGCGTGCAGACGGTCCTTTTCCCATGATAATGTCAATGGCATGATCTTCCAGTGCTGGATAGAGAATTTCCTCTACCTGTCGATTTAAGCGGTGTATCTCATCAATAAAGAGAACATCATTTGGCTGCAAATTTGTCAAAATCGCCGCCAAATCACCGGCTTTTTCAATTGCGGGTCCCGTCGTTACACGCAAATTCACACCCATTTCATGGGCAATAATCGCAGACAGCGTCGTTTTTCCAAGTCCCGGCGGTCCATATAACAGCACATGATCCAATGGGTCACCACGTCGTTTCGCCGCTTCGATATAGATTGCCATATTCTCCTTTACTTTATCCTGACCGATATATTCCACCAGCGTCTGTGGACGCAGCGTCACTTCTGCTTCACGATCCTCTTCTATCACTTGTGGTGTCACCATTCGGTCTTCAAAAGACATATCAGCCGTTTCAATCATATCTATTCCTCTTTTCAATTGCAACTTCAAAGCAATAAACAATTAGTGTCTTTTTCCAAACGCCTGTAATGTCTGTCGCACCAAATCGGATATGGACAAACTGCTATCCAGCTTTGCCACAATCGGTGTTACTTCACTCTGTGTATATCCCAATGCAACAAGTGCTTCGATTGCTTCTCCAGCGTTTCCACCGCCTGTATCAGATATGGACTGCACTGCATAATCGCCACCCAAGAGTGACAACGAATCGCCTGTCACCTTGTCTTTTAACTCCATAACAATTCGCTGCGCCGACTTTGTACCAATCCCTTTTACCCGTGTCAATGCTTTATGGTCACCGGATGCCACTGTCATCAAAAATCGATCCGCCGTCAAATCAGACAAAATCGATAGTGCTGCTTTCGGTCCGACCCCTGAAACACTGGTAAGCAATTGGAAACACCGAAGCTCTTGTCTCATTGCAAAACCAAATAATTCTACTGCATCCTCTCGCACCTGCATAATGGTATAAAGCATAACTGTTTCTCCAATGCCACCCAAACTGGACGACGTCGATGTAGTCACTCGACAAACATAACCCACACCACTGCATTCCACCACCGCAAGGAATGGCTCTTTTGCAATCAATTTTCCGTGTACGCTGTATATCATACGGTATCTCCTGTTCCAATGGTCTGTTCCTGTAATTGTACGCCTGTAGCACAGTGTCCATGACAAATCGCCAGTGCTAGCGCATCTGCGGCATCGTCCGGTTTCGGAATTTGAGAAAGTTTTAAAATGCGCTTGGTCATGTCCATCACTTGCATTTTTTCCGCCTTTCCATACCCAACAACCGCCTGTTTCACTTGTAAAGGTGTATACTCGTAGAGTGGAATATCATGCTGTTCTGCACATAAAACAATAACGCCTCTCGCTTGAGATACGTCGATGACCGTTTTTTGGTTGGATGTGAAATAAAGCCGTTCAATCGCAATGCAGTTCGGCTGATATTGCCGAAAGAGGGTTGATAAGTCATCGTAAATCGAAACCAGCCGTGTAGCAAAGCACATACCTGCCTGTGTCGTAATGGCACCATATCCACGTGTCAAAAAATCCGATCCTGCATAATCCACTACGCCAAATCCTACAATGGCATATCCCGGGTCAATTCCTAATATTCGCATCTGAACCGTCCCTTTCCACGCATCATGTAACGTCTCCCCTTTCACAATCATTTATGTTTTATTATAACACAAACAAACTTCCCATTTCAATAGTTCCGAAAGAAAAACCTTTTTGGTTTGGCAATTTGCATAAAATATATATTTAAATTTTGAAAACACCGTACAATTTTACACCACTTCTGGGAAATACCCACAGCAATCTTTCGGAAGGTCAAAAAATGCCACAGAAATCAATAATTACAAAGTGTTTACAAGGAAGGAAAAAAGAGATATAATAGAAGAATAAAAGGATATATAGAAACCACAAAATATTTTGAAGAAATAGAAACAGAGAGCAAATATGACGGATATTATTATAAGATATTGGATTCGATAACGACCGTGATACTCGGAAGTATATGTGGGTTGAAGAATGTGCGACAGATATACCAATGGGCGTCAGCAGATAAAATAAGCGAATTGTTAAAGGAGCAATTCAGAATTTATCGCATACCATGCTATTACTGGCTGTTATCGCTTCTCAAAATCATTAAACCAGAATTCCTTAACAAATGCTTTGCTAAGTGTAAAGGATAATCATCCCAATTTAAAG
>JAJQEI010000017.1 GCA_021201755.1 Ruminococcus sp. | reverse complement strand
TCGCTAATCGCCGTTTTCAGGTTCTCCGCCGAAGTCGTCAGCTTCTGCTGTGCATATTCTGCCGTATCCGCCATCGTCTCATAAGCGGCGTCTGCCACTCCCGTGCTGCTGGTCATTTCACTCAGCGTGCTGTTGTATTCCGCTGTGCCGCTGTTCAATAGGGACAGCGCACCTACGCCTGCGGTCTGCTGACTCCAGAGGTTCGAAAAAGCAGTAGCGTCATTATCCACCGAGTCGCCTAAAATCCCCATGACATCGCCGAGAGAATACCCTGCTTCGGACAGCTCCGAGAACGACATCCCCGTCTGTTCCTGTAAGATGGCAGAAACTGTACTGCCGGAATCGCCCAGTTCATTCAAAATTGCCGTCAAATAGGTTGTCGCTTCGTTGGTGGCGATACCGTTTTTCGTGAGAATCGCATAAGAACTCGATAAGTTCGCCATGTCCACGTTATACGCTGACACCAGCGGAATCACTCTGCCCATGCTGTTTGCCAGCTCGTCAACGGTTGTTTTACCAAGGCTCTGTGTGGTGATGAGATAATCCGAAATCGTCGCCGCATCGGACGCTTCCAAACCGTAGGCGTTAATCGCCGTGGTCAGGACGTCAACGGCAGTTTCTGCATCTGTAAAGCCGCCCACTGCCAGCGCATTCGCCTGTGCGACAAAGTCTACCGCATCCGCTGTATCCACGCTGGCGGAAATTGCCGAGTAGACAGAATCAGAAAGGGACGTTGCAGCGACGCCTGTTTCATTGGACAGTTCCAAAATACTGTCTGAGATTTCATCAATCGAAGTCTCTGTCGTGTCGGCAATGGTTGCAACCTTTGCAATTACCGTTTCAAATTCTGCCGCAGCATCCACACATTCCGCCAAGGCATCCGTTACACTGCCAATGGCTTCCTGCATCTGCCCGACCAGCTCGCTCTTTGCGGCGAGCTCCACGAAAGATTCGCTTGTTTCCTTCGACGATTCACTCGCCTTGTCCAGCTCCGTACTTGCTTTCTCCAGACCGCCGCCTGCACCCTCTGCGGATTTTTCGATTGCGTCCAGTGCTGTATTTGCGCTCTCTAAATCGCTTAAACCCTTGACGGTAAAGTCCACTGTTACAGTTGTTGATTTTGCACTGTCTGCCATTTCTTTCACCTCCTGCCGGTTCTCCGGCTCAGTCTCCGTTTTGTTTCTGCTCTTACCGCCTGCTCTTTTGTGCTTCCAGCATCAAATCAAGTGCTGCATTGGCTTCTAAAATTTTCGCTTCTGTCATGCGATAGAAAACGGTTTCATAATCAAATTTTCCGTCACTGAGTATCAGTCTACACATCGACCAGTTTTTCCCTGTCTGCTGCTTTGCCTGTTCCTTGCTGCTTATCGTTTCGAAATCGTCCAGTTTTAACCCGGGGGGGGGTCTACAATGACGTTCGCCAGCAGATATTCTTCAAATTCTATCTCTTTGCCCTTGTAGTGCGTATAGGCTCTCGTGGCTTCTCTTACGCCGTTGAACTGTGCGAGATAGGTTGTACCCTCGATTTCTTTGCTGACGGTATATGTTTTATCGGTATTTCTTTTCATGAAAATTGAACCTCCGTTATTTTCAAATTCACCCACCCTAACCCAGCCGTTTTTTTCGGCTTCTAACCGCTTGTTTTCAATGAAAAATTAGCAAGTGCCGATATCCAAATCGGCAATGGTAACAGAAAATTCCACGTCGCTGGAATCAGCGGTATATGTGGGAATCCGTGTGAACATGGCATAATTGCTGCCTGCTCTGCGCCCTACGCTCTTATCGGTACACCAGATAGAAAACATGGTGTGATTCTTCGCCATTTCCATCAGCTTTTCAAACTGTGGGCTGGACACCTTAAGCGGCAGCGTACACGTTCCCAGCTTTGCATTGTTGACCTCGAATACAACAGCACCGTCTAAACCAGAAGCGGCTGAGGCGGCGTCTTGACTGTAATCAAAGGAAATTGCACTTTCACCCAAACCGGTGACGTACATATTGTCCACTGTAATGGTTGTTTGTGATGGGTCAAATACCACAGGCACACTGCTTACTGTACTCATGTTTCATCCTCCCTTAGAGTGTCATTTCGACGGTGATTTCTACCTTGTCGATTGCGCCTTGTACCGTAAATGTAACCGTCCCCAAGCGATATACACGGCTGGAAATGTCTTCGTCCGGCACGTAGCTAATCGCAGGATATTCCACGGAATAGCTGTAGCTGTTTGTGTCCGTTTTTGCAACGAGTCCACGGTCACAGCAATCGGACATTACGCTGGCTGCGGCGTTCTCTAAAATTGCAATACCGTCATTGTTGTACGGCACTTTGTCATTGACATTCAGTGCCTGTTGTGTCTCATAAATCAGCTCTTGCACAACAAAATCCTCGATATCGATGGTATCGATATACCGTTCGCAGGATGCAGACTTGCCCTGAGAAGTTACCACATCGCCTGCACGTTCCACAAAGGTCATAAAACCTAAGTCGTGGAGGGATTCCAGCTCGTCCTCCGTTAAACTTGCCGCCGTGACACCTTCTACAATTACGTTGCGGTAGTTGAGCGAACCCGTGTTTTTTCCTGCAATTGCACCGATAAATGCACATACAGATACTTGGCTAGTATTCACCGTTGCTAAATAAATTGTTCGGTCGTAATCGGTCAGCGTGTAGGTTGTACTGTCCACTGTTTCCGTATATGTTTCGGTCGGCAGCGTGCTGATTCCATAGCCGAATACCACCATTTTTCTGGTGTTTTTCAATTCTTCGACATAATCTGAAAACGGCAGATAGCTTGTAACGCCATAGATAGGAACAAGCCACCGCCAGCCCTTATCGACTACTGCTTCGACTTCTTCCAGAAGCGTTGTTGTATCTACTGCCGTTATATGCACAATGATAGCAAATTTGTTTGGGTGGTCTTCCTGCTGATACATGGCTTCCAATGCCTTGTAAATTGTTGTGCTTTTTGCCAGCTCCTGTGCGGTTCTCTTTTCCGCACGGGTCATGCTCTCTGTATAGGGTGCCAGCGCATCCACGAACGCTGACAGGGATGAAAATTCTGTATAAGAAATTTCGTTGCAGCTTGCCAGCGGGTCAGCGGAGCTGCCTGCACCGCCCACCAGAAACAGTGGAAACCAATATGGCTCAGTGCCGACACTGCTGACAAGATTGACCGTTATGGTCACATCCGATAATGCCATTTAAAAACCTCCTTTGGGTATTCTGTTTGGCGTGTTTTGAATACGAATCGGTGCATCTGCAATAAAACTCTCGTTTGTATCCAGCCGGTGCATGAGACGAAATGTCACATCCAAACCGGTACGATATTCAAACTGCACCGTTAATAAATTGTCTCGTGTGGTCAGGTTCGTCAGACTTGCCACAGCAATATTTTTGCGATAGAGGATTTCACGCCCTCCACGGCGGAAAAAGTCGTACATCCGCAAACCTAGACGCTGACAAGCGTCGTTGTCGTCCGAATGCATTGTCACGCTCCACGTCTGCAAATAGGGCAAATAATAAATATCATGCTGTCTGCAATACGTACCGCCCTCGTATTCTGCCGGCGTGGTTATCGTGTAGGAGATATACGGATACGCTGGCACAGGCGTCACCTGATTCGTCAGAACGACGGTACAGCCGGTATAGCCTTCCAGCGCACGGATGATTTCAGTTTCCAAATTCTGTTCAATTACCATGCTGCACCCCCTCACGGAATTTGTCAACCTGTGACAGCTTGTACACATACACGCCCGTAAAAAAAGCGTCTTCGTGATCACGGTCTGCGAGCGGCGTATAGCGCACGCCGTTAAACTCTACCTGCACCGTTTCCAGCAGATGGGGAATTGGACTTAACATATACAAAATCTTGTCTTCTTCGCCATAATTACCGCCGCCGCCGTTCATGGCGTTTCGATTTTTCGACAGAATTGCGCCGGTGTATGTTTCCACATACGTCCGCCCTGCATGGTATCTGCCGTCACGATATTCGCCTTTCTCCTGAACGTATGCGGCTATTGGTCGGCTATACTTGGTGACAAGCCTGCGCCAATGAAAGTAAACACGGCTCATGATTGTATCACCTTCCCGTCAATGCTGTAGGTAATACCGTTTATCATTTCACCCGTGTCTACCAGCGGATTGGAGCTTGCTCCCAATGCAATCGAAGCGTCCGATTTCGGTGGGTCAGAGAGCTGTGCCGCATACGCCTGAATCATGGATGCCAGCTGCTTTCCAAACTGCGATAAAATGACCGTTTCACTTTTGTCCGACTGTAGAAAGCTATCCAGCATGACATGAAAATTCTGCACTGCTTCTTCAATATGGCTGTCAAATCCACTGCGAATAAACGAACGCTCTGGAATCATAATCTCCGTGGTATTTTTCTTTAGGTGTATGCCCTGATAATGCAGCCATGCTCGCATTTTATCCGTCACCGGAATGTGGCAGCCGTATTCATGAATGCCTGCGAGCCATGCATGCTCACCCGTCAACGCTCCCACTGCTACTTCTTTTCCATCTAGTTTTTTTGCCTGTTGTCTCATCTGCTTCAGTGGATTTTGTTTCGCTTCCACTTTCACTTGCATCGGCTTTCACCTCCGCCTTGATTGCTGCCTTGACTGTCGCTTTTTCCACCGCCTTTTGCGGTCGAATGGAGCAAATCGGCTTTTTGTGTCGTTTTACCATCGTCAGTTAAGCACCTCCTTTTCGGTACTTCCAGAGTTGCTGCTTCGGGACAAAAGACACTGCTTTCATCCATTTCGGCAAAAGCCGCAGTGCAAGGTCTATTAATAAATCGTCAATGCTGTCGTCTGTAAAGCTCTGTGACAGGCCCTCGATACTCTCTTTCGGATGCAATGCCGTGTCGCTGCATCAAATCCCGATATTGCTGCAAAAACAGCTTCGCACCAGGCGGCAGTATATCCAGCGTCAGCTTGGAAATCGGCAGCGTGGTATACACGTCCAGCCAATCCAGTCCTGCCTGTACCCACATCACATCCTCATCGGTTGCCATCGGGAAAATCCCTGCATCCATCACTTCCTGCACTGTGACCGTCATTGCCTTACGCCTCCTCGGTTTTGACCTGTTTTGCTTCTTTTGCTGCGGTGGATTTGGTCTGCTTCTGTTTGGCGGCTGCGGTCGGCTTTTCTGTTTTTTCCGGCACTTCTGCACCGGCAGGGTAAAACTTCCCGTGCGCCTTAACTGCGTGTGTATATTTCATCACGCAACTTCCATCGCATAGCACTCTTCCATCCATTCAAAAGACGGCAGCACGATTTCCGAAACGGTAGTCTTAGTGTTAACAGGGTCTTCTGTCACAGTAACAGCGACCGCAACGCCGGTATTGACAATCGATACGTTTGCCGTATTGCTTGCCATCAGCGTACGCTCTTCCGGCGTCGTGCCGTACCAAGTAGAACCCAGCGCACCCTCCGGCAAAAGCATCACCATGTTATCCGGATAGAACTGCTGTGCCGTACCGTCTTCTGTCTTGTACTGCTTGTTGTAAATCACAATCGTCACATTCAGCTCTTCCTCGATAAATGACTTTACTCTTGCAGTGGTGATATTTGCAGTTGCAATCAGGTTTTGACTGATGATACTGTCACGTACCTTCTGCGCATTCTTGATGTAATTGAATGTAGTCTTGTTCATCAGAACGATTTCCGGACGGTTGCCGCCTGCGGCTTCCTGTGCATCCAGTGCGTCCTCCAAATCCTGTAACGGGTCACAGGTATCGGCTGCACTCCACTTATCCTCATCCGTTGTGATTTGCAGATAGTGGTCAGCCTTCCAGCTGCCATCCGGGTCATAATTGTAGATGTAATTTGCACCGTTGGCTTCGATGGAAATGCCCATCTCGCCGCCCACCGGTGAAAGCAACTGCATAATCATACGCTCCGGTACAACTGCCGCACCGTCAATCAGTGTCTGTGCATCGTCGAAAATACGCTCCAGAACTTCGGTTGCATACGGATCGTTTGCGTCCTAAATCCGCATGATTTCCTGTTCATTGGATTCTTTGACAAGCATGGATTTCCGAAAAAATGCCATCTCCGTTTCGTTCAATGCGATACCGATGCGGTCACGCAAACGAGATTTTGCATCAAATGCAGTCGGCGACAGCGAAACCGGCAAACCCTTATTGCCCCGAATCCATTTCAAATCCAGTCCTGCTTTCTTGCGTGCAGGGAACAATCCCTCCCCATAGTAGGGGATGGCGTTAGACGCCGCTTCTGTCCAGCTTGTGCCAATGGCAGCAGCGGTAAAAAGGTCAGATAATAGCATGAAAAATCACTCCTTTGTATTGTGTTAGTCTTCGATAAATTGCACACCGGTCAATGCAGAAATTGCCGCATCGCTCGGTGTTTCCGGCAGTTTTGCAACCACTACAGCACCGTGGGTGACAATTGCACCGTTCGGGTTTTCTGCGATGTTGACGTCCGTCAAAAGGACACCCTCGGCGGTGGCGTCGTTCGCAGGAATCAGCGTACCTGCCGGAATGACGCCATCGGTAGCGAGGTCGGTCAGTTCCGTACAGTCATACGCCTTTGCGGTATAGTGGTCGTTTGCCAGAATCATGATGCCGGAAATGGCATCCTTCACTTCAAAAATCATGAAAATAGCTCCTTTCGTGTTAGCTGCCTGTGTACTGCTTGCGGATTTCCGCAGCGTGGGCAGCTTGTTTCATACGTGTGGTGTTGGGTGTGTAGACACTGCCGTTTCCGGCGTCCGTGCCGTTCACCTGTTTCGGCTGGTGGCTTGCACCCTTGTAAAATTTGGCGTTTTCCGCCTGTACCCGTTTGTCGAGAATCGCCGCCAGTGCTGCGACCTTGCTGTCGGTGTCGGCGTTATCTGTGCCTTGTACGAACGGCAATAAATCCGCTGCGGACAGCGTGTCGCTACAAAGTCCTGTGGCTTGCACAGCACTCTCGGCATAAAGTCGATTCTCCCTTGCGGTCAATGCCGCTTCATGGCTCGCCAAAGCGTTTTCATGCTGACTGAGTTCCAGCTTCGACTGTTCCTCCTGCGTGAGATACCGCTGGCGCATCTGCTGGAGTTCCAGCTTCAGCTGTGCATTCTCTTTCGCTTGTGCTTGCAGCTGCTCCGGCGTGGTGCTTGTCGGCTCTGCCACTGCTGTTTCTTCGCTCATGGCTGTCACCTCCTTTCAATCCAATGTTGGTATACTCCAAGAGTACTTCCTTCGGGGCGCACCTTCGGCTTCGGGTAGCATCCTGCCTCAGCCTTCAGGCGACCTCCTTTCAGTGGCGTTGGGGTATGAAAAAAGCACCCTAATTTTAGAGTGCTTATAGGATGTTCGATTAAATTCATTCAGCCGCATACTTTCTTCGCCTCTTAAGTCCATATTTTTTAAAAATCTCATCTATTCTCGCTTCGATTTCAGCAGCTTTAGGGGCCATTTTTCGTTCCATCTCCTCAAATTCTTCTTTATGCTCTAAAATGTATTGCTCATCAGTATCGTCACATATCAGATACAGTTCTTTATTTTCTTCCATTGAAATCACTCTTCCTCAATCTGATATCAAATCAACTTTCGATTAGCTTGCCCCATTCATCATAAAACGCTGTTACTTCCCATGATCATATGCAGAATAATCAAAATCAAAACCAATGATGTAATAAGTAGCACATGTAGAACAAAAATTTCCTTTTGTGCCAATTATCCTATATTTTCCGGAAGCAAAATGAAATACAATTAGTTTCTCATCAGGGGTTAAATTTAAGCCTTTTGGGGAAAAGTGAATTTGATCATACGGAATCAATTCAAGCCCACCGGATTCCTTTCTACGATTATGCCAAAACTCCCATGGCTCTTGACTAATTTGTATTAATCTTTTGGCAAGTTCTGCTTGTGCATTTACTTTTTCCTCTTTGCTCTTTAAAAAAGAATCAAAGTTGTAATTTTTGTTCTTTGTCAAGTAAACGAAGGAGAAAGACGAATACTTAGGGCAGCATGATGTTTCCAAAATCGTATCTCATCTTATACTCGGCTTTTTGCTATTTCTTTTTACCTTTGGCATTTTAATACACCACATAATTTTTTTTGAAATATTTAAGAATGGATTGAATAGAAATCTCTCCATTTTTTGGGGTTTCCTTCCATGGCGTTTCTTCATGCGTCATATTTCTCAATTTCCATGCAGAATATTGCCCAAATTCTTGGTATACTTGCTCTAATATTGAAGCCATTAATGAATCTAGCAAGCTGTCATCAAACGCCTCATCATAGGGGATCCCACTAGACCCATATCTTTTGTATTTATGATAAATGCTTAGAACAACTGGACCATGCTCCCATGCCTCTATTTTATCTTCAAACAGCGGTTCCCCTGTAATTGCAACCACACACCCTTGCGCATAGTATAACAATTTTTATAATTTTAAGTTTGAAATCATTTCGTTAGAGCCATCAATAATGTCCTCACGATTTCGTGCGAGAAACCATTCTGCAATATATTTCGCTTTATGCATATCATTACCTCCCCATGTTTAAGTCGAGATTCCTCTAAGCTTTTTGCTTAACCACATCCGTATTCTTTAAGAATTTTTGCTTCAATTTCTGCGGCTTTTGCACCCAATCTTCTTTCTTGCTCTTCATATTCTTCCATGTGTTCTTTCACATATTGCTCATCAGTATCGTCACATATCAGATACAGTTCTTCATTTTTTTCCATACTAATCACTCTACCTCCAGATAGTAAAACGCTTTCGTCTTATATAATGCGTCTGTTGCTCTCCGTTTTGCATTGTCTGTATCATATCCTAATTCCTTATAATTATTATACACATTTCTGTAGATTTTATCAAGCCCTTTTTCCCGATTCACATCAGAAATGCAATAAACCGCACCGTCATGACCGACAACAACGCTTGCTTTTGCTTTAGTTTCTTTCCAAAGCG
>JAJQEI010000024.1:103319-104703 GCA_021201755.1 Ruminococcus sp. | reverse complement strand
GACATTGTTTCGCAATGCTTTCGAAATCCTCGACTGTCATGTCCGGCTTTCGCACCGAATAGCCGCTCTGATAGCACTGAATGCCGGCAGCCTTACATAAACCACTCTCGCCATGCTTGCAGTGTCCCATAATCCCCACATCAATCAAGTGCGGATAAGACGCCATGAACGGGTCGACGCCGGTGTCTTTGCCGTTTTCGTCCAGCACGCCGTTACGTATATAGAAGCCGGTTTCGGTGTCAAAGTAGTATTGGAAGTGGTATTTTTTGTCGTGTATTGCGTAGTGCATGGATTGCCTCCTGGGGATTATGCATCGATGGGAATGAATGGGTTGCCGTTTCTCTTGGCGTAGGCTTCAGCGGTGGAATTGGGATAGCCGTGGATGACTACTTTTTTTCGCATCATTTTTTCTGTAATTTCCATATCTTTAGATAAAATTGTGATGTCATTCAAACATTCACAGCTATTAAATGCACTTTTCCCAATCTTTCTCACGCTATCCGGAATAACAATTTCTAAATAAGTATTAATTTTTGCAAATTCTCGATTTTTTATTTCTACAGTACCATCAGGAACCACATAATGGGTATCTAATTGATAGGTATTTATAACGTATCTCTCTCCTGGTCCTTCTAATGAAGGTTCATAGCTTTTATCAATGCATATTTCATCATGATAATCAATTGTTATTGGATCTGATACGTAAACTGCCATTTTAAATGGATATTTTCCTAATTCTTCAATAAATTCTGAATCTAATTTTCTTGTACAATCAACATCTTGTCCGCCATAATGACAGTAATTTCTGTCTAACGGTTTTTTAAAATAAAATGTTCTTATAAAATTGGAAATACTATTCCTTGCTAATACTCGTTCATGAAAATATGCATCTACTTCATCTTTTATATCCTGCTGCCATTTGAGGGCTTCAGGATCATGACCGCTGTAGTCTTCATAATCATCTACTCTGTATTTTTCCGTGAATTCTTCGACATAATCTTCTAGACCAGCCGCCTTTGCAAAATCGTTTGACCTAAAGTACTCACCATCAGAACAAATATATTCCTCAAAAGTTGCCATATAATTGTCATTGCAATCATAGATGTCATAACTGTATACGATATAGCTCGAACTACTCGAATTCGTCACAAAGTCCGTTCTGATTTTCATAAATATAACCTCCGCATTTTGGAAAAAGTTTGTATCGTACAACCGTAAGAATTTTACGATTCTACTTAAATTATATCTTAAATCGACAAAAAAAAGAAAGGGAAAATTGTGCTGAATTTTCTCCTTTTTTTTTTTTTTTTTTAGGATTTTTCCAAAGGTTGGGAATTAAATACTTTTGGGCCGTTAATTTTTACAAACCGTGGAAGGGCCATAA
>JAJQEI010000024.1:0-103309 GCA_021201755.1 Ruminococcus sp. | reverse complement strand
ATTTATTTTTTTTTTTTTATTTTTTTTTGTTTTTAATTTTTTTTTTTTTTTTTTTTTATTTTTTTTTTTTTTTTTTTTTTAAAAAAAATTTTTTTTTTTTTTTTTTTTTTTTTTTTTTTTTTTTTTTTTTTTTTTTAGGCATATTGCACAAGGTCGGAATTACATACGTTTTGACCGTTAATATTTGCAAAACGTTCTACTGCCATATAATAAAATCCGATAAGGATCTTTTTTATGCAAATCTAACAAGGCTCAGTATAGAAGTTTGGAATATTCGTCAATTGAAAAAGGGATCAGTTTCTGTTATAATAAAAAAAGTATTGTAGTGTATATAATATTAACTTTTGCATATTAGGGGACGACACCCATCCAAAAAAACAGCAATATGTCAAAAAGCTATACGAAAGGGGAAGAAACCCATGCCAAAAAACGTAATCGTATTGGACGAAATGGATGTGCAAATCGGGTTCACTTATCCGAAACGGGCAAAGGGACTCATGAAAAGTGGTCGGGCAGTGTATGTCGGCGGCGAAGATGCACAACCACAAAAAATTCGTCTGCTGACATCTCCTGTTCCACCATCGTCGCAACAGGAGGAGAAAAAAATGTCTCATGTGATAAATTTGAATGCCAGAGAATTCCAATTTGACGAAAGCTGCATCGGTAGAGAAGGGCAGCGGCTGTTTATTACGGATTTTCTGGGGAATAATATAGAAATCTTTGAAATTGGTCGTAAAGATTCATCAGAACGGACGCAAATTAAACGTGATGTTGTTCTTGAACAAAATACGGATTATGTGTTCCGCTTTGCAATGACAGGTGGGTTAGATGCGACTGGAGATGCAGTTTCGATGTTCAGTATAGTGCCACGTGTATCGGCAAAGGAACCATCCGAAGAGTTCGCACTTGCGGATTGGGATAAGCGAACCAACTACGCTTTAAATCAAAGTCGTTTCCAACCAGTATGCAGTAAGGATAGTCCAAACGGATTGCTTCGGGTGTATGAGATCCCATTTCAAACAGGTGATTGTACTATATTTCGCTTTGTGTTTACGGCAATGTATACAGCTACAGCATTCATGCCGGCATATAACTTGCGACAATATGCTTCACTTCCGGACATCAGCATGGCAGCTTGGCAAGAACGAGAAAAGGCTTTACATCCCGTATCTACGGAATCGGAGAAAACAGCTCATAAAGCAATGATAGACTTCACTGGCGCACAACTAACGCAAGATGCCTATAATAAGGCGATGGAATTTGCTTCTAAAGGTATGTCAATTGACTTTACTGGTGCAATTATTACACCAAATCAAAATTAAATTTTTCTTGATTTTTAATTTAACAGGAGCGGCACGTAGAAATACGTGTCGTTTTTGTTTTTTGAATTGGCACTTACGGTCTTTCTTTGTTAGCAGCCTGAGATTCTATGTGTTAGCACTCATACATATAGAGTACTAATTTTTATCTATCATTCACAAAACTATCATAAAGTATACATAAAAGAGGGGTATTATAATACTTGTAAGTAGAAAGAGTATCGAAAGAAAGGCTTTCGAGAATTTTCGCAAATGATTCTAGGAGGAATGTTTTATGATGACTTATTTAACACCATTTGAATGTACTGGTTATGACCTGTTCCAATCTATGCGGAACTGGGAAAATCAATTTTTCAACTACTCGGAGCAGCTTCGCTCCTGCAAGACAGATATTCGAGATACGGGCGATGGCTATGTGCTAGAAGCAGAATTACCGGGATTTCAGAAAGATGAAATCCAATTGGATGTACAAGGTGATGTGCTGACTCTGACGGCTGCCCACAAAGAGGAAACGGAAGAGGAAAAGAGCCAAAAGGGGAAATATCTGCGAAAGGAACGCAGCTTCTGTTCGTATCAGCAAAAGCTTGACATTAGCGACATGGATGTTAAAAAAATGCAGGCATCCTATGAAAATGGTGTCTTGGTGCTGCAAATGCCGAAAAAGCAGCCGGATGCACCGGTAAGTCGGCGAATTACCATTCAGTAATTTTTCAGAAACCACCAGCAATGAAAATGTAAGATTGTAATTGGAAGAGGAAAAGTGTGGCATATTATGTGAAAATGACAAGTGGTGATTTTTTGATAGAGCTGCGAAATTTGTGTTTGCATAGAACGTGCATGGTTCAAAGATGAGCCATGCACGTTTTTTGTATGAGTGACAGTATATGGCATATACTACTTGTGTAAAGTGAAGAAGGAGCGAGTTTCTATGGAATTGATTTGGCAGATGGACAAAAAATTGACAAAATTTCCGAAATGCAATGGTAATTTAAAAACGGACGTACTCATTATTGGTGGAGGTATGGCAGGTATCTTGACGGTGTACTTTTTAGAGCAAGACAACGTAAGTTATTTACTTGTAGAAAAAGAACGGGTTTGTCAGGGCGTCACTGCCGGGACAACAGCAAAAATCACGTCACAGCATGGACTGAAATATCATACGCTTTTGCGAGATAGTGGCATAGCAGTGACACAGGGATATTTACAAGCAAATCAACTTGCAGAGAAAGCTTATCGAAAGCTCTGTAAAACGATTGATTGCGACTATGAGATTAAAGATAATTTTGTGTACACTTTAGATGATAAGAGTCAGTTAGAACAAGAACTTTCGACATTATCAAGAATTGGCTTTGATGGCTCATATACTGAACATTTACCTTTGCCTTTCCGTATCGCCGGAGCAGTACGGTTTCCGAATCAGGCACAATTTCATCCGCTGAAATTTGCAGCAGCGATTGCTGAACATTTGCATATTTATGAGAACACTTGGATTCGAGAAATACGTGGAAATACCGCTGTCTTTGACAGTGGAAGCATTACTGCGGATACGATTATTGTGACGACGCATTTTCCTTTTCTTAATAGATATGGCTGTTATTTTTTGAAGCTCTATCAATTTCGATCATATCTTATTGCACTGGAAAATGCTCCCAATCTAAACGGTATGTATGTAGATGCGTCCTCGACTGGATTTTCTTTTCGCAATACGCAGAAATATTTGTTGCTTGGAGGCGGCGGACATCGTACAGGAAAAGATGGCGGAAATTGGACAGAGCTGCGTAATTTGTACAGATGTTATTATCCACAAGCAAAAGAAATTTGCTATTGGGCAGTGCAAGATTGTGTTAGTTTAGATGGAATTCCATATATTGGACATTATTCTAATTGTACGAAACAATGGTATGTAGCGACTGGATTTCAAAAATGGGGAATGACGGGAGCAATGCTATCGGCTTTGCTACTGCGTGACATGGTGCAAGAAAAAAAGAATGAATTTGCAGAAATTTTTTCACCTTCTCGAAGTATATGGAAGTCAAAGCTTTTGGAAAACAGCTGGGAGATGGCGAAGCGTTTTTTCCGTATTTCGAAAAAAAGGTGTCCTCATATGGGCTGTGCGTTGACGTGTAACAAGGCAGAGCATTCGTGGGATTGTACGTGTCATGGATCACGATTCGCAGAATCAGGAAAATTATTGGATAATCCTGCGAACAGAGATAGAAATTGAAAATAAAAGGGAAATCAAGTGAATGATAATATTACACGTATTGATTTGTGATGAATTTCTTCTAAGTTTCACAACATTATCATTTTATCATCACAATGTGATGATAAAATGATTTGCATTGCAGTAAATATGAAAAAATATATTTTATATTTAGGTTTATAGCTTGCATAAAAATGGATTTATGTATAAATTAAGATGTTATAGTAATGGAGGAATGTATTTTGAAGACAAAAAACATAGCGATTTTATGTGCAGTTGCTGTTATGACTTGTGGCTGTTTTGTGGGGTGTGATAGTTCTACGGATAGTTCTGAAACTGTAGAGAATAATAGTTCTACTGAAACATCAGAGGAGACAGAAGTGGCGGAAGAAATATCTTCAGAGGAATCTGAAAATACGGTTGTTGCTGAAGATGCAGAATATGCAGTGGAATTTATAGGAACAACGTTAAGCACAGATTATAATGGCGATGATGTTTTAGTCGTGGAGTATAATTTTACGAATAATTCTAGTGAATCGTAATCTTTTACATTTGCTTGTCAGGATACGGCTTTTCAGAATGGTGTAGAGTGCGACAGCACGGTCATTGGTTGTGATGACTATGATTCTCAGGAACAATTAAACGAAATTCAGCCGGGAACGACGTATACTGTTCATGTGGGTTATTATTTGCAGGATACAACTTCTTCTGTGGATATTGAAATTACAGATCTGCTTGGAACAGAAACATATTTGGAACAGAATCTTACTTTCTAAAAAATTCTAAAACAGGGTAAAAAGTTGCTGCATAATATCAAATGCGGCAGCTTTTATTTTACAAAACCATCTATGGACAAAAAAATCCGAGAACTACAGAAATACTATTGACAAATCAAAAAAATCATGTTATACTATAAAATGTATAATTTGAAAAAAGGCGGTAAGTTCATGGGCATTTTTAGTAAAGTATTCGGTTCCTACAGTTCGAGAGAGCTGGCACGCATAGAGCCGTTAAAAAACAAGGTGCTGGATCTGGAGGACGAATACAAGGGACTTTCGGATGCAGACCTCAAGGAAAAAACCGTAGAATTTCGGCAGCGTCTGGAAGATGGCGAATCTCTCGAGAGTATGGAAGCTGAAGCATTGGCGACTGTACGGGAGGCGGCAGATCGTGTGCTTGGAAAGCGTCCGTTCCCCGTGCAGATTATTGGTGCGATTGTTTTACATCAGGGCAGAATTGCTGAAATGAAGACCGGTGAAGGTAAAACGCTCGTTGCCTGCGTAGCTGCGTATTTGAATGCACTCCCTGGAAAGGGCGTGCATATCGTTACGGTCAATGACTATCTAGCAAAAATACAGTCCGACGAAATGGGAAAAGTACTGTGCTTCTTGGGACTGACGGTAGGCTGTATTCTACACGGTCTGACGAATGACCAGCGGCGAGAAGCCTATAATTGTGATATCACGTATGGTACGAATAATGAATTAGGATTTGACTATTTACGTGATAATATGGTTATTTATAAAAAAGATAAAGTACAGCGTGATCATAATTTTGCAATCGTAGACGAGGTGGACTCGATTCTGATTGATGAAGCAAGAACACCGCTGATTATTTCTGGAAAAGGCGACAAATCTACAGCACTTTATGGCGTGGTAGATAAATTTGCGAAGACACTCACGCCGACAACTGTTGTCGAAATGGATGATAAGCAGGATCAAGAAGAGATTAATGAGAATGCGGATTATATCATTGATGAAAAGGCAAAGACAGCAACTATTACACGTCGTGGGGTGAAGAAAGCAGAAGAATATTTTGCTGTAGAGAATTTGATGGATTCCGATAATATGACATTGCTTCATCACATCAATCAGGCATTAAAAGCCAATGGCGTTATGAAAAAAGATACAGATTATATTGTAGAAGATGGCGAAGTTATCATTATTGATGAATTTACTGGTCGGAAAATGCTCGGGCGTCGTTTCAACGATGGCTTACATCAGGCAATTGAAGCAAAAGAAAATGTAAAGGTTGCACAGGAGTCTAAAACACTCGCAACCATTACATTCCAAAACTATTTCCGTCTGTATAATAAATTGTCTGGTATGACTGGTACGGCGATGACAGAAGAAGACGAGTTTCGTGAAATTTATAAGCTTGATGTTATTGCAGTACCTACGAATAAGCCGGTACTTCGTAAAGATCACACCGATTTGATTTATCGGACAGAAAAGGGCAAGTATAAAGCGATTATTGAACAAATTGTAGATTGTCATGAAAAAGGACAGCCGGTTTTGGTTGGTACAATTTCAATCGAAAAGTCAGAACTGTTGTCGGCAATGCTGAAGCATAAAGGTATCAAGCATGAAGTACTAAATGCAAAATATCACGCAAAAGAAGCTGAAATCGTCGCACAAGCGGGTAAACTCGGTGCCGTAACGATTGCTACAAATATGGCAGGACGTGGTACGGATATTATGCTTGGTGGTAATGCAGAATTTCTTGCAAAAGCAGAAATGCGACGTCGAGATTATCCGGAGGAGTTGATTACGGAGGCGATTGGCTTTGCTGATACAGATGACGAAGAAGTGTTGGCAGCACGGGAAGAATACCAGACACTTTATCGGGAGTATAGTGACGAAGTAAAAGAAAAGGCGGTTGCCGTAAAGGAGGCCGGTGGTCTTTATATTTTGGGTACAGAGCGACATGAATCAAGACGTATCGACAATCAGCTTCGTGGTCGTTCCGGTCGACAGGGTGACGAAGGTGAAAGCCGTTTCTTCCTGTCCATGGAGGATGATTTGATGCGTATTTTTGCCGGCGATCGTCTGGAAAATATGATGCGGACGTTGAACGTAGACGAAGATACGCCAATCGAAAGCAAGGCACTGACCAAAATTATTGAGTCCTCCCAGCGCAAGGTAGAGGGCAGAAACTTCAATATCCGTAAGAATGTTCTGAACTATGACGACGTCATGAATACACAGCGTGAAATCATTTATAAACAGCGTGGACAGGTTCTTGATGGCGAAGATATTCATGACAGCATTATCAAGATGATTGAAGATTTGGTTTCGGGTACGGTTTCAGAGTATATCAGCGAGGAGACAACTGATCATTCTCAGTGGAATTTGGTAGGTCTGCGTGATCACTTCCTGGGTTGGATCACCGAAGAGGGTGATTTGGAATATGACGAGGATGATTTGAATGCCTTGACCACGGATGATATTGTTACTGCTCTAACAAACCGTGCAAAAGAATTGCATACTGCCAAAGAAGATGAATATGGTAGCGACGTAATGCGTGAATTGGAACGTGTTGTTCTGCTGAAGGTGGTTGATACCAAGTGGATGGCACATATTGACGATATGAACGAGTTGAAAAAGGGCATCGGATTGCGTGCATATGGTCAGCAGAATCCGGTTGTCGAATATCGGTATGAAGGCTTTGAAATGTTTGATGCAATGGTGGCTTCTATTCAAGAAGATACCGTGCGTATGTTGCTAACGGTTCGACTACAAAAAAATCAGGCACCAGAACGGGAACAAGTTTCTAAACCGGATGCACCGAATGCTGGCGCAGGTGATGGCAGCTTCGGTATGCAGCGACGTAATCCCAATCGGCGAACACGTCGTAACGAAAAAAATAACAAAGGAAAAAATAATAAGACTGTGAAAGCTGTGGAAAAACCTAAGAAGGATACGCCGAAAGAGGCATCGGCAGAAGATGCTGAGAAGGTTGAAGCGGCAGCTACGGACACAGAAGAATAAGATTGCAAACATTTGCGGTTGAAAAACAATAGGGGACATGACACCGTCATGCTCCCCTAATTTTTGAAGTGGAGGATTTCGTATGTCAGAAACCGGATATGAAATATTTTCCTGTTATTATGATGCACTGACGGAAAATGTGAATTTTTCGAAACGTGCTGCTTATTTCGATGTCTTAATTCAAAAATATCTTTGTACTTCGGGAAGTGTTTTGCTTGATTTAGCTTGTAGTACGAGTACAATGGCGGAACAAATGGCACAAAAAGGATACGATGTCATTGGCGTAGATTACTCTAGTAGTATGCTGGGACAGGCGATGGAAAAGAAATTAAAAAGCGGATTGTCTATACAGTATGTACAACAGGATATGCAAAAACTTGATTTATATGGTACTGTTGATATAACGATTTGTACATTAGACAGTTTGAATCATCTTCCAGATTTTGAAAGTGTACAGCGAGTATTTCAAAAAGTGGCAGATGCAACTGAGTGCGGTGGCGTATTCCTTTTTGATATGAACACACTTTATAAACATCGGGTTTCTCTCAACACACAGGTTTATGTCTATGAAACAGATGACGTGTACTGCGTGTGGAAAAATGCATTGCAATCGGATCAGTGTACGGTAGAAATTGATTTGGAATTATTTCAGAAGTGTAGTGATGGACGTTATCGTCGACAGACAGAGCATATAACAGAGCGTGCATATCCGACAGAGGAAATTCGAGAGGCACTTTGTAAAGTTGGATTTTCTGTGATTGGAATTTATCACGCCGACACGGAAGAACCTTTAAAAGCGGACAGCGAACGAATGGTACTTGTTGCGAGAAAGGAAAAGTGAAAATGGGAATATTGAAACGAGCCATTGCAAAAGATGCATCTGTGGTGGCGTGTGCTGTAGATGGGACAGATTTGGTTTCGGAAATAGAACAGATTCATCGGACTTCAGCTGTTGTTACAGCAGCAGTGGGAAGATTGGCGATTGCTGCAGGTATGATTGGTTATGGACTGAAAGGAAAACAGGACAGTGTGACACTTCGCATTAAGGGAGGCGGACTGGTTGGACAGCTGATAGCAGTTGCAGACAGCCATGGTAATGTGAAAGCAGATGTGGAACAACCTGTGGTGGAGCTGCCTTTGAACGCAAAAGGAAAGCTTGATGTAAGTGGTGCTGTAGGAACAAATGGTACTTTGTCGGTAGTAAAGGATTTGGGGTTAAAGGAACCGTATGTTGGTGTTGTTCCTTTAGTTTCGGGAGAAATTGCGGAGGATATTACCCAATACTTCGCTGATAGTGAGCAAACACCTACTGCCTGTGGTTTGGGTGTGCTAGTGAATCCGGATTTAACCGTAAAAGTGGCAGGTGGGTATTTGATTCAGGTGCTGCCGTTTGCAAGCGATACGGTGATTGATACGTTGGAGAAAAATCTGACAGAATTGCCACCGATGACAACGATGATGACGAACGGTATGCAAATGGAACAAATCGCTTTGCGATTACTGAAGGGATTAGAGCCAAATCTATTGGATGAAGGACATTTGCAATATCACTGTGACTGCAGCCGAGAGCGGACAAAGCGTGTGCTGATGGCATTAGGAAAAAAAGAACTGACGGATTTAGCAAATGAAGTGCATCCAGTG
Organism: Ruminococcus sp.; assembly: GCA_021201755.1. Taxonomy (GTDB): domain Bacteria; phylum Bacillota; class Clostridia; order Oscillospirales; family Ruminococcaceae; genus Ruminococcus_C. The sequence continues at coordinate 94,376 of JAJQEI010000024.1, read as the reverse complement.
GAGATTTGCTGTCATTTTTGTGGAAAGAAGTATTTGTTTTCTGCGAGAGAAATTTTGAAGTTGGCAGAATCGTGCTGATTCGAAATTGTAGCAATATGGCTTCTTCCTGTGTCAATTGCTTGCTTTCATGCATATCTTGGTAGTGGAGGTGGTTGATTTGACACGATGGAAAGAGATTGATGTTTCGGCGTATCAAGGAGACATTGATTGGCGCAGAGTTAAGCAATCGGGAATTTCTTTTGCAATCGTTCGTGCAGGATATGGGAAATATGCTTCACAAAAGGATACTAAATTTGACCAAAACGTTGCCGCTTGTCGTTCCTTAAAAATTCCAACAGGTGCGTATTGGTATAGTTATGCGTTATCTACTGCCGAATTTGAATAGGAGGCACGGGCATGTTTGGCAGTGTTACGCCATCGAAAATTTGCGCTACCTATTTTTTTGGATATAGAAAATGCCACTCAAACGGCACTTTCACGAGACGAGGTGACAGCAATTGCAGGTGCGTTTTGTGAAAAAATTCAAGTTTCCGGGTATACTGCCGGAATATATAGTTATCAGTCATTTTTAGAAACTTACTTGACGGAGAAAATTCGCAGAAAATATCCGATATGGGTAGCACAAACTGGTGTATCAAAGCCGGATTATATTGATTACAAAATATGGCAGTATCGTCAAGATGGTACGGTAGATGGTATTTTAGGAGAAGTGGATTTAGATTATGGGTATGATCTAGATTTAAAGGAAACGCACAAATCAAAGCATGATGAGCATGAAGAAGATGTAATCGAGTATACTGTTCGAAGTGGCGATACGCTGACGAGAATCGCAAATAAATATGGTGTAACCGTGTCGGAATTGGTGGAGTGGAACGATATTGTTGATCCGAATCGAATTCTAGTGGGACAAAAACTTATCATTCGAAAATCAATGTAAGAGTGATATTAAGAACCGAAATGGGAAGAAAAACAGCAAGGAATGACAGCTGTAAAAATATAGAATGGTGAATTTTATAGCAAGGGGAAGTTAAAAATGCAGAAGAGAATTAAAACTTCAATTATTAGTATTATTATGATAGGCTGGTTGCTGTTGATGTGGCGTTTGTCTTCGGCAGATGGAACAGAGACACTGGAGGACAGTATGCGTGTGACGAAAAAAGTCGCTGTATGGTTGTTGGGTTCGGCAACGGAGGGGCAGCTTGATCACTTGAATATGGTGATACGCAAATTGGCACACGTTTTTTTATATATGATCTTTGGATTGATCGTTTCAATATTCTGGGATTTACTTTGGTGGAAACATCGTCTATGGACACGTGCAATACTGGCATTTGGATGCTGTACAGTGATAGCGTTTATAGATGAACTGCAAAAAATTCCAATTTCCGGAAGACACTTTTCGGCATCTGAATCGATGTTGAATGCGGTGAGTGCCGACGGTGTGATTTTATTATATTTCTTATTTTTATGGATCATTCAGCTATATCAGCATCGAAACAACAGAAATTGATTGAATCTATGTGCATGATGTCTGAAAATTACAAGATTCCGTATGATATTTTTGTTATACTAATAGCAATCGTACAGGTACTACAGAAATTGCTGTGGTATTGTACGAAAATGTCTTACGGAGGAATCAAAAAATGAGTAGATTTACAGTACCACGTGACGTGTATCATGGGGCGGGTGCATTGGAAAACTTGAAAACGTTGGATGGAAAAAAAGCGTTTGTCGCTGCTGGCTGCAAATCCATGAGAGAGACTGGCTTTTTAGATAAAGCAATAGCTTATCTGAAAGAGGCAGGGATGGAGGTAAAGCTATTTGACGGTATTGAACCGGACCCATCTATTGATACGGTGAAGAAAGGTGCAGCTATGATGACAGAATTTGCACCGGATTGGATTGTTGCGATTGGCGGTGGTTCCACCATGGATGCTGCAAAAGCAATGTGGGCTTTTTATGAGTATCCATCTGTAGCATTTGAGGAATTGTGTGTTCCATTCCACTTTCCAACCTTGCGGACAAAGGCGAGATTTTGTGCTGTTGCGACAACCTCCGGTACCGGCAGTGAAGTAACTGCATTTTCTATTATTACGGATAATACAAAAGGAATCAAATATCCGCTGGCTGATTTTAATATTACGCCGGATATTGCTATTGTCGATCCGGAATTAATGGCATCGATGCCAAAAAAATTGGTAGCCCATACCGGTATGGACGCTTTAACCCACGCATTTGAGGCATATGTTTCGACTGTACACGATAACTATACGGATGCTTTGGCACTTCATGCCATCAAACTGATTCAAAATAATTTGAAGAAATCTTTTGATGGCTGCCCGACTGCTCGTGCAATTATGCATGATGCGTCTTGCTTGGCAGGTATGTCGTTTTCAAATGCAATTCTCGGGATTGTACACTCTATGGCACACAAAACCGGTGCGGCTTACTCTACGGAGCATATCATTCACGGTTGTGCAAATGCCATGTATTTACCAAAGGTAGTAAAGTTCAATGCGAAAGAAGAATCCACCGCCATTCGTTATGCGGAAATTGCTGATTTTATGGGATTGGGCTGTACAACAACAGAAGAAAAGGTTGATGCACTTGTTATAGAATTGCGTCACATGAATGATCAGTTGGAAATTCCACAAGCAATCCGAAATTATGGGCACGGTGGTGTGATTTCAGAAAAATCTGTTATTCCAGAAGAAGAATTCCTGTCGAAGCTTTCCGTTGTGGCAGAAAATGCTATTGGTGATGCTTGCACTGGCACAAACCCACGTCAGCCTTCTCAGGAGGAAATGGAAAAGCTATTGAAAGCAGTTTATTACGACTTAGAAATTGACTTTTAAGAAAAAATTGGAAAATTAAGCAATTGGATATTATAAATAAAAGCATCTGATACACTGAAAATGGGTGTATCAGATGCTTTTCAATTATTTTATTACGCTTCACGATTACGTTTTTCCATGAGTGTTTTGATTTTAGCATTTGGATCAATGACTGTTCCAATGGAAACATCGTGGTTTAATGCTGCGATGAAGTAGGAAACATATTTCGAGCAATCCACTTCGTGAAACCATTCTCTCGAAAGGAGCGATTTTGTACGATAGGTTAGATTCGTACTGAATACGGCGTCGATATAGCCGTCTGTGTATGCCTTGTCAAATTCCTCTAAGCCATTAACAAATAATCCATATGTAGCATAGCAGAACACTCTGCGTGCTTTCCGTTCTTTTAGTGCATAGGCAATATCTAACATAGAATCACCAGAGGAAATAATATCATCTGCAATAAAGACATCTTTGTTCTCCACAGAATTTCCCAGATATTCATGTGCGACAATAGGATTTCTGCCGCTGATGATTTTGGAATAATCTCGTCGTTTGTAGAACATACCCATTTGTACGCCAAGTACGGATGCATAGAACATATTACGGTTGAGTGCTCCTTCATCCGGACTAATAACCATAAACTCGTCTGGTGTTGTCTTTAGGTGAGGAATATCTCGAAACATTGTTTTTAACACCTGATAAGAGGGCATAACGTTGTCGAATCCCATCAGCGGAATAGCATTGCTTACTCTTGGGTCATGTGCATCTACTGTAATGATGTTAGAAACACCCATGCGTTCCAGCTCTTGCAATGCACAAGCACAGTCTAAGGATTCTCGATAGCTTCGCCGATGTTGCCTTCCACCGTAGAGAATTGGCATAATAACGTTGATACGATGTGCTTTGCCACTTGCTGCTTGAATGATACGCTTTAAATCCTGATAATGATCATCTGGAGACATTGCATTTTTAGCATCAAACATTTGATACTTGATGCTATAATTTCCCACATCTACAATAATAAATAAGTCCTTACCACGAATGGTCGATTTGATGAGTCCTTTTCCATCGCCAGAAGAAAATCGGGGACACTCGCACTCAATCAAGAACGTGTCTACATCATAGCTGCCTTTGTGTGCCCAATCGACGAGATAGTGGTCGATTTTATTGCCCAATTCTTTTGCTCCATCCATTGCAATCAAACCCAAAGGTGCGACGCTTGTCCCATGGTTAAATAAAATATCCGATGCTGATACCATGAATATACCTCATTTCTAGTTGGCTGCGATTTTAGAAATGTCCGAAAGTATTTTCCAAAATGCAGCGGATTTTATACATTATGCACTCTGTAAAAACACAATTTATCCTTTGCAGAAAGTGTCGATATAGTGTTCAATATCTGCAGCAATGATTTCCTTTGCAGAATAGACGTCCTCTACTTCATCCACTGCAGTTGTCTTATGCTCCAGTTCCTTATAGACCTGGAAGAAATGCACGATTTCTTCAAAAATATGTCGTGGCAAATCGTCGATATTATGGTAAGAGTTATATGTAGGATCATTACAAGGAATGGAAACAATTTTGTCGTCACGTTGTCCATTATCAATCATATGAATAACGCCGATGGGATAACTGCGAACCAGTGTTAGTGGCTGAAGCTCTTGAGAACATAATACCAGTACGTCTAGCGGGTCGCCATCATCTGCATAAGTACGTGGAATAAAACCGTAGTTAGCAGGATAGTGGGTAGAGGTGTAAAGAATACGATCCATTTCCAAAAGACCGGTTTCCTTGTTTAGTTCGTACTTTACTTTACTATTTTTGGGGATTTCCACCACTGACACAAATTCATCTACAGTAATTCGTTTGGGGTTGATGTCATGCCAAATGTTCATATATTTACTCCTCACTTGCCTTGGGAATTTTTTACCGCAAAGCACATTCATTTTACTATTATAGTATACCATTTTTTCGGAGTTTGTCAAGTTGAACTGACAGACTTTTTGGTTTTTTCAAAATTTTTCGCTGTTTTAACTGAAATCAACCAGAAATCTATTCTAGGATTTTGCGGAAAAGTCACAGAGAACACTTGCTCTAATGAAAAAAATGTGTTATAATAAAAATATATTCGTGGCGATTCGATGCCACTGAAGTTTTTGACTTATAAATTTGAAAAATCAAACAGGAGGATTTCAATATTATGCAAACTGCCGCATCACAACAAGCACGAACGCTGCTAGCAGCCGTTCTCGCAGAAGTACGAAAGGCTGTCGTAGGAAAAGATTTGGTTCTTACAAAAGTTATGGCTGCGTTTCTGGCGGGTGGTCATGTGCTGATGGAAGATATGCCGGGCGTAGGGAAAACGACGCTTGCGATTGCATTTTCCAAAGCACTTGGTCTTTCGTGCCGTCGAGTGCAATTTACACCGGACGTTATGCCTTCAGATTTGACTGGCTTTTCTATGTATGAAAAACAGTCGGGGAAATTTGTATTCCAGCCGGGTGCATTGTTCTGTAATCTTCTTTTGGCAGATGAAATTAACCGAACTTCAAGCAAAACGCAGGCTGCACTTCTGGAGGCGATGGAGGAAGGAAATGTTACAGTAGAGGGAAAAACTTATCCTTTACCGAAACCACATTTGGTTATCGCAACGCAAAATCCGTTAGGTTGTGCCGGAACACAGTCGCTTCCGGAATCTCAAATGGATCGTTTCTTAATACGATTACATATGGATTATCCGCAATTGAAAGAGGAAGTAGCGATTTTGCGGGGAAAGGCGATGCAAAATCCATTGAATGCTGTACGACCGGTTATTACAGCTGAGCAGTTGATGGCATTACAGCAAAAAACGGCGGAGATTTATGTGGATGATCGTTTATATTATTATGTAGCATCGATTGCGAAGGCAACGAGAGAACATCCGCAAATTATACTGGGTGTCAGTCCTCGAGGAACGCTGGCGTTAATTTCTTGTGCAAAGGCGATGGCATTGCTTCGTGGCAGAGATTATTTATTGCCGGACGATATTGCACCTCTTTGTCAAGATGTTCTGGCACATCGTATGTGTATGCGCAGTGGGGCATCAGCGGAGCAAGTGTTGTCTGAAATATTGCAAAAAGTACCTGTTCCGACACCGGAAAGAAGGTAGGCCATGCGATGGTTTCCGAAATTAATATATCTGATTCTAATTGGATCGGCATTCATGTTTGTGTTGCTGTATATGCCCAATTTCTCGGTTTATTTGTTTGTCACCATATTGGTGATTTTGGTAATACTTTTTTTGATGGCACACTGGAGTGGCGTACATATTTCTGCTGAACTTGTTATGCCTACTGAACCGATTGCACCGGGCGAACCATTTTCGTGTACAGTGGTACTCCACAACACGTCTTTTTTACCTGTTGGAACAGTACGTGTTACACTGCAGAGTACCCATGTGACCCTACAGGAATCGGTATCATTTTATTTGCATGGTGTTATTCCATCGAGAGGAACTGCAAGACTGAACTGCACCATGACGTCTGCTCACTGTGGTCAGGTAAAGGTAGATTTAACTTGTATTCGCATATTCGATTGGCTGCGATTGTTTTCACATGGCAATCGAAAAAAAGTAGAACCGGCAATGATGGAGGTTTTACCCTGTGTTACCGATCCGCCGAAGGCTTTTTTGCAAAAGCAGGAAGAATCGGATGCACCGATGAAGCCGACTACTGAGCCGGAAGAATTCTTAGGAATTCGGGACTATCGAGAAGGAGATCGAATACGATCTATTCATTGGAAACTTTCTAGTCAATTTACAGATCCGGTGGTACGAGAATATGGAATACCGGAAAAAACCGGCGTTACGGTCTTTCTAGCGTATGCACTTTTGCCGGGTTACACAGACAGGGGGCAACGGCTGGATGCAATACTGGAAGCAGTGACGGCGTTAACACGGATTTGCTGTACAAACCAGCAGATTTTAACGTTGTTGATTTGTAGCGATTGCGATTGTCAGAACTACACCATTACTGCTGAGGATGAATTGCCGAATATACTGCGTGCTGTGTTGCAAGCTCCGCCACAGGATACGCCGGAGGCTTGCAGGCAATCGTTAATCCGTAGCGGTTATCATGCCATGTTGCAAATTGCCGATACCCCAAACGGTATGACGATTCAAAGCTTGGCATCACAAACTGGAAATATTCTACAGCTACTCATCCCAGGGACGGCAGCAGAAACGGTTTATCGACTGATGCAGGTCACGTCTGCTCTATAAAGGAGTTTGATTTATGACAAAAAATACAAATATGCTTACCGATAATCCCGTATTGCATTATGATGAAAAAACATCTTATACACTTTCTCCACCGAAGAAGCTTTGTTGGTTTTTGCTCAGCGCATTGCTGGCACTTTTAGGCTTTCTGGGTACGATGGCATCGGCACTATCTCTTTATACACCTGATTATTCAAAAGCAATTGTTTTTTTGGCTGCAATAATTGCTTTCGGACTGGCAATACTGTTTCAACGAATTCCTCACGGCGGTTGGGGCAATGTCGGAGTAGTATTGCTCACTTTGTGCATTTTAATTTTTGCAGGTGGGCATACGACAGCTGGAATTCAATTTTTGGTAAATTCTGTCTATCATACAACACAGCACACAGAGATTGATTATTACACAGTCGATGAAGCCTATGTGGAGACTTCTTGTGTGACGCTGCTTTTTAGTTGCGCAGCAATTTTACTCGCTTTCTTTTTCGTATATTTTACGATTCGGCGACCACTGTTTCTTATTCCGACTTTGATTTCGTTTTTAATTATTGAGCCGGGACTTTATTGTGGCATTGCGCTAACGCCCATGGCGGCAGCACCGCTTTTGGCATATTGGTGCGGTATGTCAGCATTGCACTTGACACTGCGTCGCACGACATCTCCTAAGGTACCTGTACGAAATATCAGTTCTATTTGCGGTATATGCATGGCAATGTTGGTGTTAGTGGTATATACACTTGTAGTTTTTACAGGCTGGATTTCGGACTATACTCGTTCTGAGGCTGACCGTTTGCGAAAAAAATCCATCTCTAACAGCTTAGCAGCATTTGATTTCAACAATCTGGCAGAAAGTATCCGCTCCTTCGGTTCTTCTGTAGGATTATATCGGGATACAGAAATTTCTAGACTGGGTAAGAAATCTAAGCTGGAATTTGAGGATGAAGATGAGCTGATATTGACATTTGACACGCTGCCGGAAAATATGATTTATCTAAAAGGTTTTACTGGAACAGTCTATGAGGACAATAGCTGGCTTGCTTCTGTGGAATTTTCCGATGCAACGAATGCTGAAATGGTTTCAGATATTATCAGCTCCTATGATTGTGCGCCACAAAATTATGCTTTTTTGTTCCAACAATCTTTGTTGGCGGACACAAACTTGATTTCTTGTACGATTACAAGTGCAGGTACGAATGAAACAGATAATTCACGCTGCTATCAGCCGTATATTTCTTATTCGGAGGAGGCTTCCTTTCAAGACGATGTAGATTGGTCTGTTGCGGACGCAAGTAGTTATACGTGGATGATTTCGGAAGGTTCTTCTGTTCTTGCTACGTTGAATGAAAACCCCATTGTCGATTTTACTTTTTCTGTGCCAGAGAATAGCGATACGGTAGTGGAGAAATTTTTGCGTGCGTTAGGTGTAGATGATTCTGAAGTATTGCTTCAAACTCGATTCCCCAGCAGTCAGGCTGCGTTGTCACCGGAGTCCATTACCGGGAAGGTTATCCCAGCCATGCTTATGGAATCGTTGGTTTATTGGGATTATGCCAATGATGCCTATACGGAACAGCCGGACGTAGACGAATTGCAGGAGGTCTATGATGCATTACCGACTTCTATTTTAGAAAAGGCGAATCCTTCCACTGCAGAGGAACAAGTGGAGCTTCTGTGTGAAATCCGAAATTGGTTGGCAGAAGAGACGAAATACACCACGTCTCCGGGAAAAACACCGGATACAAGAGATTTTGTGTCCTTTTTTGTATTGGAAAATCAGAAAGGATATTGTGTTCACTATGCATCGGCGGGAACGCTTCTCGCTCGATATTTAGGAATTCCGGCACGTTATTGTGAGGGCTTTTTAATTACGGATGATCAATATGACGAAGCAGAGGAAACGGAAGATGGCTATACGTTGTCGTTGACCGATCGACAATCCCACGCTTGGACAGAAATCTATATTGATGGCTATGGTTGGATTCCATTTGAAATGACACCAGGGTATTATAATACAGAAGCGGCAGCAATGAAAAGTCTGTTTTCTGATGGAGAAACTGCACAGGAAGAATCAGAAACGGAGGAATTAGAAGAGGAACAGGCAGAATCGGCAGACAGTGAAGAAACGACACAGCCGGCACAGACGAGTGAGACAGACAATCTGGATGAAGCGGATCAAACAGAGATTTCCGATCCAGATGCTACTACGACAGCGGTTACTTCTATGAATGATAAAGCAGAAAAGGAACAAGAGTCATTCGTTTTCCCGACATGGCTAAAATGGACCATAAGTATAATCTTGATTCTTGCAGCGTTGGTGGGAATTTATGTGTTGCTGCATAAGTTGATTTTGAAAAGGCGACAACGAGTGATGCAAGATTTGCGTGATCCGAAACGAGCGATTATGACATCTTACCATTATTTGCTGCGTTTGCTGCGGTTTTGTGGCATTCCTTATCATGGATCGCTGCTGTTGGATTATCAAAAACAGGTGGCTTCGTATTTGGAAGAACAAGAGCTGCCGATGCAAGCGGTTTTAGAGGTGATTTCAATTACTTTGGCATTTGATATGGGGAATCATGTGCCATCACCACAATGGCAAGCACACGCAGCAGTGGAATTGCATCGATTGAGCAAAGCAATTTATGGGACACGAAAGCTGCCAATGCGGATTCTTATGAAGCTTATGATGCTCTACTAATTATCAAAATAGAAAAGGAGTTTGATTTACGTGAGAAAAACAAATTCAAAAGCCAAGCTAACAGAACAACTGTCCTATATTCTGATGCCTTTTGTCCTGCCACTGTGCTTGATTGTGTTGGGCGTTCTCATGTTGGTGAATGAAACGCTTATCACCCGAATTTTCTTGTGTCTTGGTATTTTGACTGCACTGGCAGGACTGGTGGAGGTGGTGATTTATGCTTCCAGACGAAAATATGAAGTGCAAATGCGTTTTCTCATTCGGGGAATTGTTCTACTTGTAATTGGGGCAATCTTGATTATTATTCCGGCTGCAGTGAACAAGCTCATTCCGGCTTTGATTGGAATTTTTATATTAACAGCCGGCATTTCGGGTATCTCTAATACAATATCATTTCGTCAACAGGACCCTAATATTTTTATTCCGATGATTTTTGGCATTACCAATTGTTTGTTGGGTATTTTTATCTTGGTGTATGTGTTGTTTATCAACAGTAACACTGGTTGGAATGTAATTGGAATTTTAATGATTATTTCTGGCGTATTACGTATTCTTAATGAGTTTTTGGCGAGAATTCATGTGCCACAACAGGGCAATGTTTCTGAACAAAAAACGGTCGATGTTGCATTTGAAGCCAAAGACAACAATCAGTCAAAATGAAGGAGGTTATACATGAAAAGTATACGTTTTCTTGCTTATACAACAGCGATAGCGTTCGGGATTGGTATTGCTGCTGGATCGTTGTACAGCGAAGCGGCAGCAAGCACCGTATCTGCCGTGTCAGTGGCATATAGTGAATTGCTTGATGGCGTTCCGGATAGCCAAATTACCGGTGAAATTGTTGTTGCAGTATATGAGCAGCCAATTCATGTAAAGATTACGAGTTGTACTTCTGAGGGCATATTTACCTATTATGATATGGATTTAGTACCGGAAGAGGGGATGGGGGCAACAGCGTATACGTTTTATGTGTGTTATTGTGAGGTGGCACGAAATCCAGATGCGTTTGATGAGACATATGAAGCAGATTTCTTAGAATATACCTACAGCACTTCATATACAGTTGCTATTACTGTTCCGGATGCAGTCAACGAAGAAATTTCGTATACGGAAGAAAATATTCTCATTGCAGATCCATATATGGAATCAGCTGTTATCGATATGACATAATATATTTATACAATTTCATTTGATGGAGAGGCGTCGAATCCGGTATCGGTGCAGCAGTATGATGCTGTTGTAACGGATGGGGTCGTAGTGCTGGAACGACAGGTGCAGTTTTGTCTCTACGAGTTGGGAGATGTAAATGGCGATGGATCGATCAACATTACAGATGCTTATCTCATTTAGGTTTATTTTTCACAGCGTTCTGCTGGGGTGACACCAACTGGGGACATCAATTTAGATGCAGCAGATGTGAATTTTGACGGTGAAATTACCGTGATGGATGCCTATATTACAATGGCTTATTATGCGACATTTGCCGCTGGAAACACGACGACATTTGAAGAGCTTTCGGAGAAATACTGATTGGATGCGTTTTATGAAGTTATAGATTTTTTTAATAAGCGGTTACAAAAAAGAGATATTTGACAATACAATGCAGCTGCGTTATATCAAAATGGATAATGCTTACTGAGATGGAAGAGGTAGAGTTATGGCACAAAAGCAAAATGGAATTTGGGGTGGCTTTGGACTGGAAAGGGAAACATTACGTGTAAATTGGAATGGTAGGTTGGCACAAACAGTACACCCTTTTCAGGATGCGTATATTCAACGTGATTTTTGTGAATATCAGTTAGAATTGATTACGTCGGTCTGTGAGAATATTGAGGATATGCTAACACATTTGGAGCTGTTGGATCGAAAGGCGCGAACAGTTTTAAGAGAACAGGAAGAATTTGTTTGGCTGTATAGCAATCCACCCTATTTGGAGCAAGATGCAGAAATTTGTATTGCACAATATCATGACAAAGAAGAATCGAAATTTTCTTATCGTAAGCAATTGGAAAAACGTTATGAAAAGCGAAAGATGTTATATTCCGGCATTCATTTCAACTTATCTTTTTCTAAATCTTACTTGAAAGAACAGTCGGCATTGAATCCATCCAATTCGATTACAGAATTACAAAACTGCTTGTATTTTCAGTTATTTCAACAGATAAGTCGGTATAGTTGGCTGTTGGTGCTTTTGACTTCAGCGAGTCCGATTTATGAGAAATCGTTGGAAGCGTACGGGAAATCGGGCAATTGTTTTGATGGGCATGGTTCTATGCGAAGTAGTGAGAAAGGTTACTGGAATTTGTTTTATCCGATATTGGATTTTCGGAACTTGCCCACTTATGTAGAAAGTATTCGAGCCTATGTGCGAGAAGAAAAGCTTTTCTCGGTATCGGAGTTATACTTGCCTGTTCGGTTAAAACCTCGAGGAGAAAATTGTCTGGATGCACTGGAGCAGAACGGTGTGGATCATTTAGAATTGCGGATGTTCGATTTGAATCCATTTGAACCACTGGGTATAGCAAAAACGGATTTAGAATTTTCCTGTTTTCTGCTTGAATATTTATTGACGAAGGAGACGTTTGATTTCACGCCGGAAATGCAGGTGGCAGCGATTCGAAATCATCAGGCTGCTGCTGGGTTTGACTTAGAGAAAATAGAGATAGACGGAATTCCAGCGAAACAGGCGGCAAATCGAATTTTTGACGACATGGCGCACTATTTTGCAGCAAATGAAAAGGCACTTGCGACGATTGCATACGAGAGAAAGAAGCTGGAGGGAGAACGCCCATGCGAAAGGGTGAAACGGCGGCTAGAGAATGATTACACTGCCACGGTGATGCGGCTTTCGGAACGTTAGAGAAAAGGTGGTGATACTGTGTGTGAATTATTCGGAGTTTCAGCGGCACAGAAAGTGGATATTCAAGATTTTTTACGAGAATTTTTTCAGCATAGTGTACACCATCCCCATGGCTGGGGACTGATGTGTTGTCGCAACGGAAAACGAGAAGTGTGCAAAGAACCGGTGTGTGCTGTAAAAAGTACGAAGCTAGAGCATATTATACAGACTACAGCGGCATAAAAAGTGGCGATGACGCATATTCGTTTAGCGACAATCGGTTCTGTGAAAGCGTTAAATTGTCATCCATATAGCGGTGTGGATTGTACTGGCAGAACTTGGACGCTGATGCACAATGGAACCATTTATTCCGGCAATCGATTGATGCCGTATTATCGTGTTCAAAAGGGAAACACGGATTCAGAGCGTATTTTTTTATATTTGTTGGATGAAATTAACCAAGCAACAACCAAATCGGGGGCAGCGAGAAGGCTTATCATCAAAACAGCGATTTACGGTTGTAGAACGACTGACTGTACTGCTTGCACCACGGAACAAGTTGAATCTGATGCTCTACGATGGAGAACTTTTGTATGTCCATAAAAATATGTAGGACACACTTTTCTTTCGTGAGATTGGTGCGCATGGATTGTTGTTTGCGACAGTTCCTCTCATGGGTAAAAATTGGAAGCCATTTCCCATGACACGTTTGGTGGCGTTCCATGACGGTGAAAAAGTTTTTGAGGGAATAAAACATCCATACGTTTTTATTCCACCATTGGACGCTATCACGCCGATGGATGCGATGAACATATAAAAGACCACTGCCCGATTGATTTTCGCACAGTGGTTTTTCTTTTGTTGTGTTGTATTAGAATTATTCGAAGCTAGTGCCTTTAAACATATCTGTTGTGTCTGTTCCCTCTGGGATTTCAATATCGCCGGTATCCAGTTCTTCCAAAGAGGAACAATTATAAAACATTTTTGCCATATCTGTTACATTGGAAATATCACAATTGGTAGGAATTTCAATGGTCGTCAGTGATGTACATCCATAGAACATACCTGACATATCTGTAACATTTGACGTATCAAAGCTTGATAAATCTAAGCTTGTAAGTGCAGAGCATTCATAGAACATAGAACCGAAATTCGTTACGTTTGATGTATCGAAGCTTGATAGATCCAAACTTGTTAATGCAGGACACGCTCCAAACATATTCGACATTGTTGTTGCACTAGAAGTATCAAAACTGCTAATGTCTAAAGACTGAAGTGCGCTACAGTAGTAAAACATATAATGGAAGTCAGTCACATTTGAAGTTTCGAAGTTTGATAAATCTAAGCTTGTTAGTGCGGAACAATAACGAAACATATATGTCATCTCAGTAGCGTTAGATGTATCAAAACTGCTAATATCTAATGACTGGAGTGAACTACAACCAGAAAACATACAATAGAAGCTAGTCACATTTCCAGTATATAAGCAGTTATTGAATTCTATGCTTTCCACATTTTCGTATCCTTCAAATAAACTCGAACAAGTTTCATTTGCATCTATGCCGCCTTCGCCGGCGACATAAATGTCATACATCGAGCCATTCTCTTCCACCCAAATCATAACTGAACCGTCTTGTGCTTCCGAAACATCCCAAGCGTTGCTGGGCATATTTGCCAGCGTGTTCAAGAACGTGATTGTTTTTACGTCAGTTCGTTTGATTTCGCTAAGCGGCACATATTCGTGGTCATAACTATAAGTTGCCCCCATAACGTTCCCACTCTCCGCAGCAACTGCTGGGAAAGAGGTTTCTGTTTCTACTTCTTCTACGGAATCTTCTTCAGCGACATCTACTTCCACAGATTCTTCTACAGCATCTTCAGCCGCATCATTTGCAGCTGTTTCTTCGACCTCAGCGGTAACAGAAGAAGCATCGTCCGTGTTATGCTCCCTGCTTTCGCTATCAGAGTCGCCACAGGCGGTCATGCTCATGCCGAGCATCGCAGCAGCGAGAACTGCAATCCATTTTTTGCTTTTTAAAAACATCCTTTTTATCCTCCAGAAATGATATGAATTTCCTTTCTATAATCCCTATAGTATTATATCCCCCGCATGAACAATTCATGCTTTTATTATGTATAATTTGTTAAAATCGATTTTTTTCGATTTTTATCCCAAATGGTTTTTGGATTTCGCTCTTGCTTTTTTTTACTTCATATGGTATAATATAAATATCTAAAAACTTGGGAGGGAATGCGATGAAAAATATTATTTTAGTTGGTATGCCCGGTTTCGGTAAAAGCACACTGGGTGAAACATTGGCGCAGACGCTGCGCTATCACTATATTGATACAGATGAAGTGATCATGGAGACGTATGGCAAAAACTTAATAGAGCTTATTGAACAGCACGGGATAGAGGGCTTTATTGTGCTGGAGGGAAAGGTGATTTCCTCTATTTATACCAATCGTGCAGTAATTTCTACCGGTGGCAGTGCGATATACTATCCGGATGCAATGGCACACCTTAGAGCTTCCGGAAAGGTGATTTATCTCTATCATGATATTTCAGATCTCTATAATCGTGTGGGAGATATGGTAGAGCGTGGCGTGGTATGCCGTGAAAATTGCAACACTTTAGAAGCACTGTTTGCCGAATGATCGCCGTTGTATGAGCAGTATGCAGACTATGTAATTGATATGACAGGTAAAAATTTGACAACGTGCAATGCTATGCTACTCGATGTTGTATATGCGCACGGACTCGGAACATAAGAAGGGATGAGAATATGGCAATTCCAAATGATCCAAATATTTTGATGAGTTACTTAAATACACAGCTACGAGACAATTTCTCTAGCTTAATGGAACTTTGTAAGGTGCAGGATTGCGATGCTGGGGAGATTATAGCAAGGATGAAGACAATTGGTTATCAATATGATAGCGAAAAAAATCAATTTGTGATATCAAGACAATTTTCCTAAGCTGTCCCAATATGCCAAAAGTAGTGTCACGATGCGAGAATAGCTTTGCTTTCCGTCGTCCACACCGTTTAATTTCAACGATGTGTCCATAGCTGTATCAGATACAGATTGTACCGTTTCGGTTGCCACTAGCGTCGGAACGGTTTCTTGTTTTTCCTCCCAATAGTTTTCCGGCAAAAAGGCGAACATATCCTGTACAACGCCGTCTGAGTGTACAGATTTTGCTTCGTCTTTTCCGGTAATATCCAGTAAAACTAATGCATTTTGCACGTATTCTAAAGCGAAAATAACGCCACTATATTGAAAATCTACACTGCTGCTGTTGAAACAAGCAAGAAAAGCAAGAAATCCAGCCTCATCCTCTTGAATCCAACCACGCAAATGGGAAAATTCGTGACAGACCGTGTCTGGCAAATTGACGTCCAGCATATCTGCGTTATAATTTGATTCTAATGAAAACGGGAAATAAATTCCGGTTAAGCGCATTTGACTCATCAAATAAGAAGATTGAATGGCTTTTGGCTTTGGATAGTATCCTTGTAATGCCGGATAAGTTTCTCCGAGATTTTGCATGGCGGTTTGTGCCGTCTCATAGAGGTCATCAGTCAAAATAAAATTTCCGTCTGCATCTCTTGATACTTGCTCTCCAAGGTCGTTGGCAATTTCAACAAGATCGGTGTATAGTATCAATAATTCTTGCCCAGTGTAATTTCGTGTTTGAAAATATTTTTCTGCAAATGGTGTGACGTGATACAAAATGAAACAGTTACAAGTCTCTGTGACGAGTATGAACGTTAAAATCCAGCCTGCAACTTTACCGAAAACAGCAGAAATTTGCCGTCGTTTTCCTTTTCGGACAAAAAGAAGTATTATCCATATAATCAGTCCACCAATGCACATCACGATTGCCAGATCAATCATGATTTCACCTACAGAGAACGGCAATTCGCCCCATACGTGAGAAAAAATGCGGCTGATCGTAGGGAAGATATCTTCTGCATACCAATCTGAAAAGGATGTACTGCACCATGCGATTAGATTGAGAAATAGCATTCCAAGAACAATCGCCAACATAATCCAAGTGGACTTGTGACATTTTGAAAGAAGGTGTATTTTTTTCATTCGGGACACCTCATGACATATTTTTCCAGTAAATAGATCGCAGACCCTTTAGCAATAATAATTCATCTACTTGAATTTGGTGTCGGCAGTGGGGAATAATAAATTCTGCCAATCCGCCAGTTGCCACATAGGTTGGAGTGTCAGGAAATGTTTTGTCAATTCGATCGAGCAAGCCGTCAATACATCCAGCTGCACCGTAGAATATGCCACTTTTCATGCATTCCACGGTGTTTTTTCCGATACAGTTTTTTGGCGGTGTTAGAGAAATTTTCGGCAGCTGTGCCGTACAGTCGGTAAGTGCCTGTAAGGAAATGTTGACGCCTGGAACAATCATACCACCGATGTGTCGTTTGTTTTCGTCGATAACTGATAGCGTCGTAGCAGTACCCATATCAATAATGACAATTGGCGGTTGATATTCTTCTTCCAGTGCAGCCACAGCATCAGCCACACGATCGCTGCCGAGCTGTGCCGGATTATCGATAGCGATTTGCAGATCGGTTTTTACCTCAGGTCCAACAATTATGACAGAACAATCCGCAAGTTTTTGAATTGCCGTACACATGACGTAATTGATGGATGGCACTACAGAGGAAAGTATGCTGCCCTCGATAGACGTCTGCGGAATATGGTAGAGTTCTAAGATTGTTTTTATTGAAACAACGAACTCTAAGACGGTAGAATTTTGATTGGTGGAAATGCGCTCCACAAATAATATTTCTGATTGTTCAAAACCGCCGATGACAATGTTGGTATTGCCAATATCAATTGCAAGAACCATAAAATGCCTCCTATTATAAAATACACAAAAGACTAGAAACCATCATTTCTAGTCCTTTTTGTTTGTAAGCGATGGCGTCGTTAAGAGGATTTGAACCTCCGACCTGCCGCTTAGGAGGCGGCCGCTCTATCCAACTGAGCTATAACGACAAATGAAGATATTTCAAGAGTATACGTAGATAGCCTTGAAATATCGACTTATTTATGCCACTCCATATTGTTTGCGATAAGCTAGTATAGCGTCCAGATGTTCTTGACCGGGGATGAGACCCTTTCGAATTCCGTCGATGATATCATCGATGGTAACAATCGAATACACTGGAACACCATAAGCTTCAAATACAGATTGTACCGCAGATTTTTCGCTAGTGAGTGCTTTTTCCTTGCGATCTACTGTGATAATCATGCCAGTGATTTCTACGTCAGCGGCAGCCTTCAGTTTCGGATAGACTTCACTCATAGCTTTTCCAGAGGTCATTACGTCCTCAATGATAACTACTTTTTCACCGTCTTCGAGTGCTTTTCCAACAAACATACCACCTTCGCCATGATCCTTGACTTCTTTGCGATCATAGCAGAAATTCACGGTTTTCTCGTATTGATTTGCCATAGCAATTGCTGTTGCTGTTGCCAATGGAATGCCTTTATATGCAGGTCCAAAGAGTGTTTCCACGGGAATATGATGTTCTTCGATGCAAGCCGCATAATAGCGACCGAGTTGTAACAACTGCGTACCGGTTTGATAGTTTCCAGCATTGATGAAATAGGGCGCTTTTCTGCCACTTTTCAAGGTAAAATTTCCGAATCGCAGGACGTCACACGCTACCATAAATTTGAGAAATGATTCTTTGTATGTCATGAGATATGCTCCTTTTTCATTATATCCGAAATAGTATACTTTGTCAAGCACTACATTATTATTATAGCATAAAAAACGACAGAATGCAAGGGGAAATTTCGAGTAAAAATCGACTTTCATAATTTTTTGAAAAAAGATTGAAAGTTATTGCAGAGGACAGTGTAAAATGTGTCGCCTACTGTGCTTCTCACACACAAGCCAGAATTAGTACTGCTGCGAGAATGACGGCACGAAGCAGTGTTAACCAAATTTCATTTCCTCGCAGCTTCCACGAAAACCCACGAGCGTTTTTCTTTGGACAAATTTGGATACATTTTTGACATTGAAAGCATTCTCCTTCTCTTCCCCAGTCGCCGGATTCCGGTAAATCCAAATTTGCTGGACAGATTTTTTGACACGCTGTACAGTTCTTGGCGCAATCTGCCTTTTTTCGTCGAATGGAGAACAGTGGAAGTATAGGCAGCAGTGAAAACACCGCACCCATAGGACAGAAAAAGCGACAAAAAAATCGTTCGCATACGATCATGCCGACTGCAAGAAGTACGAGCAGTACAACACCAATTACATAAGATGCCAATTTAAAATTTCCTGCTCGTAGCATAGAAAACACGTCCCACGGACTTCAGCCGGTGAGGTTTTGATATACACCAAAAAAGCACAGAAGCAGTATTGTACACAGAACAATATATTTTATAAAACGCAGCCATCGTGTCACGGATTTTGGAATTTGTACAGGCTTTTTTTAAATCGTTTGCATATCCAAACGTAGCTTGCGTGTAAAGCATCGCCGAGTATACCGAACGCACAGGCAGCCACAAAAGAAACGTCCGAATACAATGGTATAGGCACAAAGTGCCAATAGGACGGTGACAAATGCAGTGAATTCTACTGTATGAGCAAGTCCAATTTGTGTGAAGATATATTTCATGCCAGAAAATGCTGAAGTGAATGCAGAGGGAAGAAAGAGAAAGAACAATAGTTGTATGCCAGCTCGTATGTACACCTGTACCTTTTTTTGTTGTTTTGGGGTGATATGGAATTTTTTCATATTAGCGTTCCGCCTTTCCCAATGCATCTTTGATTGCGCCGATTATGCCGTTAGAACTAAATGTTGCATCGCTTACCGTATCCACATCTGTAGACTGCGTTTCTAAAATCTCATCAATCAGGGCAGATGCAGCGTCAAAATAGGCGGCGTCTTTCGACTCGGCAGAGATTACTTGGATATCTATAATGACGTCCTGCTCTATTGATATCTCCATGATTACTTTTCCACCGTATCCTTGAGCTTCCCCTTGATATGTACCGTCGTTGTAGCAATAAGATACGCTATCTGTAGATGTTGTGCTGTTTTGTGCTGAGGCAGAGGCTTCCTGTGTTTCCAATGCATATTCCAATTGTGCAATTGTGTCTGCTTGTTCTCGAGATGTAATAACACCGTTGTATATGAGAATTGCTGCTATGACAATTAAACAGCTTAAAAGTTTTACCCAAAATGTTTGCTGCATCGTCAACCTCCTAAAGAAGCTTTGGTAAGAGCGTTTTCTACGGCCGCTACAATCGCATCTGAAGAACAAGTTGCGCCAGAAACAGCATCGATTTCTGCAGTTGAGCTACTTTCCAGAATTTGCGAGGTCACGCCTATATATTTTGATGTACCATTAACTGCACGGTTAATGTACCAATTGTTTTCAGAATCATAGTTGCTGCCCGAACCGGTGACGTTAGAAATCGATGTGATGACACTGCCTTCAATGGTGATTTGCAAAGATAGGGTATAGGCTTCAAAGTCGTCGGCACTGTTCGGATAACAAATTGCCGTTCCTTCATAGGTACCATCTGCATAAAGAACAGTCGCTGTAACGGCTGTAGTCTGTGTTTCAGTGTGTGTTGTGCTTGCCGTTCCGGTTGTGGCAGTAGTCTCTGCTTTTGTAGTCGTAGTCGCCTTTGTGGAAGCTGATTTTGCAGTTTCGAGTGCATCTGTCACAGCGTCGATAATACCATTGGAACTATATGTTGCGCCAGACACTGCGTCTACTTGCGTCGATTGTTCGTCCAATATCGTTTGTATCAACGTTGTTGCATTGGAAAAATAAGGTTCGTCGTCCTCCGATGAGATAATTTCCACGGCGGTTAAATAACCATTCTCCAGTGTTACGGAAACGGTAATATCCCCTCGATACCCCTCGCCAGTTCCGGTATATATGCCATCATCATAGGGGAAATTGCCGGCTGTTTCGTTCGTCGCCGCCGTTCGTGTGATTTTTGTAGATTTTGTAGTTGTAGTTGTTGTTTTTTGGGTTGACGCAGTCGCCGTTGTTGCTTGTGCGCTGCTGCTGGAAGTTGCTTTAGACAGGGCATTTCGTACAGCTTCAATCAAATCATTGGAGCTATAGGTTACTCTGGAAACAGTGTCCACATTGGTAGTTTGTAGAGAAATGATATTTTGCAGCAGTGCAGTAGCGTTTGTAATATACGGTTCATCATCGTTTGATTGAAGCAGAGTAATTTCAGAAATTTTCCTATCGGAAATTGTGACCTGTACAGTGAGTTCGCCGCCGAAACCTGTTCCAGTACCAAGATAAACACTGTCAACATAGTCGCCTGAATCGGAGACATTCGCTATAGAAACAGCAGAATTATTGCCACTGGAGGTGGTTGTATTTCCCGAATTGCTGTTTCCTAATGCTGTTCCTCCGGCTTTCGCTAAAGCATTTCTCACCGCTTCAATTAAACTGTTAGAACTATAGGTTGCCCCGGAAACCACATCTACATTCGTACTTTGCGTTTCAATAATTTTCTCTAGAAGTGCTGATGCATTAGTAATATAAGGTTCATCGTCGTTGTGACTTAAAATTGTAATATCCACGATTTCACCATTGCTGATGGTGACTTGCACAGTCGTTGTACCACCGTAGCCTGTTCCTGTACCGATATAAACACCGTCTTGATAAGTACCAGTTTCTTCCGCCTCTGCCAGCTTTACCACTGTTGTGGCGGAAGCTTTGGCTTTTGCGGATGTGCTTGTGGTATAAGTAGAGTCAGTAGCGATTTTTGTAGTGTTTGCCTCATCAGTCACTGTTACATCTGCTACATCAATTTGTACCGGATATGTTGTTGTAGAATATCCGGAGAGTGCTGACAAAATGCATCCGATACAGAGTACAGCAGGCAAAAAACCGCATAGTGGTTTCCATTTCTTCCAGTTTTTCATGTTTCTGAAGCCTCCTCTATGATTTCCCATTCGTAGCTGTCTGAAGAAAAGATATTTTTCAGTCCTTGGCTTACGTAAAGTTTGTTGTCCGTGGTATAAAAAATGACATCAAATTCGTCACTGTGTGATCGCCAAAAGGTGATGCCTTCATCTAATCCCATGACAAATAGTGCTGTAGAAAGTCCGTCTGCTAGTGTGCCGTCGTCACTGACAATTGTCACTGATTGTAGACCACTGTCTGCAGGATATCCGATTTTGGGATCAATAATATGATGGTAGGTGATACCGTCTTCTTCGAAATATCGTTCATAGCTGCCGGAGGTGATGACGGTTTTGTTATCAATTTCCAACACACCCAAATAATCTGCCGATTCATCGGGATTTTGCAATGCCACACGCCATAGATTGCCGTCTGTTTTTGTACCAAGGGTTTGGACATTGCCTCCTAGGCTGACGATTCCACTTGTTATGCCATTTTCAGTGAAAATATCCATAATTTGTGAGGAAGTGTAACCTTTAACGATACCACCGAGATCAAGTGCCATTCCAGTGGACAGTGTTACCTCACCACTGGTTTCATTGAATGTCATGTTGTCAAGATTGGTTAGAGGAAGCAGGGATTCTAATTCATCGTCCGTTGGCACACGATAATTTTGTGTGGGAAAGCCCCATGCCTCCATAATGGGATACATGGCAGGGTTGAATGCACCGTCTGTCATTTCTGAAATTTCCAGCGCACGAGATAGAATCTCTGCTGGTGCTGCGGATAGTGTTCTGTTGCCGTTTTGATTAATCAAAGTGATCTCACTGCTGTCTGAGCCGGTAGAAAGCTGCGCATCGAGTTCTTCAATAAGTGCAATTGCTTCGTCAACGGCTTGATCTGCATTATCACCATATGCCGTAATGGTCATATAGGTGTCCATAGCAAAAATATCCTGCGAGACACTAATGTCCTCCGTCGTGGAGGTTTCGTTATTGCTTGTGATTATTCCGTCAGAAGTTGTATTTGTATTGCAACCGACACATAATAAAAGTACTAGACTTAGACAAAAGGGTATAGTTTGTTTTAAAATTTTCATATGCATATCGCCTTTCAATTAGTTCATGCTAACTCGATCACAAAGAAAAATAACACCGAGTCATGCTACCTTTTTAATTATATCACGTTTTTTCTCAAAAAACAAGCAGTTAACTATGTCTAACTTTTGAATATGTTGTGATTGAATACAACAAAAACCGAATGCACATTTTTATGCATTCAGTTTTTGTGAGGATATTATGATGGCCTATCAAGAATTTGGTGTGGTGATTGGTGACATAGGATGCGATTGTGGGGCATTTCGATAAGCTTTTTCGTAGAAATATTCCTGTGCGTTAAGATTTAGTCCCTCATCGTCGGACTGACGCAGGTATGTGCCATCTGCTTGTTGAATTCTTGCTTTTACGGTATCCTCCATCATGATTTGGAACATAGATAAAATCTGGTCACGGATCGTTGCGTCGTAAATCGGTGCAGCGACCTCCACCCGGCGTAACGTGTTTCGGGTCATCCAGTCTGCTGAGGCAATATACACTTTGCATTCTGGCTTTTTCCCGAAGATAAATACACGAGTATGCTCTAAAAACCTGCCTACGATGCTGCGTATGGTAACATTGTCTGTTTCACCGGGTACGCCTGCAATTAAGCAGCTAATGCCACGGATAATCATTTCGATTTGTACATTTGCTTGTGAAGCTTCTATGAGTTTTTTAATCAGATGCTTATCAGTCAGAGAGTTGACTTTTACACCGATATACGCAGGCTTCCCATTCTTTGCCAATGCAATTTGTTCATCAATTAAGTCAATCAGTTTATTTTGCAGACAATGTGGTGCAACGAGTAGATGTTCTGTACTTTCTACGGTTTGCCCTAGGCATAGTGCATGAAAAACACGTCCGGCCTCTTTACCGATTTCTAAATTAGCTGTCATCAGTGAATAGTCGGTGTACATAGTAGATGTTTTTTCATTGTAGTTTCCTGTACCCACTTGTGTGATATAGGAGATTTCATTTTCATCTTTTCGTGTGATAAGGCAAAGTTTGCTGTGTACTTTCATATCGTCTAATCCATAGATAATCCGACATCCGGCATCTTCAAGCTGTCTTGACCATTCGATATTATTTTCCTCATCGAATCTCGCACGCAGTTCCACCAGTACCACGACGTCTTTTCCATTTTCTGCCGCTTCAATCAGTGATTCAACAATTTTGCTATTGGATGCCACACGATATAGCGTCATCTTAATGGATACCACTTGTGGATCCTTTCCGGCTTCATTTAACAAATCCAAAAATGGACGTATACTTTCATAAGGAAACGTCAAAAAGCGGTCTTTCGCTTCCACAAGTTCTGTCATACTCTCGTTATCGGTGTACCATGATGGCTTTTGTGGAATCCGTCGTTGATAGAATAGACACTTCTTATGCCGCAGCATATCTCGGACAGAGGACAAAAATCCCAAATTTAGGGGGGCTTCGGAGTAGAATACTTGATCTTCAGACAGGCTCAGATAATTGCATAGTGTCTGAATCACCGCCGTGTCCATCAATCGTGAGAATTCCATTTTTACTGGGCAGAGCTTCCGACGCTTTCGAATTAACTGTTCCATAGCCTTTCGATAGTCTCGTTCTTCACTATGCTCGTCTGGATCGATATCCGCATTGCGAATAATTCGAATGAGGGATTTGCTTTTGATGTTGTGTCGTGGGAAAATAGAGGGTGCAAAATGGAGAATCAGTTCCTCTGACAGTATAATTCGATTTTTTCTCGTGGGAAGAGAGATGAATTTTGGGAATACACCACTGTTGCACGGTACAATACCCAGTTTTTCCACTCCTTTTTTTTCCATGACCACAACGGCGTAAATAGTTTTGTTTTGCAAGAATGGGAACGGTTGTTTTTTACCAATAATTTGTGGAGAGAGTAGTGGTTCAATTTCCAATTTGAAATATGCCTCTAACCAATCCGCTTCTTCGGTTGTGATGGTGCGAAAATCCACCACGTCTACACCTTGCATACTTAGATCCGCACGTAAATTTTCATAAGTATCGTCTTTTTCTCGCAACAGTTCCCGCACTCTTGCGTAAATTGCCGTCAACTGTTCTTCGCAGGTCATATTAGTTTTGTTTTCCCGAAATTTGGGATCTTCTATCATTTGATCATAAATCGAGCCACAGCGCACCATAAAGAATTCATCTAAGTTGCTCTGAAAGATGGATAGAAAGGACAGCCGTTCACAAAGTGGATTGCGTGCATCCTGTGCCTCCTCCAAAACACGCTGATTAAATTTCAGCCAAGAGAGTTCACGGTTATCATAGCATTTCGATTTCATAAGGTTTCCTCCATTTTTCTAATGTTTCTTTGCATCTAACGTTTATTCTGTGTTGCTTGCCGCCGATATTGTTCAATTTGACACTTTTGGCATTCTAATTTGTCAAATTGATATGTTGGTTCATAATATATTATATGAAATTGTGCGGTTTTTTGACAGCATTTTACCGTAAAATCAATGTTATTTTTTTGTTAAATTAGTAAAGAATTGTTTGAAATATAAATTGTGACAGAGGAATGCTCAAGCTTCTGTGTAGGGCAGCACATCAATCAGCTGTACCAAGAATCGCAATAATGCTAAGGAGTCACTGGCGTCAATCGTGCCGCTGTTGTTACAGTCGGTATTGGCAGTAGCCTGTGCATTAAATTCAATTGCACCTGCATTGAACTTGTTCAGCAAAACGACATCCGACAGGGTAACGCCACCATCCAGATTGGTATCGCTGCACATCACATCTAATATAGATGTACTCGTAGAGTCAGAATCGTTCGTTTCCGTTGTTGAAGCTGTAGTCGTCGTTGTCGTAGTGGTTGTCGTGACTTCTGTTGTCGTTGTGGTCTGCGCACCATCTGGTTCTATGCCCCAAACCAGTTCCTCATCTACATAAGCAGTAATCAATTCTGTCAGTTCCGGGTCTTCTACATCCGGTTCCGGTAAGCCCTCTCGACTGTAGTCGTTTGAGGCATCTCAGTTGGTTTCATAGTTTCCGTCCATATCTGCAATCAAAGCAAAGTGGAATACTCTATCGCCGTAGAAAATACAATTTTGCCAACTAATTTCCACATAGTACGTAGTTTCACTGTCTCTATAAGGAATCGGGTCTGAAATTGTTGCTACACTTGCGCCGTCGCTGTTAGCACTTTCTTCATCATAATATATCTCAATTGTGATATCGTCAATCGACTGCCCAGCAGCAACAAGTTCTGCAATATCAAAATAATACCGTACTGTGACATCATCTACATAACGTGGCAGCAAAATCGTATTATTTGAGAATGTCACCTCAATTTGTGAACGAGCGTCATTTTCTTGGACACAGCGAGCAGCTACACAAAACTCTACGATTTCGTCTTTGTAATCCCATTTCGACGGTGGGAAATCTTCTAGAATTTCGTCACCCTATTCACGGCCGTAATACCAATATAATCCAGCCAGTGCGCCGGTGTAGGCGGCATTGTAGTCTACCGCCACTTCGTTGTAAATATAGTCAGAAGTAACGTCTTTATGATAGTCCTCCTGATCTGGACCGCCCACGAGAGCTCCCCAAAGTACATGTACCTGATCCTCAGGGTCATCCATGTTCAGTGTTGTTGAACCATGTGAAGCACGGTGATGTGGGTGCGAGGCGTATGAGTCGCTATAGCCAACCAAGTAGGAGTATCCCATGGGATTATCACCCAAGATATATTCCATCTGGCTTTCTGCCCAGTCAGCAAAGGTAAAGTCGCCGGTTTCTTTTGCATAAACCAGTGCACACAACTGCGCACTACAGTCGTATCGAGCCGACCCATAGTTGTTTAACATTGCAAATCCGGCAGGCGTTTTCGCTAGGAATGTGCCGTCCGTTTCTGGAAGATCCGCAATTTCTTCTGCGGTAATGGTGGTATTCCAAAGAGTGTCGTCTGCACCAAAGTACTTATGAGAGGTGCAAGCTACATAGTAATCCACATCTGCCGCATCAGATTCACTGAGTCCGCCCCAATATTCCAAATTCCAGCGGAAGATATACCAGTCACGGGAAGTATTGGTAATCGGCACAAGCTTTGCGAATACGCCACCCCAGACGGTATCCCAGCAGTGTACCCATATATTTTGCCAGCAGTTACCGGTATCTTCAATAATCCGTTTCAAATAGCCGGTGTATGGGTGTGCGCCCATATCGTTGGTAGTCGTTTCATCGACTGCAATAATATCGTCGATATAGTCCCAATTTTCTGTACATTCGTACAGCTAAACTGCCGCCCATGCTAATTCATCATAGTCATAGCTTGAGGTATAAAATCCACCATCATAGCCAAGGCTCAGAACGGTTAGTCCATCATCTTCTTCGTGTGTTTTCACCGCAAAGTCATAAAGTGCAATTGCTGTATCCAGACACTGTTATGCATAGTCCGGATCGGTATCTTTAAAGTTTAGATAGTTGACAGCGAGAGAAGCCGCTGCACCTGCGCACTGATCTGAGGCTGGTGTTTCTTCCGTTGCAAAATATGCCGGACGGGCATAGTCGAGGAGTGCTTCCATAGACTGCAGCTCCGGCGTCAGCCATCAGTTGTGGTCGATGTTGCCTTCGCCAACCTGATAACAGTATGCCACAACTTCGCCGTTTTCATCCAAAAAAGTTGCTTTCAAATAAAAATCATTAATCCAGCGCAATTCGTCTTCCACGTGCCACTGCAGCCCAGTTTCTTCATAAGCATCTCGGAATTCATAATAACCCCAACCCACAGTAGAAGCAGCATAAGAACCAGGTAACCCAAATTTGACGCAGTCGCCTGCATCGTGCCAACCACCGGTCAAATCTACTGTGCCATCGCCATCCGGGTCAAGGATATTCCGATATTCTTCAATAAATTCTTCACTCATGTTTGTACCCACCATGTCTTCGCCCATGGTAACAAGTGGTACTTCGGCATCATCCAGATGGCAATCACCACGCCACTCTAGATTGCCGCCCGTAATGCCATCTCCACATTTGTTGGTATCATAAAAATAGAGCGAGTCCTGTAAAGCGGCAGCAAAATTGATTTCCACACCATTTTCATTTTCCACTGCCAGTGCGTTCCACTGGAATCCTGTGAAAGCGAGAACACCACTAAGTAAGCTTGCTGCTATACGCTTTACAAATGTACGTTGGGATTTTTGAACCTTCTTCATTTTTTCTCTCCTTTCGTATCGCAGATACGATCGAATATCAATTGGTAGCCACCCATACCGTCTTTAATGGTACGGTTGACACGGCTAATGGTTGTTGCACTAACACCAGTTTGATCCGTAATTTTGTGAAATACAGTTCCAGCGTGCAGTAGTTTTGCTACCTGTAGACGCTGGGAGATTGCGTTCAATTCTTGATAAGTGCACAGGTCTTTGAAGAACGCATAACATTCTTCACTGGTTTGCAGTGTCAGTACTGCTTCGAAAAATGCTGCCAAATTGGATTCCTGACATTCATCTTTCATAAAAACTGCTGTCCTTTCGTTGATAATTTTCGTATCTTGATACTTTCATTAAAGTATCACTTAATACTTATTAGTATATCATATTCGATGATTTCTGTAAATAGTGCATTGTGAAATAATTTGATTTTCGTCATTCTCTCCAGAAAGCACCCCACTTTTTTCAGCAAAATCACCAGATGATTGATTTGCACTATGAAAAAACCGACTACATATTCTATGCAGCCGGTTTTTATATCATGAAGGAATTAGAAAATTAAATTATATTTTATTTTTTAATTTATTCGTCTTGTAGTGCATCATATCCGGTTTCACCGGTACGAATTTTCACCACATCTTCTACGTCGTAAATAAAAATTTTTCCGTCTCCAATTTGTCCGCTGTACAACACCTTTTGGACAGCGTCGACGACCTTTTGCGGTGGAATTTTTGCTACAACTGCTTCAACTTTGACCTTCTTCAATAGCTTTGTGCCATCTGTCTTGACACCACGGTAGTAAGAAGTATTGCCCTTTTGTGAACCATAGCCCATCACTTGTGTTACAGTAATACCATTCACACCGAGAGAGGCCAACGTTGCTTGTAATGCATCCAATTTCTCAGGATTACACAACACAGACAGCTTTGTAATCTTTGCTTTTTGTCCATTAACAGGCTTGAGAATCATCTCGTGTTCTTCAATTTTTACACCTGCAGCTGCCGCATCCTTTGCGTCAGAAATAATTGCCGATTCAGACGGCATAAAGTCTGCATAGGCAGAAGTTAGATTGTGTTCGGTCACGTCCAGACCTTTGACTTCTTCCTCAGCAGTAACATGTAGACCAATTGTCTTTTTAATGAGGAAGAATGCCAGCGTAATCATAACAGCCGTCCACCCCAAAATACAAATCATACCGAGGAGCTGACTGCCTAACAGTGCGAAACCGCCACCATAGAATAAACCGCTTGTATCATTATCCGGTGCAGTGTCTGTAGCAAATAGACCAACTGCAATAACACCCCACATACCGTTTAAGAAGTGCACAGCAACTGCACCGACCGGATCATCTACATGAATAACATTGTCTAAGAACCATACACCAAAACATACCAATAACCCTGCGACAATACCAATAATCACAACACCAAAAGCATCGACAACATCACAGCCTGCCGTGATCGCAACCAAACCAGCCAGCGACGCATTCAAGCACATTGAGACGTCTGGTTTGCCATATTTTATCCAAGTAAATATCATACAAGTCACGGTTGCCAATGCCGGTGCAATTGTTGTGGTCAAAAAAATCGAACCCAACTGATTTATAGATGTTGCAGCTGCACCATTAAAGCCATACCAACCGAACCACAGAATAAAGCAACCTAATGCACCAAAAGTCAACGAATGTCCGGGAATTGCGTTTGCTTTGATTTTGCCGGACTTTGTTTTTGTAAACTTGCCGATACGAGGTCCGAGCATTGTAGAACCAATCAGTGCTGACAAACCGCCGACCATATGGATGACACCGGAACCGGCGAAATCGTGAAACGGAGTAGACAGATTAGCAAGCCAGCCATCGCCCCATACCCAGTGTGCTTCTACCGGATAAATAATGGCAGAAAGAACAACGGAATAAATACAATAGGAGCTGAATTTCGTTCGCTCTGCCATTGCACCGGAGACAATTGTTGCCGTTGTTGCACAGAATACCAGATTGAATACAAAACTCGACCAATCAAAATCTGCATAATTTGAGAAAATATCAAATCCTGGCTTGCCAATAAAGCCAGCTAAATCTTCTCCACATAAAATTCCAAAACCAATAAGGATAAATACTACCGTACCCAAACAAAAATCCATCAGGTTTTTCATGATGATATTGCCGGTATTTTTTGCACGGGTAAATCCTGCTTCAACCATGGCAAATCCGCACTGCATAAAGAAAACCAGTGCTGCGCCAATTAAAAACCAGACGCCATAGACTTCTGTGCCTATCATTTCCAGAATGCTTGTTTCATCCATTCATATGCACCCTTTCCTGTAATATAGATTATAAATTTGATTGTGTTCCGGAACGCAAAAAACAAAAGACACTGAATATGAGAATCTACTCTCGTTCAGCGCCTTTGCTGTTTACAAAAATCAGTATATCAGAATTATGGCTTTCTGTCAAGGTTTTTTTTGATTTTTTTGAAATCAAAAGTTTTTCAGAAATTTAACTTTGTATTTTTTGATTTGCATTTCATATCTTTTTAAATAATTTTGCTTGAGATGCATAAAATACTAGAGAATTTTTTGAGAGCGGTGTGATACAATGAAAGTATGTCAGAGAATGCGACGGAGCATAAGCTTGTTTTTTACAATATTATTCTGTATTATTGGACAGCATCACGCATTATTTTGTGCCTATGCAGCAGAGGAAATGCCGATTTTATCGACAGCGTACGTTTTGATGGAAGCGGAAACGGGAACAATCTTATCAGAATCCGAATCACAGCAGATGGTTTCCTGTGGTGTGATGGCAAAACTAATGACGGCGTATCTTGTAGCACAACAGCTGGAGTGTGATGCATGGTCACTAGACACTATTCTGACTGCTGGAAATGAAGTGGACGATGTGTCGGGTGCGGTGATTTAGCTTGTGGTGGGGGAGCAAATGACTGTTTCGGATTTGCTAAAAGGTTTAATTATCGGAAATGCGGGAGATGCAGCTGTAGTTTTAGCCGTGGCAATTAGTGGCAGCATCAGCGATTTTGTTATGGATATGAACGCTTGTGCATTTGATTTAGGACTGCGTCATACTTATTTTTCTAGTCCGCATGGGTCAAATGAAGATGGACAGTATACAACTGCATATGATTTAGGACTGCTTTGCTGTGCCCCTGTCCAAAGAAGAAATATTGACACCTTATTTTCAAACATGGCGAGACTTTTTGCGTAGAGAAGAAACCGAACTTGTGAATGAAAATATCTTGACACGTACAGATGATACAAGTATTGGCTTTAAGGCGTGTCATACGGAAACGGATGGATGGAGCTTAGCGGCAGGAGCAAAGCGTAATAGTATGACCTGCATCGCAGTTGTAATAGGTTGCGCAAATGATGATGATCGTTATGCTCTCGCAAAGTCGCTTTTGCGAAAGGAGTTTGCAGGCTGGAAGGTAGTACAGCCGGCGTTTTCCGCAGAATTTCTTTATCCTATGACGGTGCATGGGGGCGTAGAAGATGCTGTGTTGATTGAACCGGGAGAGCTACAAGGAATTGTAATTCCGAAGGACTGCAATAACTTAGAAACAGTTCTCGTATTACCTAAGTTTATGGATGCACCGATAAAAAAAGGTCAAAAGCTCGGGACTGTGGCGTTTTATCAAGGAGACACCTTGCTTTATGAAACCGCTGTTTTGGCGACAGAAAATGTGGGAAAGCGGAATTTTTGGGATGCGCTTTCCAAAATCGCTGTAAAAATGCACGAATTGTAATTCGAAAAATTATTTAAATTGCACAATAATTGGGAATCCTCTTGCAATTTTCTTTAGAATATTGTATGATATAAAAGGCGAAACTATGCTGGAATTAGGAAAGAATCAAGGTGCATGGAGTTGTCAGCGTAAAACAATGTGCTGCGTGATTGTGACGATGTGAAACGTTATGGCAATCATGCAGACAGTTTCGGAAAACGGAGGTTGTGTATTAATGTCTGTAAAATTAAATACAAAATATTTGGAAGGCTTTGTGGGAAAAGATGAGCTGGAAGGAATTCGCCATCAGGTGGAAGCTTCTGCAAAAAAGCTGCACGAAAAATCTGGATTGGGTTCTGATTTTTTAGGTTGGCTAACATTGCCCACAGATTATGGCAAGGAAGAATTTGAGCGAATCCAAGCAGCTGCCAAAAAAATTCAACAAAATTCAGATGTTTTAATTGTCATTGGAATCGGCGGCTCGTATTTGGGCGCATGTGCTGCAATTGAATTTTTAAAATCCCCGTTCTACAATAGCTTGAAAAAAGATACCCCAGATATTTATTATGTGGGAAATAATATCAACCCAACTTATTTGAATGAAGTCATCTCCATCTGTGAGGGAAGAGACTTCTCTGTTAATGTTATTTCCAAGTCTGGAACGACAACGGAGCCAGCATTGGCATTTCGGGTGTTTAAAAAGCTGGTTGAAGACAAATATGGGAAAGAGGGTGCAAAGGATCATATCTTTGCAACTACTGATAAGGAAAAAGGTACATTAAAAGAACTCTCCGATACGGAAGGCTATGAGACGTTTGTCGTACCGGATGATGTAGGCGGACGTTATTCTGTATTGACGGTGGTTGGTTTATTGCCGATTGCAGTTGCCGGCTGTGATATTCAGGCACTGATGGACGGAGCGAAACAGGCGCAAGAGGACTTCACTGCCGATTTTGACCATAATGATTGCTATCGGTATGCTGCATTGCGTAACATTTTGTATCGCAAGGGTAAAACAGTGGAAATGCTGGTTTCTTATGATCCGAGTTTTGTCACAATGGCAGAATGGTACAAACAGCTGTTCGGCGAAAGCGAAGGCAAGGATAATAAAGGCATTTTCCCATCGTCCGGTGTATTTTCCACTGATTTGCATTCTATGGGACAGTACATACAAGAAGGCAGTCGGATTCTCTTTGAAACAGTTGTGGATATTCAAAAACCGAAGCAGGATTTCTATTTAGAACCGGATGCAGAAAACTTGGATGGCTTGAACTTCTTAACCGGACAGAATATGTCTGTTGTAAATCGGAAAGCACTGGAGGGTGTTGTGTTAGCGCACACTGACGGTGGCGTACCAAATATGATTTTGGAAGTGGAAGATGTTTCTGAAAAGAGCTTGGGATATCTGATTTATTTCTTTGAAAAGGCTTGTGCCGTTTCCGGCTATCTGCTGGGTGTCAATCCGTTCAATCAGCCGGGTGTAGAGAGCTATAAGAAGAATATGTTTGCATTGCTTGGAAAACCGGGCTATGAGGATCAGAAAGCAGCGTTAGAAGCAAAGCTTGCAAAGTAGGGCAATATTGCTGTAATAAAAATAACGCCAAAATTTTGGCAACAAAGGAGTTTCACTATGTTAAATTTAATTATTGGAAAAAAAGGCAGTGGTAAGACCAAGGTTATTATTGACAAGATCAATAGCGCAGTCAAGGATACAAATGGCTGTTTGGTTTGCATTGAGAAAGGCGAGACACTGCGTCGTTCGATTAGCTATCGGGTAAGATGGTGCGATGCGGATCAGTTTTTCATCGACAATTTTGACGCTTTTTATGGCTTTGTAGCAGGTATATTGGCAGGAAATTATGATATTAAGGAAGTCTATGTGGATGGTATTCTGAAAATTGCTGGTGCAGATTTCGAGGCTCTGGGCAGAATGCTGGAAAAACTCGATAAGTTGACTGGTGAGGAAATCTTGATCACTTTCACAGTATCAGCAGATGTGTCCGAATTACCATCCTCTGTTGCAAAATATATCGACTAAGACTGCATATTATACAAAATGCGGAATGACAGAGGGCTTTTTTCGGAATATTTTTGAGAAATTCGGGAAAGTGCTTGACAACCCCTATGGAAATTTGTTATAATAAATAGCGTCACCTTTGAGAATATGGGGTGAGTGTGCCTACATGACATCTCGTTATGGAAAAGGCAACACTGTATAAATACTCTGTTATATGCAGTGTGCCGGAGGGATATAGATATGGTTTTACAATTACAGGAGCTTTTTCAAATAGACGGCAAGAAAATGCCGATATGTTATGAAATACATCCGGATGAATTGGAATATTTACATGGTTATCAATTCAATGCGCCCATATCCATAAAAGGTGAAATCAAAAACCGTGTTGGTATTGTGACACTGAAATATTCTGTTAATTGTATGATGCACGTTACTTGTGACCGCTGTTTGAAATTATTGGAGCGAACATATTCCTATGATTTTAAACATATGGTTGTACCGGTTTTGCATGGCGAAGACGATGGCAGTGACATATACTTTGTTGTGGAAGATGACAGGTTAGATATGAATGAGACAGCAATTTCCGATCTGTTGTTGATGATGCCGACAAAAATTCTTTGTTCGGAGGATTGCAAAGGATTGTGTGATATTTGCGGATGTGATTTAAACAAGCGCACCTGTGACTGTCGAAAGTAAAAGGAGGTGGCGAAACATGGCTGTACCAAAGAATAAGGTCTCCAAAGCAAGACGAAATAAAAGACGTTCTGCTGTTTGGAAGCTGGATGTGCCTGCAATGACATATTGTGATAATTGCGGTGCGATCAAGGCTCCCCACAAAGTTTGCAAAGCTTGTGGTTATTACAAAGGCGTTGCAGTTTTGAAGTTGAAAGAAGCAGAATAAGCTTTTTAAATGGCTAAAATAGTAAGGAGGAAAGGCAGCAAGTGCCGTTTCTCTTTTTTTTTAAAACGGAGAAGGAGTGGGAAAACGATGGCATTACCGGTAATTGCGGTGGTTGGCAGACCGAATGTTGGTAAATCGACGCTATTTAATAAATTGATTGGACAGCGACTTTCGATTGTGGAGGATACGCCGGGTGTCACACGAGACCGGATTTATGCCAAAGGTGAATGGCGAAATCGATCATTTATGTTAGTGGACACCGGCGGTATCGATGTGTTGACCGATGACCCGATTTTAAAACAAATGCGTGCACAGGCACAACTTGCAATTGATCAAGCAGATGTGATTATTTTTGTCACTGACGTCCGTTGTGGTGTGACTGCAGACGATAGCGACGTTGCGAGTATGCTTCAAAAGTGTGGCAAGCCTGTAGTGCTGGCGGTGAATAAGTGCGACTCTATTGGCGATCCGCCTATGGAGTTATATGAGTTTTATAACTTAGGAATTGGCACACCCTATCCAATTTCTGCTGCCCATGGGCATGGCAGTGGTGATTTGCTCGATGCAGTTTATTCGTATTTGTCAGACGAACCGCAGGAGGATGAGGAAGACGATGCCATTCGTGTGGCAATTATCGGAAAGCCAAATGTGGGAAAGTCTTCTCTCGTCAACCGTATCGCCAGAGAAGAACGAGTGATTATTTCTAATATCGCCGGTACAACGAGAGATGCTACGGATACGGTGGTAGAAAATGCACATGGAAAGTTTATCTTGATTGATACTGCCGGTATTCGCCGAAAATCGAAGGTGACGAAAAAAATCGAACATTTCAGTGTTTTGCGTGCCTACATGGCAGTAGATCGGGCTGATGTTTGTCTTATGCTGATTGATGCTACAGAGGGTTTCACGGAACAGGATTCAAAAGTGGCTGGCTATGCGCATGAACAAGGAAAGGCGACGATTATTGTTGTTAATAAGTGGGATCTGATTGAAAAAAGTGGAAATACCATGAAGGAATATGAAGACAAATTGAAACAAAATTTCAGTTTTATGTCTTATGCACCGTTTCTCTTTATCTCCGCTAAAACTGGACAGCGTGTACAAAAATTGTTTGAAGAGATCCAGACAGTGTATGCACAAAACGCTATGCGGATTTCTACTGGTATGCTAAACGATGTGTTGGCATATGCAACGACCCGAGTGCAGCCGCCCTCTGACAAGGGACGCCGTTTAAAAATCTATTATATCACCCAACCAAGTACAAAACCGCCGACGTTTGTTATATTTGTGAATCGTGCAGATTTGTTTCATTTTTCTTATCAACGTTATTTGGAAAATCAAATTCGGGGGGCGTTTGGCTTGACTGGAACGCCGGTGCGGTTTGTGGTACGGGAACGTGCCAAGGATGACAAATAAACAGGAGTGAAGGATTATGCTGATTTTGGCAATTCTCTTATCGGCAGTACTGTCTTATCTGCTTGGCAGCTGCAATTTTTCCATTATCGTTGTGCGACTTTGGAAGCACAAAGACATTCGAAATTATGGTAGTTATAATGCGGGTTTGACCAATACGCTGCGCTGTTTTGGAAAAGGATGTGCTGCATTTACACTGATTGGTGACTTGGGTAAGGGCATCATCGCAGTATTTCTGAGTCGTTTCA
The DNA here is from genome assembly GCA_021201755.1 of Ruminococcus sp. GTDB lineage: Bacteria > Bacillota > Clostridia > Oscillospirales > Ruminococcaceae > Ruminococcus_C. The sequence continues at coordinate 58,236 of JAJQEI010000024.1, read as the reverse complement.
TTTGTACATTATTGGAAACCGGCTTGACAGCACAACAGGATGTTCATTTTATTGGCTATATTGCAGGCATCTTTGCAATTTTGGGTCACGTATATCCATTGTATTATCATTTCAAAGGGGGCAAGGGCGTTTTAGTTGGTGTATCTGTCTTTTTGGAAATAGACTGGAAGGTTTTCCTGTGCTTGATTGGCATCTTTATCATTGTATTGGCAATATCGAAATATGTATCGCTTGGTTCGATTATTGCATCTGCTTGTTGCCCATTTTTGACATTCCTGTTTCAGGTACTACAGCGAGGGGATTTACCTTGGTGGTATCTTTGGCTAAACACGTTGCTTTCAGCAGTTATGGCAGGATGGGTTATCGGTATGCATGATTCGAATATACAGCGGTTGCGAAATGGGACGGAAAATAAATTTTCGTTCCATTCTAGCGAGAAAAAAGACGAGGGTTGAATTCTAAAGGAGGCTCTATGGCAAAAATAACGATCATTGGTGCAGGTGGATTTGGGATCTGTCTGGCAATTACAGCGTTTCGAAATGGGCATGATGTGACGGTTTGGGATAATGCAGAACAGATTGTTGCAGAAATTCTTCGAGACGGAGAAAACAAGACAAAACTGCCTGGCGTAAAAATTCCAAAAGAGATTGCGTTCACCACAGATCCAAGTTGTATCACCGGCAGCGTATTCGTGGTTTTCGTTGTGCCGAGCCGTGTCATGCGAATTGCAGCTCGGAGTGTGCAGGATTATGTTACGCCGGAAACCATTTTAATTAATGCCAGCAAAGGGTTGGAGGAAAAATCATTTTTGACCATGAGTCAAGTGATTCAATCTGTTTATCCGAACAATTTTGTTGGTGTTATTACCGGCCCTTCTCATGCGGAAGAAGTGGGCAGGGGCGTTCCGACTTCTGTTGTTGCAGCATCGAATTCTGAGGCGACTGCTATTGCTATTTCAGATGCTTTTTCCAGTCAAACCTTGCGAATTTATTTAAACTCTGATCCAATAGGCTGCGAAATTGGCGGAGCATTGAAAAATATTATTGCATTGGCAGCTGGCGTTTGTGATGGACTTCAGTGTGGCGATAATACCAAAGCGGCACTGATGACACGAGGTATCCATGAAATTACAAAATTAGGCGTTAAAATGGGTGGAAAATCGGAAACGTTTGGCGGTCTGTCCGGTGTGGGCGATTTGATTGTCACTTGTTGTAGTATGCACAGTCGCAATCGTCGAGCTGGTATTCTAATTGGGCAGAGGGTATCTCCTAAAGTGGCAGTAGAACAAGTGGGAACAGTTGAAGGATATTACTGCTGTCATGCTGCATGGGAACTGGCACAAAAATACGATGTCAGTATGCCAATTACGGAACAATTATATCATGTTTTGTTTGACGGCGCACCGGTGGAGCAATCGATACAAAATCTTATGTGCCGTCCCAAGAAGAAAGAATATGAAGCATTTTAATGACAGATGGAAAGAAAGATATTTTGATGAAAAGAAATTCTAATTTTTGTGACAGCCTTCACACGAAACGAAAGAAACTGCCACAAAGGTTGACCGATCTTCAGAAGTTGCAGATGGTTCATATTGGATTAAGCCTTTCGGCTGCCGTATTGGCGACAGCAACAATTATTCTCGAACACACTTATAAAAAACGTGAAGAAGAACGGGCAAAGGCACAAGAAGAACTGGAAGAAGATGATGAAGTCTGTGAGGAGAAATAGAGCAATATGCTGGATTATCGAATCGAAACATTTTTATCTTTGTGTGATACCAAAAGCTACACTCGTACTGCGGAGGAGCTTCACTTGACACAACCGGCTGTAACGCAGCACGTAAAAGCGTTGGAACAGCATTATCAGTGTCAATTGTTTGGCTATAAAGAACGGCAAGTTTACCTGACCGATGCAGGGGAATATTTATTGGAAAAAATGCAAAAGATATATCGACAGGAAATGGAAATTCAACAAAAGATCTTGCGCATGGGAGGCAACAACTGTCCGCTGCGGGTTGGCGTTACGCCGTCGGTGTTATATGCATCTGTGATGGATAAAATTCGCAGCCATATGTATGAAAAGGAACAGCAGAAGCTGAAGTTATCTGTAGATTTGAGTCAAAATTTGATGGCGAAGCTACAAAAGGGTGTACTCGATGGAATTGTTTTGGAGGGCGATGTCTATCACACTCAAATGAATGTTACGTCACTTGCACAGGAACAAATGATTGCTGTGGCATTGCCATCTCTTGCGGAAAAACTTTACGGCTGTAGCTGGAGTCAACTTTTCAAATATCCGCTCGTTTTGATGGCAGTCGGTTGCGGTTTGCGTGGTATACTGCAAAAGAACTTAAAAAAATGGAATGCATCAATTCGAGATTTTGCGAAGGTTTATGAGGCAGATTCGTTTCCAATTTTAAAAGAAATGGTGCAGAGTGGCATGGGTATCGGTTTCTTTTTGGAAACTGCTGTTGTACAAGAACGTGAAAAACACCAATTAGAACGAGTATATATGGACACTGGCTCAATTTTTGGCACGTATTCTTTTGCATTTATGCAAACTTGCATGAAACAGGAATTGATTTTACAGCTGCGAGATCAATTACTTACAAAGGAATAAAAATAAAAGCGAACACGATATATAATTTTAAAGTGTCCGCTTTTTATTTGCATTTGTGGGAATGTTTTTTATGATACGTATTGAAGCTGTCGCTGTGACTTTGCATAGCGTAAAATCAGTTTGTCAGCAATAGAGGAGATAAATTCCGCATTTGCAGGACGACCACGGCAGCTATCCGAATCGTAACCGAAAAATTCTAACATGAGTTCTGGATTGCCACGTTCCAAGGATAGGCGAATGGCGTTGCGAATGCCACGTTCGATGGTGTCAACTGAAGTAGAATAGACGTCAGCAATCGTGGGGTAGAATCGCTTTCGCATATTTTGCAGCAAATCCTGATTTTTAAAGGCGGCTAAAAGGCCTGTACGAAGAAAATGAAATCCCTTGATGTGTGCCGGAATACCCAGCTGTTGTAGGGTGTTGGTGACGATCATTTCGATTTGCATTGTCTCTTTTTTAGGCGGAGTTGGTTTCTCTCGCACTTTTGTTTCCATTAAGCGATAAATCTGATAGCTCAGATATGAGACCGGAAAGGGTCGACACAAAAAGCAGGATGCGTCATTGTGAAGCAACTGTTCCTTTAAATAATCATTCTCATAACGAGCGGTAATCAAAAACAGCGGTTTTGTTTCCAATACTTTTTCGTGGTACTGACACCATTCCATTATAGCCAGTGCATCGAGTTGTGGCAACAGGGCATCTGTGACGACTATATCTGGTTGTTCCTGGATGATAGTGTCAAGTATGCTGCGACTGTTTCGGGGCTGTGTTATAACAGAAAATCCTTCTTGACGCAGCTGCACTGCATAGGATTCACCATAGTCGGCAGTGTTATCACCGATGACAATTTTGATTCTTTTTGTATCCATTTTGCAACCTCCTAAATGTTGTTCTAATCTTATTTTAACATAAATTTTTCGATAACACAACGTGTAAATATGTCTATTTTTTACGAAAAGTTACAAATTTTGCAGAAGTGTACTTTCTTTTCTCATTTTCTTTTCTAAAGTATATGTTTTTGATAGATTCGTCGGTGACAAAACGGTAACAAAAGATCTGTGATATTTTCAGTAACTGCAGATCTTTTCACAAATCATTCTTTTTTATTTGTAATCCACATTGTTCGCATGGCGTTTAAAATTGCAATGACAGCAACACCCACATCAGCAAAAACGGCTAAGCCAATTTTTGCAAATCCAAGCGCACCTAACAGGAGTATTGCCGCTTTTATTACGAATGCAAAGATAATATTTTCTTTTGCAATTGCTACAGTTTTTTTGGCAATGCGCATTGCTAACCCTATTTTCGATGGCTTATCGTCTAGGATCACCAAATCTGCCGCCGCAATTGCAGCATCAGATCCGAGTCCACCCATTGCGACACCTACGTCAGATTGTGCAAGAACCGGAGCATCATTCATACCATCACCTACAAATACCAGCGTGCGATTTTTCGAGAGCTTTTGTCGATATTCTTGCATTATGCGTACTTTATCGCCTGGCATACACTTGGCGTGTACTTCATCCAACGCCAAAAAATCGCTCACTTCTTTTGCAACGGATTCATTGTCACCGGTCAGCATTGCCAAGCAGTCGACATCGGATTGTCGCAGCATACGCATTGCATCTGGAGCATCCTCTTTGATGCGATCCGAAATCTGCAAATATCCCACATAGTTCTTGTCTATTGCAACGTGTACAAATGTGCCGTTTCCCTGCTCCGAGTGCATGGAAATTTCGGCTTCATGGAGAAAATCTGCGTTTCCAGCCAAAACTTTTTTTCCGTCAACTATTGCGGAAACGCCTTTTCCGGCAACCTCGTGTATGTCACATATGCGAGTGCTGTCTGGCTTCTTTTTGTATGCCTCTAGCAGAGATTTGGCAATCGGGTGGTTTGAAGCGGACTCTGCCAGTGCAGCTTGCTCTAAAAGTACAGTTGCAGAGATATCGATTGGTTTGGTTTCTGTTACATGAAATTTTCCTTCTGTCAGTGTACCGGTTTTATCCATGACGACCGTCTGTGCTTTCGCAAGAACTTCCAAGTAGTTGCTGCCCTTTACAAGAATGCCATTTTTTGATGCACATCCAATACCCCCAAAGAAGCTTAGAGGAACAGAAATGACCAGCGCACAAGGACAGGAGATAATCAGGAAAGTCAGTGCCCGATAAATCCATTGGGTGAAGTGATATCCTTCCGAAAGCAAGAATCCCTGTACGAATGGTGGTAGAATTGCGAGAATAATCGCTGCAATCACAACACAAGGCGTATAGTATTTTGCAAATCGTGTAATAAATCGTTCTGTTTTTGTCTTGGCGGAGGTGGATTCTTCTACAAGTTCCATAATCTTTGCCGCTGTGGATTCGGAAGCGATTTTCGTCACGATCAGTTCTACCACACCGTTTAAATTCATGCAGCCATTGCAAACCTCGCTGCCTGTTTCAATGGCAACTGGTATGTATTCGCCGGTAAGTGCAGCAGTGTCCAGAGTAGAATTACCCTTTACTACGATACCATCTAGGGGGATTTTCTCCCCGGGTTTTACAATAATTCTTTCACCTATTTCAATCTCGTCACAGGGGATAACCATTTCTTTTCCGTTCCGCTGTACAGTTGCTTCATCCGGACACAAATCCAGTAAATCCGAAACTGCTTGACGGGAGCATCCTACGGCGATTTTCTCGAATAACGTGCCTATCTGATAAAACAGAATAACTTCTACTGCTTCTGGATATTCTCCAATGGCAAATGCTGCAATGGTCGCCACAGCCATTAAGAAGTTTTCATCAAAAATCTGCCCGTGGGCAATGTGAATCGCTGATTTTTTCAATACATTCCATCCTGGGATCAGATAAATAACAGCAAAAAGCGCAAGCTGTCCGTACCATGGAATCGAGACAAAAGAAACAAAAATTTCTGCGGCTGCAAAGAGCACAGCAGCGATGAGAATTTGTGCTATCATTTTTTTCTGAGATATTGGAAGCTTTTGCATAGTGTTACTCCTTTTAGGCAGTTATTTTATGATGACGATACAGTCGGGCTCAACCTTTGAGATACATTTAACTGCCTTTTTCAGAACATTGTCAAATACAGCGTCGTCTGCCTCTAATGTGAGTTTTTGTGTCATAAAGCTGACGGTGACTGACGTGACGCCATCTAATTTTTGAATGGCATTTTCCATTTTTGCGGCACAGTTTGCGCAATCCAAATCTTGTAGCTTATATACTTTTTTCATTTATTGTTCCTCCGAAAAAATAAAGTTGAACGTTTGAATAACTGTTCATATGTTCATTATAAGTGATTTAGGAAGATTTGTCAAGACTTTTTCTGAAAAAAATGAAGAAAGACCGAATTCTTTGTTTTTGAAAAAATATCGTCAGAAGAATAGAAAAAGGACGTTTTTTCAAAGTGAAAAACGTCCTTTTTATGCTTTACTCAAAAGAAAACAATGTGGTGTTATCCTGTATAATCTCCCAATGTCAGGGAAGCCTCAGAGTTATATACGTGAATCAGGAGATCATCACTGGTATATTCTTCATCGAGATAGGGAGAATACCACAGTCCGAAGAACGACCACACTGCATTGTCACGGAACATCGTGTTTATATCTGGTAAAGTACTACACTCACTGATTGCCAGAATTTTATCTGTCGTCATGTTCCGCAGTGCTACATATTGTTCATAGCGACTTCCAAACGTTTCATCTGTGCTTATATAGAGATCAAGGGATGCAATGTCATATTTGTCTTCGTCCACAAGATAGCTGTCGCTTTGACCATTCCAGATCCAGATCAGATTATGCAGCTCATGATAATCCGTCAGGCGTGTATATAATAAGTCCCAGAGCCATGTGTAAGCATCTGCACCGGATGCACCCCACCAGTACCAATCACCACTTGCCTCCATCAGAGGACGCCATAGGACAGGAACATCTGCATCTGCCAGAATTTGTAAAGCTTCTGCAATCGCATCAATATCTTGAATCAGAGCATAGCAATCTTCCGAAATTGTTCCAGATTCGGACATAGCAGATAGTTCTGAATCAGAACAAAGTGCCACCTCTTCGTCTATGATGGCATTCTCCAGAGAAAACGTAGTATTTTCCGTGTAAATATCCGCAGTTCCCGTTGGTGCATTCCAACTCCAGATAAGTCCCACAATGCCGCCTTTTTCTGCCCATGCGAGACTGTCGTCAATCACAGTTGCAGAAGCAGCATCGCCGCCATTCAGAGAATATGGCTGCAAATCATCAAAGCGGATCAGAGGATATTTTCCGGTAGTCTGATAAATTTTTTCCAGTTCTGCGTCTGTATTGTCGGACACGTATTGTCCGGTGATGATTTCAGAACCATAGTGTTCCGTCAGAAATTGATAAAGCTTTACGGTATTGTCTGAAGCTTCGCTGTCTACAGGTGTGTCAGCGATGGCAGTATCTTCTTCATACAGACTTGTATTATTGGTCAGTTCGATGCAGTCTACATCAATGGTTCCATCGGTCGGTTTGATGGTAATTTCACAAGTACCTTCTGACAAAAAGATTCCTTGAATAGTAGATCGTACAAAATTTTCAGTCTCTGTTTCGATTTCCAAGGTGTAGATAGTCTCGTTATTTGTGATGATTTCATAAGTACTCGAGGTATTGCAGCCTGCGATAACCGTAATATCGTAATGTTGCGTTGCTGGAATCTCAACTTCCATTGTAATACTTGTGTTATTGTCAGCACTTAAATTGCTCAGATAGCCGGTACCGGAATAACCAAGTCTCGGCATTATGGCTACAGAACAATATTCAGGAATAGCGGTATCTTCTGCTTCTAATGTGAGAGAAACATCTGTTTGTTCAATTTCCGGTGTTTCCACAGCAATTTCCTGATATTGGACTGGCGGTTCTGTTTCGGCTTCGGTTACTTCAGTCGTTGTCGTCGTCGTCGCTACTGGCGTTAAAATCTCAAAATCCTCGAAATCCTGCGAAATGGTTTCGGCACAGCCGGTCAGACAGCCGGATAAAACTGCTATAGATATACTCCATTCGAAAATATGTTTCCATCGTCTTCTCATAAATCATTTGCCTTCCTGTATTTGCAAGCTTTTCATTTCATTTCTTTACGCTTGAATGTGGTATGATTTTCCCTTTTTTGTTTCGAAGGTCAGCAGCGCACCGTTCATTTGTGCATCTACGCTGCCGTCTTCGCAGCTAACGCTGATAACGGTATTTGCACGTACAGCACAGGGCTTTCCAGCGATTGAACGAATATTTGCCGATTCCAACTTGCCTGCTTTCCAGAAAATATCTATCTCGAAGCCTCCACGGGCACGCAAGCCGCAAATGCTGCCCTCATCCCACGGTTCTGGCAAAGCCGGTAGGAGTGAAATTTCCCCTCGATGACTTTGCAGCAGACATTCTGCAATAGCGGCTGTTCCGCCGAAGTTTCCATCAATCTGGAATGGTGGGTGAGAGTCAAGCAGGTTTGGGTTTGTCGACCAGGTGAGCAGCTGCTGTAAATTTTCGTATGCCATGCCACCGTCCAGAAGTCTGGCCCACATATTGATAATCCATGCCCGACTCCAGCCGGTGTGACCTCCGCCGTGTACCAGGCGGCGAATGAGCGTTGCTCGTGCCGCCTTTCCAAGTTCTGGTGTATGATATGGGGTAATCAAATCTGCCGGATAAAGTGCGAATAAGTGTGAAATATGGCGATGTCCGATTTCCACTTCGTCATAGTCTTTTGCCCATTCTTGAATCTGCCCATATCGACCGATTTTTAGCTTTGGCAGCTTTTCCAGTTTTTCCGTCAGAATTGCTGCAAATGCCTCGTCACGCTGTAATAATCTACTGCTTTCGATGATGTTTTGGAATAAAACCGTGATAATTTCTGTATCCATTGTCGGCCCCATACATAGACTGCCCTTGGTGCCATTTTCCGTCTGATACGTATTTTCCGGCGAAACAGATGGACAGGTAACAAGCTCTCCTGCATCATTTTCAATGAGATAATCTATAAAAAAGAGTGCTGCTTCTCGCATTGCTTCGTAGTGATTATTTAAAAACGTCAGATCTTGCGTGAATTGATAATGTTCAAAAATATGTAAACACAGCCATGCAGCACCCATTGGCCAGATGGTTGCAGGCATCCACAAATCCTGCGGTGCGGTATCGCCCCAGATGTCTGTATTGTGATGGCAGACAAAGCCACGGCAGCCATACATTGCCTGTGCGGTTTCCCGACCAGCAGGTCGCATTCGTTCAATTAAGTCGAACAAGGGCAAATGACATTCGGATAAATTGCATACCTCTGCAGGCCAATAATTCATTTGCGTGTTGATATTAACGGTATAGCGGCTGCCCCACGCCGGCCACATATCCTGATTCCAGATCCCCTGTAGGTTTAGAGGCTGTGTATTTGGGCGGCTGCCGGATAACATTAAATAGCGACCATAATTGAAATAGAGTACTGCTAGCTTATTGTCATAAATTTGCAGCTTACACTCCTTGTGATCGCCCTCGTCACCTCGTAAACGCAGGAGCCGCTGATCCGTAGGGAGTTCGCTTCCCCCCTCGCTGTTGTCCGGTAGGGTGAAATGTACCCGATAGAATTTTTCCTGATAGTCGTTTAGGTGGCGATACAGAAGCTCTTCATAGCTGCATTCTGCTGCATAAGAAACGTCTGACAGCGCAACGTTTTCGTATGGATCGCCGTGATAAAAACTCGTATCCACACTTAAGAAAATGGTTACCACATCGGCATTTTTAATTTCCAGCAGTCCGCCCAGCGTTCGTATGGAACCGCCCTCTGTTCTGGCAGTCAAAGCAGCGGCGAAAAAGATTCCATCACGGCTGCCTGTACCACCGATGTATAAAATCGTATTGTCATATCCACTCGCCGGACGGCAGTCATCGTAATAGTCATCTCTTCCGTCAATGGAAGCTCGTATATTTATTTTTTCTCTCTCGCTGGATTCTACATGAATGACGAGTACCTGATCCGGTTCAGAAACGAACGATTCTCGTTCAAAGGTAATATCATCTGCTGTAAAGCGTACAGAAGACAGCGCACGTTCCAAATCTAAGCTGCGCTGATATTTTTTTGCCTTTCCGCTGAAATCCATGTGTAAATGCAAATTGCCCAACGGCATATAATGACGGCAGTTCGGCGTGACGCCCTGCATTTTTTCAAATGCGATTTTTTCTGCCGCTTCGATATTTTCCGCTTTTAGGAGCGTGCGAATTTCTGCCAGTCCCTCTCTGGAATCTGGGTTGTTTCGGTTTCGTTTTCCACCAGACCAGATAGAATCTTCGTTCAGTTGAAATGTTTCATCTGACGTACCACCGAACACCATCGCACCAATTCTGCCATTTCCGATTGGCAGCGCATGGTCAAAATCTTCTGCCGGTTTTTCATACCAAAGCGTGGTTTCTGCATCCATCTGATTGACCTCCTTCTCAGAAGCTGGAATTTCTAATTTCTGATGACCAGACCTATAAGCCGAGTTCTGTCGTGTGTGATAATTTATCTAGCCTGCGAGTCACCTCGCAGTTCAAGCCGCCATTACACGATTGTCCACCGGGCAAGTGTTATGACAATGTGTACCAATAGGCGTTGCATCGAATAAGGTTTACATAGCAGTATAGTCTCCCATACTCTGGTGCGCTCTTACCGCACCTTTCCACCCTTACCGCAAAAGCGGCGGTATCTCTCTGTTGCACTTGCTCTAGGGTCACCCCCGGCTGCCGTTAGCAGCTATTCTACCCTGCGATGCTCGGACTTTCCTCACAGTTTTTTCTGCGCTATCACCCAGTCTGCTCATTCGATTATTTATTATAGCAAGTTTTTCAGAAATTGTCAAGAGGGGGGATCGGGTTTTCCACAGAAATTAATTTTCATAAACGCTTTGTAATAGTGCTCGAACTTCAAACAAATCCGATTCCCCATTATGTAGCAGCTCTAACGCTTGTTGTACTTGCCCTTTATCAATTTTTATCCATCATACCTCCTTTTGCGTTTTGCCGAATTCCCTTTTCGCTAAATTGAATCATTTTTCGAATACCTCCCCGTTAGTGTCGTAAACGTTTTCATCATTTTCAAGCGGTTCTCCCGTGTAGTTCTCGTCTAGGTAGTCCACATAAATTCCATCCCGTTTGAAAAAGTTGTTTCTGTCGTGCCAGAAGCTTTTACCCTGTTCCTCGTGGTCACGCTTGTAACGCTCCACGGCGTGCATCACACTAGAAAGCCCGTGCTTGTCCAGCTCGATAAAATCTTCAGTTGTCAATTTCCCCTTGCCAACTCGCTGAGGGTACTCGCTCCAAACATCCTCAAACCAAACGGGAATAAAAAGCTCTCTCTCTCCGCTTTCTTTGAGAGAGTTTCTTTTATTTTTCTTTATAATAGTATCCTGTGAACTATAGTTCGTATCTTTTACGAATTCTGGTTCGTAATCCTTATGAACTTTTGTTCGTATTTCTTGCGAACTGTAGTTCATATCACATACAAATTTTTGTTCGTAGCTTGCTGCACTAGTGAATTCGGCTTTATCAATCTCGTATGTATTCGCTTTGCTCTTTGTGCTAATGAGTCTTAAGAAGCCACGTCCACACAATTTTGCAATTGCTTTTTGTGCTTGCCGCTGTGTCATGTTCGTCCTTTCTGCAATCTCTTTTGCAGAGATAGACAGTGACTTCTTTTGGTACCCGACCGTATTGCGTAAAATACACAAGAGAATTCTCATATCACAGCAGCTCAAATCCATCTCTCCACTGTATAACGCTTCTAAAAAGCCGTTATCCATTTTTGTAAAACCGATTTTCATTTTTCACTTCCTTTTTTGTTAAAAAAAAATTGTAAACTTTTATGTCTAAGGAGAAAAACACCTTGACAAATTCCTCATGGTCTGATATAATATACTTAGCTTAGAAAATACAAAACAGCGTGTATTTCATTATTTTTTGTAGTGTATTTTCTATTGTTTATTATATTATATCACTTTTCTATCTGTTTGTCAAGTGTTTTTGAAAAAAATAAGAATGCAGAATTTTTATTCTTCATTCTCATTCTTCCAGTCCGCCCAGCGTTCGCAGGGGAGCTTTTCTGTACGAAATTTTTAATTCTCTTAAATTCTATAATGTAAAATAATCCGTTCTAATTTTTTTCCAAATGGTCTGGCGAGGAGCAATAGATATAGAACATTTGATACGGCATATAGTATCGTAAAGGGGAGTGCCGTTATCATTGCAGCACCATAGAGTGGAATGGAAAATGTACCGTTATACCACAGAACAGTCCAGACGTCCATAACCCCTGAAAAAAAAACTCCCGAAATTGCTCCATAAAGCAGCAAAAACGGTCGATGGTGTAATGGCTTTGAAAGGATTCCCGCCAATAGTCCAACCATGCCCCAGGCGAGCATTTGAAACGGTGTCCACGGTCCTTGTCCAAAATAAAAATTGGAAAATAAGGCACACAATGCTCCCACTAGAAAACCGGTTTCACGTCCCAGATAAATTCCCGTCAAAATCACAAGAGACGATACTGGCTTACATAAGGGAATCAGACGTCCTACGACACACAGTGCTGTCATGATCGCTGCCAGAACCATTCGTCTGGAACCGGTGATTCTCCGTTCATAGCCACACCAGAACAGGATCAAGGACAGAAGTGCGATTCCAAAGGAAAGCAATAAGTATTGTTTATCCACAAAAACCAAAGCACTGACCATTACCAATGCGGGAACGGCTACAAAAGGAATCGCCCATTTGAGCAGACGGCGTGCTATTTGGTGTATACGTTGTTTTCGAGGAGTCAATTTCCGTAATTTCAAAATGATAGCCTCCGTTTTAATTTTAGAGGTGTACGTAATTTTTAAGACCGTTTTGCTGACACAGTGCTACTGCTTCTTCGACTGTCACAACATTTTCATATAATCCTTTTGTCATGCGGCTGGCACTGGTCGTATAGAACTGGTTCTCGTTCATAAAAGCGGCGGTTTCCATACAGCAGACAATCTGTCCCCGAAAACAAAGGGAACAACGATCTGCACAGGCGGCAAAGTCGGTGTCATGTGTTGTAAACAAAATGGCGACGCCAGATCGTCTCAATTCTTGTAACACCCCAGCCAACATGACTTTCAGGTCGGCGTCCATCCCCTTGGTTGGTTCGTCAAGTAAAAGCAACTTCGGATGACATTGCAGAACTTTTGCAAGTGCTAGCATTTGCTGCTCTCCGCCGGAGAGATCGTAAGGATGCTGCGAGTCGTATTTTTTCCAGTCCCAATCAAATGGAGCTTCTCCACCGCTTAGCTCTTCCTCTACCGTATCTCTCAAGAAAATTGTTTGTACGTCTTGCGGCAATAGTGCAAGACCATTGTGATAAAGCACTGTATCAGGTATCACATTAAGTTTTTTTCTAAAAACTCGTATTTTTCCACTGCGTGGTTTATGAAGCTTTGCAGCCGTTTCCAGAAGCGTTGTTTTTCCTGCGGCGTTGCTTCCGAGCAGAGCAACGATTTCGCCTTCATGTACCGTGAGGTTTACATCATGGAGTACGTCTTGTGCATGGGAATCATAGCGGTAAGAAACGTGCTTCATTTCGAGTACTGCTTTTTCACAAGATGGCAGCAGTCTCTCCGGCGGTTTTTTTATTGTGTTTTGATACCGTTCTGTCAGACAGTGTCCCTCTGCAATGGACAAAGGAATATCTTCTGTAGTATTTCCCAGCAAGGCGGAAAAACGAGCAGCTGTCGGCATAATATGCATTAGCTTTTCGGTCTGTACTTTGTTTATGGCTTTTACGGCATTTTTGGGTGTGTCATATGCGAGAAGAGAACCGCTTTCCAGAATTAACATATGTGTAGAAAGAGGGAGAATCTCTTCTAAACAGTGTTCTGAGATCAGGATTGTCAGAGATAAATCCCGATGAAGTCGTTCCAGCATAGCAAGAAATTCGGATGCTGCAATAGGGTCAAGTTGTGCTGTTGGTTCATCCAAAATGAGAATTTCCGGTCGCATTGCCATAACTCCTGCCAGATTTAACAGTTGCTTTTGTCCACCGGAGAGCGTATCCGTGCGTTGGTCAAAGAGCGCAGTCATGCCAAAATAAGTAGCTGTTTCAGCGATTCGTGCTGCAATTGTCTGCTGAGATAAATGCAGGTTTTCCAAACCGAACGCAAGTTCATGCCATACGGTATCCGTCACGATTTGTTGTTCCGGTTTTTGCATCACATATCCAATGGCAGTGCTTTGCTTTAATGTCCATTTCTCTTGTGGAATGTCACGGAGGTGAATTTGTCCTTGGGTTTCTCCCAGTGGCGAAAGTTCTGGCTTCAACAGTCGGAGAAGCGTTGTTTTCCCACTGCCTGTACTGCCACAGATTGTAACAAATGCGCCTTGTGGTACGGAAAAAGAGATGTTTTGCAATGCCGGTGTTTTTGCTTGTGGATAGGTAAACCTCAGTTTGTCGATGGATAAATATTCACACATCATATCTTCATTCCTTTTATCGATTGATTATGATTAATTTATCGGCTTTTGAATCGTTGTACCGTTTCTAAGAGAAACGGTAACAGCAGCAGCATACCAAAGGACAAATAGCTTAATCCACTCCATCTTGAAAGCAGTGGCATCGTAAACTGCGGATAATAAGTACATACAGGCATACCATAAAGCGTGATTCCCCATAGCAGCAAACAAAAAAAACAGAGCAACCAGTCGCTGATGTGCATTTTCATCATAGAAAAATGCGTACGTCGCCCCATGCCGTACCCTCTTGCCGTCATGCTGTCTGCCGTCCAGATGCCGTTTTCCAGTGCCCAGGTGAATAAAATGGTACATACACGGCACTTCGCCAGTAGATTCCGTAACACATTTTCATCCGCATAAAGTCCTAGTGTACGCTGCATTTTGTCGATTTCCTTTGCTTTCCGGCAAAACAGCGGAACATAGCGTAAGCTCATGGACAAAATTAGAGAAAGACGTGAAGAAAGCTTACCAAACAGGTAGAGCAGCTTTTCGCTGGACATGATTTCTGTGTAGGATCGAAACCAATAGAGCGTTCCAACCAACATCAGAGCTGCAAAAAAGCCGTAAATTAACGCTTCTAATGTCATCGGCTTGTCACCGACAAAAAAGAGAACGGTAGCACCTTGACGGGAAACCAAAGGATTCACCAGCGTAAGTATGAACAGCAATATCATAAAGTAGAGGTGTGTGCGCTTGGTTTTTATATCCCTTCGGAAAAGGGAAAAAAGTACTGCTGCCAAAAAGGAAAGACTATTGATGATGGGATTTGTACTAAACATCGTAATTGTGATAACCGTCAGAAACCAGATAGTAACTGTGATAGGATTGCATTTGTCCATTGTGTATCACTCCAGATCCTTGCCCATGTCGCAGGTATACTGCCAAACAATATCGTCTCCGTCATTGAGAATATAGGCTTCACAACCTACAGATGGTGTTTCACCGTTGACGTAGTATAACCAGCCGGACAAATCGCCATAATCAAATTCATAGAGCGATTGGATTCCGGCAATATAAGCTTGTCCTTTACTGCCGGTATTATCAATAAGAATTTTATTTTCCTTTGCTGCGATAAGGAGTATATCATAAACCGTATCTCCTTCTGTGAATGGAAAGACTGTTTCCTCCAGAATATAGCCGTTTTCGGGAATCATGTCGTTTACTGCGCCCACTGTCTGACAACTGATCGTAAGGGTAACTGTGCCGTCTGTTTCAGAAGAATCTGTGCTGCCTGTATTATTTGTATCATTATAGTATTCTTCCGCCGATTGGAAACGAACCAGCCACACCAAAAGCAAAAGTACTATTGTCCCTGCCCCGACTAAGCAAAAATTCAGTACATGACGGTGACGTGTACGAATCAACCATATGCAAATACTCCCTGCCAACAGAAGAAGGATGGCACTGCCGATTAGTCGTATCGTCAAGCCGCTCTGTTCTGTATGATTTGTGTTTTCGCTTACAGATAGTGCCGCTTGTTCCGTACTGGTTGTTGTCCCAGTTGTATTTATTTGTGCAGCTGTTTTGTGATATTGTGTCGTTTTGGTTGATGCTTCAGATGTATACGTGTTTTCGCTGCTTCTGACCGTGGTCTTTTCGGAAACTGTTGTCTCTCTTATTTCCGTACTTGTTGTGGAATTGGATTTTTTGGATACAGTTGTAGTCGATTTTGTTTTTGTCCCATTGTTTGATTTGGACGAATCATCGGCGTCAGCATCGGAAAGAGAATCGGTGTTGTTTTGTTTTTGGGTGTTGTTGCTATTTGTTTCTGTCGTAATTGCCGGCAAAGTCGTTTCCGCAGTGACATCCTCGATAAGTGCATCTGGATTGCGATTGTCGAGGATGTAAAAACTGCCCCAGCCGTTTTGCATACGCCAATAAGCGACTAAGGCATAAAATATTTGTACGGTTGCAGTGGCATCAGCAGAGCCATTTGCAGTGTGTGCATAGGTACCATATCCGACACGATATTTGAGAAGTCCGTCAAAGATATTACCTTCCTTACAAAATCGAGAATCTGTCATTGCATCGATTCCCAAAGTGGATAGTGCCATAAGTACCTGTGCTGTACTTTCTGCATTGTCTGTGCCATAGCTCGAGAAGGCTCCGTCAGAAAGCTGTCGCTCTGAAAGGAGCAAGAGTGCAGCATCTATCGCTGTAGTCACGCTGCTATTTGTATTGTATTGCGGAGAAAGTGCCTGTAGTGCCATTGCAGTGACGTCTACATTAGACGTAGTGCCGGTAATCGCCCAGCCACCATCGGAGAGCTGTAAAGAGAGAAGCGTATTCGTAACGCTATCTATAGAATATCCGGCGTTTGAGGCGTAGCCATTGTTTAGGAGATGCAGACCATAAATCCAACTCATAACGCCCTGTTGACCGATAGAATCATCCAACACCGTTTGAATATAGCTGTCGCTACTGCCCAATGCAATGAGTACGAGGGCATATTTTTGACGAGAGGTTGCGGAAGAAATTGTTTGGGAATAGAGATAAGACAGAAGTGCGGTTTGGTAAGCGGCGTAATCATAAGAATTTGTATCTCCGTATTGACACAGCGTCAAAACATACCATTCTGAAGAAACACCCGCATTTGGCGTCAATGTATCGTTAATCCAAGCTTGGATATCCCCGTGGGATTCCAGAATTTCGTTTCGCATGGTATCAGCCGAAAGGCTTTCTGCAGAAGCGATTTGGAGTGTCTTTTCTGCTGCGAAATACACAAGACCGAAAACGATGATCCAGAGACACAATGCAGCACTTACGACAAATTGAAATCTTTTTCGCATGGGATTCCGATTATTTTTTCCGCTTTGTCAGGAACAGACCGCAAAGTGCTACAACACCTGTTCCAATGCAAATAGCAATGCCTGTGTCACCAGTATTCGGAGAAGACGAGACGCTGCTGCTGGAGTTAGTGGAATTGCTAGAATTGTTGGAAGATGATGCAGCCTTTGTTGTGGCAGTGGATATTGCAACAGTTGTAGTTGTATCTTCTGTGCCATTCACAGTTATCGTACAAACTGGTGGCACAAGAATTTGTGACGCAGACACAGCACTGATGATATGTGTGCCGCTAGTATCCAATGTCAATATTGCCGTACCGTTTTCATCTGTGACAATGTCAGTTTCTTCACCATCTATTGTAATGATCGCATCTTCTACCGGGAGCACCACTGTATTCCAGTCTGCATCATATCCATAGGCGGAAAGTGTAAGCGTCAGTGTATCTCCGATTTCTGCTTCTGCCGTGTTCACGTCGAAATAACAATAAGTATCCGACCAGCTTATCAGATCTGTGTAAATAAATGCATTGATATAGTCACCGTCTGTGATGGTATCTTCCAGACTCCAGGCAGCATTATTGTTGACATAGTAGCCATAACTGCCCCCATTGGTAACACCCCAAAGGGTATCGAGAGAAAGTCCATAGTCGCTCACCACCGAAAGGTAGCCGGCTTCTGCACCACCGTCATAGTATTCTTCATGTGCCGTGTACAGGGCGTCATTGATCGTCAGTGCCCCATCGCCGTTGATATCTGTAACTGTAACAGCTTCCTGTGCTAAAACCAGCGAACCGTTTTCATCAGCGATTGTCACATAGACTTCAACAGAATCTTCTGCAAAAGCAGTTGTTGCTCCAATTGTATTGATCAGTGCCAGTGCTGCGAAGAACGCAAGTGTTTTTTTCATAACAATAACCTCTTTTTCATTATATTTTTTTTATTATATCATATTTCGTTTCGGATTGCAAGTCATGATTGACATTCTGAATTATGCAAAAAAATTATAACAAGCTATTCTAGTTTGTAATAAGCCTCAGGGCAACACCACATGACATAGACATACTAACATATAGATGACAGTGGTACTTATCACGTTTTTGAAAAGAAATTATAGGCATTTTGACAAATTCAATAGACGTTTCAAAAGAAAGTTTGCAATTTTTTTGAAAAAAAGCTTGCAAACGCAGAACAAATGTGCTATAATTATAATTACTATGTTGAAGATTATTGGTCAACATGACTGCATACGAAAAGAGGAATGTTTTCAAAATAAGGAAAAATAATTTCTCACTTTTTAAAATTCAATTCAGGGATAGATGATTCCCTGTAGAACGGAGCGAATACTTATGATAACAAAAAACATTGCATTGGCTGGTCATGCCGGCACAGGAAAAACCACCCTCATGGAAGCGTTGTTGTATCAGGGTGGCAGAATCGAACGAATGGGTACCGTACAGAGTGGCAACACTGTTTCAGACTATACCGCTGAAGAAATGCGGCGGCATTCTTCTGTTTATACGGCAGTTGGCAGTATTATGTGGAACGATCAAAAAATCAATCTGTTAGATACGCCTGGAATGTTCGATTTTGCTGGAGCCATGATTCAAGGCATTGCTGCGGCAGATTGTGTAATGATTACCGTTTCTGGAAAATCGGGCGTTCGGGTAGGTACCAAAAAAGCATATCGTGCGGCAGCAGGAAAGCCCCGAATGTTTGTTGTAACCAAGCTGGACGATGACAATGCAATCTTTTATAATGTTCTGACGGAATTGAAATCAGAGTTCGGTCCGTCGGTTTGTCCGGTTGTTGTACCGGTTATTGTAGATCGCAAAGTAGATTCTTATATCAACTTAATTGAGATGAAAGCGTATCGCTACAACGAAGCAGGAAAAGCGGAAGAAATTCCCATGCCTACGTCGGATTTGTCGGAAAAGCTGAGTTATCGAGTAGATGGGTTGATTCAGGCTTTTTCTGAAGCAATTGCGGAGACTGATGAAGAACTGTTTGAAAAATTCTTTTCTGGTGAGGAGTTTACGAAGAAAGAACGAGTAGACGGGATTCATAAGGGGATGAAAGATGGCACAATTACACCGGTAGCTTGTGTATCGGCGCAGAATCTTGAGGGTATTGATATGCTCTGTAAGGAGTTGGAATTATTAGCCCCGACAACGGATGAGACAGACGAAATTTTAGCAGAAGATCCGAATGGCGAGCCGATTCTCCTTCATGCGTCCAATGCAGAGCCGGTTTGTGTTCAGATTTATCAGACGTTGGCAGATCCATTTGTTGGGAAACTTTCCATGATGCGTGTGATTTCCGGCACTTTAAAGTCCGGTGCAGAACTAGTGAATACCGCCAATGGGGCAACGGAAAAGATTGGAAAACTATTGCTCCTCTGTGGAAAAAAACAGCAGGAAGTGACGATTGCAGAAGCTGGAGATCTGGTAGCAACGACAAAGCTCACTGCCAATACTGGTGATACGCTTTGTGATTCCTCTCGCCTTGTTTCAATGCCAAGATTCCAATATCCGCATCCTTGTTATTCTATGGCAGTTCGACCGTCATCGAGAGGAGATGAAAGCAAGATTGCATCAGCCGTACAGAAGCTGTTAGAAGAGGATCAGACGCTGTCTTATCAGCAAAATCCTTTGACCAACGAAATGCTGTTGTCTGGTTTGGGCGAACAGCACTTAAGTGCTGTTGTTTCTAAATTGAAATATGATTTTGGTGTAGATGTTGCACTAAGTGTACCGAAAATTGCTTATCGGGAAACCATCCGAAAAAAAGTCAAGGTACAAGGCAAACACAAAAAGCAGTCCGGTGGGCATGGTCAGTATGGCGATGTGTGGATTGAATTTGAACCATATCCTTCGGATGATTTGGTATTTGAAGAGAGAGTATTTGGTGGTACTGTACCCAAAAACTTTTTCCCAGCAGTAGAAAAAGGCTTGCAGGAGTCAGTGATGAAAGGCGTGTTGGCGGGATTCCCTGTCGTTGGCGTCAAGGCGATTCTGGTAGACGGTTCTTATCATCCAGTAGATTCCTCGGAAATGGCATTTAAAACAGCTGCATCGATTGCATATAAAGAGGGCATGAAACAAGCTGAGCCGACGCTGTTGGAACCGATTGGCACGTTAAACGTATCTGTTCCCGATCGGCAGACTGGCGATATTATGGGCGATTTGAACAAACGTCGTGGTAGAGTGATGGGCATGAATCCGACAGAAAATGAAGAAGGCATGACGACCATACAGGCAGAAGTGCCTATGCGAGAAATGGCGGATTTTGCTATGACTTTGCGTCAGATGACGCAAGGGGAAGGAACTTTCACGTTAGAACCGGTGCGTTATGAGCAGCTTCCGGCAAATTTGATGACAGAAGTCATTGCATTAGCGTTCGAATAATTTTGTTGAAAAATATCGATAGATCGATAGTAAAAAAATAAAAAGACTACAACGGTTCATAATGAACCGTTGTAGTCTTTTTTGGTGTTCATGTCTCACGACGTTAGTCCGTGTATGTCAATTTTGTGCCACAATAAGAACAAAATCTCGTACCATTTCCAGGTGCACCACAGTTTGGACAGTTGTTGTAATAGCGTTCTGTGGGCTGTGCCGCTTGCTGTGAAGTGGTTTGCTGTGATGATGTTGTCGTTGTTTCGTTTTGACTGTTTTTATAAGATGCCGAAGCAGCAGCAGATGCAATTGCACCACCAATTAAGGCACCCATTAAGCCACCACCCAAGGATCTTCTCGGTGGGGGAGGGGCATGATGTGGTCTTGGAGGTGGAGGTGTATGGTGATGTCTTGGGGGTGGAGACCCACCGAATCCACCGCCTCTGCGCCCACCACCAGGCGGACCACCTGGTCTTCCGGATCCTAGCATGATAATACCTTCTTTCTGCGAATAGCTTTACTAAAAATTATTATATCATATCATTGCAAAAAAATCAAGTGTATTTTATGATGAACCAAAGATATGTCAAAAATAAAGAGTACACAAATACACTCGTGAATTATATTCTGCATAATATCTTCCACTTATATCTCACAATAATACAATTACATTCTGATTCCAATACCTTATCCAACTGGAACTGAATCCCTCCAATTTCCTTCTGCCTTCCTATTTTTCTACTGTTTATTGTATCATGGTTTTTTAAAATGTAAGTTCGGTTATGGACATTTCGTAGTATAATAAAATAGAAGATTAGAGGAAACGTTTCGAATTTTTATCTAGAAATCTTACAAAAGTGCTTTACATTTTGAAAGAAACATAGTATAATTATAGCAGATTTTCTCGAACAATTGATGATGTGATAATGATTGGCTTTTTGGAACAAATTCTAATTGCTGGAGGAAATATAGTTTTTGTTATCAAAAAACTATCAATTGAAAGATGAAGATGATATTGATAGCGTAATGAAAGGGTTCGAATATTTTGAAAGCGATATCGAGAAGAAATAAAGCTGATTTATTTATTTTTTTCTTTCTATTTTTTTGCTCCCGATTTTCATTTTTTGCTCTGTATTTGGTTTCCAAACTCTAGTTTTTATTATACAGGTGTTTTTTGGGATCAAAAAGAACAATTTACTGAAGCTTCCGAAATCAAATTAAAAGGATCGGTTGATGATCAACTCCAAAACATACAACAATCATTGTTTCAGACGTGTCGGGTAGATTTGATAGATTCAAATATCTACAACGAAATAATGTATGTGTCCTTTTCACTATCCAATTCCTACTACTATCCTTCTACCGAATCTGAATATAGAATGATTATTTATCAACTCGAGGATCAATTACCTGCTATTTTTGAAAAATATTATAATCGACGAATCTGCAAAAATTGGTTTTATGTTACGAATTCATACAGTAGTATATATGTCTTTTTTATTTTACTCATTATACTAACCTTTTTGCTACTTGTTTGGACAACTAGAATAATTTGTGCATTTAATTATCATAAGAAGCATAAAAGAATTTAGGCGATACCAATACAAATTCGTGCCAAAAAATGTGCCAACTATTATTGACAAAATCAGACTTGCAGAAGTGCACGAGATCAAGCTGTCAAAGATCTTCTGTTAATCAAATATAAATTTGCCAATGCGAATATGATATTCATTTTTGAATTTTTACTGGGTTATTAGTGTTGTTCTTGTCTTAATCTAGATATAGATTCGCTTGCAAAGCGAAAAGCTCGGCGTATTTTCCACCGAGGTGCATGAGGTCATCATGTGTACCGGATTCAATGATTCTACCGTTTTGAAAAACAAGAATCGAATCGCAAGCTTTGCTGGATGACAGTCGATGCGAAATGTAAATTGCCGTCTTTTGCCCGACAAGATCTGCAAATTGTTCAAAAATTTCATACTTTGCTTTTGGGTCAAGTGCAGCAAGCGGCTCATCCAGAATCACGATTTTCGAATCTCTGGCAATGGCTCTGGCAATCGCTAATTTCTGTGCTTCTCCGCCAGATGGTTCAAAACCGTTTTTATTGAATTCCTTATAAACAATCGTGTCTATGCCTTGGGGCAGCTTATCAATTTTTTCGGATAATCCCACCTTTTGCAGTAGTTGCATGATTCGATGATTTGAAATGGATTTTCCTTGATTCAAAGCGATATTGTCACGTATGGAGAATGAAAATAATTTGTAATCTTGAAATACAGCTGAAAAAATCGCCATGTACTGGTCATAATCGATGTCTCGAATATTCACACCATTGAAAAGAATCTCCCCTTCTGTCAGATCATAAAGTCGACATAATAGCTTCACAAAGGTTGTCTTGCCCGCACCGTTTTCACCGACAACAGATAGTTTTGTACCGGCGTGAATTGAGACATTTACGTCTTTTAATGCATCAACCTTTTGTCCGGGATAGCGGAACGAAACGTGCTGAAATGTAATAACATAATTTTCGCTGTTTGTCATGGGGACAGGCAGTTTTTTATTATCACGCAGCGTTTCTGGGATATGCACATACTGATCCATTGCTTTATAATATAAGCCATAAATTTTAATATCAACAATGCTGGTCAAGACACCGTTCACAGCACTAGAAAATGTTGCAACAGCGTTAAGATAAAGCGTGAATTGTCCAATGGTGATAATATTCATAATGACTTGATAGACAAGATAAGCGTAAGAAATTGCATTTTGCAATAATCCAGTAAAGGAATTGAATAAAATAGAAAGGGAGGCAAATCGATTTCGTTTTTGATAAAACGAAATTGCCTTTTGTGCGTGAGTGCTTTCCTTGTTCAATAGCCAATCGTCCATAGCATTCATGCGAATCTCTTTTGAATAACTGGGATCTTCAAGGATTCTTGTAAAATAGTTCCATCTGCGTTCTACCTAAACGGCTTCCATGGAGATTTTGTGGTTCTTTTCCTTGAGCTTTGCATCGATAAATGCACTGATTAAAATCATTGTGAAAAAGAGAATGACAATCCATGCACTCATTGTGAAGATGATGACGATAATTCCAAGCAAGGTAATGACTTTTCCGATAATACCAAAGCTACTTTCCAAAACGTAAGCGAATCCACGACCATCACAATATAAAAATTTTTTTGCCTTATCGGACATCTCATGAAAACTTGGCTTTTCTAAATTGCAAAAATCAGTGTTGGCAAGCTTTTTATGCATATATTTACCAAAGCACGCAGCAAGATAGACACGCTGGGTAAAAATTAAAAGATTGATATGCTGTACTATCCAACTATTTACAAAAATAATGCAAATTAAGACAATTACATAAGTAAAAATTACAGGAATTCTCTGCTGTCCCATTAGTTCATCGATGACATATGCTGGTATAGCAATAATTAGAAGTGGCAATAATCCGGATAGCAACTGATTGACTGCGTTTAAAATCACATAAGATTTTTTCTCTTTCCACGCAAATTTTATGAAAAATAAAAGACCTTTCAGCATCGTGAGTTTTCCAACTTTCCACTTATTATTATAGTAGTACATATAAGAATATCACAAAAATCGCTGCCTTGTCAATCAAATTTATCCGTTGTTTTTTTACATATTGTATGGATTATGGTCGAGTTTCATTGCGTTTATTATTCAAAGTGAACAATATTCACGAGCCGCACTTCTTTCTTCTATCTTTAAAGAAACTCAAACAAATAATTCGAAATGGCGTTGAATCTTGTTTTGCAGGTTTTGTATAAACGTGTTAGTATGAAAAAATTAATGTTTAGGGTTGCTCTGATACCCACTTCTGTTACTTCTCAAAAGTAAATGCTGTTGCCGTTCTTTTTCCTGTATTGTACTTGCCAAATATACGAGATTGTGCTATAATATTACTTATATGGAAATAAAAGCAAAGGTGAAGGATGAATATGTTGACAAAAAAGAGATTTGTAAAAATTGCGATCGAACGAGTTTTTATTGTTCCGGAGAGGAATTACAATTGAAAAAATCGGTTAGTGCATTGCAACAGAATTGGTCGGATGATAATCAGCTGGTGATTTCTGGAAAAGTCTGCGGTAATTATCGAGAATTTTATCACGTTTCTCTGACATTGAATACAGAAAATCCAGATTATGAAATCGAGGATTATAAGTGCAATTGTGCTGCATATCGAAAATATATCGGAATGTGCAAACACTGCATTGCATTGGGACTGGAATATATTGAAATGGAATCGGCGGCAATGCGTGGAAAAGTCGAAGAAAAAACGGAAAAAGCGAAAAAGAAAAAAAGCGATACTTCGAGCGCACTTGCCAATGCGTTGAATTTATATAACGCTGCTTCTCATAATCAGATTTCCTCTGGCATTCAAAAGGGTACAGTACATTTAGACATTGAACTGCGCACGACGAGAGGAGTAAAAAGCTCTCGAAACGAATGGAAGATTTCTTGTAGAATCGGTGTAGATCGGATGTATGTGGTAAAAGATATTGCACTTCTGGTGCATAATGTTTTAAATGGTGTGGATTATCAATATGGAAAGCAGTTGAAATTTGTTCATACACTAGAAATGTTTGATGAGGAGAGCAGGAGAATTTTAAAAATTCTGGAGCAGGCGGTCTTTGATCAGGTTTACGATATAGATTCCCATTGGAATTGTCAGCTTCAGTATCGATCGATAAGATGCTCGAACGATGAGATTTCACAAGTATTGCATCTTTATTCTGGTGGTGAAATTATCATAGATAACCTCTCCTATCCGATTGTTGAAGAGAATCCGTCGCTTTATTTATGCCTTTCCGCTGAAAAACGACGAGGCGCATGGGTGAAAATTCCCTGTATTGAAGAACTTTGCATGACAGATCATGGCTATTATCTGTACGAGGATACGATTTATCATTGTACCGAAGATTTTGTAGAAAAGGTACTGCCCTTTTTTCGATTGGCAACGATAAAAGGATATAACGAAGATTTTGTCACAGAATTTTTGAGCAAAGAGGATTATCGCAGCTTTTGCGGTAATGTTCTGCCGATGTTAAGTCCCTATGTGGATATTCAGCTGGAACGTGTTGACTTAAGTAAGTATATGCCACAGACACCAGAATTTTCGTTTTATTTGACTCGTGATGACGCACTTTGCTTGAAGCCGATGGTGCGTTATGGCAGTGCAGATTATCCGCTTTTTTATGTGCATACGGGAGAATATCGCTGTTCTGATTTGGAAGAGCCAGTAAAGGGATTAATTTTACAGTATTTCACTACGACAAGCAACCCAGAAATTTTAAAGATAATGAGTGAAGACGCCCTATTTTTATTTTTGAAGCAAGGTATGGATGCACTGCGGGAAAAAGGCGAAGTGTTTGTTGAAGACAGTTTAAAGTCAATGCGTATTCGACAGACACCGAATGTTCAGGTAGGGTTACGCTTGGCTGGTGGATTACTGGACGTGGACATTCATTCAGAGGAGCTATCTCAAGAGGAAATGGAACAGCTGCTCCATGCATACCAATTGAAAAAGCGGTATTATAGATTGGAAAACGGCGATTTTTTCAGCTTAGAGGACGGCAGCCTTGCGGTATTGTCCGAGATGTGTCATACCGTTGAAATGAATGGAAAAACGCACGGTCAGGTACCGGAATTTCGTGCCAAATATATCAACGACCTGTTAACCGATGAAAATGCAAACATAGATTTGAAGCGTTCTACGGATTTTAAGAAGTTAATTCGTACGATACGAGATTATCGTGACAGCGATTATGACGTGCCGGAGACACTGAATGCTTCTTTGCACAGCTACCAAAAGGATGGGTTTCGTTGGATGGCAACTCTTGCAGATTGTGGATTAGGTGGGATTTTAGCCGATGATATGGGACTTGGTAAGACCATTCAGGTAATAACGCTGCTGTTATATTTGCAATCCACAGCATTGGTTGTTTGCCCTGCGTCGTTGTTGTATAATTGGCAATCGGAAATAGAACGGTTTGCACCGACGCTGCGTGTACAGCTCGTCACTGGCACAGCAGATACCCGAAGAAGCCAAATAGAACAGTTGGCAGATGTGTACATTACGTCGTACGATCTATTTCGACGGGATGTGGAATTGTATAAGGTACATACATATGGTTGCTGCATTTTGGATGAAGCACAATACATTCGAAATCCGGAAACACAGGCGGCAAAGGCGGTAAAGACCGTACAAGCGAAGCATCGCTTTGCGCTGACAGGCACACCGATTTCCAATCGACTTGTAGATATTTGGAGCGTTTTCGATTTTCTTATGCCTGGTTACCTCTATCGTTATCTGCAATTTCGCAAGGAAATGGAGAAACCAATTCTAGACGGCGACAAGATGGCATTGGCACAGCTGCAGCGGATGACTGCACTGTTCATTTTAAGGCGTAAAAAGGAAGATGTGTTGCGAGAACTGCCGGAAAAAGTGACGAATGTACATTACGTGGAGATGACGAAAGAACAGAGCTTGCTTTATCGCACCCAAGAACAGCAAATGCGCCAGCAACTGTTGAACGCTACGGATGTAGATGTCAGCCGTGATCAGATTAAGCTTTTGGCAGCTTTAACACGAATGCGACAGCTTTGCTGTACACCGGAATTATATTTGGAAAATTATCACGGAGGTTCGGGCAAGGTAGACGCTTGTATGGAGCTGCTTTGTGGATTAAAGGAGTCTGGACATCACGCTCTTGTTTTTTCACAGTTTACGACCATGCTGGAGGCACTTTTAGAAGAGGCAAATCGCCATGGGCTAAATTGTCTGTATTTATCCGGAAAGGATTCAAAAGAAAAGCGGCGAGATATGGTTAATGCGTTTCAGTCTGGCGCATATGACGTCTTTTTTCTTTCACTAAAAGCAGAAGGAACTGGATTAAATTTGACTGCCGCAGATCACGTCATTCATTTCGACCCGTGGTGGAATGCCGCAGCGGAAGATCAGGCGACAGACCGTGTCTATCGAATGGGACAGGACAAAACGGTATTTGTAACAAAACTTGTGACAAAAGGGACGATTGAAGAGAGAATTGTGGATTTACAGAATGCAAAACGTGAGCTAAGTGATCAAGTGATTTCTGGCGGTGCTTCTCTGGACGGAAATATCAATCGTGATGCGCTATTGGAATTGTTGTCAGAGTCGGAAGATTAACGATTGAATAAAAAAGAAAGCCACATATAAAATGCGACTTTCTTTTGTAATAAAATCAGATTTTAAATTTTGGTACGCCTGATGCGATTCGAACGCACGACCTTCAGAGTCGGAGTCTGACACTCTATCCAGCTGAGCTACAGGCGCATATAAAAACGACTCAACAAAAAATATTATACCATATTCCCTTGAAAAATGCAAGAGGGTATGATATAATATTTGAAGAACATAGAAAACAAACGAATTGAGTGATGAAATGCAAGAATATATGTTTATTTTACTAAGTCAAACGGGTACCAGAGTTTTGAAATTTATACAGTTATTTACAAAAAAACCTTATAATTACGCCTCTATTGCGTTAGATTTATCTCTGGAAGAAATTTATAGTTTTTGTCGAACGTTTCGCCATTTTCCATTGCCGGCGACATTTAACCAAGAAGTAATAGGGAAGGGGACATTTGGTATGTTTCAGCAGATTCCGTGTGAGATCTATGTGATTCCTTTGACGATAGAATCAAAGCGGAAACTGACCGTCTATTTAGATCATTTTAAATTGTGTCGCTCTCGTTACTCCTATAACTTATTGGGATTGTGTACTACTTATTTGCATATTTGTTGGATGCGGCAAAGAAAGATGCACTGTGCAGAATTTGTAGCTCGAATTTTGGAATACACAGGTGTAACACTGGAAAAATCTCCATCTTTATACACGCCAGATGATTTGCGTCATCTGCCGGCAGCAAAGCTTGTCTATCGGGGAGAGCTGAATCGATTTTATGCCATTCATGGCGAGGGAATGTCAAAACGACTTCGAAAACGTATGACACCGCTGGTTTGAACGGATTCAGTGGCAATTGTTCCAAAGCAGCTGCCAGGTGGTGATTGCCCAATCGATGGAAGCAGAGGGCAAGGTGGCGATCCAAAAATAGACCGATTCCATATCGTCTGGATAATACCATGTGGAAGCGTGTTCCGCTAGGCGGAGCGTCACGCTGTTGTTTTGTATGGTCAGCTGTGCCATTGTCACCAGTTCGTGGGTGAGTCGGTTGTAGGAACGTGTCTCTACTAAAAGAAAACACCAGAAGAATCCCCACAGAATCAGGTATAATAATAGTCCGACAGCAATTTTGCGTAAGCGACGCCTTCTTTTTTAGGACATAAAGACCTCCTATTCGGCTAATTGGAGTAGCGTTTCAGCGAGAGATTTTTCCACAAGTTCTCCTGCATATACCACTTGTTCCAATGTGTTCCCGTGGGTTCCCACTTCAATAAGAAGGCTACCTGTAGTTAAATCTTGATTATATTTGCGATAGTCGAACAGGATGGGACGTGTCAGTCCCGGATATCGACTTTCCATACTAGATTGGAAACGACAAGCAAAGTGAAAGTTTTGAAGATATTGAGGCATATCCATTGTGCCATCATCACAGCCGGAGATAATCATCACCTGTGCGGATTCTTTTCCATCGATTTCTACCACTGGCTGCAACAGTGTATTCCCATCTTGAATGGCATCTCGATGAACGTCTAGTACTACACAAATAGTAGGATATTCCGCCAGAATCGCTTTTACGGTTTCGGCACTGCGCTCATATGAGCCATTATATGAAGGATAGTCATGAATGGTGGTGTCGTGAATTACTGCAATTCCGGCGGCTTCGAGTTGTTCTGTAATAGCATTTCCAACAGCGATGACATTATATGCAGAATCTGTAGTGCGATAATTAAAACTGGTGTCGAAGCTGGAGCGAATGTATGGCTCAAAGGATTCTGTTGTGTGGGTATGTATAATGAGTACTTGTGGCTCGCCGCTCTCTAAATCAATGGTGAATGCGGGTGAAAGCTTCGATTCAGCAAGCAATGCAGTGTTGGAAAGGCTTGTTTTATTTTGTACCTGTCCACCGTCAGCAAGGTTAAAAAACGTGTTCCGGAATATGTACCATAATAGGTGCGTTGAACGGTTGTGTCTGTATTCAGTGTCCATTGAGTGGGATAGGGCTTTTCGCCGGCATTTTCTGAATTAGTTGCTTCTGTGGTGCTTTCGATTGTGCTGAATGTGACGGCAGGCACTGTTTCTTCTTGCCAGCCGAATCCATCGGATGCAACGTTCCAGTTATCCTCCAGATTATACCACGCCTCGGTGTCTGTAGAATTTTTCGATGTGTCGGACAGGAAAAACGCAGAAGGAACGTCTGCATCGCTTTTTTATAATGTGGTGATGAGGGGAAGAATAGCCATAACGCTTAAAAATCCAAAAAAGATGAAGTTTTGACGCTTTTTCCGTCTATGCATGAAATCACCGCCTTTTTGTATGATACAGTAGTGTATGCAAGCGGACAAGGTGTTATACATAAAAACCGCACCTTCTTTGTTTTCAAAGTAGGTACGGTTTTTCTTATTCTATCGTTTTTTGTCTAAGAAAATCTGATCAATGATACGATCGGTAGATTTTCCGTCGGTATGTGCGAAATTTTTTTGAATGAAATGATCCATTTTATAATATTCGTAATCACCATTCCGTAAGCAGTCTATCAACTCGTCAAAATCGTGGACGATTTTTCCTGGAACTGTTTCCTCATACGGTTCATAGAAATCACGGGAATATTCATAAGAACGTTGATCAAATGCATAAAATATCATAGGTTTGCGTAATAAAGACATTTCATAGATAACAGAAGAATAATCTGTAATCAATATGTCTACCAAAAATAAAATGTCGTTGACTTCTCTGTAGTCGGTAGCATCTAAAATCCGATCTCGATAATTCTTGGGAATATCCATATGCTGTGTGACAAAAGGATGCATTTTTAAAATTAGAATGGCGTCTTCTTCTTCCAACAATTGTCCCCATTGTTCCAAATCTACTGCACCGAATGGGAAATATGCATCTCTTGCGTTAGTGCCACGAAATGTTGGCGCATATAGGTATACTTTTTTCCCTTTACACTGTGGAAAGCACTCCAGCATTTTCTCTGTAGTAATTTCTCGATAGGATTGGTTAAAAAACAAGTCTGTCCGAGGAATTCCTGTAATGTAAAATTTATCTTCGGAGAGGCAAAACGCTTCTGCATTGTGTTTTGCAGAGATTTCAGAGCTGACGATGACGTGTGTGTAGCATTTGTGCGTCAGGGAGTTAAAGTGAGGAGCATCTTTTTTTTCAATTCGTTCAAATCCCACTGTTTTAAAAGCACCGCAGGCGTGCCAAACTTGCACGACCTTTACACGTTTGTCGTATTTCAAGTCATAGATAATCGGATAATAATCGTCTAGGACAATCACATCAGAGGTTGCTAAATAATAGTCAAATTTAATCATTTTCCAAATAGAACGATTGGTATTGATGTTATTTTTGAAATCGAAGCGAAATTGAAATTTTTTGTCGAGGTTTCGTTCTAACATACGGTCATAAATAAATTTTTCGTTTCCACTAATTTCTGCACGGGCATTAGAGCAAAATAGAATGATATTGCCCTCATGTTTGGCGAATTTCTGAAAAAGGCGATTTAATTTTTGAAACGTCCACATCTTAAAATCGGCGATATCTTTATAGATATTCCCTTTCCATGTGGAAAGTCCAATACGAATTTTTTGAAGTCGTAGCTTGTGATGTAAGAACAATACACCATAATTCGGGAAAGGCATATAATTTACAGAAAGTTGAAATCTAGCCGTATCCATATCTTCATTGGATAAGACATGAAGCCAACTAAACTTTGTTTTATTTACCTTGAAATTCCATGGATTTTTTACTAGATTGTTGCACAAATGTGGAAGTGTCTCATCAATAAATGCGGGATATTCTTGCGTTAAAAGTTTTTTTTCTTGAACATAACCATCGTCGTCGTAGCGTAATCGATAGAGGTTTGTACCAAAGCGCAATAAATCTCCTTTTGGATCTTTTGTCCAATTTGTCTCGTTCTCATATTTTGGATACTTTTGAAATAATACTAGATCGTACAATCCTGTTTGCAGTGGCAGTTCTTTATTAGAACACATAATGTTCAATTTGATTTGAAATTTTCCTTCGGAATCTACTTCAAAATAATCTGGATAAAAAACCCGCTTCCGATCGTCTGATACAAATCGAACACCATAGTGATTTTTTAGTTTGGTCCAGTCTGTTTGTTCAAGCAGATAATCCCAGCCTCCAATTTCACCTTCAATATTCAAGATGATTCTTTTGAAAGCAATTTTGGTAATGCGAAGAAATGGTTTTTGTTTCTTTTTCATCTTTGCCATTTCATCATTTCGCTGTTGCAGCTGTGCTGCAATTGTATGTGCTTGTTCATCCTCAAACCCTTGAAAAATCCCCATGTTGTTTAGATTTGTCATGTTTATTATCATCACTCCATAAATTCGCTGTTGGTGACGGACGATATGGATCCGTCTGTGAAACACATTGCATACAATCGTTCTCGACAGTTTTCTGTAGGTAGAAAGAATTGTTCCATACGAGAAAGAAATTTTTCTTCCGGTTGAAAATGATTTTCTGCAATGTGGTAGAGTTCTGTTACTACTTGTTCTGCTTGTGTAAAAAGATTACCAAAGCCGTCCGCATAAGCCAGATCCAATTCTCGGTATTGATAAGCACCTGTCTGAAATTCCGTTGCATCTGGCAAAAAATAAATTACTGGAATTTTCAAATACGCAAAATCGAACACATAAGAAGAAAAATCCGTCAGAAAAATTTGATATTCCTCCTGTGAGACCCATCCGTTCCGCAGTACAATTCTTGGACTGATTTGTTGTATATTTTTTGTGTATTTTTCAAACATAGGATGCAGCTTAAAATCCAATTCTAAGTTATATGTTTCTAAAAAATGTTCCAACGATGGATTGCGTAAAAAAGCCATTATCTTCTTCCAAAAAGTAGAGTTGAGGACATCTTCTATAAAGGCTCTCCATGAAGGTGCATATAAAATTTTTTTCCCATAAGTTCTCAGCTTCGGAATTATGTCATATCGTGGCATTCCCATAGGCAGAAGCTGATCGGGAAAAAAATGATATTTTTGTATCAGCTGTTCCATTTCAAATTTTGAAGATATTACAAGCTTATCAGCGTGAAATTGTTCTGAAACAGGGGAATATTTCCAAGGAATATGCGCTTGTAAAATTCCGTGCTGTAAATAAATAATTTCTGCATGGAACAAATCCACATAGTATGGGAAATCCATATCAGAAAAAGGATTCAGACAATTTGGTGCATCTACAAATGCTGCGAAAATTTTTTCTGCTGCTAAAAAGTATATCTGATGCGCTTCGCTTCCGAATTGTAGCACTTGTGCTGTGTATTTAGCGTCGATAACACCAGCGTCAAATAAATCCTCCCGTGCTGTCACGTAAAATCGCATGATGCCGTCGTCTTTTTGCACATCGTGCAGGAATTGAAATGCACCGTTGTCGGTTTGGACAGATACATAATCAGAATAAAGCCAAATTCGCTCCTGTTTTTGTACATTTAAGACAGCTTTTCGCTTTTGTGTAACAGTACTGTTTTTAGGATATTTTTCCATTAGATGAAGCTGCTCACGTCGTAACTCTGATGCCCGCAGCAATTCTATGAAAAAAATACTGCGATTGAAAGAAATGCGATAATCATTGTACAGAAAAAAATCGCCATCCTTTGTGATAGGAACGGTATTGGAAAATTTCCACTTCAGTGGCACAATATTGCCATAAATTTTACAAGTTATTTTCATTTGGTTTTGATGAATCAGTGGTACTTGCAATCGAAAGAAGCCGAAAAAGGCTGTTTTCTCGTAGGATTCAAAGTAACTCAAACTTGAATCATAAAGTGGCAGCGGATTTTGTTGCCCTAAAGAATCCTCTGCGTATAATCGGACAGCATTCCAATCCCAAATGCGAAAATAGCTTAATATCTGAGATGGAAAATAACCATAGATTTGTAGTTTTTCATCTATACATTTGATTGTCCGAATCTCGCAGATAAGCGATTTTTCTTCTAAAATGATGTGCTGTAATACAGAAATACGCATGATTCCATCAGAATTGCATTCGAAATATGGTTTTGTTTTACAATTGGGAAGCTGCATTTTTAATCGTAGAAAATAGTGCATTGCCATATCTGAAATATCGCTCTGTAAAATCATTTCCAGATCCGTTTTTTCCAGCAACGTGAAGAAACGCTCGCTCCAATTTTCACATTCGGTTGGAAGCGGTACATCAAGATTTTTTCGTGGAAAAAAAAAGTGATATTTTAACCGTGCTTCGCAGGTTTTGAAAAATGTTGCTTGCAGTTCCTGTGAGATGGGTTTTGCCATGGAGAACGCTTTCTCATAATATTGTAAAAACGCCGTAGGAAAAATTGGTTTTGGAGAATCGTTTGGATTTTGTTGGAGAGTATTTCGACGGATTTTATGTTTTCCCCATGCCAAAAAGCATTGCTGTAAAAATCGTCTTTGCAACACGCCATTACGATATAATGTAACGACAGTTTTAGCAGGATTACAATAGAGATTTGCGTAGAGCAATTCTACGTCATTAGAATTTTTATGAGAGGAGAAATGATAACATAAAATTCCCAAAATGCTCTGTCCAAGGGAGCGTATTCCTAATATGCCGTTACGATAGAGCAATCTAATTTCTTTTTGAAAAAAGCCGATTTCTCGGTTTGTCATTACATTAGCCAATTCATAATCACCTTAAAGTCAACCGTTTGTGCAAGGTCAAATGCACGACTAATATCATTGATAAAAGCAACATCGATTTTTTCTGAAATCAAGTGTTTCATACGAGAGGCAAAAACACGGTCAGTTGTGATCATCTCCACAGCTTGTTCAAAATCCTTCTTGCCGGAACGGCTTCTACCCATGAGCGTTAGACCTTTTTCCAATACCATGCGAGTATTTATTGCTACAGGCTCTTCGCTGACTCCCAGTAGCATAATTGTTCCCTGTGGGTGAATAATATCAATAATTTGATTGATTGCTTTGGCACAACCACTACCACCAGTGCATTCAAATGCATGGTCGTATTCTGCTTTTGGTTTTTGATAATTCACATTTATAGTTTTATCTACAAATGTGAAATATTGTAGTTTGGAGGGATGCTTTCCCATTACTGTAATTTTCGTGTGTGGCAGTTTCTTTTTTAATACACTACTAACCACATAGGACAATGCACCGTCGCCAAATACGCAGATATGATTTCTTCTATTGTGGGATATTTTCAAAAAGCTGTCTACTGCATGAACGCCAACGCTTATAAATTCTGTAAAGGCAAACACATCATCGTAACCATCTCTTTGATACGAAACGACTTGATCTGGTGAAATTGACACTAGCTCTTGCATAAAGCCGTCTGCCTTGCTGGAGCGAAATATAGAATCCAAGCGATAATTTTCCAAGTAGAAATCATCTGTTCCTCCGATATTTGGCAGAAGAACGACCTTTTGATGCTTTTGAAAAATTCCATTCGGGTCATATAATACTTCACCACAAGCTTCGTGGATAAGTGCCATAGGCAGTCGCTTTTCCAAAACCGCAGCATCTCGCAGACCGAAGTAATATCGCATATCAGCTTTACAAATCGAAAGTTTTTTTGGCTGAATAATCAAGTGATTTTTGTCTTGCAGGTTTATTTCGCTGCAACAGCGTTCTATCAAAAATGGGCTTGTTAGTCGGTACAAATGATTGATCATGACATTTTTTCTCCATTCATACTACCTAGCATAATCTGTGCGGATTTGTAATCATCCGCATACGTAATCTTGATATTTGAAACGTGTCCTTCTGCCAAATAGACCTGATGACCCTTTAGCATGAACATTTTGCAGGCATCTGTCACGGTGTCTAGTTCTTCTTTTGTCATTGCGTGATAGACATCTTCAAAGAGTTTAATTTGAAAGCTCTGTGGTGTTTGACCTTGATAGACATTTTTCCGAATGGGAATATCTGTAATATACATATGATTTTCGGAATAGACAATGGTGTCTGTTGCTGGAATCACTGTATCGCATATACCATATTTTTTTGCAAGTGTGATATTGTCTGAAATCATCTTTACGGTGACGAACGGACGAACTGCATCATGAGTAACGATAATGTCATCGTCATTTTGGCTGTGCTTGCGTATTTCGCAGATGATGTGGTCAATCGTACTATTGCGGTCGGTGCCGCCATCAACGAGAAGTAAGTTGGATTGATTGGGAAAATATTTTTCTATCAAGTCCAACATATATTGATGCCATTCGGGATTCACACCGATGACGACACAGTCAATTTTAGGGTGAACAAGAAATTTTTCTACGACATGAATAATAATGGGCATATCGCCAAGAGGTAAGAATTGTTTGGGAAGGGTATAATTTCCCATACGGGAGCCGGTACCGCCAGCTAAAATTGCGCCAAAAATCATAAGACACATCCTTTTCACAGATTTTACGAAATAACAAATAAAAATCAATCTGTGTCTATTGTACTATATTTTGTGGATGTTGTCAAGTGAAAAAGCCGATGTCACGCAGAAGTTGACTAGTTGTCGTTCAAGATGCTTAGGATGTGTTGAATATGTGAAATAAGTTTCACCAAACTTTCGCTTTTTTTCACAAATATATATTATACTATGCATTGTCAAATCAAATTCGTATGTTTTGTGCAGAAAAAGTGAGATTTGGCGAGATAAATTTTGATGAGGACGGCATCGAATTGCTTGTTCGAAAATGGAGGAAATTATAAATAATTTTTTGGGAGGTGAAAGCTCATGTCATATTGTAAAAAATGCGGAAAGAAATTAGAAAATGATGTACAGTGTTGTGCAGCGTGTCAAGTAAATGCCGGTGTGGAAATGAGTGAGGAAGAGTTTCGGCGATTAGAAGTAGAAGAAAGTGGTGGATGGTTTTGTCCTGTATGTGGTTTTACGAATATGAAAAGTGCGACACGGTGTTTGGGCTGTGGATATGAGCCGGATGCGGAGGAACGTATCGCTTTAAGCGACCCTTCGGAAGATCCATTGTACCATGATGATGCTGAAAATACATCAGCCAAAGTGCCGAGCAAAGCATATACCTTAATTGTGTGGCTATGCATCATAGGAATTGCTGTTGGTGTATTTCTGATGATTATGGCGATCGTGCTTGGACAAGCTGGAGTGAGAGGTTCTGCTGCTACGCTTCATGATAGCTCTTCATTTGGCGGAGATTTTTACACATATATTTATAAAGTGGTGGTTAACATCAAAAACAGTATTTGGAAAGAAACAATAAATTCAGAAGCCATTGTAAAAGAACTAGGATGTTTGATTGGTGGATTTGGTGCGATGCTTAGTCTTCTCTCCGGTATGTGCCTGTGCCATACGCAAATCAAAAAATCACACAACATAAAGCAAGAACAGCAAGCAGAGGAACAGACAAAAATATTGGGTGAATTGCGGGATTTTATGCAGGATATCGCAAAATCGAAATAACAGAAACAGATGAAAAAAGCCATACCTACTTGAAAACGAAAAAGGTACGGCTTTTTTGTACAGATCAATAATTTTAAAATGCGTAGTAATCAGGTGCATCAGTCCTTAAATTTTCCAGTGATACATAGCTTGTTGTAGCATGATCATCCGTAATAGTTGCATAAAAGGCAGTAATGGTGTCTCCATCAAATGTAGCATAAAGCTCCGCACCGCCGTTTGTCCAATTGGTTTGTAATTCTTCTGTTGGAATATTCGTCGTGCTGGAAAGTGAAACATCATCTGTATATGAAGCGTCGTTCGATTCGCCAATATAGACTGCATCTTCCGGCATAAACGGTTCATCCCCATAAAAGCATAAGCCATAGTAATACGTGCCTTCATAGAGAATACAGTTTAAGGGGTCGCCGTCAACTGCTAAATCAGGATCTACATCGGTATCATTTGTTGTTTATACAATAACATCAGTTGTTGATGCAGTAGTACCGCTGCTTTCTTCCGAATTTTCAACATCAGAACAACCGGTGAAAACAATCGAAGCTATCATTACGGCGACACAAAAATCCATTTTTTTCATAATCATCACTTTCCCTTCTCTATCAATAGAATGATCTATACCAAGTCATATACTTCGTACTACTAGAATTCATTTGATAAACAAAATTTGATTTTGCATTCATCGTATCGCTTGATACATATGCAGAAATATGTGCAGTTGTTGGCGAGTTTGGATCATCAATATAATATAGAGCATAGCCGTTATATATTTTTATTCCAGATAATATCACACTATGAAATTTTGCTCCATTTGTAAGACTGATATGAATCGGATTTTTATTTTTTAACTGTGTTGTGATTTCAGAATATATCATCATTCCACTATAGTACTGCGTGGTTTTGAAATTTGAGCAGAAAAAATCATATCCATTTAAAATCCAATCTTTAGTTCCACTGGGTTCGGAACCATATTGAGTTTTCAATCTTATATAAATGTAGTAAGCAGTTAGTTTTGTGCTATGTCCTGCAAGTGAATTAAAGTAATTAAATCTAGTTCCAATCGAAGCAGCCCAGCATAAACCCATCACCATCATCTGCCTCATCATTTGCAACTCGAGCAGTATCTAATTGCAAATAATATAGTGATGAACTTGTCGTTGAAAAAATATCTTGTGTAGTGAATGTCTTTTCATTTTCGATGTGTGCCAATTTTGTAGAAATATCTACATCAGCTATATCAGCATTATTAGCTATAGTAATACTTTCACCATCGTACACTGCAAAAAAATCATTATAATTTCCAACAACAATTTTTTGATCATTAACGTAATACATTTGTAGTGTGGTGAAAATATCATTCGATTCTTCACTACCATCATTCTGCTCAAACGATGAATAGTATTGACCGTTAAATTCGCCAATTGTCAACATAGCGACGATAATGTCATCAACAAATACAAAATACATATCTGAATCTATTGCATCGCCAGTTGCAAAATCATACAAATCGAAGCTATTGCTAATGGACAGTGATGATGTGTTGGAATCATAACATCCATCCATATAAGCAGGAACAACAGTTTCAAGGTGTGATGTTCGTGAAGTATTGAGATCTTCTTCATCTTCCACATACATCGCCAAAGCAGACGGCATTAACGTGAACGATAATACCATAAGTGTGTTTAATGATGCGATAAAGCGCATAACAAATCTCTTCATGATAATCCCTCCAAAATATTATAAATTGTTTACATGAATATTATACTACATTTCACCCATGATGTCAATTGATGAAATTGCCAAAAAGTCGCTATACCTAACATATAGCGACTTTTTGTTTTTCAACCATTATATTTTACATAAAAATTATTTCTTGCTTTTTTGCTGTACAACGTCTTTCTTTTCCAGAAAACAATATACAAGAGCAGCCAATGCACCGCCAACCAGTGGACCAACGATGAAGATCCATACTTGCGATAGTGCATCGCCACCAGCAAAAATTGCCGGCATCAGGCTTCTTGCCGGATTCACAGAAGTACCGGTAAAGTGAATGCCTAAAATATGTACAAGTGTTAAGGTTAATCCGATGACAACACCAGAAACAGCAGTATTTTCTACTTTACTGGTCACACCAATGATTGCTAGTACAAAGACAAATGTTAAGATGATTTCGATGAACAGCGCACCACCTTTTGTACCATTCTCCCAAACAGACTGGATCTGGTTCGCACCAAAACTACAGTTATCGAACCCGAAGAGAATTCCCAACGCCACACAACCGAGTGTAGAGCCAACCAACTGTGAGACAACATAACCCACAAAATCAACGGGGGACAGCTGCTTTCGGATCAACATAGCAAAAGAGACAGCCGGGTTGATGTGACAACCAGAAATGTTACCAATGCTGTACGCCATAGCGACAATGACAAGACCAAATGCCAATGCGGTTAGTACATAGCCACTTCCAATTTCGCTGTCACAGCCAACTGCAATTGCTGTACCACAGCCAAAGGTAACTAGTACGCATGTGCCGATTACTTCGGCAATGTATTTTTTTAAATGTTCCATAATCAAGATACTCCTTTTTTGTAATATGAAAAATTACTTTTTTTCATTCTGTCATACTTAAAATGGATATAAAAGCAAAATGTCAAGTACCCCAATTCAATACAATACCTTCCTCCTTTTCTTTCGTTAATGCCCAATAAATAATTCTGTATCATATATTATGTTATTTTTATTATACATGATTTTCATAGTATAAGTCAAGTAAAAAATTCGTGATATTTTTTGTGTATATTGTATAAATCAACAAAATTTTATCTTGTAAAAACACCGTACAATTTTTTATTTGTACGGTGTTTTGTTTAATCACTATCCAGTTTTAAAATGCTCATAAACGTCTCTTGCGGTACTTCTACAGAACCGAGCTGACGCATTCGCTTTTTGCCCTCTTTTTGTTTTTCCAAAAGTTTTTTCTTTCTCGTAATATCGCCACCATAGCACTTCGCAAGAACATCTTTTCGCATGGCTTTGATGGTTTCTCTTGCGATAATTTTCCCACCGATAGCTGCCTGTACCGGAACTTCAAATAGTTGTCTTGGAATATTTTCTTTCAATTTTTCCACAATTTTCCGTCCTCGTTCATATGCCTTATCTGCATGAATGATAAACGATAGCGCATCGACAATTTCGCCATTTAAGAGAACGTCTAATTTCACAAGTTTTGAAGGCATATAATCGCTTAACTCATAATCGAACGATGCATATCCTTTTGTGCGAGACTTCAACACATCAAAAAAGTCATATACAATTTCGTTCAACGGCAAGATATAATGCAAAGAAACTCGTGTTTCGTCTAAATATTCCATATTTTCGAATACACCACGTCGGTTTTGACAAAGTTCCATAACATTTCCTACAAAATCTGATGGTGTTAAAATTTCCGCTTTTACCATAGGCTCTTCCGCTATTTGAATCACTGCCGGATCTGGGTAATTGGTCGGATTGTCGATATATTGTACTTCTCCATTCGTCAGCGTAACTCGATAAATAACAGAGGGAGCGGTAGTAATCAAATCCAAATTATATTCTCGTTCCAATCGCTCCTGAATAATTTCCATATGGAGAAGTCCCAAAAAGCCACAGCGAAATCCGAAGCCTAACGCAATGGATGTTTCCGGTTCAAATGACAGGGATGCATCGTTGAGTTGTAGCTTTTCTAATGCATCACGCAAATCTCCATAACGTGCGCCGTCTGCCGGGTAGATACCGGAAAACACCATAGGATTAACCTTGCGGTAACCCGGAAGAGGTTCTGCACAAGGACGATCCGCATGTGTAACCGTATCGCCCACCTGTGTATCTCCAATATTTTTGATAGATGCCGACAAATAGCCTACCTCACCAGCAGAGAGAGAATCTTCATTCACCAGCATATCCGTCGTCATAACACCTGCTTCTACCACCGTAAACTCTGCACCAGTCGCTATCAATTGAATCGTGTCTCCAACCTTTACTGTACCTTGTTTTACCCGTATATAAATGACGACGCCTTTATAAGCATCATAGTAGCTGTCGAAAATCAACGCTTGCAGCGGTGCGTTCGGATCACCTTTTGGTGCGGGAATATCTGTAACAATCCGTTCCATTACAGCTTCAATGTTAATCCCAGCTTTCGCTGATATTCGTGGTGCATCTGTTGCCGGAATACCGATAACACTTTCAATTTCTTCACAAACACGATCCGGATCGGCAGCAGGCAAGTCAATTTTGTTGATTACAGGTACAACCTCTAGATCGTGTTCAATTGCTAAATAAGTGTTTGCTAGCGTTTGTGCTTCGATGCCTTGACTGGCGTCTACTACGAGAATCGCACCCTCGCAAGCTGCTAAGCTGCGAGAAACCTCGTAGTTGAAATCCACGTGACCCGGGGTATCAATTAAGTGAAACGTGTAGGTTTCGCCATCTTTGGCTTTATAATGCAAGCGTACAGTTCGTGCCTTGATCGTAATGCCTCGCTCTCGTTCAATATCCATATTATCAAGAATTTGGTCCTCCATATCTCGTTTGGCTACTGTATAGGTTTGCTCTAAGATACGATCTGCCAGTGTTGATTTTCCGTGGTCAATGTGTGCAATAATACAAAAATTGCGGATATGCTCCATCATTCGATTCTTCCTCTCCATCATCATTGGTTATTATTATAACGAAATTTTAGGAAATTGTCAAGGGGCTATGCAGATAAAGTATGTTTTATAGAGTAAGAAAGTGAGGAAGATTCTTCAGAATGCTTTCGCTTAGAAGAGCTTCTTTTGCGTTTTTTATGTGTATTAACATGACATATTTGACACTTTGAGATAGAGATCTTTATTCATATCCTTAGGCATATCTGTCTATCCCCGTTGAATCCAAATAAAATTCCTGTACCATAATTTCTGGTACAGGAATTGTCTTGATAAATTTCTTTGGCAAAATTCAGAGGTAATATTTTTTAACAACTTAAAGTGCGTTTTGAATCGCATCAAACAGGTCATCGTAACTTTCATAAGCAGGAAGACTGGGGTAGTCTTTTTTAATTTGCTCTGTACTGCGGAATAAGAATCCGGCTTTACTTTCCAAAATCATTCCCAAGTCATTGTAACTATCGCCACTCGCAATGGTGTCATACCCGATAGATTGCAATGCTTTCACAGTTGTCAGTTTTGAGTTTTCAATTCGCATACGGAATCCAGTGATTTCACCGTTTGGTGCAACTTCTAGTGAATTGCAGAAAATCGTTGGCCAACCCAGCTTTTTCATCAGTGGTTTTGCAAATTGCGTGAATGTATCGCTGATGATAATCACTTGGGTTGTCGTGCGAAGCTTATCCAAAAATTCTTTTGCTCCCGGGAGTGGATCGATGGTAGCAATGGTCTGTTGAATTTCCTTGAGACCTAGTCCATGTTTCTTTAAAACGTCCAATCGCCATGTCATAAGCTTGTCATAATCTAGCTTGTCTCGTGTCGTTCGCTTTAGTTCTGGAATGTTACTCGCCTGTGCAAAGGCAATCCAAATTTCTGGTACTAGTACGCCCTCTAAATCCAAGCAAACAATGTTCATATTAAATTTCCTCCTGTTTTAGTGCTTTAGCAGTCGTAATTGGATAAATCCAATTATATTGATTATAACATGAAGTATCAAAAAAAGCAAGGGGAAGTAGCAATTTTTTGTATGTGGTTTGATTCTTAGAAAATATCTTTGAAAATCCTGTAGAAAGCTTGACAAAAATGCAAAATTGTGTTATAATTATAAAGCTATAGGAAATATAACTGTTTTTGAGATACGGACGAGTGAGAAGTTTTAGACACACCGTGAACTGACAATTGTGTAGATTATATACATTACACAGTGGTGATGTCTTTATAAAATGACTGGATGGGAGAAGGGCAGCAGAGAGAAAGTCCGAGTTCGTGGATAGTCTCTCAAGAAAAGCATGAACGAATGAACACGATATATTGTTGTGGATACTGCTGTATTGCCCGAAATTTTTGGGAAGGTACTGGAGGTGAAGCGTGCGGTTGCTGAACAACCGGAACGCAGTCTTTCTTCAGCCTGTAAACAAATGGGTATTTCCCGAAGTGCTTTTTATAAATATCGGGATAGTGTGTTTGCTTATGATGAAAAATTGACACAGCGTGTGGTCAATTTTTCCGTCACACTCCAACATCAGGAAGGTGTCTTATTGAATTTATTGATGTCGTTATATAGTATGCACGCCAATATTTTGACGGTAACACAAAATATTCCGGTGGATGGCGTTGCGATGGTTTCTCTCTCATTGAAAATGAGTGGAGAATCTGCGAATCCAAAGGAATTGACTCGTGCCATGCGGGAGGTGTCGGGTGTTGTAGAGGTACGGCTATTGTTCGGTGAATAATTTTTCGATGTAATTTTTATTTTTATTGTATTATTTATTATTTTATTATAATGAAACGAGAGGACTTGGAAAACATGAAGAAGATTGCTGTTTTAGGATACGGTGTTGTTGGTTCCGGTGTGGTGGAATTATTTTATCGAAACCAGAAAAAGATCGAGATCAATACTGGCGAGCGACTAGAAATTGGCTATATTTTAGATCTGCGGGAATTTCCCGGAGATCCCTATGCGGACAAAGTAGTTCACGATATTCAAGTGATTTTGGATGACCAAGAAGTGGGTTATGTGGCAGAGTGTATGGGTGGTACAAATCCGGCATTCGATTTCTGCCGTTGTTGCTTAGAAGCAGGAAAGAGTGTGGCTACTTCGAATAAGCAGCTTGTAGCGGAAAAAGGCGATATTCTGCTTCAAACAGCGAAAGAAAATCATGTCAACTTTTTCTTTGAAGCTAGTGTTGGCGGTGCGATTCCAATTATTCGTCCGCTGCATACGTGCTTGGCGGCGAATGATATTTCTGCCGTTGCAGGTATTTTGAATGGCACGACAAATTTTATTTTGCAAAAGATGTTCGATGAAAATATGCGCTTTGCGCCGGCGTTGGAGCTTGCACAAAAGCTCGGTTATGCGGAACGAGATCCCTCTGCTGATATCGATGGGGGAGATGCGTGCCGGAAAATTTGTATTTTGGCATCTTTGGTATTTGGTAAGCACGTTTATCCAGATCAAATTTATACAAAAGGTATTCGAGATATTACTTTAGAAGATGTACAGCTGGCACAAAGATTTGGTGGTGCAGTGAAGCTGATTGGTATTGTAAAGCGGTTGGAGGATGGTAGGGTTTTGTCGTCTGTGATGCCAATGGTAGTTATGCAGGACAGCTTACTCTCCCATGTGAATGGCGTATTTAACGCTGTAATGGTTTGGGGCGATGGCGTTGACAAGACGATGTTTTATGGTAGAGGTGCAGGAAAATTGCCGACGGCAAGTGCTGTTTTGGGAGATATTATCGATGAGGTGAAACAGAAAGATACTGTTCTGAGTCAAAGCTGGGAATCGGCAGAGGAAGATACGAGCTTTTTGGCAACGATTGATGATTTCAAAGCACCTCGTTGTTATCGCACGTCACCTTGTGGAAAAGGTATCTTTGCAAAAA
The DNA here is from genome assembly GCA_021201755.1 of Ruminococcus sp. Lineage (GTDB taxonomy): Bacteria > Bacillota > Clostridia > Oscillospirales > Ruminococcaceae > Ruminococcus_C. Next base: position 13,748 of record JAJQEI010000024.1, on the reverse strand, counting down.
TTGCCACTGAAATTGGTGTCGAGTTGATTGGCGCAGCAGAAAATGGCTGTATGATTAGCGAATGCAACCAAAAAATAGCGGAAGCATTCAAAAGATGTTTGGCACAAGAGGGTGCAGAGATTTTGTCACGGATTCCGGTTATGATAGATTAAGGATTGTTTTTATTGAATATATGCAGTGATATCCGAGTGATATCACTGCATTTTTGATTTAAATAAAGTGATGATACAGTTTTTGCTGATGATTTAAGAGAATTTTTTATTTTACTATTGACAAAAAATGAGAATGTGGTATATTATTTTTATACGGAATGACGGTCCATGTGAAGATGGAGTGAAAATGTCATGAACACACATGAATTAACGGAAAGGAAGGATTTTATGAAATTTTCCAAAGTTTTAGCAACGGTGACGGCTTGTGTATTGACCGTGACTGGGCTATCGATTTCTTCTGTATTGGAAAGTCACGCCGATACAGAAGAACTAATGAACGATACGTTCGAGGGAAGCTATGGCGCATGGAAAGGTGTTGGTGCGTCGACTACGCTATCCTCTGATCAAGCGAACACTGGCGATGAGTCGCTCTATGTCTATGACCGCACTGCTTCTTGGGGTGCCCCACGCTGTTCTTTGAGTACGATCGTAGCGGAGGGTTATACATACGAAATCAGCGGCTACACGTATTTTGAGGGCAGCGGCAGTCAAAATGTTGGCTTAAAAATGTTATATACCGATTCTGACGGTACAGATCACTACGACAATATTAGCTACACTTACGTAAATGCCGACACGTGGACACAATTGTCCGGCTCATATACGGTTCCTACTGGTGCAACTGGTGTGACGCTGTATATCGAATATTCTGATGCATCAACTGACCAGAATTATTATATCGATGACATTGTAATTACAGGTGAGGCGGTGGAAATAGAACTTAACGACTCGTTTTTCTGTGACTATGAGGACGGTACAACGCAAAGTTGGGACGGCAGAGGAAGTGCTACGGCAGAATTATCTCAGACTTATGCCTATAGTGGAGAAAGCAGCTTGTTTGTTTCTGGTCGAACAGCACTATGGAATGGCGCAACCATTTCTAAATCAGATATGATCGAATCTGGTGGTTATTATCAAGTTGGTTGTTATGTCCTCTATGATGGCGATGAATGGACAGATACCCAGAAATTTTCCATTAACTTGCAATATGATTTAAATGGCGAAGAGTGCTATTATATCATTGCAACCGAAACTGCTAATAAAGGCGAATTGACATATGTGGGCAGTGAGTTTACTGCGCCAGAGGGGGCTGCGAACTTTTATATTTATGTGCAGACAGGTTACACTAGTGCGCCGATAGATCAAGACTTGATGGATTTTTATATGGACGATGCATTTGGCGAACGTCTTGCAGATCCAGAAATCCAGTATGATATTGTCTCCTTACAAGAAGTCTATGCAGATTATTTTAAGCTAGGTTGTGCTTGTACAGCGTCAGATTTGACTCAGAATGCTACAAAAGAATTGATACTAAAACATTACAATAGCTTGACGCTTGGTAATGAACTAAAGCTGGACAGTGTTTTGGATCAGGCAGCAACGCTGAAATATTTAGAAGAAACTGGCGACGACACTTCCCCACAGATTTCATTGGCAAATGCAGATTCACTATTGACTTTTGCAGCAGAAAATAATATTCCAGTACGAGGTCATGTCCTTGTTTGGCATAGTCAGACACCAGATTGGTTTTTTAAGGAAAATTATGACGAAGACGGCGATTGGATTGACGAAGAGACGATGACCGCCCGCTTAGAAAACTATATCAAAATCGTCATGGAAACTTTAGCAGAAGAATATCCAGATGTAGAATTTTATGCATGGGATGTCGTGAACGAAGCGGCATCAGATTCCGAAACGATCCGGACTGCCGGGTCGAATAACAGCGTCAGCGGACAGTCTGCATGGGTGCAGATTTATGGCGACCAGTCCTATATCAAGCTGGCATTCCAGTTTGCGCAGGAATATGCGCCGGAAGGCTGCAAGCTGTTTTACAACGACTATAACGAATACACCAGTGCAAAACAGGCTTATATCGTCAGCGATATTTTAGAGCCGCTGATAGAAGAGGGTCTGATAGACGGCATGGGAATGCAGTCTCATTTGTCTATGAGCTCGCCTAGTATTGCAGCGTATAAGCAAGCAATGCAGACATATGCAGATTTAGGGCTGGAAATCCAAGTGACGGAACTGGATATTTCTCAGCTTTCGAATGCCGAAGCCGATCAATTGGAATTGGCAGAGCGGTATCAAGAGCTGTTCCAGATGTATAAGGAAATGAAGGATTCCGGTGTCAATTTGACGGCAGTGGTACTCTTGGGAATTACCGATTCTACCAGCTGAATCGGCGGCTATCCGCTTTTGTTCGACAAATATTATCAGGCAAAAGAAGCGTTTTATGCCGTGGCAGATACGGATTATGAAGTTGGTTCGATTCAAACGATGACGGCGTATTATTATGACGGAACAGAAGAAGACTTAGAAAAAGCCTTGGAAATGGGCACGGCACAGCCTTTGATGGCATCTGCTTATTCCGATGTTTCGACCTATGATATTTATTTCAAAGCCGCCTGGAACGAAGACAGCATGGTGATACGTGTCTACGATGACGACAGTGTTGTGACGAGTGTAGATATTTATGGCAGCGCAGAAAGTCAATCCGGCGAATGCTTAAGCAGTGAAGATGGAAGCAGAGAAGCTTATACCGATATTCCTGTTTCTTTGACAGGTATAGAAGGCAGTCAGGTTTATCTCGATGTCTATGCGGTTTGTGATATTGTGTATGCGCTTTCTACAACACCGGTTACCTATGATTCCGTATTTTCTGTATACTACTGGAACAATGCCTCTTTAGAGGACGCATATTTCTTTGATCATGATGAAGAATATATACCCATCTGTGGTATTGTTACCCTAGCTGCACAGCCAAACTATGCAGAAGCCACTAAGACAGAAACAGCCATTGAAATTGATGGTGTAATAGATGATGCTTGGGCAAATGCCAACACCATTGACGTCAATAATTATTCCATGGGCAGCGGTACAACTGGCGTTTCTCGGATGCTGTGGGATGAAGATTATATTTACATACTCACAGAAGTTACAGATCCGATCCTTTCGAATGCCAGCGCCAACGCTTATGAACAGGATACGGTAGAAGTGTTCTTTGACGAGAACAACAACAAAACTTCTTCTTATGAAGAAGATGATATACAGGTTCGGGTCAGCTATATCGGTGACAAAACCGTGACGGATGGCTTGTCTACCGACCGATTTGTCTCGGCGGCAAGCGTCACGGCGGACGGCTATCTGGTGGAAATTGCGATTCCAAACACACTTGGCAATTTCTCTGTAGACCAGATTGTAGGCTTTGATGTACAGGTCAACGATGATGGAACGGGAGATGGCACAAGAACCAGCATTGCAAACTGGAATGATTTGTCTGGTATGGGATATACAGATCCGAGTGGCTTTGGCGTATTGAAATTGGTGGATGATAGTGCAGTAGTATCGGGTACGACAACAACTACTACAACAGGAGATACGATAACTACGACGACTACCACGACTACAGTGACCGAAACAGACACAACAGAGGACACTACGGATAGCACGGCTACAGAAACAATGACTGATACAGCTACAAACACAGAAACAGCTGCAAGTACCGTTTTAACAAGCGATGTGTTTTATGGTGATGTCAATCTTGATGGTACAATCAGCCTTGCAGACGTGATCCTGTTTAACAAGGCGAATGCCGGTTCAGTTGCACTGAATGAACAGGCAACGCTAAATGCAGACTGCGATGGCAGTGGCAGTGTAAGTACCGAAGATGCTTTGGTTTTACTGCGCTTTTTAGTACAACTAGTTGATGTTTTGCCCTATACAGGATGAACATAATTGAAGCGTTTCCATGAAATTGAAAAGAACCGATTTTGTCATAGGGCAAATTGGTTCTTTTTGAGATGAGGAGCGATATATGGAATATTTTTGGCGTATCATTGCAGCAATAGATGCCAGAATTGGAATGGGACTTGTGGGTCTCTCTGCCACACAACAGTTATGGTGTCGTTTTTTATTGGCACGATGATGATTCATTTGTATTATTTTGCATAAGCTGTTATACATTTAGGACTCTTTTTTCCAAAGACGAAACGTTTGTACGTAGGCGCAGTCATGAGGCAAGCTTGGATTAAATAATGCCGTGAATAATCCCACCTTACCGCAGTGGTTACACTTTCGAAAACGATCATAAAAAATATTGCACAGGTGTGTTTCAAGATTCAAGTTCTCGCAAGGTTTATCATAGTGAATGATTACCTTTCCACTAGGACTTACAGAACGAGTATAGCAGCATTTTCCGCATCGATTGCATAGACTATCCCAGCTTTTGTGCCATTTTCGCCATTCCTTCCAAATTTGAACAATCATAGTATTACCTCACATAATGGATTATATAGATAGAATACACATAGCACCCATTGTGTTTTCAATGGGTGCTGTGTCTGTGAAAATTATTTCAATAGAAAATTATTCAACGTAATTGGTTTCAAGAGAAACAGATAGTTCTCTTGCCTTCGGACTGCCACTTCGGCTATAGCCGATAGCAGCAGCGGAAACCGGTCGGAATCCATTCGGAATGCCTAACTTGTCACACAGAGCTTTGTTTTTAGCGAGTCCCTGTACTGCACCCCAGAGGTAAATGTTATCGATGCCAGCATCAGTTGCAGCGATTAACATATTCTCAATGACACACGCTGCATTTGCGTATTCGATTCCAGGAGCCATTTGCTCTTGTGAAGCGGATACAAAGATTACGACCGGCGCACTATAGAAGAAATCCCGGGCTTCTGTTTGCATGGCTGTGGCAGTAGACTGGTTGATTTCTTCAAGAATAGCCTTGCTGCGGCATACCGTCAGATGAAGAGATTCTCTTTTGTTAGCACCGATTGGTGCTTGACAGCCAGCCTTTACAATCATGTCGATTGTTTCATTTGATACGGCTTTGTCAGGGTCGAAATCTCTTGTAGATTTTCTTTTTGCAATTGATTCTAATGTTTGCATAAGAACAAACCTCCTTAATGTTTTGTGTTCAATTATATTATAATACATTAGTTTTATTTTGTCAAGAATAATATTTAATTTTTTCAAAAAAATCTGTTATAATAGAAAATGCAATGCAATAACATTAAAAAGGAGGTATCATTATGCGTGTTAGCAAACGATTTCCAATGGCAGTGCATTCGGTGCTGTTTGTAGCAGTACATTCCCCGATTCGACGTGTAACGAGTACGCTAGTTGCGGAGAGCATCGAAGCAAATCCAGTGACCATTCGGACGCTGTTTTTGGATTTGTCTGAAAAAGGGATTTTAGAGACAACTGCTGGAAAGAACGGCGGTGTTCGCATGAAACGGGAGCCGAAGGATATTACACTGTGGGATATTTATCAGGCAGTAGAAACTGATGACATACGAGAAATCTTCAAAATTTATGAAGGAAATTGTGCGTGTCCCATTGCGAAAAATCTTTCCGTTGTACTTTATTCACATATGGCATCTGCTGTGGAGGCGATGAAAGCGGAAATGGAAAAGGTAATAGTAGAAGCCCTAATTGCAGAGCTAAAAGAAAAAACGCTGTAATCGCAGAAATTTTAAATTAAAAAGTAATACCGCACCATGCGCAATGTCAAAGCATAGTGCGGTATTTTTGACAAAACTTTTTTTGATATTATGCAAGAATCGTTTAGTTTCAGTTTATATTTCTCCCATAAACTAAATATAAATGAGATTCGACAAATTCAAACAATCGATTTGGTTGATGTAGAAAAGGAAGTGGATATATGAAAAAGATTGGATTGGTATTAGAGGGTGGTGCATATCGTGGTATCTTTACTGCTGGTGTATTGGATTATTTGTTAGAACAAAAGATTTTCTTTTCCTATGTTGTTGGCGTTTCGGCGGGGGCAGGAAATGCTATAAGTTTTGTTTCAAAGCAAAATGGCAAAGTGAAACGAGTTATTACCAGCAAGGATGGTGGCTCGTATTTTGGTATAAAACAAATGATTCGAAGCAAAAAGCTGTTAGATACGGATCAAATTATCGATCAATATTTCTATCAGCAGATACCTTTTGATTTTGATGCATTTTTTACATCATCTACAGAGTGTGAACTTGTCGTTACCGATTGCGAATCTGGACAACCGGAATATTGTAACGCAAAAGATTCCGAACAGCAGCTTTTGATGCTGACGAAAGCAACCTGTTCCGTGCCGTTACTTTGTAAGCCTGTGGCAATTGGTACACAACATTATTTGGACGGCAGTTTATCGGACGCTGTGCCGGTGGAGTATGCATTACAAAACAAATGCGATAAGGTTATCGTAGTGTTGACACGAAAATGGAAAGAAGCTCCTCCCACGGATTATGCAAAATTACGACCGATTCTCAATATCAGTTATCATGCTCAGTATCCCAATCTGGTGGACGTGATGGTAAAGCGAAAAGAGACGTATGAAAAGCAAATGGAAGATTTAACAGATTATGTGCAAAGTGGTGATGCACTTGTGATTCGACCAGAAAATAGAAGTATTAGTCATTTTGAAAAGGACACAAAAAAGGTCAATGCATATTATGACCATGGAAAGGAAGTCATGGAGAAGCGTTTTGATGAACTCTGTGCATTTATGAAAGCATCATGAAAAATTGGATTCATAAAATTTGGGAAGGTATTCTTGCCGGTGTGGCACATATGGTAATTGCATTACTTGGCGTTATTATGCGTGTGCTATATCCAGGACAAGTTATTTTCAATGATTCAGCATCAAAGGTGGCAATAAAACAGGGGGCAATTCTAATTGCAAACCACACAAGTCACAAGGACGGCTTTTTTGCACCGAAAATGTTATCTAAGCAAAAAGTTTATGTGCTTGTGACAAGAAAGTGGTATGATAAAAAATTCTTGAATCCCCTTTTTCGACACTTGCGCTATATTCCCATTAATCTTGAGGAACAGGATGCTGCATGGATGGTACAGGCAGAAACCATTTTGAAAAAAGGACAGTGTGTTTTGATTTTTCCAGAGGGAAAGTTGGAAACAGACGGTGTTTCGGAGACTTTTCATTCTGGTTTTTTGTTGTTAGTAAGACATTTAAATGTTCCTGTTGTCCCTATGGCAATTACGGGTGGTTACCGTGTTTTTCACAAACAAACCCTACGTATTGGCAGTCCTTTGCAACTCGATTTACACGCTAAGGGCAGATTATCCGTTGTGTTAGATAAGGTGGCGGAACAGTGTAAGCAAGAAGTATTTGCACTGGTACATCAAGAAAAATAATTCGTTTAATTTGTTGATACGCCGTAGTCATACGGTATCAAATATATTGGAAAGGAAAGAGAAATAATGTGTGAACAAGAAATTGCAGTAAAAATTAAGGAGTTGCTTTGCAGCAGATTGGGCATTGATGAGGAGGTGTTGACAGACGATATTCCGTTATTTAGTGATGGAATTGAGCTAGATTCTATTGATTCGCTGGAAATTATCGCAGCGATTGACGAAGAATTTGGTGTATCTATGACAGGTGTTGGGAAAGAATCGTTTTACAATGTTAAAAGCTTGACAGCGTATGTTGCGGAACATCTGGAAAAGTAATCTAAGAATTTGAGTCCGAACGGCGGCGACATCGTCCATTTGAGAGGTGTCGCTTTTTTATAGAAAGGAATCGATATGACAAAGAATGAAAATCGCTGTGTAATTACTGGATTGGGAATGATTACTGCTATCGGTAATAACGTGGCAGAATGTTGGAAAAATGCGAAACAAGGTGTTCGTGGCATTGCAGTCACCTCTACAGTGGAAACAAAAAATTGCTACGCTAATTTGGCGGCTGAAGTAACAGATGAAACGCTTGATGATGTAGATGATGCTATGTCTATGGATCGCTGCGCAAAGCTTTGTGTAAAAGCCACCGGTGAGGCATTGCGAGATGCAGGACTGGATAGTTTCGGTGATAGTACACAGGCGGCGGTGATTATGGGAAGTTGTGTAGGTGGTGTCGCCAGTGTTGAACATTATTATACCCACAATAAGCCAGCAGAAGATGTACCGAAAATACCTATTTCTGCTATTGCGAATCAAGTAGCAAAGACTTATCACATTGGTGGTGTAGTGACCAATATTGCAAATGCCTGTGCTGCTGGCACGATTAGCATTGCCTATGCTTGTGATTTGATTCGAGCAGGAAAAGCTGATGTGGTTATCGCTGGCGGAACGGATGCATTTTCTTCTATTCCTTTTGCGGGGTTTCTTTCTCTGCATGCGTTGGATGAAAATCCATGTTCACCATTCAATCGTTGTAGTGGTATTACGCTTGGTGAGGGTGCAGGTGCGGTAATTATTGAATCCTATGCCCATGCCATGCAGCGTAAAGCAAGAGTATATTGTGAGGTGTTGGGAGCAGGCGTCAGCAGTGATGCGTTTCATATTACTGCACCACGACCAGATGGTAAGGGGCAGATGCACGCTATTCGTCGCTGTCTTGTCAATTCCGGTGTTACGCCGGCAGAAGTTGGTTATATCAACGCACATGGAACAGGCACTGCTAAAAACGATGAAGCGGAATTTCTCTCTTTACATACGATTTTTGACAGTGAAAATAACGACTTATCTGTATCTTCCACTAAAGCTATGGTAGGGCATTGTCTTGGCGCAGCTGGTGCAGTAGAAGCGGTGTTTGCAGTGAAGGCACTGACGGAGAATATCGTACCGCCAACCGTTGGTTATAATGAAGAAGATATGCCACGGTTGCAAGAACGTGCCGGCAAAATTGATTTCTGCCCGAATCAGGCGAAGGGAAAACAGTTGACCACAGTCATGAGCAATTCTTTTGCTTTTGGCGGCAATAATGCCAGCGTGTTGTTCTCAAAACAGAGTGGCAATGTAGAACTTCCTGCACAGCGAGATCGAATTTTTATTACAGGACTTGGTGTGGTTTCGCCACTGGGGAACGATATAGATTGTTATACCAGAAAAGTGCAATCTCGTGCTATTTTGACTGAGTTTAGCGTAGAGAGTCATGTAGACCGTGCAGATTATGATGCTTGTGGACTCAAAATGGCATTTTATCGTAAGCTCGATAGATTTAGTCAGTTGCAAGCGGTATCTGGGAAGAAAGCACTCATTGATGCAAATTATATTGTAACAGAAGAGAATGCCACAGATATTGGTATTGTGGTAGGTACTGCGGACGGTCCGATATCCACCATTTGTAATTACCAGATGGATTTATTGGAAAAGGGAATGGCTGCTGGTAGTGCATTCAAATTTCCGAATACGGTTTATAATGCTGCAGGAGGCTATCTCTCTATTTGTTCTGGTATTCAGGGATATAATGTGACACTGACAAATGGCATTCAATCTGGACTTGCCAGTATTGCTTATGGTATAAACATACTCCGTAGTGGACAGGAAAAAGCGGTTTTGGCTACGGGAACGGATGAAAATGATGCAATTGTTACGGAACTTTATGAGAAGCTTGGCTGCTTTGCGGTGGACAATACGTTTCGGTTATCCGACGGCAGTACGACGCTTTTGTTGGAAACAGAAAGTAGTATGCGCACACGTGATACTGCACCTTATGCGGAACTTCTAGGATATGGTATGGTAAATCAGTCTACTACGCTAGAGCATTTCACAGATTCGGAATCAGCTTTGGAACGAGCAGTAATGTTGGCACTGCATGATGCCAATATTTCATCGTGCGATGTCGATGGTATTGTGGGATTTGCAGACGGATTAAATGTCACTTGTCAAGTTGAACAGTCCGCAATGGCACAGATTTTTTCTCAAAAACTACCGTGTTTTCATATTCACCCTATGACAGGGGAGGGAAGAGCAGCAACGGCTGCATTGTCGGCAGTACATGGAGCATTGCTGCTATCGGGAAAGCTTGGGGAGAAAGTGTACAGTGAAAATTGTGGTGTGATTACTGCCGATGGGTTGCAAATGCTTTTGGTAATTTCACAAAGCTTTAATGGTGCATATACTGCCATTATTCTGAAAAGCGTAAAATAAGGGGAGAAGTGATAAAAAATGAGAGTAGCAGTTGTTACTGGTGCATCACGTGGTATTGGAAAAGCCTGCGCAAAACGACTTGCAGCAGACGGTGATATAGTTGTAATAAACTATAGTCACAGCGAGGAACAGGCACAGGCAGTATTAGACGATATTCGTGAAAATGGCGGAGATGGAATGCTTTTTCGTGCGGATGTATCGAAGCTAGACGAAGTAAAAGCAATGATGCGTGCTACGATACAAGCGTACAGTCAAATTGACATACTTGTCAACAACGCTGGAATTGTAAAAGATGCATATCTTTTGATGTTAGATCCGAAAAATTTGGATTATTGTATGGATGTTAATGTGAAAGGATATTTTTACTGCGCTCAGCAAGCGACACTGAAAATGTTCCGCAAAAAGAAAGGTGTTATTATCAATATGTCTTCTGTCAGTGCGCAAATGGCACTGGCAGGTCAGAGTGTGTATAGTGCAACCAAAGGAGCGGTGAATGCAATGACAAAAACCATGGCAAAGGAGCTTGCACCTTATGGGATTCGAGTGAATGCCATTGCTCCTGGATTTATTGAAACAGAAATGATAGATGCACTATCGGATGAAATGCGTGCGGAATATTTGAAATCAATTCCTTTGGGACGGTTTGGAAAGGCGGAAGAGGTGGCGTCGCTAGTTTCGTTGCTTTGTAGTGATCGTATGGCGTATATGACTGGACAAACACTTGTATTAGATGGAGGTCTATCCCTATGATGGATTTGATGGAGATAAATCGCCGCATCAAACAGCGTCCGCCATTTCAAATGGTAGAACGAGTTTTGGAATTTATTCCGAATGAATTTGCCGAAGGAATCAAAAATGTATCTGTTAATGAACCATATTTCATGGGACATTTTCCTGATATACCTGTTATGCCTGGCGTACTAATCATTGAAAGCTGTGCACAGCTTTGTTCCCTGGTGATAGAAGAAAAAACGTTAGAAGAGCTGTTGTATGTATTATTAAAAGTCCATGATTTTAAATTTTTAAAGCCGATAATTCCGGGAGATACTTTGCATTTATTTGTTCAAAAGACACGAGAAGCCGGAACGCTTGTTACGTTTGATGGAGTCGTTCAAGTAGATGGAGAGGTACGTGCAAAGGGTTCTATGACATTTACTGCGATTCCGAAGAATAGTGTCTATAAAACAATATCGGAAAAAGCTTAGGAGGATTTGATTTGGAAGTAAAAAAGCATAAATGGACTTGGGGAAATCAGGATAAAAAGAAAATATATGTTATCAATGGTAGCCCACAACGAAATGCCAGTGGTACTATGCGTGTAACAGAGGCGTTTCTCAAGGGAATTGAGAGCTATGGCGTATGTGACATAAAAATAGATACGTTGTCCGATATGGACGTAAAGCCATGCTATGGATGTTTATCCTGTTGGGAAAGAACGGATGGCACTTGTATTATCAACGATGATATTTCGGAAATCAAACAGAAGATTTTGGATGCTGACGTGGTTATTGGCAGCTACCCGCTTTATTTTTTTAGTATGCCTGGGACAGTAAAGATATTAAATGATCGTCTTTTGAGTACTATGTTGCCATATCGTGGGAAACGACCAGTCGAAGGATTACCGTATCATGAATTTCGCTACGACTTCGGTGAGAAGAAATTTTTCCTTGTTTCTACTTGTGGCTTTGGGCAAACGATTCCGACATATAATGCGCTATTGACCCAATACGATTGCATTTTCGGTAAGAGTGGTTACCAAGCATTGCTTTGTCCACAAGGAAAGGTCTTTTCTACGCCAGGGCTTCGGGACAGAGTTGACATCTACTTGGAGAAATATACCAGTGCCGGTATAGAGTTTGCACAAAACGGGGTGATTTCTGAAGGAACCATTGCTTATCTGCAAAAACCAATCTTTGACGAACGTAGATTTCAATTGCTTATTGATAAGCATTGGCAAGATAAAAGAGCAAAAGGAAAAAAGTAGAGGTCGTATTGACCTGTTCCTTGTCAAGTAGATAGCACAAAAAACAAAAATATTCTACGTTTTGACCAAAAGCAGTCTGTAAAATTTGTGCAGGCTGTTTTGTTGCTGGTAATTGGCAAGCCATTTTTGGAGTAAGGAGCGAAATACAGGCGAGTGTGGCAGCAGCCAATTTTAAGTTGTGATGTGAAACCATGTAATGGCTCCTTTCTGAATCACTATTACGATTATACCATATTCAAATTTACTTGGCAATATGTTCGACAAATCTGATGCTTATTTTCATTTTAATTCGGTGTAGTGTGGTAATTGCAATTATGATATATGATAGAAAAATTATTTTTATTATTTGATTATTTATTTTAAAATATATATAATGTTTAAAACGGTTATGATTATGCAAAAATTAATAATGTCAAATTACATAAAACTTTATTTTCTTCAATAATTTAAAATTAGATTGACAAGGACTAAAAAATGTGGTATACTTATTAAGTCGCATGATTCGTGACAAGAAATAATGCGGGATGGAGCAGTTCGGTAGCTCGTCGGGCTCATAACCCGAAGGTCGTAGGTTCAAATCCTGCTCCCGCAACCAGAATAAATCACGTAATTTTGGTACTTTTTCGAAATTGCGTGATTTTTTATTTGATTCAAATTTGAAAAATACATCCACCGTACATCCACCGGAAAAAAGTTGAAGAAAGTCAGATATAATAAAAAAGGAAGGCAAGCTGTGATGCTGCCCTCCTTCCTATTGTTGTAGCCTTGCTTGTAATAGGAAACAGATTATTCTTCCAACGAAACGTCAATCACGTTTTCCTTTGGATCAATCTGCTCCGCATTCATGTTGGAACTAAATAAGTCAATCGATACGGTTGTAGAGAGGTTTACCGATACATTGGCATGGATGCCTTTGTCGGAAAATTCATTTACCACAGCCATTCCAAGCTTCGTGTAATCTACTTTTTCTTTTGCAGAAATGCCATTGAAATTTTGCATCAGTGGGCATAAGTGGTTGAAGTCAGCAGTTTCATCCACACTGATTTGCAAATTACGGCTTAAATTTATTTCAAAATTTGGATAAGTACTGTTGTATGCTTGTTGAATGGGATTTGCTTCAACAGCTGTTTTATTGGATGAAACAATAGAAGTTGAATCGTTTCTTGCATCACAAACAGGCATAGATGATACGGTTGTGAAATTTGTGTAACTGGATTGTGTCCCCTGATTTCTGTCGAAAAGATTTTTTTGATCCATGATATATTCCTCCTCAAGTTGTTGCATATTACAATAAGGTACTGCATATGGCATTGTCGGTAGAGCAATCGAAAAGTCCGGTAAATCGAAATCCTGTATGGTTTGATAAAGGTTATCTTACTTTTAAAAATCTGATTCTTCTTGCACTTCTAAAAAGCGAAAGTCATCGCATTCGGCATTTGAAATATATTGTGTTATATCCCTACAAGAAAGCTTGATAGTATCCAAATTGTTCTGGTGCAGAATTTTATTGCAAAATACTTTAAATGATTTTGTCAATAATACTTGACACAAATTTCTCGAACAAATTTCAAGCAGCAAGGGAAGTATTATCATAGTAGAGACTTCTCTTGAGTGCCGGAGGGAGTCCGTTGTTGGCAGTGCAAATC
>JAJQEI010000025.1 GCA_021201755.1 Ruminococcus sp. | reverse complement strand
GGTTTCCTTCTCCCTTTCTGTAAGCATCTGTCTTGACGCTTGCGAAAAATTTTGTATCAATCGCCATACTATTTTTTACTGTCGAAACAATTGCAAGCAGCTATACTGCAATATCAGTAAAAAATTCAGTACTTAAAATGATGGAGTCTTACAAATTGGAACAGCATCAAAAAATGAGAAGTTAACGTGCATTTAACTTGATTATATAATCATAGCCTTAAATGAAACTTAAAAATAGCTTGAATTCAGTTGAAATAAAAAAATACTAAAAATTTCGTGAAATAATTTATTGAAATATATTTCTTCATGCAAAGAATTTTCTGTATTGCTTTCAGACTTCGACGTTTTTTTTCGAAATTTTATAGTATACTAATTACAAATTATGGTTTCTAATAACATCGCCGGAAAACGTTGTGTAAAAAGGGAGGATAATTATGCGCTATACAGAAGGATTTACAGGAAAAGCAATTCTTGCAATGAAAGAGGCGATTCATGCAGCAGAAGAATTGGGGCACACCTATATTGGCAGTGAACATTTGCTGTTGGGTCTTGCAGAAGAAGGCAGCAATGCTGCCGCTAGCGCATTGACCGTGCAACAGGTAAATGCAGAACAACTTTGTCAAGCAGTAATTGAACTCGTTGGGCGAGGCATTCCAGCAAAAGTACGAGAAGATTGTCTTATGCCATCGCTCGTTGCAATTTTAGAAGATGCCCGTGAGAGAGCCAGCGATATGGAAAAAGCTTTGGCTGGGACAGAACACTTGCTTTTGGCAATTATTCATGCGCCATGCTGTAGTGCAGTAACCATTTTGAAAAAACTGGGCGTTAGTTTAAACCAATTATGTACGCTTTGCAGCAGCGACGCAGCTTATGGCATCCGCATGGAGCGACAACAAATTGACACACTGTCTCGCAAAAACTGTCCGACACTATTTCAATATGACAAACTCATGACTGATCCTGGAAATTCCTATCGCTATGATCCAATTATCAGACGAGACACTGAATTGCAGCAAATCATCCGTATTCTCGCTCGCTGCACAAAAAATAACCCTTGTCTAATCGGAGAAGCCGGCGTAGGAAAAACTGCAATTGTTGAGGGCGTGGCACAACGAATTTTACAGGGGAACGTACCAAAAAGCTTAAAGCAAATGCAACTAGTAGCACTCGATTTACCAGCACTATTATCCGGTGCTAAATATCGGGGCGATTTTGAAGAACGACTGAAAAATTGTCTTTCCGAAGCTTCCGAACATGGAAATATTATTTTATTTATTGACGAACTGCACACCATCGTTGGTACTGGTGCCGCAGAAGGTGCTATAGATGCTGCCAATATGCTAAAGCCACAACTGGCACGAGGGGAAATTCGATTAATCGGTGCAACAACACCGAACGAATTTCGTACAACCATCGCTAAGGATAGTGCGTTAGAACGTCGTTTTCAACCGGTACAGGTGGCAGAACCAAACGAAACGCAGTATTACGCCATGCTGCAAGGGCTACGACAAACCTACAGTGATTTCCATCAAGTGACAATTTCTGATAAAATATTGCACACTGCAATTTCCTACGCTGAACGTTATCTTCACGATCGCTTTTTACCGGACAAAGCAATCGATTTGCTGGATGAAGCTTGTTCCCGTGCCAGAATCCGCTGGGAAAAAAAGCCATCAAATCAACCAGCTGCAGTAACAGAAAATGACGTTGCCACCATCGTCTCCGCACGTACAGGAATTCCAACAGATAAAATTACAGAGGCACAACGGCAAAAACTACTCCAACTGCCCACAATATTAAAAAAACGTATCGTGGGACACGACAAAAACATCGAGACACTCACTGCTGCATTGTTCCGTGCTAATACTGGTTTACAAGACCAATCTCGTCCAATTAGCTGTTTTCTGTTCGCAGGACCAACAGGCGTGGGAAAAGCAGCAATGGCAAGTACTTTGGCAGAACAGCTTTTTGATGATAAGGATAGCCTCATTCGCATTGATATGTCTGAACTCATGGAAAAACACGCCGTTTCAAAGCTCATTGGTGCTCCTCCAGGTTATGTGGGATTTGAGGAAGGCGGAATATTGTGCGAGCGAGTCCGTAGACGCCCGTACTGTGTGATTCTCTTCGATGAAATCGAAAAGGCACATCCTGACGTATGTAACATCCTGTTACAAATCATGGAGGACGGCTGCTTGACCGATTCCTGTGGCAGAACCACGAGTTTTCGACATACTCTTTTGATTTTGACCTCTAATGTCGGTGGTGAAGCGTTACATACGAACGAGTATTTCGGCTTTTCTGCGAATTCCCGTGAAAGCCGTTCTACCGATTCTACCAATGAAGCAGCCAAAGAAGCTATCCGTAATCATTTTTCTCCAGAATTTTTAGGACGACTAGACGGTATCCTTTAGTTTCAAAAATTACAGCCAGAAAGCCTAGAAGAAATCGCAAGGCAAATGCTTTTGGGATTACAACAACGCTTGTCACAACTGGAAATTTCCATGGAATTTACGCCAGAGGCAGTACACCTATTGGCAAACGCACCAAAAACTGCACAATATGGTACAAGACCAATGAAATCATATTTAGCACAATCGGTCGAAAACCCAATTGCCAATAAGCTTCTCCTACAGGAACTCAGTGCCGGAGATGAAATTCAGCTGACTGCAAAGGAGGAAAATTTCATCGTATTGGATCATGCTGTTATAAAATAATACAAAAAATCCGCCTGCACAAAACAGACAGAATTTTCCGTTTTAATTAAATTAGCTTAAATCAAACATATTATTGATATATTGAATTCCTGTTTCCGTATGAAAATATTTATCCCGAAAATTTTTGATGGCTCGTTTCGACATTTCATCTTCGTAAGCATTCACAATAAAATCTGCTTCCACTAAAATTTGCAAATCTATATCCTTGCCAATTTCATTGTAAGAATGATGATGTGCAACCATATCGCACACGTGATTAATCATCGCCGGAGCAAAACCTAATGTCATTAACATTGCACGTGCAATTGGAGGACCTTCAACCTCTTGATACTCTCCCGCTGTGGAATGATATTTTTTTCTGCTGCATGAATGCCAATGTCATGCACTAACGCTGCCGCCTCAATTGATTCCCGATGCTTTATACTCACGCTCTCTTCTTTTGCAATCATTTTCGTAAAAGAATATACTTTCATGAAATGTTGAATCCGTTTTGGGTCACCGCTATATAAGGTGATCATCGCCAGCATCAATTGACTCATAAATGCCGTCAAGCTGCCGCTCCTTTCCTATTTCGGGCACATTACACAAACGTTTTGCAATTAGCGGTATTACCCTCTCCTGATAAAAATTGTATCGGATATTGATTGCTTAAAGCTGATCTGCAATATCATAAATGAGACGTTCAGACTTTTCCCAGCCTAGACACGGATCGGTTATGGACTTACCATAACAACCACCACCCACTTTTTGCGCACCATCTTCCAAATAGCTTTCTACCATAAAGCCCTTTACAAGCTTACAAATTTCATCGCTATGACGACAACTATGAAGTACTTCGTTACAAATACGGATTTGCTCCAGATATTGCTTTCCAGAGTTTGCATGATTTGCATCAACGATTACCACCGGATTTTTTAAATTTTTCTTTTGATATAATTCCGACAAAGTAATCAAATCCTCATAATGATAATTGGGAATTGTCCGTTCCAAAGGATCTACTGCGCCACGAAGAATCGCATGCACATAAGGATTTCCCTCTGATTGTACTTCCCAGCCCCGATACAGAAACATATGTGATCTTTGTGCAGCAACTAGAGAATTCATCATAATTGCTAAATCGCCGCCCGTAGGATTTTTCATACCTACTGGAATGTCCAGCCCACTGGCAGTCAAACGGTGCTGCTGATCTTCTACAGAGCATGCCCCAATTGCCACATATCCTAGCAAATCGGATAAATATCGGTGATTTTCCGGATAAAGCATTTCATCTGCACAAGTCAGTCCAGTTTGTTCAATAGCTTGCGTATGCAATTCACGAATGGCAATAATGCCTTTCAGCATATCTTCCTTTTTTTCCGGATCAGGCTGATGCACCATACCCTTATAGCCCTCATCGGTAGTGCGTGGCTTATTGGTATAAATTCTGGGAATAATAATCATCTTATCCTTGACTTTTTCCTGCACCTTCGCCAAACGGTTGACGTATTCCAGAACAGCATCTTCTCGATCAGCTGAACAAGGTCCAATAATCATCAGCTTCTTCTGCGACTCCCCAGTAAAAACTTTTTTGATCTCTTTATCCCTGGCATCTCGTACCTGTATCAATTTTTCAGAAAGTGAAAACTGTTTTTTTAATTCCTGTGGAATTGGCAGCTTTCGGATAAATTTCATATTCATAGCGCATTCCTCACTTTTTTGAATTTCAAAACTACTGTAACGTCGTAACGTCTGTTGCAATCGGAACTGTTTCCTCCGCATGATCTGATTCTTCTACTTTGGACGTATCTTCTGATTCGGTTGGCTTTAAACTAGGCTCTGTTTCAATAATTTGCTCATATTCTTCCGGCACAACAAGGTACAGTGCTAGTTCTCCCTGTGCAGAATAAGTCATCATTAGCACTTTCAAATCAGATAATAAAATCACCTTTGTGACGTCCTCCGCAGACTGCTGTATATTCGTCCAAGAATAAAGAAGCTCTGATTCACCATCTTTTTCACATCGATAAATACCCACGTCGTTCCACAGACCATACCAGCTATCAGATAAATAATCCTCTGCCAAAAGTGTCATATTATCCAACAAATCCGACACTTGCACCTGCGTTTTCCATAGCGCATCATCTGTAATAACAACGTGATATAAAGCTATAGCATCATCATTGTTTTTTTCAAAAAGCAACATCCCGTCACTACCACAACGTATCCACTGATAACTTGAACACAAAGTAACCATTTCGCTGGTATCACCCTGCACCGTACAAAGGTTTTCATTTTGATCCAATGCCATCAAATATTCCTGATCATCAATTGTTGCTGTAAGATAAATTCGATCTGCACTGTCGCAGCGAATACCAGTGAAAGCTACTGTCTGCATCATCGTATCATCCAGATCCAGAAGCGTTGACAAACCGAGCTTTTGTGTCACTCGACCATCTTCGTTATACCAAACCAAACGATACTGTACAGAGCTATTCTCATAATATGTATCCCAATCAAACGTCTCTTCGTCAAAATTCGGATCATCGTACGGCACTGAAACTGTGTTTTCACAAAGCAGACCGCAAATTGTACCATCGGATAAAATGTCAAAATCAGTGAGTCCTATAAAGTTTTCCTCATCTGCATCTGCAAATAATTCTGTAAAAACTGGCTCTGGCTCAGCACTTGCGCAAAACAAAACGCCTTTGGTTTCCATAGACTCCGTTTGTTCTAAACTTAACAAATAAACCTGATCCTGATAAACTCGTACTTCTTGTAATGATCCAAAATTTTCTGGAAACTCCCAAGATGCTACATATGCCAAATAAGTCGGATCTTCCATCGTCGCCGTTTCTGTTTCTGTCTCTTCCGATATTTCCGTCGTTTCCGTTGACACAGTATCACTAGTAATAAATGGTGGCAGATCCGTAGAAATCGTTTCCCTACTAGATAATTCCGAGGAATTATTCGAAGAACAACCCGTCGTATATATCAACATTCCCAACAGCAGTGCAACGATACGGCGACTTCGATTTTTACACATCATAGTACTGCCTCCATTCTATCTAAATAATACATAATCCATATTTTCATTTGATAATGTACATTACGATTTCTATTATAATACGTTTTCGAAAAAAAGTCAAGCTTTACGTAAAAATGGATTAATTTAACGAATTTTGTTTCCTTTTGTGGATTCTATCCTGCAACTTCACGAAAATCGTTTCATCCGATACATTCAAATTACCATTTTTCCCTGTCCCAAGGGCAATATCCGGTTTTACCAATGGTCCATGGAAATCAGAACCGCAGGTTACCAAAAGATTGTGCTTTTTTGTGAGCCAGAGATATTGTTCCGTTTGCGATATGCTGTGACAACTGTAATATGCTTCAGCCCCCTCTAATCCACAAGTTTCCAGTTGTATAACCAATTTCTCCAACAACATCATATCTAGGTGTAACAAATAGGGATGCGCCAAAACAGCAACACCGCCAGCTTGGCGGATCATACGAATACCTTCCTCCGGTGTTGGTTTGGGACGTTCAACAAAAGCATAAAATTCTGGAGTCGTCAAGTATTTGTCAAAAGCTGCTTGCACGGAATCAGAAAATCCCATTGCAACAAGTACTCGTGCAATATGTGAGCGACTGTTGGATTTTCCATCATTATACGTTTGAACATCCTCTATTGTCATTGGTATGCCGCAGTCTTCAAGATATGCTAATATTTTTGTTGTACGCTGTGCACAATATATCGTCTGTGTCCGACAAAATGCGAGTAGATTTTCATCCTCCGGATTTATACCATATCCTAAAATATGAAGTTCCTTTTCCCCTTGCGTTGAAATTTCGATGCCGGGTAAAAACTTGATCTGCAATTCTTGTGCAGCACAGAATGCCTTAGGAATCCCCGAAGCTGTATCGTGATCCGTCACTGATGCTATGGTTACACCGGCATTCTTGGCTTGTTCTAATGTTTCAGATGGTGAAAATTCTCCGTCAGAATATTTTGTATGAATATGTAAATCCAGCATATGGACCCCCTCTTTTCAAATCAGTCACAAATATAGTAAAAATTTCTTACATCACTAAATGTATCCGCATCACAGAGAACTAGAATCTGACTGTATTCTGATACATCTATCAACTCGGAAAGTGGGTGCTGCATTTCCGTCACATCAATGACACAAATTTCACTGTAGTGCTGTAGGAAAAACGGAACTATACAATCTGCATAAGAATCTTTTAGCACGAGTAGCTTACGCTGACTTTCCAAATCTGTTTGAATAACAATTTTTTCACAGCTCTCCCCTAAATAATAAGCAGCCGGATCCTCTGTTTCTGTTTCTTGGTAAAGGTGTCGTTCCTCTACTGTACCGTCTGCCAAATATGCCAATATCTCTGTTTCTTCGGCACCGCTCGGACACGTATAAACGTCAATGGTATCTGCTGCAACGCTCTGATAAAGGCACGATTCATACAGTTTACCACGAAATGTTCCAGTGTGTTGTACAATATATTGATCATAAGATACCGGTGCAAAACCCATTTTTTGAATTGCAACACAATAAACACAATAGGCGCCATATCCTGTCCATCTAGAATCTGTCCGATTATAGATATAGCTGTCTGTCATCGTATATAGAACATGGTATACATCAATTTTTCGAATAGAGGAGTCAAACTGTTGATAAAACGTATCAATAAATGAAGCTTGTGACGGCACGGTAAGTCCATTCAACAACTCCGTCCCATAAAATTCACTGGCTGACGGCACAGCAATTACACACATCGGGACCTGATAGCTACGATAGAAATCATTCAGCTGATTCGCTGTGTCTGACAGTTGGTTAACATCAAGCTGTTTCGGATATTCCATAAGTCGCTCCTCTGTCAAATAAATATCGCCGACACGAAACCCATTAGCAAACGATACCATCGCCGTAACACCACCGACAAAAGCATCTCTCCCCACCGTCTTCTCCGTTATTGCAACATCGACATTCCGCTGCACAGCATCCGAAAACCGTTTCAATAAGAAAGTGTCACGGCTGTTTCCCAACGTAAAAGCATAGGCAAAAATTGCCGAAACACCATACACCAGAAGAATTGCCCAAACAAGAATACCGCAAATTCGATTTGCTTTGTGACGCCGTTCCACGGACATACGATTTTTTCGATTTTTTTTACGCTTGAATTTCATGAAAATCACCTCACAAAAGTACATGAATCTCTGCACTTCCGCCTGCACGAATTAACATTACACCATCAATAAACAGCAGCAATAACACAGCCAAAATTTGTAATGGTTCAATACAAGCTTTCCAGAATCGATGATCAGATCTCTGTATTTTTCGTACCAATGTTCCAAAATTTCCTATAGCTGCGTAAATGCCAATAGCTAATATAATCCAGAATCCAGATAGAATTTCCCAGTCCATATCTGTTGGCGTCAAATGAATCATGCCAAAACAACCAAGAAAATATTGCTTACAGATTTCCCAATCCGATAATGACAGTAGAACTGTACCAATACAACAAAGTAAAATCGTTAAAAAATAGCGAATGGCATGATAACTGGTTTTTTTCTTTTTTTCAAGTAAATATTCCAATCCTACGCAAAGACCAACAAACATACCGAAAAGCAAAGGCAGCAACCGAAAATCATACCATAAACCAATCATCCCCCAAATTAACACAACTGCCAAAATATGCAAAATGCACTTATTTCCGTGAAGTTTTGAACCAATGTGCTGGAAAAACCATTGCACAACAGTCTTGTTCCATTGCTCCGTAAATTTTGTCATCGTGGGATAAAATAATTTTTTCCCATAACTCTCCGGCAGCTTTACCCCATAGCACAATCCCAAACCAACAGCCATGTCTGCATAGCCGGAAAATTCAAAATAAAGCGACAATAACTTAGCAAAAGCACCTACCCAAAAAATCAAAATCGAATAAGTTGTCATATCAGACTGATAGATTGTCGAAAATAACATTTCGCATCCATCTGCAAAAATTAGTTTTTTCGCTAGTCCAGTTAAAAATTTTTGAAATCCAATTCCCATTTGCGACAAGGAAAACGTCGTATCCGATAAGCTATTCTTGGCTATCCGATAAGGTACAATTGGTCCCATCATCAATTTTGGATAAAACAACAAATACAGCGACAACTTCCACCAATTACGCTCTGCATCGCACTCTCCACGTCGCACGTCAAGGCAATAACCTATTCCCTGCAACGTAAAAAAAGACAATCCCAATGGAAAAAAATCATTTCCAGAAAGCCACAGCGTTTTCCACATCTGCATCCAGTCGCTGCGCAACAAAAGCAGCACTGATACATAAATTATCACCACTGCTGTCAAGAGTAATATCGAACGCTTTTTGTGTGCCTTTTTTCGCATATGCTCCAGCCAGATACCTGTGCCAAATGTACCTCCGGTTAAAACCAATTCCACCAATGCTGCAATGATTCCACCGCCGAGCAAAAAAAGCACACTAATTCCAAGCAACACATATTGCTTCCATGATTTCGGCACAACATGGTATATCCCTAAAGTGATTGGCATGAACAAGAACAAAAATGTAAACGAGGCAAATTGCATGGTGACCTCCTATTATTCTGCCTCGGAAATACGAAATTTCTGAAACAATTCTTCTCTAGTCATCATCGTATTCAAAACGTCTAGCAGAGAAGCCGTCGAGAGTAATTCCGGCAAGTGCAGTTCTTTTTGTAACACTTTTCGACGTACTTTACTGTCAGGGCTGCCGGTCAGTCCCAATTGAAATAAGTCATACCGTGTAATTGGATCTGTTTTCAAAAAAGCATTGCTTTCTTGTGCAATCACACCAGCTTTTTCAAATGCCGCTAAAAGGGAAGCTTTATCGATTCCCTCTACGCCTAATTTTCCCTCAGCAGAAGGTTTGATTTTACGTCGTTCTTTTCCATATAGATCCGGAATATAAA
This sequence comes from Ruminococcus sp., assembly GCA_021201755.1. Taxonomy (GTDB): domain Bacteria; phylum Bacillota; class Clostridia; order Oscillospirales; family Ruminococcaceae; genus Ruminococcus_C. The sequence goes on along the minus strand of JAJQEI010000025.1, from coordinate 33,544 downwards.
CGTGATATACTTCTCCTTCATGTACTGCACCTTTGATGAAATTGCGAATTTGAAAACCAGCAGCATCGGAATCTGTCAAAAGAATAATTCCAACGGTCTTGGCATAATATCGAATCAAATTCAGTTGATCTGCATCTTTGAAAATATGAAATCCATTTGTCACCAAAATCACTGCGTCAGTGATAGAAGAAAGCTTGATCTTATCATACTTTCCCTCGACTATAATCACCTGTTCTATATGAAGCATTGAAAATCACCTTTCATTCAACCTTCCATTATCACCAACATTTTCACAATTGCCGACTCCAACAAGGTTCGCTCTTCCGCCCCTGTGGAATTCAATGCGATTTCCAAATTTCGCAGCACTTTCATACAAGCACGCAATCGCTCCGGCGATAATTTACGACAATCTCGAAAGGCATTCTGTACCATGAAATCGAATTTATAGCCAAAATCCACTTTCATATCCTTTGGCTGTTTTCCAACACACTGCGCCACTGCAGCACGATAAAGGTCTTGAAAGGATGACGCAATAGCGTGAACAATAAATGTTCGGTTTGTACGCATAGCATAAAGTTTATCCAGCTCCTCCATCGCAGCCTTCGGATGTTGACTCACCACTGCTTTTGCCAACTGGAACGTCGTTGTCTCCAGCTGTGGTGTGGTTAAATTACGCACCATAGAAACAGTAATTGTCCCCTTGTTTGCATAAGCACATAATTTTTCCAGTTCGCTACGCAAAATCAAAGTGTTTCCCATGCACAGCTGCACCAATGTTTCCCCACTATTTCGTGGAAGTTCACATCCATTTTTTTCTGCGATTTTTGCCAGTTCCTTTGCTAGCTCTGTCGGTGTCCGCTGTACTGCTTCACAGACAACACCATATTTTGCGATACAGTCAATTATTTTTTTATTTTTCCCCTGTGGCGTTTTTTTACCATCTTTTAGGTCGAAACCAGTAACGTCAAATAACAGCACTGTCGCTTCACTCATATCCTTGAACAGTGCCAGCAGTTGCTTCAATGACTCCTCCCGCAGACTATTTGCATTTAGGTCATGCACCTGAATACAATTATACGTGGCAAACATCGAAAATTGACTTGCTGCATCAATCAAGGCTTTGACATCCAATTTGTCTCCATCAAATTTTGTAAGTGCCTTATCCGGACTACCGCCTGTCGCCCTTCTGATGAGAGCAGTCGTCAATTGCTTTACCTGCACCTTATCCGCACCATAGATATAATAGAGATTTCCTATCTCTCCTTTTCGAATTTGTGCAGCCAAATTTTTCGGCTCACAGGTCGACATAAAAAACACCTCCTTCTATTTCTATACAGTCAGCGAACGCACAGACCACGTCCCATTTGGCAATACACGAATTTGTATCGTCTCATCTTTTTGATATGCCTATTTCGGAACAGACTCTAAATCGGTTTCTTGTTCCAGACAAATAATGGCGTCCCATTCTCCTTCTGGCAAATCAGACATCTTCGTAACAATACAAAAATGCAAATTACCATACGTGAGTTGCACCGTTTCATCTTGTACAGCCGCACTATAGGTCGCATCATTTAAATAAAATTCATCTGATTTTTGTGGTATTGCACTACAGAGTGTCGTTCCCTCCAGCATATGACAATCTGTAGAAACAACTGCTTCCGTTGCTGTTATATGTGCAAGTGTCTCTTCGTAGCAAACCCGAAGCTGCGTAGAACGTTTCGTCAAACAAAGAGTAGAAATTTCTCGAACGCCGTTATCTGTAAGAAAATATTTTATATATTCCGGATTCTTATAATTTCCTGTTAAATCAATCACGTCTATTTTCCCTTGATAGCACAGAACAACGACTGCTTCACCTGTCTTGCCTAGTACTGTCACCGAAAAGCAATTTTCCTCATTATTTCGATAAACTGCTTACCCCACTAGCAAAAATACAAGGGATATGGCAGTTGCAACTGCGACAGAACATTGATTTCACTGCAATACATAAATCAACAGCACAAAAAGCATTAAAATCGCTGTTAAGGCTGGCATCAAACTTCAACCGGTCGGAAACGTAATGGGAACTAGCTGCTGTAATCCATTCGATAAGAGCATAAGCAAATCATAGAGGAGATGGAGCAAAAAGCAAATCGGTTTTGCCACAAATCCAACGCCTCCAGTCAAGAAAATAAACAATGACAACAATAGCATTGCCGACGCTATTGGAACGAGCAATAAATTTGCTATTGGCGTAATAACAGAAACTTCTTGAAAATATAAAATCGTCACCGGAAAAATGCAGACAGATACACAAGTCATTTCAATCAAAGAACGTAAAATCCGAAATAGAGATCCCTTTCGGCACATACGCTTGGTCATCCACGGTGCTGCAACACCAATACCAAATGTTCCGAACATAGATAGTAAAAAAGAGGCATCCTGTATCAAATACGGATTACTTATCGTCAAAACAACGCCTGCAATACACAGTGAATTCATAGTATCTGCTCGACGTCGAAATAGCGAAGTACTCTGTGTTAAAAGAAACATCAATCCAGCACGCAAAAATCGTCACTGATGTACCCACTAAGATTGCATATAATCCCGTCCAAATCATCGAACCTAAAAAAACGAAAATATCAGGTACACGCAGTCGTTTACAAAGTCCACCCCAAAACGAGAGTAATAAAATCAAATGCAATCCAGAAACTGACAACACATGGCTTATGCCATTGTGCGAAAAATTATCTTTCGTTTCTTCTGTCAACACGGATTTATTGCCAAACAACATCGCACTTACCATACCGCCTGCATCCGTTCCAAAAAGGGCTATAATCCGTCAAGTAATTCGTTCTCGATATTTCTCCAAAACCCGAACCAGTTTGCCATTTTCCGTATGCGTACAGGTGACAAAGGAATCGTATGACGTTTCCAAAAATATACCTTTCGCACGGTAATAAGATGTACCATCCCAGAGATAACTGCTCTCTGGCACTGAAAAAGATTCGGCAATATCTAAGACATCACCATATTCTGCCCCTACGTCTTCAGTAAAAACCAGAATTTTGGCTTTCGTACCATCTGAAAATTTTCCTTTCACTTGATAGCTTGCCCAATCGTTATTATATGTCACAACGCTTGTGACTTTTCCAGAAAAGGTATCCGCCGTACCATCATGCTGCATCACCGAAAAATAAGCAAACAGTGTATAACAAATTACGCTGCAAAACGCTGCAGTAAAAGAAATTCCAATACACAATACTTGCTTGACTTTAATTTTACATAATATACAGACTGCTCCCAACAGCATCCAAGCTACAGGAAGCAGGCATAAGGTCAATGAATTCTCCAATGGATTTCCAAAATATGTCGCTAAAAACAAACCCAGCATCCATGGCAAGCCAACCCATACCATCATTCTTTTCATATCAGTTCATCTAATCTTTATAAAACAATGGTAATGGTTCTAAAAATATCAAATCATCTCGAGATGCAGCTTCGCCTTCCGCCAATACCGCAGCTCTTTCGACAATTTCGCCACCAGCTTGCTCTGCTAAGGTCTGCAGTGCCTGCATAGATTCGCCAGTACTGACTACATCATCTATTAACAAAACACGTTTTCCCTTTAGCCATGCGGCTTTTTCACCGTCGAGATACATCGTCTGATGTGCAGCAGTCGTGATAGACTTCACTTGCACGGAAAAGACATTCGTCATATAAGCTTTCACGGATTTTCGTGCGACAATATAAGGTACTTGCACTTGTCGTGCCATCTCATACGCCAAAGGAATTCCCTTAGACTCTGCCGTTAAAATATAGTCGCACACCGGAATACGTTTTTTTAATTCCGTCGCACATGCCACGGTAAGTGCTACATCAGAAAACATTACAAAGGCGGCAATATCCAATGTATCACTGACTGAACAGATTTTTAACTGTCTTGTCAGACCTGCCACCTGGAGCGTGTAATACTGTGTCAAAACGAACCAACTCCTGAACTTTTATTCTATTCTGTCGCTTGAACGGCTTCTTTACCCCAACCCATTTTTACGCCGGCAAGCATATGAAAATGAAGATGGAAAACAGATTGTCCTGCATTTTCCCCACAATTTGTAACAATACGATACCCATCTGTAATGCCCATTTCTGCCGCAAGCTTCGCAGCAACCTCATAAATATGTCCGACAACCGCAGAATTTTCCGAGGTGATTTTTGCTGCGCAACAAATATGCTGCTTCGGGATTAACAGATAATGAATCGGTGCAATCGGATTAATATCTTCAAATACATACACGGATTCATCCTCATAAACCTTCGTGCTAGGCACCTCATCGGCAATAATTTTACAAAACAAACAATCTTCCATTGTTTTAGTCCTCCTTCAAAAATTCTTGCACAATAGCCTCAAGTGCCATCAATGCTTCATCTACCATATAAGTTTTGCCAACGCCTGCCATTGCACTATCCGGTTTACCGCCACCTTTACCACCAGTAATGGCTGCCACTCGTTGTACGATCTTTCCTGCATATGCACCTTTTTTTCGTGCGGATTCAGAACAAGCGCAAAGCAAACTGCCCTTTTCACCGTGTATACTAGCCAAAACTGCAACAACAGCATCTGGCATATTTTTTACCGTATCACCCATTTGACGTAGTGCTTGTGGCGTCGTACCATTCAACATTGCCGAAACGACCTTAACACCAGCCACTTCCTTTGCGTTATCGAAAACCGATGCCATTCTTACATCGGAAATTTTTTGGTTAAGTGTATCAATTTGCTGTCCTTTTTCCTTATTTTCGGCTACCAGTGCAGCGCAGTGTTTTGCCAATTCACGCATATTATTCAGCTTCAACGCTTTTGCCGCATCATGCATAATTTCTTCGTATTCAGCAAGCAATGCCAAAACACCTGTGCCGGTAACAGCTTCAATTCGGCGTACACCGAAAGCAACAGAACTTTCTGATAAAATCCGAAACAATCCCAACTTTGCCGTATTGTCTACGTGCGTACCGCCACAAAATTCAACTGAATAATCGCCCACACTAACTACACGCACTACATCGCCATACTTTTCCCCAAAGAGTGCCATTGCACCCATTTTTTTTGCTTCTTCAATGGGCAGCTCTTGCGTTACAACTGGAATCGCCGCTAATATTTTTTCATTCACTAGTAATTCTACTTGTTTGATTTCATCTGCCGTCATTGCCGTAAAATGAGAAAAGTCAAAGCGACATCTGGTATCACTAACCAATTGCCCAGCCTGATGTACATGATCACCCAATACCCTGCGCAGTGCTGCTTGCAGCAAGTGTGCAGCTGTGTGATTACGCATCGCATTGGATCGCTTATCAGAATCGATTTGTGCAGTAACGACATTTCCAACACGCAATGCCCCTTCTTTTATCGAGCCAATATGAAGATAATGTCCATTTTCTGTCTTACTGGTTGTTTCTACAGTAAAACACGAATCTGCCGTAAAAATCAATCCTATATCACCAATCTGTCCGCCACTTTCTGCATAAAATGGTGTCTTGTCCAGAACGATAATAGCATTATCTCCTTCTGCGACAAAATCTACTGCTTTTCCATCTCGGAAAATCGCCAATATTTTAGCGTTCTCTTCTGTATCATAGACATACCCGATAAAATTTGTAACAGGTACAGAAATCTCAATACCACTTTCTGCCCACGAAGAACCAGCTTTATTACGATAATCTTCTCTTGCTCGTTCTCGCTGCTCACGTACTAACTCTGTAAAACGTTCTCGATCCACACAGATATTTTGTTCCGCTGCAATTTCTTCTGTCAAGTCAATCGGGAAACCATATGTATCACTAAACTTAAATGCATCTTCTCCAGAAAGCCGTGTCTTTTTCTCTTGCTTCAAATTTAACAAAATATCGGACAATAAATCAAATCCTTTATCTATCGTTTTAGCAAAAGCTTTCTCCTCTTCCTCCACAATCCGACGGATATAAGTCTGCTTTTCCTGCAATTCCGGATATGCTGATGCATTTTCTTGAATTACCGTCTCTACCACTTGGTATAAGAATGGCTCATTTACGCCAATCAGTCTCCCGTATCTTGCTGCACGACGCAGCAACCGCCGCAATACATAACCACGTCCTGCGTTCGAAGGCATTACACCATCGCCAATCATAAACGTGGTGCTACGAATATGGTCGGTAATAACTCGAAGTGCCACATCAATTTTTTCATTGTCATGATAATTGACATTTGCGATTTTACAAACGTGCTGCATAATATTCTGCACCGTATCCACTTCAAATAAATTGTTGACGCCCTGTATCACGCAAGCCAAACGTTCCAGCCCCATACCTGTATCAATATTCTTATGTTCCATTTCGGTATAATGACCGTTGCCATCGCTATCGTATTGGCTAAACACTAGGTTCCAGACCTCCACATAACGGTCACAATCACAGCCAACATGGCAGTCTGGCTTACCACACCCTTTTTCTGGACCACGATCAAAATAGATTTCTGAGCAAGGACCGCAAGGACCTGTCCCATGCTCCCAAAAATTATCTTCTCTGCTAAGTCGAACCATATGATCCGGTAATACGCCAATTTTTTTCGTCCACATTTCATATGCTTCATCATCATTTTCAAAAACAGAAACGTATAGCTTCTCTTTCGGCATATCTAACACATCGGTAAAAAATTCCCACGCCCAAGTAATTGCTTCAATTTTGAAATAATCACCAAACGAGAAATTTCCCAACATTTCAAAATAAGTACCATGACGTGCCGTCTGTCCCACTCGTTCGATATCCGGCGTACGAATGCATTTCTGACAAGTTGTCACTCTTGTATTTGGTGGAGCGGCTTGTCCTAAAAAGAATTTTTTCATCGGTGCCATACCGGAGTTAATCAAAAGCAAACTTTTGTCACCTTGTGGTACCAAAGAAAAACTCGGAAGACGTGTATGACCCTTACTTTCAAAAAAGGACAAATATTTTTCACGTAATTCATTAACATCTTGCCATTTCATAATTAAAGCTCCTTTTACCACATAGCATGGCAGTACAATTTTCCCTGCCATTTTGCAGTTCATCTTATTTTTTAGACAACACGTAGAATCCGAAGTGTCATCCTAATATGAATCGTATTATCATCAAGAAAATTTTCCCTAACGTTAAGTATAACAGATTTTGCACTTAATGTCAACGGGTTTCAAAGATTTTTCCATAGAATCTTATAGAAAGCAACAGCAGCACCACACATGACAATTTGGTTCCTATGGTACTGCCTTTGTTTTTTTTTTCGAATACCTTTACTTTTTCTATTACTTTTTGTGCTTTACTGCTGCTGCAATTCCCTTGATCAATTGAATCACCAGCATAGAACCAATACTAAAGCCATACATAGCTAAAACTAAAACGATAGAAAGGTTGTCTGTAATTTGAAACAAACTGTGTAATCCTGGAATCCAAAGAACCGCATTAATTAGCACCATTCCAGCCAAAAATGCCCAGATTGCGAATGCATTATTCCAAAGCTGTTTTGTAAATATCACTGGTTTTTCTGATTTACAGTTAAAACCATGAAATAAACGTGACATACACAGCGTTGCAAATGCCATCGTCATAGCTGCACTACTATCGTGCGTTCCGCCATAATAATATCCTATCAGAAATGCACCAATAACAGCAATACTAATGACAAAACCAGAATATCCCACACCAATCAAGAAATCCCTTGTCATAATTGATTCCCCTGCCGGACGTGGTTTTTTCTTCATAACAGAATCAGAATGCGGTTCTAATCCCAATGCAATTGCTGGTAAAGAGTCAGTCAATAAATTGATAAACAATAAGTGAATTGCAGCAAACGGCACCGGCAAACCTACGGCAGAATTGAACAATACTACGATAATTCCAGCCAAATTGCCTGACAAAAGAAACAGGATTGCCTTTTTAATATTCTCATAAATATTTCGCCCATTCTTGACAGCTTTCACAATTGTGGCAAAATTATCATCCGCCAAAACCATAGCTGCTGCATCTTTGGAGACTTCTGTACCCGTGATACCCATTGTAACACCTACATCCGCTTGTTTCAATGCTGGTGCGTCATTGACACCATCGCCCGTCATTGCTACAACCTTATCTCGCTTTTGCCAAGCCTTGACAATGCGAATTTTATGCTCCGGCGTTACACGTGCATAAACCGATTTATCTGCCACATAGTCCACTAATTCTTCATCTGTAAAGGCATCTAAAGCAACACCCTCTACAGCTTCCTCCGGACGCTCCAAAATACCGATTTCTTTTGCAATAGCAGATGCAGTAACAATATGATCACCAGTAATCATTACTGGCTTGATGCCGGCACTACGACACTCTACAACCGCCTGTTTGGATTCTTCTCTTGGTGGATCCATCTCTGCAATCAATCCTAGATAAGTCAGCTCATTTTCATCACCTAATGTTATCGTATCAGCTTGACATTCCTTAAAAGCAAAACACAGCACACGCAGACCTTGTTTGGACAATTCCTCTACCTGCTGTCGAATTCTTTTCTTTTCCGTTTCGGAACATTTCATTCGTTCTAACATTACATCCGTTGCACCTTTGGTATACATTCTCTTTGTATTACCATAAGAATGCAGCGTAGACATTAGCTTTCGCTCGGAATCAAAAGGGATTTCACTAATGCGTAAATACGTTTGTCTTATTTTATCATCGGATAATCCCCGATTCTGCACAAAACGTACCAACGCCGTTTCCGTTGGATCGCCAATCTCCGTTTCATCTTTACAAATGGCGTCACTGCACAAAACAGATGCTAATAATAGTTCATGCTGTGCATTATTTTCTGGCTTAACATCCTTTGCAGCAATTATTTTACCATCAGTTACGATTTTTCGTACTGTCATTTTATTTTGTGTCAGTGTTCCAGTTTTATCCGAACAAATAACGGAAACAGAGCCTAAACCCTCTACAGCCTGTAGTTTTCGTATAATCGCATTTTCTCTGGACATTTTCTGTGTGCCAAAGGATAAGACAATCGTCACAATCGAACTAAGTGCTTCCGGTATTGCTGCAACCGCCAACGCAATGGCAAACATCAACGATTCCATAATAGAATCAAAATTAATCACATCAACCCGAAGCATATTAAGGAGAAACACCAATCCACAAATAATCAAAATTCCAATGGATAACCGCCGTCCAAATTGGTCAAGCGATTTTTGTAATGGTGTTTTTCTTGCTTCTGCATTTTGAATGAGCGAAGCAATCTTACCAACTTCCGTCTGCATACCGATTTCTGTTATCACAAAAGATCCTCTGCCATAGGTAACAAAACTACCAGAATAAACCATATTTTTTCGTTCCGCCAGTGGAACTTCCTCTGCAATATTAACAAGTTCCTTTTCTACGTTTGTACTTTCACCCGTCAAAGCACTTTCATTCGTTTGCAAAGAAGCACATTCCAGCAATCTTCCATCCGCCGGAATCTGATCGCCGGCTTCGAGTAGTACCACATCACCTACAGTTAAATCTTCCGCTGGAATAACAACAGTCTGACCATTTCGCAGCACTTTTGCCGTTGGAGAAGATAACTTTTTCAGATTAGACAGCGATTTTTCTGCTTTTACCGTCTGAATTGTACCCAGAATCGCATTCATTGTAATAACTGCAATGATAACAATAAAGCTTTCGAAATCGCCGGTAAAAGCCGAAATTAAAGCAGCAATAATCAGAATAATGACTAAAAAATCTTTAAATTGTTCGAGAAAAATAACAAAAGTCGATTTCTTTTTTTCCTCCGCAATTGCATTTTTCCCATATTGCTCCATATGCCGCCGTACCGTTTGGGAATCCAGTCCACTCGCACTTGTTTCAAGCTCCCGAAAAATTTCTTCTTGCTGCTGTCGATAGCGTTCGCTCATTTAATACATCCCTTTCACTTTTTATAATTGAATATCGCTAGAGGTGACAAGACAAAAACAACGAGACTTTATGGAACAGACAGAAAATTCTCGTCTATACTGTTCCGTAAAAGTCTCGCCGTTTAGATATGAAGCGGATTGTAAATACAATCGTATTGACGCCGCATAAACAGAATTTCTGTGTCCTGCCAGCTACTCCCTTTTAAGATGAGATTTCTATCTATCAGAAATCTCTAAAACCTATTTTATTATACCCGATTTTCTTGCATTTGTCAAGCAAATATTGCAATTTTCAAAAAATTACTGATTTACTTTTCGTGCATAATCTGGCAACAACATCGGAGAAACGACATCCGGCTGAATACCAGCGTCTGCTAGTTCCTGCTCAAACTTATTAACATGATCGAGTGTTAGCTTTCCAACAACAACATTCTTTGCCTTTGCTGCTGCATATTTGCCAGCATTTCTGCCAAATACAATGACATCTAGCAGAGAGTTACCCATCAAGCGATTTCGACCATGAACACCGCCTGCTGCTTCGCCCGCAACAAACAGATTTTCAACGCAAGTCTGGCTGTCTGTTCCAACCTTGACACCGCCGTTTTGATAATGTAACGTTGGATATACAATAATCGGCTGTTTCCGAATATCAATGCCATATTTACCAAACATACGCAGCATTGCCGGAATCCGTTTTTCAATTGTACCTTCACCATTTTTCAGTTCAATCATCGGTGTATCTAGCCATACACCCTGCCCTTCTGGTGTCTTTACCTGATTCCCACGCTTGCATTCTCGAATAATAGAAGCTGCTGCCACGTCACGGGTTTCCAGCGGATGCATAAATACTTCGCCATTCACATTAACTAACTTTGCACCCAAGGAACGCACCTTTTCAGTAACAAGTGCACCAAAAATCTGCTCTGGAAATGCTGCGCCAGTTGGATGATATTGCAACGTATCCTGATACAGCAGCGGCACACCAACACGATATGCCAACACCAATCCATCTGCTGTTGCACCATAATGGTTCGAGGTTGGGAATCCTTGATAGTGCATTCTACCCGCACCACCGGTCGCAATGATGACAGCTTTCGCCTTGGCAATCAGAATTTCACCAGTTTCCATATTCTGAAGAACTGCACCAGCACAATGCCCCTTATCGTCCATAATTAGTTCTATTGCAGAAGTAAAATCAATCACCGGAATATCACGATTTAACACTTCATCTCGCAAAGTACGCATGATTTCTGCACCAGAATAATCCTTTGCTGCGTGCATTCTCTTTCGAGAGGTACCGCCACCGTGGGTAGTAATCATGTTACCGTCTTCGTCCTTATCAAACTCAACGCCTAATTCATTCAGCCACTGGATACAATCCGGTGCTTCCGTTACCAGTTTATAAACCAGCTCCTTGTCTGCTGCAAAGTGTCCACCACCATACGCATCAAGAAAATGCTGTGCTGGGGAATCATTTGGCTTATCCGCCGCCTGAATGCCACCCTCTGCCATCATTGTGTTTGCATCACCGATACGCAGTTTTGTTGCGATAATCACCTTTGCGCCAGCATTGTCTGCTTCGATTGCAGCCGATGCACCAGCACCGCCACCACCGATGATCAAAACGTCCGTTTCATAGTCTGGATTAGACAAATCTGGTAAATCATCCTTAATCCGGCTATCTGCCTGTAACAGGCGCACCAATTCTTTTGGTGCCAGTTCACCTTTATTTGGTCCCATCGTAATGGTATCAAACTGATCTGTCCGATAGTCCGGATGATATGTTTTCAGGAGGGTATCTTTTTCCTCCGCAGTCATTCTTCTTGGTTCCATTGCTGCATTTTCGGCTCTGGCAGCCTCTACAAGCTTAATGGATTCCAACATTTCTTCTGTATACATCTGCGAATCCTCCCTTACTTTTCAATCTCACGGGTATTGTACATTTCCTGAATCGCTGCATCATCCAATGCCATATTCGCACGGATTGCTTCTTCACATTTGCCTTCAGCGATTTCTTCAACACGCTGTGCCAAATGCTCACACTTCGGTGCAATGTACTTTCCATTCAGACGTCGTACCAACATAGCAACCTGCGGATGCGAAATACCAGCCGGACAGCGAGAAGAACATACACCACACATCACGCAGTCGAACGATTCTTCGGCACACTTGTCATATTCTGCACGCTGTGCGTAAGCAATGTACTGCATTACATTCAATTCCTGTGTACATGCATTCGTACATGCATTACAGCCAATGCATGAATAGATTTCCGGATATGTCTTCATCATAATTGTTTCATCCGGACGAATCTCGTTGATATCATAAGTTTCCTTGATGAGTGGGAAAAACGGCAGCTGGGTGATGTACATACCATCTACGACTTGTGTCGAGCAAGCCAAACAGGTGTGCAGTTCTCTATCTCCCTTAATCCGATAAATTGTTGCACATGCACCACAAAATCCATTTCGGCAGCCACAACCTCTCACAAGTTTATAACCGGCATATTCCAAAGCTTTCATGATGGTCAAACTGGCCGGTACCTCGTACTTTTTTCCCATCACGAACACATTTACCATCTGTTTCATGTGAAATCTCCTTTACCTTAATATTCATTTGGTAGTTCGGACAGTTCGTCAAAACGGAATACCGGACCGTCCTTGCACACATACTTATCGCCGATATTGCATCGACCGCATTTTCCGATTCCGCACTTCATACGCAGTTCCATGGTGGTATAAACCTGACTCTCTTGGAAGCCAAGCTTTTTCAGACCCTCCAATGTAAACTTAATCATGATAGGCGGTCCACAAATCAAAACAGTACGATCTAAATCGGGCTTCAGTTCCTCAACATAGCTCGGAATAAAGCCAACATGACCGTCCCAGCCCTCCTGTGGGCGATCAATGGTCAAATCCACATGAACATTTTCATCTGTCATCCATTCGTTCAAGATTTCTTGATAATCTACCAGATCATCTGCCGAGCGAGAACCATAAACGATATGCAGTGAACCATAATTTTCATGCTTATCTCGGCAATAATTGATAACAGAACGCAGTGGTGCCAAACCGATACCACCAGCAATAAAGAGCAAATTTTTGCCTTTTAGTTCTGTTTCGACCGGAAAATTTTTGCCATATGGTCCACGAATTGTCACTTGCTGTCCAACCTCCATCATATGCAACCACGATGTTAAACAGCCGCACTTTTTGATGCTGAATTCCATAAATTCCGTATTTGTTGGCGAAGAGGTAATCGAAAACATACCCTCACCCACGCCTGGAATCGAAAGCATCGCACACTGTCCGGGCATATGCTCAAACACTTTTTTTCCATCAAGACCAACAACACGGAAGGTTTTCACGTCCGGCGTATCGATACGAATATCCGTAACAACACCGATTTTGGGGATTAACATTTCTTCTCTCATTCGTGCTCCTCCTCCAATGTTTTCATGACTTTTACAATATTCATGGAAATCGGACAGCTCTTCATACAGCGTCCACAGCCTACACATCCAAACTTACCATCATTGTTGGCAGGATAGTATACTAGCTTATGCATAAATCGCTGGCGAAAACGTTCCAATTGCGTAGGACGAGGCTGCCCACCAGCAGTTTTTGTAAACTCCCAATACATACAGCTATCCCAGCAACGGAATCGCTGCACACCATGACCGGTGTCGTAATCCCGAATATCATAACACTGACAAGTCGGACATACAAATGTACACGTTCCACAGCCTAAACAAGCTTCAGACAAATCTGCCCATTTCTCAGAATCAAACAGTTTCATCAATTTGTCTCCGCCAAATGCATCTGTTGAAAGATCTTTTAATGGCAGCTTTTCTAGCATGGTTTCAATCGAAGCTATTACTTTATCTGCTGCATTCTCGGCTGTATCTTCCAACATTGGTAGTTCCAATAGCAATGCTTCGCCTTTTTCAGTGTTTGCCTGCAGCAAAACCAAGTCTCCGTCTCTCCAACAAGTGACATCCCCTGCCGGACGTGCTGCATCAATTCCAAATACCGAACAGAAACAAGTTTCGCTGGGCTTGGTGCAAGCCATAGTGACGACAACGCCATGCTCCCTGCGATTCTGGTAATAGCTGTCTATCGGTTCCGCCAAATAAACACTGTCAAGAATATCAAAACTTGCTGCATCACAGGCACGTACACCAAATACCACGAAATCCTCACATTCTTTCCGAATGTCTTCGATTTCAATTTTCTTCCCATCCACCTTAAAGTTCGTCATACGCTCTACCTGCGGAAAGAAGAAATCCTTTGCACTGCGAACGGTATTCACCGCATCGGCAGTATATGTTACCTCTGGTGTCCATTTGGTGTACTTTGCGCCACGTTTCTCGTCTACTCCATCTGCCATCGGTAAATAAAGTGTTTTCGTTTTTGCAATGGCAGCAAAACACACATCCAAATTGGAATATGCAATCTTTTTCATCATTTGCTGCCTCCTTTACATACAATATTAGGTTCGCAATCATCCTGCGTAAAGTTCACCAGTGGAGAACGACTTCCAGCTTCTGCACCCGCTTGATATTCGCCATAGAATGTATTGATATCCTTAATAAACTTTCGATTCAGCAAGTGCAGCGGAATGTGCTGTGGACATACTCTCGAACATTCTCCACAATCTGTGCAGCGACCTGCTACATGGAATGCACGAATGATATGGAACATATTTTCTTCAAAAGAATCTGCTGCTGCTTTCTGCGATACGCCAGATGCTGGATTATCAAACACGCACATTTCGCAGCTGCACGCCGGACAGATATTCCGACAAGCATTACAACGAATGCAGCGAGAAAGCTCATTGCGCCAGAACGCATATCGCTCATCGGACGTCATGGATTCTAACTTTTCCACCTCATCAAAGCGACCGCAGGCTTCATTTATTTCCCCATTTTCGCCCAGTATTTCGTCATATACCATTACTTGATGACTCTTACAATTTCGACAACGTTCCAACAGACAAGCGTTCTTTTGGAGTGTCACATTGCCGTACATAGTATCTACCACAATGGTATCTCCATCAGTAGTAATTCCTAAAATGCCCTCTGCACCGGATGCACGAACGAAATCCGGATCCAGCTTTCCGTCACAGGGAATCCCAATGATATACACATTTTCTCGAATAATACGATGTTCTGTCAAAAGCTGGTTAAAGCTATATGAATCACAAGGCTTCAGAAAAACTAAAGTTTTTCCCTCCAAACGAGATAACTTAATCAAATATTTTGACAAATTATTACCACAGAAGTCATGATAAACAAAGCCTTCCTCCAACTCTTCTGCAGAATCAAATACTGCCGGTGTCGGATCATAGACAAATTCGCCATTTTTCCAGCCTAACACACGGGCGATTGTGCCATCAGCCAGCAGTTCGGAGGCTCTTTTCTTCATTGTGTCTTGCATCTCAGATCCTCCAGTCTTTTATTCTCGCCCAGTGCCTTTACAGTTGCAACAAATTCATTCATCGTTGCTGCGAATTTCGCACCTTCGGCGGCGGAAACCCATTCTACCCGTGTTCGCTCTTTTTCAATGCCCAAATAATCTAACATTGAAAACAACAATGTCATACGGCGTCGTGCATAATAGTTACCGGTGGTATAATGACAATCCCCCGGATGACAGCCACAGAGAATAACACCATCTGCGCCACGCTGAAATGCACGCAATATAAAGAGTGGATTTACACGGCAAGAACAAGGTACACGAATGATTTTTACATCAGCTGGATAATTCGAACGATTCGTTCCAGCCAGATCTGCACCTGCATAAGAACACCAATTACAGCAGAATGCGACAATTTTGGGTTTAAATTCCTGATTTACTTGCATATTGCATCTACCTCCGCCATAATCTGACTGGTTGCGAAGCCCTTCAGATCCATTGCACCGGATGGGCAGGCAACTGTACAAGCACCACAGCCTTGGCAAACTGCGCCATTAACGCATGCCACACGGCGAATCAAAGAGCCATCTCGTCTGCGACTGAAATCCTTATCTTCATAGGTAATCGCACCATATGGACATACATTTGCGCAAGACGAACAACCATTACACTTCAACTCATCAGAATGCGCCGTGCAAGGATTGCAAGACAGCTTATCTTTTGCAAGCAATCCAATTACTTTTGAAGCTGCCGCACCTGCTTGTGCAACGGTATCCGGAATATCCTTCGGACCTTGGCACGCTCCAGAGAGGAACACGCCTGCCGTTGGAGATTCAACCGGACGCAGCTTTGCATGTGCTTCTGTAAAGAAGTCATTGGTATCCATGCTTGCTGTTAGCATTGTTGCAAGGGGACGAGCTGTCTTGTCTGCTTCGATGGCTGCTGCCAATACAACCATATCCGCCTTTATGTGTAGCTGCTCGTTGGCAATCAAATCAGACGCCTGCACATCAAGTGTGCCATCTGCTTGTGGCGCAACTTTTCCAACCATACCTTTAATATAATGTACACCATACTGTTCCACAGCACGACGATAGAACTCATCATAGTTCTTCCCAGGCGTACGCACGTCAATATAGAATACATATACATCCGTATCCGGATATTTTTCACGACAAAGCATTGCATGCTTTGCAGTATACATACAACAAATTTTAGAACAATATTCTTTTCCACAGCCATGGGTTGATCCGGATTCACGGCTGCCGACACACTGTACAAAAACAAGTGCTTTCGGCTGTTTTCCATCAGATAAGCGTTGTAAATGTCCCTCTGTTGGACCATCCGCTTTTAGAATACGCTCAAATTCGAGTGAGGTCAGAACATCTTTACTCTGTGAATAAGCAAATTCATCATAGCCATCAATATTGATCGGATTATAGCCCGTTGCCACCACGATTGCGCCATACTGCTGCTCAATGGTTTTTTCAGTTTGTTCATAATCAATTGCACCAGCAGAACATACCTTAGAACACAAACCACACTTACCTTTTATCAGCTTAATACAGTGTTCACTATCAAGTAAAGCAACATTTGGAATCGCCTGCGCAAACGGAATATATGCCGCATGACGGTTGGACAGTCCCAAATTATAGGCATCCGGGATATTTTTTACTGGACATTTTTCTGTACATAGACCGCATCCGGTACATTTATCTTCATCCACGTACCGTGCTTTACGGCGAATTTTTACGCTGAAATTGCCGACAAAACCTGTAACAGCTTCTATTTCGCTATATGAATAAATCGTGATGTTTTCGTTTTGTGAACATTCCACCATTTTTGGGGTCAAGATACAAGACGAGCAATCGAGTGTCGGAAATGTCTTATCAATTTGTGTCATTTTACCGCCAATGGTCGGCTCTTTTTCTACAATATCCACCGGATAGCCGGCATCCGCAATATCAAGTGCCGTTTGAATACCAGCAATACCGCCGCCAATGACCAATGCACGCTTTATAACTGGACTTTCTCCAGCGGTCAGTGGTGCATTCAAAAGCACCTTCGCAATTGCTGCACGTCCAAGAACAATTGCCTTTATGGTTGCTTGCTGCATATCTTTATGAATCCAAGAACACTGTTCTCGAATATTTGCTATTTCGAGCATATAAGGATTTAAGCCGGCTGCTGCAACCATCTTTCGGAAAGTCGCCTCATGCATACGAGGCGAACAGGAACAGACTACAACGCCTTCAAGCTGATATTCCTTAATTGCATCTTTGATTATGTTTTGTCCTGCCTCTGAGCACATATAGGGATAGTCTGTCGCATAAACAACGGCTGGCTCTTTTCCAAGCGTTTTCGCTACGGTCTTCACATCTACCGTAGCTGCAATATTTGTACCACAGTGGCATACAAAAACACCAATTCTCCGCATGGTTTTATGCCTCCTTATTTGGTGTATTTCCGAAATGCACTGACAATCGCCTGTTGTGGCAGGTCATCATCGATTCGCTCCGGAACATATTCCGACTTTAAGTGATTTCGTCCTTGCTGCCGAACAACAGCCAGCCG
The DNA here is from genome assembly GCA_021201755.1 of Ruminococcus sp. Lineage (GTDB taxonomy): Bacteria > Bacillota > Clostridia > Oscillospirales > Ruminococcaceae > Ruminococcus_C. The sequence continues at coordinate 15,651 of JAJQEI010000025.1, read as the reverse complement.
TACCACTTCGATAAGCTTTGCCGGTTCTACATCTCTCGGGCAGCGTTCTACACAAGCGAAACAGGAAAGACACGTATAAATCGACTTTGAAGCCATCAGTTTTTCAATTTCACCCTTTTCCACCATGTACACGAACTGATGTGGATGATATTCCATTGCATCATAAGACGGACAAGTACCACTGCATTTTCCACAACGCATACATTTCAGCGGATTTACGCCGCTGGCGTTCAGTACAACCTGTTTATAATCTGCCATTTGACGTTCCTCCTCACTTTAGTCCCAGTGCTTCTGCAAGAAGCTCAGTAAAGTATACCACAGACAAATCCGAAACGCCGGAATTTTTTTGGAGATTATACAAACAAAGTGGACAGGCTGTGATTACCATATCGGCACCGTTTTCTTTTGCGCTGGTCATAACCTTGTTGCTTCTTGACTGTGCCACTGATTTTTCATCCAGTGTCACATATCCGCCGCAGCATTCATTTCGCATGGGATAAAGCACTGGCGTTGCACCAATTGCTCGAATAAAATCCTCTAAAATTATCGGATTTTCCGGATTATCCATCTGCATCACTTTGCCAGGACGCAGTAAAAGACATCCATAATATGCCGCAATCTTTTTTCCTTTTAGTGGATTTGTCACTTGTTTTTTTAGATTATCAAATCCCACAATATCTCGTAATACTTCTAGGTAATGCAGCACCTGTGTTTCACCTTGATATGGCGTATCCAGCTTGAGATAATTGTTTGCCTTCTGAACAATATTATCATCTGTCTGCATATCATGATTGACTTGTTTGATGACATTATGACAAGCAGAACATAACGTCACCAGTGGTTGTCCCAAATCTCTGGCTTTTGCCAACGCACGAATCGACGAAAGTTTTGTAGCAATTTCGTCTTTTGCCATGGAATACACACCACCGCAGCACTGCCAATCTGGGAGTTCTTCCAGCGTAAAGCCCAAAGCTTCAGCAGAAATCCGTGCATATCTGTCCAAATCCTTTGCCTTGGTTTTGAGCGTACAGCCTGGAAAATAACTGTATGTCATAGCAACTACCTTTCCTTCCATTTTAACAGCTTCATCACTGCTGATTTTTTAAAAATCGACAGTTGAGCCGTCATATTGATCTTTGTAAATGCAAAGTATGAAACCGTTCTTCGATTATACCATCTGTTCCGGATGAAATACTTCGTCAAACCGTTCCGCCGTCAAGAAGCCCAGTGCTACGCAAGCTTCTTTCAGAGAAATATTGTCATGAAACGCTTTTTTCGCCGTTTTGGCAGCGTTTTCATAGCCGATGTATGGATTAAGTGCTGTCACCAGCATCAAAGAATTGTACAAATTGTAGTGCATCTTTTCACGATTTGTTTTAATACCTACTGCGCAATTCTGATTAAAGGAGAGAATAGATTCCGACAAAAGTCTTGCCGACTGCAAGAAATTATAAGCGCAAACTGGCATGAAAACATTTAGCTCAAAATTGCCTTGTGAAGCTGCCATACCAACTGCCACATCATTACCCATCACCTGCACTGCGACCATCGTCACCTGTTCACACTGTGTCGGATTAACCTTTCCAGGCATAATCGAAGAGCCAGGCTCATTTTCTGGAATCGTAATTTCGCCCAAACCATCTCTAGGGCCGCTTGCCAGCCAGCGTACGTCGTTTGCAATTTTCATCATGTCTGCCGCCAATGCTTTTAACGCACCATGTGCAAAGACAATCTCATCTTTACTTGTCAATGCATGAAATTTATTTTCAGCAGTCACAAATTTCTTTTTCGTCAAGGCAGAAACAGCTTTTGCAACTGCAACATCAAAACCAGCCGGCGTATTCAATCCAGTACCCACGGCTGTACCGCCCAATGCCAGCGTCTTGAGATAAGGCAATGCTGAAACAAGCATCTCACGATCTTTTTCCAGTGAAGCACGCCACCCGCTTATTTCCTGAGAAAATTTAATAGGGGTTGCATCCTGCAAATGCGTGCGACCACTCTTAACAATACCTTCATTCTCCTCTTCTAAACGGAGCAACGTTGTCGTCAGTGCATCGATCGCTGGTAAAACTTCATCTTCAATCGCTAAAACAGCAGAAATATGCATCGCTGTAGGGAACGTGTCATTGGAGGATTGACTCATATTGACGTCATCATTGGGATGCAGCAATTTCTTCCCTGCAATTTCATTCCCACGATTGGCAATTACCTCATTGGCATTCATGTTCGACTGTGTGCCGCTGCCAGTCTGCCAAACGACCAGTGGAAAATGATCATTTAGGCATCCAGAAATCACCTCATCACACGCTGCGGAAATAGCCGCCAACTTTTCATCCGTCATTCTCTCCGGACACAGTTCATGATTTGCAATTGCCGCTGCTTTTTTCAAGATACCGAATGCATGGGTGATTTCCCGTGGCATGGTTTCAATTCCAACACCAATCGGAAAATTCTCGTGACTACGCTGTGTCTGCGCTGCCCAATATTTATCGGCTGGAACCCGAACTTCACCCATTGAGTCATGCTCAATGCGATACTCCATGTTCATCTCTCCTATTTGTTAAATTTTGGTTCTCATAAGAAGTTATAACATCTTATAAAACACCATTATAATTATTATAACATATTTCATCTTATTTTGCAAGAGTAAATTTTCGCATTCTGCATTTTTTTCCGAATTTTCATTATGCGTCAAGATTTGACATAACACCACATGATTTTATACCACGAAACTGTAAATATTGCAAGTGATTTTTATGATTAATCCAGCATTCAACCAAAATGTCTGATTTCTTCAATTTTTGGATCATTCTTCACCAGAATAATAAAACCAAAATCAATTTGGTACAGTACAAAAATTTCTTTCATATAGGTGCAAAAACCCCTGCAATTCTTCTGTAGGGGCTTTTTATATGCTTAAAATCTCGACTTTTTACTTACGACGCCTGTTCAAATTGGCTATTATACAGTTCTGCATAAAAACCGCCCTTTTGAAGCAAAGTTTCATGGTTTCCACTTTCAATAATGTCGCCGTCTCTCATAACTAGAATTAAGTCGGCATTCTTAATCGTAGACAATCGGTGTGCAATCACAAACGAGGTGCGGTTTTCCATCAGGCGATCCATAGCATTCTGAATAACTAATTCTGTTCTTGTGTCTACAGAGCTAGTCGCTTCGTCCAAAATCAGAATCGGCTTATTGGCAATCATCGCACGAGCAATGGTCAGTTGTTGTTTCTGCCCCTGAGACAGATTTACTTGGTCATTTAATATAGTGTCGTAACCGTGAGATAACGTCTGAATAAAGTGATCAAGTCCAACGGCCTTGCACGCTTGCATAATCTCCTCATCCGGCACTTCGTCCCCACAGTACACCAGATTTTCCCGAACAGAACCCTCAAATAACCACGTATCCTGCAATACCATACAGAATTGGCTGTGTACGTTCTCTCGTGTCATATCTTTTATAGAAATACCGTCTATTTGAATTGAACCACTCTGAATCTCATAGAATCGCATAAGCAAATTAACCATTGTCGTCTTTCCAGCACCAGTTGGTCCGACAATCGCAATTTTCTGTCCAGGTTTTGCCTGTGCAGTAAAATCGTGAATAATAGTATGCTCTGGCGTATAGCCAAATTTCACGTGTTCAAAATTCACATACCCTTTCGCCTTGTCTAACTTTGCAGTTTTATGGCTCTCATTCTCCATCTCCTCTGCCTCGATGAATTCAAAGACACGTTCGCCACCGGCTGCTGCGGATTGCAGCATCTGGAACGACTGTGCAATCTGCGATAATGGTTGTGTAAAGAATCGGACATATAGCATAAAGGCAACGATTACGCCAAAGGAGATATTCCCATTGATTGCAAGCATACCACCTACAACACACACTGCCACGTACGCAAAGTTTCCGATAAATGTCATAATTGGCATCATCATACCAGACAAAGTCTGTGCCTTGAATGCACTATCTCGTAAATTTTCGTTCATGGTTTCAAATGTCTGCTCTGCAGCTTCTTCACCATTATACGCTTTGACTACTGTGTGACCTGTATAAATTTCCTCGACGTGACCATTGATTTCGCCCAGATGCATTTGTTGACGTATGAAATATTTCTGGCTTTTGCTCATAATTAACATCATCAAAGCAAAACCAATGATTGTTGCTACAATTGCGGTTAGAGTCATAATCACGTTCGTAACCAACATCATGATTAAGCTTCCCACAAATAGTACAATAGCAGATACCAGAGTTCGTAAGCTTTGATTCAACGCTTGTGCTAATGTATCCACGTCGTTGGTAACACGAGATAATACATCACCAGTAGAAGTGTGATTATAGTAATCCATAGGTAAACGATTGATTTTATGAGAAATATCAGTACGCAGATTTCTTGTCAATCGCTGAACGACATTCGCCATAATGATACCCTGTGTATCATTTAAAATAAATCCACATCCATAAAAAATAATCAATGTAACACCGATTTCCAAAATGCCGTCCATGTCAATGCCGGTAGCAATGCCTTCGGTAATCAAGTCTGTCATATCTGATAATTTATCTGGTCCTAATAGATTAAGAATGGTTGCAATGACTGCGAATAAAAGCGATATAATCACTGCTGGCATAGATCTTCTGCAATAGATAATCAGCTTTTTCATTGTGCCACTGAAATCTTTTGCCTTTTCACCATTTCCATTTCTTCCAGAAGGACCAAGTCTTCCAGAAGGACCAAGTCTTCTTGATTGTACATTTGTCGTATTTGTTTCCATTAGGCAAGTTCCTCCTTTGAAAGTTGTGACAGGGCAATTTGTTGATAAGTCTCGCAATTCTGCATAAGTTCCTTGTGTGTTCCTATTCCGGCAACTTTTCCATCATCAAGCACTACGATTTTATCTACATCCCGAATGGTTCCAATACGCTGCGCTACAATCATTTTAGTCGTATTCTTGCAATGCTTCTGCAAAGCGTTCCGCAGTATACGGTCTGTCTTGTAATCCAGTGCGGAGAATGAATCATCGAATATCAAAATCTCTGGATCACGGGCAATGGCTCTCGAAATAGACAGTCGCTGTTTCTGACCGCCGGAGAAATTTGATCCGCCCTGTGCTACAAAGTTGTCATATTTATCAGCCAATTTTTCGACAAATTCGCTTGCCTGTGCTATTTCAATTGCTTCTGCCACTTGTTCTGTATCAGCAGACTGTTTTCCGTTGTCGCCATACGACACATTTGATCGAATCGTTCCACCGAACAGCGTCGCCTTTTGAGAAACATAGCCAATTTTATTGCGCAATTCCTTTTGTGCATACTCTTTGACATTGACGCCGTCCACTAGAACTTGACCTTCTGTGACGTCATAGAATCGTGGTACAAGGTTAATCAGTGTACTCTTTCCACAACCTGTTGAACCAATAAAGGCAATGGTTTCGCCCCGATGTGCTGTAAAGGAGATATGCTCTAATACGTTTCCTTCGGCACCTTCAGAATCCAGATATCGGAAGGAAACATCACGAAATTCAATTTCACCAGATTGACCGGATTCTCCATTTTTGCGTGTACCATCGATAATTCTACACTTCGTGTCCATAACCTCCATAATACGCTTACCAGCTACTGACGCACGAGGCAGCATCATAAAGATCATAACTAGCATCATAAATGACATAATTACGTAAACCGCATATTGTGAGAATACTACCATATCCGAAAACAGTGTCATCTTCTCATCCATCGCACTATCATTAATAAGTACGGCACCAACCCAATAAACAGCCAACGAAATACCACTCATAATCATTTGAATGGTCGGCATCAAAAATGCCATAACACGGTAAGTAAATAGCTGTGTACGATTCAAATTATTGTTAGCACGATCAAATTTATCTTCTTGATATTTTTCTGCATTGTAAGCACGTACAACCTGCAAACCGGTTAGATTTTCTCTTGTAACACGGTTTATATCATCCGTGAGTAATTGCATCTTGCGGAATTTCGGGAATGCCAGTGCAATACAAATGCCTACAACAAGCAGTAGAACAACAACCGCAATCACTATTATCAGCGTCCACTCCCACGCTTTTCCGACGATTTTACAAATTCCCCAAACTGCCGTTATCGGTGCTTTAATTAACATTTGTAAGCCCATAACAATCAGCATTTGCACCTGAGTCACATCATTCGTAGAACGAGTGATGAGGCTTGCTGTGGAAAAATGCCCGATTTCTTCCATAGAAAAACTCTGCACCTTGTGGAATAGCTTACCACGCAAGACTGCACTATAATTACTGGCAATGCGTGCAGACACAGCCGCTACAATAATGGAGCTAACCAAGCTTCCCAAAGCACACGCCAGCATCTTACTGCCAGCTGAAAGAATATCAGACATCTCGCTACCTTCGGTTTCAATTAACAACGTAATATCCGACATATAACCCGGCATGGTCATTTCTAGCCATACCTGCACTACAATAAACACCAACGCCAGAAACACCAAGCCCCATTCTTTTTTGGTTAAATATTTCAGTGTACGAATCATATTTTTCCTCCATTCGATTTGCCGTTTGTTCCTGTCCAATATTCCACTGCGCCACAATAGATCAAAACTCTAGTAGCAAAGAGCGCAGAACTGATAAAACCCAGGACTAGCAATGGTTTACAACATTTCTCTTGCTTCAAGTAAAACCAACTCCAATCTTTTCTTTCTCACGACAGTTTCCTCCCTATCGCCATTTTATTTTTATGTCCCAAAATCCTTATTCCAAAAGCCACCAGTAGTCAGCTTTAACAACACCAATAAAAAAGCTTGACAAGTGGTAGTTTTTATACTATAATTAAATTATACAACATCAGTCGCTTAATTGCAACCATCAATTTTATTTTAAAGTAGTTTATTCAACTACTTTGAAAAACAGTTGATTAACAAGGAGAAAAAGTTATGGATCTACGCATTGTCAAGACCAAGAAAGTAATTCGAGAGGCGTTTTTGTCGCTACGACAAAACTACCCATTAGAAAAGGTGAAAGTAACAGACATTTGCCACATTGCACTCATCAATAAAAGTACTTTTTATAAATACTATACAGACGTTTATGCACTGTCAGAAGAATTGGAAAAAGAGGTGTTCCAGAATTTTTGGGATAATTTCGTAGAAAAAGACAGCCTGATTTTTGATCCAAGACGATTTTTTAAGGGTTTACAAAATAGCATTCAAACAAATCTAGATGCGCTTTTTCCACTCTATCGAGATCGAATCTATTACTTTTTCAACAAACTGGAGGAGAAGCTAAAGGGATATTACACGCATTACGCCGCCAACGAAGAAGAGGAAATTAAGCTTTCCTTTTTGATTATTGGTACGTTGCACACTTTCCAGAATTTTAAAAATAAAAAAGAATTCAAGCCGGAAATCGTAGAAGAATCGATCGCCCATATCATCGAAAATATGTTCTGTGTCAAGCGGAAACTGCTTCCGGAGGAAAATAAACCAAAAAAGAAGTAGTTTTTTGGTTTGTACCATGTGAAATAAAAACCTCTCTTATGAATTGAATAGGAGAGGTTTCACTATTCTTTTACGATATCCTTTAAAAAACGTTCTTGAAAAATGGCAAAAAGCAGAAAATATCATCTGGAATATCAAGATACCACAATTTTTGTGGAAAAGGTTGATTTTTTTTCAGAACTATGGTATAATTCGAGTGTATAAAACGATACAAGGAGCAAATTGTTTATGAAATTTATCCACTTATCCGATTTGCATTTCGGAAAACGATTGAACGAATTTTCATTATTAGATGATCAGCGTTATATCTGGAAAAAAATTTGTGATATTATTCAGACAGAACAGCCGGACGCTGTTATTTTGGCAGGCGATATTTATGACAAATCTGTTGCATCTGCGGAAGCTGTGCAGCTATTCGATCAATGCTTGTCACAGCTGGTAGAATTAACACCAGCAATTCTTATGATCAGTGGCAATCACGATAGCACAGAGCGAATTTCTTTTGGTTCGGACTTATTAAAATCTAGCCATGTTTACATCGCACCAGTGTTTCACGGAGAAATAACACAAGTAATGCTACAAGATGATTTCGGTGATGTGAATTTTTTTCTTTTACCATTTGTTCGTCCGCCACAAGTACGTGCCTACTTCCCTGACGAAAAAATCGATGACTATCAGGACGCCATGAACGTCTTACTTGCACATACGCCACTGGATACTTCTGTACGCAACGTCATGGTAACACATCAAACCATTATAGGTGCATCGATGTTCGGAACAGAAGAGCGTCCCATTGGGGGAACAGATCAAATTAGTGGCGCATTGTTTCATTCTTTCGACTATACTGCGCTGGGACATATTCACAAAGCACAAGCCTTGGAACGAGAGAATATTCGCTACTGCGGTTCCCCACTAAAATACTCTCTATCTGAAGTGGCATACGAAAAAAGTGTGACAGTTGTAGAATTGCGAGAGAAGGGTGAATTTTATGTGCGAGAGGTAGCACTTCATCCTTTACACGATATGCGTGAAATACGAGGCAGCTATGCCGAACTGACGGCTCGTTCTACCTATGCAGGGACAAAAACGGACGACTATCTACATATTACCTTAACCGATGAAACCGATATTCCAGATGCTATCAGCCGACTACGTGTCATCTACCCAAATTTAATTAAGCTTGACTACGACAACAGCCGCACACGAAAACGACAAGAGGTTATAGCTATAAAGGACAAAGCAGAAGAAAACCCATTCGATCTTTTTGAAAAACTGTATAAAACCCAAAACAACCAAGAAATGACGATAGAGCAGAAAACATTTGTTCAAAATCTAATCGCTAAAATTTGGGATGAGGAGGAACACGCATGAGACCAACAAAATTGACCATGTCCGCCTTTGGACCTTATGCAGACAAAACGGTATTGGAACTTGACAAACTTGGAAAAAGCGGTATCTACTTGATTACTGGCGACACCGGAGCGGGAAAGACGATAATTTTTGATGCTATCACCTATGCACTATTCGGAGAACCAAGCGGTGGTGAGCGAACGTGCGGTATGCTGCGCTCAAAATACGCCAAGGACAATACTCCAACCTTTGTAGAACTAGAATTTATCTACCGTGGAAAAACATATACTTTACGGCGCAATCCGGCGTATAAACGACCATCAAAACGTGGTGATGGCGAAACAAATGAAGTCGCAAAAGCAACTTTTATTTGCCCCGATAAAAAAACCTACAGTAAAGCACAAGAAGTCAACGAAAAAGTAAGAGAACTTCTGGGCGTCGATTGCAATCAGTTCTGTCAAATCGCCATGCTGGCACAAGGGGAATTTCGAAAGCTGCTTTCCGCCTCCACAGCAGAACGCATGGAAATTTTCCGAAAAATTTTCCACACAGAACATTATCAAAAGTTACAGGATCGTATCAGAGAAGCTTGTTTGGAGCAAGAGCGGAAGTATCAAGAAAGCAACGTAAAAATACAGCAAAATATAGAGCGAATTCAAATGCCGCAAGGACAGGAAGAAGTAACATTGCAGTCACTAGACGAGACCATTATCTTTTTAGATGCACTAACAAAAACTGATTCGGCAGAATTGAAAATGATTGAAGAAAAACTGAAGACATTGCAGGAATCCATAAAAGTGCTATCCGCAAAGCAGGAAGATGGCAAGCAACAAATGGAAACACGCAAAAACTTAGAACATCTGCAGGTACAAATGCAACAGCAAAAGCATAGCTTTGAGATAGCACAGCAAGAATGCACAACTGCGGAGGCGGCATGGAACGCCAGCGAATCACTGTTGGACGAAATAAAAAAGCTGAACCAGGAGTTGCCAGAATATGAAAACTGGCAGAAGTTAAAACAGTCAAAAACAACAAAACAAACGCAATTAGAAGAAACACTGCAAAATTGCATGAAACAAAATGCTGTTCTGACACAGACAAAACAGAATATCATACAAATGGAAACAGAATTGGAAACATTGCAAGATGCACCAGCAACACTAGAAAAGATAAAAGGACAACAAGTGCAAGTGAATAATACGCTGGATCAGCTGCAAAAATTAGGAGCGGCAATCAAACAATTAATTTGGCTACAACAAAATCTAGAACAGATGTACACACGAACAAAAGAAGCTCAAACAGCATTAAACAATTGCAGCGACATTCCAGAAAAAACAGTAAAAATCAAACAGGAACTGCCTCTCTATGCACAGCTTCAAAAAGCACAGGTAAAATTAAAAGAGAAAAAACAGGAATTTGAAACAATCCAACAACAATATGTTCAGAAAAAGACCTCATTAGATCGTCTTCAAAGCCTACTGGAAGAGAAAAAATCAAAACTTGATTCTTTGCGAGGCACAGATGTATTATACACACAGCTGAAAAATAAGCTTTCCACCTTGGAAGCACAGAAGCAAAAGTTACAAATGCTTTCTGAAATACACGATAGCTTCGAGAAAAATCAGGATGCCTATCAAAAATGCCAAGCAGACTATCTTCAAAAGCGAAATCAAGCAAAACGCTCCGAAGAAAATTATCGAACACAATATCAAGCTTTTCTTGATGAACAGGCTGGAATTCTCGCTACACAACTACAAGTGGGACAGCCATGTCCTGTGTGTGGAGCACTGGATCATCCTCACCCTGCAGAAATCTCTGCAAATGCTCCTATGCAGGAAGTATTGGAGCAACTGCGTATGGAAAATGAACAAAAGCAAAACGCTGCAAACGATGCTAGCAAAGCAGCAGGAATTCAGAAAGAACGCATGGAAAATAATTTCAACCGTCGAAACGAACTGGCTCGAGAATTTTTTCAAAATGGATTACCTAAACAGGCAACACAAGCGATAATGGCACGACAAACCGAAATAGAAACGGCATATCAAGAAACAAACACTGCTATAAAGAAAGCATTGCATGATATAGAGAGCTACGAAAAACTGGAAGAAGATATTAAAGACCTTGAAAAACAGTATAACGAATCCAGTATAGTACTCCAACAACTCGAAAACAAAAGCATTAAACAAGAAACAGAAATACAGGAATACAAAATACAAGTAAAAAAAATGCAAGACGAGCTTAATTTTTCTACAATCTCCGAAGCACAGCAAGAATTGCAACTGCTGGAAAATCGATATCACAAGTGTGAGAAAAACTTAGAATCGGCACAAAAGCAACTCTCCGAATTGCAGTCAAATCGCAGTGACCTGCAAGGACAGGTTCGTGCGCTCTGCGGTCAACTACGAGAGATACTGCCAAAAAATATGATAGAACATTTGGACGAACCAAGCTTGATAATACCAGATTTGGAAATACAACTGCACACTTTTGAAATGGAAAATCAAGAGTTCATCCGAAAAATTGAGAGTGAGAAATCACGCTGCACTCGCCGAGATACACTATCGTTGCACCTTTCTCAAAAACAAAAGCTGGCAGAAGAAGTCAAACAATCGGCAGACACACTGGAAAAGAAAAGCAACACGCTTGACATGGAAATTCGTCACTTGACGGCAGATATTGCAAAAGCTGAAAAAGAATTTTCCTTTCCAGATAAAATACAGGCAGAGATGCATCTTCAACAGCTGCAATCCCACTACACACAGGCGAAAAATACGATGGACTCTGCACAAAAAAATTTTGAGATACAAGAAAAGGCATATAACAAGCTTTCAGCTCGAGCAGAAGAACTGGAAAAACAGCTTGATAGGGCAACAAAAATCGACTTGGCTGTCTTAGCAACTGAGGAACACCGGCTTGATGAGGAACGACATATGCAAGAGCATATCCGCAGTCAAATTTATCACTGCCTCAGCACGAATCAGGAGATCCTAGAACGACTACAATATCATCAAACGGAATCGAAAGATATTATGCATAAGTACGCTTGGATAAAAGCCCTGTCAGACACGGCAAACGGAAGCATCAGCGGTAAAGATAAGGTCAAATTGGAAACATTCGTACAAATGACTCAATTTGATCGAATTTTAGACAAAGCGAACACTAGACTAATGATTATGTCCGGCGGACAGTATGAACTCAAGCGACAAGCAGCAGCAGAAAATTTGCAGTCAAAGAGTGGTCTAGATCTAAACGTAGTTGATCACTACAATGGAACAGAACGAAGTGTCAAAAGTCTGTCCGGTGGCGAATCTTTTCAAGCCTCTCTGTCGCTTGCACTGGGTCTATCTGATATGATACAGTCCAGCAGTGGTGGCATTCAATTAGACACCATGTTCGTAGACGAAGGGTTCGGGACACTGGACAGTGAAACTCTAGAAAAAGCACTACAGGCACTGACAGGATTAGCAAATCAAAATCGTCTAGTAGGCATCATCTCCCACGTCTCCGAACTACGCAACCGCATCGATAAGCAAATCATTGTAAAAAAAGACATCACTGGTGGCAGCTTTCCAGAAATTCAGATTTAATGGATAGAAAATATCATTTCTCCTCTTCCTGCTTCGAGTCACATTATCTCTCTCTTCTAGACGCACACAATTTTGACGTTTGCATACAATATAGTAGAAGCAGCGAAAAAAAGCTGTTTCAAAATACCACGTCTTTGATGTGAGAAAAAGGAGTTATGTCTTATGTGTTTTGATGGAAATGGTGGATGCTGCTGGATTATTTTGCTTATCGTGATTTTGCTGTGCTGCTGCGGCGGCTGTGGCAATAACTGTGGTAACGGTTGCGGCAATGGCTGTGGCTACTAAAATTTCGTGTGAATAATTCGGTAATATAATGAAAAGGATGTCGTGCGATTTTTACACGGCATCCTTTTTATTATATAATTAATATAAAATTTTATAATATAAAATTTGAAAAATTCCTACGAATTATTAAAAAATCCGAAGAAGCATGGTCAAAGTCAAAATAGTATTTTAAAGTGTATTCAGAATTTACCATTTTTTAAATCAGCCATTTGTCTGTTTCTAAAGTTGCAACACATGAATTTACTGAAACACCAATTTCTCTGATCCTCTTGCATGATGTAAATGTTCCACATCTGTTGCTTGTTCAAGCTGCTATCGTATCAGACATCTTCAAGCTGTACTATGCGCTTGAAGTTTCTTAGGTCTATCATGAGGCGATATTACAGATATTCATTCCACATTTTCTCTATTCTATTTTTCAAAAAAATGTAAAACCCATTCCAATCGACTGTATTCGACATGATTCGTGGAAATTCGACATATTTTATACTTTACAATATTCTATGTATATGATAAAATATATTATGATGTTTTGCAAAAACATCATAGTTTTATACTGTAAAACAGGAGGTCTATATATGGAACACTGTACACAAAAAAGAAAAATCAAGGTGATTGTTGGCTTCGATTCTGCGGACGAACTCAAATGCGTCGTCTCGACATTATGTTGCCCTGAAATTTATGCTTATACAAGAAAAAGAGATGGAAAAGTTATCTTAAATTCCATTCTGAAGGAAAAACCAGATGTCGTAATTATGTATACTACAATGCCAAATTTCGATGCATTAAGCATTATCAAGAAAACAAAGGACTTGCCTAATCGACCGGCATATATTGTGATTTCTACTTATGTCAACGATGTTGTTGAATACGAAGTTATGTCTACAAAACGAGCACATTTCATCCAAATACCTTATGATGAAGAAGACTTAAAAGATCGAATTTTTAGCTTAATGGAAATGGAACAGAACCATCTTCCATATATTGAAAAAAATGAGAAGGATGAGAAAGAATTGTATCTTCGAGTGACAAATATTCTCCAACATACTGGAATTTCGGCAAATCTAAAGGAATATAAAAATCTTCAAATTGGCATTTTGCTTGCAATTAAACATCCGGAATACGTCTCACATGTTATACGCCAACTTTACCCAAAGATTGCATAAGCATCTGGTTCTACTGTAGAACAAGTCGAACGAAGCATTCGCCATGCGATTGAACTTGCATGGTGTGAAAATGGTCTTGACGCTATGCGAAATTTCTTTGGACACATCCCATATATCCAGAATAGAAAACCCTCTAATTCTGAATTCATTGCACTGATTGCCGATAATTTACGAATACAGTTTGAATTTACATGAGCTTACGGATGAATATATGCAGTATGTATCATACAATAAAAAATACCATGATAAAGACGTTTTTCATTTTTTACTAATATTTAAATCATATAATTGTCATCGTTAACGATGCCGGTTATAAATCCATAATAATTCTTTGCTTCTATCATCGTCAAACCAGACTTCTTTATAATACACTTCGAATTTTTAGATTTTCTTGCCTCGCCCCTCGACATTCTTTGGTAGATTCGTTCCTCTTTTAGCCTGTTAGAATATGCTTTCATCTGATATGCCCAGCTTTGGTCAGAGTGAAACGTCCGTCTGTATGAACAATCTGAGGTTATCTTTATCGCCTCATTCAGCGCATACATCACATTCGCTGCCGATGGATGCTTGTCGTTGTCGATGCTGAAGCTCAATATATCACCGTTAAACAGATCCATATACGGATCCAGATAAAGCTTACGCATTGTTATGCGATTTTTTGAATCAATTTCGTAGTATTTAAATTCTGTCGTATCGGTAGTGATTTTTTGATGAAATATACTCGTCTTAAATATTCTTCTGATGCGATTTGGTGCGACTGTTTCCACTTTGCCTTTGTACGAGTTGTATTTGCGGCTCTTTCGTGTAAACGAGGTCACTTGAAACTTCCGCTTTTGCATAATACGTTGGACTTTATTTTTGTTGATCAGGATGCCTTGCTTTCGCAATTCTCCCGTCATACGCCGATAACCATAATTTTCGTGCTTGAAATGCAGTTCTGTAATCAGTTCTTCTATTTCTTTATTTGGATTCAGTCTTTCGAGCCTTTTTTGCCAATACATATATGTTGACCTTGAAAACTTGGTGGCTGCGAGAATATCTTTTAATCTGAATTGTCCTCGGAGACTGTGGATGATTTTCGCTGTGTTTCCCGAAGAGTTTCCCTCTCCAACCGCTGTCTCTTCAATTCTTTTAAAAATGTATTCTCTATTCTCATCCTTAGATTTTCATCCTCAAGCTCTTTCAAGCGTTCTGCGCTTGTGTCAACCTTCTCTGAAGATGAGCCTTCCTTCTTATCAATTTTCGAGTTCAATGCCTTATGACCTTTCTTTTTTGGCTTCAATGCATCAAGACCGCCAGTACGTAAACTACTGACCCACTGTGTGATCAGCGATGGATTGTTTATCCTGCATTTCATTGCCAAATCCTGATACAATACTTCACTTGTTAAATATGATTCTACCACTGAAATCTTAAATTGTAAAGAATAATTTTGTTTTTCTCGGGTGATGGTGTATAATAAAACTTGACACAAACTGAAGAAGAGGAGTAAAATAAAAAAAGAGAAGAAGTGTGTCAAAAATGGGTGCAGTGAAGAAGCATGATGAAGAATTCAAAAAGCAAGCAATAAAGCTGGCGAAAGAGATAGGAAATAAGGTAGCAGCCAATGAATTGGGTATTCCCAAGGGAACGTTAGAAACATGGCTGAGAAGGGCTCGGAACGGCGAGATAGACACGGGGTCGGGAATGCGTTCGCCGGAGGATTCGCTAAATATTGCACAGCAGCTTCAGGCCGCAAACAAGCGTATAAAAGAGC
>JAJQEI010000031.1 GCA_021201755.1 Ruminococcus sp. | reverse complement strand
AAACTGTAGGAGCGGATTGGTTTCTAAGTTCATGGTTAAGCCGTCGTCTGTTTCATTGCTTCAGAAAAGTAGCTGCTTTTGCGTGTTCCACTTTCTCCAATGACTGCCAGAAAAAGGGCTAAATGCTCCTTGTGCTTATTACCGGCTGGGTGTTCGACCCATGCTTTACCCTGTAAAGACGCTGCCAAAACGGCTAGAGCTGATACGGCTATGTTTAGCCGGTCACGCTGTAAATATAGCATTTCGCTGTCCAGCCACCGCTCCATTTCAAGGGGAAAGACGCCGCTTGGAAAGTCTTGAAAGGGCTTTTCGGTATACGTTTCAAAGGGCAAGGGTTCACCCCACTCAAAGAGCTTGCCGTCTTTTTGGCTGTAGGTGTGGTCATATGCATCCGGTTCAAAATGTAAGCGAAATTCTTTCCAATGGTTACCACTGCATGAGTTGTGAAAGCACTTGAAGCCAATACGCCCATCTGGTAAAGCAAAAACCGATGGCTTATCTTTGCCATGCTCTGGGTTAAAAGGGCATTCCTTCAAAACGTACTTTGTACCGGCGTGATACGCTTCCGCCTTGTAGTCAATCCCGTGTTCTGTAAGCCATGCTTCCACCTAAAAAGGGGCTTTTTTGGTGTTGCCGTGTGTAGCCTCTGTAGCCGGCTCAAAGTGGATGGAAAGTCGTTGTAGTGTGTTAGCATCGTTTATTTTTGAGTTATCGCCGCTCTCCTCAATAACTGCAAAACGTCCACCGTTTTGTTCACCTTTGTAGCTGAAAGTCCCCGGTAAACGAATAATACGAGAAGGATTATAGACCGTTTTGTCGATTTCTGTCGAATCGTCGCTATAAAGTGCATCGAGAGTGTGCAAAACATTTTTTAGTAGATTTCTTGAATTGTTATTGTTTTGCAAGTCAATTCGAAAAAAAGCATGATAGCCGTTACCGCTGCCAATAATCGCCGGTCTTTGAAAGCCATAGCCCATGCTGCAAAGTGTGTCTGTGACTTCACCGCAAATATCCAGCGTGTGTGAAAGCTCTGCGTCCGTTGCGTTTCTACTGTTGTTGTGCGCCGGTATCGTGTCGAAATCAAGAATTAACCACCGATAGTTTGAAATATCGGCATCTTTTACCGCTTTTCCTGCTTCAAAGACGCCCACGTTAGGCGGCTGAAAGTCTGCAGAAAGTTTTTGCACGGCGTGGTAAACTTGTGTCCCCTCTGGTAGCTTCTGCAGTGCCTGAATTGCTGTCTCTGCGTCGGTGAAGTATCCACGGCGTGCGTTTTTGCCCTTAAATACCCGTATTTCTGCGAGGTCTCCGTTTGGGTGGAATAAATCCCACGCTTTTCGGATTTCTTTTTCGTTGAGCTTCAAAGCACCTCACCTCCTATGAATTTTCCCAAATCCACGCCCCAAAAATCACATAGGGCATCCAGTTCTTGCAGCTTCCACGGGGTCGAGCCGTCTAATCGGCTGTAAAACGTTGAGCGGCTTAGCCCCGTTACGGTTGCCATCGTGTTGACGCTGGTATCGTAGATAGTCGACAGTGCTTTGATTTTTCTGGCGTATAGCCGTTTTTTCTTCTTGCGTTCTCATCAAGAATCATTCCTTTCGTGAATAATTTTAAAAATTTTTTAATAAACAGCTATTGACAAGCTAATGTTTATCATGGTAAAATAAAAAAAGTGAAAAGACTTCAAACGCTTTTTTTACCGCAAAATGCATTATATGCTTATTTTGCCCTGCAAAGCTTAGCAAAGCGTTGTTCACAAATGTACAAGAACCACGCCAATAGTGTACAATGTGAAAGAAGTTTTATTTTAAGATTATTTTTTAACAAATGCAAAGATAAAGACTGCGACCGTTAATCGTGGTCTTTTCTTTTTTTGCCTTGAGATTGCCAAAATATAGTTTTAGTCAAATTCCAATTGAAGCCATAAATTAAAAATATAGCCTTTTCGCCTCGTTGACTACCGCCTTGCAAATTTTAGCCGTTTGGGATATGCTGAAGGCTAGGAGGTGTGTAAATATGATACACGCAAAACAAACCAAATCCGGTTCTTAGACGTGCTGTGTCCATACCGGCGGTATTTACAAGCGTTTCACGGCAAAAACGAGAGAAGCCTGTGAAGCTCTTGCCAATAACTACAAGAAATCGCTAAAAGTGCCAGATACTGCAAAAATGACTATAGGCGACGCTGTCGAGAGCTACATAAAAGCGTCTGAAATGAGTCTGAAGCCATCCACACTTGCAAGTTACGAAAATATCCGTAAAAACTACTTGAAATCCCTCTACCCGTTGCCGCTATTGTCGGTAGACAATTGCCAAATACAGAAAGCCGTAAATTTTGAGCTTTCATGTCATGCACGGCATACCGTAGTCAATAGCCTGTCTTTGCTGCGGGCTGCCTTGGAAATGTTTCACCCTGATTTTTGCCTAAAGGTGAAGCTGCCAAAAAATCAACCGAAATACAAGGATTTCCCCACGCCTGAGGCGGTCTTGCAAGCTATGAAAGGTACGGAAATAGAAACTGCTGCGTTGCTGTCCGTCTGGTCGACTTTGCGACTTGGTGAAATCGAGGGGTTGCAATGGAAAGATATTGCCGCCGATGGTACTTGCTTTTGTAACGGCAAAGAACCACCGTGTATAATCGTGAAAAAAATGCAATGAATTTATTGTCAGTGAGTCATTAAAAACGGCATCCAGTAGGAGGGTTGTAAAAATTCCACCGGAAATTTTGGATAAATTTCCTAAACCTGTAAAGAATAGCCCTTGGATTTTTAATTTCCCAATTCATGGAATAAGTCAGCGGTTCAAACGGTGCATGGTGAAAGCTGGTTTTCCACAAATGAAATTTCATGACTGCCGGCATCTGTCGGCGTCCATCGCTTGTGCGCTCGGCGTACCTGACGTGTATGCTATGGAAAGGGGTGGATGGTCAAGTTTGACCGTCATGAGAGGTACCTACACCCATACGATGGAATCGGAAAGGCTGAAAGTAGAAGCCGAAATTTCGAAATATATGAAGTCAATTCTGCCGGAAAGTGACTAGAAAAGTGACTGCAAAAAATAAAAAGCTCGTAGTTTCGGTGCTTTTTCTTGCGCCGTGGTCTGGTGCATCACCAAAAGTTTGTAGATGCCGGAATGATACAGAGTATGTCTCGAGTCGGAAGATGTATTGATAATGGTTCGATGGAAGAATGGTGGGGGATACTGAAATCCGAGATGTACTACCTTCGCAAGTTTACAGATAAGGCTGAACTGATCTCAGCAATAGAAGAATACATCACCTATTACAACACAAAACGATATCAGATTAAGCTGAGATATATGCACCTATGGAATACCACGAAACATATGTAGCGTAGTTAGCCAAGCGAATGAAACGATAAGCCACTTCCTCCGTTCGTCGCTTTGCTCCTCACTCCAAAAGTGGCTTGTCACTTGTCAACAACAAAGCAGTCTGCACAAATTGCAAAGACTGCTTTGGGTTAAATAGTAGAATATTTTTGTTTTTTGCGCTGTCTACTTGACAGGGGGGTGGGTCAGACACCTTGATGTGTTTGCTGATTCTGTGAGAAAACATTGGTCTATTGAAAATCAGCTTTACTGGTGTTTGGATGTAATTTTTCGTGAGAATGCTTCGAGAGCAAGAAAAGACAATTCTTCTCTGTGCCTTAATGTTTTGCGCAAAATTGCGTTGAATCTTGTTTTGCAGGCACAGTATAAATGCATCAGCAAAAAGCGGCTCATGTTTAGGGCTTCTCTTGAACCTACTCTCTTTCTTGATATTCTTTTTGACCCTGCTTCTGTTACTTCTCAAAAGTAAATGCTTTTGCCGTAAAAAAAGGGTCTGGACAAAGAGAGCAGAATGTGATATAGTAGAGATATGAGAAAAGCAAAAGAAGTAGCGGGGCGAAAATGTCCTAAATGTGGAAAAACAGAAAATCAGGTAAATGTGGGAAAGAATCGCTCAGAAACACAGAGGTGCTTTTGCAAGGATTGCAAAAAATACTACACGATCAACCCGAAAACACGAGAATATCCCGAGGAAGTTCGCCAACAGGCAATTAAAACATATTACGCTGGAGTAAGCGGTCGAGGTATGGGAAAGATCTTTGGCTTCAGCAGGGCGAATGTGTATAACTGGATAAAAAACGGCTCAAAACCTGCAAAATAGTTACCATATTTTAGAATTTGATGAATTGTATTGGTTTGCCGGTCAAAAGCCCAAAACAGAAACACGAGAAAACACCTACATTATAATAATGGTAAGTCGATTACTGCGTCAAATCGTGGATTTTGACGTTGCGTTTGACAAGTCGCCAATGCGGATACAAAAAATCGTAGATAACGCTCCATGGGCTGATATTTATTGCAGTGACGGTTGGAACGGGTATATGGATGTCATTTATCCGGGAACATATATTCGAAATGTACATGATAAAAGCAATACTTTTTTTGCGACAACGGAGCAGATGCTTTCCAAGAAAGCTTAAAACTTTGCAATCGGTTTTGGAGCTTTTTGTGGATGCCTATAACGCTTTTGATGTGGCAAAAAATGAAATATTGCGAAAACCTTCACTCAAAATCTCGCGAGCTACCATTTTCTCTTCTCGATTTCTTATAATATGCGCTGTATGTCCACACCCAAGTTTCATTTTTGCTTGACTTTCGCAGGAAGATTTGCTAATATATGGTAGTACAGGGCGCAGAAATGGCTCATGTAAAAAATATTTTTATTTATAGGGGTAACATTTTTTTATCTTTTTGAATTTGACTTTTTGAAAAATGTGAAAGGCTTGCAAAATTTGTTCGATGGTTTTGGTTATAGGAGGAGACATATGCTTATTGAAGAATTAGTTAAGAAAAACAAAACGAGTAATATTACCATTACGAGGGAGTATAAAAGTTGCACAAAGTAGGGTTAGAGAAACGGAAGATTTGATTTATGCAATCTGCGCTAATGTAGAAATTAAGTCTGATCATAAAGATGATTTTAAAAACAGATATGAAATGTTTGGTGGGGCTTTACAAGTAAAAAATGTTTTGGCTGGAGTGGTAGTGATTACTTCAGAACGTATATTTTTTGTTAATAGTGCATTGGGAACTGTTAGCTTTAAAGAAATGGATATCAAGGATATAAGGTCGATTGATGAAATGCAGGCAGTTATGGGAACAGGTGAGTTGCGAATCCACGGTTTGACAGAAACATTTTCAAGAGATACAAGATGCCCTTTCAGAAGCAAAATCTAAAAATAATGGTACTTGCATTAGTCAGAATAAGAGAGGTGATTTTTTGAAATTTTGTCCAAATTGTGGGACAAAAAACGAGAACGAAGCCAAGTCTTGCTCCAATTGTGGGAATTCATTGGAGTCTCAATTCACAAGCAGAAATACAGAGTTCAAAAGCCCTGATGTATCGAGTTGTATTGAAAACAATCCAGCTTATAAAAGAAGACGTTTAAATCTGATTATTATAGCAGTTTTTATAGCAATTGTAGGATTACTTTTGATTATTGTTTTTGCCAGTGGTTCTGATGATTCCAACGATACTTCTGTAGCGGAAATAGTTGAAGAGACAAAATCTGATCAAACGTTTTTGACAACTGAAACTGATATGGTAATAAGTTCAACTACGGTTTTGGAAAGCACTGAAAATAAATCGGAAACAGAAACTGAGATAGAAACAGTCGAAGCTAGTGAACCTGAACAAATTATTGAAAATGCTCTAAAATCAGCTAGTGGTGAATCGAATGTTTCAGAAATATCGGTGTATTACAATCAAGCAAACGATTATTATACAGTAGATTATCATTTTATTGGTACGTCTTGGGATGAAACTAGTTTCTTACGCACAATTATGTCTGACTATATCAACACTTATCGGTCGGTGTCATCAAAAATAGATGTAACATTAGCTTTTTTTGTTCGAGTGGATTTGACAGATACACGTGGAAATACATCTAACGAGATAGTGGCAAAAATTGTAATGCGTGATGATGTCTTTGCTTCTTATAATTGGGCAAATGTATCGGGTTCAATTTATGAAACTTTCTCAAACGATTGTGAACTTTTTGATATAAGTTCTTCTATTTTGAATTATGTAGATACAGAAGAAATTTATTATTTACCTTAAAGGCAACGCCGCACAACTAACAAGTTACTCAAAATAAGATATAATAGAATTATGGAAATACAAATAACACTGGCAGAAATAAATGATGAGTTAGGTGTAGCCAGAACCAAAAAAGAATTTTTTAGAAAGAATAGACGCCATCATACCATGAGAAAAATTTTTGAAAATTATCGAGCCGTACGTACGCCATGTGTTGCAGCGATACGTAGCTAATCTGTTCTTGTTTCTGCCGGAAAATCTCAAATCACCTTGCATTTTCTTACCGCAAATGCCACAAACAACTTTGCCGGATAGCAAATAAAATTCCTTGCTGTGATACCGCCCTGCGTTTCGCCGATTCGCTTCACAGAGTCGCTGTACTTTTTCGAAAAGTTCCTTACTGATAATCTGCGGACAACCGTTTTCAATGCGAATTGTGCGGCTGCAATCCTTGCTGCTGTGATTATTTCGTTTGCCATCGCACGCCTTCGAAGAAGCCCGATTGAATACATAAGTACCCGTATATTTTTCGCTTCCAAAAATCTCATAGAGCGAATTTTTCCCGAAATCCTGTCCTTTTTTCGTCTTATACCCACGGCTATTTAAAACATCGATGATTTTGGAGTAACCATAGCCATCAGTATACATATCAAAAATTAGCTTCACTGCTTCGGCTTCGTGTGGATTTATGACGAGCTTTCTACTCTCATCAAGGTCGAATTCCAATGGCGTACAACCGCCTGTGTGCTTACATTGAAGCGCCGTTTCGTTCATGCCTTTCATGACTTCTCGACCAAGATTTTTACTGTGATATTCCGCCATACCCTCCAAAACACTTTCCATCATGATACTTTCCGGACTGTCGTCCATTCGTTCCATCACGCTGCACAATCTGACATGATTCTTTTTCAAGCGTTTCTTGTAAATCGCACTATCGTAACGGTCACGGCTGAATCTGTTCAACTTATGTATTAGAGCAATGTCAAAGACGCCCTTGCCACTGTCTGCAATCATTTGCTGAAATTGCGGTCGATTGTCAGTTGTTGCACTCCTCACTTCGTCTGTGTAGGTTGACACGATTTGCCAATGCTGTTGCTTGCAGAACTGATTCATCGCCCGAATTTGTGCGTCATTCGATTCGCTGCGCTGATTATCACTGGAAAATCTGGCGTACAATGCCACTCGTGGAATATTCAACATTTTATCACCTCGACTGGTAAATAGGTGTCCTCTGCATAGCCGTCATCGATGATTTTGACACCATGCAAATAGGATTCATTTTCAAGTTTTATCACCTCTAAAAAATCCATTTCTGACGAATTGAACTGCTGGACGTCGTAGAGGTGCTGGACGTGCTTGTCGTATTATCCGTACACCATGGACATTGTGCCCAATACTGCCAATCCTTCGCAGCGTAAACCGTTTTTACAACGCCGTAGGCGTGTCCCTTTGCTTCATAAACATAGCCATCACCACCCAAAACGCCTACATGGTGGATGCCGCTGGAGCTGCTGGAGCTGGATTTAAAAACCAGCTGACCGGCTTTCATAGGGAAGCTAGAAATGCCGCCTTTTGTGGTCGCTTTCGAGTACATTCCCGATGCTGAAACGTCTTGCGATGCCGTGTACGTCGGTGTTGCCGTGGTGGAACTACTCCAGAGATAGCCTTTTATCAGTCCCACACAATCATGCACCCTCTTGCCGTATTGGCTAGAAAAATCGGATGCCGTGTAATAGCTCGGATATTGCTTCTTTTTCGCCGTGTAAAGCGATTCGGACGCCGTTTGACCAAATGTCCCGTACCAATAAGGCAAGCCAATTTGCGCCTTTGCGTAGGTGACTAGACCGCTGTTTGTTTTTGACATGATATCACCCTTTCTAAATTGAATAGCCTTTCGCACCGTCAACCGCTTTAGTTGGCAGTGTTTTTTTACACAAACATCTTTTCAAAAAAGCCCTTTTTTATATTTCTCCATGTTTCAAGCTGTTGCTGTTCTCGTTCAATTTCCATTTGCCGCAAATCGAGTTCAGTGGCAATACTGTCTTGCGTTTGCCTGTCGTCATGTACGCAAAATCCTAAGTGTTTCAACGCACCGAATTGCAGATTAATTGTCGTGACATACTTTCGCCGAAAATCCTCGAACACATTGCAAATAGAATGATAAATATAGCTAGAATTATATCGGTCATCCACAATAACCGCCGCAAATCTGCCGATACTTTCGCACTTAACGTATAATCTGCCATTTTTACTCATCTTCTTTCACTGCATCCAGAATCTGCTGCTTGAATTCACTTTGCGTCTCCTGTACTGCTTTTTTGAGATAATATTGTCCGCTGACAAAACCGCCGCTGGTGGTTCTGTGCCCGTATTCCACATGAGGCGCATAGTGCATCGTATAATACACCGTTCCCTCTGGAGTGCTGAAGCTTGTAAGATAATCGGCGTAAAGGTGTTGTTTCAGCTTGCCCGTATCCACCGACGTATCCGTTTTGGCATTTTTCAAAAGCTTCACCGTTGTCGCCTTCACCGCCTTTGAAAAATCCGTGTCTGCGTGCAGCTTTAACACTTCCTCCAGCTCATCATCGCCGGATAATACGACTTTATAGCTTGCCATAAATTCACACCTCCACGCATGAAAAAAGCACTCTTGGCAGAGTGCTTATGAAATATTTACTATAATCGGGAATCAATACCACATGACAAGATATTCATCACGCATCGGCTTTTCTCCTTTTAAGATTTGAATAAGCCGCCTTTTTGCATGATGGCCATGAGAGATACAATCTTCATATCCTGTAGGCAATGTATAGGAAACTATTTCGTTTGTTTTAATGTCAACTTCTAAAGCCCCTTTTTTCTTACTGTCTTTAGGAACAATATTGCATTTTATAACGTTGTCATTTTTGGATATGCTTGTCAACCGTACCATAGTATTCCTCCGATTCTCTCCGATAATTGTATTTTTGTGAAGTTATTTTGTACGCTTCATCTTGTGAATAGCCTTGTCGCATTAAATCCCGTTCCATGATTTCATGCTTTAACAATGTTAAATCATGCGGTTGAATGTTTTTGCCGTCAATCAGCCTTTGCCACGATTGTGCTATTCTATAATCTGAGTCAAAATATGTAGGCTCATCTTCGCCTAAATCATGCTTTTCTAAGAAAATAAAGTTTTTTATTTCTTGTATCGTCTCTTCACTGTAGCCTGTGTTTTCGGCAATCCTAGAAGCATCTGTTTTCATTTTTCGAACAGAAGCATAATACCGCTCTGCGTGTTCGTTTGCTTCGTCACTGTCAGGGTTTAATGCGCCACTAATTGCACCGCTTTTCTTTATTATACCATCATCCGCCGACCCTGTCAACCCTTTTCCACCATCCGGCACGGAAATCAATTATAGTAAACGATATGTAATAATTTGTCGAAGTCGACCAAGCAATCCAGCATGATAT
>JAJQEI010000007.1 GCA_021201755.1 Ruminococcus sp. | reverse complement strand
ATCGAATTTTTGCCATTAAAAACCAACGCCACCATTGTGGAGGGCAATGCCCTTCGAGTGGATTGGGAAAGTGTGGTGTCAAAAGAAAAATTATCCTATATTATGGGAAATCTGCCGTTTGTGGGGTATTCTTTGCAATCAAAGGAACAGAAAAGCGATTTATCCGCAGCAACAAAAATCAAGGCAAAAAATTTAGATTACGTAGCCGGATGGTATTATAAAGCAGCAGATTTGATAAAAAATACTGAAATTTGTACAGCATTCGTATCTACAAATTCGATATGCCAAGGTGAACAAGTGGCTATTATTTGGCAACCACTTTTTGAGAATTACGACATTCATATTGACTTTGCATACAAGACTTTTCGTTGGGATAGCGAAGCAAGCTTAAAAGCACATATGCATTGCGTGATTGTGGGATTTAGTTCTGCGCAAAACAGCAAAGAGCGGTTGTTATTCGATAGTAACACAGTGAAGAAGGTAAAAAATATCAATGCATATTTAATTGATGCGCCAGATATATTTGTACAAAGACGAACTAAGCCTATTTGTAACGTTCCTCCTGTTTATCGTGGAAATCAACCTACAGATGGTGAAAATTTAATTATTGAGGAAGATGAGTACGAAGATTTCATAGCTAAAGAACCTAAAGCAAAAAAGTATATAAAAAGATTTATGATGGGGAATAAATTTATCAATAATAAAAAAAGGTACTGTCTTTGGCTTGTGAATGCATCACCAAAGGAATTGAATTCAATGCCTTACGTAATGGAACGTATTCAAAAAGTAAAAGAAATGCGTGAAAAAAGCACATTTGAGCCTACACGAAAAATGGCTTTAACTCCATTTAAATTCAGAGAAGAAATCAATCCTGACACGTTTATTGCAATACCTAAGACTTCTTCAGAAAAAAGAAAATATATACCTATAGGGTATCTAGACAGCAATACAATTCCTGGTAATTCAATAAGAATTATTGAGAACGCTACTCTATACCATTTTGGAGTATTAACTTCCAACGTACATATGGCATGGATGAGAGCAGTTTGTGGAAGATTAAAAAGTGATTACAGCTACTCTATATTCATCGTCTACAACAACTTCCCATGGTGTACCCCCACAGACGCCCAAAAAGCCAAAATCGAACAGACCGTACAGGCGATCCTTGACGCAAGAGCGAAATTTCCTGACAGCTCCCTCGCCGACCTCTACGATGAACTCACGATGCCGCCGGAGCTGCGCAAAGCCTATCAGGCGAACGACTTTGCCGTAATGGCTGCCTATGGCTTTGACTGGAAGATTACGGAGAGCGAGTGCATGGCGGAACTGATGCGGCGGTATCGGGAACTGGTAAAGGAGGCAGACGCATGAAACCACAAGCAAGCAAGACACCCGTCAGTGCGGAACTGCACAGAAGAAGAATGCAGAGCGTTGCAGGAACAATGGCAATCGAGGGCATTCCGCTGAGCGAAGCTAGCCGACACAATCTCGACCGATATGCCAGCGGACAGGCGAGTTATCAGCAGCTTATGGCAGAGCTGCGGGCGAAATATCAGAGGGCGAAGTAAATGTTTTCAAAATATGATATGTATACTACGGTGCAGTCGATCTACTGTTATCCTGACAGCGATGTACTGAAAAATAAGCTGAATATCCGTGAAAAGGACGAATTGAAACAGGCGGAAGAGGAACTCACAGCCTTAAAGCAGTATATGCTTCTGGAATCACCGATCAAGGATAGATTTAGCAAGACACAGCTTATGAAGATTCACCGTTTTCTGTTTGAGGACATCTATCCGTTTGCAGGGCGTATCCGCCGGGAACAAATCAGCAAGGGTGAGACGATGTTTTATCCTCCACATCTGATTCAGCAGGAGCTGGACAAGGTGTTTGCGAAGCTGCGAGGCGACAATATGCTGCATGAAACCGACAGGGAGCGTTAGATTGCGCATCTCTCTTATATCATGTCCGAACTGAATATTATTCATCCGTTCCGTGAGGGCAATGGGCGCAGCATTCGTGAACTGATACGCTGTATGGCACTGCACTATGGTTTTTCGCTGGATTGGAGTTTGATTGACCGTGATACAATGCTCGAAACGGCGGTTCGGTCAGTCGTGGAAGCAACGGCATTTTATGAGATTATTGCGAAGTGTGTGGTTTCGGTGGAGTAAGAATTGCGACTGGGCGAACGACTTTGCCGTGATGGCTGCCTATGGCTTTGACCGGAAGATTACAGAGAGCGAGTGCGTGGCGGAGTTGATACGACGGTATCGGGAACTGGTGAGAGAATAAAAATTTTTGCAAAATGGCTTGACAATAGACTGTAGACGTGGTATAATAAAAGTAATTACGAAGTTAAGAATGTTGCAAGGCGACATGCAAGCGAACCCCCGAGAGTGGCGACTTTCGGGGGTTCTTTTTTTTGGGCTTAGTCGGTGCTTTACTTTCCGGACAGCCGCCGAAAAGGGTTTGCTGGATCTTTATTGTGTGCTGTCATTACACAAGCCGAGTTGGAAGGACGTACTGGTATTGTGCTGACTTGCAAAGCGAACAAAACCGCATATTATGAGCGTTTTGAATTTAAAAATGAAGGTGTTTCTGACTCGACACACGGCGGTGCTGTGTGGTATCAGATGCGAAAGATTTTAGAGCAACACCGCACAAAAACCGTTTGACGGCTTCGCACATTATCTGCTTGCATCTTTTCCTTCATCTTGCAAAGTTCCTTCTTGCAATATATCAAGTATCACTTCGTCGTTACTTCACAATCTAAAGAAAAATCTGTGATACGTCTGATGTACAATCTCTGTGCGGTGTTGCCTTAGATGTATCTTCTTTAATAATTAAGACCTGCATATAAAAATCAAGCCCCTAAAATAAAAAATATTGACAGGGACTACATTAAAATTATCTCCGAAAGAGCCATGAAAGATATCCACCAAAACAATTTTGATGGGCTATTGGCTCTACGAAAAAATCTCTGTAAATTCAAAAGCTGTGATAAAAAGCGTTATGATGATGAAAGTGGCGATACAATAGACGTATTAACTGTTCCAGTTGATGTTTTGGCCTGCCGAGAATCTTTGTAATCAAAGATCAACAAATACTCTTTGGAAAACGAATTATGCAAATTTCTTGCCAAAGTGCAGAATGATTCATGCCGGAGGAATGATCGATGTTCGAAGCAAAATTAAACAAAGAAACGATTGATTTTCTTTGCAAATCGATTGGGACAAATCTGGCTTCGATCGAACTTGGCGAAAGTAAAGCAAAATTCTCACGATCCTATGAAAAAATCCGCATAAACATTGACAAAAGAGCGATTGAATTAAGCAACCTTAAGCAGCCAACGACTTTTTTAGATCACTTGGATGATATATCAGGATTTTCATGCGAAATAAAGGATAGAAATATGCCTTTTATGCTATATCTTGATGAGAAAGTTATCACAATTCCAATCAATAAGCAAATCACGGAAATTATGATTATTAGTGTTTGATAACTGGAATAACTTTGGAGGATACAGTGTAAAAGTTAAATGAGTAAAGATTCATCTCTAATTTTTTAATAGCATTCAAATATGCATTATAGCATCCCTGATTACACTACGGAATCAGGGATGTTTTCGTAATCAGTGATTTGGATAGTTCCAAGCCTTTATTTATATATCTCAAAATCTGTCAGCAACACGTCAACAACAGGTCAGCCAAAGCAACGGTATTTTTCTGAGCAGTATACAAGGTCCCCATAAGCGATTTTTGGGAATTATTCTGTGTCAGATTACAAAAGAATCAAAGACCATTCTACAGCTCATAAAAGCGAAATCAGGAAGTTAACAAATAGAAAATAGTATGAATTTTTGAAGAAGAATCAAATTTCCTTGCAATTCATCCGAAAACATGCTATACTAAAGCTAGTGGAAATTTCGGTGAAAGCGAGGTATCAATAGCATGAGTAACTTTAAACCGATCCCCATTGGAGTAGAGGATTTCAAGCGGCTTGTTGATGATGGTTATTATTTTGTAGATAAGACTCTCATGATAAAAGAAATCTTGGACAAAAAAGGTGCTGTCAATCTTTTCACACGTCCCAGACGTTTTGGCAAGACTTTGAATTTGAGTATGCTGCAGCGATTTTTCGAAAAGACAGACAAGGATAACGCCTACCTATTCGATGGATTGAACATCTCTCAAGCTGGTGAAAAATATATGCAGCATCAGGGACAGTTTCCGGTGATTTCGCTGTCGCTGAAGAGTATGAAACAGGGGGATTTTTCTGATTCTTTCCTTCTTTTCAAAAAAATAATTTCTGATGAATTCAAAAAACATCAGAAGATTTTACCTTTTCTATCGGAAGAAGACAGATCAGACTATCAAGAAATTATGAGCAGAAAAGCAGATGATTCTCACTATTTGTATGCAATTCGTACTTTATCCGACTGCCTATATGCCGCTTACCAGAAAAAAGTCATCATCCTCATCGATGAATACGATGTTCCCTTGGAAACGTCGCATTTCCGTGGATTCTACGATGAAATGGTAGATTTGATTCGTTCCGTTTTCGAGAGTGCATTAAAGACAAATCCATACTTGGAATTCGGTGTATTAACGGGCTGTTTGCGAATTTCGAAGGAAAGTATTTTCACGGGACTGAATAATCTGAAAGTACACACCATCACGGATAGCATATTTTCGAAATATTTTGGATTTACAGAAAAAGAAGTGAAGAAAATTGCTGAGGATTTTCAGATTCAAGACAAATTCGATGAGATGAAAGAATGGTATGATGGGTACTTGTTTGGCGAGACGGAAATATATAATCCGTGGAGCATTTTGAATTATGTTTTATCGGCGATTACGGAAAAAAATGTGATTCCAAAGCCCTATTGGAGCAACACCAGTTCCAATGACATTATTCATGAACTCGTAGTGGACGGTAATGAAGAAACGCACAACCAGATCGAAGCACTGATGAATGGCGAATCCTTAACAAAACCAATTTATGAGGATATCACGTACCGCAATATCAACATCAATACGGATTATATCTGGAGTTTCTTACTTTTTACAGGATACTTGAAACCAATTCGTTTGCTCAAGAAAAATATCTTAACTTATGCCGAACTGGTCATTCCAAATGTGGAAGTTCAGACCATATATCAAACCACAATTATGCAATGGTTTGATGAGAAAGTGAGAAGCACTTCACGTAATGATTTGTTTACGGCTATGATCAGTGGAGATGTAGACGAATTCGAAACACTTTTGAGCGATTGGCTGGACGAAACAATCAGCTACTATGACAGTAAAGAAAACTATTATCATGGCTTTTTATCGGGACTGTTGGTTGGTTTTAAGGGATATGACGTGAAGTCTAATCGGGAAAGCGGCGATGGCCGACCGGATTTGTTGGTACTAGAACGGAAGCGGCATAAGTTAGCCGTAATTTTGGAAATCAAAGTAGCAGAACGGTTCCGTGATTTGGATGCAAAATGTGACGAAGCGTTGCAGCAAATTGAAGAAAACAGATACGAGGCGGAGCTGAAATATGACTGTTTTCAGAAAATTTTGAAATATGGTGTGGCGTTTTGTGATAAAGCGTGTCGAGTGAAACTGAAAGAAGGGTAATCCAACATATCCATACCCACAATCTCAATAACAAATTCACAAATCAGGAGTGGTGAACATAACAGCCACTCCATTTTTTGAGATTTTTTGTTCGGTTTCAAAGAAATAAAAATTTATTCTATCTCATTTTCCACCCAAACATCTTTATCTGCATACTCTATAATCCAAGAAGAATCTTTGGTGCAGCTCTTAATATGCTCTAAAAATGCATATATCTCAGATTTGGTGCCAGAAAACATTTTCCCGTCCACATAGCTGACAGAATTGATGACAATATGTGCATGAAATAATGATGGTAGACGCTTGCCATTTTTCTTTTCCCCCTTTTGATGCACACACCAGATAACTTGATATCTTTCTCTAAAATAATCTGCAATCCAAGCGGTTTTCTGAATAACCCATTCCACATCATATACATTACGGGAGTGATAGCTGATAACAAAATGAAATAGCGGATTTCCGGATGTTTTTCCGAAATAGTGTTTTACTGCCATCATTTGATTGTAAGCATGATAAACATCCATATTCGGACTCCCTTTATAACCAATCATTGCTTCATCGTGCAGAACATATTTTACAGCTTCATATAAATAGTTTCCATGATAATTCGTATGTCGAATTACTTTAAAGATCCCCATAAATCAGCACTCCCTTCTTGAATTTGAGCAATATCATGAAATATATCCTCATAATATTGTTAATGGGAAGAACTTGAAAATAAATCGTCCAAGTCCATTCGCATTTCTCGAATATCTTGTTTTTCATATGAAAATGAGCCATTTAATTTATCTTCCAGCTTTTGTATGGTATTTACAATTTCTTGTAGTTTTACAAGCATCGCAGGTGTAACGGTCGTGTCCTTATGTATGGCACAATTGACTAAATATCTGCCAAAAGACATTCCTTCCTCATCTGCACATTTCTGAATGTATTCCTGCTCCTTTTGCGATAGCTTCAAAGATTTTGTAACAGTTTTCTTTTCTTCATTTGATCTCATAGTGATCATCCTTTCTGATTCATAGCCTTAAAACATATTACTGGTATATTTTATTTATCCATACTGATTCATATTATTTGTACTGATATATATTGTCTAATTTCATAAAGGCTCTCTTTTAGGCGGTGCATATCACTCGCATGGATTTTTTTATATATACTATATATTATGTATAAATATATGTATATAAATGTATATTTACTATATTTATTATATATTATTTATCTATTTATAGTTATAATATACCAAGCAAGGTGGAGGTAAAAGTAATACCTCACACCCAACCACCTTAAAATCGATATATTCACGTACCTGATGCAGCAGCTGTGGTACAATAATCCAAATCATGATATGCAAGCAAAGGCAGTATTAACAAATTTGGTATTACCTTTTTACGTATATGTTGATATAATTTTAAAAATAAAACTGATTTTTTTGTAAAAGTTCCGTTTTTCAAGCATATATTATTCAAGTGAATCTATGTCAGGTACTGATTCTACGAGAATGGTATAACCACATAGAGACCACCACGAGCGGAACATAGGAGCATAACAAATTAAAAACGGAGGTGTAATATGTTTCAAAATCGCTATATCACCAAAGGCGTTGATGCGGAAATTCCACTTGCATTGCAGCAATTTTTGTGGGACTGCATAACACAAATACCAAAGCCGAGAGACTATTTTCAAGTCTTTCGGCTTTCGGTTTGTCAGGGATTGCAGGAGATAATCCATGAACAGGAAATCCCTGTGTTTAAGCAGAGACATCTGCTTGCAATTCCAAATCCTGTAACAGCCAAAATTTATGTCATTGACGATGGCAACCATTGTACGATGCTTTTAGCAGAAGAATACTAATGATGCCATAATAACAAAAAAGCCAGTCCATCATAGACTGGCGAATTTATTTTACGGAGGAAATCATATGGAAGACTTGAAAACCAAAACGACCGAACCGTTATCCACCCACCCACATTTAGACTGCGTTCCCAATCGCTCATCAACACCTTTGTGAAATCAATTTTCACCTAATTTTCATCTTTTTTATCACATTGGTAGTGTAAAATAATCTTGTAATCAGTCGATTTGTGCAGATTGTACAAGATATATGGAAATTCGGCGGTTACAGAAATTTTGTAAGGGTGGTGAAATGCGGATGGATGAAAAAGTTCCCTTTTCTTCGGCAGAAAAAGAAAAAGCGTTTCGTGCCATTACTGCATTGTATTATGAACGAAATTTTGGCGAAACCACAAAATCAGATTTTGAAACACTGTTGTTTTCGATTTATTTGGAACATCTGATCCAAAACAATTTACCCTATGATGACTATACCATGTCTGTCACACTTGGAATTTCAGAGTCACGTGTTCGCACTTTAAAGGAGCGAAAGCAATTAAAATATCCCATAAATTATTGCTGGCAGGAAGCTTTTGCATCGCTTGTAAAAAACGCAAGATATGACAAAGTGTCCAAAATGGTAAAAATCTCTATTGAAGATGTCAATCTGATGAAAGAGGTGCGGCATTTTGTTCGTCAAAATGGCTGGTATGATGAGTTTCAACTAAATCCACGTCTGTTTCAATGTCGATTGGATTGCTTTCTGTTGCTCTGTTCCAAGCTGGACGAAGAAATTGTTTTTACAGAAGCAAATAAGCAAAAATTGCGAGAACTCGAAGTCAGTGATGATGAAAGGAATGCCATCGAAAAAATACTGGCTCATGATTAGGCAGATGGATGGAAGGATTTAGTTGCTGGGTCGGCGGAAGATATACTATGTGCGGTGCTGGAACAAGTACCCTTCGGAAAAATCGGTTCTGGGATTCTAAAAGATGTTTTTTCGTGGTTTAAAAAAAGAAAGAAGGAAAATATATATGAATAATAATGTGGTTTGTCGGGCAAAATTAGAAGCCGCACAATATAAAAAAGGTAGAAAAATTGGATTGATTCTCTTTGCGATTATTGCTGTTATAGGACTTATCTTTGCAAATGTAGTTGGCGATAGAAGTTGGGTAGAGTCTGATTACGTTGAAGAAAACGATTATTCTGGGCATTTTTTTGCTCCTTATGCTAAAACTACGACTATAACTATCACAGAGGACGGAACATGGCTTTGGATTAGTGGTGAAAATCACTATAATGCTGGGGAAGTAGTAGTTAAAGATTATATTGATTGGTATGTATTTTGGATTTCTACTCTTGTAGAAGTAGGTGCTTTTCTGGTTTTGCTATCTCCCAAATTGATTGCTCTGATTGGCAAATTCATCTCCTCCCGCTGCTCCCTCACCCTCGAAGAAGGGCAAATCAAAGGACAGCTGAAAACCCTATTCGGCAAAAAGAGCTTACAGCTGCCCATCGACCACTTGGATAACGTCATGGTTTCCCACGGGCTGATGGATAAACTCCGTGGCGGAAAGGCACTTCTCATCAGCTCCAACCGTGGTCTTATCAAATTCCACTACGTCCAAAACGCCGATGAATTTGCCCAAGTTGCCATGGAAAAAATTGAAGAGGTCAAGAAAAAGACCTTCCACAATCCTGCGCTTGCGCCAACAGCTGCAGCCGCACAGCCCACCGGAAACGATACCATGGAAAAGCTGGACTCCCTCAAGAAAATGTTAGAAAACGGCTTGATTACACAGGAAGAGTTCGATGCCAAACGTAAGGAACTTTTGGAAAAACTATAAACTGAAAACATTCTGCAAAAATCCCTGTCCAAAATGATTGGGCGGGGATTTTGATTTGTTATAGTAGGAAGCGTTAGAACTGTGTCATTTCCCGAAGTCGAAGTATGAAGTGGTGAAGGTCAGCGATGGCGAAATTCTGCGTATTGCTTCGGATGGTGGAATCGCAAAGGATCGCTTTCAGCTTTCCTCAGATTGGTACAGCGACTACAGCTTTTGGAATGAACCAGACTACGGCGATGACGATGAGCTGGATCTGCTCTTAGATTTTGTCAAAAATACTTGACACAAATTTCTCGAACAAATTTCAGGCAGCAAGGGAAGAGT
>JAJQEI010000030.1 GCA_021201755.1 Ruminococcus sp. | reverse complement strand
GTATCTCCGCCAATTTCGACTGTGATGCCTTTGATTCGGCTTGCCATGTGGTCACTTCTTCTCTGTTTTAGGACATAAAAAAGCACCTGCTTGTCAGCAAGTGTCTTTTATATTATTATTGTTGTTCTTCATCTTCATCGTCTTTTGGCGGACCGGCGATTATCAAGTCTCTCCACTCTAATAGCACCTGTTTCTTAATCAACAGCATAGCAGACAATTCTTTATTGATATCAAAGTCAACAAACAGAACATTTCCATTCTCAAAAAAATAAGTGTTATTATGAGCAAATGAATTACGAATATGTCTAAAAAGACAGGAGAGCATTGTTTCATGATACTTGTTTGTTTCATCTTCATCTTGAAGGGAATTAGAGTTTGAAGTGTACACATACTTAACAGTTTCATCTTCGGTGATTACTGTTTTATAGCGCCACTTTAACACACCTCTTGGGCAATCAATACAAATGTCAAGATTTGCTCTTTGAACGACATCATTTTTAGCTGCTCTGAGAGTTTTTGTATCAACAAATCCCATTTTAACAAGCGTTTCATCAATGCTGTCACTACGCAAAAAACATATGCTATTTGTCAGCCCCGACTTTTCAAGTAATAGTGAGAGTAATTTATTACTGTTCAAACGACCATTTTTGCTTTTCCACTTATATTTATCACGCAATATTTCACGTGATATCTCAGCATCAGCTAAATCATTTGTAAGGTAAAACTCTATGATATCAACTTTTTGCTGCGCTTCAAAAGAAGATTGCCCGATGCTTCTTTTATGCTGATAAATGTTGGTGTGAGGCTTATTACATTCATTATGTGCAGATTTATTCTTTAGTGTTTTGTTTTCAGCCATGCTACCAATCTCCTTTTAAACAGATTAATAACATTATATCACATTATGTCGAAAAAGTAAAGCCTAGAAAGAATCGAAATCAGCCTGCCCAGCGATCTCCGACCAACCGTTAAAGCTGTCATTTTCACGCTCGGTGAACATATCATTGACAACGCCAATCGTCAGTAAATTCAACTCGGTCATGAAAAGACCGAGTTGTTTGCATCTCAGTAGAAAAAGTGGTGTATTCATCACTCGGTCAGTTGCGCCCTGAGCAACAGCGAGGAAGTGCCCTTGGGGTAACGATGTTTTTTTTAGCGGTCGACTGCGTTTCCATATTCAGTCCCCATAGTTCTAAAAGCTGTGGTAAAACCTCATAAATGGAGAAAATTCCAAACTGTTCCAGCCACTCATCTGGTTCGCAGGGAACGTTCTCTGGATCTGCGTGCTTAGCCATGATGTAGGCAATGTTCTCGAAAATTTCCAGAGATTCAATCCCCATCATGGATTGTTCCGGATTACTTTCCGCAATTCCACTTTCTAATTTTGCAAAATCGATGTAAATATCTCTACGAAATTTCAAGCGATAGAGCCTTGGCACGGCAGCACTTGCCTTGAACGGAACTTCCTTTCCGTCCACTACGATATTCTTCTGTACACCCATTCGATCACCCTCTCACTTAAGTCGTACTGGGAGAATACGGATGACCCAACCAATTTTCATAGGTACTGTCGTCTGTCGATTCACAGGTTTTCGACTTTACAAGACCAGTCGGCAGTGCGGAAGCGGTCAGAGACAGTGTGAAACCGATTTTCACCTAATTTTCATCTTTTTTTATCACATTGGTAGTGTATAATAAGCTTGTATTCAGCCAGTTTTGTGCAGAATATACAGAAATAACAAGAAAGGAGATGAGCGTATGACAATCGATGAAGCAGCAAAAAAGTGGGATATTCAAGCAAAAACAGTTCTTGACTATATTTACAAAGGATATATTCTCGATATTTCCTGTGACAATAATGAGATTATGTTACCGAACATTCCAAAGCCTGCAATACAGAATAAACGTGGGAAACTAAGTGCTCAAAAAATTTACGAAACCATTTTACGTATATGTGATAACGAGCAATACATCAATGCGAAGATCTTTGGGATCACCGAAGAACAGTTTGAATTTTATATGCAAGAATTAGAGAAGAGCGGTTATCTCAGCAAAACAAATTCTTCCGCTGATTTTCGCAGTAATTTTGGTTGGAACATTATGCCCACGGGTGCAGAAATGCTTTTGAAAAGAAAGTTTTCACTTCCGGGGATTACGATTAACAACCCTGTGGGTATTCAGAATGCCGCAAAAATTGGTTTTGTAAATCTTTAATTGAAAGGAAAATATATATGAATAATAATGTAATTTGTCAAGCAAAGATGCAAGCAGTTTTTTGTAAAATAACTGCAATTATTGGTGTTATTATTTTTGTGATAGTATGGATCCTTGAAACGGGACGTTCATTAGAATGGGATAATGAAAGAGAGAAATTTTTTTTCTTTTTCGACTATTGCTATTATGATTATTATGGTCTTTGGGCTAGTTATGAGTGGGAACTTAATCCCTTTGAGTTTATAATGGGATGCCTTATCTGCTTTGGCTGCCTTATAATTTGCACATTTCCATTGTGGTTTTACGGGATTGGCAAGTTCATCTCCTCACGCTGTGCCCTCACCCTCGAAGAAGGGCAAATCAAAGGACAGCTGAAAACGTTTTTCGGCAAAAAGAGCTTACAGCTGCCCCTCGACCACTTGGACAACGTCATGGTTTCCCACGGACTAATGGATAAACTCCGTGGCGGCAAGACACTTCTCATTAGCTCCAACCGTGGTCTTATCAAATTCCACTACATCCAAAACGCCGATGAATTCGCCCGAGTTGCCATGGAAAAAATCGAAGAGGTCAAGAAAAAGATCTTCCATAATCCAGTGCCTGCGCCGGCAGCTGCACCCACACAACCCACCGGAAACGATACCATGGAAAAGCTGGACTCCCTCAAGAAAATGTTAGAAAACTGCTTGATTACCCAAGAAGAATTTGAAACCAAGCGAAAAGAATTATTAGAAAAATTATAAGAAAAGACTGCAATAGAACAATCCTCACCAAAAATCATCGGATGAGGATTGTTATTTTTTTCACCCACTTGCCACCACCTCCGGCACCCCGACCGATTCTAGGGAGGAGGTGCAACGGGTACTTTCCCCTGTCCGTTGCAGAATTAATCGTCCGTCCACACGCTGCGAAGCAAGGAAACCAACTTGTCCGTTCATGGCAAACAATTCATTCAATCGTTTCATGGAACGTCCCTGTCGGTCTGCAATCCAATAATAGGAAAAGTCGCCAAAAGCAATGGCTTTGTTTCCTGCGTCCGGCGTAGGCGTACCCCAAGGGCATTTCTTCACTTCGCTCAGGGCACATAGACGGAAGTGACATAAGGGCGATTCAAAATGGTATCCGGAATGCCCTGTGAAATCGAAGGCTGCCAAATATATTTCCCATTTGCATCCTTCAGCTTACGCAGTGCTTTCAGCGTCTGTTCGTTCAGCAGCCAGACTGCCTTTTTGCGGTATGGCGACTTTAACGAATAGAACAATTCCAGCATATCATCAAAGGTAATGTTTGCTGTGGAGGTTATCCCACCGTCTTCCGCACCGCCGGTTTCTGCAAAAATACCGGTCGGTTTGCCTGCTCCATCCCCGATAAGAAATGCTTCTTCTTCCTTTGCACCGATTCGTCGGGCAAACTCACTGGTGATGTAGGAAGAAAGGTCAAATACAGAGTCATTCAGAAGCTCTTCCGAAATCTTAATCGCCATACCGACCTTGTATGCCGAGAGCGAAATCTGACCAAATGCATCATCGGAAAGAGTATATGCCTCCTCTTCCTCCATCCAAACTGCCTCGCCCTTAGAGGTGATAATCGGAATCTTGCGGTCACCGCTGGAGGTGTTGATTTTCGTTGCAAGCGGACGAAATACATTTTCTTCTTCCAGTGCTGCAATAAGCTTCTTTTCAAATTCGTCCGGCACTAAATAACCGCCTTCCGAATCTTCACCAATCTGTAAGTTATTGTGAACATCGGCGTAATTGAGGTTACGGATACTATTCCAGAAAGCAGTGCTGTACTCGGCAGAAGCTCTGCCTGTCTTTCCATACGCTGAATCTCCTTGCCGTGTGCGACAACCTCTGATTCTAAGGCATCATAGGCGGCACCTGCATTGGAAAGCTTTGTAAATAGGTTTTCGGCTTGTCACGACTTCGAAAAAGTCCGCTGAAAATGCTCATGTGAATCAGCTCCTTTCGTTGACTTTTTCAAGTGAGTTATGGTATAATGATAATAGAAATACAAGCAGGCTATTTCCACTCGTATTTGGGGAGGTATTTATATGGCAAATACAGTTTTAACAATGGAAAAAATCATGGAAATTGTCAGACCAATCGCCTTGAAATATCATGTTGACAAAATCTATCTTTTCGGCTCCTATGCAAGAGGAGAAGCCACCACAGAAAGTGACTTGGATTTTCTCGTCTTTGGCGGCAGCAACTTCAAACTTACCATGATTTTTGCTCTTGCAGAGGAATTACGCACGGCTTTTCAGAAAGAAGTCGATGTATTTGAAATCCATGAAGTAAACAAGGACAGTACATTCTACAGTACCATTATGAAAGAAAGGAAACTTGTCGCATGAAATATTCTGACGAACAGCGAATTCAAAAAATTCTTGATTATTCAAATCGGTTGACTGAATATATCAAAACGAATGAGATTACAAAAGAAAAACTGATGAACGAGTATTCTTTGCAATGGCTTGTTACAACGCCACTTTATAATATTGGTGAACACGTATACTACCTTTCTCAGGAATATAAGGAAGAACATAGCGACATTCCTTGGGCGATGATCTCCGGATTGCGTCACCGACTCGTACACGATTACGATGGAACAAACTGGAATATTATCTCGGATGTAGTTTTCGAAGAATTACCTGTTCTCATTTTACAATTAGAAAAATTGATATGACAAATCTAATCGGTCAGCCTTTCAAAATGGAAGGCTGCTTTTCTTTATAGCACCAACAACTCTCGCTCATCATAGACGCTGGATTCCACTTCGCCGCCTCCACATCGAATTGCCAAATCCAATGCCATGACTGTTGCTACGGCACCGTCAATCTTTTCCGTAGATTTTTCTTTATCCATCTTGATATTCCCAGCAGGGTCACGCTTAATAAAGATGTTATCCATCATCCAGCGCAGGACTGGCTGTCCATCATGGGCGATTTTTTGTTCCAATGTCAGCT
Organism: Ruminococcus sp.; assembly: GCA_021201755.1. Taxonomy (GTDB): domain Bacteria; phylum Bacillota; class Clostridia; order Oscillospirales; family Ruminococcaceae; genus Ruminococcus_C. Next base: position 5,014 of record JAJQEI010000030.1, on the reverse strand, counting down.
TCATCAGCTCTTTTGTGGGTGGTGTCCCCCTATCCCACCCAATACAAAATCATCTTCACGCCATTATCCCTATTGCTTTTCATCAAGAAATAGAAAAAAGCGGTATCAGGCAAAACCACACCCGATACCGCTATATTTTTACACTTTCGTCAAATATTTCTCGCTACAGAATCCCGTATAAGTCACACCGCTGACCGTGACCTGCACATAAAACCACTTTGTGCCGCTGGAGCTGCTGGAACTGGATTTAAACACCAATTGACCGGCTTTCATAGGAAAACTAGAAATGCCGCCCTTTGTGGTCGCTTTCGAGTACATCCCCGATGCGGAAACATCTTGACTAGATGCATATACAAGTGTTGCCGTGGTGGAACTGCTCCAGAGATACCCTTTTATCAGCCCTACACAATCGTGAACCCTCTTGCCGTATTGGCTAGAAAAATCGGATGCCGTGTAATAGCTCGGATATTGCTTCTTTTTCGCCGTGTAAAGCGTTTCAGACGCCGTTTGACCAAATGTACCGTACCAATAGGGCAAGCCAATTTGCGCCTTTGCATAGGTGACTAGACCGCTGTTTGTTTTTGCCATAATATCACCCTTTCGGAATAAAAATTTTTTAAAATGCGATTATGTATGTTCCCGACATTAATGTCGGGGAGTCAGAATTTCTGTCCCCCTAAGTCAGGAAAATTGTCCCCCCGTAGGAGAATTGTCCACCGTCAACCGCCAAAGTTGGTGGTGTTTTTACGCAAACATATTTTCCAAAAAATACTTTTTTACATTTCTCCATGCTTCAAGTTGTTGCTGTTCTCGTTCAATTTCCATTTGCCGCAAATCGAGTTCGGTAGCAATGCTGTCTTGTGTTCGCCTGTCGTCATGTACGCAAAATTTTAAGTGCTTCAATACACCAAATTGCAAATTGATTGTCGTGACATACTTCCGCCGAAAGTCATCGAACACATTGCAAATAGAATGATAAATATAGCTAGAATTATATCGGTCGTCCACAATAACCGCTGCAAATCTGTCATTGCCTTTTGCCGCTTGCCTGCAATATTTTACAGGCTCTGTATTATTACTAATCGCTGATAAGATAATTAATATCGTTCCTACTGGATATGTTTTTCCCTCTTGCATTCGCTCGACTGTTCCGACATCGTACAGCGTTTTCATGGTGTACGCCTGATAGTGACTTTGTAGCGTGCCAGCTATATCGCATTTACTGCCGTCGTCGGTGTTGATGAGCTGCCCTATAGCTTCAATAATTTTTTGCCATGTTTCCGCAATTTCGGCTTCGGTTTCTAATAAGTCCGAAATTTCCTTGCTTACGTCAATCGGCTCAGGCGGTTCGGCTGTATCTACATATCTCATAAAATTCAAATTGAATTCATTTTTTTCGATTTCCTTGAAATCCACGACACGGGAATATCGCTCAACCGTCCACCGATTCCGATAAACGTTTACAAGCTTTTCAATATGTTCTTACGTCATCACATTCTGCTTGCCACGCTTTTCAAAATCTTTTTCCGCATTGATGACCAAAATATCTTTTCTCGTCCTGTTTTTCTTTAATATGAGGATGAAAACAGGTATGCCGGTATTGGCGAAAAGCTTGTCAGGCAATCCGATAAGCGCATCAATCAAATTATTTTCAACCAGTTTTTTTCGAATTTCTGCTTCTCTTGCATCTCGGAATAATACGCCGTGTGGCAATATAGCAAACATTTCGCCACTGTCTTCCAATTCGCTTAAGCCGTTCAAAACAAAAGCATAATCGGCTTTGCTTTTTGGCGGCAATCCGTATTCTGAAAAACGTGGGTCATTTGCGAACTGCTCTATTTCTGGAAACTGTAGGGAATAAGGCGGATTCGTGATAACAAGCTTTGTGCACTCAATCGGGATATTTTCCACCTGTTCAATATCGCTGAACTTTTCACCCCGTGACAATTTCCAACATCGTGGTGTTTCTTGCGTCAGTACATCACGCTGCCGAACGAAGGCATTCACGTTCCGCAGTGCCAAATTTAAGAGCAAAACGGGCAAAACATTCATACTATATTCATCACAATAAAATACTGTATCTTTGTCCGTTTGCCATTTTGAAATTGTCAGTGCACCACTTCCGGCACACATATCTTACACGACTTGCGGATTGCCAGAAATACAGTTTACAATTTCATAAACGCAATCGGGTGTATAATCTTGCTTCAATGATTTTCGGTCGCCGTTTTCGTTTTGAAAATAATCCCGTAACGCATCGTGCGACAAATCCTCCATATGTTCTAGAACCACAGAAAGAAGCTTTTCTCGCCGTTCTTTGTCGGATAAAATTTCAAGCAGCTTCACCGGCATTTCAAAATTTTCTTTGATTTCTAATAGCTCGTTAAATAGTGTCTTATCTATCGTATCCCCTCACCCTTTCACTTCATCTTCCTTTTTCATCCACCCTCGGAAAGTCCATTTTCGCCTGTTCCCCTCGGTTATTGGCGATAGCGTGCTGGACGCTGTTTTTAATCATCCACACTGCACCACCACAACTTAAGGGAATACCCGTCAAATTCGCAATATCGCTCCAAATGGTCACATCTGCATAGTTTACCGTTGCATAAACTGCCACGATGCACATAACCACAAGTACCAATATCCAGCAAACAACCATAGCAATAATAAACAAATCCGAAAAATAGTTGATAGGGGATTTCTTCAGCACTTTCTCTATACGGCTCCCTTGAAAGGGGAGCTGGCACGTCGTAGGTGTGGCTGAGTGGTCTGACCCCTCCGCTTCACTCCGTTCAGCACCTTCCCTTTTAGGGGAGGCTGTCAATTTCTTTTTCGAGTTCTTCAATCTTGCATTCATTTTTTAGCACACGCTCCTGTAATTGGTTGTGCTTGTCCACTCTGCCCGATAGCGTTGCAATATCTTCTTTCAACGCTTCAAACTTCGCTTGCAGTACGGCGGTTGCTTTCGATTACACCAAAGCCGATCCACCCACCGCCGCAACCGCTGCAATAACAGCCGTGATAATTTCCGTCCAGTCCACAGAGTCACCGTCTTAATCGATTGTGCCGGACATACCGAAATAAATCGTCGTGCCAGAATCTAACGCCGTAGGCAATTGGAATTCAAAATAATTGATGCCGTTTGTGTACATATAGCAAGTAATTCCTGCTCCCGTGGTAGACTTTTCACCGCCTGAGCCTGTCGCAAATGCATCGCCCTCGCCGATGGTGTCGGATGCTGCCAGATAAACATGACTATCAGCGGAAATCGCTGCATTCGTGGTAAAATTGCCCTTGATATAAAGCTGCTTTCCAATGGTTCGATATTGTAGCGTAATATCTGACAATGTGGTTGAACCTGTGCTAACGGTCATATCTTGCCAGCCGGAATCCGTGACACTTTCCATAATTTCCGTAACGCTGGTTTCATTATTTACCACCAAATCGCCGGAAATATTGACGTTTCCACTCCAGTCTACTGTGAGTAAATTGGAGCGGTTTTCATCGTCTGAACCGTTGCCGATAATTAAGGCGTAGGTGTTTTCGGCGTCTTCAACGTTCCATTTACCGAATGCCGCTTGATAATAACTTGCCGCTATTGTACCCCGTCCAGCTGCTAACGCCCATGCACCGCTTGCAACGGTGTCGCCGTTAATCGCCATACCACATTGACCGCTTGCTTCAACGTTGTAGCCGATAGCAACCGAACCTGTACCGCTTGCCGTGCTACTTGTCCCTGCCACAAATGCATTTTCACCGCTTGCTGTTGAGCTACTGCCCAAAGCCACAGTGCGTTGACCGCTTGCCGTGGTATAATATCCGATTGAGATGCCGTGATTTGCGCTCGTTTTCGCCGTGTTACTGATTGCAACGGAATACATATTTCCGGCTACACAAGAAATGCCCATCGCTATAGAATAATCGCCTTGCACTTGTGCTGCACACACTGCCAAACTGTTTTGACCTGATGCCGTGGAATATTGCCCCATAGCCGTGGAATACAGCCCCGTTGCGCTGTTATTCGTGTAGTCGTTAAAAATTTCTGCGCCCGTGACGCCTGTCGACATTCCAACAGCGGATGACAGGGTGACAACGTCATCCGAAATATCAATCACGCCGTAATCCGTTTCACCGCCGGTTAAATCTGAGCCGCCACTGCTAGAACTGTTCGTAATTGTCGCCGTGGTCATTCCATCCTTGTCTGTAATCGTGATGGTTGCACCCGTGTCCGTCTGTTCCACGCTTGCAGAAGGGGAATAACCGTCTTCACCATCCTGACCGTCCTGACCATCAGAACCGTTTGAACTCTTCAAATTATCCGTGATAATGGTTTCTGTTTCGCCGGTTTCGTCGTTGTACCACGTGATTTTCAAATAATAGCCAGCCTCGGCGGTATCATCGTTGTAAATCAGCTGTCCTGTTGCCGTCTGACTGCCAGAGGTAGAAATCGCAACGGAAACAGCGTTTGATGTGTCCAGCGTGACAGCTCCGCCGGTTACAAGGCTTGCCGTTTGTGTGGTTGTACCACCGTCCGAATCCGTCAAGGTCACTGTTAAATCGATGCTGTCACCGCTGGAAATCCACCAGCAAACCAGCTCCACGGTGTCGAGGTCTGTGACATCAAAGCTTGTTGCACTGGTATCGCCGTTAAAATACGCTGTCGTGCTTTCTATCACCCATGTTGCAACCTGTTTGAATACCTCGACAGTAGGGGAATAGCCGTCCTTTCCATCCGCTCCAGCGGTCAAATTCGCCGTTGTCGTACCCGTTGCATCCGTGATAGTGATTAATACACCGTCTTCTGTATCTTCAACCGTTACAATTGGGGAAACGCCGTCTGCACCATCTTTTCCGTCTGCCCCCGTTTCGCCGGTATCGCCCTTTTCACCCTGTTCGATAGAAGCGAGCTTTTCCTTTTCTGCATCTGTAAAGTCGTTGGATGACAATCCCATGCCATCTTCCTGTGCAACGAAGTAAGCTTTCAGCTTGCTCCAAAAGTAGGTTAAACCGGACT
>JAJQEI010000029.1 GCA_021201755.1 Ruminococcus sp. | reverse complement strand
CACTCTACCTATTTTTGACACACTCCTTCTCTCTTTTTATTTTACTCCTCTTCTTTAGTTTGTGTCAAGTTTTATTATACACTATCAATACGAATAAGGAAATGGATCGTCTGATGCAGCTTTTGGAAAACGAGAAACTGAATCTCATGTACGAATATGCAATAGGCACGAGCAAAAACGAACTGGCGAGAATGGTGGAAGAACGATGAGCGGATACACGGAGGAAATGCAGCTTTTTCTCGCAGAACCGGACAACAAGCATTATGCAAGACTTTTACTGCCTGAAATTGCCAATGTTTTGGACATTTCGGTGTCACAGCTGGAGAGCAAACCGATTGACGTGCAGATTTTGCTTGCGAAAACGTATGTGAATGGCTGGCAGAGTGACAAAGAAAGCTTGAAACAGGTGTTAAAAGCGAACATTTATGTCAATGACGATACGCATAATACGCAAGAAAGACTCGAAAAAGAGAAAAAGGGAAAGAAATACGCAAAACGGAAGCTGCTCAAACTACAGAAGAAATGGGTATTCCAACAGCTATTCTAGCAGCTATGCAAGCGGTTATCAGAATGGATATGACCGAAATTCGTATGATGATTATTACGATTACAAATCGAAGTGAGGCGGTGATGTAGATGCCAGCACAGGACAATGAAAAAGAAGCGGTAAAGCCGCAGGAGGTTCTTGACGATACAGTCGCACACAAGAGTAAAACGCTTTTGCCGGTTCTGAATTTTGTTTACGAAAATCAAATGCACAAGCTTGATGATTTACAAGAACAGAAAGCAGAGGTACAGGACGGAATCGGCAGGAGCGAGGGCAAGATTGCACGTCTGGTTTTGGATATTCCTGAGGCGGATTGGACGAATCAGGTGCAGATTATTGGCTTCTCATTACTGCTACCTACAGTAAATCTTTTGGGATTTTTGATATATTCAGCATACAGATCATCAAAATACGCAATATTATCCAGTAAAATCAATTCATTATTTTCCATAATAATAATCCTTTCATTCGGTATAATTCAAAGTTCGTGATGAAACTACACTATCAAAATGATTAGTGTCGCCGTTTTTGATTTGATTGAAATTCACATTTTCATAAACATATAAATATAATGCGATTCCACCATTAATTTGTTCTAAATCAGATCTCAACTCATAAAGTTCATCCGAGGATTATATATTTTCGTTTCCTCAAAAGATTTCAGCACCTTCTTTTTTCGCCTTCGCATGAATTTGAGGATATGTCTCCTCCAACCACTCCTTTACCTGCTCTGATTTTTGATTCATGGCTTACTTTGCCGGTTTCTGCACGGTAAATTTCCAGCGTCGGAGGTATTCGCCTACTGTACGAATGGGCATAGTAATCTCGTATTGCTCTAGAATCAGCTGCTGTACTGCATTGTGCGTTTATAAGCAGTGTTTCATTTGGCGTACTTTTTCTGTAATTAATGTGCTCATTTTCCATGCTTTTATTATATCATATTTGCGTGAATATGGAAATAGTTTTGTCGTTATTTTATTGCCGAATTAATAATTCATCTATATTCATATCTCTATTTTACACCATTTCTTTCAAAAAGTAAATGCTTTTGCTGCGGAAAATGTGCCACGGAAATCAATAATTACAAAGTGTTTACAAGGAAAGAAAAAAGAGATATAATAGAAGAGTGGAAAGATATATAGAAATAACGAAATATTTTGAAGAGATAGAAACAGAGAGCAAATATGACGGATATTATTATAAGATGTCGGATGCGGTAACAATCATGCTACTCGGAAGTATATGTGGGTTGAAGAATGTGCATTTTGAAGAGGATTGGTGTAGAGCCAATGACAAAAACATTCAGAAAAATCTGAATATTTTAAGAAAACAAGCGATCAATCTCATAAAACTTTTCAAATCTTCTTGCAACTCTAAAAAGGCAATCTCCAACATCATGCTGGATTGCTTGGTCGATTTCGATAAATTATTACATATCGTTTACTATAATTGATTTCCGTGAAAAAATACAGATAAGACTTGATTTTTCATGTAGAATCCTGTATAATAAAAGTATTCTTGTAAAAATAGGAGGATTCGGTTCATGGAACTAAACGAAATACGAACAGAAATCGATGCGCTTGACCAACAACTTCAAACCCTGTTTGAACAGCGCATGGCACTATGTCTGGATGTAGCGAAATATAAACAGGAACATCATATGCAAATCTTTCAAGCAGATCGGGAAAAACAAGTACTCGATGAAGTGGAAAAACGTGCTGCACCGCATATGGCACAGGCTTCTCGTACCCTGTTTCAAACGATCATGAGTATCAGCTCACAATTGCAACAGAAAATGTTAATCGCTACAGATATTCCGCCGGAAATCCCAATACCACATATGGAAACGGCAATAAAAGTTGGCTGTCAAGGAACGGCAGGGGCAAACTCAGAAACCGCCACCCAAAGCTTTTTTCCCAATCGTCAAATACAGTTCTATCCCACATTCGATCATGTGTTCGCAGCAGTGGAGTCGGGAGAATTGGAATACGGCGTATTACCTATCTATAACAGTATTTCCGGTACGGTAACCCAGACGATAGATTTAATGCACAAATACAGCTTCTTTATTACAGCCACGAACCAAGTAGAGGTGATGCACTGTTTGGCTGCACTTCCTGGAACACAAATGGATGAAATCGCCGTAGTATACTCTCACTCACAGGCTTTGACCCAGTGCAGCGATTTTCTGGATGCGAGAGGATTGCCCAGGCGAGACTACAGCAACACCGCTACAGCTGCCCAGATGGTCGCTGAAGCTGGGGATAAGGCAATTGCGGCAATCTGTTCCGAAGAAGCGGCACGAAAAAATCACCTGGAAGTTTTAGCACATCATATCTCAAACGTCGTACCGAATTATACCCAGTTTATCTGCATTACAAAGGATATGCAAGCGGCAAAAGAAGCTTCTGTAATTTCCGTGATGCTGACACTGCCCAATGAACCAGGCAGCTTAAGCCAAATTCTGAACAAGTTTTTGCTCTATGGCTTAGATTTGACTAAAATTGAAAGTCGCCCCATCCAAAGTGGAAATTTTGACGTAATTTTCCATATCGACTTCAAGGGGAATCTCCGTGACCGCAGCATTGCAGCGTTCCTAAACGATTTGTGCAAAAGCAGTCAGAAATTTAAACTCCTCGGAAATATGATCAGAAAGTGAAGAGAAGAAATGAGCAAGAAACAAATAAGGAAATTATACGCATGGATTTTAATTTGTCTTTGCCTGATAAATTTTGTCATGATTCTGGTGGCGAGATATACTATCGGTATTGTTAGCAAAAATAATGTCATTGTCTCCATTGACCAGAACATCGCTTCGGCAGAATCCTATCTGGAGAAAAATGAAAACTCGGTATCCTTGCTGATGAATGAGTTCGAAGACGAATACGCTACAAAAGCTCGTACTGCGGCGATGCTTCTCGAGCAGTGCGATGCAGACGATTATCTGGAAGAACAGACTTTAGAAGAATTACGTGTTATAGAAGATGCAGAACGCATTAGCGTTGCCGACGCAGATGGAGATATTATTGCAAGCTCAAATTTATCGGAAGAAGGCGATACTTTACGAGAGGAGTTTCAATCGCACTTATCCGACAACGTGTACACGAAAGTCTTATTCTTATTGGAAGATGACACGCCGATCGTTGTCGCTGCATCCTCCTTAGGCAGCCAAAGTGGCATGATACAAATTATCTTTTCCGCTGATATGCTGGTATCCCTTTTGAAAGATGCTGATTTGTCCGACTTTGCTGACGATATTTCACTATATCCTTTCGGCACAACCGCACTTCTGGACGCTGAAACGCTGGAATATATCAGCTGCACGGATGCTAGCCTGATTGGTGAAACTGTCGTCTATGACGAAAACAAATTTGAAAAGAATAAAAACTGTTTCGATGTAATAACAGACGAGGGAAAAGCAATGGTGAAGTATCAGAAAAGTGGTGATTATATCATCTTGATAACCATACCCTATTCCGACATATATCAAACAAGAAACACCGTCATTGGTTGGCTCATTGGATGTAGCATTGTTTGCCTTTGTATCATGGCACTGACGATACGCATGGTAATTTTACAAGAAAACAAGAAAATAAAAAATAATCCATAAAAGACAATTTCAATCGCCTACACTTTTTGGTGTGGGCGATTTTTAACAGGAATAGAAAGAAAAAAATGACACGTCGATTCTTTAAAAATGCAAATCAAAAGACATTGCTTTTTTTCAAATACAACCCATTAACTTTTTTTTCAAAAAATTATACAATTTTCCTTGACAAAAGAACATCCATGTGATATAATTAATTTTGTTAGGTTATGATTGTTAAGTCATGACTTTTCGAAAGAATGCATGGTCAAAAATATTTTTATAGGATTGCTGTTATAGCTCAGTTGGTAGAGCACTTCCTTGGTAAGGAAGAGGTCACCGGTTCAAATCCGGTTAATAGCTCCAAGAAAGCAACGCAATTTCGGTACTTTTTCGAAATTGCATTTTTAATTTTTTGAAAAAAATTTCTGTCCAGATTTTGTCCAGGCAAGAGGGGAAAATCTCACTTTATAGAAGTCAATTCGCAATGGGAATCGACCACACTACCTTTTCCTATCTTTATTATATATTATTATATCATGTTTACGGAAAAAATGAAATAATTTTTTCAATTGATCTCTTGCAGTGAAGTTACGTACAAAACAATTCCCTCAATCGCTGAAAAAAACAGAATTGTTTCTGTTTACAGAATTCGAAAAATTTGCTATACTTATCCAAGGAGGCGATGTATATGAAAGATGAGAATCGACTAGAGATCGATGAAATGCTAGATGATGCAGCAGATTCTTGGGTAAATTTCAACGAATTACTGCGAGAGAATCACTGTGCATTCGATGAAGCGTTATACCAAGTTGATGCTTTTCGGCAACACTTTTTGACTGCATTGGAGCAATTGAAAATTTGTCGGCGTAATCTGCTAACCATCTGTTATGGCATTTGTAAAAAAATAAAAGAAGCACAGCCACCGTCAGATATGCTTCGGTTTCTATACTGTGCCGTTGTTACAGACCGTGGATTGCTTCTGGATTTGGGTGGAATTTCAATTTACAGCCAAACTGCTTGGTGATTTTCTCTATTATATCATATATTTTCCAAGTACGATTAATATTATAAGCTGCATTTCCACCAAAAAATTCATCATCAACAAATTCAAACTCACAGCAGCTAGTTCTAATAAAAACTTCTAAATTTTCTTTGATTCTATCATATGGGAATTCCCTCCATTTCTTTTTAGGATCTTGAGAGCAATATGTACATCCAAAAATGCAATTCCTTGATGCTTGAACGATTCTTATCTTATAATTATTATTAGCGTAAACTATTGGTTCTGGGCTATAAATAAGTTTTTCTAAATCCACTGTTTGAGTCATATTCATTACATACTTATGTATTTTTTCATCAAATTGAAAAGTATTTGGCTCATTTGCATATGAACTGAGAGTGTTGTTGAGTAAACATTCTATCAAATTTCTTAAAGCAATTTCTCCTTCACCAATAATAAAAATTGGTTTTAAGGTCTGTATAGGTCTTAAAGTTATTAAATAGTCATAAGCATATGTTGGAAGAATTCCACCCAATACAAGTACATTAGAATAATTATATTTAGATAATTGCATAAGAAAAGCATTTAGTAAATTGTGAGATCCTATTTCCACACTGCAACCTATTAAATCATATTCAGTAACAATGCTATTAAAATTAAAGAATATATTGATATCGTTTTTATTGTAAAACCTATATGTTTTTATTGATATTTCTTCTTTAAATACGCCTTTTAAGTTACCTGTTATAGATTCAATCGCCAAAACATTCCACACATCATCGTGCCATTCTGACCCAAAGCTAATGAGTAAAATTTTTATCATTTCTGACCTCCAGTATTCACATTTATGCGACAAATATAACGCTTAAAACCAACTATATTTAATAAAAGTGCGCCGATCCAAGCAATCAACTCTGCATATGCAGTTGCTTGAAATCCAATACTCGGAAGCAATAATATAATTGCAAGTATTCGCAGTATCATTTCAACAATTCCAGATAGCATTGGAATAAACGGGTATCCCAATCCCTGTACAGCATTGCGATATACAAACAACAGGTTAATCAGGATCAAACCTACGCCGCATATTCTTAGATATTGAGATGTAAGAGATATTGTTTCACTCTCATTCAGCATGAAGACGGCAAGTTGCTTTGGAAGAAAAACCATGACCGAGCCAAGCAATAGATACGATACTAAGGCAATGACAACACAAACACGAATGCCTTGCCTGATACGCTTGGTTTTACCTGCGCCATAATTCTGGCTGACAAATGCGGAAATTGCAAAGCCAGACGTCAGCGATGGGAGCATAAACAGATTCAGATATTTACTGCAAACAGAATATGCTGAAGTATATCTAGAGCCATAATCATTCACAGATCTCTGCACCACCATACAACCCAATGCTGTGATTGCGTTCATGAGAGCCATAGGCATTCCGTTTTTCAGCAATAGTAGACACATTTCCTTATCTCTATCAAAATTCTCTTTGCAAAATTGTAAATTTGAAGTATGTTTAATTTTCAAGAAACATATAAAAGCAGATAATGCTTGTGCAAAAATCGTAGCGAAGGCTGCGCCCTCAACACTCGCATTGCATATAAAAATAAAAAGATAGTCCAAGGCTATATTGACAGCAGATGATAGAATGATCGCAATGGCTGGTGTTTTACTGTCACCAAGTGAGCGCAGGATACTTGAACATAAGTTATATGCAACAGTTGCGGTAAGTCCGCCTAATATGATATAGCCGTATTTCAGTCCATCAGATATAAGTGCTTTATCAGTCTGCATAAGAATAAGTATCGGTTTTAGCAATATGCATCCTGTTATTGTCAAAATAATTGTCATAGCAACAGACAGCTTGACCGATAGAACAATTGACTTACGAACTGCGCTTATATTACCTAAACCGTAATTTTGAGCAAAGATAACTGCAAAACCGCCTGTCATCCCCGTTGAAAAGCCTATAATCAGTAAGGAAAGTGATGATAAATTACCGACCGCACCAAGAGCATTATCACCTAACCCCTTACCTACAATAGCGGTATCAGCGACAGAGTAAATTTGCTGAAACAGATTTGTGAATAACATTGGAAAAAAGAAACTGAGCAGCTTTGATGATACTTTACCTTCAGTTAAATCGTTATTCTGATTCATTAAAATCACCTCTAAAAGTAATATATCATATTTCAGACGGATTTTATATCTGGAATCTTGCTTTTATACTTGAAATATGATATACTTGTAATGAAAGGACGGTGTGCAGAATGAAAGTAAGAAACGAATTAAATGCAGTTTTATATAAAAATAAAATGGAAGATCAAGATATTCCTAAACGTCTCCCACATAATTCAAAGTTTATCTCTATTGTAAACGGTAATATTGAAAAAGTTTGTTTGGAATTGAAAAACGGAAAATTGGCATTGACTTCAGGCAAGAGAATACTTTCAAAAAATGCTCTTAAAAATGCTGCCTATTACTTTGTATTGTCAGTATCCGCAATATCAGATGCAAGCATGGATCATGGCATGGGACAGACAGAAGCCTGTACACTATCCGATATTTATATTCTCAAAGCTGATGATTGCAAAACGGTAGACGACATTTACAGATTATATGAAGAAATGTGTCTGGATTTCACAAAACGGATGCAGGAAATACGCAAGGAAACGGTTATTTCCCTGCATATCCGCAAATGTATTGACTACATATATGAAAATCCAAGCACAAATCTTTTAGTCAAAGCACTCGCAGAAACAATGCATTTAAATGCCACCTATCTTTCAAGGCTGTTTCGGAAGGAGATGAGTATTTTGCTAAAGCAATTTGTGAAGGAAGCAAGAGTAGATACTGCAAAAAATTTACTTCAATATTCTGATTTATCATATCTTGTGATCTCTGTATCTCTTGGATTTTCATCACAAAGTTCATTTATTGCTGTTTTTAAAGAAATTACCGGAGTTACTCCAAAGGTATATCGGGAGAAGAATTTTGTGATCCATAAATAATAAGCAAGTTCTAACTTTCTTCAAAATCAATCATCCGAAATTGCCCACTGTCAATTTAGTATGCCTATGTAAAGGGTTCTTCAAAATACAATTTTCCAAGCACCCTTCCACGTACCCTTGTATTATTATTTCGTTGATTTTCGTATGACCATACGTTTGTCGCATTGTCGCACTTTTTTTACACAAGAGGATTTCAAAATAATGCGACACAAAATACACCACATTTCACAAATTTCTACCCCGTACTGAAACAATCTGCCTATTTTCTTACAATAAAAGAGGTCGCAATTACGTAAAATAACGCAATTACGACCTCTGCGTATTTTTTGATTTTTCTAAGTGCAACACCATACAGATGCATGATTTTTTGGTGGCTATCAAGTGAGAATTTTTCTTACACTTATTATTCTACTTCTAGCTTCACCCGACAAACCTTTTCGCTGCAAAATGCCACGCCATATTTTAGGACTTTCTTGTAGTACTGCTGCTTAAGGTTTTCTGCATAATTTTTATCCGCAATCTGCTTTATCGCCCGATCGCAAGCCGCATCCAAATCGCCGAAATCCTTCGCAATTTTCACCTCGATTACGACAGCAACCGTTCTTCTCTGAAACTCACAAATTGTAATATCTGTTCTGCCCTTGCCGTTTTCACGGTTCGATTCTACTCGATAGCCACGTTTTCCAAGCAAAAGACCAGCTAAAAACCCATGATAAAAACTCTCGTAATTGTCATGGTAGCTGATGGACTCATCTAGCCAATTGATCACTTCCTCCTCGAAACCTTCGGCGTTTCCATCAATAATTGCCTTGAATAAATCGTCCGTTCCGGTTGTCCGAATTTTTTCGTCAAACCATTGCATAATCGTAGTTTGATATACGGTCTGAACCTCCACATTCGGAATGATAAGTTCGGCATAAGTTAAGATATTTTTCTTAAACAAACGAATCGGCTTCAAATAGCCTGTAAAAAGCAGAAAACTCCATATATAATCTGTATTGATATTGATATTTCGATATGTGATATCTTCGTAAATTGGCTTCGTCAAGGATTCACCGTTCACGAGTGCTTCAATTTGAGTGTGTGTTTCTTTGTTACCGTTTACGACAAGTTTATGAATGATGTCGTTGGAACTTGTGTTGCTCCAGTAGGGCTGCAACAGCGAATTATGGTCTGATTTTGCATCCGAGACAAAGTTGATAATGCTCCAAGGGTTGTAAATTTCCTTTTGACCGAACAAATACCCGTCATACCACTCTTTCATTTCGGGGAATCGATTAGAAATCCCGTAATATCCCGTCATTTCTTTTACTTCGTCTTCTGTAAAGCCGAAACAGTCCCGAAAATCCAGTGTGTTAATTGTATTGACTTTGAGATTATTGAGTCCTGTAAAAATGCTCTCCTTCGAAACTCACAGACAACCCGTTAGCACACCAAATTCCAGATACGGATTTGTCTTTAATGCACTTTCAAAAACCGAATGAATCAGGTCTACCATCTCGTCATAAAATCCACGAAAATGCGATGCTTTAAGTGGTACGTCATATTCATCAATAAGAATAATGACTTTCTTCTGATAAGCGGCATATAGGCGATCAGAAAGCGTGCGAATTGCAGTCTTATATTCCGAATCTGGAGCTTTGTCGTTACAAATACTCGAAAAAAGTTTCTTATATTTTGGTAAAATGGTGTCAGATTCGAAAACATCTCTATGTTGCCAAAATTCCTTCTGCAATACATCTTTGAAGCAGCCAAATGCTTCTGCATAATTTCTTTGCTTCATACTTTTTAGCGACAGTGAAATCACCGAGAACTGTCCTTGGTGCTGCATATATTTCTCGCCGGCTTGAGAGATGTTCAGACCATCGAATAGATACGCATTATTCTTATCTTTTTTCTCGAAGAATCGCTGGAGCATACTCATGTTGAGCGTTTTCCCAAAACGTCTGGGACGGGTGAACAGGTGAACCATTGCGTTATCGTCCAGAAGTTCCCAAATCATGTTGGTTTTGTCGACATAATAGCTGCCTTTGTCAATGACAACCTTGAAATCCTCTACGCCGAAAGGGATAGGTTTATATTGTGCCATGTATGTTTCCTCACTTTCGATGAAATTCTCTTGTGTTTAGTATAGCATACTTGCGGGAAAATTGCAAGAGAAGTGCGGGAGTTTTCACGGAAATCAATTATAGTAAACGATTTGTAATAATTTATCGAAGTCGACCAAGCAATCTAGCATGATGTTGGAGATTGCCT
>JAJQEI010000053.1 GCA_021201755.1 Ruminococcus sp. | reverse complement strand
TTTCTTTTTCTTCATGTAACATCCATCCTAGGAGTCTAAAAATAAGTCGTAAATTCTGTCTCAAAAGCGATGCAAAAAAACCTGAGCCTCCTTTTTCTGTGCATCATGGTGTAAGGTCGTTCTTTTTTACTGTCTTTATTATACCACAAAGGGGGGGGGAGAGATGTCAAGTGATTTCTTATAAATTTGTATCTTTTTCCAATGAGCTTCGTATTCTCTTGTGCAAATTATACAAATATACAAGAACTGAAAAAAATTGTACGATTTACCTATTGATTTTTTCTCTGAAATCACATATACTATTAAATGTGTAACTTAAAATATCATATCAACGAAAGAACTTTCTCTTTCTAAAAATAAAGGAGGGCAGGACTTGGAGTCCTAAAATGCATATGGGAATCAAAGTTGTCAAATTTGGCGGAAGCAGCTTGGCAGATGCTGGTCAAATTCAAAAAGCGGCGTCCATCATTCGCTCGGACAAACAGCGACGCTATGTAGTGCCGTCTGCGCCGGGGAAACGATTTTCTACAGATATAAAAGTGACGGATATGCTCTATAGCTGCTATAACTTGGCGGAACAGGGTCTTCCGTTTCAAAAGGAACTAAGCGAGATACAAGCACGCTATAACGATATTATATCTGGTCTTCATATAGATTTTTCGTTGGATGCGGAGTTCGCCGAAATTGCAAAACAGTTTCGCAACCGTGCGGGCAAAGATTATGCCGCAAGCCGTGGGGAATACCTAAATGGAAAGGTGATTGCCGCCTTTTTGGGATTCGATTTTGTGGACGCAGCTGAAGTGATTTTCTTTCAGGAATCCGGTGCGTTGGATAGTGAAAAGACCGCTGTACAACTGCACAAGCGATTGTCTCAATCAGAATACGCTGTCATTCCGGGATTCTATGGCTGCGGATATGACGGCTATGTGAAAACGTTCTCCCGTGGGGGAAGCGACGTCACCGGCTCTATTGTGGCAGATGCTGTGAAAGCGGATCTCTATGAAAATTGGACGGATGTTTCCGGCTTCTTGGTAGCAGACCCGAGAATTGTGGAAAATCCTGCGGTCATTCACACCATTACATATACAGAGCTGCGAGAACTGTCCTATATGGGCGCATCGGTACTGCACGAAGCGGCAATTTTCCCTGTACGCAGCGCAGGAATCCCCATCAATATCCGTAATACCAACGCACCGGATCACCCGGGAACAATAATCATGTCGGGCAGCACAGACGATGAATTGTCCGCCTACACTATCACGGGAATTGCGGGAAAAAAAGATTTTACTGCCATCAATATCCACAAGGACATGATGAACGCCCAAATCGGATTTTGTCGAGATGTCCTTTCGGTTTTAGCAAATCATAATATTCCCATTGAACATATGCCGTCTAGTATTGACTCCATGACGGTGATTGTAGACTCCAGCTATCTACGAGATTGTAAGAGCCAGATTCGAACGGAAATTATCAAAACTGTACAGCCAGATGCACTGGACAGCGAGGACGAAATTGCACTAATTGCTGTAGTGGGACGTGGAATGTGCCGCACACGAGGGGTTGCCGCTCGTATTTTCGCAGCATTGGCACACGCCAGAATCAACGTTCGTATGATTGACCAAGGGTCAAGCGAATTGAACGTCATTGTTGCAGTCAAAGAATCTGATTTTGAACAGGCAATTCGCTGCATTTATGATATGTTTGTCAACTCGGTCGAAGAAGCTTAAAGAATCATGTAAAATAAAAACGAAAGCGAATGGACGAAATTTCCATTCGCTTTTTAATATCAGTGAAGCAAAACTTGTTTCAGTTCATCGATTGTCGCTACAATGGACGACGCACCAAAAGCTTTCAATTCTCCTTCTGGTGCATAACCGTACGAAACACCAATACAGGGCAGTCCACAGGCATGAGCGCCTTCAACGTCATGCTTTCGGTCGCCAATCATCACCGCATCTGCCACATCCGCAGAAGTCATTTTCAATCGCTGCATGGCAATCCGTATCACGTCAGCTTTCATCTCGCCCTCTTTTTGAATATCGCTACCGGCAATGGCATGGAAATATTCCGTCAAGTGAAAATGCGCCAAAATTTGTAAAGTATAGATCTCCGGCTTTGACGTTGCCACAGCCAGCCGCAGCCCAGCATCTCGCAAATCCGTCAAAAGTGATGGAACGCCGTCATATATAGCGTTTTCAAACATACCGATTTTTCCAAATCGCTCTCGATATTTCCCCACGGCAAAAGTCGCCTGTTCGTCACTCATACCGCAAAAGTGGCGAAACGAGTCATAGAGTGGCGGTCCGATAAAAGGATATAATTTCGTTTCATCTGATTCCGGACACCCACAAGCTTCCAGTGCGTATTGGACACAGCGTAATATTCCAGGTTTCGAGTCCGTCAACGTCCCGTCAAGATCGAATAAAATAAATTTCCACTGCATCCATTAACCACCCAACGCAATCATGTGGTCAATACACATCCGTGCCTTAGAAACGGTACTGCTGTCCAGACAAATTTCTGCACCCTCATCGTCGTTGAGACAGTGATATACATCCATGAGTGTTGTCGCTTTCATATTTTCACAAATCAGCTTTTTCGACAGTGTATAAAAGCGTTTCTCTGGACAGGCGTTTTGCAGCGTCTCCGCAATGCTGATTTCTGTGCCAATGAGGAATTTACGTGCGGGAGAATGCATAGCGTATTGGACAATACCGGAGGTAGAACCGATATAATCCGCTTTTTCGCATACTGCAGGACGGCACTCCGGATGTATCAAAAGCAGTGCGTTCGGATGCGCAGCTTTTGCTTTTGCCACATCTTTTTCTGTTACCGCTGCATGAATGGGACAACCGCCTTTTAAAAGTTTTATCTTTTTCTCCGGCAATTGAGACTGCACATAAGCACCCAAGTTACAGTCTGGAATAAAGAGAATTTTACGATTATTTAGCTTTGACACGATTTTCACAGCAGAAGATGATGTGACGCAGACATCGCAAACCGTTTTTAACTCCGCCGTCGTGTTGATATATGCCACTA
This sequence comes from Ruminococcus sp., assembly GCA_021201755.1. Classification (GTDB taxonomy): domain Bacteria; phylum Bacillota; class Clostridia; order Oscillospirales; family Ruminococcaceae; genus Ruminococcus_C. Next base: position 7,536 of record JAJQEI010000053.1, on the reverse strand, counting down.
CCATATATTCCGGATATTTCATTTTCACCTGGTGAATGAGTTCTTTATCCATCTGTTCCGCCATAGGACAGCCGGCAATGCCATTGGACAAAAAAACTCGTTTTTCCGGCGAAAGAATTTTCACCGTTTCTGCCATAAAGCGTACCCCACACATCAAAATATTCTTTTGTGGCACGTCTTTCGCCTTTACGCTGAGCGCATAGGAATCGCCGGTAAAGTCCGCAACTTCGGCAATTTCACTTGCCTGATAGCTATGTGCAAGAATACAGAAATCCTTTTCTTTTTTTAGGCGTAAAATCTTCTCCTGAATTTCACGAATTTTCATAACATCCATTCCTTTCGGATTCCGTTTGGGCTTTAGGTTATACTTATTTTAGGATAACATATTTTTTTTTATTTGTCAAGTAGTTTCTTCATATTTTTATCGATTTCATTTGATTCTAATATAGATATCAGTCGATCGACATCATAGAAAAAATCACTATATCAAAATCTTTTTCCGTATACTTGACAAGGACTAAAAAATGACGTATAATATAAAAGGTAATGCAAAAAGCAATTCCAATTGCTGCTCTTTTGATTCGGCATCCTTTCGATGCCATTAAAATTTATACAATTTATACATTGGAGGTATTTCATCATGCATAGAGTATATAATTTCAGTGCCGGTCCTGCCGTATTGCCGGAAGAGGTATTACAAGAAGCCGCAGATGAAATGCTGGACTATCGTGGTACTGGTATGTCCGTTATGGAAATGAGCCACCGAAGTGCAGCGTTCGATGAAATTATTAAAACTGCCGAACAAGACCTACGGGACTTAATGAAAATTCCTGATAACTATAAGGTGCTGTTCTTACAGGGCGGTGCTTCGCAACAGTTTGCCGCAATCCCCATGAATCTAATGAAAAATGGTGTGGCAGATTATATCGTCACGGGACAGTGGGCAAAAAAAGCGTATCAAGAAGCGCAAAAATACGGAACCGTCAACAAGATTGCCTCTTCTGAGGACAAAACATTTTCTTATATTCCGGATTGCTCCGATTTGCCAATCGATGACAACGCAGACTACGTTTATATTTGCGAAAACAACACCATTTATGGCACAAAGTTCCAGGCACTGCCAAACACAAAAGGAAAGACGCTTGTCGCAGACGTTTCGTCTTGCTTCCTGAGCGAACCAATCGATGTGACAAAATATGGTGTTATCTATGGCGGCGTACAAAAGAATATCGGACCTGCCGGCGTGGTAATTGCAATTATTCGGGAAGACCTGATTTCAGAAACACCGCCGGTGGAAAATACGCCTACAATGCTCGCATGGAAAACACAGGCAGATGCAAAATCACTGTACAATACGCCGCCTTGTTATGGCATTTACATTTGCGGCAAAGTTTTCAAATGGATTCAGAAAATGGGCGGCTTAGAGGCAATGCAGAAACACAACCAGGAAAAGGCAAAAATCCTCTATGATTATCTGGATGAAAGCAAGCTGTTCCAGGGTACCGTTCGCAAAGAGGATCGCTCGTTGATGAATGTACCGTTTGTCACAGGCGATAAGGATTTGGATGCAAAATTTGTGAAAGAGGCAACTGCTGCAGGATTCGTCAACCTGAAAGGACATCGTACCGTCGGCGGTATGCGTGCATCCATTTATAATGCAATGCCAATAGAGGGCGTGCAGAAACTGGTAGAATTTATGAAAAAATTCGAATCAGAAAACGCATAATCATATAGAAAGGGTAAATATTCATGTATCAGATTCAGACATATAACAAGATCTCTTCGGCGGGACTTACTCGCTTTGGTAATGACTATACGATAGGCGACGCAGTACAAAATCCAGATGCGATTTTAGTACGTTCCGCAGCACTCCATGAATTGGAATTTCCAGAAAATTTAAAGGCAATCGCTCGTGCTGGTGCAGGTGTGAATAATATTTCACTGGATCGGTGCAGCGAAGCCGGTATTTGTGTGTTCAATACACCAGGTGCGAATGCCAATGCGGTAAAGGAACTCGTTCTCACAGGACTTCTCCTCTCATCCCGAAAAATTCCGGAAGCTTTAATTTGGGCGGCATCTTTACAAGATGGCGAAACTACTGTCGCAAAACAGGTGGAAAAAGGCAAAAGCCAATTCGCAGGACCAGAAATTCAAGGCAAAACCCTCGGTATCATTGGATTGGGTGCAATCGGTGCGCTGGTGGCGAATACTGCCATTGCATTGGGTATGCAGGTAGTGGGTACGGATCCGTTCTTATCGGTTGGGGCAGCACTGCGGCTGAATCCGGCAGTAAAGGTTGTCAATACACAGAACGACGTTTTCGCAAAAGCAGACTACCTGACCATTCATGTGCCGTATAATCCAAACACAAAAGGCATGATCAACGCCGAAACGCTGGCAAAGTGTAAAGACGGCGTACGAATTCTCAACTACGCACGAGGTGAACTGGTAGACGATGATGCAATCCTCGCTGCCATTGACAGTGGCAAGGTGTCGTACTATTGTACTGACTTCCCAAATGCGAAAACCTGCAATAAAAAGGGCATCATTGCTACACCACACTTGGGTGCGTCCACACCGGAGAGTGAAGACAACTGTGCTTCGATGGCTGCAGATGAACTGATGGCATATCTGGAACAGGGCGACATTCGCAACAGTGTCAATCTGCCGAATGCACAGCTGAAAACTGTTTATACAAAAGTATGCGTCATTCATCGGAATATCCCTACGATGATTTCTGCAATGACGACCGTTGTAGGCGATGCAGGTGCAAACATTGAAAATATGCTGAACGCCAGCAAAAATGACTACGCCTATACCATTTTGGATATTGACGGCGTCAACGATGCCATGATAGATGCGCTGCGTGCCATTGACGGCGTGCTGCGTGTACGGTTCATCGACTAAAAAAATATTTTAGGCAACGAATTCTTCTATCTCGAAGAATTTGTATATATTGCATTTTCAGAGTAGAAATCAATGCGTGAAGTGTCCGACGGACGGGGAGTTGTCGTCGAAACGAAAAGCACTGCGCTTGCGGTATCGGTTTCGCATCCCGCTGAATGCATCATAAGGTCTATATCAAAACTCCTTAAGATGTGAAGCGAGCATTCACTGTTTCTTGCAGCGTTTCGCTGCAACATCGAAAGGAGTTTTTTCTATGAAAAATATTTTACGTATGTTTCAAGAATCCGCAAAGGAATTCACAAAGGTTCGCAGTTTAGTCGTCACGGCGATGTTCGTGGCAATTTCAATGATCATTGAATTGTTTTCCATTAACATCGTCTTTGCAAAACTGAATTTTGCCTACTTGGCAATCGCTGTCATCGGTATGCTATTCGGACCTTGTATGGGTGTCGTTGCAGGATTCGCCTGTGATATTGTGGGCTATCTTGTTCATCCCGACGGCGGATTTCTGCCAGCATATGTACTGGTTGCAGGCTTACAGGGACTAATTTACGGCGTGTGTCTCTACTATAAAATGGACGGGCACAGCATTATGTTTGTCAACAATACCACCCAAAAACAGCACGATATTACGCTATATTTACGGGCAATTGTGGCACGGCTTCTAGACGTGATACTCATCAATCTACTCATCAATACCCGATTGAATATGCACTACGGTTTCATTCCGGAAGAGGCGTACAGCACGGCAATTGTGGTACGTATAGTAAAGAACATCATCGAGCTTGTCATAGACTTCCCTATGTTGTTTGTACTGCTGCCAGTGGCACTGACTGCATATCAGCGTGTCTTTCGCAAATCCACGGTAACAGCCACAAACTAAGGCTTTGTCACATATATATCAAATACTCCCAACAACGTGAGAAAAACTGCTTCTGTATCGCTCTGGATGCAGAAGCAGCTTTATTTTGAATCCCAATCTATGGAGGACTTTTTATGATTATTTATAACGCTAACATTTCCACCATGTCCCAAGCGGGCGAATTCTATGGTTATGTTCAAATTGAAAATGAAAAAATTACCGCAGTTTCTCCCGGTACGCCAAGTACCATTTCTCCAGACGACATGAATGCCGGCGGATCACTGCTTCTCCCAGGGTTCATCGATGCTCACACGCACCTAGGGATTATTGAAAACGGTATCGACTTTGAAGGAGATGATTGCAACGAATCTACTGATCCATTCACACCACATCTTCGTGCAATCGACGGAATCAACCCCTTTGACTGCTGCTTCGAGGAAGCTCGTCTCTCAGGTGTCACAACGGCAATGGTCTCTCCAGGAAGTGCCAACGCCTGTGGCGGTGTCATGGCAATCATGAAAACTGCCGGACAAATTGTAGACGAAATGTGTATCGGTACAGCGATGAAATTTGCACTGGGCGAGAATCCGAAAAATGTTTATCGAGATCGAGATGAAATGCCTGTTACACGCATGGCGACAGCTGCTGTAATACGTGAAGGTCTCTATAAAGCGCAACGGTATCAATTGGAATTAGACTATGTGGAAAACGACTCCGATGAACATCTGCCAGAATACGATGCAAAATCAGAGGCACTTTTGCCCCTATTAGAACGGGATATAAAAGCCCATTTCCATTGCCATCGAGCAGATGATATTTGCACAGCTGTTCGCATTGCAGAAGAATTCCGACTGGACTTCGTCATCATTCACGGAACAGAGGGATACCAAATCGCTGAATATCTGGCAAAAAAGAACGTTCCGGTAATTGCAGGTCCGATTTTATGCGATCGATGCAAACCGGAGATGCAGAACCTTACCATTCAGAATCCAGCAAAATTACAGGCTGCCGGCGTGAGAACGGCACTTTGTACGGATCATCCGGTGATACCAATCCAATATTTGTCAGAAACTGCTGCCCTCGCTGTAAAGGGTGGCATGAAAGATACAGAGGCACTGTATGCCATTACCGCAGGTGCAGCAGAAATCCTTGGGATAGAAGAACGTGTGGGACGAATCGCCGTAGGTATGGACGCTGATTTACAACTCTATCGGGGAAATCCATTAGAACTGCAAAATGATCCGTGGCTTGTCATGATAGATGGAAAAATTGTCGTGCAAAACTAAATAAAAAATTTGATTCTCTCCAAAAAAAATTTCTACTTTTTGAGATATTTTGCCCTCCTCATGTGTTGTATAAGTGAAGCGCTTCAAAAGCAACAAAAAGGAGGTGTTTGAAATGGATAAAACCGAATTTACCAACAAACTCAAACAATACAAAAACACCGTCTACCGTGTCGCATTGATTTATCTCCGAAACCAAGCCGACGCTGAAGACGTCTCACAAGAAACATTTCTTAAGTTTTACCTTCACAACGAACCGTTTTCCTCGGAGGACATGGAAAAAGCGTGGCTTATTCGGGTCACTCTGAACGCTTGTCACAATCTCCATCGATCTGTCTGGAAAAAAATCGTGTAGATATGCCGGAAAATTTGGCAACAGATTTTGATGATCCGACGGACACTGCACTCTATCAGGCAGTTTTGTCCTTACCGGAAAAATATCGCATTGTCATCCTACTTTACTATTGCGAAGAATATTCCGTACAAGAAATCAGCAAAATCCTCTCTCGGAATCCTTCAACCATTCAAACACAGCTGACGAGAGCAAGAGAAAAATTGCGTATCCGTCTGGAACACGAAAAGAAAGGTGGGCTTTATTATGGAGAAACAGAAATTGCAACATATCATGAATCAAATTCAAATGTCTGACACCTGTGAGCAACAGATCATCTCTGCGGTACAACAGAAGGATATGCAACCAGATCAGACCTCTGCACCACGGCATTGGAAACGTCGGATTTTGGGTATAACAGCCGCAGTCTTAGGCATCAGTGCAATCAGTATGTACACAGTTGCCGCAGTACAGGATAAGACGATTTTAGAACTGCTATTTCCAGATACAGAGACAATCGAAGTAGCAGAAACAGCAGTGGGGAATTGTAGCATTATAGATTTTACAATCACAGATATAGAAGATATCACTGTGACGCCAATGGGTGCTGTTCGAGATTCTCGTTCTGTATCCGTTGTATTCTCTGCTACAGCGGATGATGAGAGTATTTTGGAAAATATGGAATGGGGATTTCGTAAAGCAATTGGCGATAATACAAATTCCACACCTTATCTCCGTGAAGAAAATTTGTACAGTCCAATGCAAAGTGACGACGAGACGTGGTATTTTATCTATGAAGCAGTCTATTCAGATGAGATCTCTGAATCCACTGTAGACTTGACATTCTATCTGACACCGACTGATGTCAACCTCTATGACGAAGAGACATTCGACAATACTGCATATGTACAATTGTCCGTGGAACTGGGCGAACCTATGGAGAATATGTCTTATACTCTGGAAACAGCGGTACAATTGGAGAACTATCGTGCAGCTGTCACCAGTGTGGATATACAAGCCCTGCATATGCAAATTCACGGCAGCGGTCAAACGCTTCCCGATATCGGCTATGATGCAAATATTCAATTGCTTCTGGAAGATGGCAGCACTGTTTCTGTAACTTGCAACAGCGGCGAGTGGAGTGCATCCAATTGGACACTGGATTGCTATATGAACGAACCAATCGACCCGACAACAGTTGTCAGTGTACAAATTGAAGACATAATCATCTCCTTAACTGATTTATAACCAGCCCCAACGCAAGAAAACGAGTAACATTTTAAAATTTCTTTTTCAACGCTCCTACTTGAAAGAGCTGCTGTATATTCCGTACAGCAGCTCTTTTTATTTTATCAAATGTTCCGCCAGAATATGAACGCCGATCCCCATTAAGATCACTCCGCCTACTACACCTGCAAGCTTTTAAAAATGATTTCCAAAATGATAGCCGATGATAACGCCAAGGAAAGACAAGACAAATGTCACAAATCCAATCCACAAAATGGATGGTAATATTTCTACCTCCAGACAAGCGAACTCTACGCCTACGGCAAGCGCATCAATCGATGTAGCGATTGCTAGAAGCAGTAAATCCTTGTGATGCAAATATGATTGCAAAGCTGTAGCTTCATCCGACGTATCCATAAACGTATCCCATATCATTTTTCCACCTAGGAATACCAACAGCACAAAAGCAATCCAATGATCACACGATTCGATGTAGCTAATAAATGAAACACCCATCAACCAACCAATGGTCGGCATAATTACTTGAAATGCGCCAAAATATATTCCAACAACTGCCGCCTGTCTGTAACGCATTTGTGGCATACGTAACCCCTAACAGATTGCTACGGTAAAGGCATCCATAGATAAGCCTAAAGCAATGCATAATAGTTCAATAAATCCCATTTTGTCAACCTCCGATCATCGCTATTTAGATGTAATATCATATGCGGTAGATTGTGGTTATCATACATAAATGACGCAAAAACCCACCGTGAAGGAACACCTCACGATGGGTTTTCTTTATTGAATCACGATGAAAGATTTACAAACGCTAATCTCTCAAAGAATCATACAATTTGCTTACTTCGAAGCTTTCCATTCCCAGTAAGAACCAGTCAAGCTAGACAAGGTAGAAATCTGATCAT
>JAJQEI010000051.1 GCA_021201755.1 Ruminococcus sp. | reverse complement strand
CGTCACGCCATAAAATTCTGCCTTCTGCGATACTCGAAAAACCAACTCACGCCTCGCCCATGTTGCGTATTTTTTGATGGCTGTTTTGTTCATTTTTTCACCTCAAACTTTTCATCCACTCGTTTTACAAACAAGCTTCATAAATCCGCACGACGTCGTCCGGCGTCAAGGCTTTCGGGTCGTGGATTGCATCTCCTCCACAAGCGTGATTTGCCATTGCCTCAAAATGGGTACGGTCGATGTTTAGATCCGTGAGGGTCGGAGCGAGTCCCAATGTATGGAAACAGAAGTCGGTCAGTGCGTCGATTGCCTTTTTTGCGCCTGTCATCGGGTCGGAATTGGACGGAATATCGAACACTTTCTGACCAAAACGGGAAATTGCAGGTGCGGTATCATCGCTTAAAATATAAGTCAACCATCGTGGCGTCAGAATTGCCAGACCATGTCCATGGGTAATATCGTAGTAGGCGGACAATTCATGCTCCATAGCATGACAAGCGCAGTTATGTACCGTACCGCCGTCTAAAATGGTATTCAGTGCCATAGACGACGCCCACATGAGGTTCGCCCTCGCTTCATAGTTCTCCGGCTCTTTCATGGCAATCGGCGTCCATTTTACAACAGTAGGCATCACCGCCCCCTGCATTTCCAACAGCAAATCAAATGTCGCATCCCCAGCAAAGTAATAATTGTCTAGAACATGGTTGAAAATATCGAATGCTCCACAGGCGGTTTGATAAGTCGGCAAGGAAAAACTGTATTCCGGATTTTCAAACGCCACGTGCGGAATCAGTGCAGAACCGCCCAGTCCAATTTTTTCGTTGGTGTCCATATTAGAAATCACCGCCCATGCGTCCATTTCCAAACCAGTGGCTGCGTTTGTGAGAATTGCAACGATAGGCAGCGCCTTCATCACCCACACGCCATTTTTCACCAATGGCCAGACGTCGCCGTCTTCGGTCATTGCAGCAGCGGCAATGCCCTTTGCACAGTCGATGGTAGAGCCACCGCCTGCAGCAAGTATCACGTCAATCCCCTCTGCCTTACAAATGGCTGCGCCTTTATTGGCAGTTGTATGCCGTGGGTTCGAGATTCTACGCCGGACAATTCAAACAGCGTGATGCCATACTGCGCTGCCTAAGAAACAATGGTGTCATACAGTCCATTTTTCTTGATAGAGCCGCCACCATACACCAACAAAACTTTCTTTCCAAACGAAAGCAGCTCTTTTGAAAGATGTTCCATCTGGTTTCTTCCAAAATAAACCTTGTCCGGGTTGTGAAAAATAAAATCGTTCATGAAAATTTCCTCTTTTTTATGCCTAAAAATCAATGTATCATTATAAATTTATAAATTGTTTCGTATACGCTACTAAATTCCCGATGCAGGATTCAAACGCTACACCATACCAAGGGGCTTGTTCTTTCGGAAGCGTATAGAGGTCATCGATGGTAGCCTCAATCGAATCCGCCGTAAAGTTTACTGCCACTTCCACCGCCTTTTCTAACGGTGCGGACTGCACCAATGCACCGGACAGTATACTCGAAAAAATATCACCCGTACCGTGCATCTGCTCCGGTATATGTTGTCGAAAGGCACTGCAAAACTGGTCGCTCTCGCAATGATATGCCACTGCACCATGTCTTCCGTCGCCATACTGTACGCCGGTCAGAATTGCCGTAGAACAACCGATGTCTGTCAGCCGTCGCAAGATTTCTTTTACATCTGTTTCGGTATAAGTCGAAAGATATGGCATATCCAACAGCAGACACGCCTCCGTCATATTCGGAACAATGACGTCCGCCTTCTGACAGAGCGTTCGCATTTCTCCTGCAAAATCTGGTGTAAAGCCAGCGTAAAGTCGCCCCCTGTCGCCCATCACAGGGTCTACTATCACTTGGGTTTTGGCGTCAGAAAAGGCGTCAAAAAAATCAGCAACCATCTGTACCTGTTGTCTTGAGCCTAAGTATCCTGTATATATCCCATCAAAATGTAGCTTTAAGTTTTGCCAATGTGCAGAAATTTGTGGAATGTCTGCCGTCAGGTCTCGAAATGTATATCCTGTAAAGCCACCAGTGTGGGTGGACAAAACTGCCGTAGGAATCACTGCCGTCTCCACACCCATAGCAGAAATCAACGGCAGTGCAACCGTCAGGGAACACTTTCCGAAACAGGAGATATCTTGAATGGTTACGATTCGTTTTTGCATATCTTACTCCTTTTATCTCATTTGCTTATTCCATTTGCAATCGAATACACATTCTTGCAAATGTTAATTGTGTACCGTTTATTTCAGTATAATTTTTTATTGTAGTATAATTTTTTTATTGCGACAAAACTTTCTTCGCTGATGACGTGTTCTATTTCACAGGCGTCCTTCAACGCAATCTCTAGGGAAACGCCAAGGTTTACCAGCCATTGGCTAAAAAACAAGTGTCGCTCATAAATCTTTTCCGCAATTTTGCGACCTTTCAGTGTCAGAAAAATTTCATGATTTTCATTTATTGTAATATATCCATTTTTCTGCAATTTGTGTACGGCAACGCTCACGGACGGTTTAGAAAATCCTAGTCCATTGGCAATATCTACTGCGTGTACACTGCTCTTTTGATTGTGTATTATCAAAATTTGCTCTAAATAATCTTCTAAAGACTTTTGGATTTTCATAATCTCACTCCCTTTTGAATAAAAGTTAGTATTCTAGAAAGTAAGAGGATAGAACCTATCACTTCAAACAGGATATAAAGTTCACAGTCCTAACCTCTTTTCTCTAATTATCTAATCATCCAGTTTCTATTATATCACAACACCATCAGGATTGCAAGTGCTTTTTTGTGAAATATTATCGAAATTATCTCTGTGCAGCGTCTCGAATTTGATGAATTGCACTCTTTTCTAATCTGGAAGCCTGTGCTTGAGAGATACCAATTTCTTTTGCCACCTCCGTTTGGGTTTTCCCTTGAAAAAAGCGAAGATAAAGGATATACTGTTCCCGCTTTCCAAGAGCAGAAATGGCATCTCGCAGTGCAATTTCACCGAGAAAACTCTCCACAGTATCCCGATCCTGCACCTGATCGATGACAGCAAACGAGTCGCCCGTGTCAGAAAAAACCGGTTCATAAAGGGAAATCGGTTCACTGATGCTCTCCAATGCCACAACCACATCCTCCCGTTTTGCACCGATTTCTGCGGCAATTTCCGTCATAGTCGGTTCTTTTTGGCATTGTGTCGTCAGTCGTTCTTTCGCCTGCATTGCTTGATATGCCAAATCTCACAGCGATCGGCTCACCTTAATTTGATTAAAATTCCGCAAATATCGACGCAGCTCACCGCTTATCATAGGTACACAATACGTGGAAAAACGCACCTGTTTTGTCAAGTCAAAGTTGTTAATTGCTTTCATCAGTCCTACTACGCCAATTTGAAATAAATCGTCCATATCTTCTCCTCGTCCAGCAAAACGCTGAATCACGCTGAGTACCAGACGCAAATTCCCTTGAATTAGTTTATCTCTTGCCGCCTTGCTGCCAGTATTCCGAATCTCCTGTAATAATGCGATTTTCTCTTCTTCCTTAAGTACCACCAAATCCGCTGTGTTTACACCGGAAATAACCACCTTTTAAAAAGCCATATATTTTCCTCCCACCTCGTCGATTTCTTCGAATAGTTTTCCCTCGTTTTCCCTGTTTAAACCACGTTCCAGAATAGGAAATATTTCCCGATACTTGACTTTTTCGTTTTTTTTGTTATAATAAGAATAGACAGTATCCCGAAATTGTGGGAATTGTACTTTTGTTAGAAAAGAGGATGACGGATGAAACAAACTGTGCAAACCATTCGTGAAAAGAAAACACAGGGAGAAAGGATTTCCATGCTCACCTGTTATGACTATACTACTGCAAAGCTGATGGATGAAGTCAATCTCGATATGATTCTCGTAGGCGATTCTTTAGGAAATGTCATTTTAGGCTATGAAGATACCGTTTCCGTCACAATGGAAGAGATGATTCACCATGCGGCAGCTGTAGCGAGAGGAACAAAAAATGCACTTCTTGTGGTGGATATGCCTTTTTTATCCTATCAGACGAGCGTGTCTGACGCTGTCAAAAATGCGGGGCGGTTGATGAAAGAGGGGCGTGCAAAAGCAGTAAAACTAGAGGGTGGCGAAGAAGTCTGCCCACAAATAGAGGCAATAACGAAAGCGTCGATTCCAGTGATGGGACACTTAGGAATGACACCTCAGTCGGTGAATACACTCGGTGGATTTAAAGTTCAGGGAAAAACGCTGACGGCGGCAAAAAAACTTCTGGCAGACGCCAAAGCAGTAGAGGATGCAGGTGCATTTGCTGTAGTACTGGAATGTGTACCGGAACGTTTGGCGACACTTATTACAAAACAAATTTCTATCCCTACGATTGGAATTGGTGCAGGGGCTGGCTGTGATGGTCAGGTTTTGGTGTATCAGGATATGTTAGGTATGTTCAAAGATTATCAACCGAAATTCGTACAGCATTTCGCACAGGTGGGTGAAGCAATGCAAACGGCATTTCAGGAATATATCCAAGCCGTCCGAAACGGCAATTTCCCCACTGAAAAACAGAGCTATGCGATTTCAGATGATGTAATGGCACAGCTGGAGGAGGAACTCGTATGAAAATCGTAGAGACGATTGCAGAAGTAAAATCAATAGTGCGTGCATGGAAAAAATCAGACGCAAGCATCGGATTTGTCCCCACGATGGGTTATCTTCATGAAGGTCACTTGAGTCTGATACAGCGTGCTAGACAAGAAAATGACAGGGTTGTGGTCAGTATTTTCGTCAATCCTACTCAATTTGGTGCAAACGAAGATCTGGATAGCTATCCCAGAGATTTGCAACACGACGCTGCACTATGCGAAAACGCAGGGGTAGATTTGATTTTTCATCCCACGCTGGAGCAGATGTACCCCAAAGGGTTCTGTAGCTTTGTAGACGTGGATGTATTGACGAAAGAGCTTTGTGGTCTGAGCCGACCGGTTCATTTTCGTGGCGTATGTACGGTGGTATCAAAACTATTCCATATTATCACACCAGACAGAGCCTATTTTGGCGAAAAAGATGCGCAACAGCTAGCTGTTATCAAGCGCATGGTACAAGACCTCAATATGGACGTGGATGTCATCGGCTGTCCCATTGTCCGAGAGACAGATGGTTTAGCCAAAAGTTCGAGAAACACCTACCTTTCACCGGAAGAACGCAAGGCTGCACTGGTACTAAGCCGGAGCATAACACAGGGAAAAAAATACGTGCAACAGGGCGAGAAAAATGCTCATACGCTTGTACAGGCAATGACAGAAATCATTGAAAAAGAACCGCTGGCAAAAATCGATTATGTAAAAGTCGTGGATTTATTTACCATGCAGCAAATTGATACGCTTGACCGTCCATTTCTGGCGGCAATGGCAGTGTATATCGAAAAAACACGCCTGATTGATAATTTCATTGTGGGAGGTGAAAACGTATGACCATCGGTATGCTGAAAGGCAAAATTCATCGAGCAACAGTGACGCAGGCAGAGCTTGACTATGTGGGCAGCATCACGATAGACAGCGTACTGCTGGATGCGGCTGGCATTCTGGAGTATGAAGCAGTGCAAATTGTCGATATTTTGAATGGAAATCGCTTTCTCACTTATACGATCGCTGGTCAAGCAAACAGCGGTATCATCTGTCTCAATGGTGCTGCAGCGAGACAGGTACAAATAGGAGATAAAATTATCATCATGTCCTATGCACAGGTGACACCGGAAGAGGCAAAAGCCATGCAACCAAATGTAGTATTGGTAGACGAAAAAAATCAAATTCAAAAAATATCCCACTACGAACAACACGGACAGCTTGCATAAAACTTGTATAAAAGAGGAGGAACTCCATGTTAAGTGGAAAAACTGTGATACTCGGCGTATCCGGCAGTATTGCCGCCTATAAAATCGCATCACTTGCCAGTATGCTTCGCAAGCTTCACGCAGACGTACACGTCATTCTGACCCAAAACGCTACCCAATTCATTACACCAGTCACATTTGAAACACTTACCGGAAATAAATGCCTCGTGGATACCTTTGACCGTAATTTTCAGTTTCATGTGGCACACGTCAGTCTCGCCAAAAAAGCGGACGTGATGCTCTTGGCACCTGCTTCGGCAGATGTTATCGGCAAAATTAGTAACGGCATTGCAGACGATATGTTGACCACCACGGTGATGGCGTGCCAAGCCCCCGTTCTGCTTGCGCCGGCAATGAATCGCCAGATGTACGAAAACCCGATTTTACAAGATAACTTAAAAAAACTGAAAAGCTTCAGCTATACGATAATTAATCCGTCTTGTGGATGGCAGGCGTGCGGTGACGTGGGAAAAGGGAAAATGGAAGAGCCGGAAATTCTGCTTCAATGGATACTGCGAGAAATCGCTTGTAAAAAAGACTTGAAAAATAAAAAAATCCTTGTTACGGCAGGTCCCACGCAAGAAGCGATTGACCCGGTTCGTTATCTCACCAACCACTCCACCGGAAAAATGGGGTACGCCATTGCACGCCGTGCAATGCTCCGTGGCGCACAGGTGACACTAATAACAGGTCCGACATCAGAAACGCCACCGCCCTTTATACAAGTGATACCTGTGACTTCGGCGGAAGAAATGTTTAAAGCAGTCACAGCATACAGCGAAGCCATGGACGCCATCATAAAGGCAGCAGCAGTGGCAGACTACCGACTGGCGAAAGTGTCCGCTGAAAAACAAAAAAAACACGAGGGAACAGCAAATTTGGAACTGGTGCGCACAAAAGATATTCTGGCACATTTGGGAAAAACGAAACGTTATAACCAGTTTTTGTGCGGTTTCTCTATGGAAACAGAGCATATGCTGGAAAACGCCAGAGAGAAGCTGGTGAAAAAGAATTTAAATATGATTTGTGCGAACAACCTGAAAGATACAGGGGCTGGCTTTGGTACAGACACCAACGTAGTAACACTCATTACCAAAGAAAAAGAGGAAGCATTGCCATTGCTTGCAAAAGAAACTGTCGCAGACCGAATTCTCGATGAAATTGTAAACTTTTTTCATGAACCAAAAAAAATTGAAAAATCCTCTTGACAAAAGCTCTGCGATAGGGTATAATGATTCTGTTATCTTGTGGTAATGACAGGATAACAGCAATACTGGGGTATAGCCAAGAGGTAAGGCAACGGACTTTGACTCCGTCATTCCGCTGGTTCGAATCCAGCTATCCCAACCAAAACACGCAGTTTTAAAACTGCGTGTTTTTTTCAGATAAATCCCAATTTGGGGAAATTGTAAATTTTTTTCGTTTCTTCTGATTCCCCTTGACAAAAAGATATGTTTGTGGTATAATTTTTAGTATTGTAACATTTGATTGACAATAATTCTAAATGACTGGGTGTGGCGCAGATGGTAGCGCACTACCTTGGGGTGGTAGAGGCCGCCGGTTCAAGTCCGGTCACTCAGACCAAAAGCAAGCGCAGTTTCGAGACTTTTTCGAAGCTGCGCTTTTTGTATTTTTTGAGGAGTTCTATTCAGATTTTATCCAGATAAAAGACACAGCGACTCTTTTTGAATGCTTGCTTTCTGCAACTTTAGAGACATTTGGTCAGTGAAAAAACAATTTAAAAATGCTAGCGTATTTTTTATAATTTTCTATTGCTTCTTCAACGGCTTCCTATTCAAATTCTTTTGGCTTTCTCTCTGTAACACCCTTTGTGAGGTTCTATTTTATGTTTTTTACTTTTTCTTTATCAGCTTTGTAATTGCTTTTCGAATCATATCAATTGGAATGACTAAGAATGCCAAAAGGATGCAAATGAGTCAAGACTTCGGTGACAGGCTCTCTACACTCAGAACATCTCCGCCAAATGTAACAAAATTAAACTGTAGCACAAAGATGGAAAGCATGATAATCAAAAAATTCTTATTCCGTCCAATTCCTTCAAAGGGATTCATGTGCTCCGTTCTTGCATTGAATCCGTTAAACGTGATTGCCATCATAAACGTTGCAAACAACGCTGATTTTAGGTAAGTAACATCCACATCGCCAAACAGGTTTTTTACTGGTGATACAAAGAGAATGCTTAAGCAAATGATCGTAATATATATGGCACTAATCAGTATTTCAATCATCATATTTTTGCTGATGATACTTGCGGCACGTGGAATCGGCTTATCCTTCATAAATTCTTTTAGTGCTGGCTCACTACCAAAAGCAATTGCTGCGAGCGTATCCATCGCAAGATTAATCATCAAAAGCTGGATAACAGTCATAACCACATTTTCGCCCAAGAGTGGTCCAATAAAACAAGTCAGCACAGCCGCAACGTTTACTGTAAGCTGAAAAATCAGGAACTTGCGAATGCTCTTGAACATCGTTCTTCCATAAAGAATCGCCTTTTCAATAGAGGAAAAATTATCATCAAGAATAGTAATATCGCCGGCATCCTTTGCCACCTCTGTCCCGCTGCCCATTGCAAAACCCACATCGGCTTTTTTTAATGCCGGAGCGTCGTTGACACCGTCGCCTGTCATACCTACAACATAATCGCATTCTTGTGCAATTCTTACTAGACGACTCTTATCCGTCGGGAGTGCACGTGCAACAACACGTAACTTTGGCAAAATTGCTTTGAGTTCATCATCGCTCTTCTCAGCCATCTCTGCTGAAGTTAAAGCAACATCGTCGTCATTTTCCAAAAGCTTTGCTTCTCTTGCAATAGCAGCAGCTGTTTCTTTGCGGTCTCCAGTTACCATAACCACTTGAATGCCTGCATTCTTTACTTCTTGTATTGCATCCACTGCTTCTTTGCGGACGTTATCCCGAATGCTCAGTACGCAAACCAAAGTCAAATCGTTTTCATCCGAGTCCCCATTCACCTTTGCAACAGCAAGCAATCGCATCGAGCGTTCTGCCTGTGCATTCATATAGACATTGAGTTTGTCCATATTTTCAAATTTTTGACGCTTGCCTGTTTCATCTAAATAATAGCTGCATCTAGCGAGAATCCGTTCCGGCGCACCTTTGATAAACGTGACACACGAGCCTTCATAATTGATGATAACACTGGAGGTCTTCTTTGTAGAGTCAAACGCATTGAATTTTCGCACCTCGTCCTTCGACATCTTATCCATTGCATTTGCATCCAGCAAAAACGAAATCAACGCACGATCTGTGCTATTGCCACCGATGATGTTTCCTTCACTCGCAGTAGCACTGTTATTTATGCCAATACCCGTGATAACATCTTCTGCCAACGTACGATTCACCTTTTTCAACGAGTCGAATATTTTGACATTTCCTGTGACAAATTTCACAACAGATAGCTTGCCCTCAGTGATGGTTCCGGTTTTATCACTAAACAGTATACTCAGGCTACCAGCAGTTTCAAGACCGTTTATCTTCCGCACCAATACATTATCTTTTGCCATCTTCAAGCTTTGGAACGAGAGCAAAATAGACGTCAGCATAGGCAAGCCCTCTGGCACTGCACAAACAATAATGGTGACTGCGACAGTAACCGCATCCATAATCAGGCGAATCCACTCATAGACATCCCCTGGAATATCGCCGGTTAATAAACTTTTTAGCAAAATGCCAACAACGATACAGATTGCACCGATATAGCCGAACGTAGAAATTTGCTTTGCCAGCTTTCCAAGCTTGACTTGTAATGGCGTTTCCCGAGTATCTTCCTGCACCTCCAGTGCCAATTCCCCAAACAAGGTCTTGTCGCCAACCACTTTTACTTCCACGAATGCTTCTCCGCTGCAGACTACCGTACCACGATAAACATAATAGAAATTCAACAAATTCTTCATGTCATACTTTGCACCCACAGGACATTCTGTCTTGCTTGCCTCTTCAGTTTCCCCATTCAGGGATGCCTGATCTACTTGGATAGTACCACCACAGACGACGCCGTCTGCCGGAATTTTATCGCCGGACTGTAAGTAAACGAGATCGCCTACAACCACTTCTGAAATGTGAATTTCCTGTAGTTTACCCTCCCGATAGACTTTTGCTGTTTCCTTCGCTAGTTCTTCCGCTTTCAGTGCAGACGCCTTGCCTTCCTGCTTGCTCTCGCTGATTGATGCAACGCCGTTGGCGATAAGAATAGCAATCAAAATTCCCACCGGCTCGAACCACTCAGCTTATCCCAAGAAGAATAGCACCACTTGAACAACCAGTGCTACCAGCAAAATCATGATCATCGGGTCTTTAAAACCCTCCAGAATTTTTTTCCATAAGGGATCAGGAGGAATTTCTGTTAGAACATTTTCGCCATATTTCTTTCTACTTTCTTCGATTTCCGCTTTTGATAAGCCTTTTTGCTGCATATTGATTGATACCTCCATACATATTCAGTCGGGCAATACACCTTATTCCACTTCCAAACCATAGCTCTCGCACAATGTTTTCAGTTCGCTGCGATAACCCATGCCAACACATCGCATTTTCCATACATTGCTGCGCTTGTAAATTTCAACGGCGATAATGGTCTTTTCCATCTGCAAATCAGTCAGTGGAAAATACGCAATCTGTTTGCCATCGCTGAGAATCTGAATGGCTGGGTTGGAAACCTTTGAAAAATTCAAACTAGGATTGCTGCCATATGCCGAAAAACAAATTGCAACCTTTTGCATGCCGTCCATCAATTTTTGCGGAATAACAGAGAGGGTCGGATGCTTCTCACCGGAATCGATCCAAGCAGACTGGTTGCTCGCTTTCGGATTTCCAAAAAAAAATCAAGTCGTCGTCCGTATGTACCTTTTCATGATCCCACAAACAAAACGCATATCCATCGATATCCAAATCACTGCTTGCCTCTTGATAATAGAGCCGGATTTTCAACGGTTTATCCGCATATCGTGTCACATCGAACCGCATTCCTTTCATCAACTTCTCACCACTCGTGTCCATCGGCGCAAACTGTATCATCTGTGACACAGATGATTTTGTGGGAATTGATGCTAGTGGTGGTGTAGGTCTTTTTTGTGAACGTGAATACTTTCGATCTGGACGGTCGGTATAGGTCTTGCACGTTTGATAGCTGCCATACCAGTCAATGCTTTTCATAGAGAAATCAGAGAAATTGCCGTTTGAAATTTCTGCATCGTAACTCATTAAGCTGTGATCACAACAGAAAGCGTGCGTTGCAGCCAAAGCGAAGGATGACCATACGTAGACTACATCCGCATAAACACCCTCTAGGCGTTCTGCATCCGTCTTCCGCACCTTTCTGATATAAGCTGCAAGCTGTTCTATCGCCGGCAACAAGCTGGTCAGCTCTGCACGCAGCTCTCCAAGGTTACCCACATAAATCCGATCATTCATGGATGCTGAAATTTCTTCATTCAGATTGTGCTCAATTTCATCGTGCAGCTGCTGATCAGACGCATTATACAGCGCATATGCAAACTCCACATCCGTAGCATTACAAAGTGCCGGATAGTGACTATTCTCTTGGTAACACAAATAGCTGCGAGTTTCAACTACCTGACAAATGGACTGGATCTCAGCGAGGTTCAACGTGTCCACGCAGCGGTTCATTTGCTGACAATATTCGCCCACGCACCATGCAAATGAGCGAAGCAAAGTAATTTGCTGTGGCATACGCACGATGCAATTTTGAATCTCAGCCTGTCTGTTATTATCATAATAGAACGCACTACGGTTGACACGGAATAACTTTGAGAACTCCCATGCTCTTTCGGCAGTTAGATATTGTGATGGCTTTATACCGCCCTCAAACGACTGAAATTGATACTCCGGGCTGTCGTTGGGAACCATGCCCATATTGATCATCCGAATCAGCGTACTATTCCGCTCCATAACCTGTGTATAGAACGCAAAGCTCCGAGGATCAGACGGCTTTGTTTTAGGAATCATGCGGTTCATTTCTACGTAATATCGCAAATCGCAGAGTGCATCGCCATCTAGGACGGATTGTATAGATTGAAAATATGCAACTGCACGCTTCTCAGCTTCTTCTGCCGTTGACGGACGCTGATCATCCCGAAAGAAAACTTGTGGCATATACAGGGTATTTTGTGTAATGATGTGACCTTGAAAATACCGTTCGTCATCATCCCCCATATTCCAATAGCCCACGTAAATATGCGGTGTCAACTTGATTACCTTTTCATTGAACCTGTCACCTGCAAAGCCGTTATTTGCGAAGAACATCGCCTGTATCTTCCCACCATAACTGGTTAGCGGCAACAAAGGGTTCTCATAATCCCGTAATTTTCATGCGGAAAAACTCTCTGAGCCACCGTCAAAGCGTCTGCTCAAATCGGTGTAGTTGTCTTTCGGCTGTACGATAATGCAGTCTTCCATTCCAATCACATCTGAATCGGTGGTTGCCAAATAGCCTGCCGGCATCGTCACTGACCACTCCTGATTCAAAACAATCGGCGTTACGCCATCGGTTTGCGTACCATTTGTGTTTCTTTCAGTCTCTGTCTCGTCTTCATTCTCTTCTTTTACCAAAGTTTTCCGGTATATCGGAAAGCAAAAGTCGGGTATGGCGTGGTATCATTTCTATACTTTGTATAATCTCCAGAGCGCACTTTTTGAGTTGCGTAAATTCCTGCATATCATGGACAATGCCTGTCATTGACAGCTGATATATCTCTTCGTCATTTTCCATGTGAATCAGGAAATCTAGATTTAATGCATTGATTCGCCAAAACAGTAAAGATTTCGTCAAGCGTGTAGCAACAAGAGCCACTTCATACAGTTCATTCTCTGTGAGATGCACTGTCTTAATGACACCGCTGCTTATATCATCATTATCGCTAAAAATAAGCGTTCGCTTCATGGTCGTGGCTAAAATTTGGTTGGCCATGTCACTGGATTTGACCTTATACAAAAGAAGGTCAAGTGTTTTCGCCTCCCCATCTTCTGTCATAGCAAAGGGAATCTCTTTTAATACAGCGTATGTTTCGTCTGTTTCCGGCTGTTTCCGGCTCAAATGTTGCACCGCTGGGAATCAGTAGTGCAAGCTTTTGATCAAGGAAAAGATAATCCCCCTGTCGCTCTAAATTTATCATATCATCGAATGCTCCTTTTTATCAAAATAAGAAGAAAAATCACTTGGATCCATTCACCCAACGCAATCCCCAATGAAATGCCTGATCCATCGCACGGTGTCCCTGGAAAAATTGCACGATTTTTTCTATGCTGAGTGTATCATTCACATTCTCCAGCATTGCAATGGCGCACATAATCTGTCTGCTTCCATACTCGTCCATATGTACAATGATATCTGAACCTCCCGGGCACTGTACTATCACAACTCCATCTGCACCTTTCCAGTTGGCGATGCCCTCATAAATAAACGTATAGACAAGAATGCGCTTGATTTTCGATACCATCTGTCCGTTGATGCGCAAATTCTCACCATTTGCGGATGCGCCGAAACGATCGTCACCGTCCAGCGCAATATATGGCGGACCTGTCAAAGATCCAAACCGCTTTCCAAGTGCTTGAACTGTTCCCTTCGAACCGTCCTTGAGTTCATATAAACAGCCGAGATCCAAATCGATAGGCTTTGAAAAGCGGTCTGTGGATTGTTTCCAATTGAGATTGATTAAAATTTCACCGAGTCCCTAGCTGCCCTTTATAAGGCTTACCTTCTGCCCTTTTTGCAGATTGACTTTAGCAGGTTGAGAAGGTGACACGGGGGGACTGTGTGGGAGCTGCTTCTTCTCCGCCATAGGTACGCAGTAAATCCCCCAGTCCGCCATTGAATCCTCTTGCAACGGCGTTGATGCGCCAAGTGTCCTTTCGGTACACTTCTACAGAAATGATTGCCTTTTCCGCCTTAAAATCTATGCCACTGACTTGTAGTCGCAAAAGTTCACTGCCACCCTGTTTCACAGAAAATACAAACGAACGAATATCATCCATTACACTATTTCCATCTATGCTTACAGTGAATATGAGCTTTTGAATTTGCTGAGGTAATTTTGACAAATTCACAAGAAATTTCGACGATGTACCAGACATCTGAAACTGGATTTTTCTTTGCGGTGAGGCAGTTTGATTGTAAAAAATCATATATTGATCATCCGAGAGCTTGTCAGCTGTATCAACGCCAAAACAACAAAAGTCATATTCTCCCGATCCATCCACGGTCATTTCTGCTTCAAAGGTATCATGTAAGTTCAAATACTTGTCCAATTTGTCTCGCATTCCACGTTGTAATTGCATAAGTTTTCCTCCTTGTTGCAAACTTCCTATGCGTTCGCTGCTTCATCCTCGATTTTGGCATTGTGAATACTGTTCATATACAAAACCAAGCCCAGTTCCGTTGCACCCCATGCAAATCCATCAAAAAACGTTATGTCTCCATCCATACAAGCAAGCGTGATTGCAAAAAGCAGCCAAAAAGCCCATAACACCATATAAATTATTTTTGTTGCTTTCCATCCTTTTTTTCCGCCTTTTAACCAACGAATAAAAACAAATAAAAACAAAATCAACATATATTGCTCAAAAAAAGACCCATTTCCATAAAATACGGCAGTCATGTCAGTAAAAGAAAGCAGCGACGGCATTCCACCCCATAAGCCAAAAGCATCCATAATCCGGCAAACAAAAAAAGCTGCAATTATAATCACAGTGGCTTTCCCACACTTCGATTTGGTATTTCTTCCCTTTGCTGCCAGAAATAAAATTGCCAGAGCAAACGCAAGAAGAGGTGGCAAAAAGTTATTCACTACACTACGAAAAAGATAGGAGTCCCCGGAGTATTGAGATCCGTAATGAAATCCATAGTAAAAATAATAACGAAGACCACCATTGGCGAATATTACAATTGTCATCACCACGGCATCCAACAGTGCAAGCAGCCCTGCAACCTTTGTCCAGTATAAATTACTTCCTTCCAGATATTTTTTTTGCTGTTCCATGCTTCACCTCATTAATAAATTCTTCTTGTAGAAGAATGCTGCCTGATAAATTCTACGTCGCAATACCGGCACTTATTCTCCGTTGTATAGTGCGTGGTTTCGTCGAGATGCTGCACATCTTCATGGGCATAAATCGTGGAAATACGTTCGCCCCATCCGTTCCGAATAGACCCCACTTCTCGAGAAACACGCTCTGTGGATTGCGTTCTGGTTGTGCCATCGTTGGAGAGTATTCTTGTCTCTCGAATTGTGTTAAAAGTGCCGCACACCCACGCAAGCAGTCCTATGAAAAAGCTTTCCTCTGATGCCATTGCAACTGCAATTGTGATTCCACCACCAATTATCCCCGTCAAATAAATGTGGACGGTACGGGACAAATGGTCTTTGAATCCTCTGTGTTCATTCACGATCTTCCCCTCTTTTCTTCAATTTATTTTCAAAGTCTTATCGATATCGATTGACAAGGGAACCCACATCGTTATCCTGTGTTGCCTGCCCAATTGCATTAAACTTCCATGCACCGTTATGGCGGTAAAGTTCGCCAAAATCATCGCTGTCATACCATTATAATTTTCAGAGAGACTGTACTTGCAAAGTTCCTGATTCGTCTCTGCATCAAAGATACGGATGAATGCATTTTGCACCATGCCGAATTGCTGATTTCTCTGCCGTGCCTGATAAATATTCACCACGAAGACAATTTTATCATAAGCTTCCGGCAAGCGCATCAGATCCACTATGATTTGTTCGTCGTCTCCGTCTCCGGCTCCTGTCAGGTTATCGCCCATATGGCAAACTGCACCACTATTGTGCTTTAAGTTTCCAAAATAAACCACATCTTTGTTATCCATAAGACGTCCATTCTTGCAAATAATTGCAGATGCGTCACAATCGATTGCATTACCGCTGCCGCTACTGCCCAGTAGTGCAGCCATAAAGCCCTTTTTCTTTTGTGGCTGTTGTACCTCATCCCAGCCAAGACCTACAACCTTCCGCAGCGTACCACCATTTTCTTTCCGAAGTTCGACTTTTTGTCCCTTTTGTAAATTTACTGACATATGTTCCTCCTAGTTATATCATACACATACAAGAAAACAGCACCACAGCGTATCTACATGAAATCTACGTATGGCACTGCTTTGTTGGTTTTTTTCTATCTACTTGTAAAAATCACACATTCACACCGAAGTTTCTGCAAAGTGCGTCCAGACCGCCGGAAAATCCGCTTCCAATTGCATTGAACTTCCACTCACCGTTGTTGCGATACATTTCGCCAATGACAACTGCTGTTTCTACAGAAAAATCCTCCCCAAGGTCATAGCGAATCAATTCTGTACCGCTTGCTTCATCTACAACACGGATATATGCATTCGAAACCTGACCAAAGTTCTGCGCACGCTTTTCTGCCTCGTAGATGGTTACGGTAAAGTCCATCTTGTTGATATTTGCCGGAACTTTGGAAAGATCGACCTTGATTACTTCATCGTCACCATCGCCTTCGCCAGTCAAGTTATCGCTAGTATGCTCAACGCAACCCGAGGTGTGTTTCAGATTTCCGTAGAAAATAAAATCAGAATCAGCCGGTACTTTACCATTTTCTCCGAGCAGGAAAGCTGCAGCGTCCAAATCGAAATCTGCACCGCCGTCATACTTGTTGATATCCCAGCCAAGTCCTACAATCAGCTTCGAAAGTCCCGGATTGCCCTTTGTCAAATCAACCTTTTGCCTTTTTTGCAAACTAATAGCCATTTTTGATTACCTCGTTTCTTGAATTTGTTTTTACTTTCGTAAAATAGTTCCTTTTACGAAAAATCGACCAAATATTCCATTTTCAAGTTGCAAACAAACTTCAAATCTGTAACTGCACCCGATTCATATACGCCTGTTTCTGCGTAAAAGACGAATGCACATAGCGATTCAGCGTGATTTCCACGTTAGAATGCCCCAGAATTTCGGACAACGCCTTTACATCGAAGCCCAGTTTAATGCAGTTGCTGGCGAACATATGTCGTAGCGCATGAAAGTGAATTGACGGTAAATTTACGTTTTTTAAAATTTTTGCAAAGCGATATTGCATGGTACGTGGTTCTACTGGCTTTTCTTTTCCAGAAAGCAAGAATTCTTCCGGCTTCCCCTGATACACTTCCAATAATGTTACCAAACATTCCGGAATTGGAATACATCTTTTTGAAGATTCGCTTTTCGGTTCCGTGATAATTAGGCTTGTTTTTGACTTGCCGTTCGGTTTTTGAATGCGCTGAATGGTCTTTCTGACGGTCAAAACACGTTTTTTAAGTCAACATCCTCCCATTGAAGTGCGCATAGCTCGCCGATTCTAAGTCCTGTTGTTAAACAAAAGGCAATGCCCATGGTTGTTCTGCTCGGATTTTTACCAATATACTGTTCTAATTTTTTTAGTTGTGCATCATCGAGAAGACGAATTTCCGGATTTTTACGTTTTGGCATCATAATTCCGTCCATAGGGTTTATGATTCAATATGTACGAACAGCAAACTTAAAAATCGACTTCATCAAAACCAAAATATCCGTAATATAGCGGTTGGAAAGTCCCATAGATTGTCTGGAAGAAATAAAGTCATAAATATCTGACGTTTGTATCGTATCCACGGATTTCTCCCCAAATACGGGCAAAATATGCTTTCTTGCCTTGAGCATATAATTCGCCGCTGTAGACTCCTTCACACAGTATCGGATGCCTTGATACCACTCTTCAAACACCTGCGACACGGTTTTCGAGCAAGCACAAGGTGGCTGCAAGCTCTGACGTGCCGCATCCATTTTTTGCGTAACCTCATCATATGTCCTTCCAAAGAAAGACAGAAACTTTTGCAATCCGTTTTCTTTCTTTCCAATTGTAATTCTTCCCTCGTACCGTCCGTCTTTTCGCTGATATATATTGTTTCTCAATGTAATACTCCTCGCTTTTTGTTATTTTGCACAACAAAACAGCACTTGGTTTGTCAATATCGACAAATTATTCGATTTTTTTATTTACGTATTGACAAACCCTGCAAGATATGTTATATTAAATTTAATGAAAATTGTACACTTTGTTGTGCGTTTCATTCTTATTATACTACGATTTTTCGTAAAAGGAACTACTCTACGATTTCGCTCATTGAAAACGTAGGGCTTTTTATTTGCAGAGAGAATGACTGTTGTTTTATATAGCGTATCACTCGTTTTCTGAGTAAAAATAAGCACTCATGTTCTGAATATGCTATAATAATATCACCAAAAATGCAGAGATGATTTTGTTGAAGTTGCGATTACGGAATTTACGAGAGGATAACGATATGTCTCAGACGGAAATGGCGAAATTTCTGGGCTGTTCACAGTAGACATATTCTCGATATGAGTCCCATACTACAGAAATCCCACTGGAATCTTTGATTTTTCTTGCTGATTACTATGATACCAGTGTGGACTATCTCCTTGGCATCACCAACCAAAAAGAGCCTTATCCTCGAAATGACAGAAATTGACTGTCAAAAACTCGCTTGTGCGTAAGTTCCACAAGTAGGCTTGATATTTCGGGTTGCTCTTGAATCTTCCCTCAAAAGCAAATGCTGTTGCCATACAGATGATAGAAATCTTTGTTGACAAACGATATCAGTTTTGGTATAATATATTAGAAATATAAAATCAAGAAACAAGATAAAAGATTGAGCCTAAAAAAGAAAACAGGTGTAAAAAATATAAGAGCATTCTTTCAATTCTAGTTTCTTGATGAGAAAGGAGGTGGAAAAATGAAGGAAAATTACGAAGTATGTCATTGTATGAGTGTTTCCTATGCAGATATTGAAGGTGCAATGTATCAGGCAAAAAGCCTTGGAGAAGTAGAGGCCGCTTTCCAAAAAGTACAAGAAATCACCTCCTGTTCCACAGGTTGTGGTGGATGTCATGATAAAGTTTTAGACATCATTGCGGATATCATGAGTGGAAAATAAACGATGATTACAAATTTCAAACATAAAAGCACTATGCATTTGACTCCAAAATAATGCTGGTGTTTTTTAATTATTATATGATTTGTGATTGTATAATAAAGATAAAATCGCACATTTAAATTTGTTCTCGTCATATTGTAAGTCATTAAAAAATATAATATTTTTTAAAAATTCTTTTTGATAGAAAAAAGTAAAATTAGATAGGAAATTATAGAAATTGATTTTCGTGAGAAATGCTTGACTTTTTTTGAAAATTATGCTATACTGTTACACGATTATACGATTGAGATAAGGTATCGTTCCCTTTTACTTCAATTTCAACATGGAAAGGTGGATTTTTACTCCATGGCAATTAAAATCACACGGCCACAAGGTACAGAAGATATTACGCCAAAGAATATTTACAAATGGCATACTGTAGAACGCCTTGCACGAGAAACTGCCGAGACATTCGGCTTTCAAGAAATGCGTATTCCCACATTTGAACAGACTGATTTATTTCTTCGTTCTGTCGGTGAAACAACTGATGTCGTGCAAAAGGAGATGTACACCGTCAAAGCATGTGAAACAGAATTTACCCTCCGTCCGGAAGGTACGGCTGGTACAATCCGATCGATGATTCAAAACGGCTTATTGAACGACGCACTCCCTCAGAAAGCATATTATATTTTATCTTGTTTCCGTCATGAGCGACCGCAAGCCGGACGCCTGAGGGAATTTCACCAATTTGGCGTAGAAATGGCGGGAAGTGCAGGACCGGAATCAGATGCTGACATCATTGTCCTAGCGAAAGCCATTCTCGACCGTGTAGGACTGAAAAATATCGTCCTCCATCTGAACTCTATCGGTTGCCCCTCTTGTCGAAAAGACTATCACGAAGCACTGATAGCGTACTTTACGCCACATCGAGAAACGCTGTGTGAAACTTGTCAGACAAGACTCGAAAAAAATCCTATGCGGCTGTTGGACTGTAAGAGTCCGATTTGTTCGGAAATTGCAAAAGATGCACCGCTGATTACAGATTATCTTTGTACAGACTGTCAGACACACTTTACAAAATTACAAGAATACTTGAAAATCATGAATATCGATTTCATGGTAGATCCGAAAATTGTTCGTGGACTGGACTATTACACCAAAACCGTATTTGAATTCATTAGCTCGGATATTGGAGCGCAAGCTACGGTTTGTGCCGGAGGCAGATATGACGGATTGATTGCGGAATTAGGTGGAAAACCCATGCCGGCAATGGGCTTTGCACTGGGACTGGAGCGCCTGGTTATGACCATGGAAAATCAGGACTGCGAATTTGAAAAGCCGAAACCCTGCGATTTATTTTTGGCACCCATGGAACCCGATGCAATCATACTTACCATGCAGCTTGCAAGCGCATTACGAAAAATCGGCTACAAAGTGGAATATGATCTCATGCACCGTAGCCTAAAAGCACAGATGAAATATGCTAACAAAATTGGTGCAACTTTCGTCATGGTAATCGGCGAAAACGAGCTTCAAACCAAACAGGCAAATTTGAAAAATATGGAAACTGGAGAAGAAATCCCAATGCAGCTGGACAAAAACTTTATTGAGAAATTCGATGACTTGGCAATACAGTATATGTTCCAAGATGTTGTTGATGATATGGAAAAGGAGTTAAAATAATGGAGCTAATGGGAGAAATGCGGCGCACCTGCTATTGCGGCGAGGTAACAAACGTGGGAGAAACTGTCGTCGTCGGTGGCTTTGTTCAAAAGGTACGAAACCTCGGAAACTTGATTTTTATTGACTTGCGTGACCGAACGGGAATCGTACAATTGGCTTTCAACGATCAGACAGATCGGACGATTTTTGAAAAGGCGTCAAGCTGTCACAGCGAGTATGTCCTCATGACAAAGGGAACTGTAACGCAGCGTTCCAGCGTCAATAAAGATATGAAAACCGGTAATGTGGAAATCATTGTAGAAGAATTGCGAATTCTCTCTAAGGCTCAAACACCACCTTTTGCTATCACGGACGAAACCAAAACCAACGAAGAACTGCGTCTCAAATATCGCTATTTAGACCTACGCCGTGCGCCACTACAACAAAATCTCATCATGCGGCATAAAATCGCCGCAGCAGCACGGGAATATTTCTATGCCAGCGGATTTATTGAAATCGAAACTCCTATGATGATGAAGTCCACACCGGAAGGTGCAAGAGATTATCTCATTCCTTCTCGAATCCACAACGGTAGCTTTTATGCACTCCCACAATCACCTCAAATTTATAAACAGCTTTTGATGGTGTCTGGTATGGATCGATATATTCAAATTGCACGATGTTTTCGTGACGAGGACTTGAGAGCTGACCGGCAGCCGGAGTTTACACAAATTGACCTAGAAATGTCTTTCGTTGACGTGAACGACTTGCTCACCATGACAGAAGGATTCGTACAACACCTATTTCGGACGGTTTTGCAAAAAGATTTATCGCTACCAATTCCACGCATGACCTATGAAGAGGCAATGAACCGCTATGGATCGGATAAGCCGGATACACGCTTTGGCATGGAACTGCAAGACTTATCTGAAATCGTCAAAGACGTGAACTTTATGGTATTTCAGAATGCACTGAATCAAGGCGGCAGCGTCCGTGCGATTGTAGCAAAACAGGCAGCAAAAACGCTTACCCGAAAAGAAATCGACAAGCTAACAGAGAAGGTAAAGGGCATCAGTGCAAAGGGTTTGGCATTTATTCGCTGGAACGACGAAAAGCCGAATTGTTCTTTTATGAAATTCCTACCTGAGGGAAAACTGACAGAGATTCTGGAATTTTTAGGCTGTACACAAGGCGACGTGGTTCTTATCGTGGCAGACAAAAATAAGGTGACACTTCCAACACTCGGCGCACTGCGTCTGGAGGTGGCACGAAAACTCGATTTGATTCCGACAGGACAGTGGAACTTTTTGTGGATTACCCAGTTCCCATTTTTTGAATGGGACGACGAGAACGAATCTTGGGTAGCCATACACCACCCATTTACACAGCCGTCTGACGAATGCTTGCCTTATTTAGACAGTAACCCTGAAAAAGTTACTGCAAAGGCATTTGACTTAGTACTCAATGGCACAGAACTTTCTTCCGGTTCTATGCGTATCACAGATTATGAGCTACAAGAGCGAATGTTTCATGCGCTAGGCATGACAGAAGAAGAAATTGAAGCAAAATTCGGTTTCTTAGTAGAAGCATATCACTACGGCGCACCACCTCATGGTGGTTTGGGAATTGGTTTGGATCGACTGGCAATGGTACTGTTGGAGGCGGAGAGTCTGCGGGATGTCATCGCTTTCCCGAAAGTACAAAACGCCAGCGAGCTCATGAGTGCTTGTCCATCGCCAGTGGATACAGAAAGCCTGGACGTTCTGGGCATTCAGATAAAGCCAAACGACACTAAAGAAGCATAAGCCATGCCAAAATCAAAGACGATTTATCGCTGCACTGACTGTGGCTATGAGAGTGCAAAATGGAATGGAAAATGTCCATCCTGTGGTGCATGGAATACACTAGAAGAAGATATTCCCCTGCCCACTGGCAACCGGTGTGGAAACGCACAGCGAAATCCAGTCGATCTATCCAATCAGATTACAGCACTGCGTGATATCGACACCACGCACGACGTACGCTATCAAACAGGCGTGGGAGAACTGGATCGGGTACTGGGCGGCGGTCTGGTAAAGGGTTCTATTGTACTGCTGGGTGGCGAACCGGGTATTGGAAAATCCACACTGCTGTTGCAGATCTGCCAATATTTTGGGAAATCACATCAGGTACTCTATGTCTCCGGTGAGGAATCCGCCAAGCAAATCAAAATCCGTGCAAAGCGACTTCAAGTGAACACAGAAAATTTGTGGGTATTGACAGTCACTGATGCCCAGAGTATCTGTGATACACTTGCTGTCAACCGACCGGATATTGTTATCATTGACTCCATTCAGACAATGCAAATGGAAGAAATTTCTTCTAGTCCTGGAAGTTTAACACAAGTACGAGAGTGTACCAACTTATTCATGCAGACGGCAAAGCAGCTGGATATTCCCATTTGGATTGTGGGACACGTCAACAAAGACGGCGCAATCGCTGGTCCAAAGGTCATGGAACACATTGTAGATGCAGTGCTGCACTTTGAAGGAGAACGGAATATGTCCTATCGTATTCTTCGTGCTGTGAAAAATCGTTATGGTTCTACCAACGAAATCGGTGTGTTTGAAATGCAGGACAACGGCTTGAAAGAAGTCCCAAACCCATCGGCAATGCTGCTGGACGGCAGACCACAAAACGTCTCTGGCACTTGTGTCACCTGTATGATGGAAGGATCTCGTCCGATTCTGGCGGAGATTCAAGTTCTCGCCACAAAAAGTGGCTTTTCTGCACCACGACGACAAACACAAGGCTTCGATTACAGTCGTATGATTATTTTGATTGCCGTACTGGAAAAACATTTAGGGCTATTCTATGGCACACTGGACGTCTATTTGAACGTGGTAGGAGGCTTTTCACTGGACGAGCCTGCCGGCGATTTGGCAGTGGCACTCTGTTTGTTCTCCTCCTTGGTGGATAAACCGATTTCTCCTACGACAACCGCCTTTGGCGAAGTGGGTCTGGGCGGCGAAGTTCGTGGCATTTCTCATATCCGGCGACGTGTCCTAGAGGCAGAACGCATGGGATTTACTCGATGTATTGTGCCGCAATCCTGTTTACAGGAACTGAAAGGTAGCACCTATCAGATTCGTATTGCAGGCGTGCGAAACTTGCGACAGGCATTCTCGGTGCTACAAAAAGACACGCAAACAAAAGAAACGAAAACAGACTAAACATACATCGCCCTCTGGCTGGAGGGCGATTTTGTCATGTATGTGGGTACTTACTCTTGAAATTTTAAGGTTTCACATTTGTTTTCCTTTTATAATAAAAATTTGTACGTTATTTTCTTTTGCTTTAATATTCCAAACCTAAAAAATCAAAAATTCTATATTTTTCGCTTGACATTCAAAAAAACTGTGATATAATAATAAATGTTGCAGTGCATGACTCGTAAAAAACAAAGGTGATTTTGCATGATGCTGGTGTAGCTCAGTTGGTAGAGCAGCTGATTTGTAATCAGCAGGTCGGGGGTTCAAGTCCGTCCACCAGCTCCATATTTTTTCTACAACATATATGTGTTATGTGGGAGAGTTCCCGAGTGGCCAAAGGGGGCAGACTGTAAATCTGTTGCTTCTTGCTTCGATGGTTCGAATCCATCCTCTCCCACCACCAAACAGGTAGACTTCATCGGGAGTTTACCTGTTTTTTCATAAGTGACAATCAAAACGTGCTGTCGCATATTTCTCATATATGCTGCGGAAAAATATAACGAAAATGCATAAAGGAGCATTGTGAAAATGGTACGAGAAGACTTAAGAAATGTGGCGATTATTGCCCACGTTGACCACGGAAAAACGACACTGGTAGACGAGATACTAAAACAAGGTGGTGTCTTTCGGGAAAACCAAGCTATGGCAGAACGAGTCATGGACTCCGGCGACTTAGAACGGGAACGTGGTATCACCATTTTAGCCAAAAATACTTCTGTTCGCTATCACGATACCAAAATCAACATTATTGACACCCCAGGACACGCTGACTTCAGCGGCGAAGTGGAACGTGTTTTGAGCATGGTAGATGGGGCGTTATTGCTGGTAGATGCAGCAGAAGGTCCTATGCCACAGACACGGTTCGTCCTATCCAAAGCTTTGGAAATGAACCTAAAAATTATTGTTGTGGTCAATAAAATTGACCGTCCAGACGCTCGTCTGGATGAAATCGAAGATGAAGTTCTGGAATTGCTCATGGATCTGGACGCAAGCGAAGAACAACTGGACAATACGCCTTTTCTCTACTGCTCTGGCAGAGCTGGAACGGCAAGCTGTAATGCACACGAAGTAGGCACAGATTTAACACCACTATTTGATACGATTATATCCTATATCAATCCGCCACAGAGAGAGCCGGACGAGCCGTTACAGATGCTGATTTCTTCCATTGATTATAACGAATATGTAGGACGGATTGGCGTAGGCAGAATCACAAGAGGTACACTGGAAGTGGGACAACAGGTGCTGCTGGGCAACTACCACGATCCGGAAAATGCACGTAAAAATAAAATCGTATCTCTGCTTCAAATCCAGGGACTCCAACGTGTACCGGCAGAAACTGCTACAGTAGGCGATATCGTCTGGATTAGCGGTATTGAAAATATCTCTATTGGTGACACAATCTGTGCGCCAGAGTGTTTTGAACCACTTCCTTTTACCAAAATCAGCGAACCCACGGTAGAAATGACGTTCAGTGTCAATGACAGTCCATTTGCTGGAAAAGAAGGAAAGTTTGTCACTTCTCGTCAGCTTCGGGATCGGCTGATGCGAGAGCTGCTCCATGATGTATCACTTCGTGTCACGGAAACCGACAGCACGGATGCATTCCGTGTGGCTGGACGTGGCGAAATGCATTTATCCATCTTAATTGAAAATATGCGTCGAGAAGGCTATGAACTAGGCGTTTCTACACCACGAGTGCTCTATAAAGAAATAGACGGCAAACGCTACGAACCAATCGAAGAATTATCCATCGACGTGCCGGAAGCGTACGTCGGAGCTGTCATGGAAAAATTGGGTACACGAAAGGCAGAATTACAGGATATGCACCCGCAGGGCAGCAGAACAAGATTGACTTTTTTAATCCCCTCTCGTGGACTATTTGGCTATAAAAGCGAATTTTTAACGGATACCAAAGGCGATGGTATTATGAGCAGCGTCTTTCGGGAATATGCCCCATATAAGGGCGATATTCAAAAGCGTAGCAGCGGTTCGCTGATTTCCTTTGAAACCGGCGAAGCGGTCACCTATGGCTTGTACAATGCACAAGAACGTGGCGCACTGTTCATTGGCACAGGCACACAAGTCTATGAGGGAATGGTCGTTGGCGCATCGCCAAAAGCAGAAGATTTGGTCGTTAACGTATGTAAACGGAAACACCTGACCAATACTCGTGCCAGCGGCAGCGACGACGCACTACGGTTGATTCCTCCACGAAACTTAAGTCTAGAAGATTGTCTGGAATTTTTAGCAGAGGACGAGCTTCTGGAAGTCACACCGAAATCTTTACGAATACGCAAACAAATTTTAAGCAACCAAACACGTGCAAAAATGCGTGGAAAAAAATAAAAACAAAAAGAAAGTAATCCCCGACCCGATAGAACTCTATCGGCAAGAAAGGAATGAGACTGATGAAAAACTTTTGGAAAAAAAACCTTTGGGCTGCACTTCTCACAGCCGCATTTACTTTAAGTGTCGGATGCTCCGACAGCGATGATTCTTCAGTAAGCTCCAGTGCAGACAGCACTGCCTCTCAAGCGAGTGTCGCTGATTCCACTGAATCGGTCGCTTCGTCAGACAACACCTACAGCTACACCATGAACGAGGACGGCACAATCAGCATCACCGGCTATTCCAGCTCGGAAACAGATGTCAATCTGCCCTCCACTTTGGACGGCTATGTGGTTTCTGCAATCGCCGATCACGCTTTTGAAGCGAACTACGATTTGACTAGCATTACGATGCCCAATGGTCTGACAACCATTGGCGAAAGTGCTTTTATGGACTGCTCATCGCTGACCACCGTTTCCATTCCGGAAACAGTTTCAGAGGTGCGCCGTGCTGCATTTGCAAGCTGTACATCGCTGACGAGTATCACGCTCCCTGCATCCATAGAAACCTGCATGGAAGAAGCGTTTACCGCCTGTGTCAGTCTGACAACACTGACCGTGGAGAGTAGCACCTTAGAATATGACAGCTGGGGACTCATCGAGAGCGGTGAAAACCTTAGCTGCACCATCATATGCCCTGCCGGTTCGACAATCGAAACTTGGGCAGTGGAAAATGGTTTCGCTACAGAAACGCTGGCTTAACCGCCAAATGCGCCCCTCCCCCGAAAGGAATATCCTATGAAAGCTTTTTTGAAATCTTGCTATGCCCTGTTACTTGCCGGCTGCTTGACGGTGTCTTTCGTCGGATGCAGTGACACAGATACTGCCGAAACCTCTGCCGCAGAAGACTCCGACGATTCCTCCACCTCCACATATACCGATGAAGCTGCGGTCGAAACGGAAAGTAACTATTACACGCTGATTTATAACAGTGAAAAAGTGCCGGATGATATGGCAACTACAATCGAAACTTATTTTTTTGCCATCCTCGACCAAGATTATGACCTATATCAGGAACAGATTTATGGTCCTTACTTAGATGCTATGGAAGCACAATTACAAGAGGACTATGGCTATGGCATGGAAACAGAACTGGAGCAATATCACCAAGCGTTGATCGACTATGCAGGCACAGAGGACTTCACAATCACGAGTTTACAACTTGACCCTGCGGAAGAAGCATTGGCAGACAACTATGATGAAGACACCGACTTTATTAGCGACTACTTAGATGCCTATGCAGATTATTTGGGAGACGATTTCATTGCAGAAGTAGAGGAAGATACCAATGGTATTTATGATATCTGTATGGTAATGAAAGGTGAGGACGCCGACGGCAACGAAATCACCATTCTCGACTCTTTAGAAATTCTCGTCGTCGAAGATGCAGACGGTAATTTCGGTATTTTCGGATAAGAAAGGAATGCATGACAAATGCGAAAATCAATATATACTTGTCCCTACTGTGGAACAAAATCGTTTCACCCGTGGACAAAAGCTTTTGTCGGCGGTATGCACACCAAAGGAAGACCATGTAAGGCTTGTGGTCGTCGCTGTGTCAATGGAATGGCGTCGATGATTTTCAGTGCCATTGTATACATTGTGGCACTGGTGTTTGTTGTCATCGTTTATCTGGGTGTTGCGAATTATTATTGGAATATCATTCTGATTGGTGGTACAATTGTGGCAGCGTACCTCCTGTGTCGTCTATTTGACGCTTTTATCGGGCCACTTGTGCCTACAGTACGTAATGATGCAAACTCATAATATACCTGGGGGACTGTATATACACGTCCCCTTTTGTCTACAAAAATGTCCTTATTGCGACTTCTATTCCGTCCCCGTATCGGATACGATGACGGATGCATACACAGAGGCGGTCTGCCGCAGCCTCCGTGCCCTGCGAGAACCAA
This sequence comes from Ruminococcus sp., assembly GCA_021201755.1. Classification (GTDB taxonomy): domain Bacteria; phylum Bacillota; class Clostridia; order Oscillospirales; family Ruminococcaceae; genus Ruminococcus_C. The sequence goes on along the minus strand of JAJQEI010000051.1, from coordinate 17,668 downwards.
ACCGAACGGTCGATACCGTATATTTCGGCGGTGGGACGCCATCACTGCTTTCGAACCGTCAAATCCATGAAATCTTAGATACTGCTGCAACTTGCTTTTCACTGGCTGCGGACGCAGAAATCACCTCCGAAGTCAATCCCGCAACTGTATCGTTAAAGCAATTGAAACAACTCCGAACCTTCGGAATCAATCGGCTGTCGGTTGGAATACAGTCCTTACAGGACGAACAACTGAAAACACTGGGACGGCTGCACACGGCAAATGAGGCTATGAAAACCCTAGAAATGGCAGCAGAAGTAGGATTTAAAAACTTATCCGGCGATTTGATGCTTGCACTTCCCAATCAGACGGCAGCGTCCTTAGAACAAACCATATCGGAAATGATAACATTGCCACTGACACATATTTCTGCCTATCTCCTAAAAATCGAGTCGCATACGCCATATGCCGCACAGCACATGGAACGACAGTGCCCCGATGACGACCAGGCAGCGGAATTCTATTTACAGACGGTAGACGCCTTGGAAAAGGCGGGATTTTTCCAATATGAAATCTCTAACTTTGCGAAGCCAAAATGGGAAAGTCGACATAACCTCAAATACTGGAAGTGTATCGACTATCTAGGCATCGGACCATCTGCACATAGTTGTTGGAATGATAAGCGATTCTTCATGCCACCGTCAGTGTCGGACTTTTTGGCACAGGATGTACCACACATTCAATGGGAGGACGAAAATCCATGCACACCGGAAGAACGACTTATGTTGGGAATGCGCCTTTGTGAAGGTGTACCGTTCACATGGCTAGAGGGGAAAGCATCCCTTCTGCAACGCTATGAAAAAGCCGGTTTCTTGCGTCGCAGCGACGAGCGAATCGCCTTTACATCAAAGGGATTTTTAGTATCCAACCGCATTTTATCAGAGCTGATATAACCAAAAACCACGTCTTTTTTTGACGTGGTTTTTTTAGGCTTCTATCTCTCGCCATGCGTACATCAGGCGTTCTATACCGCTTTTGATCTGTACTTCAGACAACTGCGCAAACCCGAGTACCACACGAGGAAATCCACTCGGGGCAGCACGAGGCGTATCGTAATAACTCGTCAACCCCGTAACCCCTACGTTCACCTGTTCAGCTCGCCGTATCAGTGTTTCTTCGCTGAAATCTGTTTCTATAGTAAGTAAAAGATGCAGTCCCGCCTGTTCACTGCTGACGTGAATCCGCCTGGCAGTATCATGTTTCTGCAATGCTTGAAGCAGTGTCGTCTGTCTCTGGCGATACGTCTTTTTCATTCGGTTCAAGTGTCGCTTCTAATAACCCTCCTGTAGAAATCGTGTCAAAGTATATTGTTCAAAGCTGGGAACAGTACAGGAATAAAAGGAAAATTCCATTTGATACCGCTGTGCCAATTTCGGTGGCAGCACCACATAACCTATCCGCAGCGATGGTGTCAGAGTGCGTGCAAAGGTACTCATATAGATTACATGTTTACTTTTATCGAGACTATATAGAGCAGGCAGTGGTTTTCCTGTCCAACGCAGCTCGCTGTCGTAATCGTCCTCAATCAGGTATCGATCCGGCTGTGCGGACAGCCACGTCAAAAGCATACGTCTCCGCTGTAGCGGCATACTTTGACCCATGGGAAATTGATGAGAGGGTGTCACATGAACCACTTGAACGCCGCTGCACTCCAATTCGTTCATACGAATGCCACTTTCGTCCATAGGGATAGCAATCACCGACGCACTATTTGCTCGTAAAATTTGCCGTACCTTGTGATAACCTGGGTCTTCTATGCCATACCTTCTGGAAGACCCGAGCAACTGTACCAGCAATCCCAAAAGATATTCCGTTCCTGCGCCAATAAGAATTTGTTCCAGCTCTACCTGCATATTCCGATACGCATAAAGATGTTCTGCAATCGCCTGCCGCAGCGTGTCCAGTCCCATAGAGGGAACACCACGCAGTAATTTTTCTTGTTCCGACGTAAGAATTTGACGGGACAGCTTTGCCCATGCAGTAAACGGAAACTGTTCCATGTCCACACCACTGGTAGAAAAATTGATGCGGTCAGGGTCAACCGATTCTGATGTGATAATTTTTTTCGGTTTCCAGTCTGTCGCACAGCTGTGAGGCAATAGGCTGGCATTCGGATCGACAAAATAGCCGATTCTCGGTTTCGCATAGAGATACCTCTCCGCCGTCAACTATTCATATGCCGTCTGTACCGTAACCATACTGGTTTCCAGATGCTGCGAAAGCGTACGTCTGGAGGGGAGCTTTTCATGCGGCTTTAGGTTTCCACTGGCGATCTCTTCCTAAATGGCAGTACAAATTTGCCGATAGAGCGGCTCTTTACGATTCGGATGCAGCAGGATCGTCAGCATAGTCTGTTTCCGATTTTCCCGGCGTTGGCTCATCAAAAATGCGTGCGATTTCGTTAGACAGCCGCTTTGCCGAAAACTCCTCTTGAGACGGCTCCGGCAAGAAACTATCCACCGTGAACAACTCCTCTATATACTGTTCTTCTGCTGTCTTTTCCGGCAATTCTGGCGCATGATCCGTTTCTTCTGGTTCCGATGCGGTCGTCATTTCTTCTGCCACTTCCGAAACTTCCGGCGTTTCCGGTTCTTCCGATGTTTTCAACGTTTCGGACGGTGCGGTTTCTTCTGTCGATGTTTTTGCGGCAACTTCCATTTCTTCCGCCGATTCTGGTGTTACTTCTGATGCAGGATAGGACAGCTCATCAGGATTCAGTTCTTCCGGCTTCGGTGCCTCAGTGAACGGATGGGCGATATGCCACAACATTGCTTCTGCATCCATAAAATTCGGTTTTTCCTGTCGCAAGGCGTTTTGCCGCATCCGTTTTTCGCTGATTGCAGTCCGAAGATTCGACGGAATGGACAAAGCGTCTGGTATTTGTGCATATGGCTCAGGCACTTCTAAAACGTCCAGTTTAAACATTCCTCCACGGACAAAAACTCTTAAATTATGCGTACCATCTGACAAAGAATCCACAGAAAAACAGGTCTGCCGCACATCACACCGTGCCACGAACAAATTTTCAAAGAGCGTGTGTCCATCTAACAGTACCGTAAACTCGGCGTTCGTTGCCGTACCAATCACAGCAATTCCCATTCCATCAAAGTTACAAGAGAACTCTGCACCTGATTTCGCCTCCATAGAGGTGCGGTTATAGTAACGATAGCTCTCCATGGCGTGGATTTCCCAATTCTCGTTATAAAGAATTCCATCACCAAAACAGTCCACACGACGCACATACACTGGCTCGACTGATACCGGATCAATGTGAATATTCCGAAACATATTCCATGCATATTCACTGCAAAGGCTAGCACGACCACTGTTGACCATACACTGAGGCGTGTACTTCGTCAGAAGGCTACCATTCAAGAAAAAGAAAATCGAATTTCCCAAAATCAGTAATTTCAACTTATTCCACTGGCTAAGGTCAACCTGTTGTACCAGCCCTTCTGCGGCCACGCTCTCCATGTCCATTAGCTTCCAGCTACCATCACCATAGAGTCTGCCTGAATAGCCGCACATAGACGTATATTCACAAGAGACAGCAGAGTTATAGCGCATTCCCATACCAGCATAATTGTGCTTCTCCTGGGAAGATAGATGCACCTCCGCTTCAATGCTATAGCACCGCCACTTATCGTCGCCAAAACAAGTAATCGGCTGAGGTGTTCCACGGAAACGCCAATTCTGCGGCATACTCTTTGGATTGATTTTTTGGCAAATGGCGTAGCCATCCTCTGTTTCCACCAGTTCAAATGCACCGCCTTGGTCAGTCATATAGCGTGGCGCACAACCACGCACTCGTATTTCTTCTTTGGTGTAGGTGAGGTCATCGTGATAGGGAATCGGCAGACGTGCAGATTTCGGGGGCTGTACGGCTGGAAACGTGTTGACACCAGCCACCCAACCAGTATCCAATGTTGTCACCGTCATGATACTATAGGGCGGTACTTTGATAGAAAACTGCTGTTGTTTGTGACTGATCCGAATAGGTTTCCCCGGCTGAAACCAGTTTGCATCATAGGGTTGTCTGCTGCTGGGACCTCGTGTGATCACAATAGACAGTGTCGTCAGTTCGAACGCCATATCTTTCACCTGTACTGTATAAGAACGTGGCTCGTCGCTGTCGTTGGTAAAAATCATAGAAAAATCGCTGCGATCTGGTGCAGACAGTGTCATAAAATTGTTGGTAGTGTTGGTGATTGCATGATCCTCGTCGCCGTCTCCATAACACGCACCGCCTAAAAACATCCATCCCTTTTGAGCAAATCGGCTAAAATGGAGTGCCATCCAAAAGCCAATATCCAATACATAATGACCAGACCAAGGTTCCCACGCACGAATCAATTGCTTCGGAGCATAGCAAGCACCATCATAGTAGGATGCCACTGCTGGCTGAAATTCGTACATGACCATTTTTCCATTATAATAGCTGTTGATAATCCGATTCGCCACATCAATGACACCGTTTCTGCCAATCAGTCCGGATCCGTCAGCCTGTACCGTCAGCTCTGGTATATTACAGGGGGGAATTCCCTCACTGTACCAGATTTCTTTTCCATAGGCTTCGTTGAGGAGATTGGTATAAGAGTTGCCATAGGTCGTGTAATGCAGACCAATTACATCTACGGCGTTCCGCAAAGCGTTATTGTCCACCATCTGTTCGGCAATGTTTTGTGTGCCAACTTCGTCCGATGCAATCAGCTTAATTTTACTATAATCATAGGGAGCATTCGTCTCGTGGTCAAGGCGATAGCGCAGATAAAGAATCCACGCTTCATCGGGTGTATCTGTTTCGTTCTGATCAGCACTAATATAGTCGAATTTGAGACCATACACCGCATACGCTGCATCCAGCGTTTCTTTATACCAAGTATAGCGTGCATTCATGCCATGCTCTTGACTGATAGAAAAAGCCCTTGCAATCCAACCCGGCTCGCCCCAGCGGAGTAGATCTATGGTGATGTCCGGATTGATTGCCTTTGCGTCAGCGGCAAACTGAAAGCCAGCACCACGGGTGACGTCCGCAGGTTCATTCAGCAAACGTTTGCTGCACGGCTCTGTACCGGATGAAGAGTTTACGTCTGCACCCAATTCGATCTTCACGTGGGTAATTCCTACACCATAGTTTTTCTCAAACAATAGGCGCATAATTTCTTCATAATCATGGGGATGTTCCGTCTTATAGTCCAGCAACAAGCGAGAGGAACCATTCGCCGATACACAGCCAAATCCACGATAAGCGGCGGCTGGGTTCTCGTTGGCCTGCGTACCATCTACAATAATCTTCATTGGTGCTTTTGCGGTACGTTCTACCAAGCCGGAAAAATATTGATTCATTAATTTATTATTTTTAAGTGAGCGATCCATGGTCAACGATTCCTTTCTGATTGGTGTAGCAGTTCCTGAAATGATTCCATCGAAACTGTCGGGTTTGGCTCGGCAATGAGGAAGTGAATTCGTTTCCCCATTTCATCGAACATCTGTTCGTGTTCCGTTTCAAAATATCGCAGATTCTGATCTGCGTGCAAGTCATCGGTTAACGTGCGAATAGAAAAACCCGTCTCTTTAAAATAGCGGATGGAATCCGCAAATAAACCGGCATCGTCTGTCTTAAACCAGATTTCGCCGTCCAAAATTGTCCGATATTGTGCGAGCTGTCGTGGATGCGTCAGGCGGCGTTTTTTATGTTTGTTATGAGACCAAGGGTTACAAAAGTTGATATAAATCCGGTCTATTCGATCTTTCGGAGAAAAAATTTCCTGTAAATATGAAATATTCCAAATACAAATGCGTACATTCTCCGGTGTGCGTTCTTGTTCTGCATATGCGTTCTCCAGCTTTCGCTTCGCCAGTACCAGCATTTCATTTTTGATGTCGATTGCTATGTAATGGTAATCTGGATTTGCAGGGGCTTCTTGGGCGAGAAATCCGCCTTTTCCGCAACCCAATTCCAAACGCAGGGGCTTTTCAGTGGAGAACATTTCTTTCCACCTTCCACAACACTGGGTCGGATTTGCAATATAGAACGGACAGACTTCCAGCTCCGGCTTTGCCCACGGTTTATGACGAATGCGCATCTCCCATCTTCCTTTCCTTGTTCACGGTACATAGATTCTCTCTTATCTTCATAAAGTACCACAATTAATTTTATTATAGCACATTTTGCAGAAAAACACAAACCAAAATCGAAAAATTTTGAAAATAGGGAAAATACACAAAAAAAGACTTTACTTTTATGCAAAAAAACACCTCTGTCAAAACAAAGGTGTTTTTTTGATGATTTTTGTGCATTTTTTCAAAACGTCAAAGTTAATTCTCGAACAGTATGATGATAAGGGCGGCAGGTGATTCCCGTGAGCAAAAACAATTGACTGGATGCACGGGTTGCTTCCGTTTCAGCATATTTGTTGTCGTAATAAATCACCTCACGAATGCCACTCTGGATAATCGCCTTAGCACACTCATTACAAGGAAACAAGGTGACATAAATGCTGCACCCACGCAAGTCACCGGAGCTGCGGTTCAAAATAGCATTCAGTTCCGCATGACACACGAAAGGATACTTCGTATCTAAAAAGTTTCCTTCCCGTTCCCATGGCATATCGTCATCATTGCAGCCCGTAGGCATTCCGTTATAACCTACGGAGACAATCTTGTGTTCTTCGTTGACAATACAGGCACCAACTTGTGTATGATTGTCTTTACTGCGCTGTGCTGAAAGGAGTGCAATACCCATAAAATATTCATCCCAAGAGAGATAATCTTGTCGTTTCAAAGCGATACCTCATTTCATGTTTCCGTTGTGTACTGCAAGAGATATTGCCGATAGAGTGCCAAATCGAAGCCATTGAGCGTGCCGTTTCCATCCACATCGCCGTTCTCCCAATCGTAGTCACCACCGCTGATATCCCGGATCAAATAGCGTATGAGCAATACCAAATCTGCCAAATTCACCACATCATCTCGGTTGATGTCCCGAAATTCGTAGTCACCAAAATCGATAGTCATATCGCTTGTCTCTGTTGTCAGTTCTGTAGTAGTTGCTGTAGTAGTTGTTGTTGTCGACGTGGTCGTCGTATCGCTAGAGGTAGTCGTTGTGGTGGCAGTCGTACCGTCGCTGGATAAGATCGTACCGCCGTCTAAGTTACTGCCCTCAGTGTACGCATAAGAAGCATAAAACTCGTTGAGGGAAAGTCCCGTACCATTGATGCCAAGGGATGTCTCGTGATCCAGACCAATATAGAGTCCGGTTTCCAGCGTCTGCCATAAAGACGGTTCAAACAGGGCGTATTTATCTTCTTCCCAGGTGACGGTTGTGCCGGTGTCAGGAGAATAAGCGAAATCTGCCCAGAGTCCACCCGTATCGCCGGAATTGGTATTCAGACACCAGAATGTATGACTGATGTGATTTTCAATCATGTAGTCCCGCAGCAGTTCCATCCACTTTTCGTTCTCTGCACCGTCCATATAGCCACCCCACTCGCCGATTAACAGTGGTGCGATGTCCTCTACATTGATATATGCCCAGGTATCGTACCAATAATCATCCAGAAGCGTTTCTGTAGTGAAGTCCTTATCGAACCAAGTTTGGTCATAGACAGACGGACCGTAGTCGTGAGGAGAATAGACAATCTGGCTCGTGCCGGAGTCTGGTACAACCGGATAATCCCATACGCCACGGAGATTTCCGCCCCACCATGCACCAATATATGGCGAATCAGTGAGAGAATCCGGCTGTCCCCAATAATAATCGTCACTCTTCAATGACTGTTCCACACCCTCTACGAAAATCAAAGCGTTGGGGTTTACTGCCAAAATAGAATTTGCGCATTGCGTAGCGGCATAAGCCCAGTTATTCTCGTCTGTCGAGCCGTCCCACTTCGCAGCCTCATCTCCCTCTTGTCCTTTTCCATGCGGTTCATTTTTTAGGTCATAACCTAAAATCGTATCATCGTTCGCATACTTTTCCGCCAACCACGTCAGGGATTCCATCCAGAGTTCGGTGGTAACCATTATACCGTCGGTCGTTTCCTTCCCGTACCACAAATTATAGTTATGACCGGAGTTGTTAGCATCCGGACTGTGTACATCTACAAACGCTTTCAGACCATATGTTTTACACTTTTGAATAATAATATCAAAAATTTCCATGCTATTTTTGATAGAACTATCCTCGTTGCAAAAGTCCACGTTAATGGGATAATACTCGTCGTTATTGGCGGAGACGCTGGAAACTTCATTCGGCGTTCCGTTCATCCAGGAGATGAGTAGTTCAGATGAAATCGGAAATCGAATAATATTGATACCACGGTCTGAAATTTCTTCCAATAAATCATCGATGTCTGCACTCCAGAGATAATGTACGCAGTTTTCCGAACAATTGAACCCGAACCAGTTCGCACCCGTGAACCAGACTTCGTTTCCCTCTGAATCATAGAGGCGACTACCCTCAGCGTGCAGCCAGTCGTCGTTACAGTCGTCCACTGCCGCAGCGGTGATATTTTCTTGTATTGTGGCGATACTGGTAGAAAAGCCGGTAACCGTCAGCGTCGCTGCTGCAAGAACTGCCAACAATCTTTTTCGTAATTTCATATGCTTTCCGTTCCTTTCTTGAAACCACCCACCGAAGTCCTTCGGCAAGTGTCGTCGATATTCTTGCATTTATTATAGTACATTTTCACAAAATTGTCAAGGGGGTAACACGAATTATTCTAGGGCACAACGAAAAGCTCCCCAAAAGGGAGCTTTTCTCATTTCTCATTTTTCACAATGTGACAAATGTCGCCTTTAAACGGGCAGCGTATCAATCAGTTGTACCAAGAACTTTAGGAGAACCAAAGCGTCATCGGCATCTTCACTGCCGTCCAGATTTACGTCGGCGTTTGCTTTCGCCTCGGCATTGAGCTCCACATTTCCTGCAATCGCCTTATTGAACAGAATCACATCCGCTAGTGTGATGCAGCCGTCTAAGGTGACGTCGCCGAAGAATTGATTTTCTATTGCGACAGTCGTTCCAGCAGTTGTAGTCTCCGTTGTTGTGGTAGTATCGTCAGTAACGTCATCGGTGGATTCTGTTGTAGTTGTACTGCTGTCCATGGTACTGGTGGAATCCGAATCGCTTGTGTCGTCCGTGTTGCTGGTTATCTCTGTCGTAGTCGTGGTTGCCTCTGTCGTCGTCTCAGTTGTGGTGTTGTCCGCATAGACCATATAATAAAGGTTTGCCGTGTCCACCTTGGTGACGGTATGGTCGCCAGCTTCCAGCGTAATCGTGATAATGCCGTCGCCATCCGCTACATACTTCATACCGTCCACATAGACGTTTGCTGTTTCTTCTAAAAATACCAGCGTCAGCGTTCCCTCAACGGTACTTGTAAACGTAATACTCGTAGCCGTTTCCATTTTCAAGCACTGTGTCAGTTCCAATCCCGCATAGCTTACGGTTCCTTTCGATGTCGATAAATTTCTGCTGATGGTGTAGAACGTACTTTCCGTTCCGTTTAGGGTGAAATTATGTACTTGTGCGCCAGCAGACGTCTCTGTTACAGTGGTGTCGTCGCTGGAGTCAGTGGTGTCTGCCGTTGCAGTGGCAGTAGTAGTTGTGGTCGTTGTCGTGGTATCATTTGTTGTTGTAGTCGTGGTAGTTGCCGGAGAGTCACCGTTGTACATATGATAACCCATGGTGTAATAATCGCTGGATTCCGCCGTTTCAAAGAAACCGCCAGGATTTAACGTACCGTCTGCACTGCGCCAAAGGGCATCCAAATCCTCTCCCACTGCCGGTGCAGCATCTACGGAGATAAAATCGCTGTCGCTTGGGCCATCAAACTTCGTACCGATTTTCTCTCCGTTGGTAACGGCAGTATCCTCGTCCACGAGATAGTATCCACTATTATAATAGATGCCGTTGCAATATGTTCCCACGTATTTATCATTGGCAATGCTGCCGAGTGACAGGTTCGCATCACTCAGGTATGCGCTGGTGTCATAATAGGAAAGCAGGTTGTCAAAATCACAGTCCGTACAACGATAGTAGGAGAAATTCGACTTACTGTTGCCACCACCACCATTATTGATGGCAGTGCAATTGATAAGTTGTCCCAAATCTGGGTTGTTGTTGTCGGTAAAACCGCAGTTCAAATTCTCAAACGCCAAACAGTTGATAACGATATGTGCCGAGCCAACGCTGCTTCCGCCCAGCTTAAAGCCATTGCCATCGCAGTCTCCATAACCCTCGCCAAATTCGGTGTAGCCGTTTCTCGCCGCAATGCAATTCTGAATGGTCACAACGCCAATCGAGCCCATGTCTGTTTTCGCATATAAATCCCAACCGTCGTCGCTGTTATTATATGCTAAACAGCCGTCAAAGACATTCCCCTCGCTACAGGTGAGCTTTGCGGCAAAACCGTCCACATTTTCCATCGTGGCATCATCGCAGTTATTCTTCGAAGTGCAGTTCAAAATCAGATTGTCAGACGGCCAATCCGCAATATCTGTATAGCTGGAGTTGTACCGTGAAATCTGTAATCCCGTGTCCTGATTGTCATTAAAAATCATCCGTTCAATGGTGTTATTGCTGCTGGAAAGGAGCATACCGTTATCCACCGCCTTGGTGATTTCAAAACCGTAGAAATGCCAATAATCTCGATCTAACACAAAACCACGAAGAGAATCGCTTGCCTCTCCCTGACCGGAGAAGTCAAAGACCACGTCTGCGCCGTTATACGCCTTTATGGTTTTCACTGCATCCGCCGTACCACAATTATCCTCTGAAATGACAATCGTTTCAGAAAATTCGTACGTGCCCTCCAACAAATAAATGGTATGTCCTGCAGTGAGCCTTGAAATAGCATCTGTCACCGTCGCAGGGTCGCTCGCCGTTTCTCCACTTCCAGTTCCATCAGGGGAACAGAAGATATCGCCGTCTGTCACCACATCTTCCGTCGTCATCGCCGTGGTTGTCGCAGAAGCAGCTGTACTTGCTGTATTTGTAGTGGTCGTGATGGTTGTTGTCGTATCCGGTTCTTCCGTGCTGTCCGTAAAGCCACTGCCGATCGCAATAACGCTGGAACTATAGGAGGTTAACACTGCCATTAGTTCGGTGTTGACGGAATAGTCTGTATCATCGTCGTCATCGAACGTAAAGTCCACGTCGCCTCCGTTCAGTCGCCCTGCATTCGCCATGACAATTTCTGGTACGTCTTCGGCATCGTCCGGCGTGTAGTCATACATAATGCTGCTGTCTGTATCAAAATTATTATAACTCGTGCCGCCTTGGCTCGTGACAACCGTTGAAGGAACCTGTTCACTACGGCTGGTAGCCACATAGGCATCAAACTCCGTAGAATCCTCTTGATAGGAAACAAACGCCGTTTGTCCTACCATATAATTCCCATACGCTTTTATCATACCGCCGTCTTCGCTAGAGAAAGTCCCAGTTCCAGTGGCAATATCTGAACCCTGCATCGAGATTAACATCGGGTATTTACAATTTCGAAAGTAGTTATTCTCCACAAAGACAGACGAACCCATCGTTGCACCGACGCTATATTTCGAGTTCCCGTCATAATAGTTGTTATAAACATGTACGGACATCGTGCGCACTCTCGGGTGACGAGAGTCGGAGTGGTCAAACCAATTGTGGTGATAGATGATATAATTGTCCCCACTCTCAGAAGTCATCCCACAGAGGGAAGACTTTCCAGAATCCCAGAAATGGTTATAAGATAAGGTCACATATTTGGAGTCACTCTTCACGTCGATCGATCCGTCGCCTTTCGCTTGATCCGCATCGCTGCCTGCGGTGCCGTAGAAAATATCACAGTTATGTACCCAGATATTCGTGTTGTCCGTGTCCAGCGAAATCCCATCATCTGGAAAAAACATCACACCGATATTGCTGATTTCTACATTCGTCGCACTGCGTACGAGAATTCCCCAGCCATTCACCGTGGCATCCTCGCCAACGCCCTCCAGCGTCACATTATAACACCCTTCACTTGTAAATAACCGCTGCTGTTCAAGCCGTCAATATCGTCCGCCGTAATCTCGCCTACCATGCGAATGACCAGCGGTGTCATATCATATCCCTTTTGTCTGCCGGATAAAATGTTTGCAAGTCCAGTGTAAGTCGTCGTCGTGCCTTTACTGTTGGTAATCACGTCCAGTGTGACGGTATTCACCGTGTCCGCCGTCACATAGAGAACCTGTGCATCCGCACTGAGGGTGCCGTCTGCCTGATAGCCGCCGCAGTCAAAAACACCCTCGCCAATATCTACACCGAAATCTACTGAAGCAAAACCACTCCGATCTTTCGTCGCTACAGAAACCGTCATTTCCGCCGCTTTGGATGTGTTCGCCGTACCGTCAATCACCGGTACAATTTTCAGCGTGTGACTGCCGGCCGTCAGTCCCACCGCATCCGTACGAAAATAACTCTCGTACTGCCGAATGAGCATACTGTCTATTTGCGTGCCGTCTACATAGACGTTATAGCCCTCTGCGTCCGTTACTGTGCTCCACTCCACATACGCCGACTCCGCCGCACCGGCGGCTTCCGTCAACGTGACAGAATCGGTAGACGCCGTGACAATCGCAGCAGAAAAAGTCGCCGCCGTCAGTGCCGAAACCGCAGACGGCACTGACGCTCCCAAAACGCCCATCGCCACAAACGCCGTGAGTATCCGACGCCCTACTTTTTGTATTCTATGCATCACATAATTCCTTCCTGTATATAACAACCGTGTGACGCTCTAGCGTCACACGGTTGTTATACAATTTTAATAAAAAATGTCGCCAATTGAGGAGACATTTTCCCATGTATATTATACTTCCTACTCTGTTTCTTGTCAACTGGCATTTTATACAAAAAATTGCGATGTGAATCAAGCATAACGCCTATCGTCTCACGCATACGGTTATCTTAACCAGTAACTAAAATTTAAGAAACTGGATGCTTTCTTAATTCTTAATTTTACCCGCTTCTAATAACTACAAAATGGTTAAAATATTTACAATTCGATTTTTCGACGGATTCTCCTTGAAAAAGTGTTGACAAATTGAAATTCTACGATTATAATAATAATGTGATATTTTATTGTGTTTTATCGATAATGGGAAAATGAAAAATTGGTAAGCTCCAGAAAGGAACGATGATATTGTACAGCAAAAATGACGACTCCAATGCTCCATCTACCGGCGGTTATTCGGAACCGGTTCAGTTGACGAAAGACGAAATGCGTGCGAAAATTCGTGCCTCCCTTGCGGCAAGAGAGGCGGCGGAGTCCGGCACATCTGCTACGTCTTCGAGGCAACAGGTTCCCGTACACGCTGCAAGCGGTAATTCTCATAGCCGTACACGCCAGAGTCAGGGACACAGTACCCCACGCTCGAACGCTGGCAGAGAAGCTACGCCAAACCGTATGACTGCCCGTCCACGTCCGACACGCAGTCAAGTACAGACGACATCCCACGAAACATATGAGGAACAATCCCAGTCACGAAGCGTGTGGTACGCTTCGTATGATGATGCATATGATGATATCGACGCTAGAAATTCTCAAATGAGAGAACCTAGGAAATCTGAAACATATGCGGACGATTACGCTGATAACGATAACTATCGCCAACAGCCTCGCTCTCGTGCGTCTCGTTCCAACGCTACTCCACAACAGCAAAGACAGCGTTCTGCCCCTCGGAACACACCGCCTAGACAGCGGCAGCCAATTCGAGAACGACGGGATCCATATGACGACTATTATAATGCCAGTGCAAGCACAAGAGGCATTGGAATCGATTTACAGCGTATCTTACTCATCATTCTGATTATTCTCATTTTGTTGATTGCGTGCTTCTACTTCGGCGGAATGATTCTCTATAACGGAAAGTTTCTGCCCAACACCTACATCAATGGCGTGAATGTGGCAGGGATGACAGAGGAAGAAGCTGAGGAAACCATCGTGAACAACGCACAGGATATGGGCGTGACATTCGTCACACGGGACGGAGAAGAAATCATGTTCAAGGGCTCGTCCTTTGGATGTGAAACGGAACTGGTAGATGGCGAACTGGACGAGACGTATGCAGAAAGCCACGCCACTTGGTTCGCAAAGCTCTTCTCCCAAAGCGAATATACTGCCACCGTTTCTCAGACCTACTCTGAAGATGCATTGGCGAGTCTGATTGCTGCCTATGACTGGGGCAACACACCGCCGACAGATGCAGAAGTGGTACAGGCTTCTGACGGTACGTTCTACATTGAACCAGAAGACGACGGAAATATGATTGACACGGAAATTCTCTCCGCCTATACTTTGGAACAGTTGTCACTGGGCAACAACGTCATCGACGTGGAAGAAAGCGGCAGTTATATGACGGCAGAGGTCACAGAGGCGGATTTAGAAGAAGTCCTCGATACGTATACAAAATATGCTTCGACTGTGATTACATTTGATATGACCAATCGAGAAGAATTGTTCGACCCGGTGGGGACAGAAGAACTGGATTATAACACCTATATGGACTGGGTGACGATTGATTCTGACGGAAACCTGACCTTGACTGACAAGGACGCCGCAGAAGCTTGGGTACAGACGAATATCGCCGACAAATACGACACGTTCTGTGAGGACGGCTATACCCGTTCTTTCGAGTCCTCAGCAGACGGAACAATTGATTTGTCGCTGACGGCGACCAGCACGTATGGCTGGCAGTGTGATGTAGAAGCAACGGTGGATGTGCTGGAACAGTACTTACAGGATGCGGAGAGCATCACCACAGAACCAGAGTGGACACAGGCTGGATTCCGCCCTACGCAATCGGACGGTACGACCTTTGAAGAGGGAACGTATATTGAGGTGGACATCTCGGAACAACACCTGTGGTTCTACATCGATGGTGAACTTTATATGGAGACAGACGTAGTAACTGGTCTCACCTCCGATCCAGATCGAGAAACCCACACCGGCGTGTTTAAGATTCGGGACAAGGTAGAAAACGCTGTCTTGGGTACGTATGAGGTTCAGGGATATGAACAGTCGGTTTCTTACTGGATGCCGATTGATTATACGGGAATTGGTTTCCACGACCTGTCCAGAAGCGCATACGGCGGTGAAATCTACCTCACAAACGGTTCACACGGTTGTATCAACCTTCCTTTGACCGCAGCGGCTGAAATTTTTGAAGCTTGCGTTGTGGGGATGCCGGTCATTATTGTAGAATAAAAATATCGGAATATCAAAAAGAACACTTCGTTTTGAAGTGTCCTTTTTTTGGGAAGTTGTGAATTTCTAGTCACAATTGCACGCACAATTCGCAGTTTTTTCATTTTCCAAACAAATCACTATGAGAACCCGTTCTTGTGAGTGACAGTACTAGAACATCTTCTACAATCTCATAAACAAGCAGCCAATCCGGTTAAATGTGGCATTCTCGATAGCCATTCCAATTACCGGAAAGCGCATGGTCTTTATACTGATTGATTAAAATTTCTTGCTTCGTATCGTCGGCAAGAAGTGTAATGACTTGTTCGATTTGTTCTCTTTTCCATCCACGTTTCAGCATAAGCTTATAATCCTTTTTAAACCTTGCTGTGAATTTTACGGTATACTTCATTCCGCATCCAATGCCTCCATCAAATCCGTTATATTGGTGTAACCCTCGACAGATGCATCATGAGCGATGATATCCGCCTCTTGCATAGCGTCTATTGTTTCGGCATTGGGCGTATAGCTATTTTGGAAAAGCAGAATAAACACTTTCAGCTGTTCTTCCGTCAGCGTGTCAAATAACTGCATTGCTTTTTCTCGTGTACGCATATCAAATCATCCTTTCTGTTTGCTAGACGTAGCAACGTTTCGGCTTTCGCCGAAACAACCTCTCTGTCAGCGTTGCTGACATCTCCTCCCCTACGGGGACTATTTCGGTCGCCTTTTAGGGGAGATTTTTTTACCTCCCCTAAAAGGACACCCGTAGGGCGTGCCTTGTGCTGAGGGGGACCGCCAGCCATAGGCTGGTGGTGGAGAGGTTTCCCCTCAAATCAGCGGACACCCATTAAAATCCCAACTCGTCTCAAAGCTATCCCAATCGGTTTTGGAGAGGGCGATATTTTCTTCGACAATATTCGTTACAATGTCTTTTCGTGTTTCATCATGCAATATTGGAAGATTCCCAATATCGCCTATCTGAATATTAATAGTCAGATTTAAAACATTCAAAATATTTTGGCAGCATTTTGAATTTAAAAAACCCAGCGTCCAAAGTAGTTCATCTTCATTCTTATGATAGCAAATTGCAGCAGCATCATCAAATAAAAATCTGTTCTCAGAGAATCTTGCGCTAAAGATAGAAGATGTAATTTTTGACCAAGTTAAAGCTTTGGAAAAATTATATTGTGTATTTTGAGGACGAGATAGTAGTTTTCCACTTGCATCTCGATAATTTTTTATTTCATAGCCATCACTTTTCCAATTTATGACATACTCTTGATTACCATACCACCTACGATACTCGCCTCCCTTATGATGAGGATACCATTTATAACCATTATTTACCGTTTCAGAATTAGATTTAACGTTGAAACCTATACTGTCCAAACATACTTCAAACCAAAGCTTCAAAAATCTGTTGTTATCGGATGTAGCTAATCCTTTTTTTGTTTCACAAACTTTACACAGTCTGTCTCCAACAATGAAGTCCCTAACAAACGCCTCCCCGACCCAATAAGCCACCGGCGAACCGGGGATTTTGGAGAAGTTGTCTTACGAGGCTTCGAAGTAGAATCCGCAGTCATGATTTGAAATTGCTTCCAGTGTTTTCTGTCGTTGTACTTCCATCCCGCCACGGAAATCAGTTAACCGCAAATAACAGCCTTTTTTCTCTTGCTTGCTATTTTTCAGTGCAAATGTACAAATCGGCACAGTCGCTTCTTCAAAAGCCGAATATTCAAATTGTATTAGCGTTTCAATGGTGCGATTGGAGTAGATATGATTGCGCAGAGCTTCATAAGACTTGATAAACATCCAGACATAAGGCGTTAAAAATCCAAGATAGCCGTTTTTTTGCAAAGTTCCATACAGCAAATCATAAATACCGAAAACAGGTCAGATTTATAATCCGGATAATGCTTCTTCACAAACGCCGAAAGCGTCGCATTCATGCCCGAGCCACCCATATACGGCGGATTCGTCACCACGACATCGTATTTCTGCGACAAAATGCGATAAAGCGTCATGAGATGTTCCATTTGCGAGCGGTCGAAGCCAATCATGCCCTCGAATGCGTCCACCGCCACATCCAAATCGGCATCTGCGTGAACCGTCAACAGCGAACTGTAGGTATCGGCATTTTCGAACTGTGCTACAAACGATCGCAACGGCTCGTTAAGAACGCTATATTCCATCTTCGGTAAGTCTTGAAAATGCGACAAATTCGGCTGAATACCACGGGTGAAAAACCGCCGGTCGTACTGTCTCGCCTTCATCATCACAGCGAAATAGGCGAGCTGATAGGCACGCTTGTCGATGTCCAGTCCGTAGAGGTTCTTGCGGACGATGCACTGTGCCGCATCACGCACCGTGTAGCCGCAGTCGAGATAAATCTGCATCAGCACATCGAATGCATACAC
>JAJQEI010000052.1 GCA_021201755.1 Ruminococcus sp. | reverse complement strand
ACTCAATTTACTACTCAATCCAAAAATGCTGCGTTTCATTTGCGCAGCATTTTTCTGTTTAGCTCGTAACAAAGTCCGATAAAAGCTCGCTTCACATCGGCTGCGACAAGACCACCTCGCCGCCGAAGAGGTGACCATGACACCCGCCACGTTAAGTGCCTACTCCTCCTTTTCAGAGAAGGCTTTCTAATCTTTTTATTCCGAATTAGATATGCCCTTGTAATTCAATCGTTCCTTATTTCTGCACTTTGAAATCGTCCCACCACAGCATTCTCCCACTGATGTGTCTCAACATTTCTACCGGATTGTCGTCGGTGATATTGACACCACGGATACCATTCGTCAAAAGGACATAGGCATAGGCTTCACCGTTTTCCTCTCTGTATCGAATGTCTACCAGTTTGCTGCCACCGTGCTTTTTCAAAAGCTCGGCTAAGTCATGTAAAAATTCTGTCTTGTTCATTCTGAATTCTCTTTCTGGCATATATGCTGTTTCACTCATTTCGTTCGTTTATGCAATTTATTATATACTCATCTCGTTCTCCTGTCAAGTGGTTTTCCCAAAAAAAGATGCACAAATCGACCGATATGTTTTTGTGCATCTTTTTTCGAATCTGCTATTGACATTCTCTCGAAATGTGCGTATAATAAGAATGAGGAGGTGAACCAACTTGGAAAACAATATAAAAGAAATCAGAAGGAAACAAGGAATGCGACAACAGGAATGTGCAAAGGCAACCCATGTTTCCTTAAGAGCATGGCAGAATTATGAGCAAGGGACACGGGAACCAAGATTTGAAACGCTCTGTGCGATTGCGGACCTGTTTGGCGTCACCACGGACGACTTGCTCGGGCATGAACTCGCTCCCGACGCATCCGAAGCTTACGATCTATCCGAAGCCACGGAAGAAGATGCTGCGGATCATATATTTATGAGCCTACCACCAGAAATCCGTAAGCTGGTTCTCGATACACTGGCGAAGTTTGACCGCATGAATCAGAAACTTACGCACATGGAACAAGAATTCCGTACGTGTATGCACAATATAACGACAAAGATTGACACCATCGCAGCACGTTCCCGAACAGAAGAACAGACTGCAACGTGGTCGGTGTGTTACAGCGAGGACGCTGTTTCTACGGGCACTGGCTATGCACTGAACAAATATGAATCTATGGGAAGACTAGACGTTGTGGACACGCCGGAGGCACGCAGAGCGGATTTTGCCGTAAAAGTATCCGGCGACAGCATGGAGCCGGACTATAGCGACGGCGATATCGTCTTTGTCCAACAGGTGGAACAAATTGAACTGGGACAAATTGGCGTTTTCTTCGTCAATGGCTCCGGCTATATCAAGGAATACGGCGGCGACAGCCTGATTTCCCATAATCCCAAATACGATGACATTCAGCTCCACGGCTGCGACACTTTACACTGTTTCGGATGCGTGATTGGCGTGGCGAAATTGCCGTCATAATAAAATAAATATGATTTTATAAAAACAAACCTTGTGCAGGCGGCAATCTCACTATCTCCTCTACAAGCTGTTATGCATATTTCCGCCACTTTTGTGGATAATAGAGAAGATGGAAACGGAATTTTTTCGTTTCCAACCGCAAAAAGAAGGAAAAAAAGATGAAAACGACTGGAATTGTCAGACGCATTGACGATTTAGGGCGTGTTGTCATCCCGAAAGAAATCCGCCGCACGATGCAGATTCGGGAAGGCGACCCGTTAGAAATTTACACGAGCAATGATGGCGAGGTCATTTTTAAAAAATACTCTCCCATTGGAGAAATGAGCGAGAGTGCCACACAGGTGGCAGAAATTATGCACCGGCTCGCCGAGTGTCCGGTGGCAGTATTCGATCGGGATCATGTGGTGTCCGTGTTTGGTGCTACAAAAAAGGAGTGGAACGCCAGACGGGTTTCGCCGGAGCTGGAGGATTTGATGGAGCAGCGGAGGCAGTATTTTTCTGAATCTGGTCAGCCGGAGCTGATGCCTGCGGAAGGCGTTGAAAAGGGTGCTGTGGCGTGTATGCCAATTATTGTGGCAGGCGACGTCACTGGTGCAGTCGCATTTCTGGACAGTGGCACCGGCAGTGCATTAAACGACAGCCAGAAAAGCCTGATTCAGGCGGCATCTCAATTTCTGGGACGTCAGCTCGAAAGCTAGGGCATTCCGACCAAACACAACAAAAACTGCTGCACAGCATTAACGCCGTGCGACAGCTTTTTCTTTTATTATTTTCGGATTTATTTTTTTTATATTTTATGCGGTATAAGGCAAGGTCGTAATTTTTCCAATCAGGAACTGCATGAGTATCAGCGCATCGTTTTTGCTCAGCTCACCGCTTTCATCCACATCCGCATTCGCCAGTGCTTCGCTGTTCAGTGCCATCGAATTGACCAGATACTTTTGAAGTACGATGACATCTGTCAGACCTAAAGTCCCATCCAAATCCACGTCGCCGGAGGTTGTTACCTCTGCAACATAGTAAGGATTGAAGCCACCTGCCGTTCCTTCTAAATATACGTGTACAATGTCGTCATTCAACCGCAGAAGAATCAAATAAATCTGCATGATTTTCCAACATTCATCATCGACTTCGTCTCTGTCGTCGAATGAAAAGCGAATTTCTATTCCGGAATAATACGTTTTTTCATAAAAAGATTCTGTTATTTCATCCAGAAGCCAAATCGTATATTCTTTACCACAAATTTGGATTTCACTAATATATTCTGTTGGAACGCCTGTCACCTCGTAAAACGTATCTAATTCACCCACATTGCTCACATCTTTTTTATACAAGTAATATTTAAAAAAATCCGACAAGCCACATTTTTCTAGAAAAGCGAGACTGTCTTCACTACTGTCGAACCAAAGAAAAAATCAAAAATACGGTAAATACATCATTGATGTGAATCCAGTTGCAAAATAATCTGTAACTTCCGTATCACAATTATCAACTACTTCACTTGTGTGACATTCATCACAAACCGCTTCAAATTCTTCGTCAGACATTGCATAAAAATCTTCAAACGTGTAGTCGTCATAGTATGTCGTATCTGGAATTGCTACATTACGGTATTAATCCCTTGCAGAAGCTGCATATCCCCCAACAGCGATGGAAACTAAAACAACAGACATCAAAATCGCCATCACTTTTTGAAACATTTTTTTCATAATCATGCGCCTCCTATGCGTCAGGCTGCGTCGGCATCCACTGCCAATGCGCCAGTCATAAATTCTTCAAACGTTTCGCTCTGTGCTGCTAATTCATCTGATACTGCGGCTTCAATTTCAGCGATACATTCCTCTGTGGATAATTCTTCACCACTTGAAATAAGAATCTAAGCTTCTTTCATCGTCTGCAAATACCACACTTGCGGATGGCATCAATAGCGATGCTGAAATCGCACCAACAAGCAAAAGCCGAATTAATTTTTTCATGACTTTCCCTCCTTAAAAAGAAATGTCAAAATAAATGTCATCATACGATGATTTTTATCATTCCCCTTTCAAAAAAGTTGCATCATCTCTCAATAAATTTCAATGAATTACAACAATTTTTCCTTCATTTTAATTATAATCCTTTTTTTATAAACTGTCAAGTAAAATTTTCTCACTATTTTTTGTGCATTTTCACAAAAATTTCACCTGTTTTCTCCCTGTCCACTTCTGTGATTTATTTTCATTTCCCTATTGAAATTAAAAAAATGCTATGGTATAATAGTATCATAGTATCAGAAACAATATATAAACATATAAAGGTGGTGATTCTCATGCTGCACGCTGGCGTATCCACGGCGTGTCTTTATCCCAAGCCCGTAGAGGAGGCACTCTATGACCTAGCTCTGGGTGGGGTGACCCACACGGAAATTTTTATCAACACACATTCCAAACTGCGGCCGGATTTCGTGGGAAATATGGCGGAACTGATGCGGCGGTTTGAGATGACCTGCCGTTCTCTCCACTTCTACACCTGCGAACTGGAAACCCTGATGCTCTTTTCCGATTACCCCCGCAGGACGGCGGATTATCTAGAATATTGCCGCCACTATTTCTCCGCCATGCAAACCCTCGGCGCAACTGTCTTTGTCCTCCACGGAAGCCGCATCCCCACGGCGTCTGTAAATCGACAGATCTACTTTGAACGCTATACAAAACTCGCCGAACTGGGCGACCGCTATGGCATCTGCGTAGCATTGGAGAACGTGGCACGGTGTACCAGCGGTTCGCTGGAATTTTTAATGGACATGAAAAAAGCACTGAAGACTCGTGCAAAATTCGTCCTAGATTTAAAACAGGCGATACGGGCGGGAGAAAATCCCATGCAAATGCTGAAAATGCTGGGCGAAAATATTGTCCACATCCACCTCGGCGACCATGGCGAATATGACAACTGTCTCCCCATCGGAAAAGGACGTTTTCCACTAAGCGATTTTTTGAAACAACTGGAAACCTATCACACCGACTGTTCCGTCATCCTAGAGCTATATCGCAGCGGTTTTCGAGACTTGTCCGAGCTGATTCAAAATTATCACCTGCTGGAAAAACGCATCCAGTCTGCCGAAACGACAACATAAACACACCTATGGCGAAAGGAGATTTCTTATGCACTGTCCCTACTGCGACGGCACGGAAACGAAAGTTCTTGACTCCCGCTCCTCCGAAACCAAAATCCGCCGGAGACGAGAATGCATTGCCTGCGGAAAACGATTCACCACATACGAAATGGTGGAGCGTCTCCTTTTGATGGTGCAAAAGCGTGACGGTTCGTTTGAACCATTCGACCGCAATAAACTGCGCATCGGCATTCTGAACGCCGTAAAAAAACGTCCCATCAGCACCGAACAAATTTCCGATCTGATCGACAATATGGAAGCACAGTACGCCGACGAAATGCGAAGCTGTGTCACCTCTACCGAAATCGGAAACGCTGTTATGGAACATCTGAAACAAATTGATGCAGTCGCCTATATTCGTTTTGCCTCGGTATATCAGGACTTCAGCGACGTAGCAGGATTTCTTGCCGCTATCGGTGCGCTGGATCAGCCCACACCTTAAATTTCCAAAAGGAGAAAAAATGAACGGTAATATGAATGACTTTTACGAGAAATATATCAACTCCCCTGACGAGTCGTTTCAATATGATACACAGGACATTCAAGACAACAAAATTTGGGCGGTACTGTCCTATGTGAGTATCCTGTTTATTTTACCACTGCTGGTCAATGATGGAAAATCCCGATACGGTCGCTATCACGCCAACCAGGGGTTCATTCTGTTCCTGACTGAACTCGTGGCAGGACTTGCGAATCTGGCAATCGGCTGGATTCCATTTCTCGGATCCGTGATAAAAACGATTTTATCTTTGATTATCATTGCACTCATGGCGTACGGCATTTTCAATGCCGCAAATGGAAAGGTGAAGCGGTTGCCTTTTGTGGGTCAGCTTTTCGATATTTTCAATCGATAAAACGTTAAAAAATGCCACCGAAATCACCGAACACAGCCACATCATACGTCATTGCACCTGCCAGCGTACCGGCATCGGTACAAATCAGCTCAATATACATCGTGCCACAATCGTCAGCACAGTATGTGTATCGAGTGACGGTATCTCCCAGATATTGCGTTAGGGGAAGCTTTTGCCGTTCTTGCAAGGTGACATATGCGGCATAGTTTTCATCCGGCTGTGCCGGCAGTTTGATCGTATCTGTCGCAACGCAAACTGCATTTCCAAAGCCTTGTTCCTGTAAGAATGTCTGCCGTGCGGCAGAACCTGAAAGCGTAATCGCTGGATTTTCCATATCTCCTTTACTGCTCTGGCTTTTTACGAGCTGTACCAGCCAGATACTTCCAGCGGCAAATCCAAGCGCTCCTAAAACCAAGACACCTTTTTTCATCATACATACCATCTCTTCCCACAATCATCATTTCATTTTCCAGATAATCTATTCTATGAAACGGAGGAACGTTATATGCGTCTGGATAAATTCCTGTCTGTCAGAACCATGTACTCACGAAAAGAATTACATAAGTACATCGAAAGCGGATGTGTCACACGAAATGGCGTTCCGATGAAACAAGCGAATTTTTCTGTATCCGATAAAGATACAATCGCCCTAAACGGCGTAGAAATTCCAGGTACCACTTACGTTTATATCCTCCTAAACAAGCCGGAAGGCTACGTCTGCTCCGCCGACAAGCCAGGACAAAAACTGGCGATCGATCTGATTCCGCCCACACTGCAACGAAAAGCATTACAACCTGTGGGACGGCTCGATAAAGACTCTACTGGAATGCTCCTCTTCACCGACGACGGGCAGCTTTCTCATCAGGTTCTCTCCAACCGCAGTCACTGCGATAAATACTACCATGTCACGCTTTCCAGATCTTGGAAGCAGGAATATGCAGAACAGATTGCTGCTGGTATCGTGCTGAAAGACGGCACGCACTGTTTACCTGCCCATGCAGAACCGATTCCCCGAACCACCCACGAAATGCTGATTTGCCTCCACGAAGGAAAGTATCATCAAGTACGCCGAATGATGGCAGCACTTGGAAATCACGTCGAAAAATTGTCACGAATTGCCATCAGCGAGCTGTCCATTCCGCCTGATCTGGCAATTGGAGCGTGTCAAGTGCTGAATCTGCAAGATGTCCAAAAAATCTTAAAAAAAGAAACTAATTTTGCAAGCATGCTACAAATCCTCCGAAAAAATTCGTGATTATTCATAAATACACAGTCAAAATTTTGTGCAAATAACGACTTGAAATTTTTTTCAGAATTTGTTATGATAATAGTATACCGAAAACGATGGCTGATATAAGCCTTTGAGTCGGCTTTCCTAATCCACCTTACGACAGGACGGAAAAAAGACTTGCGTCGGAAAAATCTAGTTTAGGAGGAACTACACATATGGCAAGTTTATCACTTCGACATATTTATAAAAAGTATCCGGGTAACGTAGTTGCAGTTAAAGACGTTAACCTCGAAATCAAAAATAAGGAATTTATCGTATTGGTCGGTCCTTCCGGATGTGGAAAATCTACGACCCTTCGTATGATTGCCGGATTGGAAGAAATCTCTGAAGGTGAATTGTACATCGGTGACCGCTTGGTCAACGATATTGCACCGAAGGACAGAGATATTGCCATGGTATTTCAGAACTATGCGCTTTATCCACACATGACCGTATTTGATAACATGGCATTTGGTCTGAAACTGAGAAAAGTACCAAAGGACGAAATCGCCCGTAAAGTAGAAGAAGCTGCAAAGATTTTGGATCTGACACATCTACTCGATCGGAAGCCGAAGGCAATGTCCGGTGGTCAGAGACAGCGTGTTGCGCTAGGTCGTGCAATCGTTCGGAATCCACAGGTGTTCCTGCTCGACGAGCCGCTGTCCAACTTGGACGCAAAACTGCGTGCGCAGATGAGAACCGAAATCTCCAAGCTGCATAAAAAGCTGGGTACAACATTTATTTACGTAACCCATGACCAGACAGAAGCTATGACTATGGGCGACAGAATCGTTGTTATGCGTGACGGTATCATTCAGCAGACCAATACACCGCAGGAACTTTATGAGAAACCGGGTAACAAGTTCGTTGCTGGATTCTTAGGTTCTCCGCAGATGAATTTTATCGATGCAACTTTAAAGAAATCCAACAACTACTATGTAGAATTTGGCGCAGAAGCAACAAAAACTTCAAAAGCGATAAAATATCAGGTAGAAATTCCGGCAGCAAAGGTTACACCGGCACTGGCAGAATATGTGGACAAAGAAGTTATTTTAGGCGTACGCCCGGAAGCACTTCACGATGATCAGATGTTCCTGTCCAATGCGCATACAGGTGTGATCGACTGCACCGTTGAAATCACCGAAATGCTCGGTGCAGAAACGTTCTTGTACTTAAACTGTGTTGGCATCCCGTTGACTGCTCGTGTTGATCCACGTTCTACTGCTCGTCCGCAGGATGAAATAAAGGTTGTAATCGATCCGAATAAGATTCACCTGTTCGATAAGGAAACAGAAGTTACAATTATTAACTAAGCCATTTTCTTCATCTTTTTCATAGAAGACCACAAAAACCGACTGCCTATTTTTCGGCATAGTCGGTTTTTGACAATTACAAATACTGTATTTCTTCAAAAAAATCCAAAAAAATTGCGGATATTTAAGACTTATTTAAGTTTTACCCCCTATAATAAGAGCATGGATTGAAAAATCCCCCAATTCCCCTATATATGAAACTCTGTTTCATATTTGATTTTATCTGTTCTAACGTCGGTCTTTTTTGACCGGTACTTTTTTTGCTTCTATATTCCCACTTTCCGGTACCGATCTCGCTGCGCCACCGCTAAGGCGTCGCAGCGTTCGTTTTCCGGATGCCCTGCGTGCCCTTTCACCCAGATGAACGTCACCTCATGGGTGCGCAGCAGCGGCAGCAGCTGTTCCCATAAATCCACGTTTAAAGCCGGCGTTTTATCTGACTTTATCCAGCCACGCTTTTGCCAGCCGTAAACCCAGCCTTTTGTTACACTATCTACAACATACTTGCTGTCCGTAGTCAATGTCACGCTGCAAGGTTCTTTTAATGCCGATAACGCTGCAATCACACCGGATAACTCCATCCGGTTATTCGTCGTTTCTGCCGCACCACCAGATAGTTCCTTTTTTGCCTTTCCATAACGCAAAACAGCACCCCATCCGCCCGGACCAGGGTTTCCGCTGCAGGCACCGTCCGTAAAAATTTCTACCGCTTTCATAAATTGCCTCCAAAGTGTCAGATTGATACCTATTATAGCATAAGCGATAGAAAAATGCAACAAGTCCTTTCACATCTGCACACAAAACCCCAAACATTTTTACATCTACTTTTCATCCGTCCAACATGAAGCTGTACACCTGCGTTAAAAAAGTTACCGAAAATACGGTTATTTTTTATGATAACGCCGAATTTTTATCGTTTCTCTTGACAAGTGGCAGGGATTATGGTAGACTAAATCTAAGATAACAAGGAAATTTATCCGGTTATCAGAAGCATCTTGAGAAACAGAAAAAACAGACTTCTAGTAGTTGGGATTCCGACTTCTAGCAAAGGAGGTAATTGTTATGTATGAAACAACCATTCAACTGAACGCCATTAATGATGTGAAGGAATTCGTCAACACCGTTATGCTGTTCAATTATGACATTGATCTGGTTTCCGGTCGTTATGCAATCGATGCAAAATCAATCATGGGTATTTTTAGCTTGGATCTGTCAAAACCGATTAAATTACAAGCACATACTGACGATGCAGACGACTTGGTAAAGGCAATCGACAAGTATATCGTTGACTAAACTAAAAATGTGAAACAATTTCTCCAAGCACAGAGAAATTGCATAAGAATCATCTGATTGCAAAAATTGAGTAGAGTAGTAAGAGGAAAACGGTGCAGCACGAGCGTGAGGCATCGTTTTTGTGTCTTTATCAGGAGGAAATTGCAATGTACGTTTATTTTACTACCTTTGGCTGTAAGGTCAACAGCTGCGAAACCGCCGGAATGGCAGCTGTTCTAGGACAGGCGGGACATACCATTTGTGACAGTCCGGAACGTGCCGACGTACTCGTTTTTAA
Source organism: Ruminococcus sp. (assembly GCA_021201755.1). Lineage (GTDB taxonomy): Bacteria > Bacillota > Clostridia > Oscillospirales > Ruminococcaceae > Ruminococcus_C. Next base: position 115,512 of record JAJQEI010000052.1, on the reverse strand, counting down.
CTCCTGTACCATCACGGAAAGCAGTGACCATCGGCTGCGCAGTGCCGTTGCAAAACTGCAAAAAAAAAATCCAACAGCAAAAATCATCTTGACGGGCTGTTTTGTTCAGGCATACCCTGAAGCAGCAAAGGCAATTCCCAATATAGACCTCATACTCGGCACCCAAAACCGCAGGAAACTACCAGACTATCTCGATACGCTCCAGCGAGAGAATACAACTATGTGCAGCGAAATTCCCACCTACTGCGGTCGAGAAACGTTTGAAACGCTTCCAGCTGCCATGGACAGCAGTCACACACGGGCATTCCTAAAAATTCAAGACGGATGCAATCAATTTTGCAGCTATTGTATTATCCCTTACGCAAGAGGACGCTGCCGCAGTATGTCGCCGGAAGATGTGCGGGCACAGGCAGAATCTTTTGGCGCACAAGGGTATCAGGAACTGGTGCTGTGCGGGATTAACCTGGGATTCTATGGGGCGCAATGGAATGGAAATCTGGCACAGGCAGTACAAATCTGCTGCAGCGTGCCAGAAATTCAGCGTGTCAGGCTCAGTTCCCTCGAACCAGATCGCCTGACACTACAAGTCATCGAAGCACTTTCACAATGTGAAAAACTCTGCCCACAGTTCCACCTCGCTTTACAGAGTGGTTGTGACCGAACACTGCAGCAAATGCACCGACGGTATACCGCCGCAGAATATGCATTACTTGTGGAAACGCTGCGAAAAAAATTTCCGAATTGTGCCATCACCACTGATTTTATGGTAAGTTTCCCCGGGGAGACGGAATCGGACTTTGAAACCTCTCTCCGCTTTGCCAAAGAAATGCAGTTTGCATCTATGCACGTCTTTCGCTATTCACCCCGCCCCGGTACAAAAGCCGCCACTTTTTCCAACCCTGTTTCGGAAGCAGAGAAGCAGCGACGTATGCACCTTTCTCAGGAAGTGGCAAGGGAAAATCACCAGAGATTTTTAAAAGCACAGATAGGAGAACGTGTACCCGTTCTCTTTGAACGGGAACGAGGTGGCTGCCATGTAGGACATACCCCAAACGGCACTGTCATACGCATTCCACAAAAAAATTCAAAAAAAAGTTTGCGCAATCAGATTTTATATGTTATAATAGAATCAGAATATTTAGAGTTACTCTAAATCCCACTTAAATCAAGCGAACGGAGTGAGTGAATGAAAAATGTCTGTTTTTCGAATTTATGTGAAAAAAAAAGCTGAATTTGCGGTGGAGTCCCAATCGAATCTGAACGATATTCTGACTGCACTGCGCCTGCATATCACCGACCTTTCGATTTATCATCGCTACGATGCCGATCACTTAAGTGAAGCGGATTTTCAGCGTGCTATTCCCGGTGTTTTTTCCGAACCGGCAGTGGATGAGATCTATACAGAACTGCCACCGCTGAAAAAAGATCAGCGAATGTTTGCTATAGAATATCTGCCAGGGCAGTTCGATCAGCGTGCAGACAGCTGTGAACAGTGTATCCAGATTTTACTACAGGGCGAGCGGTGTCGTGTACGGACGGCAGACGTCTATGTCGTCACCGGTAACCTGACAGATGAGGAATTCCAGCGTCTGAAGTCCTATCTCATCAATCCTGTAGAACGACGGGAGGCATCTGATGCACTACCGGAAACCTTAGACACCAACTATACCATTCCGGAAACGGTAGAAACCTTAGATGGCTTTATCGAACTGGACGAAAACGGCTTAAAACAGTTTATCGCAGACTACGGTCTGGCAATGGATCTGGGCGATATTACTTTTTGTCAGCAATATTTTCGGGACACAGAACATCGCAATCCGACGATTACCGAAGTACGCATGATCGATACCTATTGGTCTGACCACTGCCGCCATACTACATTTTTGACGCAAATTACAGATGTAAAGCTGCCAAATGAAACGCTGCAAAAGACATATGACACTTATCTGGAAGTACGACAAGAATTGGGACGAGAGGACAAGCCGATTACCCTGATGGACTTGGCTACCATTGCTGCAAAGAAGCTAAAAGCAGATGGTAAGCTAAATAATCTGGACGAGAGCGAGGAAATAAACGCTTGTTCTGTAAAGATCAAGGTGGATGTCAAAGGAAAAGGAGAAGACTGGATTCTGATGTTCAAGAACGAAACCCACAACCACCCGACCGAAATCGAACCCTTCGGCGGTGCAGCGACTTGTCTGGGTGGTGCCATCCGAGATCCGCTTTCCGGTCGTTCTTATGTCTATCAGGCAATGCGTGTCACCGGCGCATCGAATCCCCTCGTGCCGGTAGAGGACACCATCGCTGGCAAACTGCCGCAGCGAAAAATTACTGTGGGGGCTGCCAATGGCTATAGCTCCTATGGCAACCAGATTGGTCTGGCGACCGGTCATGTAGCAGAAGTTTATCACCCGGGCTATATGGCAAAGCGACTGGAAATCGGTGCAGTTTTAGGTGCGGCACCAGCGGAGAATATCCGGCGAGAAACACCTCTGCCAGGGGATATCGTCATTCTCCTCGGTGGAAAAACCGGACGAGACGGCTGCGGCGGTGCAACCGGTTCCTCGAAATCTCATACAGTAGAATCTCTGGGACACTGCGGTGCAGAAGTACAAAAGGGAAATGCGCCGGAAGAACGGAAATTACAGCGACTGTTCCGCAACCCCTTTGTCACCCAGATGATCAAACGCTGCAACGATTTTGGCGCAGGCGGCGTGTCAGTAGCAATCGGCGAGCTGACCGACGGACTGGACATCGATCTGAACGCCGTACCTAAAAAATATGACGGTCTGGACGGTACGGAAATTGCTATCAGTGAATCTCAGGAACGTATGGCAGTCGTCGTCGCTCCGGAAGATGCGAAAAAATTCATCAAAGAGGCGGAAAAAGAAAATCTGGAAGCAACCATTGTGGCAACCGTACAGGAAGAGCCACGGCTCAAAATGCACTGGAACGGCAACACTATTGTGGATTTGTCTCGTGATTTTCTGAACTCCAACGGTGCGTCAAAATTCGCTAGTGTAGAAGTTGAAGCACCCGGCGAGGCGACGCCCACATCACTAACCGACAGTCCGGATGCATGGACAGAACTGTTATCCGGTCTGAACATCTGCTCACAAAAAGGTCTGGTAGAACGATTCGATTCCACCATCGGTGCTGGCACAGTACTCATGCCCTACGGCGGTGCATATCAGATGACACCGTCACAGGCAATAGCTGCAAAAATTCCGGTACTCAAAGGAGAAACCAACACCTGTTCTCTCATGGCGTGGGGATATCATCCGGAATCAAGCGTACGTGACCCCTACTATGGGGCAATCGATGCTGTGGTCACTTCTGTGGCGAAGGTTGTCGCAGCAGGTGGCAGCTGGCATCATACTTGGCTGACATTCCAGGAATATTTTGAACGTACACAGGACAATCCGAAACGCTGGGGCAAACCAATGGCGGCACTATTAGGCGCATTTCAAGCACAACTAGAGCTATCTTGTGGTTCTATTGGCGGAAAAGACTCTATGTCCGGCACGTTTGAAAATATTAACGTTCCCCCAACACTGGTTTCCTTTGCCGTATCTACAGCAAAAGCTGGCAAGATCGTTTCCACCGAATTTAAGGAGGCAGGAGATAAGGTCATCATGCTCCGCTCGTCTGTCAACGCAGACGGCACACCAGACTTCGACAGCATTCGCAACACCTTCGACGCAGTAGAAGAAAAAATTAAGGCGGGCAGAGTCAAAGCAGCGTGGGTCATCGACTTCGGAGGTGCAGCAGAGGGCATTGCAAAAATGTGCTTCGGTAACGCAGTAGGCTTTACGTTCTCCCGTCAGCTGACAGACACTGAACTCTTTGAACCATGTTGTGGCGGATTCCTGCTGGAAATGTACGGCGAACCGACCGAGAACGAACTGGTCATTGGCGAAACCACTGATACTCCCGAAATCGTCACACCGAAATATACCCTGCCACTGGAAAAACTCGTCTCCGCATGGAAGCGAAAATTAGAACCGATTTTCCCCTGCCGTATCGTCACCAAAAAAGAAACACCGGAAGCGTTCTCTTATCAGCGCAAGAATACTCTGACGTCAAAAGTGAAAAGCATACAGCCCAGAGTTTTGATTCCAGTTTTCCCAGGCACAAACTGCGAATACGATACAGCTCGTGTTTTTGAACGTGCCGGCGCAAGACCACAGATTTTCGTCGTCAAGAACCTGTCTGCGTCTGCACTGGAAGACTCTGTTACCATGTTTGCCGCTATGATCAAACAGGCACAGATGATCATGATTCCTGGTGGCTTCAGCGGCGGTGACGAACCAGAGGGAAGCGGTAAATTCATCACTGCATTCTTCCGCAATCCACAAATTCGAGATGCTGTACATGAATTGTTAAAAAATCGGGATGGCTTAATGCTGGGCATTTGCAACGGATTCCAAGCTTTGGTAAAATTAGGTCTCGTGCCCTTTGGAGAAATCATGGACATGACGGACGTCTCTCCGACGCTGACATTCAACACCATCGCACGGCATCAGTCCATGCTGGTGAACACAAGAATTGCATCGAATAAATCCCCATGGTTATATCAAACGGAGGTCGGCGATATGCACACTGTGGCAATTTCTCACGGCGAGGGACGCTTCGTTGCTCCACCGGAACTACTCGCAGATCTAGCAAAAAACGGGCAAATTGCTACGCAATATGTAGATTTGGATGGCACACCGACGATGGATATTCACTACAACCCCAATACCTCTGCACTCGCAATCGAAGGAATCACTTCGCCAGACGGCAGAGTCTTCGGTAAAATGGGACACAGCGAACGAATTGGAAAAAATCTCTATCGAAACGTACCCGGCGAAAAAGATCAAAAAATCTTTGAAAGCGGCGTCGCATATTTTCAGTAAAATTTAAAATAATCACATAAAAGCACGCAATCCAGAGATTTCTCTGAAATTGCGTGCTTTTTCTATATCTGACAGTATCTAACAGCCGCTGGTCGCCGCTTCCAATTCCTGCATCATCTGCCGAGCCTGCTTTTCTGACAGTGCAATCAGCTTAAATCGCTGCTGTCTCGGTCCATTGCACACCAAATACAAACGGCACAATCCGTAATGTTTTTGCAGCGGTGTCTGCCGAATATCCATACGGACGATATTTTCCCGACTGACCGTAATCGTGTGAAATATGAACCCACGACTAAAGTGCATTTGTACCTTTTCCTGATCCATTGCAATGGACTGATGAAATATAGACACTACTCGAACAAGCAAAAACCAGCTGAGCGGCAACAAATACATAAATCCAAAAAAATGTATTTCCACCCGAAATGCCGGAAATAACCAGGTCGCTATCATTTGCACTACAAATGTCACCAAAATCGAAATCACCGGTAGCCAGACAAACGACCAGAAAAAACGCAGCTTCGATTTTTCCTGTACTATTGGTGCTTCCAGCTTAGGAGATACATGAAACTTTTCTAGAATTTCCCAGGAAGAACGCTTGCTGACCAGCGGAATCAGTACCGGCAAGGTATCCTGACGACTACCGTACCCGGGACAGCGAATGTGCAGGGAAACCATGCCGAAAAGTTTCATAATCAGATTTTGTCGCAAATCCAGAAAAACAATTGCCGTTTCTCGCAGATGAAAGTGACGGCGGTTGAGCAGTCCTATGTGAATGGAATAAAATGAACCGCCAAAGCAAATCCGAAAATTCGCATAACGAAGCATATTCCGAAAAAAGGACAAAAGCCAAAGTACAAGTATCACAATACCAACTGTCAAGCCAATGCGTGGCACACCAACAAAAATTGCAGACGCTCGTTCTGTAGCATCCTCCAGCAATTCCCGTGCCTGAAACTCTTCTAACAGCTCCAACACCACCTGTTCCCCTTGAAAGAAAAGGATGGCTACATAAATTGCACTAGAAGAACTGCTGGAAAACAAAGCAGAAAACAAAAAAACACGCCACGCCGGTGTGCGATACGCCGTTGTTTCTCCATCGTTGCCATATAAAATCGCAATATGCGGACGCAAACGCCGTAAATCATGATCATATAGAATCAATGACATATTCGACTCTGGTAAATTGCCGGAAACAGTACTAATTTTCAAACGCACAGCGTGAAATGATCGCAGATAAAGCGGATGTTCTTCTACAGATGCCATGATTTTTGAAAAAGGGATTTCAATTTCCTGTTTCAAAAAGATTCCACTTTGTGCATAAATCGAATCTTCATCAAAAAAATAGCTGCAACAATACCAGCGAAACGTACTAAAGCAAATGATCAATGCAGCAATCAACAAATCGAACCATGCGTCCTTTCCCCAATCAATTAAATTTTGAATAGAAAAAGGGTAGAAACGCAGACTACGCAGCAAAGGAAATATCAACAGCCAGACATTCTTGGCACTATACCGCAAAATCTTGATGGGATGTTCGTGATAACGAACCGCATTGGGGTGGGTATACATAAAACAAAACTCCTTTAAAAGTCAGAAAAGTATTTTCCCTCTTATTCTTCTTCCGCCAGCTCTTTCGATATTTTTTCTTCCGGCACATCATATTGCGCTTGATAGTAAACAGTATGCTGTAAAAAAGCCTGTATTTCCTCCACATCGCTTCGACGTAAAAACGACAAATAAATAGTTCCCCCATATGCGTGTAACGAAATGAAATTCATTCCTGTTTTTTCTGACCACGGTGTCCGCAAAACAGTACTATATTGCAGGGCTTGCGTCCGCATCACCTGTTCCTGTAAAAAGACAATGCCGCTACGTTTCGTGATGTGCGTTGCCGTAACGGTATAAGAAACCGACCCAAACCACAGCGGCAAAAAAATCAATGCAAAAAAAACTGCTGCAATGCCCAACAAAACCGTCAGTACCCACAACAGCCACCGAGGCAAAATCGACAAAAAAAACCAAATCATAAGTATCAAAATCAGTATAGCAACCGGTGTTACCACTTGTAAAATATGCTGTGCATGACGATCTGCGTAATATTGTTTCATTTCATTCTCATCTTCTCACATATCTTCTCAAACTTCCACATATATATTATAACCCGATTTCAAAAGTACGTCAAGAAAAATTTTTCGATTTTTGTCATATTTGATGATTGAACATGGAGGTGAAGAACGCATGGAATTATGCAATCAACTGGCTGACCTCGTCTGGGGTTCCAGTCTTTTGATACTGCTATTGGGAAGCGGACTCTACTTAAGCATTCAAAATCGTTTTTTTCAACTGTACGATTGGAAACGAATCCTCCGCACTACCTTTGGCAGTTTTCACTTCAGAACCAATCATACCTCTGACGATAAAGGGCAAAGTCAACTACAGACTTTTTCCACCGCACTGGCAGCTGCAATGGGAACGGGAAATCTCATTGGCGTGGCAACAGCGCTGCGTCTGGGCGGTGCAGGTGCGATCTTCTGGATGTGGATTTCAGCACTGCTGGGCATGATGTTGACTTACACAGAAAATCGCCTGAGCTGTTGCTATGCCACAGGAGAAATTCGTGGTCCGATGGCATATCTTCACTTTGGTCTGCATACACCCTATCTTGCGGTAATCTATGCGATTTTTTGTATTGCAGCTTCCTTTGGCATGGGAAACATGACCCAAAGCAGCGTTATTGCCTCTCTCGCAGAATCGGCTTTTTCAATACTGCCATGGAGTACAGAACTTTTCATCACACTCATTCTCGGCATTATCCTCCTGCACGGTGCAAAAGGGATTGGCAGTGTTTTACAGTGGCTGATGTCTATACTGGCAGCCGGATATATGCTGGCAGCAGTTCTTGTGATTTTATTGCACCTATCCGCTATACCAATGACACTGCGACAAATTCTACAGGGAGCGTTTGGTCTGGATGCGATAACCGGCGGTGTCTCTGGTGCGGCTCTGCGACACGCTATGACAATCGGTCTGCGCCACGGCGTTTTTTCGAACAAGGCAGGTCTCGGCAGCAATGCCCTCGTACACGCCGAAAACGACTCCGACGACGGGGTATTACAAGGACTCTGGAGCATGGTGGAAGTGGCACTGGATACACTGGTATGCTGTACCCTGACGGCACTGGCAATTTTAACAAGCGGTGCGACTGCCAAAACCTCAGGTGAACTGCTTGTCGCCGGATTTTCATCTTTGTTTGGTAGCTACACATCACAGATTCTGGCAGTCATCACCGCTCTTTTTGCCATGTGTACCTTGATTGGCTGGAGCTGCTGCGGGGAACAGGCAGTGCGCTATCTCTTCAGCAGACATTTCGGAAAAACGGCTGTTTCCGCCTACCGCCTGCTGTTTTGTCTGATTGCAGGACTTGGAACCGTATGTTCTCTCGGTATTGCATGGGCAATTTCCGATATCGCAAACGGTCTGATGGCATTTCCAAATCTGCTGGGGATTTTACTGCTATCTCGTCCCAAGAAACACCTTATTTCCCAAAAAAAATGTCTTCTGTATCATGAAAATTGTCTAAAATGAGAATTTTTCAAAATTATCATTGACAAGACGCCGTAGAAATCGTATAATAGTATTATGTATTGTTGTACGTGTTTCAAGGGTGCAGTTCTGTGTATACTTAAGCATTACAAATTTCATACCCAAAACCAAACAAACGATAAAAAATTACGGCACGGGCAAAAGGTAAACAATATCACCCTGAATAATTTAAGCCTCTCGATATAGAGGAACGATTCTCTTCATCTTACACTAGTTTATACATATTTTATACATAAGGTGACACTGCAAATCCAGTGACGCCCAAAAATCACTTTGAAAAAATCATGCAAAGCAAGTGCTGTCGCTATCGAATCGGCAAATCATGATGAAAATGAGAGCGTTAGAATCCCGAAGATTTGTAACAAACTATCGAATATTGCAACTCTTATTATTTAAAGAAATGGAAACCGTGTAATCATAAGAAGTGTATATTCCATTCCTGTAAAAACAGGTTTCAACAAAAATCATGAAACGTGAAACGGCTAGTCATACAATGACATGGCACAGCCGCTCAAAAGCGAAATAGTAAAGCGAAAATTGGTAGATACCTCCATATCTACCTGCTTCTGCATGGCTTTCCAAAAGAAAGCGAGGAAAATTTTTTGGCTACAGAAAAAGAACAATGGGGCAAGGGCAGTTCCCAGACACAAGTGCAGACACATAAGCGCAGCTATAGCATACGTCCCAGAACACAGAACAACGACTACAAGAACAACTATTGCAATCGATCGACCGGCATGACACCGTCTGCACAACGCACCAAACGGGATTCTCGGCGCAATACGCCGGTACGGATTATTCCCTTAGGTGGGCTAAACGAAATTGGAAAAAACATGACTGTGTTCGAGTGCTGCAACGATATGTTTATTTTGGACTGCGGTCTTGCATTTCCAGATATGGATATGCCCGGCGTGGATCTCGTTATTCCGAATTTCAGCTACGTAGAAGCAAATAAAGAACGGCTGCGTGGCATTGTGATTACCCACGGTCACGAAGACCACATTGGCGGTCTTGTTTATTTTTTAAAAAAAGTCAATGTACCAGTGTATGGCACACGCATGACAATCGGACTAATTAAAAGGAAACTGGAAGAGCATGGCATTTTAAAGCAGTGTAAGCTCGTGGAAGTAGAACCGAGAAAGACAGTTCGCATGGGCTGTATGGCAGTAGAATTTATCAATGTGAATCACTCTATCCCTGGTGCCGTAGGCATGGCGATTCATACGCCGGCAGGAATTCTGGTACACACCGGTGACTTTAAGGTAGATTTTTCTCCCATTGACGGCGAGATTATCGACCTCGCCAGATTTGGCGAACTAGGAAGTCGTGGCGTACTTGCATTGATGGCGGATTCAACCAACGCAGAACAGGGAGGCTTTACCAAATCGGAACGTACGATAGGCGATTCTTTTGAAAAGTTGTTCAAACGTGCAGAGGGCAAACGGATTATTATCGCTACATTTTCCTCAAATGTACACCGTGTACAACAAATCATCGATCAGGCACAGCACTATGACAGAAAAGTCGCTGTCTTCGGACGAAGCATGGTTCACGTCATGGAAACGGCACAGGAACTTGGCTATCTGAAGGTCCCGAAGGACATGATTATTGATATTGAAGACATGGAACGGTATCCCGACGAGAAAATCGTTCTGATTACTACCGGCAGCCAAGGAGAACCCTTGTCTGCACTGACACGAATGGCAATGAACAGTCACAAAAAGGTTTCGATTACGCCAAACGATTTTATCATTATTTCGGCAAAGCCAATCCCAGGCAATGAAAAATATGTTACTCGTGTGGTAAACGAACTGATGAAAACCGGCGCAGAAGTGATTTATGAATCCATGTATGAGGTTCATGTTTCCGGTCACGCTTGTCAGGAGGAACTGAAGCTCATTCATGCTCTGACAAAACCGAAATTCTTTATCCCTATGCATGGCGAATATAAGCATCTGGTAAAACACGCTGAAATTGCCAAGTCTATGGGAATGCCGGAGGAAAACATCTTAATTGCCAGCATCGGAGACGTCATCGAAACCAACGGACAGACTATGCGTATCGTCTCCCAAGTACCCGCCGGACGGGTTATGGTAGATGGCTTGGGCGTAGGCGACGTCGGCTCCATTGTCTTACGTGACCGAAAACATTTGGCGCAGGACGGCTTAATTATTGTCGTGATTGCGATCGACCGTATGGCGAATGCCATTGTTTCCGGTCCAGATATTATCTCCCGTGGTTTCGTCTATGTACGGGAATCGGAAGAACTGATGGAAGAAGCACGAGAAATTCTCAATAAAACACTCAGTCGCTGTTCCAATCACGATCTAAAAGAATGGGGTACGTTAAAAACAAAACTGCGTGATGTGCTTTCCGATTTTATCTACGAAAAAACAAAACGCAGTCCTATGATTCTTCCCATTATTATGAAAATCTAAGACAAAAGGTGAAAAATTCCATCGAAAGGAGAATGCACTATGAAATCCAAAACGCACTGTAAGGCGTTGCTGATAACCGGAATCGCTTGGCTCATTAGCATTCTGATTCCACTGATTTGCGTGATGACACGTGCATTTCCCCAACGATGGCTGGAAATATTGCTGCTGCTGCCACTGTTGCTGGGTCTGCTGCTCTGTCTGGAGTGGTATCAGCTTCGACGGACGGAACGACAGGAAATCGTTGCCGTTCACGGTGGCATTGAGAGCGCAGGCATGGCAGTATTGCAAAATATGGCATTTCCTGTATTGCTGACAAATCACAACGGTGAAATCCTTTGGCACAACGAGATTTTCGGCATACGGTTCACTCAGAACCGCAACGTCATTGGAAAATCAGCACAAGATGTCATACACCTAAACCTGTCTACTCTGGATCAAAACCGAGAGCTGCTGATGGAACACAACGGATTAAGCTATCGGGTTCGTGCCTTTCGAAGTGTACAGGATGAACAGGCGATTATTGCAATACAATTTTTAGAAATCACCGATATTATCCGATTGCAGGATGAACAGTCAAATTCTCGACCCTGTATTATACTATTGGTAATCGACGGCTATAACGACCTGCTCCAATACGCCAGAGAAAGCGAAAAAGTACAGGTATCCGCTGAAGTGGAACGAGTATTGGAACACTTTATGCAGAAGACAGATGGTGTTGTACGCAAGGTAGAAAACGACTTGTTCTATATTATCATGGAATCTCGTCATCTACGGAAAATTGAAAAGAATCGGTTTCACATCCTCGACGAAGCAAGACAAATTCGCATCAACGACCATATGCATATCACTTTTTCCATTGGTGTAGGAGACGGTGCAGCTTCCCTTGCGGAAAGCGAAAAATTTGCCAGACAATCCTTGGATATGGCACTGGGACGTGGCGGTGACCAGGCAGCTGTGAAAACAGAAAACGGTTTCTGCTTTTTTGGTGGTGCTTCAAAGGGCGTAGAGAAAAAATCAAAAACAAAAATTCGATCCATCGCCTTGGCGATGCAGGAATTGATTAAAAATTCTGACCAAGTATTCCTCATGGGACATCGTTTCGGAGACTTAGATTCTATCGGGGCGGCGTGCGGTCTGGCTGGTGCAGTACAACTGATGCAAAAGTCGTCGTATATTGTGGCGGATCGGCAGAGCTGTCTTGCGACACAACTCATCGACCGCATGGAACAGTATCCAAACGGTCCGACGTTTATCGAACCAATCGATGCCTTGGCACAGGTGACAGACAACAGCTTGTTGATTGTGGTCGATACCCACAACAAGGATATTTTAGAGAGCGTGGAACTATATCATGCGGCAAAGTATGTAGTGGTCATTGATCATCACCGAAAGAACGTCAACTTTATTGAAAATGCAATAATTTTCCACCACGAGCCATACGCCTCATCCGCCTGTGAAATGGTGACAGAAATTATCCAGTATTTTCGGATGGACACGGAAATTTCAGCAACGTATGCCGATGCACTGTTATCGGGAATTATGCTGGATACGAAAAATTTCGTCATGCGTACCGGTGTACGAACCTTTGAGGCGGCAGCGTATTTGCGTAAAATTGGTGCAGATACCATTCAGGTGAAAACGCTGTTTTCGAACACCATCTCCATGTACTCCATGCGTGCACAAATTGTCTCACATGCAGAATTGTATCACAACAACGCCATTTCCGCTGTAAAAATTCCCGATGAAAACGGCAGAGTATTGGCTTCTCAGGCAGCGGATGAGCTGCTCAGCATCCAAGGAGTTGAGGCTTCCTTTGTCATCTATATGGTAGGCGACGGTGTTTCCATCTCCGCACGCTCCATGGGAAACGTGAATGTACAAGTCATTATGGAACAATTGGGTGGCGGCGGTCACCAAACTATGGCGGCTGTGCAAATTCCAAATTGTAATATACAAGAAGCAAAGGAACAGCTATTGCTGATTCTGGAGACACAGGAAAAACACCGAAAATAAGAAAGGAATGATTCATTGTGAAAGTCATTTTTTTACAGGATGTCAAAGGCTCTGGAAAAAAAGGCGAAATCAAAAATGTTACTGACGGATACGCCAGAAATATGCTCTTAAAAAAAGGACTTGCTGTTGAGGCGACGACAAAAAACCTGTCAGAGCTTGAAAGCAAACAGGCGTCTGTCGCACATAAAATCGATGTAGAAAGGCAAAATGCACAGCAGACTGCCGACCGATTACAAGGGAAAACCGTCGTTGCAAAAGTAAAAGCCGGAAATGGCGGCAAACTTTTCGGTGCAGTGACCGGTGCGCAGATTGCCGCTTGTATCGAAGAGCAATACCACTGTAAAGTGGATAAAAAGAAAATTAGCCTAAAGACTGACATCAAAAACTTCGGCACTTATGATGCGGAAATTCGACTATACAGTGGTATTTCCGCAAAAGTCATTGTCGAGGTAGTCGAGCTTTGAGGCACACGAGCATAGAGCAAGGAATGCAATTATTTCTTACTTTTCTCTGTTCAATTGGAGGTGTACGCATTGGCGGACTATATGCCAAATGAAACGGCTGAGCTGCCTTTCAGTTTAGAAGCGGAACAAACGATTTTAGGGGCAGTCCTCATCGATTCGTCTGTATTACCGGTTGTACTGGAGACGATTAAACCGGAAAGCTTTTTCCAAGAACAACACCGTGCTATTTTTCAGATTATTTTTCAAATGTTTACTGCCGGTGAAAAAGCAGATATCATCACGGTTCTGAACGCCGCCATGGCACAACGAGTATTTGAAACTGCGCAGGAAGGGCGTAGTTATCTGGCTGCACTGGTTGAGCTTGTTCCATCTACTGCCAATATTGAAAGCTATTGCAAAATTGTTTCTGAAAAATATTATATTCGATGTCTGGCATTTGCAGCACGTGATATCCTACAGGATATTCAAACTGGTGAAGCCTCGGCGGAGACGATGCTCGATATGGCGGAACAGCGTATTTTCGATATTCGGCAGGGAAAGGATATCCAAGGGCTGGTAAAAATCGGAGACGCTGTCTGCGAAGCCTATGATCGCATCGGGAAAATTGCAGGTCCAGATAAAGAAAAATATCTAGGTGCAAAAACCGGCTTTCATTATCTGGACACCATCACTTCCGGTCTGAATAAGTCCGACTTAATCCTGATTGCCGCTCGTCCTGGTATGGGTAAAACTTCCTTTGCCGTCAACATTGTCACAAATGTGGCACGACACAACAAAGATAAAGAAGTGGCGATTTTCTCTCTGGAAATGTCAAGGGAACAGCTGGCAACACGAATGCTCTCCACAGAGTCTTTGGTCGATTCCAACAAACTTCGCAGCGGTTTTCTTACCGGCGATGACTGGGTACGCTTGGCAGGAGCAGCAAGCAACCTCTCCGGCTTTCCAATGTACATCGACGACACGGCAAGCGTCACTGTACAGCAAATCAAGGCGAAGCTGCGCCGGATGAAGAACTTGGGACTGGTAGTCATCGACTATTTACAGCTGATGGGTTCTACGCTGCGAACAGATAACCGAGTATTGATTATTTCAGAAATTACACGGCAATTGAAAATTATGGCGAAAGAATTGGATATTCCAGTCATTGTCCTTTCCCAGCTTTCCCGTGGTCCGGAAAGCCGAACCGATAAACGACCGATGCTGTCTGACCTAAGAGAATCCGGTTCTATCGAGCAAGATGCTGATATCGTCATGTTCCTCTATCGTGATGCCTATTATAATAAAGAAAGTCCCACACCGAACATCTCCGAATGCATCATTGCGAAAAACCGACATGGTGAAACCGGCACGGTTCAGCTGAAATGGGACGGTCAATTCACACGTTTCACAAGTCCGGAGATTCACAATGAAGCCTAAGCAGAATTTATCAAAGCGTGTGCTGCAGCAGCTACAACAATATGATGTGATAAAAGCCGGCGATCTTGTTTGTTGTGCCCTGTCCGGCGGTGCCGACAGCGTTTGTTTATTACGCATACTGCTGGAACTACAAGATACGCTAAAATATCAAGTAACGGCGATTCACGTAAACCATAATCTCCGTGGAGCGGAAAGTATACGAGATGAGCAGTTTTGCCGCACACTTTGTGAAAATCTACAAGTACCGCTAAAAATTGTTTCCTGTGACGTTGCCGAATATGCTGCGCAGTCACATACCTCTATTGAACTTGCAGCACGAACCTGCCGCTATGATGCTTTCCAAAAGGTAGATGCAGATTGGATTACTACAGCGCACAACGCAAATGACAATCTGGAAACGATGATACACCGTATCATTCGTGGAACATCCCTTCACGGACTGACGGCAATTCCGCCGAAAAATGGTCGTTTTTTGCGCCCCCTTTTACAAGTCGACCGCAAAGAAATTATAACATACCTCGAAGTGCTGGATCAGTCGTATATGACGGACTCTACGAATTGTTCTGACGCCTATACACGCAACCGGATTCGACATCATATTTTACCACAGATGGAAAAAGAAAATCCAGCAGTCACCCGAACAACTGCTCGTACCATCGAAAGTCTGAGGCGAGACAACGACTATTTACAGAGCGAAGCAAATCGTGTTTATGCATCATGCCATCAGACAGCACACACATTAGAGCATTTGAACGATTATCATCCAGCTCTGCAGATGCGCTGTTTCGCAAAACTTCTGGATGAAGAACATTTGTCCTATGATGCACAGCTTTTGGAACAACTGATGCAGCTCTGTCGAACGGGTGGGAAGCGAAATTTGACACGCAATGCCACTACACAGGTTTACGCCGTAGCAAAAGTGGGCAGACTCTGTCTGGAGATTGTTTCAAGACAGCCTGTACCGGAAAAGATCCCCTTGTTGCCAGGTGAAAATCGACTTTATCCCGATTTTCTTGTGACAGCAAGAGTAATCACTCTACCACAAGGGGAGAAAAATGAAAATTTGGTAAAAACAGCAATTGTTCATGAAAAATTTGCAAATTACTGTTTCGATTATGATAAAATAACGGGGAACTTATTTCTCACGCCACGAATTTATGGCGCAAAAATGCGCCTTTCCGGACGTACATTTACTTCCTCTCTAAAAAAAAGAATTCAATCTGATGTACCGCCTAAGCAAAGAAACACACTACACTGGATAACAGATGATTTGGGCGTTGTTTTTGCGGAGTATATTGGCATTGCCGATCGAGTGAAGCCAGACAATACCACAAAGCGTCTGCTCATCATCGAAATCACAAAAGACAACATGGATAAAAGTCATGAAAAGTTGGAGGCTGAAATATGAAACGCCTGGACGAAAATATCGCAAAAATCCTTTTGTCACAAAAACAAATTCAAGAACGTGTGCATGAAATCGGCACACAAATTGCCGCCGACTATGCCGAAAAAAATCCTTTGATGGTTTGCCTGTTAAAAGGATTTTGTTTGTTTTTTTCAGATTTGGTTCGAGAAACACCTATACCACTGGAGTTGGATTTTATGCGTGCTTCCAGCTATCACGATGGCACGCAAACTTCTGGAACGGTACAGTTTGAAATTCCTTTATCCCGGAATTTGGTGAATCGTCATGTCATTTTGGTGGAGGATATTCTGGACACAGGCACTACACTTTCCGCAGTATTGCCAGCACTGCAGCAGCAAAAGCCGATTTCGCTGAGAATCTGTACGCTGCTGGATAAACCGAGCCGCAGACGCTTTCCCATAGCTGTAGACTACTGTGGTTTTGAAATTCCAGATGTTTTTGTCGTCGGATACGGCTTGGACTACAACGAAACGTATCGTAATCTGCCATATATTGGCGTGATGCAATAAATAAAATAAAAAAAAGATTGGAGTAGATGGTCTTTGAAACAAAAGAGAAGTCACGGTATTGGAACATATCTAATTATTGTTCTATTACTCGTCGCAGCACTTATTTTTTTACTGCCAAACCTAGGAAGCGATACAGAATCGTACGAGTATTCTGAAATCATTCAATACTTTGACGATTGTGAGGTCACTGCTTATACGTTGGATTTGGGAACCGGTGAATTGGAAATGACGCTGGAGTCTGGAAAACAAATCACCTACAGTGTACCATATATCAACCAGTTTTTAACCGATACAAAGCTGTATCGAAAGAAATACAATGCAAGTCACGATGAGCCATTGCAATATGACTACTACGAAGCTTCTGATTCCTCGTGGTTGTTGACGGTCATTCCAACAGTTATTCTCGTTGCGATGATGATTTTCTTGTTCATCTTTATGATACGGCAGGCAAACGGCGGTGGAAGATACTCCTCGTTCGGAAAGGCGAATATTAAGAACCAAGCGAACACACGGAAAGCAACCTTTGCTGACGTAGCGGGAGCAGATGAGGAAAAACACGAGCTGGAGGAAATCGTGGATTTCTTGAAAAATCCACGAAAATACAGCGACATCGGGGCACGTATACCGAAAGGCATTTTATTGATGGGTCCTCCTGGTACTGGAAAAACTTTACTTGCGAGAGCTGTTGCCGGTGAGGCGGGTTGTCCGTTCTTCTCCATCTCCGGTTCGGATTTTGTAGAAATGTTTGTGGGTGTAGGTGCTTCACGTGTCCGTGATTTATTCGATCAGGCGAAGAAAAATGCACCATCCATTATCTTTATCGACGAAATCGACGCCGTCGGACGACACAGAGGTACCGGTATCGGCGGCGGTCATGACGAACGAGAACAGACTTTGAACCAACTTCTGGTAGAAATGGACGGATTCACCGGAAAAGATAATGTCATCGTCATTGCCGCTACAAACCGACGAGATATTCTCGATCCGGCACTGCTCCGACCGGGGCGATTCGACCGACAGATTACAGTGGGCTATCCAGATGTTAAGGGACGGGAAAAGATTTTACAGGTGCATACCAAGTCCAAAAACGTCGGCCCAGATGTGGATTTGGAAACCATTGCAAAATCGACAGTCGGGTTCACCGGTGCGGATTTGGAAAACCTCGTCAACGAAGCTTGCTTATTAGCAGCACAAAAAAATAAAAAAGCGTTCACCATGGAAGAAATCCAGGAGGCTACCATTAAGGTTATCGCCGGACCGGAAAAGAAGTCCCACAAGGTGACCGAAAAAGAAAAACGACTGACTGCATTCCACGAGGCTGGTCATGCTGTCTGCACTTACTACTGTGACCATCAAGACAAGGTACACCAAGTATCCATCATTCCGAGAGGTATGGCTGGTGGTTATACCATGTCCCTTCCGGAACAAGATAAGAGCTTTGTTTCAAAACGTGAGATGGAAGAAAACATTGTCACCCTGCTGGGTGGACGTGTGGCGGAACAGCTTGTGCTAGATGATATTTCTACCGGTGCTTCCAACGACTTGGAACGTGCCACTTCTATCGCACGCAGCATGGTAACACGCTATGGTTTCAGTGAGAAAATGGGACCAATTGTCTACGGTAACGATCAAAACGAGGTGTTCCTAGGAAAAGATTTGGGTTCGTCGAGAGATTATTCCGATCGTGTGGCTGGAGAAATTGATGACGAAGTTCGTAGAATCGTAGAAACGGCATACGCAAAAGCAACCGAGATCTTGAAAACATATATGGATCAGCTCCATTTGTTGGCGAAATATCTGATCATTCACGAAAAGATTGAACGGGAAGATTTCGAAACATTGATGGCTGGTCAGATGGATCCATCGATGCTTGAAGAAGCACCAAAACCGAATCCGGATACACCAACACAAACAGATGCCAATACCCCAGCAACAGACTAAGAGGCATATAAATCTAACAGCTATAGAAAATATTTCTTCAAAGTGTGCAAAAAGGACGCCATTTGGCGTCCCTTTTGCGTATAACAAAAAAAATTAACGGGTACACACCTTTTATTGACGTGTATCCGTTTTTTATGGATGATTGCTTTAGTCTTTCAAGATATCTCCATCGGACGTCGAATCGCTGCCATTTTCCAGCTCGATTCCCTTTTTCTTGTTCTTTTTTGCAAGCTTCGCTTCCTGCTTTGCTTTCGCAGCAGCCACCTTTTCTTCCTGTTCTCGCTTCGCATTTTCTGACACAGTTACATTCTCTTGTACTGCCCAAGACTTGATACGGATTCGATTGCGATTCGAACCGGTTTCAATCATAATTGTATCCTCGCTCACCTTAACCACAAGTCCTACAATACCACCAATCGTAACAATTTCGTCACCCTCCTGCAAACTACTTTGCATCGCTTTTGTTTCCTTGTCTTTCTTCCTTTGCGGACGAATCAAAATGAAGTACAGTACCACAAATATGAGAATTAAGAAAATAATCGATGACCAGCCCGTAGACGAAGAATTTGAAGAATCACTCTCAGCGAATGCCGTTATGCCACACAACGTACCAGCGAATCCAGCAGTAGAAAATCCTAGTGCCAATTTTTTTAATTGTTTCATTTTACTCAAACCTTTCCAAGTTTAGACAAATCAACGCTTTTCATCCACGTGAAATGCCACTGTGTTCAGTTGGAAGCCTTGGGACACAGTATCTCGTCAATTGATGCTGCAGCCGTCTTTCCAGCACCCATCGCCAGAATTACCGTTGCTGCACCGGTTACTGCGTCTCCTCCAGCATATACCTTTTCTTTTGTCGTTGCCATGGTGTCTTCATTTACCACCAGACAGCCCCAGCGATTTGTGTCCAGTCCCTCTGTTGTGGAAGAAATTAGCGGATTCGGCGATGTGCCAATAGACATAATGACCATATCCACGTCCAATACGAACTCGCTGTCTGGTACTTCTACAGGGCAGCGTCTGCCACTCTCGTCCAGTTCTCCGAGTTCCATCCGAATACACTTTAAACCGCAAACACGACCCGTTTCGTCTCCGAGAATCTCCACTGGATTACACAGGTTCTTGAAATCAACGCCTTCCTCTTTCGCATGGTGTACTTCCTCCACACGGGCAGGCATCTCAACCTCCGAACGACGATAAACAATATAGACGTGTTCTGCACCCATACGCAGCGCACTTCTCGCAGCGTCCATTGCCACATTGCCACCGCCTACAACGGCAACTGCCTTTGAGCGAATGACTGGCGTCGCATAGCGTTCATCGTAGCCGTGCATCAGATTGATTCTCGTCAAATATTCATTGGCAGAGCAAACACCCACCAGTGCTTCTCCGGAAATGTGCATAAGCCGAGGCAACCCTGCGCCGGAACCGATAAAGACAGCATCATAGCCCGCCTCCATCAGTTCGTCAATAGATAAAATCTTGCCGATGACCATATCCGGCTGAATTTCCACACCAAGTGCCTCCAACGTATGAATTTCCTGCTGCACAATTTCTTTCGGCAGACGAAATTCCGGAATCCCGTACATCAATACACCGCCTGCCACATGAAACGCTTCAAAAATCATCACCTGATAGCCTCGCCTTGCCAAATCACCTGCACAGGTGAGTCCTGCCGGTCCACCACCAACCACAGCAACTTTTTTGCCGTTCGGCGTTATTTCCGCCTGCTTCCCACTATAACCGTTCTCTCTGGCATAATCCGCTGCAAAACGCTCCAGTCTGCCGATTGCCACCGGTTCACCTTTTTTACCACGTACGCATTTCCCTTCGCACTGATTCTCCTGCGGACAGACACGACCACAAATTGCCGGCAAGCTGTTGGTTTTTCGGATGGTATCATATGCACCCTCGAAATTCCCAGACGCAATTTCTGCAATAAAATCCGGAATTTCTACGCCTACCGGACAGCCATTCACGCATGGCTTTGCCTTACAGTGGAGACAGCGTGTCGCTTCTTCCTGTGCTTGCTGCGCCGAATAACCCATTGTCACTTCTTCAAAGCACGTTGCACGTTCTTTCGGGTCACGTTCCGGCATAGGTACTTTTTCCGTCGCCATATTAAATTTACCTGCCATCACACTTCCCCCACTTTCTTCAATCTACATTCGTGCTGTTCCTGATCACGGTAGGTACTATTTCGGTGCATCAGTTCCTCAAAATCTACCTGATGCCCATCAAAATCTGGGCCGTCCACACAAGCATAGCGAATCTCGCCGCCCACTGTCACACGACAGCCACCGCACATTCCCGTACCATCAACCATAATTGGGTTCAAAGACACAAGTGTCAAAAGTTCATAGGGTTTCGTCACCTGACAGACAAATTTCATCATGGGTACAGGACCAATGGCGATAACTACATCATAGTGCTTTCCTTGATCCAACATTTCCTGTAACACATTCGTCACAAATCCCTTTGTTCCATAAGATCCGTCGTCTGTACAAAGATAAAAATTGTCACTGCACGCACAGAATTCGTCCTCTAAAATTACAATGTCCTTATTGCGGAATCCTGCGATCGTATCCACAGAAATACCTTTTTCATGGAGATATTTTGCCTGTGGATATGCAATCGCACACCCAACACCACCGCCAATCACACAGACCGACTTAGCGTCATCTGGAATTTCCGTTGCTTTTCCTAAAGGTCCTACCAAATCCTGAATCGAATCCCCCGCCTGAAGTGCGGCAAAACGTCGTGTACTATTGCCGACGATCTGGAAAATCAACGTGATTGTTCCAGCCTCTCTATCATAATCCGCCACAGTCAAAGGAACACGCTCTGCAAATTCGTCCAAGCGGAAAATAATAAACTGTCCCGGCAAAACCTTCTTTGCAATCAATGGTGCCTGCAGCTTCATCTGTACCACTGCCTCGTTCCACTGTTTTCTCTCTACAATTTGAAACAACCTTATCACCTCATTTTTTCGCTATACCCAAATGCCACTTTTTTTCGAATGACGTTCTCTTCTATCAATTTCAATCCGAAATTCAGATGTAACAAAACAAGCCGGATCGTGATGCCCCGGCTTGCTTCTCCGCTTTCCGATCCAGAATCCCTCTTTCTCAACAAAAGCGATCTTACTCTTCTTCCATTATCTGCGTTTCCGCAGGCTTTTCAAATGTGTCCATATTCAAGTCGCTATAATCGAATTCCAGAATTTCTCCGCAATGTGGGCAAGAAATCTCGCCTTCCTCCAAAGCCAAATCGCTCAGGACAATCACATTGTTACAAAAAGGACATACTGCCTCATACAGCTCTTCCTCTCCCTCGTCTGTTTCTTCAACAGCTGCATTCTCATCGGAAACATACTCTGAAAAATCAGGAATACCCTCATCGCCGTCATTAAAAAGAAGATCTTCTACGTCTTCGAGATCTTTATCCAGTGATTCGCAAATCTCTGTCAA
This sequence comes from Ruminococcus sp., assembly GCA_021201755.1. GTDB lineage: Bacteria > Bacillota > Clostridia > Oscillospirales > Ruminococcaceae > Ruminococcus_C. The sequence goes on along the minus strand of JAJQEI010000052.1, from coordinate 93,334 downwards.
TTCATCAATCTGCATCTGCAAATCTGTGATGTACGCAGTCATTTCCTGCATTACTTCTAGGACTTGACCCAAAACCTTTCCCTCTTTGGTTTTGGTCAGATCAAGTTCCATCCCATCGACCATACCACGTAAATAAGCCATTTTATCCATCAGGTTCATATTCTCGTCCTCCTGTTTGGTGGAATCGGATTTTTCAAATACTTCTCGTATTTGGAAAATTTCTTTTTTCAAACGTATTTATACACGCTCCATGTATTCGCCCGTTCTCGTATCAATCCGAATTTTGTCGCCCTGATTGATAAATAGCGGCACTTTAATTTCTGTACCCGTTTCCAGAACTGCCGGTTTCGTTGTGTTCGTCGCAGTGTCGCCCTTAAAGCCCGGATCTGTCTCAGTAACTTCTAATTCTACAAACGTCTGCGGTTCTACGCCAAAGACATTTCCCTTATAGGAAAGTACTTTTACTTCTTCGTTTTCTTTTACAAAACGAAATGCGTCGCCGAGCTTCGATTTGTCAATCGGCTGTTGTTCATATGTTTCCATATCCATAAAGTAATACAAATCGCCGTCACTGTAAAGATACTGCATATCCTTTCGTTCAATATAAGCCGTCGGATACTTGTCCGTCGGGTTGAACGAACGTTCTACTACTGCACCGGTAATGACATTCTTATATTTGGTACGAACAAATGCAGCACCTTTTCCGGGCTTTACGTGCTGAAATTCAATCACCTGTACCACATTTCCGTCCAGTTCAAATGTGACACCATTTCTGAAATCGCCTGCTGAAATCATAAAATGAAACCTCCGTAAATTTTTCCTTTGCAACAATCGAAAATCACAAAAACACTTGCAATCTCCGCTCAAAAAACATTACTATTTATATTATACACTATATTTTCGCATTTTGCAAGCCTTTTACAAAAAGTTTTTGCGGAAAAGCGAAAATTTATCCTTCTAACACGAGTAGCTCTTTCGGCGCAAGCGTCAGATTTTCACAGCCTTCCTCCCGAATCACCACGAAATCCTCAATTCGCACGCCAAATTCTCCAGGAAGATAAATCCCCGGTTCTATCGTCACCACGTTTCCCGATTCCAATGTTGCTTTGGAACCTGGGGAAGCGTTGGGATACTCGTGTATTTCCATTCCTACACCATGTCCAAGTGAGTGTCCAAAGGCATCACCATATCCAGCATCCGTAATTACATCCCGTGCAATCTTATCCAATGCTCGTCCGGTAATACCAGCTTTCACAGCCTGCAACGCAGCGGTCTGTGCCGCAAGCACTGTTTCGTATATCTGACGCATTTTGTCGCTAGGTCTTCCCACACAAACCGTCCGTGTCATATCGCTATGATAACCGTCCACCATTGCGCCATAGTCCATCAATACAAAGTCGCCTTCTTGAATCAGCCGTTCTGTGGTCGGAACTCCATGAGGCATAGACGTTGCTGCACCTGTGAGTGCAATCGTTGGGAAAGACTCCCCCTCCGATCCAAATCTTTGCATGGTGTCGTTTAACCGCATCATCACATCCCGCTCGGAAATACCTGGTCTGAGATAAGTCAAAATATCTTGAAAGGCTGCTTCTGCAATGCGTTGTGCTGCCCGAATTTTTTTTATCTCCGCTTCCGATTTCACCGTCCGGCAATGATAAATGGCACGACTGAGCTTGTCACTGTCATCTAATTCCACTACATTCCGCAGTTCCCTTTTCAACTTATGATATTCACTGAGCGTCATGGTCATCGCTTCTACAGAAAGCGTTTTCGCATGGTGCTGTTTGAGTAAATCTGTCAGCTGCTTTGTTAATTCGTGCTGTTCTATCACAGTGCAATGCTGTACAACCTGCCGTGCTTTTTCGATATAGCGAAAGTCGATAATCAAGTACGACTCCTCTGGAAAGCAAAGAAGCGTTCCCGCCGAGGACAGCATTCCAGTAAAATAACGTCGGTTGGTATCTGACTGAATCAATACTGCATCACAATAGGATTTCATCTGTACCATCAAATCGGAAATTCGTTTTTCCTCCTCCAACATTTCTCCCACCTTACATCTCTGAAAGTGCCTGTAATGCCAAAAAATAGCCGTTCGTTCCGAATCCGGCAATTGTGCCTGCGCAAACCGGACTCAGAACCGAGTGAGAACGGAACTCGTCTCGTGCATAGATATTGCTGATATGTACCTCTACACATGGAATACGAATGTCATGAATGGCATCATGAATCGCATAGCTATAGTGGGTGTATGCACCGGCATTGATGACAATGCCATCGAACGTCTTGCGTGCGGCGTGCAATTTATCGATAATTGCGCCCTCGTGATTGGACTGAAAAATTTCACACTCCAATCCCAATTCCTCTGCACGATCTAAAATCTGGCGATTCAGCTCCGCATAAGTCATTTTTCCGTAAACATCCGGTTCTCTCTCCCCCAGTAGATTCAAGTTCGGTCCATGAATCACCAAAACTTTCTTTATCATAGAAAATACCTCCCGCTTAAAAACAGTCTATTTTTCTCCATAAATTTTCCGTGGCAAAAACGGCAGTTCCAGCTTTCTCTTTATTTTAAAAAAGCGTGTGGTTTCCATCTCCATAGGAAATACAAAAATACAGGGTACCCGAAACAGATTTGCGCCCAATACATCAGTAAAAATCTGGTCGCCTACCGCAGCCATTTCCTTTCGCTTCAGTCCCATTTTTTTCGTACCCTCTCGATACCCTTTCGTGAGTGGTTTTTTCCCTTCACAGACGAAGTCCAGCCCTAAACGCTGTGCAAAAGGTGCTACACGTGGCGGATGATTATTGGACACCAGACAAAGCCGAATTTCTGCCGCCTGCATTCTGGTAATCCACGCTTCAACGCCGGGTGCAGGCACAGGATTATCATGAGTAGTCAGTGTGTTATCAATATCCAGCAGCAGTCCCTTTACGCCCAACTCTTCCAGTATGCCGGGCGTGATGTCACAAACACTGCGCAGTGCGATTGTTGTTCGAAATAACATTTGGCTTTATCTCCTTTCTCTTTTATTATAAGGCATATCCATCGCAAAGACTGTCGAAATTTTACACATTATTTGAAAATATCCAAAAAAACAGGCGCACTCTTCACAAAGTGCACCCGCTGCTGTATCATCAGCACGAAAGTCCGACTCTCATCGGGCTCATTCATCAATACTTCCGCTTACGAGCAGCTTCAGACTTCTTCTTCCGCTTTACCGAAGGCTTCTCGTAATGCTCTCTCTTGCGAACCTCCGCAATGACGCCGTCCTTTGCGCAGGATCTCTTAAAACGCTTCAGTGCAGTGTCCAAAGACTCATTCTTTCCAACACGAACTTCTGCCACTTACATTTCCCTCCCTTTGCCGCAACGGCAGAAGATAATTCTCCATTCGGCTCCATCCGAACTTCAAATCTATACCAACGGCAGTTTTTTCATCAACAACCGGGTAAAAACAATCTTATCTAATTTTACAGTATAATATATTATAACATATCACAGGGCAATTGTCAAGTGTTTTTTCAAAAGAATTTTCACTTTTGTTATTTTACCACAAAATTCACAAGTTTCTTTGGCACATATATCTGCTTTACCACATTTTTCCCTGCAATCGCTTCTACAATTTTCGGTTCTTCCTTCGCTTTAGCCAGTACCGTTTCTTTATCGGCGTCTGCATCAATTTCCAACTTTGCCTGTACCTTGCCGTTGAGTTGTACAACAATTTCAATCGTGTCATCCAAACACTGTGCTTCATTGTAAATTACCCACGCCTGTTCGTCGAGTATTCCATCACAGCCAATGCGCTGGTAAAGCTCCTCCGAAACGTGTGGTGCAAAGGGATAGAGCAAAACCAAAAAATCACGAAACTCCGCCTTAGTGATGCTCCCCACATCATAAATTTGATTGAGCAGTGTCATCAGCGCAGCAATCGCCGTATTAAACTTCATGGATTCGATATCTTCTGATACTTTCTTGATGGTCTTGTGCATAGCACTACGCAGTTTATCGCTGTAGCTGTCGCCGTCTACCACCTTGTCTTGTAAATTCCAGATCCGATCAACAAACCGTTTGCATCCTTTCACACTGCTGTCGCTCCATGGAGCTGCTTTTTCATAGTCTCCCATAAACAGTACATACAACCGCAGCACATCTGCACCATAGACATCCACCACATCATTCGGGTCAACCACATTTCCTCTGGATTTTGACATTTTTTCGCCGTCTGAGCCTAGAATCAATCCCTGCGCCGTCCGCTTTGCATACGGTTCAGCCGTAGGAACGAGCTTTAAATCATAGAGGAACTTATGCCAAAAACGAGAATAAATCATATGGCGTGTCACGTGTTCCATACCGCCGTTATACCAATCGACCGGCATCCAATATTGCAGCGACTCTGCCGAAGCAAATACCTTATCATTTTGGGGATCACAATACCGCAAATAATACCAGGATGACCCTGCCCACTGGGGCATTGTATCGGTTTCACGCTTTGCTACAGCACCGCACTTCGGACATTTACAGTTGACAAAGGAATCGATTTTCGCCAATAGACTTTCTCCATCCGTTCCGGGTTCAAAGTGTTCTACCGGCGGTAACCGCAGCGGCAGTTCTTCATAAGGCACTGCAACCATTCCACACTTTGGACAATGTACAATCGGAATCGGTTCACCCCAATATCGCTGCCGATTAAACGCCCAGTCTTTCATCTTATATTGTACACCTTTTTCGCCGCAGCCCTTTTCTTCGAGAATTTCCAGCATCTTCGCAATGGCATCTTTTTTGTTTGAGATTCCATTCAGCACATCGGAATTTACCATTATGCCATCGCCGGTATACGCCTCTTTCGAGATATCGCCGCCTTGGATGACTTCTATAATGTCAATGCCAAACTTTTTCGCAAATTCATAGTCACGGCTGTCATGGGCAGGCACCGCCATAATGGCACCTGTGCCATAACCCATTATAACATAATCCGAAATATAAATAGGAATTTCCTTGCCGGTAATGGGATTCACCGCCGTCAAGCCTTCAATTTTCACACCTGTTTTTTCTTTTACCAGCTGTGTCCGCTCAAACTCCGTCTTTTTGGCGCAAATCTCTTTGTATGCATCAAGTGCATCGATATTTGCAATGCTGTCCCGATATTTCTGAATGATGGGATGTTCTGGTGCAATTACCATAAAAGTAACGCCATACAGTGTATCCGGACGAGTGGTATAAATCCGCAATGTTTCGTCCTGTTCCTTTATGGAAAAATTCACAAAAGCACCGGTAGATTTCCCAATCCAGTTTTGCTGCTGCAATTTCACGTTGGGCAAATAATCCACTGTTTCTAACCCCTCCAGAAGCTTATCCGCATATTCCGTAATCCGCAGATACCAGACTTCTTTTGTTTTCTGAATAATATCGCTGTGACACACGTCACACTTACCGCCTTGAGAATCTTCATTCGACAAGACCACCTGACAGCTCGGACAGAAGTTCACAGACGTCTTATCCCGAAAAACCAAACCATTTTCAAACATCTTCAGGAAAATCCACTGTGTCCATTTATAATACCCTTCATCGGTGGTATCAATCACTCTCGACCAGTCAAAAGAAAATCCAACACGCTTGAGCTGTCCGGTAAATTTTTTGATGTTCTGATCTGTCACTTGTCTGGGGTGTACGCCTGTTTTGATTGCCGTATTTTCTGTGGGTAAACCATATGCATCAAACCCGATGGGAAACAGAACATTATAGCCTTGCATTCGCCGCTTTCGGCTGACAACCTCCAGTCCGGAATACGCCTTAATATGTCCGACGTGCATTCCGTGACCGGACGGATAAGGAAATTCTACCAAAGTATAGAACTTCGGCTTATTGTGATCCTCCGATGCACAAAACGTATCGTGTTCGTCCCAATATTTTTGCCACTTCGGTTCTATTGTGGCAAAATCATATTTGTCGCTCATTGTTCAAATCGTTCCTTTCATCCGCAGCGAAAAACGCAGTCATATTTTGTATCACGTTTCGCCGTCCGCTTGTGTTCAATCTGTGTTTAGTCGTTGTGAAAAAATGCACGCACATTCTTTTCAAATACCAACACCACCGCTGCGCCCAGATCTACAATACCCTCTAAAAGGTAAAACCAGTTATCACTGAAATTGCTGATATTGTTGCCAACGTTTATCAGGAATACCAACACCAAATATGCTGCCACAACATACTGAATGTAGTATTGGATAAACGGAATACGCTGTGTCAGCAGTACAAAAGCCACCACTGCGATAATCAGATACACCACATTTCCAGCTGAAATATTGATAATCAAATTCAGCACTGCTTTTAGTACCATATAGATACTAATTCCATAGACCCACTTTTGCCCTTTTTCTTGCATAAAAAACATTCCTCTCTTTGTTTAAATTTTATCCGGCTTTACCCAAGCGGAAATATCCACCGGATCGCCGTCTGCCCAAAGTCGTTCCAACTGATAGAACGACCGAGTCTCCTTGTAAAAAATATGCACAATTACATCGCCATAGTCCAGAACAATCCAATTTGAGCCGTTTCCTCTTCCCTCACGATGCAGCGGCTCCTTACCCACTTTCGATGCCTGATATTCCACCTCGTCTGCCAGTGTCCGTGTCTGGGTTGTGCTGCCACCGCTGGCAATCACAAAATAATCGCCCAAAATCGTCAAATCCTCTACGTGCAAAACTTGAATATCCTCTGCACGCTTGCTGTCCAATGCTTTTACAATCAATTTCAAAAATTCTTGTTGCGTCATACGAATTCTCTCTCCTTGCCTTATCGGCTATTGGGCACCGTCGTCGGTGTCACCCTTATTAATATCCTCCAGTGTTTCTTGCGTATCGTCATACACCATCGAAAGATAAGAGCCCTCCGGTACCAGTTCTACAATAGCACTTTCATCCACGTAAATTTCGTTTTGATATGGATGGAAATAACCATTGAGCAAATCCACCGTCGCCGATTTGTGAATCGAATAAACCGACTGTGCAGAACCGTCACCTGGATAATAATAAGCACCTTCACCCGGAACCATAAAGACATTTACATAATCCAATGTCAGCCGTTCAGACGCAAAATCTGCAATCATGCTAATCTGTTCCAGCGACAAATCTGTAGCAATCCATTTATTATTATAGATTTCCGTCATTGCCGAATACAGCTCTATCTGTGACATATCAAGCATTTTTTCCATCATCGCCGCCAGAAAAATTCGCTGTGCCTTGACTCTGCCAATATCGCCCTCATCATATCCGTGACGGAACCGAATAAACCACTCGGACTGTTCACCCGTCAAGACCTGTTCTCCCGCCGGTAAAACTTTGTCCGCTTCATAAACAATTTCTTCCGGCAATGTAATCGGAATACCGCCAATGGAATCTACAATATTTGCAATATCTTCACAATCCAGCTTCACATAACAGTCAATGTACATACAGAAGCAATCTTCTATGGCATTGACGACACGCTGAATTGGTGTCACACCAGTCTCCTGTCCGCTGCTATAGATGCTGTTAAACTTCGCCGTCGAATACGAAGCATAATCGGGCATATAGCTATCTCGTGGAATTTGTAGAATATTCAGCGTTCCTGCAATCAAGTCGAACTGAAAAATCCAATTCACGTCAGAAAGATCACCGCTTTCATCCATACCCAAAAACAGAATCGTGTACTGTCCCTCAATAATTTGGTCGAGATCCAATCCGTCAGTGTAATCCTCTTCCAAATCTTCTTTCAGGTTCAAATCCACCGTACTGTCATAACTCGCTTTTGAAAGCTCACCCTCCTGTTCTACCAGCGGCTGCCAAAGCTTCCAATATTTCAGCACGGAAACCTGTTGTGTCGTCGTTATATTCCCTGTTGTTTTCTCATAGCGGATAATCGGAACATTTAACACCATCACGATAATCAATACAATAGTAGCCAGCAGTGCAACAACTGTAATCAGCGCATCCGCCCACTTTCTCTGCCGCACCTGTGTACCGAAACGTGTAGATGTCTTTTGACGGTTGGCACTGCGCTTTCTCTCTTTTGCATGAGACTGTTTCGTCTTTTTCCGCTTTTTATCGTATTCTCCCATTGCAGCGGAATCTGCCATCGTATCATAGGAGGCGTTATAGTCGATATCATCGTCATAGTAGTCTTCTCCATCATATCCGGCATCGTACATATCCATTTCCAGATCGTCATATCCGTCTTCGTATACGCCGTCTTCCCATTGATCGTCCTGCATCGCATCAATCCTTGCCCTTGCACGACGATATGCCTTTTCGTCATAAGCCTGTTCTTCATTCGGGTTGGCACGATCGTTCTCCTGTCTGCGATTCCCTTTGCTCATAAGTGCTTTTTCATCCTTCCTGCTGTAACGCCGTCAACATCTCATTATAAGCTTCCACCGTGTAGTGTGGAATTCTCACCTCTTTACGCAAAAGCTTTTTCAAGGAATATTCCAATGCATATAGCATCCCCACATTCAAGCTTTCCATGGCTTTCCGTCGCATCACATCCACATCGGAATAACTCCGTTCTTTTGAAATCATATCCGCCAGATAAACAATTTTTTCCAGCTGTGACATTCCCGCACGACCTACTGTGTGAAAACGAACCGCACGGAGTATATCCAAATCCGTCACGCCGAACTGTTCCTCCAATCGTACGGCACCGGCAATGCCGTGCCAAACCTTAAACGCTTGTCGTTCTTCTTCACACACCTGCATTTTGGAACGACACACCAGTTCATACTGCGTTTCCTTCGGATCTTCCTTTGAAATATCGTGTACCAATCCGGCAAAGAACGCTTTTTCCACACTGACGCCACCATAGCGTTTCGCCAACCTTTCGCTTGCCTCCGCAACATTACGAGAGTGTACATAGCGTTTCTGTGAAAGGTGTTCTTTCAGATAGATGTCGTATGTTTCCCATTCTGTCATGTTATGATTCCTTTCTCATCTGATCTTCTTTGTAAAATCCATGTGATATGATATATTGTACTACTTTTTGCGGCAAATAGCAAGAAAAATTTTCTTGTTTTTTGCATTTTTCACGAATTTTTGTAGAAGAAACCGTAGAAACCGGTGCCTCGCACAAAAAGATTGTACCATATGGCGAAAGCCTTTCCTGCTGAATTGCTATCTTTTCCTGATCCGCATCGCTTCGTGCCAATACGCCAAGTGCAGCATATTCCAAAAATTCTTCCCAATGATACCACTGTTGAAACTGTAGGAACATATCGCTGCCCATGAGCCAGATGAGCTGATAGTTGGGGAAACACGTCGAAAAATGTCGAGCCGAAAATAAGCTATAGCTGACACCTTTTTGCTGCAATTCAAAATCATCTACACGACAATCCGAAAAATCTTCCACTGCTAATTGACACATAGCGTATCGATTCGCCGCCGACACCATATCTGTCTGATGCTGTTTAAAAGGGGAAACCCTTGCCGGCAATAAAATCACCTGTTCTAACTGTAACTGTTCCTTTGCAGCCGACATCAAGTGAAGATGTCCATTGTGAATGGGATTAAAACTACCACCAAACAGTCCGATTCTCGGTTTCGCCATCAAAGCTGCACCACCATATTTTGTGGATTGCGCTTAAACAGGATAAATCGACTGCCGATCACCTGTACGACTTCTGATTTCGTCGCCTCCGCCAGCTGTACAGCCGCCTCCTTCGCATCCAAGGGACAGTTGTCCAGCACACGCATTTTAATCAGTTCTCGCTTTTTCAATGTATCTTTCACCTGCTGTATCAATGCCTCCTGAATGCCGCCTTTTCCCACTTGCAAAATTGTCTCATACGTACTGGCAATACCACGGAGTGTGGCACGTTGTTTGCTTGTTAACATATTGAGAAGCTCCTTTCTAGGTATTTCTCCAGCTGCCGCAGTGCCTCAGCACGATGACTCATCTGATTCTTTTCCGCTGTGGAATATTCCGCCATCGACTTTCCGCCTACGTAGAACAGCGGATCGTACCCAAAACCATTTTCGCCACGCAGCTGTGTTCCAATTATCCCCTCACATTTTCCTTCAAAGAAATGCTGCTTTCCATTTTCATCCATATAACAAATGGCACAGATAAAACGTGCCATACGCTTTTCTGTTGGCATATCCTTAAGCATCTCTAACAACTTGTTATTTCGCTGGGCATCTGTGGCATCTGCACCGGCAAAACGATGGGAGTATATGCCTGGCGCACCGTCCAGCGCATCTACTACCAAGCCGCTGTCATCGGCAATCACTGCACAATGAAGTGCATCAAATACCGCCTGTGCTTTTATGGCAGCATTTTCCTGAAATGTTGTGCCAGTTTCTTCTACGTCCAACTCATACCCCACCTGCTTTTGAGATAATGTCTCAAACCCAAATGGTTCTAGAATGCTGCGAATCTCTCGCAATTTTCCGGCATTGTTCGATGCAACAACAATTTTCTGCATCACGACACCTCCTCATTTGTCTGAAACAGTGCTTTGACAAAATCGACACCACAGAACGGCTGAAGATCATCAATCTTTTCCCCTACGCCAACAAGCTTCACGGGAATTCCCAACTCATTGCGGATTGAAACAATAATTCCACCCTTTGCCGTACCGTCCAGCTTGGTCAGGACAATGCCAGTAATGTCGGCAGTCTCCTGGAACAGCCGTGCCTGGTTGACAGCATTTTGACCCGTTGTCGCATCCAGAATCAGCAATACTTCTACATGGCTATCCTCCGCTTGAGTCGTGATTATTCGATTGATTTTCGATAGTTCCTGCATCAAGTTTTTCTTGTTATGCAGTCGCCCAGCTGTATCGCAAATCAGAACATCGCAATCTCTCGCCTTCGCCGCCTGCACGGCATCATAAACCACTGCACCTGGGTCAGAGCCTTCCTCGTGCTTAATGAGATCCACCCCAGCACGCTCTGTCCATACCTCCAGCTGATCGATTGCTGCTGCACGGAACGTATCCGCCGCTGCTACTAGAACTTTTTTGCCTTCGTTTTTTAGCTGATAACATAGTTTCCCGATGGTAGTCGTTTTCCCCGCACCATTGACGCCAATTACCAGAATAATGGTCGGCTTTGTTGGATATTCCAATACAGCATCCTCGCCCAACATTTCCGTAATAATCTCCTGAATCATACCCATAATTTCATTCGGGTCTGTTACACTCCGCTCTTTCACACGCTGTCGCAGCAAATCGCATATTTCCACCGAAGTTTCCGGTCCTAAGTCACTCATAATCAGCGTTTCTTCCAGCTCATCAAATAGCTCGTCATCTATCCTCGTAAAACCGCTTAGGACGCCCTGAATTCGTGTCATCATGGCATCTTTCGTCTTTTTTAGTCCTTCTCGCAGTTTCGAGAAAAGTCCCCTTTTCGGTGCTGACTTCTCCTCTTCTATGATTTTTTCCGATGTCTCCTCCGATTCTTCTATCTCCTCGGATTCCTCTTCTTCGTCCAGTACTTCCGCATCGTCATAATCTTCTTCCACTTCGACGCCTTGCGCTTGTAAGGCGGCTTTTCGTGCCAGTTCTATCGCCTCTTGCCACATTTCGTCCAGTTGGACTGCTAACGCAGCATCTTGTCGTGCCTTTTCAATTTCATCCTGTTCCTGTTCTGCTCTCGCCTGAAGTGTCTCTGACGCAATCTGATCCGCTTCGGCAGCAATTTCCTCGTCCGGCGGTAAAATACGTACATCGCCCTGCGCTTCTTGTTTCCGCTTCCAAAAGCTTCCCTTTTCTTTATCCTTTTTCTTTCGATCAAATAAGCCCATAATCTTTACCTCCGCAATCAGCTCTCTAGTTCTGAAAATTCTTCTTGTTCCATACGCAATAGCTTTGAAACGCCGTCCTCTTGCATGGTTACGCCATAGAATACGCTTGCTTCTTCCATGGCACTGCGTCGATGGGTCACCAAAATAAATTGCGTCGTATCCGTGAAATTTCGCAAATACTGCGCATACTTCCGCACATTTCCCTCATCAAGTGCCGCATCAATTTCGTCTAAAATACAAAACGGTGACGGATGTAAGCGTAAAATCGCAAAATATATGGCAATTGCCACAAAAGACTGTTCCCCACCGGACAGAGAAATCAGATTTTTAATCACCTTTCCCGGCGGTGCAACTTTAATTTCAATGCCCGATTCCAGTACATCGTCCGGATAAGTCAACTCTAGTCTCGCATCGCCGCCACCGAATAAATCGACAAAAATCTCTTTGAAATTCTGATTGATTTCCGTAAAGCTCTCCGAAAATATTCGCTGCATTTCCGTCGTCAAGGAAACAATCAAATCCTCCAGTTCTCGCTTCGCCGTCTGTGCATCTCCCATTTGTTCCGACAAAAAGCGATAACGTTCCGACACCTCCTGATATTCCTGAATAGATGCCACATTCACAGAACCAAGCGCACGAATCCTCCCTTTGATACTTTGCAGCTGTCGCTGTGCATCCTGCAAGTCATCCAGCGGTTTTGCAAAATTTTGTGCCTCTGATAGAGATAATTCATATTGTTCAAACAGCTGTCGAACGACACCATCATAATCCCTCTGTGCATTGCTCTTTCGCTCGTCAATCCATTCCATCTCGCCGGAAAACCGTTCTTTTGCAGTATTCCACTCCGTAAGTCCCGACTGCAACTGCCGCACATTACTATCCTGTTCATCATGAATTTGCTGCCACTGCTGTATTTGTTTGCGGCTGCCAGACTGTGCAGATTTTAATTGTTCCAATTGTTGTTTTGTCTGTTCCAGCTCCGCCTGTTTTTCCGTAATGCGCTGTTTTTGCAACATGCTATCTCGTTCAATTTCCGTCAATCGCTCTTGCAGCGACTTCTGCATATTCCCCTGCTGTCCAATTTCCCGTGTCAAAATTTCCATGTCTTTTTCTACGGCAATCACCTTCAATTGCAATTGTGTTCGCCGATCAGATAGCTTCGCCTGTTGCTTTTGCAGTTCATTCAGCTGTATAGTTTCTTGCCGCAGTGCAGACTGTGCCGCTTGCATATCCGCTTCAACTTGAGATAACGCCTCTTTGGCAGATGCTACCTTTTCTGCCGACTCCTGCTGCCGTTGCAAAAACTGATCCCGATTCATCTGCGCCTGCTGCAAGTGACTTTCCGCCTGCTGTCGCACATAGCCACATTTTTCCATCTGCGCATTGGCGTTGACACTTTCCGATTCTGCAACTCGACATTGCCGCTGCAAAGTTTCAAGCTGTCCTTCTAGCTGTACGGACTGTTGCTGTACTTTTTGAAACGCAGCTTCTTCTCGCTTCAAGTCCTCTTCCAGCTTTTTCACCTCACCGGATAGCGTGTTCAGTTCTGCCTTTCTCGTCATAACGCCACCGGAACGCTGTGCCGAACCGCCGGTAAACGAACCGCCTGCATTGATAACCTGTCCGTCCAGTGTCACAATACGAAATCGATAGCGATATGCCTTCGCCAGTTCCGTCGCCACATTCAAATCCTCCGCTACGACAATACGACCAAGTAAAAACTGCACAATTTCTCGAAATTGTGATTCATATTCCACCAAATTCGCTGCAACACCTACAAAACCGTCATACGACTCCAAACCAGACTCTTTCCATTCACGACCACGTACAGAAGTCAAGGGTAAAAACGTCGCTCTGCCTGCATGATTTTTCGCCAAGAAGCGAATCCACTGCTTTGCGGCATTTTCATCCGTTACAATTAAATTTTGCATAGCACCGCCCAATGCCGTTTCGATTGCTACGCCGTATTTTTGCTGCGTCGTGATACGCTGTGCCACTGTACCATATACACCGTGTGGATGACCACCGTCCGCTCGCAAAACCGCTTTGACACTTCCAGTGAACCCTTCCATATTTCGTTCCATATCCTGTAATAGCTTCTGCCGCTGTCGCTTTTCACGAAGTGCAAACGTGGCACTATCTCGACTGCGCTTTCCCTGCTCCAGTAGCTGTATGGCATTTTGATAGCGCATTTGAAGACCCTTCTGTTGATTTTGCACCTGTGCAAATTTTTCCTTTGCCTCCTGTGCCTTATCCTTTGCCTCCTGTACCGCCAACAATGCACTGTTATACTCCTGCTGTAAAGCATTCTGTCGGGCAGCTTGCTCTGTCACCCGCACTCGCAGTTCCTCCTGTTGTCCAGCTGCAGTCTGCCACATCACACGCAGTTCACTTTGCCGCACATAAAGTGCTTGCAGTGCCGTATTTGCCTGTTCTGACTGACTGCCCTGTACCGATGTACGCTGTTCCAGCTCCTTAGCGTCCTGTTCCAGCCGTTCCTGTTCCAGTGACAACGACTCTCGCTTTTGTCGCAGCTGTACCATCTGTACGCTCAATCCGTCTAGCTTTGACGTCATCTCTTCCGCTTCTTGTTTGGTCGATTCCATCTGCTGCTCCAAGCTGCATATGGTGTCTTCTCCATGATGTATTTCGTTTTCACAAACTGCCAAAGCTGCCTGCAACTGTGCCGCCTGTTCTTCTGCTGCGGCAATTTCCTGCCGGAAAGATTCGATTTTTAGCGTACTTTCCTGCATTTTTTGATAGCCTTTTTCTATCTGCTGTTCTGTCTGCTGAATTTCCAAACCGGCGTTATCAAATTGTGCCTGTATTTTCAAATAGTCGTCAGACATCTCTTGTATTTTCGTACGCAGAGCCGACAATCGCCGTACCCAAAGGGAAATTTCTAGTTCTTTTTGCGACTGCGCCATTTCTACATATTGTTTCGCCTTTTCCGATTGTTTTCGGAGCGGTTCGATTCGGCTTTCTAATTCAGAAACAATATCTGTCAGACGATTTAAATTTTCCTGTGCCGCATCTAATTTTCGCTGAGCATCTTCTTTTTTATGACGAAATTTCGATACGCCTGCTGCCTCTTCGAAAATATCCCGTCGGTCAGTGCTTTTAGCACTGACAATTTCCGCAATCCGCCCCTGTCCAATAATTGCATAGCCATCTCGTCCCATGCCGGTATCCATAAATAATTCTGTTACATCTTTTAAACGCACCTGTTTCCCATTGATGCGGTACTCACTATCCCCGCTGCGATAAAGCTTTCGGGTGACACTGACTACTGCGCCATAATCATCGCCAAGTTCGCCGGTTTCATTGTTGATTTCCAATGTAACTGTCGCAAATCCCATAGACTTCCGTGACTTTGTTCCGGAGAAGATAACATCCTCCATTTTGTTACCTCGAAGTGTTTTGGTAGATTGTTCCCCCAACACCCAACGGACGGCATCGCCAATATTGCTCTTTCCGCTTCCGTTTGGTCCTACAACACCGGTTAAACCCTTGTCAAATGTCAATTTGATTTTATCTGGAAAAGATTTAAAGCCTTGTAACTCCAATGACTGTAAATACACTGAATCACTCCTATTTCTCATTTTTTACAATTTTTTGTGATTTTTTACTTGTCAAGTCATAGCTCTGCTCCAACAAAAACTGCACATCTTCTTCTGAAACACTACCGTTCAGCAGAATCGTCAACCAATGCTGCTTATTCATGTGATACGCCGGAAAGCACCCGGTCTTTTCCAACACAGAGCCAAGCATCAGCGGATCACATTTCACATTACAAATATCCACCATCTCATCTGTTGAAAATCCCAGCTTTTTTGCAGACACTTCCATCACCAAACAAAACCACTTTCGATTTTCACGATGGCGAAATACTGCCGCATTCGGCATATCTGCCCAGAGATATTCCGGCTGTGCGCCGAAACTGTTCCGTACCCACTGCATAAGCCACGCTCTATCTGTACGCATTGCTATACCTTCACCTCACACAAAATAACGTACCGCATAATATGTTCCGCCCAAATCCGATAGTGGTACCAATTCATCTGCCTCGTGTAAAGAATCCACGCAATAATATTCTCCATCTATCACCTAAACCAGCACCACATAATGCGTCATCGTGCTGAGCTTCACCCGCAAAATTGGACAAATTCCCTCTTCGAGCAGCGCTTCTAATTCCCCATCTTCTACCTCTGTAGCGTCTTCACGCACAACTGTCATTCCTGTTACTTCCTCTAACGTATCCCACAAAATATTCCCCTCGCTGTCATAACCACCGTTTTCTGTAAGGAACTAGTTCACCTCTCCAGCATCTGCCATGGTGGATAAGCCGTCGACATCAATTTCTTGCATTTGGAGTACCACTGCAACGCAGCAAGTAACACATCCGGAATCCGCCATTGTATACTGGGAATATCTTAGAGTATTCGACCCCCATGCAGGGTCATCCTGACGAAAATAAACCACCCGATCCAGCAAACTTTCCTGTGCCGTTTCTGTCGTCACGGTAGTTGTCGCTGCTGTTGTTTCTACTGTGGTATCCGTTGCTTCCGTCTGTGTCGTTACGATGGAATCGTCAAAGTACACATCATCGCTAATTTCAGTACAGCCACAAAAATTTGCTGTCAAATAAAGTGCAATTCCTGCACAAATGAATTTTCTCTGTATCATGATAGGCTCCTTTTCGTAAATCAATTTTGCCAGTCCAATTCCCTATCATTTTTTATATGATATGATAAATACAATATCGCTTTCCATTAATTTGTGCAAAGCCATGTGGGATTTCCGCTGACTCCCGCACAAAAAGCGAAATGCCCCGATTTGCAAGTTCTTTTCGATTTGCACTATGCTGTCCGATTAGCTTACTTTGCGTTCCCTTTGCCGTAATCACTTGAAGATTTGAGGTGCTTTCCTCTTATACGGCACGAAACAGTATACGCAAATAAAGTCTCGACTCCACCATTCCCGATACGCCGGATGGTAATAACCGCCTACGTAGTTTTCATGCAATCCAGGTGAATCGTGGAGTCCTAATCGAATCACTCGAACGCCGGCTTTTTCACAAATACAAAGTGCATCGGCACAAAAATCCAGCATTTCTTCCTGCGTGATACATGGATAACCGGTCTTTCCCCAAATCTGCGCCAAATCCGTCCCTTTCAAGATAACAGTCGGGTAAATTCGCAGCGTTTCCGGCTGACACGCCAATAGTTGATAAAGCGTTTTATATTCATCCGCTAGGGTGCTGCCATATAGTCCCATCATCTGCTGTAAACCAAGTGAAAAGCCAGCTGCACGAATTTGCCTGCTTGCAGTGCGTACCGCCTGTGCCGTATGACCACGCCCGTTTTTTGAAGTACATCGTCAAACATACTCTGTGCACCCAGTTCAATTGCCGTCACATGATAGATCTGCAGCCGTTCTAAAATCGTTGCATCAATGGCATCCGGTCTGGTAGAAATGCGAATACCATCAAATTTTCCTTTCTCCAAAAATGGCTGTACTACTTCCAGCAATGCCGTTTGATATGCCGTATCCACTGCCGTAAAGCTGCCACCGAAAAAGGCGATTTCCGCATTTTGTAAGTTCGGCGTTTTCGCTAACATCTCATCACAGGCTTTTGCGACGCTTTCCGGTGCAGGCGGATTTTGTGCGCTGCTAATCGCACGCTGGT
Source organism: Ruminococcus sp. (assembly GCA_021201755.1). Classification (GTDB taxonomy): domain Bacteria; phylum Bacillota; class Clostridia; order Oscillospirales; family Ruminococcaceae; genus Ruminococcus_C. The sequence goes on along the minus strand of JAJQEI010000052.1, from coordinate 75,870 downwards.
CGCAAAAGCTGCACCGATGGGGACATCCCAAATGCGGAATAAAAAACGCCAGTGTCTTATGCTTTGCCATAACCCATTAACGACAATGCCTCTTTTGCCGCAAGCTGTTCCGCCGCTTTTTTGCTATGTCCTACACCTTTACCGATGACGTTAGAATTCAGACAAACCTCTACAGTGAACGCTTTGTTATGAGCCGGTCCCACCTCATCTACTAAAACATATTCTACCCTCTCCTCCGGGTTTTTCTGAATTACCTCTTGCAGCTGTGTCTTATAATCCTGAAATCCCACTGGTTCTTCAAACTCCGGATCCTTCGGAATAAACCGCAGAATATGACGTTTGGCTGCATCCATTCCGCCGTCCAAATAAATTGCTGCAATCACGGCTTCAAAGGCATCTGCTAAAATCGAAGAACGCTTTCTGCCACCAGTGTATTCCTCACCCTTGCCCAAGAGCAGAAAGTCGCCCAAATGAATCTCCTGTGCAAAAATATGGAGTGCTTTTTCACAGACCATCGATGCACGCAGCTTCGTCAGTTCTCCCTCTGATAAATTCGGGTATTTGTGGAATAAAAAATCGGATACAACAATGGATAAAACACTATCACCCAAAAACTCTAATCTTTCGTTACTGTTGCGACTCTTCCTCTTTTCGTTTGCGTAAGAGGAATGGGACAATGCTTCCAATATCAAATGCTTGTCCTGAAAATGATAGCGAATATAACTTTCAAGCTTCTCAATATCTACATATTCCGTGTATTCCATAGTAAAAATCTCCTTTCTCCGATATCACTTTGCCGCTTCAGCGATAGCATCTATCACTTCGCCCGTCACACAATCCTTCGCCTGGCGAATGGCATTGAAAAATGCCTGTGCATCTGAACTGCCGTGTGCCTTGATGACCGGCTTTTGTACGCCCAGCATCACAGCACCGCCCACTGCCTTATAGTCCATTTTCTTGGTCAGTGCTTTAATTTTGGGTAAAATGAGCAATGCCGCCAATTTCCCGGATGCTCCGGCAAAGAGATTTTCTTTCATCTCTGTCGCCATAAATTTCCCCATGCCCTCATAGAGCTTTAGGGCAACATTTCCGGTAAAGCCGTCCGTTACTACCACGTCTGCCTCGCCAAAAGGCAGCTGTCTCGCTTCAATGTTACCGATAAAATGTACCGGTGCTTCTTCCATTTTTTGATACGTTTCCAGATCTAATTCTCTGCCTTTCGTTTCTTCGGCACCCACATTCAACAGTGCCACTCGGGGCTTTCTGACGTGCATAACGTGCTGCATATAGGCACTGCCCATGATGCCAAACTGTACCAGCATTTCCGAACGACAATCGTTATTTGCACCGCCGTCTATGAGCAAAAACGGCTTTTTCTGCGTTGGCAATACCGGTGCTGCGGCGGCACGTTTGATACCAGGAACACGTTTCACCAAAACAGATGCCCCCACAAGCAATGCACCAGTACTGCCGGCACAGACAAAGGCATCGCCCTTTCCATCATGTAGTGCCTCCAGTCCCACGGCAAGAGAGGTGTCCCTATGCTGTTTGAGCAGCGTTGTTGGCTCTGCGTGAATATCAAACACCGATGGCGCATGGAGTATTTCTAAGCCGTCTAGGGACAACTTATTTTTCTCGGCACATTTCTGAAGCTTTTCCATATCACCCACCAGTGTCACTGTTACATCTAGCTCCTGTGTGGCTTGTATCCCACCTTTGATAACTTCTAACGGTGCATTGTCACCGCCAAAAGCGTCAATCAATATATTCAAAGCATATCACAGCTCCTTTTTCATCCTGATTATTTTCTGATGTTTTTTATGATGTTTATTTTTATTTTATAAGGTGGTACATATATATAATCCACCCCATAATATTTTAGTGCATTTTTCCCGCTTTGTCAAGGGATGGAATGTATGTGAGGGAAATTTTTTGTGAAAATCAGATGAAAACAGTCCTTTCTCGTACGCAAATATGAGAAAGCGATATTCCGACTGACGAATGTAAACTTTTTTCGGAAATATCAAAAAAGGGTTGCAATTATCATAGGATTGTGCTATAATAAATTATAATTTTTTGAATCATGAGGAGGGTTTACGATGAAACACATTCAAACCATCAACGCAGCTAGTCTAAAGGCTTCTGCAAAAAAAGGTGGCTGTGGTCAGTGTCAGGCTTCTTGCCAGTCGGCTTGTAAGACCTCTTGTACCGTAGCGAACCAAAAGTGCGAACACTGAATACGGGAAAGCACATACAAAACAACATGAGGAAGGGACAACTTTTGTCCCTTTTTTCACACATAACGAATTGACAAAAAATATAATTTTCCGTGTAGCCGGAATTTGAGAAGGTAGAAAATATGATTCACAAATATAAATTAGGCAATGATAATATTGTCCTGGACGTAAACAGTGGCGGCGTCCACGTAGTGGACGAACTGACTTATGATATGCTGGATAACATCGCTCCGCCCTTCGCACCAGTCTGTCCAGAAACAGTTGTCACAAAACTCTCCCGTTTCTACGACCGTGCGAACGTTTTATCCTGTTACGACGAAATTGTCGAAGCAGAAAAAGACGGCATTCTCTTTGCATCAGACGACTACGAGCCGTACGCCAAATTTATGGTGTCCTCTCCTATTAAGTCTATGTGCTTGAATATTGCTCACGACTGTAATCTGCGCTGTCAATATTGTTTCGCTTCCACCGGCGACTTCGGCGAAGGCAGAAAGCTTATGACATTCGAGACTGGTAAAAAAGCAGTGGATTTTCTGCTGGAACGCTCTGGCGATCGAAAAAATTTGGAAATGGATTTTTTCGGCGGCGAACCTCTGATGAATTTTTCCGTTGTGAAACAAATCGTGGCATACGCTCGCTCTCGTGAGGCGGAATATGGCAAAAAATTCCGATTTACCATCACGACAAACGGAATGCTGCTGGACGACGATAAAATCGACTTTATCAACCGTGAAATGTCTAATGTAGTACTTTCCATCGACGGCAGAAAATCCGTCAACGATGCAATGCGTAAACGTGTAGATGGCAGCGGAAGCTACGACCACATTTTTCCCCTATATCAAAAACTGGTGGCACAACGTGGCGATAAAGAATACTATGTCCGTGGTACTTACACCAAAAAAAATCTGGATTTCTCCGATGACGTTTTTGCTCTAGTTGAGGCTGGATTCGATCAGATTTCCGTGGAGCCGGTAGTTGCTGATCCGCACGAGCCTTATGCCATCACAGAAGAAGATTTACCACGAATTTTTCAAGAGTATGAATGGCTGATGCAGCGAATGTTCGACTATGAAAAATCCGGAAAAAAATTTAACTTCTTTCACTTTATGATTGACTTGGATCAAGGTCCATGTGCTATCAAGCGGCTTCGTGGCTGTGGCTGTGGAAACGAATATGTGGCAATTACACCAGACGGCGATATTTATCCCTGTCACCAGTTTGTCGGCGAAACAGCCTATAAAATGGGCAATGTAGACGATGGCACATTTGATGAGACAATGAAAAGCGACTTTGCGAAAGCACACGTCTACAATAAACCGGACTGTCAAAAATGCTGGGCAAAATTTTATTGCAGCGGCGGCTGCAACACCAACAATTATCAATATATGGGAGACATTCACAAATCCCACAGGATTTCCTGTGAAATTGAGAAAAAAAGGTTGGAATGTGCAATCGCCTTGAAAGTCCTGCGCATGAGGCGAGATGCAATCATTTCAGACACTTAACATATTTATCCTGATGCAGAAAGGAAAAGGTAAAAATGGAAAGCAATCAACAATCCCCGTTTTGCGGCAGACCCATTCGCTTCTCCCACGGCTTTGAAAAAAGCAATGTTGGCGCATGGATCGTCACAAGCAGAGATGAAATCCTGCACTATCAAAGCAATTACATCGACGTCTACGACATCGGCAACGGCAAAGCACAGGTGCAAAATCATGCCATCACCCAAGGCAACAACCGTTTTCTCGATGCCTTTGTAATGGATCGCACCTATGCCTACACCACTATGCTTGGGGCAATTTGCGGCGACGTTGCAGGTTCGGTCTATGAGCATAACAATATCAAGTATATTCCAGACAAGGACAATCTTATCGCCGAAAGGGCACGCTTCACAGACGATTCTGTCATGACGCTCGCTGTGGCGGAAGGAATCCAAAACGGTCTGACAAGCTGTGGCAAACGCACAGACTTCACGGAAAGCGATATTGACGTGATAACAGTTGCCGTTCAAAATGCTTTACAAAAATATGGAAGACGCTACCTCCGTGCCGGATACGGCAGCAGGTTCAGAAATTGGATTTATATGGAAAATCCAAAGCCTTATTACAGCTGGAGCAACGGCTCGGCAATGCGTGCTTCTTATGCAGGATGAGCGGCAAAAACGCTGGAGGACGCAGAACTTTTTGGAGAAATTTCCGCAAAAGTCACCCACGATCACTCATATGGTATCAACGGAGCAAAAGCTGTAGCAGGCAGTATCTTTACCCTGCGAAACGGCGGTACGAAAGCAGACGTTGCCACATATGTGTCGAAATATTACAACATAGACTTCACGCTGGACGAAATTCGGGATGACTATCGTTTTGATGTGTCCTGTCAAGGCTCAGTTCCGCAAGCATTCGAGGCGTTTTTTGAGGGTGACAGCTTCGAAGAAATTATTGCACTTGCAATTTCCATCGGTGGTGACAGCGATACCATTGCCGCTATTGCAGGAAGCGTGGCAGAAGTCATCTACCCCATTCCGGAAAAGATGCGAGATGCCGTATTAAATCGCCTAAAATATGATTTTAAAACGCCTTTGGCGCAGGCGATTGATTTTCTAGAGCTTTGATTTATGGTTGACACCGAGTACACCACCGCTGCAACTACTGAGCAGCACGAAAATTGGTCGTAATGGTCCGCCGAAATCGCCTTGCTAAACCAGCCCCACAATCAACAATACAGAAAAAAGGCAATTCCACAAAATAATCCCGTTTTAAAACCGTGTCGCCGTCTATGGTATCCTACAAAATATCCCATAGTATAACCAGAGAACAGCAACGCTACTGCTGCCATACAGGAAATCATCCAATTCGGTGCATCGGTAAAAAGCATCATTCCAGCAATTCCGGCAAGAATCGGGCAGAGAACCGCAAAGCCCACCAAAAGCGACAACGGCAAATACCACAAATGCCGTTCCCATAAACTTGGCGGTTTCGACGGTCGTCTTGTAATAAGATTCGCTTTTTTCTCCACAACATACACCTCCAAATAATGAAGCCTTTGTTATCATATGGTCATTCCTTAAAAATCAGAACAAAAAAATAGCACGCACTTTTCTTGTACGTACTGTTTTTATTATGTAATATATCAATAATTTCCTGATGTATCCTCCATCAATGCAAAAGTAATTTTGAACGTCTCATAGCTGCCGTCCTGATTATATCGCCGACAAACCGCTTCTACACTGTCGCCTGCAACCTGTCCATCAATCGCCGCCATAACTTCATCATAAGTCGATACGCTCTGTCCATTCACCTCGATAATCACATCGTTCTCCGCCAATTCGGTGTTCGAAATGTCACAGTCCGCTGCGATTTCGGTGATCCAGATTCCATTTAAGGATTCCGGTATATCTTCCATTTCTAATTCTTCTGCAAAGGCAAGCTGCACTTCATCGGATTCCAGCGAAATGAAAGTAATGCCAACACGCACACGTCCCTCTACATATCCATTGGAAATAAGATCCTCCACAATGGGAATCACTTCGTTAATCGTAATGGCAAAGCCAAGACCCTCATAGCTGGAGCTGACATACTTCGATGAAGTAATGCCAATCACCTGACCGTACATATTCACCAACGCACCGCCGGAATTTCCCGGGCTAATTGCCGCATTGGTCTGGATACAGTTCATGTCAAATCCGGTAGAATCGGAACGAATTTGTCGGTTCAAGCCGGAGACAATTCCGTTCGTCACCGAGCCGGAAAGTCCGGCGGGATTACCAATCGCCACAACGGCTTCGCCCAATATCACCTCGTCAGAATCACCCAACGTCGCAGCAGTCAAATCAGTAGCATCAATCTTTATTACAGCCAAATCAGTCTTGCTATCGCTGCCGATCACCTGTGCACGGTATTCTGTCTCATCACTAGTAACCACAGAAAAAGGTAATCCGTCCGTAATAACGTGCGCATTGGTGATAATATAACCGTCTTCAGAAATAATAATTCCAGAGCCGGTACCATCAACTAATGTATAATCCTCGTCGGCATAGGTATAGATTTCTACAATCGATGGTCGTACCGCCGCAGCCACACCCTCGACCGTATATGTACCATCTTCGTTTACGCCGGTCTCTGTCGTATCTAAGTCCGGCTTACTCTGCTGTTGAATCACAACATTTGTTGTGCCAGTAGCAACAACAGCAGTTCCATTTGTGCTATAGTTGCCAGTACGATACGCCACAATATCGCTGCCAATACAATAGAGCAGCAATAGTGCAACAAGACAAGACGCAATTTTTAACCAACGGGTTAATCGCCTGTCTCGCTTGTCCTGATTTTTTCCCTGTGTGTCCGATGCCGGCGGCATCTGCGAAGGCGCATTCCAATTTTGATATTGCGGTGTACTGTTTTGATACCAGTTTCCGCCATAGGTGGAATGATTGCTCCCAGAGTTTTGTCCATTTCGCCAATATTCTGCATATCCTGCATTTGGATTTGGCGGTGGGATTGCACCATTTCCGCCATAATACCCATTATAATAGCTGTTGCCATAACCGTAGTTTGTATGTGAATTCAGATTTGGTCTTCTATAGGGATTTTGCGGCGGCTTAGGAGTAGGTGGTGTGGACACAGCCTGATCAGGCATAGGCGTTGCCTGTGGAGGCGGCACTTGTGACATTGCTTCCGATATCGGTGCAGCCTTTTGTTCCGCCGATTCTTCTGAAACAGGTGGGTTTTCTCTCGTCTCGCTTGTTTCCGATTCTGGTTTTATATTGTCCATCGATAGCATTCGCTCCTTTTTGGTATATGCTAACACATTTTCGGCAGACGAATTTCAAATTCCGTCTCTTGTGCTTTCGGACTGCGTGCTACAACCTGCCCGTCATGCAGCTGTACAAGCCGATACACCAAATTCAATCCTAATCCGAGACTGATTCCCACTTGATTTTGTGGTGCGGTATCGAAAGATTGATAAAACCGTTCAAAAAGTTTTTCCTGTTCCTCCACGGAAATATCGCTGCCCGTATTGCACAAGGTCATACACCATGTGGTATCAGTCTCTGAAAAATGAAAGGTAATCGTTCCATTTGTATTGACAAATTTCACCGCATTTTCAATTAAATTGAACATCACCTGTCCCATCAAGTCAGCATCGGCATAAATTTGTACGGTAAGGTCATCCAGTCCTTCTATGGCAATTTGTCGTTTTTCTAGGCGGCTCTGAAAAAGGAGCAGTGTCCGAAACGCCAAATCATTCCACGTCAGCCAGCTGCGATGAAGCTGCAGCGTTCCCGCTTCCAACCTTGATAAGTTTAGCATTGCAGTAATCATCTGATTCATGCGCTTCAGTTCTTGATCCACCATAGACAAAATTTCGGTCTGACGTGATTTGGGGACAGCACCATCTAAAATGCCCTCCACATAGCCGGAAATTACCGTAATTGGCGTCCGCAGCTCGTGGGAGACATTCGACAAAAACTGACAGTTATTTTCCTGTGTCTGTGCCGTTTTCTGAAGCAGTGCAGAGAGCAGCCCTGACAATTCTTCCCACTGCGTTCCAACATAAAGAGACGGATCCAGTGTCGTAGATATTGTCGATTCTGCATCAAAGTCGGACAGTGCCTGGCGCAGTGCAGAGAGAAATTCTTCTGGAACTGCCACGGCTTAGTCTGCTTCGTCCGATTCGAACTTATAGCCAACGCCCCAAACGGTACGCAATGACCACTTGTCCGAAACGCCCTCCAGCTTTTCCCGCAGCCGCTTAATATGTACGTCAATCGTCCGAGAATCGCCATAATACTCAAAACCCCAAACCTCATCCAAAAGTTGGTCTCTCGTATAAACACGATTCGGATTCGATGCTAAATAAAAGAGCAGCTCCAGCTCTTTCGGCGGTGTATCCACAACCCTGCCATAAACACGAAGCTCATAACGTGTCATATTCACAGTCATGTTCTCATAACGGACTTCCTTGACTTCGGACTCCTCCTGTGCGGTGCCAACTCTGCGTGCAATCGCTTTCATTCGTGCTAAGATTTCTTTCACATCAATCGGTTTTACCACATAGTCGTCAGCACCCAATTCTAATCCCAATACCTTATCAAAGGTATCCCCCTTCGCAGTAATCATAATAATTGGTATACTCGATTTCTTTCGGATTTCCCGACAAACCTGCCATCCGTCCTGTGTCGGAAGCATTACATCCAGTAAGATAATATCCGGCTTCAGCGCATTGAACTTCACCAGTGCTTCATCACCATCATAGGATAAAATAACGCTATACCCTTCGTTTTCCAGATGCATTCGCAGCATATCACAGATATTCGGGTCATCATCGACTACCAATACTTTTTCAAATGCCATAACAATTCACGCCTTTCCATATTTGTTTTTCATGACAAAAGCTTGTACAGGCAAGCTATATCACTTGAAACAAATATTTGATTCTTATACGAATTACGGTACATCAAAGTATCGCCGTCCATCAAAACCACCTTTTTCTGTCACTCTGTCATTTGTCCCCCGTAAATACAGCAAAACGATAATATGACAAGAAAAAAGACAGATTCAAAGAACCTATTTTATTATACTATATCTATGTGGTCAATGCGTGTTTTTTTTATGTAATATTTATGTCTGAATTGTAAAATGTGAAAATTTTGCAATTTTGACTTCTTTAAATAATGACTATTTTTCGAAAGTGGCTACGTTTTATCCAAGAAATTTAAGAAAAATTCATTTTATTTCATTCGTCAAATTGCATATCTTCTCATTTATCTTTCTTCAATATTTTATACATCTATCCAAATTTGAAAAAAATTGCAGAAAAGGACTTGATTTTTTTTGAAAAGCTGGTAAAATAGTATTAGCACTCAAGGGACAAGAGTGCTAATAGCTTTTAGCTTTAAGTGATAATGAATGCAATTGGCACTGCCTTGTATTCAAAAACGGAAACAGGAGGAATTGATTATGGCAATGAAACCATTGGCAGACAGAGTATTGATAAAGGTTCTGAAAGAACAAGAAGAAAAGACCGCAAGCGGCATTGTTTTCTCCACGAAGAATCCGGCAGGCGTTCCGGTGAAGGGCGAGATTGTCGCTGTTGGTGACGGAAAGCTCTCACCGCACGGCGAGGTTATCCCAATGCAAGTAAAGGTTGGCGATATTGTTTTGCTGCCACAGAGTGCAGGTCAAATGATTAAGCTAGACGGCGAAGAACTGACGCTGGTTTATGAAAGCGAAATCTTCGGCATTGCGCAGTAACACATCAGATGATGTACATCTGATTTCAATTTTCCATTGAACATGATAAAAAGGAGTTTTTTGAATTATGGCAAAAGATATCAAATACAACGCAGAGGCTAGAGAAAGCCTAGTCACCGGTATCGATAAGCTGGCTGATACCGTAAAGATTACCCTCGGTCCAAAAGGCAGAAATGTCGTTCTAGATCGGGAATATGGCGCACCGCTGGTAACAAACGACGGCGTTACGATTGCAAAGGACATCGAGTTGGAAGATGCCTATGAAAACATGGGAGCACAGCTTGTAAGAGAAGTTGCTACAAAAACCAATGATGCTGCCGGCGATGGTACAACGACCGCTACGGTTTTGGCACAAGCTATCATTCATGAAGGTACGAAAAACATTGCTGCCGGTGCAAACCCGATGATTTTACGCAAGGGAATTGCAAAGGCAGTGGATGCAGCAGTAGACAGCATTAAATCCAACTCAAAGGACTTGAACGGTTCAGAAGACATTGCACGAGTTGCAACCATTTCTTCCGCAGACGATGCAGTCGGCACGCTGATTGCAGAGGCTATGGAAAAGGTTTCGACTGATGGTGTAATTACGATTGAAGAAGGCAAGACTGCTGAAACATACAGTGAAGTAGTAGAAGGTATGCAGTTTGACCGTGGTTATCTGTCTCCGTATATGATTACAGATCGGGAGAAAATGAAGGTAGTTTATGATGATGCACTGGTATTCATCACCGACAAAACCATCAGTAACATCAACGACATCCTGCCGATGCTGGAACAGATTGTCAAAATGGGAAAGAAGCTTTTGATTATCGCAGAGGACATCGAAGGCGAAGCATTAACCACGATCATTCTGAACAACCTGCGTGGCACATTCAAATGCGCTGCAGTCAAGGCTCCTGGCTTCGGCGACAGAAGAAAAGAAATGCTTCAAGATATCGCAATCCTGACCGGCGGTACAGTATTGTCTTCCGATCTTGGCATGGAACTGAGCGATGTGAATATAGATATGCTTGGTCAGGTAGGTCAGGTTGTCATCGACAAGGAAAATACCATTCTTGTTGGCGGTGCTGGCACAACCGAAGCAATTCAGGATCGAATCACCGAAATCAAGAACGAAATTGCTGTTTCTACTTCTGACTTCGACAAAGAAAAAATGCAGGAACGCATTGGAAAGCTGTCTGGCGGCGTCGCTGTGATCAAGGTTGGTGCTGCAACAGAAGTTGAAATGAAAGAAAAGAAGCTGCGAATTGAAGATGCACTATCTGCAACCAAGGCAGCTGTAGAAGAAGGTATCGTTGCTGGTGGCGGAACTGCACTCATCAATGCAATTCCGGCAGTTGAAGCAATTTTGCCAGAACTGGAGGGTGACGAAAAAACTGGTGCACAAATTATTCTTCGTGCATTGGAAGCACCACTTCGCCAGATTGCAGCAAACGCCGGCTTAGAAGGCAGTGTTATCGTTGATAAGATTAAGAGTAACGGTACAGTTGGCTATGGCTTTGATGCCTACAAGGAAGAATATTGCGATATGATGGCTAGCGGTATCGTAGACCCGACAAAGGTAACACGGAGTGCATTACAGAATGCAGCTTCCATTGCTGCTATGGTACTGACGACCGAAAGTGCAGTGGCAAATTTGCCGAAGCCAGAAGCTCCGGCTGCACCGGTGGCTGACGGCGGCATGGGCGGTATGTATTAATCTGACAATTCACTGAAATTACCTGTAATTCTTCAGTAAAAAAGCTGTTTGTCCAAAAACAAACAGCTTTTCTTTATGTCCTTTATGAAAATATCGACTCCAGCCACTCGACACATTTTAACCGAATCACATATTTTTCGTGATGCTCTAGCATATCTCGCTCTTCTTTCGAAAAAACAGTACTTTCTGTTTCATCGTCTACTGTCACATCCGCAGCACTGGGGAGACATAGTGCCGGATACATGACACACCACCAATTCTGCCCCTGTGCCGACCCAATGGCAATGCGCAACGTGTCGTACGTTCCGGCTGGCATGACTAGGTCTTCATATGTTCGATCTTCAAACGCCATTTCTGTCAACTCCACTGTCACGGGATAATCATACCCACACGCCTCTACTATGTCTTGCGCAACCTCCTCTAGGTCGGTAAGGTGTGCCGAAACCATGCACTCCACATCATCCAGATCCATTTCCGTACCATCTAGCAGTCCCGAAGTGTATGCTAAAACACCGTCTCGCACCTTCAGTTTTAACGCCTGGTCATCAATGCTATCGGAATTCGCCAAAATGTGCAGTCGTAAAACGCTGCTCTCCAGCTGCTGCAAGCTATTCGCTGTTTGACTTAGCGTTGCACAACAAACTGCTCCGGTAAAACCAATCAGCATTGCCATTTCCAATTTTTTCATGTCTCTCACCTCAAGGAGAGTATGGACAACGTTCGGAAAATTATACAAAAAAAAGATACGCCCTTGCTCCTGATATTTCAGAAAATGGGCGCATCCTTTCACTATACCACTTTGTCGATTCCGTTATCGGTTATCGATCGCAGCCACAGCCGTCACCATCACCATCACCATCTCCATAAGACTGATGATTACTGTTCTGGCTGTTCTGCTGCTTTTTCTGCTGTTCCTGCTGAGACTGACGGTTCTGACTGCTCTGCTGCTGCTTGTTTTGCTGACTACTATTTTGCTGGTTGTTTTGATTGGACATCTTAAGTCTCCATTTCTCCGCACGCTGCGCCTGTACCATAAAGCTGCTTTGCGTGCGGTCAAGACAGCATACTATTTATCGGGTACAGTGGCGGCAAGCGTTTGTTTCGCCGCCGATGGTAGTATACCACGAGATCTGTAAAATATACAGCCAAACACAAAAACTGAAAAAAATTTCAAAAAACGCTTGACTTTTCATTTTGAATTTGATATAATGAAATCGTTATCCTTGCTCGTAGAAGATTCTGCGGGCGAAATCCAAAAGGAGGTGTGTTAGAATGGCAAAGAAACAAGAATCTTATGAACTGATGACAGTATTTAGTCTGAAGAACGGAGAAGATGCCGCAAAGGAATTGGTTGAAAAATTCCGAGAAAAGATTGCGTCTTCTGCCACTCTGGAAGAAGTAAATGAGTGGGGCAAGCGGAAGCTGGCTTATCCGATCAACGATGAACCAGACGGTTATTACACAATTTATACGTTCACTGCTTCACCGGATGTTCCGGCTGAAATCGAACGTGTTCTGAACATCACCGATGGCGTACTTCGCTCTTTGACAACTGTTCGATAAGCAATACGAAAATATAAGCAGAAATGGAGGGGCTGATATGCTGAATCGAGTTATTTTAATGGGACGGCTTTGCGCCGATCCAGAGCTGCGGCAAACGCCGAACGGTGTTTCGACCTGTCGGATTAGTATTGCAGTAGATCATCGATATGCAAATAAACAAACCGGTGAGCGTGGAGCGGATTTTATCAATGTGGTATGTTGGCGGCAGACCGCTGAATTTGTCACCCGTTATTTCCACAAGGGTAGCATGATTATTGTAGAAGGCAGCTTACAAAATAATAATTACACCGATCAAAACGGCATGAAACATTATTGTATGGATGTTGTTGCAGATAATGTTTCGTTTGGCGAAACCAAGCGTGCGGCAGAACAAAACGGCGGCTATCAAGGAGCTTATCAACAGCCGACAAATTCACAACCGCAGCAGTCCTATGGACAACCTTCGTATCAGCAGCCGGCAGCTTCAACAAATCCGACAAACGACTCCGTACAATTGGGTAGTCTAGACGATTTTGAAGAGATTCTGAGTGACGGCGAAGTCCCGTTTTAATGCAATATTTTGATTACTGTCGAACGAATACGAATTCAGTAGATAGGAGGATAGATTTATCATGGAAAGAGAAAGAGCTCCAAGAGGCAAAAGACCGAGAAGAAAGGTTTGTATGTTCTGCGTAGATCACGTAGAGCGCATTGACTATAAAAATATCAGTCGTCTGCGCCGCTGTATGACTGAGCGTGCAAAGATTCTGCCTCGCAGAGTCACCGGCACCTGTGCATTTCATCAGCGTGAACTGACAACTGCCATTAAACGTGCAAGACACATTGCACTATTGCCTTATGTCAGTGACTAATTGTACAAAATAAATTTCGCTAAAAAGCATTTCGGATATATACTGAAGTGCTTTTTTTTACCCCTTTTGCCGATTTCGCATATCCTAAAAGCAGGAGGTGACACGCAGATGGAATGGATTCTTTGGCTGTGTCTTTTGACTTTTCTGATTTCCAGTACGTGGGCAGCGTTTCGCATCAGCAGACGCTTCTTGCGAGAAGATCTGCCCCCTATAGTAACACTGGTATTCCTCGACCATGTCGAAAACGCCGATGACATCCTTGCCGCACTGTCGTTGCAATTCTTTTTGACAGATCCTGTAGCAGAGTCTGTCTGGCTCGTTGACAGAACGAAAAATGGACAGTTGAATCCCCTATGTACGGAATTTTGTAAATCACATACGGGATTTTTCTATTGTCAGGGTGCAAATTTCGAAAAAATTATTGGAAACATACAGAACTCGCAAAAAAATGATTGCAATTTGCCGAAAAAAAAGGTATAATAGTAGAAGATGCCCTGTAAGATGTCGAAATATAAAAATGGAGGGACGTTTTTTGCAAATCGAATCACCGGAATCACTACATATCGAGGGAACAGTAGAAAATGTCCTCTATTATAATGCGGAAAACGGCTACACAGTTCTGGATCTGGACGTAGGCGGTACCCCAATTACCGTAGTTGGCGAGCTTGGAAATGCGGAAGAAGGGGAACAGCTTGCACTCGATGGTGTTTATGTCAGTCACCCTCGCTTTGGCACACAGTTCCAAGCACAATATTGGGAACGGAAACTGCCGGCAGACGCCGTAAATATCCAGCGTTATTTAGCATCTGGTGCAATCAAAGGTATCGGTCCTGCATTGGCTCGCAAAATCGTCGGTCAATTCGGCGATAAAACGCTACAGATCATTGAAAAGGAACCGACACGATTGTTGGAAATTCGTGGCATATCCCCTCGCAAATGTGAAAGCATCACTGCTGAGGCAAAACAAATTTTCGCACTGCGCAGACTGATGGAGTTTTTACAAGTCTACAACATTCGATCCAAATATGCTATGCGTTCCTATCAGAAGTGGGGCAACGGTGCAATCGATATGCTAGCGGCAAATCCCTATCTGCTCTGTTCTACAGGCGTGGAACTGGATTTTGGAAAGGCGGATACCGTTGCACGGGGCATGGATTTTTCCCCTACTGCACCGCAACGGGTGCAAGCCGGAATTCATTATATTTTACAGTATAACGCAGGACGGGGTCACACTTGTATCCCCTATCTGCAACTTTCCCAAAAAGCTTGCAGATATTTAAAAATTGGTGAAGCGGATTTCGAGATGGCTTATCAAATGGCACTGGAAGAAAAAACAATTTATCGATACGAAAAAAAAGGACGTGATTTCGTCTATTTAGCGGATTATTATATTGCAGAGCGATATATTGCTGACCGGATTCGGGTTATCATGGATTTCAGTGCGCCAACGGATCGTACAGACTTTAACGCCATGATTGATACCGTGGAAAAAGAATCCAATATGCACTATGCAGATTTACAACGACAGGCAATTATCACAGCATTGTCCAGAGACATGGTGATTTTAACTGGCGGTCCTGGAACGGGAAAGACCACAACACTAAACGCCATAATTTCCCTTTATGAGAAACAGGGCTACCGTGTGATGATTACTGCTCCAACAGGACGAGCAACTAGTCGAATTTCCGATTTGACAGGATATGAAGCAAGTACCATTCACCGTATGCTCACGGTAGAATTTGACATGAGCGGCAATATGCGCTTCCAGCACAATGAACAAAATCCTCTGGACTGCGACGTTATGGTTGTAGACGAAATGTCTATGGTAGATGTACAGCTGTTCGAGCATTTGCTCCGTGCGCTGCGATTAAGCTGCAAGCTAGTTTTAGTAGGCGACTGTGATCAGCTGCCCTCCGTCGGGGCTGGAAATTTACTGCGAAATCTGATCGACAGTAATCAAGTTCCTGTAGTGGCATTAACAGAAATTTTTCGACAAGTGCAGCAGTCTAGTATTATCACCAATGCCCATAAAATCATTCACGGAACATATCCGGATCTGACCCAAAAGAATAGCGACTGTTTTTTCTTTCAGCGTTTACAACCGGAAAAAGCGAAAGAACTGATGGTAGAGCTTGTACAATCCAGACTTCCAAATGCCTATGGCTATTCTCCAAAGGATGACATTCAAGTAATTACACCTTCTCGCAAAGGTACAATGGGCGTCATGGAACTGAATCACACACTACAGGAAACATTAAATCCGCCTGCGACAAACAAGCCTGAGGTGCGATCGCCACAGTATACGTTTCGTGAAGGCGACAAGGTAATGCAAATTAAAAATAATTATGATATGATATGGCACAAGGGCGGTGAAAACGGCACCGGTATTTTCAATGGAGATATTGGCTATATTCGTGCCATCAATCGCCATACGCAAGAGGTCGTGGCAGACTTCGAAGGAAGAACTGCCACCTATACCTTTGATCAAATGGAACAGCTGGAATTGGCATATGCGATCACAGTACACAAAAGCCAAGGCAGCGAGTTTCAAGCAGTCATCCTGCCGCTGCTCGGGGGATATGAAAAGCTATATTATCGAAATCTATTATATACTGCCGTAACACGAGCCAAGCGGCTTCTGATTTTTATTGGATCTCAAAAAGTAATTTTTCAAATGGTGGACAACAACCAACGTATGAATCGATATACAGGTCTACAGCAAATGCTGTTAGGCGATTCCGAATACAGCGAATGAATGATAAACAATTGTATTTGTCAATTGTTTTCATGGAATATAGAAGGAGCTACAAAATGGGTAAAACAGATATTGGCATTGATTTAGGAACGGCAAACACCGTAATTACCATTGGAAAAAAAGGCGTCGTTCTAAGCGAACCTTCAGCCATCGCATATCACACCAAAACAAAAGAAGTGTTGGCTGTGGGAAAACGTGCATATCAGATGATTGGGAAAACACCGAATTATATTGAAATAGTGCGACCCTTGTCCGGTGGTGTCATCTCGGACGATCGTATGACACAATTTATGATTCGAGAATTTATTCTAAAAGTCAGCGGTCACCACCTGACAAAGCCTCGCATTATCATTTGCGTGCCATCATTTATTACAGATGTGGAAAAACGTGCCGTAATAGAAGCAGCAATGAGCGCAGGTTCTCGAAAGGCTTACCTCATTGATGAACCGATTGCCGCATTGATTGGTGCGGGCGTCAACATTGGAAAGGCTCGAGGCAACATGATAGTGGACATCGGCGGTGGCACAACTGACGTGGCAATTGTATCTATGAACGGTATTGTCACGTCGCATTCCGTCCGTGCTGCGGGGAATACACTGGATCAGGCAATTATACGCTATATGCAGACTCGATATAAGCTGCTCATTGGGGAACGCACGGCGGAAAAAGTGAAAATCGAATTGACCAATCTATACGATCCACGAGCTGACCGTACCATGTGGGTCAAGGGCAGAAATTTGGTTAGTGGATTGCCAGAGATGCAGGAAATCAGCGAACTGGAAATTTTTGAAGCGATCGAAGACAGCATAGCGGAAATTATTGAAGCAATTAAAACAGTACTGGAGGAGACACCACCAGAGCTGGTGGGGGATATTTACGAAAACGGTATTTTGATGGCGGGTGGCGGTGCAATGTTGGGTGGACTGCGTAAGCTGGTAAATCGGACGCTACAGGTGAAGTGTGTGGTGGCAAAGGATTCGATTCACTGTGTCGCAAAAGGCACGGCAATCGCATTCCGAAAAACGGACACGCTATTAGACGGTTTTGAAAATATTGCAGTATATCAATTCAAATAAAAAAGTTTTCTTTAAATTTATACAAAGATTCTGCATACATCTTGACAATCTGCTCGTTCGGTGGTATCATAAGAAAAGAAAATAATCCTATTCATCATCTATTTTTTACGGCAACAGGAGGCATATAATATATGAAAGTAGTTGTCATCGGAAACGGAAAGGTCGGTGAAGACCTCTCCTCCGCATTGGTCGGCGAGGGGCATGACGTTACCATCGTCGATTCTGATCCGAACTGCTTGACAAAAGCACAAAACACACTCGATGTCATGTGCATCGATGGAAACGGCGCAACCGCTGAAACGCAATTAGAAGCGGGCGTTGATAAAGCCGGACTATTTATCGCTGCAACACCCTACGATGAATTGAATATTCTCGCTTGTTTGATTGCCAAACGACTTGGCGCAAGGCAAACAATTTCCCGTGTGCAGACGCCGGAGTATTATCGGCAAATGCACCTAATTCGAGATGATTTAAGACTGTCCATGATTATCAATCCAGAGCTTGTAATGGCGGACGAGATTTTTCGTATTCTGATTTTTCCTTCCGTTGCAAAGGTAGAGGTGTTTGATAAGGGAAAGCTGGAACTGGTAGAATATCACTTGCCGGATAAGACTTCCTTGGCTGGGTTATCCCTACAGGAAATCTATAAAAAAGTCAAAACGAAATTTTTAATTTGTGTAGTCCAGCGAAACGGTGACATCTATATTCCGGACGGGAATTTTATTTTGCAGTCCGGCGACCGCATTCACATAGCAGCAAATCATAAAAATATCGAACGCTTTTTCCGTGTTAGCGGCTTTATGAAAGATAAGGTCAAATCAGTCATGATTGTAGGCGGCGGTACGGTGTGCTATTATCTGGCGCAGCAGCTCATTAACCTTGGCATGAAACTGAAAATCATCGAAAAAGACAAGAATCGCTGCATGAAAATGGCAGAACTTTTGCCAAAAGCTGTAGTGATTCACGGAGATGGCACAGATCAGGATTTGCTCATCGAAGAAGGCATCCGTCATGTGGATGCTTTTGTGGTACTCACCGATATGGATGAAGAAAATATGATTCTGGCACTATTCGCCAAAAACACCACGAACGCAAAAGTCATTACAAAAATCAATCGGGACAACTATTTAAAGCTCGTATCCGGTCTGGAACTGGGCAGCATTATTTCGCCGAAATATCTGATCACAAACAATGTTCTCAGCTATGTGCGTTCCTTAAAAGCTGCAGCTGGCAGCGAAATCGAATCGCTGTACCACCTTGTAGGCAATCAGGTCGAGGCAATTGAGTTCCGTGTCCGAGATGAAATCCCGGGACTTGTGGGAATTCCACTAAAAGATGTGACGCTCAAACCAAATATTTTGATTTGCGCTATCATTCGAAAGCGAGATACAATCATTCCAGACGGCAGTGCAACGATCGAGCCGGATGATTTGATTATAGTAGTATCCAAAGATTATCATTTTTCACAGTTAAAAGATATTTTAGACTAACGGAGTGATGAAATGAATACGGGAATTGTGATGCATTATTTGGCAAAAGCGATGTTGATTGGCACTTTGTTGTTCCTGATCCCAGCGGCAGTCAGTTTATGCTATGGAGAATATTTTTGTGCGCTGATATTTTTGTTAACTTGTGCTGGAACAGCAGCGGTGTTCGGGCTTTTCTCACTGTATAAACCCAAAAGACAACAAATCCGCACACGAGAAAGCATGGTAATTGCCGCCTTGTTATGGCTGATATTTTCCGTGGTGAGTGCACTGCCATTTTACTTCACCGGTGAGATTCCGGATATCTGGAATGCAATTTTTGAAAGTGTCTCCGGTTTTACAACCACCGGTGCAACGATTTTGTCTGATGTAGAATGCTTATCTCACGGCTTATCCTTCTGGCGTTGTTTTTCCCACTGGATTGGTGGCATGGGCGTTTTGGTACTGGCGATTGCCATTCTCCCTTCCTCTGGCGACGCAATTTATTTAATGCGTGCAGAATGTCCCGGACCGTCCGTCAGCAAACTCGTACCAAAAGGAAAAAATTCCGCCCTATATCTCTATCTCATCTATATCGGTTTGACACTATTGACATTCTTGTTTCTGCTCTTCGGTGGAATGCCAGTATTCGACAGCATTTGTCATGCCATGAGCGTTGCGGGAACAGGGGGATTCAGCATCAAAAACGCCGGAATTGCCGCATATGGATCCGCCTATATCGAGGGCGTGCTGACCGTGGCAATGATTTTATTTGGAATCAATTTCAGCTTATATTATTTTATCCTGATGCGACAGTTTCATGAAGTAAAAAAGAATACCGAAATAAAGGTCTATTTAACCATTATGGCACTGGCGACCATATTGATGATGTGCAATACCTATTCTATCTATCAAAGCGTGGGAAAGACGTTCCGTGCCGTTATCTTTCAAGCTACATCGATTATGACTTCTACTGGTTTCGCCACAGAAGACTTTGTACAATGGCCCATGTTCTCTCAGATGATTCTATTGTGCTTAATGTTCATAGGCGGATGCAGCGGTTCGACTGGCGGTGGATTCAAGGTTCAGCGTGTGGTACTTCTGGAAAAAAGTGGACAGCTTTCCCTACGGAAGTTAGTATACCCAAATTCTGTCAACACTGTCAAATCCGATGGCAAAATGCTCAGTACAGACGTTGTACACGGTGTCATGCGCTATTTGGTCATTTATCTGGGAATTGCAGTTTTTTCCGTGCTTCTACTATCCCTCAAGAGTGAAGACTTTACTGCGACAGTCACTTCTGTGCTTTCCTGTCTTAGCAACAACGGTCCTGCGCTGGGAAGTTTGGGACCTATGGAAAATTATAGCGGATTGTTCAACCTTTCCAAAATGGTTTTATGTGTTGATATGCTGCTGGGCAGGCTCGAATGCTTGCCACTGTTGATTTTATTTATGCCTACCGCTTGGAGACGAGATTTTTAAAGAAAAAAACGCATGATTGAACCAAAAATCATGCGCTTTTTATGTTTCCTCGTATTACAATTATAAAATTATTCCCACTCTATCGTAGCCGGCGGCTTTGTGGTGATGTCGTATACTACTCGATTCACGTTTTTCACCTCGTTGACGATTCGAGCTGAAACGATTTCCAATACTTCATAGGGAATTTTCGCAAAGTCAGCCGTCATAAAGTCCGTGGTCATGACACCCCGCAGTGCCACGGTATAATCATAGGTTCTGCCATCTCCCATAACGCCAACCGAACGCATATTTGTCAATACGGCAAAATATTGGTGAATTTCTCGGTCGAGTCCGGCTTTTGAAATTTCTTCTCGGAAAATCCAGTCTGCATCTTGTAGGATTTGAAGCTTTTCATCTGTGATTTCGCCAATAATACGGATTGCCAATCCAGGTCCAGGAAACGGCTGACGCCATACCAAATGACCTGGCAGTCCCAATTCAATTCCCAGCTGCCGTACCTCGTCCTTGAATAATAGCCGTAACGGTTCGATAATTTCCTGAAAGTCCACATAGTCCGGCAAGCCGCCGACATTGTGATGAGACTTAATGACAGCTGCATCGCCGCTGCCACTCTCAATGACGTCCGGATAAATTGTACCCTGTGCCAAAAAGTCCACAGTTCCGAGCTTTTTCGACTCACGCTCAAATGCACGAATAAATTCTTCACCAATCACTTTACGCTTGGTTTCTGGATCAGAAATACCGTTTAATTTTTCCATAAAGACGGCTTTCGCATTTACACGAATGAACTGAATATCCTGTCCATGAAAGGCAGCTTCTACCTCATCACCCTCATTTTTCCGTAGAAAACCATGATCCACAAAGATACAGGTGTGCTTCTTTCCCACAGCCTTCGAAAGCAGTGCCGCACAGACAGAACTGTCTACGCCACCGGAAAGAGCCAACAAGACTCTGCCATCTCCGACCTTTTCTCGAATCTGTTGAATTGCCAATTTTGCATAATTTTCCATTGTCCAATCGCCAACACAACCGCAAACCTCTTTCAAAAACTGATTCAGAATGGTCAAGCCGTGTTCGGTATGGTTCACTTCCGGATGAAATTGTACCGCATAAAGTTTTCGCTCCGGACAAGCCATTGCCGCTGTAGGGCAATCTTCCGTATGCGCTATAATTGAAAATCCCTCCGGCACTTCAGAAATGTAGTCCGTATGACTCATCCAAGAAATCGCCGTTTCCGGCAGTTCTTCTGCTTGAAACAATACGTTTGATTTGTCATATATCGTCTGGGTCTTACCGTATTCTGACGTTTCACAGGGGACAACACTGCCGCCTAATGTATACGCCATCAACTGACAACCATAACAGATTCCCAAAATCGGGACGCCACAGGAAAAAATTCCCGGATCAATATGGGGTGCATTTTCATCTGTGACACTATTCGGCCCACCAGTGAAAATAATTCCCACAGGCTTTTTTTTCAAAATTTCCGTCAACGGTGTGGTATAACGTACGATTTCGCAATAAACACCACATTCTCGCACACGACGTGTAATAAGCTGATTGTACTGTCCGCCGAAGTCCAGCACCAATACCAGTTGATTTTCCATAATAAAAGTTACTCCTTTTTAAAGGTTAGAAAATAAAGAATCGAAATGAAAATCTATCGCCTTTCATGAATGGACAATGATGTCATCTTATTTCGCTCCATCTCTTCGAATGACTGCGAAAACCATTTGAAAGAAGATTTTTATATCAAGCCGCAGACTGCGCTTTTGAATATATGTAATATCCAGATCTACCCATTCCTGAAACGGCAAATCGCTTCTGCCCGCCACTTGTGCAATTGTGCCGAGTCCCACTTTCACCGTCAATCGATTCATCTCATAGGGTGTATATAACACCACCTCCCGTGGGAGAGGTGGGCATATTCCAATGATGGACATATCTCCTTTCAAAATATTCCAAAGCTGTGGAATTTCATCAATTGACGTCTTTCGGATAAAACGCCCGATTTTTGTCACACATGGATCATGTTCCACTTTAAACGCCTTTCCATCCGTTTCATTTTGCGTCTGTACATCTGCAAATTTCTCTTCTGCATCCACACATCGAACGGAATTTATACATTCGAAAAGGCTTTCCATTCTCTGTCAAGCAGATTTGAGAAAACAGCAGCGATCCGCCATCTTCATTCCAAATCAGAAAAGCAACAATGGCACTTGGAATCGCCAGAATAATCATCCCCAAAGCCGACAAGACAATATCGATAAATCGTTTCACCAGACAGTATAATTTTCCACCAGCCGGTTTTATAGTTGCATATTTTAGTGTCTCCGCTATGCCAGTAGAAAGTAAATCCAGTGCACGATCGTCAAATTCCAAAACCGAATAAGAAATCACACCCTTTGGATTTTCTTTTAAGGATTGAATTATGTACGCAGAAACAAATTCTTCTGTAATATTACCTCTTTTTTGAACCATCTTTCTATCTCCTAATGTTCATTTATATCATAACCATTATAACACAAAACGAATCTTGTTGTCAATCTATATTTTGCGTATTCTTACGCATTTATAATATACTGAAAAATCGCCTTAGCTACACCGTCCGCATCATGAGCAGCTGTCACAACATCTGCTGCTGCCAGACACCGTGGCGTAGCGTTGGCAACCGCTACACCCAATCCGGCAAATTGAAGCATTTCGCTGTCGTTATCTGCATTGCCGCACGCCATAATCTCTGCCGGTTGAATCGCCTCTCGCTGTGCCAAAAAACGCAGTCCATTGGCTTTTCCGGCGTTCTTATTGGCAATTTCTACCATTTGCGGTACAGAAGAGGTCACATACACCTCCGGCACTATTTGACGTACCTTTTCCGCTATGCGATCCCGCAGGGTTATATCAGCACAAATCAAGTCGACGCTCTCTATTTCTTGTATATGCGTCCGAAAAAAACGGTGCATATCTGAAACCGGCTTTCTCGTTCGCTGTACATATTCCACCACATAGTCACTTCGTCGAAAGGCAGCCGGATTCGCAACATAATCTGCCGGTGCGTACATTTGACCATCAATTCCCACTTCTAAGATCACTTCTGGTTCTTGTTGCCAAAGAGACAGCATCGCTTCTAGAGCGTTTGCGCAAATATGCAGCTGCTGCAAGCATTTTTCTGTCCACATTTCAAAAACCGCTGCACCATTCGACACAACACCATAGCGAATGCCGGAAAATTTTCGGATTTCCTCCGGCAATGCGATCAGCGATCTGCCGCTTGCAGCCACGAGAATAATGCCCTTTGCAATAACCTGTTCCAACGCTTGCCTTGTTATATCGGTTAATTCACCATTTCGATTCAAGGTCGTCTCATCAAGATCCAATGCGAGTAGTTTCACTTTCACAACTATTCCTCCATTTCCGACAAAAGTAAATCCCCACCAAGAACAACAAGGGAAACAAGACCGCAACAAACAGACCTATTTTTAAATGGTTTCCAAAAGCCTCGGATATGATTCCCACCATCATAGGACCACTGGAACAGCCACAGTCTCCGGCAAGTGCCAGCAGTGCAAACAATGCCGTTCCACCTTTGGGACAAGATTCCGAAGCAAGACGAAACGTTCCAGGCCACATAGCTCCTACTGAAAAGCCACATAAAATACAGCCACACAAAGACAAAATCGCATTCGGTAACAGTGTCGCCAATAAATAGCTCCCCACGCACAATGCATCACTGATATACAAGTAGACAGTCAAGGGAATTTTCTTGCTGAGCTTCGCTTGCAGCACACGGGAAATGCCCATAAGCACTGCAAATCCACAGGGACCAGCTAAATCCCCAGCCGTTTTCGATACTTGAAGTCCACTTTCCGCAAAGGCAGATGCCCACTGACTCATTGCCTGTTCCGCTGCGCCAGCACAGAGCATAAGCAAAACAAAAAGCCAAAATAGCTTCATTCGAATCAGCGTGCCAAGGGACATTCCCTCACCGTCCTCAACGAGAGTACGAATCGGCACTTTGGAAAAATACGCTGCATTAAATAGTGGTATCATTGCCCAAAGGATACTGAGAATCCACCAATTTTCCATACCAAACAACGTAAAAAAGAGCGTAGATAATAAAATTACCAGAACACATCCCCAACAATAAAACGAATGTAAAATACTCATTGCAGCGGTTTTTCGATCATTCGGACAAGCCTCCACAATGGGTGAAACCAAAACCTCGATCAGTCCGCCACCAACGGCGTAAAGTATAACAGTAATGCAAATTCCAGAAAATGGATGTAACAAAAGTTTTGGCAATATACCAAGTGCAAGAAATCCCACTGCAGCAAAGATATGTGCTGCGACAATTGCGATACGGTAACCGATGAAATCCAGAAATTTGGTAGAAATCAAATCGACAAGAAGTTGAACGCCAAAATTTAACATAACAAGAAAGCTGATTTGACTGAGTGATACATGATAATCCTGTTGTATGGTGACAAAGAGAAGCGGCAAAAAACTGCCTGCAATGGCTTGGGTGATATAACCGATATAACAGGCTATCGTCGTATGCTTAAAATTCGTACGAATCGACAAGAACACTCCTCCATTCCAGTATCGCTCCACTTATTTTAGCATAACCTTCCACAGAATGTCAAGCACAATGCAAACCGTTTCCTACACAATCTTCGGAAATACATGAAAAAAGATTGACATTTGACGCAAAATCATGTATAATAAGAACCATATGAAGGTTGTATGAAAATTTCGACGACATAAAATATGTGCCACGGCAAGAAAGGTTGAATCTCAAATGGAAAAATCTAGCCCTGCATCCATCAATGTAACCGATATTATGAAGGATATTCGAGAGGAAATCAAAGAAAAGGGCTATAGCAGTGATATGCTCTCCTTCGCTGACGTTCCCCTCGATGTTCAGGATACAGATAATATGGCTCGATTCGATACTGATATTTTACATAGCAACGTGGAGTATCTCTCCCACAGCTGTACTGCAAAGCTCGGCAACCCAAACACTGGAAATCCCTTTGCACGGTTCTTCAAATGCCTTGCCGTGCGTATGCTTGGCTTCTATCTAGAACCCTATGCTGACAAACAAAACAGCTTGAACGCCTGCACGGCGCAAGCACAGGAACAGGTAGAGTTATATATTCAAGAATCTAGAATGCATAGCACACGGGCATTATTAGAACGAATCGAAATGCTGGAGCTGCAACAAAAGAATATGCGCATCAATATGGATCAAATGCAGGAACAAATTCGACTGCTCCAAGACAAGCTGTCGGAGGAGGAACAGAAATGAAGATTCTCCAAATTGTACCTAGTATGCATTTGACATATTCTATATGGGAAGAACTGGAGAGTATCGCAAAAATACTACGGGATATGGGCGTGCAAACCGGTGTCTATTGCGACCAACCCACTCGATATATGACAGAACGTGGCATTTTGCCCATTGCACAAAATTTTTCGAAACTAAATGGAGAAGATGTGTTAATCTATCACAAGTGCATCAACGCTGCGTTACAGCTAAATCTGTCGGAATTTCCTTGTCGAAAGTTGATGCGATTCCACGGTTGTATACCACCCATTGATTTTCACAAGTATCACACCAAACTGGAATTCGATGCCAAAGACTGTCAGGAAGAACTCTGCGAGATTGCGCTGGAAATTGACTATTGTGTTGGTACAACATCATTTCACAAATCGATGCTGCAGGTTCTGAAATACGAAGTCCCTATTGCCATCTGTCCGCCAATCACGACATTTCAAAGCTTTCTCAAAACGCCGGATTCACAAATTTTAGAACAGTATGAAGGCAATAATTGTGTCAATTTTCTCTATGCAGAACCTCTGATGCCCCAACACCATGTGGAAGACGTTATTCAGATTTTTTATTATTATCAAAAGTATTGCAATGCGCATTCCAGACTATTTCTCGTCGGCGATGACACAGAAGTCAAGTATTACACCCATCAGTTGAAACGCTATGTAGAAGCTTTAGAATTGGATCAGGTGATTTTTACTGGCAGAGTAACGGTGACACAACAGCTGAGCTATTTTCGCCTGGCTAACCTATATGTAGATGCCAGCGGAAATACAGAATTTTGTCCGTCGCTGATTGAAGCCATGTATTTTGGCGTCCCAGTTCTGGCGAACGACAACCTAAATCATCGATTTATTTTGGGAGAAGATGCATATTTTTACAACAATCCGTACGATCATGCCGGTCCGTATGCAGAATTAGAGGCGGCTCTTCTGGCAAATCATATTTTGACAGATTTGAATTTGAGACGAGAAATCATCGCAGAACAGCGACGACAACAGCAAAAATTTTCCTACAACACGCTGAAACAGCAATTGCAATCTATCTTACAAGATTTCCTCGAAACCGTTTCTCCCCGACAACGACCAAAAGGGAAAATTATGTACTAAACGCATTTCCGACGAAAGGCAGGTGTGATAAAAACATGAGAAAAATCGGCTTTGTTATCCCATGGTATGGGGAACACGAACCAGACGGCATTGAAGCAGAACTGCGAGAACTGGTGGCACGGTTGCAAAAGGCTGGAACAGAGGTAGAAGTTTTGACGACCTGTATCCAAGGCTTCCGCAGTGATTGGAACCGAAATTATTATGCCGCAGGCACGTCGCTGGTGAACAATATTCTGGTGCGGCGGTTTCCCACTTATCGGAGAGATACCACGGCATTTGAACAAGTCGTCCGAAAGATGAACGCCGGTCAGCACTTATCCCTGTCCGAAGAACAAACCTATATTGAAGAAAATATCAATAGTCCACAACTTTATGAATACCTATTGACGGCAGAAGAAGAATACGCACTTTATGTTTTTCTCCCATACGCTTTTGGAACGACTTATTCTGGCATTCAAATCGCACTTGAAAAATCGGTGATGATTCCATGCTTTCAAGATGAAGCGTCACTTTCTATGCGCTTATTTCGACAGGAATATGTACATACCAAAGCCATGATTTATCACACTGCAACGGAAATGGAACTGGCAGGACGTGTCTATGACTTTTCGACCACGGAACAAATTTGTATTGGAGCAGGCGTTGAAACGGAAATTCAAGCGGATGCGACAATTTTTCGCAAGGCATTTCAAATCCACCAACCGTATTTGCTATACGTAGGACGTAAGGACGCTTCCAAGAATCTACCGCTGCTGCTGTGCTACTTTGCAGAGTTGAAACATCGTCATCCGGATAGTCCTCTACAACTCGTACTGATTGGCGAGGGAAACACAAAAATTCCCGTTTCCATACAGGACGACGTTTACGATTTGGGATATGTGACCGAACAGGATAAATACCACGCTATGGCGGCGGCACTCGCACTCTGTCAGCCCTCCGGTCAAGAGCGATTTGCACCTGTACTCATGGAAAGCTGGCTCTGCGGTAGACCTGTTCTCGTTTCCGCAAGGTGTGCCGTCACAAAGGATTTTGCACGCCGTACCAATGGCGGATTATATTTTCGAAATTATTTTGAATTTGAAGGCAGCATACAATACCTCCTTGAGCACCCAGACGAAGCGAATCAGATGGGCGAGAATGGAAGAGATTATGTACGCACCCATTTTAATTGGCAAAGGATCATCAATCGCTATCAGACTTTTTTTCAAAAAATAAGCGGAGAGGAGTAAATCTATGAAACGAATTGCACTAATCAATCCTCGCTATGGTCTGGAGGCTAGCGGTAGCGCAGAGTATTATACTCGCATGATTGCGGAACATTTGGCAAATCGCTATGAAGTCGAGGTGCTGACGACAAAAGCAATCGACCCTTCCACTTGGAAGGATTGGTATGCGAGAGATGTGGAGACGATCCACGGCGTAACCGTATGGCGATTCTCCGTGGAAAAACTCCGTGCCATCGACTTTACAGAATACAGCGATGCCTACTTACAGGAAATGGCACAAAACCATCGTAACCTTTCAAAAGAACAAACTTGGTTTGAAAAACAAGGTCCTTTTGCTCCGAACTGCATTCGCTATATTCGCAAGCACAGGAGAAACTACAATAAGTTCATTTTCATCGGTTTCGATCACTATCTGACTACTGCTGGACTACCAGAGGTAACAGATCGGGCAATTCTCATTCCGGCAGCAGCGGAAATCCCCTGTTTCCACTTTCTCACTTGCGAATCCCTTTTCATTAAACCAAAGGCTTTCGTCTTTTTCTCCGATACCGAACGAAAGCTCGTACGACGACGATTCCCACGAACAGAACCAATTCCCTGTGAAGTGATGGGAACAGGCGTTGACGTCCCATATCAGGTGGACAGCAATGCTTTTCGGCAACAGTATGGTCTGGCAGACCCATATTTATTGTATGTGGGACGTGTGGACGAAAGCAAAGGCTGTCCGAGAATGATCCGTTATTTTATGGAATATAAACGCCGCTGCGGTGGTAAGCTAAAACTGGTTCTTATCGGAAAAAACGCTTGCCACATTCCTGCACGACCGGATATTTTATCCTTAGGATTTGTCTCAGATGAGGAAAAATATGCCGGAATGGCAGGTGCAAAGGCACTCTTGGTGCCCTATGAACAAGAGCGAATGTCCATCTCCTTATTAGAGGCAATGTCTCTGTCCATTCCAATTCTGGCAAATGGTTCCAACGAAATTCTGCGGCAGCACTGTATCGACAGCAATGGTGGACTCTTTTATCAAAATTACTTTGAATTTGAGGGTGCAGTGCAATATCTTATGGAGCATTCCATTGCATATATGCAGATATGTGTCAACGCAAAAAATTATGTGATGAAAAATTACGGTTGGAAACGAATTATGCAAAAATTTGACCGGTTGATTTTAAAATAAAAGTACTTGTAACAGAAAGGAAATCGTTTTATGGACGCTACCACATTCCCCATTAGCATGGGATACCACATCTTTTTTGGTGTTGTCGCCTGTCTCTTTTTCCTGATGCAGTATTATCGGCTGCGCAGACCTTATCAGCTTATCTTGGCTATCGCAATGCCCGCCTCCCTCCTTATCTACATCGATACGTCAAATCAATCGCTGTTTCATGTGGTAGGACTGTTCGAGCTTGTTATGCTCCTCGGTGCAATCATACTCTCGATTGTATTTCGTATACGGCGAGGAAAGGACAAAAATATGTCTGACGTCGACACGGATGCCGATGCAAACGAAAAAATAAATGCACCAGACACCTTAGACACAGACAAAATCGCCCCAAATCAGCAACCACGCAAGTCTGCACAAAAAAGCAGCACAGACGAACTCGACGAAAAATAGGAGAAACTTTCTATATGATCCAAATCACTTCAAAAAAACGTATCGTGCTGAAATTGGGTACTTCTACTCTGACTCATAAAACTGGAAAGCTGAATATTCGCCGTATGACAAATTTGGTACGAATTCTCGCTGATTTGCACAATGCTGGAAAAGAACTATTGATCGTCTCCTCCGGCGCAGTAGGCATGGGTGTGGGAAAGTTAAACCTCTCGGAGCGTCCCAAAGATACCCCCTCCAAACAAGCGGCGGCGGCTGTGGGACAGTGTGAATTGATGCATATCTACGACGATATGTTCGCCAAGTATGGTGTAACCGTGGCACAGATTCTATTGACAAAAACAACGTTGTCGAATGATCGACTGCCCCATGTACAAAACACCATTCATCGGCTTCTGGAACTGGGCGTGATTCCCATCGTCAATGAAAACGATACCGTTGCAATTGACGAACTGGAATTGGAAATCGGTGAAAACGATTCTCTTTCTGCAAAGGTTGCCGTGGCGGTTAATGCAGATTTGCTGATTATTATGTCCGATATTAACGGCTTATACTCCGCCGATCCTCGAAAAGACACGGACGCACAGGTTATTCGTGTGGTAGAAAAAATTGACGAGAAAATCGAGCAGATGGCAGGCGGCTCCGGAACATCACTGGGTACCGGCGGTATGGCGACCAAAATCAATGCAGCTAAAATCGCCACTGAAAATGGAATCGACATGGTGATCATGAATGGCAGAGATCCAGAACAGCTTTACGCCCTGTTTGACGGTGAACCGATGGGGACATACTTCTTATCCAGTCGGACAAAAGGGTAATTTTAGAAGAAAACATCTGAAAGGAATGCAGAATCATGATGCAGATTCAATCGGAAAACGATGCAAAAGAATTTTTTCTTCGCTTCGACGGTGATCGGCGTGCGATGTATGATTGCAGTTCTGAAGCGGAACTGGATGCATATTTACATTACGCTACAGAAGAAAACGAAAGAAAATGGCAAAAAGAAGAATTTTTTGAACACTATCAGATGATTTTCTCTGGGCACCATCATAATATGTACCATTTTCAGAAAATGATGTCCCTCTATTTGGGCTGTTGGTGGGAGTCGCTGTACCGTGTAGGACAGATTTTGTGGAGTTGTCCGCTGAATGAAAACAATGCAGAGAAGATTTTTCTGGAATTGATGAAAGTGGCAGATAGTGACTACCCCTATACAGAGGAACAGCGCATTGCTATGTTTACGCTTGCAGACAGCTTCATTGAAAAATTTCATTTGCATGGCAAATACGTTTGGTATCAGCGATGGTATAGAATGCGTATCCTCGGCGTAAAGAGCTTTGCAGAAGCGGAAGAATTTTTCCGAAAAGAATACGGCTTTCCACACTTCCGTACAGAATTGGCAAAGGAAAGCTATGATAAATGGATAACACCCAAAAAGAGAGAAGCTTTATGTCAAGATTATTTTGAAGATATTCTCCGAAATGGAAATGATGACGTAAAAGACCATCAAACAATTTTCCGATTGTTTTTGGAATACGATATGGCAATGCAATCTAATGTACAACAGCTTTATAATTACCTCTATTTCTATGCAGAACGCATTCGCCGCTGTTTCTGGTGTGACGTGGCACAGTGGATTGTTTTAAAGCTGACACCCATTCTTTATGAAAAAAATTTCGTAAACCAAGCACGGGATTTTCTCATTCTGGTCAACCGATTGGTTTGGGAAGACGCCGCCTTGGACGATATGCCTTTTTATCGAAAGGATATAAAGGAACAAACCATCGCACAGCTGAAGCTGTATAATGAAAAGGAACAAATCAAACCGGCTGTCTCTTAACTGAAAAGGAAGGAATTGACTATGAATTACGCTGAAACCCTAGGCGCACGGGCAAAGACGGCAGAACTTGCCATTGCCACTGCTACACCACAGACAAAAAACCATGCATTAGCTGCCATTGCAAAAGCTTTAATGGAAAAACAAGATGAAATTCTTGCCGCTAACGAAATCGATTTAAAAGCAGCACAGGAAAACCACATGATCTCATCTCTGCAAGATCGCTTAAGATTAACAGAATCGAGAATTATTGGTATGGCGGACGCAGTGCAGCAGCTAATCGCAACAGAAGACCCCATTGGCTCGGTAGACTGTGGTACAATGCGACCCAATGGTCTGCAAATTCTAAAAACACGTGTGCCGCTGGGCGTTATTGGTATTATCTTTGAATCCCGTCCCAATGTCACTGTAGATGCAGCGACGCTCTGTTTAAAAGCGGGAAACGCTGTCATTCTCCGTGGTGGAAAAGAAGCAATTCACTCCAACAAAAAACTCACCGAAATCATGCGAACCGCTGTCGTTTCAGTGGGATTACCCGCAGACATTATCCAGCTCGTAGAGGATACTTCTCACGAAACAGCAGCCGATATGATGCGATTGAAAGGCTATTTAGATGTACTGATTCCCCGTGGCGGTGCCGGATTGATTCAGGCTGTCGTAAGACAATCCTCCGTACCGGTGATTGAAACTGGCGCTGGAAATTGCCATGTATATGTAGACGCCTGCCTTCATGGAGAAGCCGACTACGAGATGGCAGTACGGATTATCGACAATGCCAAAACCCAGCGGCCTTCTGTTTGCAATGCCATCGAAGGATTGCTTGTACATGAATCAGTTGCAGAAAAATTATTACCCATGGTGCAAACAGCGTTACACACTCATAACGTGACCATCTATGGCTGTGAGAAAACACGTGCTATTTTGGGAGACGAAATTCAGACTGCAACAGAAAAACTGTACGATACTGAATTCGACGACTATAAAATCACGGTAAAGGTTGTCAAGGATATTGACGAAGCAATGGCACATATCGCACGCTATGGTACAAAGCATTCAGAGTGCATCATCACCCGTGATTTGGACGCAGCACAGAAATTTCAGCGTGGTGTAGACGCAGCGGCAGTTTATGTCAATGCTTCCACACGTTTTACTGACGGCGGTGAATTTGGATATGGTGCAGAAATCGGTATCTCCACGCAAAAACTTCACACAAGAGGGCCAATGGGTCTGTACGAACTGACGACCATAAAATACCTGATACAGGGCGATGGTCAAATTCGTGAATAAATTTATCATACAAATAAAAAACACGCTGTTTCTTTCTACAGCGTGTTTTTTCGTGTTCATCAACTGGTGCACCTAACAGGACTTGAACCTGCACACCTCTCGGTATTAGAACCTAAATCTAACGTATCTGCCAATTTCACCACAAGTACATCATTTATAACACACTATTTGGCTTTTGTCAATCCCTTTTTCAAAAAATTTAAGACTTATACGTTAGAATTCTTCCTCCTCGTCATCGTTCTCATCCTGTTCAAAATCGTAATCTTCAAAAAAATATTCCATTAATAGTTCCTTTGCATCCTCACTTCCATGGGATGCCGCACGTCGAAGCCACATCTGCGCTTCTGTTTCATCTTCATCAATACCAGTTCCATTTAATAAACACATTCCCAACATATATTCCGCACCGTCGTGTCCCTGCTTCGCCGATTGTTCAAACCATGCCACAGCCGTTTCATCCTTTTCTTTGTTATCTCCTGTAAATAAACAAATGCCAATTAAATACATTGCCTCCGGATCGCCCTGTGCCGCAGCTTGTTCAAACCAAGCCAAAGCCGTTTCGGTATCGTCTTCTTTCTCCATATAATAACAGCCGATCGCACTTTGTGCTTCTGATAAACCCTGTTGTGCCGCCTGTTCAAGCCAATATAGTGCCATCTCTAAGTCAAGCTCTGTACCGTCACCCTCCTGATAACAGGTACCTAGAGCAAACTGTGCATAAGCGTTCCCCTGTTTTGCCGAAAGCTCCAGCCAATACACTGCTTGTTCCGCATTCTGTTCAATTCCCGTACCAAAGTGATAACAGCTCCCCAACTGGAACTGTGCCTCGTCTTCTCCTGCTTTTGCCGCTTTCTGGAACAACGCCACAGCATACTTCGGGTTGGATTTCATGCCTGTTCCCTCCAGCGCACAAATTCCAAGTTGACATTGTGCCAATACATCGCCTTGTGCAGCTACCTTTTTCAGCCAATAAACTGCCTCTTTATCATCCTTCGGATTCATAGACTCTTGATAGAGTAAGCACATCGCCAGTACAAATTGCGCTTCTGCATTCTCTTGCTGTGATGCACGCCGAAGCCACTTCAGTGCTTTTTCCTCATTTGGTTTTGTCCCACGTCCAAAGTGATAGCAATTCCCTACCATATATTGTGCCTCAGACATTCCCTGCCGTGCCGCTTTCTTGAAATAATCAAACGCCGTTTCTTCATCCGCTGCAATGCCGTCTATACCATTAAAATAGACATTCCCCAAATTATATTGTGCAGCAGCAAATCCATCGTCAGCAGACGCTTTCAGCCAGTATATCGCTTGTTTTACGCTTTTTTGTGTACCGATTCCACTCAAATAACAGCGTCCTAACATATTCTTCCCTTCGGCATTGTCAAGTGCTGCTGCTTCTTTATAATACGCAAAGGCTTTTTCCGGAACAGTTTCAACTCCGTCACCATCTAAATAGCAGTTCCCAAGGCTTACCATCGCATCTGCTTGCAACTCTGTTGGAGCGTCCTTTTCTATGATAGTTCTCAGCCAGTGCAGAGCCTCTTCCGCAGTGATTTCAGAAAGTCCCATTTGAAAATACCCATTCGCTAGGTCAAACATGGCGGATGTATTGCCCGACGCTGCTGCATCTTCTAATAATTCTAATCCTTTCGCAATATCCTGTCTCACATACGTGTCCGACCAATAAAGCAATCCAAGTTCCTCCATTGCCGCAGGATTTTTCAAATCTGCGGCTTCTTGTAAAAACGCCACGCCTTGAGAAATCGATTTTGGATCATTCTCTTGTTCCAATAGAATATGTGCCAGATAGAATAGCGCATAGGGATTCCTCGCCTTTGCTGCATCTTGAATGAGCTGTATACCACAACAAAGCGCTTCTTCATCCTTCACTTGTTCTTGACGCATAAAATAATATCTGCCAAGCAAATACTGAGCAAGCGAATTCCCTTGTTTCGCTGCCTTTTGCATCCATTCTGTGCCCATTTGCCATGATGTTTCCACTTCCATCTCATTTTCCGAAGATACCAATGCAGTTCTACACCAAAGGAACGCACCCCATAGACATTGCGCTTCTGAGACACCCTGATTTGCTGCCCATTCCAAAAGCTCTCGCATCACTTGAAAAGAACAAGCCGGTTTTCCATTTTTGATACAGAGGGCATTCACATAAGCAGACCGTGCATCTGCGTGTGTCCCATTCCCACTTTTTATTTTTTCTTGTAGTACTTGAATCGATTGCAAAATTTGTGGTTCTGTAGCTTCATCATATATATCAGTCGGCATCGGAAATGCATTATCTATGATAAATTGTAATTCTTGTATCAATTTTTCATCTTCCATATAGCTTGATTACCTCCAATCAAAAGTACATTACTTTAGGCAATGTAATATATTATAATGGAAAAGCAGCAAAATGTCAAGTAACAGGTAAAAATATAAGCAAAATTCGAAATGCCTTGAAACAGAAATGTAAGCAGAAATATTTTAAAAATATAAAAGAAATCAAACAGCAATTCACATTTTTCGGAGATTAGATTGTGAATATTCTCTTAATTGTTGAGAATTGGTCTTGACAAGCTTCGCTTCCTCATGTTATAATTTATACAGAAAGTGATTGATACCACATGAAATGTGTTCACGCTTTCAAAAACGAATAAATTAAACG
The DNA here is from genome assembly GCA_021201755.1 of Ruminococcus sp. Taxonomy (GTDB): domain Bacteria; phylum Bacillota; class Clostridia; order Oscillospirales; family Ruminococcaceae; genus Ruminococcus_C. The sequence continues at coordinate 40,417 of JAJQEI010000052.1, read as the reverse complement.
GAGGAAATGCACATGAAAAAATTTGTATGTACTATTTGCGGCTATGTTCACGAAGGTGAAACAGCTCCGGACGTCTGTCCACTATGTGGCGCACCAGCAGAAAAATTCCGAGAGATGTCAGAAGACAAAATGGAATGGGCAGATCAGCACGTAGTCGGCGTGGCAAAAGATGTCGACGAAGAAATCGTAGAAGGTCTGCGTGAAAACTTCAATGGAGAATGCTCTGAAGTTGGTATGTATCTGGCAATGGCTCGAGTCGCTTTCCGTGAAGGCTACGCCGAAATTGGTCAGTACTATGAAAAGGCCGCTTATGAAGAAGCAGAACACGCTGCAAAGTTTGCAGAACTCCTAGGTGAGGTTGTCACAGATTCTACCAAAAAGAATCTGGAATTGCGTGTCGCTGCTGAAAACGGTGCTTGTGCTGGTAAAAAAGCACTCGCTACGAAAGCAAAACAACTGAACCTAGATGCAATTCACGACACCGTTCACGAAATGGCAAAAGATGAAGCAAGACACGGCTGCGCTTTCGCTGGACTTCTAAAGCGGTATTTCGGTGATTAATCGCAAGAGAAGACAATAGAAGAATTTTCCTATCTTTTCTTTTTCATATTCATAAAAGCCCATGCATATGCATGGGCTTTTTTATTGTACTCGCCACGGATTTTCTCTCTCCTCTGCATCGCAGACTGCTCCTCGCAACGAATCTCGTACCATGGTCTCTACACATTGTTCCGTATAAAATGCCATATGATGTGTCACAATAACATTCGAATAGCTATTTAATAATGCCAGACCTTTGTTATGAAGCAAGGTTTCTCGTCGGTCGTAATAGTAAAGCTTCGATTTATCTTCCATGACATCCACATCTGCACCACCGACTTTTCCGCTTTCCAAAGCCGTAATCAATGCCATCGTATCCACCAACACACCTCGTGCAGTATTGATGAGAATCACACCATCTTTACACTTCGACAGCATTTTTTCATCTACCATATATGAAACGTCTCTGTCGTAGATGGCGCATGAAGTGAGAGGATATCCGATTGTGCACATAATTCATCTAAAGAAACATATGTTGCATATTTTGCGGTTTTCTCGTTGGGGTGTGGAGAATACGCTAAAATACGACAGCCAAATCCGGAGAGAATTTCAATTAGTCGTGTTCCAATTCGACCGGTTCCCAGAACGCCAACAGTCATTTCCGACAATTCCCGACCAATTAAACCATTCAGTGTAAAATCCTGCGCCGAAAAGCGACGATCAATAGACCGCATCTTTCGAATATACATAAGCATTAACATGACAGTATACTCTGCTACACCGTCCGGTGCATAAGGTGTATTGGCAATTCGAAAACCGAATTCCTGAGCAGCTTCTCCGTCAATATGGTCATAGCCAATGGTTTGTGTAACGATATAGCTACAGCCCTGTCGATGCAATTGTTCCAAAAGTGTACGATCAATTGGCGTTGTGATGACATTGACGTATAGGCATCCCTCCGCCAGATGAATATTGTCCATCGTCGGTTTTTGGGTCGTATAACGAAATGTAAAGCCGTATTTCGCAGCAAATTTTTGAAATAAAGGCAACTCGTCAAATTCACGGCAGCTATAAATCATCATCTGTTTGGGTTTCAAAAAATTCACGTCCTTTATATATCTGATTATGTGCTATTTCAACTGTGGCGCAATTCGGCATTTTCCTGTCAATTGTTCTACCGTCAGTTTCAATACGGTTGTGCGCTGTATTGCACCCACTTGCATTGGAAGAGATTCTAATTGAAATTGTCGCAACAGTGCAGTCAAGCCATGCTTTTTTTCTTCATCCGATACAATTTCCAACTTTCCTTGCCCGATGACACTTTCATACGCCATCGAACAGCCACACGCCGTTTCACTTGTTATCAATTGTTGTTCACAGTCCATCTCAAAAGCAACATTCGGATTTTTTGCAAGCAAATTTAACTTTTTCCCTTCTCCTGCACCATGAAGATACAGCATCACTTGCTCATTTTCCACTTCCATGCCAAAATGCATCGGCACAATATATGGAAACGGTGTATCATGCAATGCAATCCGACAAACGGTACACTTTCGCATAATTGCAATCATTTCTGAAAATTCTGTGATCTCACGATCTACTCTGCGCATTTTTTCCATCCTAGTTTAATTCCACAATTGTCACACCGTCCTCGCCTTCCCCAAATGTACCTAGGCGAAACGACTTGACATATTTCATTTGCTTTAACTTCTGATGTACCGCTTTTCGCAAAAGTCCGGTTCCCTTACCATGAATAATCGTTACAGTGCCAATGTGTGACATAACCGCTTGATCCAAGAAAGCTTCCATCTCGTAAACACCCTCATCGCAAGTAAAGCCACGAATATCCAGTTCCATTGATCCACGGCGTTCCGCTTTTGTAGAAATACGTCCCGTTTTTCTCTGCTTTTGTTTCTGTTGACTTTTCTGTTTTTCCTCTACACCAGCAACTAGCCGCAGCTTTCCGATGGGTGCTTTCGACCGCATGGCACCCATCTGTAAAAACACCATACCATCCCGATCTGGTTTTCCAGCAACCACTGCTTTCTGCTGCGTGTCTACAAGCAGCACCGTATCACCAACTTGCAGTTCCCGTGGCAATTGATAACCCTCGTCCGCTACCTCGGTAACGGGATTTGCCGTTTCGTACATCTGGCGAAAGCCACACTTCACATGACCCTTTGCTTGAATGACGTCCTGTACAAAGGATGCTTTTTCCTTTTCTTTACGCAGCTGTTCCAATTCTGTCAGCATCTCGTTAGACTGTGCTTTTGTGGTCTCCACAATCCGCATTGCCTCTAATTGTGCCTGCTCCATAACATTTGCACGATCTTTTTTCGTCTGTTCTAGCTCCGCTTTCAATGCAGCTTCATGTGCCTGTGCTGCCTGAAGAGACGCCTCCACGGCAACTTTTTCTTGTTCCAATAATTTTCGTGTCTGTTCCAGCTGCTCCACAGCCTGTTCAAACCGCAAATTTTCGCCACTAACAAGCGATTGTGCCTGTGTAATAATATCCTCCGAAAGTCCTAACCCCGCACTAATTGTAAAAGCATTGGATTTTCCCGGAGAACCGAGAACCAAACGATAAGTAGGCTTTAACGTCTCAATATCAAATTCACAGGATGCATTTTCCACGTCAGGCTGTTCTGTCGCATATAATTTCAGTTCCGGATAATGGGTAGATACCATTAGCTTTGCACCGTTTTGCTTTAAGCGTTCTATCACAGCCTCGGCCAGTGCTGCACCCTCCACCGGATCTGTACCAGAACCCAATTCATCCAACAATACCAACGAATGCGCATCCGCCTGTTCTAAAATCTCAATCACACTGCGCATATGTGCCGAAAATGTGGACAAGTTTTGCTCAATGCTTTGCGTATCGCCAATATCTGCCAATACATGGTCAAAAACAGAAATTCGACTGCCCTCCGCTGCTGGAATCAGCATACCGTTCATTGCCATAAGCGTGAGTAACCCACAGGTTTTCAGTGCAACCGTTTTACCGCCGGTGTTCGGACCGGTGATAATGAGTGCCTGATACGTTCCGCCAAGCGTAAAGCTGATGGGAACTGCCTTTTTATAAGGAATCAGCGGATGACGAGCGTTTTTTAGCTGTACCACACCATCATCCGTCAACGTTGGTGCAAAAGCGTGCATTTGCTCTGCCAATCGAGCTTTCGCAAAATAAAGATTCAATTCTACTGTAATTTCCGTACCGAAAATTATGATATCCGCCCATGTGCCACAGTCTGCACAAAGTGATTCGATAATTCGCTCGATTTCTTCCGCTTCTTGAATTTCCAGCAAGCGAATATCATTATTCGCATCGACCACCGCAATCGGCTCAATAAAAATTGTCTGTCCCGTCGCTGAAGTGTCGTGTACCAGACCGGCAATTTTCCCACGATGTTCCGCCTTCACTGGCAATACAAACCGTCCGTCACGAATTGTCACACGACTATCCTGTAGACAATCCTGCACCTCCTGCCGCTTCATCATACGGTCTAATGTCTCACGCAGCTTCTGCTGCGCACGACTTTGCTTCCGCCGAATGTCCGCCAATGCTGGACTCGCCGCATCAGCGATTTCCTCCTCCGATAAAATCGAACGTTCCAGTTTCTCCAACAAAAACGGTACTGGCACAATTCGAACAAACCAATCGTCTAACACCGACTCTACACCAGCACAACGATCATACCAATCGCTCAAAGCCTGCAGCTGCCGCAAAACCGTGGCAATTTCTAAAAGATCTTTCAGCGACAGTCTCGCACCCGATTTTGCACGCCGCAGGCACATCCGTTTATCTTGAATACCATAAAATGGTGGCGTACCAAACTGTATAGACAGACGCAACGCATCACTGGTTTTCTCCTGCTCCACTTGCGCCTGTACCAAATCGGAAGTCGGTTCAATAGCTTTGATTTTTTCTCTGGTCATTTCATTGGCTGCCAAATTGGACAGCATATCCAAAATCTTATGAAACTCTAATATCTGTTCATGTTGATTCATGTTGCGCTTCTCCTCGCTGCTCTTGTGCAGTTCTTTCCGCTGCGATTTGGTGATAAAAATCCAGTGCTGGAATCTGTAAGTCCAAATGATAGCGTACAAACGCTTCTGTACAGCGTCCCACTGCCGCTAAATTTTTTTCGCCCAGATTCCATGAAAAAAGCCGATGAAAATCGGCAAAAACAATATGCCGCATCGCCTGCAGTCCTGATCGCTGGAGTAAAATCGGCGATGGCAGCGGATCAGCCGCCTGACAAGCCGCACAGTGAAAATAACCGCTTCTCGGGGAAAAATAAAGCGACTCCGGCAAATAAGTGCTGCAACGCTGGCATATGAGTAAATCCGGCATCATACCAAGCTCCGTCATCAATCGCAGTTCAAATATCGGCTTTAACAGGTTTTTCGGTCGTGTTCCTTCCTCCAAATAATGCAGTGTATTCAGCATCAGTCGAAAAACTTGACAATTTTCTTTTGGCACATGAAACTCCTGCACCGAAAATCGCACCAATTCACTGAAATAAGACGCTAAACTCAATCGAGACAGCGAATCCCGCAGATGATAAAAAATATGAATCGGCTGTACTGAATCGAGATAATAACGTTCCTTTCGGGATGCGATACTAAAGGTGGCGTAGGAAAACTGCTGCACCGTCAAGTTGGCACTCGTCACCTTTTGAGAGCCTCGCACATAGACCTCCCGTAAGGTGTTATGTGCCGTCAGAATATCGATAAATCTTCCCTTTTCGCCGCTGCTCCGCTGTACCAGAATCAGTCCTTGATCCGTCTCCACCAGATGGATTCCCCTTTCTATGTGACTCACTTTGTATTGCAAGTCCAGTCGTCTGCCGATAATGCAGATAATCATCTACGTGTCCTGTCATACAAAAAATATCCCATGCATCCATTTCGATTCCTCCTCATTTGAAGATTACGAAATTAGGATATGGACAGGTGCTGAAATTATGGCTGGAAATAAATGCAATCTCCCTTTTAGGCGATTTTCCTACTTTTCTTCCAATCCAAAGTTCCGAATCAAGCCCTCTCGATTACGCCAATCCTCCTTAACCTTTACCCAACAGTGCAGATTAACCTGAATATAGAAAAAATGCTCCAAATCTTTTCGAGCCTGTGTAGAGATTTTTTTTAACATTCCACCATTTTTTCCAATGAGAATCCCCTTATGTGACTCTCGCTCACAATAGATTGTCGCATCGATGTCTAAAATATCTTTGTCTTCACGCTCTTTCATCTGCTCAATAGATACCGCAATTCCGTGTGGAACTTCGTCACGGAGCAGGTTCAAGATTTTTTCCCGTATCATCTCCGCAGCCAGTACTCGCTCCGGCTGATCCGTGAATTTGTCGTCAGAAAAATAATGTGGAGCAGGGGTCGCCAAGTGAAGCACCTCCTGTTCCACCCGATCGATACCGTCCTGTTCCATGGCACTAATGGGAATTGTGGCAGAAAAATCATACGCCAGATTCAGCTTTGCGATTGTACCCATCAGCTGCGATTTATCCTTACATAAATCAATTTTATTCAGTACCAAAATCACAGGCGTTTTCGCTTGCTTGAGAGAGCAGAGCAGCTGTTCTTCCTGTCCCGAAAGTGGTCTCGTGCAATCTTGTACAAATAGCACAGCATCCATATCCGCCACCGCATTTTGTACTACCTTCAGCATTTGATGACTCAGTTTTGTAGTCGGTTTATGCAATCCAGGCGTATCGATAAACACCATCTGAGTTTCTCCAACAGTTTTGATTCCAGTAATGCGAGTTCGTGTGGTCTGCGGCTTTGCGCTGATCGAGGCGATTTTTTCGCCGATTATAGCATTGAGCAGTGTCGATTTCCCAGCATTGGTATGTCCCACCAACGTCACAAAGACAGATTTTGTCATATGCCTTCTCCCTCTGGCTGCGTAAAGGTTGTTTCCTTTGAGATGCCCAATTCGTTCAGCACAGTTTCTTCTTTTTCACGCATTTTTTGCTTCTCCAGTGGACTCGTCTCGTGGTCATAACCAAACAGATGCAGCATGGAATGTACTGTCAAAAATCCTACTTCCCGTTCCAACGAATGCCCATAGACGTGTGCCTGATGCATTGCCATTTCTAGTGAAATCACGACATCTCCCAGAAGTGCTGCTCCAGTTTCTTTATTGACGTCATAATGTCTATCTTGTCCCAGCGGAAACGACAGCACGTCCGTTGGTGCATCCTTTTGGCGATAACTATGGTTCAACTTTTGAATCTCTGCATTGCTGACGAAAGAAACACTGACCTCAGCGTCTTGATGAAAGCCTTCTGACACCAAAACCGCTTGACAACAACGGCGAATCAACAGCCGGATGCCTACCGGAACATGAACGACATTTTGATTGTTTTTTATCATGACTTTAATCTTGGACATAATTATGGATCTCCTCCTATTTTATATTATATATTATGGGAATTTATGGGGCTATTCTTAAGATGCTTATAATTGGCATCCGATTTTTCATAGGCTTTGATAATATCCTGTACCAATTTATGGCGTACCACATCACAATTTTGAAATTGACAAACAGCGATATTTTCTACATCCCGTAAGATTTTCGCCGCCTGTACCAATCCACTCTTTTGCTTGTCCGGCAAATCAATTTGTGTCGTATCGCCCGTGATGACCATACGACTCCTTTCCCCCAGTCGGGTTAAGAACATCTTCATCTGCTCTCTTGTGGTATTCTGTGCCTCATCCAGAATAATGAATGCATTGTCCAATGTGCGTCCACGCATATACGCCAAGGGTGCAACCTCAATCGAACCTCGCTCTAGGTGCCGTTGAAACACCTCTGCACCCAACATTTCAAACAAGCCGTCGTACAGCGGTCGCAGGTAAGGATTCACCTTATCCTGCAAATCTCCCGGCAAAAAGCCAAGACTTTCGCCTGCTTCTATCGCAGGGCGAGTGAGGATAATCCGATTGACCTCCTTGCGCCGAAAGGCACGCACTGCCATCACCACCGCCAGATAGGTCTTCCCCGTACCGGCAGGTCCGATTCCGAAGACAACAGTATTTTTTTCGATCGCCTGCACATACTTCTGCTGACCCAGCGTCCTCGCTTTCACCATCTTTCCGGAAGCCGTTAGGCAAACCATACGATCGTCCTCCATCTCCGACAGCTGCTGACCGGAACCATTATCTACCATGTCCGCAGCATAGAGTACGGCTTGTTTGGTCACCGGCTCTCCTTTTGCAGCCATTCGCAAAATCGACGTCATGACGCTTGCTGCCAATTCTGTCTCTGCGTCACTGCCTTGAATCCGAATCGTGTCACTTCGACAGATAATCGAGGTATGATAGCGTTGTTCCAACAACTTTAAATTTTCATCAAAGCTGCCGCAAACCGACTGAAACTGCGTGCTATCCTGAATTGAAATGCATTTTTCTGCCATACGTGCTGATACGCTTCCTTTCTCAATTATGCGATAGCATTTTCGCTCTCCGTCTCATTTGTCAAACCTGCAGCCAGGTCAGAAAACCAAACTTGAATTTGATAGGCATCCTGCAATGTAATCGTGCCATCTGCATCTGCATCCATACAATACTGCTCCTGCTGTATTAAATCCACCGAAACGCCTGCGCACTCCTTAGAATAAGCAACCATAACCAAATAGGCATCCTGTATCGTAATACTGCCGTCTCCGTCTACATCCCCTAGAATTCAATCATCATCCTGTGCATTTTCCGTTGTCGACATGGTTTCCGTTGGCGTAGTCGTCGTACCCTCTGTTGTGCTTGTAGATGGTGTCGTACTCGTCGCAGGGGTAGTTGTCGTTCCTGCTGGCACAGTTCCCGTCGTAGCAGCCGCTTCTGTTGAAGCTGTGGTTGTCGCCGATGTAGTTGTTGCTCCAGTTGTGGTCGTTACTGTAGTCGCTGTGGACACGCCGCCTGAAGCATTATCCTCTGTCGTTTCCGTTGTTGTTGCAAGCGTGATATATGAGGGCAATGTCACGGAAGCACTCGTTGTATCCGTATTCGTCGCTTCTTCTGATTCTGTCGAATCTTCACTGGTTGTTGTTACAGTTGTTGTGGATATTTCCGATGCCTCTACCGTCGTCTCTATTGTCGTGGTCGTCACATATCCAGAATCGTCTGTGTCATCTGTACCATCAATGGAATCATCGCTTTCTGTCGTTACATACGCTTCAAGGAGACATAAGAAATAAAATCCATAAGTCTCTGCATAGATTTCCATGGTAGAGTTACTGTAACCGGACAATATCGTCTCTGCGGGATAGACGTCAGAAGAATCGGGATAGCTGCAATCCATGCTTTCCACCGTCACAAATGTTAAAGCGATGCAATTCCAGAATGCCTTATCACCAATTTCCATCAATGATTCCGGCAAAATGACGGTTTCCAAGCTTTCACAATCCCAAAAAGCACCAATGCCAATGGTTTCTAGATTTTCTGAAAAGACAACCTCTGTCAAAGAAACACAGTCTTGAAATGCATAATTACCAATACTTTTAATTGTATTTGACAAAATCACTTTTTCAAGGGAAACACAGCCGGAAAGTGCATTGGATGCAATAGAAGTCATTCCGTCTGACAGTGTCACAGTCTGTACCGTATCGGCATTTGATAAAAAGCTATTTGCCAAAAGCCGTACTTCTTCTGGTATCGTAATATCCGATTCTGTTCCCTGATAGAGAAGCAAAACACTGCTGCATATGACAAAATCATCTGTCTGTGATAAAATATATCCCGTCTGCCAAAAAGCATCTTTTCCCACAGAAGTGAGACTTTCCGGCAGCGTCAGGCTATTTAAGCTAATGCAAGAAGCAAATGCATAATCGCCAATTTCCTGCAATCCCTCCGACAGTACCAACGTATATAGACTCATACAGCTATTGAACGCATAGCTGCCAATTTTTGTGATACTTTCGCCAAGCGACACTTGCTGCAATGCCTTACATTCATAAAACGCATAAGCCGGAATCGTTGTCAAGCCATTGCCGGTCAAGAGTGTCGTCAAAGAAGTACAGCCAGAAAACGCTGCCTTCCCCATTTCTATCAAACTATCTGGCAGCTGAATCCCGTGAAGCCCGGTACAATTTTCAAGCGCCGATTTCCCAATATATTCCAAGTCCGATGAAAGTGTCACATACTGCAAGGAAGTACAACTATAAAAACACTGGTTTCCAATCCGCACTACAGAATCCGGAAGCGTAAGTTCTGTCAAAGCTGTATCCGCATAGAACAGCGCATCAGACAACACCTCCGCCGTCTCCGGTAGCGTCAGCGTATCTGCATCTGTTGCCAAGAGTTGTACAACAAGCCGATCGGATAATACTGCAACATCTCCAGTACATTCTTCCAGCCATGCTGTACCAGATAGAATCGAACTTCCTACTTCTTGTACGCCCTCTGCTCCAGTAACCGTCGTTAGCGATGTACAATTTGAGAATGCACAATTTCCAATGATCGTGACACTTTCGGCGATGTCTACCAACTCTATCGTCGTGTTTTCCGCAAATGCATTATCTGCAATTTCTACTATCGAACAGCCGTCTATTTCCTCTGGAATCACGACAAAAGTAGTGTCTTCTGCCAAACCAGTGACGATCAAGTCTCCCTCACTCGTCGTCGTACAGTAGAATCCACCGCATTCCAAAGTTTCATCCGCCGTATCATCCACAAAAATCATGCTTTGTGATGCTACGCACTCGGATATTGCAAAAACAACCGCAATCATTCCTGCAATCCATTTTCTCCATCTTTTTTATTGCATAATCCATTATCCTTTCGCTGTGGCGTCTTATGTTTTATCTTTTTCTCTCATAAGAACGCCGAAAATAACCTTACAAAATTTCCCCTAACATCCGTCAGCACTCTGTGCGAACGCCACCATTACTGCATATGCATCCTGTGTATTAATACATACATCGTCATTATAGTCTGCGGCATAGATTTCGGTATCGGTTAATGTCTGTGGCACACCTGCGGAATCGCTTGCAAACACCACAAGGATCTGATAAGCGTCCTGCACCGTTAAAATGCCGTCTCCGTCATAATCCCCACGCATCCAATCGAGTGCAGTAAACTTATGCGCATATTTTATCGCATAAGTATTCGCAGTTGAAACGACCATGCCATAAATATCCGCTTGTTCAGATAATGTTGTACTATCATCTGCAATAATGCACTCCGGATTCAAAATCGTAATCTGCGTCAGGCTCGTACACCCATCAAATATCCCAACGTTAATAACCGTGAGACCCTGCGATAAAGTAATCGATTCCAATGCGATACAATTTTGAAACGCATAGTTCCCAATCGCAGTGACTGACTCTGGAATTGTCACCTCTGTCAAAGAAACACAGCAGCTAAACGTCATATTCTCAATCGTCGTCATAGAAGCGGACAGCTTTACACGTGTCAATGCCTTGCAATAGCTAAACGCATGATCGCCTAACGTGACAACGCTGTCGGGCAAATCCACTTTTTTCAAAGAAGTACACCAATGGAACGCATACTCTCCAATTTTAGTTAAACGCTCCGAAAACGTGATCGTTTCCAAATTTGTACACTGGTCAAACGCAAAAGCGTCAATCGCCGTGAGATTTTCCGAAAAAGACACGGAACAGACCGTTTCACATCCAGAAAACGCATAGCCACTGATACATCGAACGGTGTTCGGCACAGCTACGTCGCTGTCTGCACCACGGTACGCCAAGAGAATTCCATCACCGGCGACAACGAAATCATCTGTCTGATACGCCAGCCATGGTGTTCCCTCTACAATCCCCCAGCCAATTTCTGTAACGCTGTTCGGAATCGTCAAATCAGTAAGTGCTGTACAATCCTTAAACGCATAGTTGCCGATTTCCGTCACGGAATAGCCATCAATTTCCGCTGGGATTTCTGCTTCTGTAATCGAGGCACGGACATCTTGAATCACAACTTCGTTGGAGGAGTTGATTGTGTAATAAATATAATTGTTGTAAAGCATTCTGTCATCGTTATCATCCGCATGGACATTCCACTGCATACATGGAAAGGCAAAGAAAGAAAGCAGCACCATAGCAAACATGACACAGATTTTTCTACAAAACGATGTTTTTATCAAACGAATCCCCCCTTTTTCCATTATCAAAAAATTTTCTAATTTACCATTTTTATTATAGCATATTTCATGAAAATCGTCAAGAGAAAAATTTTCGTTTTTAAAAATAAAAAAAACTACTGTCGAAAAAAACCGACAGCAGATATTAGAAATCAAGGTGATGACAATCGATGTCAACACACGGACTAAAAACGCCTAAAGGATTATTCTGCACCGTCTCTTTTCAAAATAGCCACTACCGTGCGCAATAAAATTTTGAAATCAACCCATGCGGAACATTCTCTTATGTACTTCAGATCCAACTCCACCCACGTATCAAACATGATATTGCTTCTGCCGGAACACTGCCAATAACAGGTGATCCCGCTTTTTACATCCAGTCGATGTAATTGGTATGGTGTATAAGATTCCATCTCTTTAGGGAGTGGCGGTCGAGGTCCTACGAAGCTCATTGTCCCATTCAGCACGTTGAAAAACTGTGGAATTTCGTCCAAACTCGTTCGCCGCAAAAAGCGACCGATTTTCATCACACGAGGGTCATTTTTCATTTTGAATACAGGACCGTCCGCTTCATTCTGGCTGCATAATTCATCAAGCATTGCCTCAGCATTGACGTGCATCGTGCGGAACTTGTACATCGTAAAAAATCTGCCGTCTTTCGTCACACGAATTTGCTTGAAAATTGGATTGTGCCCATCTTGCAGAAAGATAAGCAGTGCGATAATCAGCATAGGAATCGCCGAAATCACGATTGCAGCGATAGAACCAACAATATCGAAAGAACGTTTTGCAATCTGATACCCATATCTATTTTTATTTTTCGCCCTTTTTCGTTCTCTGTAATATGTACGACTGTCATATCTCTGCTGCACATCTACAGGAATAATTTCCTTCTCGTCTAATAAGTATCCTAAATTTTCCATAAAAGTCCTCAACCTCCTACAAAAAATTCTCAGAACTATTCCATCTGAGAAACGCACCGCACGGTGACATATTCTCTAAAATTGTCCTGTATTTCATGCTATCATCGTATCAGCCGATCCTGACACGCATTTTTTAATGGATCTTTGGTATCGTTTCAATTGCAATACCCAAAACCGGCTCCCTCACACAGTTTTGCATAAAATTATTATATCACATTTCGTTGGCTTTTGTCAATACATCAAATGTATAAAATCAAACAAACACAAACAAACAAATTTAGGCATTTTTCTCAAGATAATACCGTATATAGCCCTGCTGTATCCTCTTTTTTGACATATTCTGGTGTTTGCTCCACACGCACCTTGATTTCCTTTTGACCCATTTGGATCTGTATAATATCACCCGACTTTACTGCATAAGATGCACGGGCTTCTTTTTCATTCACAAGTACTTTTCCAGCATCGCAAGCTTCGTTCGCAACAGTACGACGCTTGATTAGCCGTGAAATTTTCAAATATTTATCCAGTCGCATTCTGAATTACATCTCCTCCCACACTTCGTTCATATTGCTGTCGGTTTTCAAACTTTTCTCCTCTGCTTTTGCAAAGCGTGTGATAAACTGTTTCGTGGTATCGACCAGTATCTGTTCTGCGGAGAAACCATCTTGCTGTGCGATTCCAGTACAGCAAAAGAGTAAGGTACCCACAGTATGTGCGATTTCCTCTGTATGCTCCTGCGGATCGGCTTGGCACAACACCGCAATCGCCTCCTGCATTTGTGACAATAGCGCAGAACGTTCCAAAATATCAAGCTCCGCTTTTGCGGCACGCTTATACACCTTCTGTGACCGCATTAGTGCCGGCAAGGTTTTCGCCACAGCTTCCAGCGTTTGCGTACGGGTCGTCTGGTGTTTCGATTGTTCTTTAATGGTATCCCAATTTTTCAACACCTGTTCTGTCGTATCTGCCTGTACAGTATCAAATACGTGCGGATGCCGTTCCACCATCTTTTCACAGATTTCGGTGCAGACGTCGTCAAAGGTAAAATGACCCTGTTCCTGTTCGATTTGAGTATGAAAAACCACCTGAAGCAGCACATCGCCCAATTCCTCCTGCAATAGCGGTGGTTCTTTTCGATCGATGGCTTCGATAACCTCATAAGTTTCTTCAATAAACTCACTGCGAATGGATTCGTGCGTTTGTACTTTATCCCAGGGACATCCCTCCGGACTGCGCAAAAGCCGCACAATTTCAATCAAATCCTCGATATGATACCGTTCTTTTTTTTCGTATGGAATCATATGCTACATCACTCCTGTTTTCCGCCCTGTGTTTTCATTATCTTGCGTCCACAAAACCGATTTTATGATACACCTTTTGTACAATTTTCGAGGAATACGCCAGTGCCTTTGCATCCGACTGGGTATAACATTCATTCAGATACTTCTTATCTCCAATCAGCTTCGCATAAGTTTCCTGCATTGGTCGCAGATGATCCGCAACTGCCTCGCCCACTGCCATTTTAAAAGTATCATAACCTTGCCCATCAAATTCCCGTTCAATGGCGTCAAAGTCTTTTCCCGTCACGCTGGAATAAATGGTCATCAAATTATTGATGCCGTCTTTCCCCTCTGCATAACGAACGACAGTGTCGCTATCCGTCACTGCACGTTTGCACTTACGAATGATCGTATCCTTATCGTCCAAAATCAGAATACAAGCATTGGGATTCGTGTCTGATTTGGACATCTTTTTCGTGGGATCTTGCAGCGACATCACTTTTGCGCCAACCAGTGGAATATATGGTTCAGGCATCGTAAAGAAATCACCATATCTTTGGTTAAAACGCTGTGCAATATCCCGTGCAAGCTCCAAGTGCTGCTTTTGGTCAACGCCCACCGGCACAAGATCAGCGTTATACGCCAGAATATCTGCCGCCATCAACACCGGATAGGTGAACAATCCTGCATTCATATCGTCCGGATGCCGCTGACTTTTGTCCTTAAACTGCGTCATACGTGACAGTTCTCCAAATTGCGTGTTGCAGCTTAAAATCCAGCTAAGCTCCGCATGGGTATGCACATGGCTCTGGATAAACAGCAGCGACTTTTCTAAATCAATGCCGCACGCCATTAGCAATGCGTATGCCTGCAGCGTATTCTGCCGCAGCTTCACCGAATCCTGCCGAACTGTGATAGCGTGCATATCTACAACACTGTAAACACAACGATATTCGTCTTGCAGCGGTCCCCAGTTTCGGATTGCGCCGATATAATTTCCCAGCGTAAACACGCCGGTTGGCTGGATTCCACTGAAAATGAGTTTTTTCTCTGTTTGTTCTGCCATTTTGGAACTTCCCCTCCGTTTATTTTTGGGTTCTCGCTTTTGCACGATCCTTCATTTGCACTGCATTCAGCTCTTGCATCAAACGCTGGTAAAGCGCAAAAACAGACTGCAAATCACTGCTTTCATCTTTTAGCTCCGTGGGCAAAAATGCTTTGCGATACGTGCCGTTTTTAGTCAACAGGAAAATGTGATGTTCCCGTCCGGTGGGAAGATCCAGCTTCTTCGTACGTGTTGCCTCTCCCAAGATTCGATTGGACTGTGCCACGAGTCCTCGGCCAAGCTGAGCCACGGTAGAATAACGCTGCGATGCGCCAGTGTAGGAACCGCCGTTATTGAAATACAAATTTGCCGCACCATTGATATATATCACCAGTGTAATCAGCGTCTGCGGATTGACCGGCATATCCACAATGAGACCATAAACCGTATCATTCGTGGATATGAGATTTTGAAATTGTTTCGACGGAAAGTGCAATGCTGCACCTCTTGTCATCAAATAAGACTCTGTCACCAAGTAGTGATTCTGCGGTGTCTTTTTCTTCTGTGTCTGTGCCATAAGTAAAAAACTTCCTTTCACCAAATTTTACATTTCTAATTTTTCTCTACTAAAATTGTTTTCTTTTCTGCTCAGAGATTCAAAGATTAGAAGTTCGATTTCTAAACACTAGTCGTCATTTTTCCTAAGATCTTTATACCCTTTGTGATTTGCGCATCGGTAGGTGTAGAATAATTAAGACGAATAGAATGACTCTCCGCAGATTCATCCACCAAGAACGCATTCCCCGGTACTACTGCAATTTTATACTGCTCCACCGCCTGTGTGCAAAACTTCGGCATATCCCATTCGTCCGGCAGCGTACACCAAAGAAACAAACCGCCTTCCGGCATTTCCCACTGGATTTTCGGAGAGAAATATTCCCGAATGCCATCTGCCATTAAATTACACTTCCGACGGTAGACATTATGCAGTCCTTCCAAATAGCTGTCCATGTCCATCTGTTCCAAAAAGGCTGTGCAGATAAGCTGCGCCCAGATATTGGAATGGACGTCGGAAACCTGTTTGCAAACAGTAATTTTCGAAATCAGCTCCGGTGCTGCACTGACATAACCCACACGCAAGCCAGGTGCCAATATCTTTGAAAAACTTCCGGAATAAGATACTCTGCCCTCCGCATCAAGGCTTTTTATCGATGGGATCGGATCGCCAGAAAAACGTAAATCGCCATAGGGATTGTCCTCGATAATAACCAAATCATAACGACACGCCAGTTCATACAATTTTTTTCGCTTCTTAAGGGACATAACCCGCCCGGTAGGATTCTGAAAATTCGGAATCACATAGATCACTTTCGGACTCGCACTCTTTTGAATGGCATTCTCCAGTGCATCCATATCCATGCCGTCCTGTTCCATCGGAATTCCCTGCAAGTCCACGCCATAAGAGCGGAACGCATTCAGCGATCCAATAAAACTCGGAGACTCGCAAAACAGCGTGTCACCCTTATTGAGCAGTACCTTACACGCCAGCTCGTTCGCCTGCTGCGCACCGGAAGTGATAATCAAATCGTCACGATTCGGATCAAAACAGTGCTGTGCTGCCATCCGCTGTTTCAAAAGCTCTCGCAGCTTCGGATAGCCCTCTGTAATACTATATTGCAATGCCAAAACTGGATCTTCTCGTAAAATCTCCGCAGAAATTTTTTCGATAAACTCCGTTGGAAATGCTTCCGGTGCCGGATTACCGGCAGCAAAAGAAATCACATCAGGCATTCCAGTAAATTTCAATATTTCACGAATCGCTGATGGCTGCAGCGATTGGACATTTTCTGAAAATGTATATTGCATAGTCAAAACTCCTTGGGTGTAATTCGTGACCAGAGCGTGCAGCAAAACGCTAGCTCCAGTCCCTATACCCTATATTATAACACATATTTTCTGATTCGGCAACATAAATTTTTGAAAGAAGGCCATTTTTTTAGAGAAATTTTATTTTTAGGAGCTTCGTATGTTAGAAAAAAGTAAATCCTTTTGGAAAGACTCGGCAATTTTGCCGATTTCCGCTGTGATAACAAAAGTGTTTGGTGCATTTTTTAAAATCCCCTTAACAAACATACTCGGCGGAACTGGCATGGGATATTTTAGTAGTGCTTATGGGTTGCTGCTGCCCATTTATGCACTATCCGTCACAGGTCTGTCGGCATCCATCTCACAAGCAGTTGCACGCAGTGCAGCTATGGGAAATTTTGCAGAGGTAAAGAGAATTCACCGCATTGGGGAAATTTCTTGTGGGATCCTGGGTGCTATTCTGAGCGTTATCATATTCGTACTGGCGAAACCTTTTTCCGTGCAAATTGCAGCGCAGCCCTATGCGGTATTCTCTGTGCTAGCAATTGCACCGGCAGCTCTGTTTGGCTGTTTAACAGCGGTAGAACGTGGCTATTGGGAAGGGCTGCAAAACATGACGCCAACTGCCGTGTCTCAGGCAATAGAGGCTCTGGTAAAGCTGGGATTGGGACTATATTTTTGCCAATGGACACTTCAACACGCAGATATTCTCTGCCAATATGTCATGGCTGACGTGCCACTGACGGCACTAGCAGCGGCAGGAGCTGTCTTAGGCGTAACGGTGTCTACGCTGGCGGGCTGGCTCTATTTCGGCGTACGCAGCGTCTTCATAAGACAAAAAATGCCGAAATCTGACCCAAAAATGACCGTAGCATCTGTGAAAGTAATTTTTCGGAGACTGCTTTATGTGATGATTCCTGTGGCATTGGGATCGCTGGTGACAAACTTGACATCGCTTCTCGATCTAGTTACCATGATGCGCTGTCTCGGAAAAGCACAGCTGCTCTATCCCGATAAGCTGATCGAACGCTTTGGCGCACTTGCAAAAAGCACCGATTTCCCTGCATTTGTCTACGGCTCTTTTACGGGAATGGCGGTGACAGTTTTTAACTTAGTGCCGTCTGTAACCAATATGCTTGGAAAAAGTGCGCTGCCTAGTGCTGCTGCACTTTGGACAAAGTCGGATAAAAACGGAATCGCAGTGCAATCACAAAAGGTCGTCGCCACTGTAGCAGGTATGGCTTTCCCAGCTGCCGGTTGGCTCGGCGTACTAGCTGTTCCAGTGATGGAGGTTCTCTATAGAGGGCGACCGGAAGAGGCGTTCCTTGCGACGCAAAGCCTCCAATCTCTTTTGCCAGGTATGGTGTGTTTGTGTCTTGTATTCCCCTTGTGCAGTATTTTACAAGGCATTGGAAAAGCAATTGTTCCCGTCGAGTGTATGCTCATAGGCGTCGCTGTCAAGCTGGCAGGCAATTTGATACTCATTCCACAGCCGGCGTTTTGTGTCAGCGGTGCCGGAATCGCAACAAGTGGATATTATCTGATTATACTACTCTTAATTAACGGAAATTTGAAAAAAGCCGTGGGGCAACCTTTAAAACTCTTCCGAAAAATATGGCAGCCGGCACTCGCAGCAACGGGCAGCACAGCAGTCGTGTGGGTGCTGCGTGACACTACAGTACAGTGGAACTTATGGCTCTCGCTGGGCTTTGTGGGCATGATCGGCGGCATAGTATATCTGGGACTGCTTTGGATACTCACCGGACGAAAAGTACCTACAGCTGTCAGATTACAGGAATAACAACAATTCCCCAAAGTCAGCCTGTTGGAAATATTGTCAATCGCACTAAAATATGAACAAGAAATAAATTTTTGAAAAGTGCTTGACAAGACATTTTCGTTGTGCTATAATAAAACAAACAAAATAAAGAAGAGCATTCCGTTCTCACCGTTTGACGCTTTATATTTAGTCGAAACGGTCGATATCAAATTTTAACACAATGCTGTAGAAACAAAATTGGTTTTACTGTATTGTGTCTGAAATTTAGGGCTGCTCACATGATGTGAGCATTTTTATGCACGATTTGTTTGAAATATAATGTTTGGAGGTGTTGGCTTATCAGCAAACAGGAACTGCAGATTAACGAAGAGATCCGAGAACGTGAGATTCTGGTAATTGATCAGGACGGACAAAAACTCGGAACCATGTCTGCAAGAGATGCACAAAAGCTCGCTTATGAAAAAGATCTGGATCTGGTGAAAATTGCACCACAGGCAAAACCGCCGGTGTACCGGATTATGGATTACGGAAAATACTGCTTTGAACAGCAAAAGCGGGAAAAAGAAGCCCGCAGAAATCAAAAGGTTGTTTCCATCAAGGAAATTCGAATGTTTTCTGCAATTGATACCCATGACTTCGAAACCAAAGTGAACCAAGCGAAAAAATTTTTGCAGGGCGGCGATAAGCTAAAGGTATCCGTATGGTTCCGTAAGCGTGCCATTGCACATCCTCAGATCGGCGAAGAACTGCTGAAGCGTTTCAAAGAAGCGTGTGCAGAAGTCGGCGTTGTTGACAAGCCTGCAAAAATGGAACGCCGTAGTATGGTCATGTTCATTTCACCAAAAACAGCAAAACAAGCAGGAGGAAAATCTAATGGCAAAAAATAAGGTAAAGACACATTCCGGTGCAAAAAAACGGTTTCAGAAGACAGCTTCCGGAAAACTGAAATATCAAAAGATAAATAAGCGTCACAGATTGACACAAAAAGATACGAAGCGGAAGAGAATTGCTCGTACTGCTGGCATTGCAGACACCACAAATGCAACGGCACTGAAAAAGCTACTGCCGTATCTATAAGCAGTAATCCAAAAACGAAAACACAGAGCAACGGAGGTAGAATATTATGGCACGTGTAAAAGGTGCAATGATGACTCGAAAGAGAAGAAATAAGACCCTGAAGCTGGCAAAGGGCTATTGGGGCAGTAAGTCGAAGCACTTCAAGATGGCAAAACAGGCAGTCATGAAGTCCGGCAATTACGCATACATTGGCAGAAAGCAAAAGAAACGGGGATTCCGCCGTATTTGGATTACCCGTATTTCCGCTGCTTGTAAGCTAAACGGTATCAATTATTCACAGTTCATGAACGGCTGCAAAAAGGCTGGCATTACGTTGAACCGTAAAATGTTATCTGAAATTGCAATTCATGACGCTGCTGGCTTTACAGCAATTGTAGAACAGGCAAAGGCTGCACTTTAAAGCGTATGCCTTAGAATAACTCAAGGAACACGCTCTATGATGAAAAAAGAGCGTGTTTTGTTATATCCAGAGGTCACTCGGGAGGAAATGGAACATTGCAAATCATTACTTCGCCAGAAAATGCACAAATCAAACACTATCGCAAACTCGCTGCTTCAAAAAAGGAACGGAAATTAACTGGTCTATTTGTATTAGAAGGACTTCGACTGGTGTTAGACGCTGCAAAAAATAGTGCAAAAATACATCAGCTATTCTGTACGGAGGATGGCTTTTCCAAATGGGAACAGCAACGTCCGCCCTGTGCCATACCCTGCACACTGCTGTCTGAGAAACTAGCGACGATGCTTTCACAAACAGAACACTCTCAAGGTGTCTATGCCATCTGCGAAAAGCCGAAATCTTTGTCTATCAACGCCTTTTTCAAGAAGAAAGGACTCTATGCGATTTTATATCAAATACAAGATCCCGGCAATGCTGGCATGATTCTTCGAACCGCAGACGCCATGGGAATCGACGGCGTCGTGTACTGCGCCTGCTGCGATATTTATAATCCCAAGGTGGTGCGTGCAACAATGGGGTCGCTGTTTCGTATTCCAGTTTGTCAGGTTGATGAAATCGAGTCCGTTTTTGACGCCTGCCATCGAGAAAACATCACTACCTGTGCAGCGGTAATAAACCCTACAGCAGAACCTGTAGGTCAGTGCAGCTTTACACAAGGCACTGCCATTCTCATTGGCAACGAGGGAAATGGTCTTCCACCGAAAACAGCACAACGCTGCGATCGACAAATTACAATTCCCATGCACGGCAATATTGAATCGCTGAATGCGGCAATGGCAGCCGGCATTATCTTATGGGAATTAAAGAATGGAGTAACATCTCATGGAGAATTGAATTGAAACGATACACGATCTACTATGGCTGCAAATGGTGTTCGGTGCAGGCAGTCCCCGTATCTGGGAGGTCGTCAAACATACTGGTTCGCCGACAAATGCACGACAAAATCTGTGTGATCCGGAACAACAAAAGAAAATCCGACTGACAGAACGACATCTGCGCCGCATTCGACAGGTCACAGACAATCACATAGATGAACTGATGGAACGCTATGACAAGCTGGGCATTTCAATACTCACCTATTATGACAGTATCTATCCGAGAAATTTGCGCATGATAACCAATGCGCCGATCATTTTGTATTATCGAGGAGATATTTCACTGCTGGAAAGCCGCTTGCTTCTGACTGTCGTAGGTACACATAACCCTACAGATTACAGCCTGCGTGTGGAAAAACATATTTGTAATCAGCTGGTACAGTTTCACTTTATTCTGGCCACCGGATTTGCCGTAGGAATCGATATTACTGCCAATCTGTGTGCTTTGGCACATGACAAGCCAAGCATTGCGTTGATGGGATGCGGATTAGATGTGGCGTATCCGCCGGCACACCACACGCTGAAAGACAAAATTGCCGATAATGGTCTGATTCTCTCGGAGTTTTCTCCGGGAACATCGCCACATCCATCAAATTTTCCTGCACGCAATCGGATTTTATCCGGTCTTTCGGCTGGAACACTCGTCGTTTAGGCACTGGAACGAAGCGGCGCACTAATTACTGCGGAACGGGCGATGGAACAAGGCAGAGAAGTTTTTTGCATTCCACCAGCAGATATATTTGACAAACACTATGCCGGTGTGATAAAATATCTTCGTGACGGTGCAATACCGGTGTTCGACAGTCAGGATGTGGTTTATTCCTACTATAACCTAGATGTTGCAGACTTGATCGACCTAGATGCACTGCTGCAAGCCGCCGAAAAAGAGGAAAATTCAAAATTTCATGCAAACCCGTCATCACAGGAATCTCCCACAATCGAATCACGAGAAACGACACCTAAACACGATACATATTCAGAAAGTCAATCTGCATCGGATATTACGGCGAATAACCAGACCCAAACGGACAGCCTCGAAAAAAAGATCTTATCTTTATTACAAATGCATCAGGTAATGCACATGGATCAATTGGCAGAGGCAACCGACACCACCATACAGGAACTAACGGCAGAGCTGACGGAACTGGAGATTTTCGGAAAAGTGCAGCGAATCCCCGGAAAGCAATTTAAGCTGCCATAATCAATCAGAAATCATCTCACTGCAAAGTGAGAAATCAGAAGGAAAGAGCGTATGTCAAAATTAGTAATCGTAGAGTCGCCGGCAAAGGCGAAAACCATTCAAAAATATCTGGGCAAGGGTTATGAAGTCATTGCCTCCATGGGTCACGTCAGAGACTTGCCAAAATCAAAGTTAGGCGTAGACGTGGAAAACGGCTTTACGCCACAATATACCAATATGAAAGACAAAGGCGACGTCATCAGAAAGCTAAAAACAGAGGCGAAAAAGTCGGACTTTGTTTATCTGGCAACTGACCCGGATCGAGAGGGAGAAGCAATTTCCTGGCACTTAGCACAGCTTTTAAAACTGGACATGAACGGCAATAATCGTGTGGAATTCAACGAAATCACCAAAAACGGCATCAAAAATGGCATGAGCCATCCGCATAAAATTGATCTGGATTTGGTCAACGCCCAACAGGCACGCCGCATTCTGGATCGCTTGGTGGGTTATAAACTCAGTCCATTTTTGTGGAAAAAGGTGCGTCAGGGATTGTCCGCAGGCAGAGTACAGTCTGTGGCGGTACGATTGATTGTGGATCGGGAAAACGAGATTCGTGCATTTGTACCACAGGAATATTGGTCGATTGATGCAAAATGCAGTGCGCCACCATCGAGCGCAATATTTGCTGCAAAATTGATCAAGGTAGACGGCAAACGTGTAGATAAAATGGAAATTCCGAACAAAGAAGCCGCAGATGTCCTTTTGGAACGGCTGAAAAACGCAAATTATACCGTACAGAATACCAAAAAACGTGTGTCAAAATGGCATCCTGCGCCACCGTTTATCACTTCTACCTTGCAACAAGACGCCTCCTATCGCCTGGGATTTCAATCGAAACGTACCATGAAAGTGGCACAAGAACTATACGAAGGCATAGAAATCAACGGTATGGGTGCAGTGGGTTTGATTACCTATATGCGTACCGATAGTCTGCGCATTTCTGATGAGGCACAAGCTGCGGCAGCACAGTATATAGAGAATACTTTTGGTGCAAATTATTTACCACTGCAAAAGCGTGTCTACAAGACCAAGAAAAATGCACAAGATGCCCACGAAGCCATTCGTCCCTCATTGCCGGAGCTGACACCACAACAGGCAAAGAAAAATCTGACACCGGATCAATATAAACTCTATAAGCTCATCTGGGAACGCTTTATCGCCAGCCAGATGGCAGATGCAGAAATGAACACCGTTTCCGTGGATATTGAAGCGGATCACTGTTTCTTCAAAGCAACGGGTTCGTCCGTAAAATTCGATGGATTTACTGCCGTCTACGACAACGACAAAAACGAAAAAGGCGAAAATAAAAACCTGCCGGAAATGGAGGTGAGGCAAAAAATAAAATTACAGTCCCTCGCTGGAAATCAACACTTCACACAGGCACCCCCACGCTATACCGAAGCAACGCTCATTAAAGCACTGGAGGAAAACGGAATCGGCAGACCGAGTACCTATGCGCCGACCATTACGACAATTACAAGTCACCAATATGTAGAACGAGAGGGAAAGCAACTGAAGCCGACTGTACTGGGAGAAGTGATGACAGACTTGATGAAGGAACATTTTCAAAATATCCTCGATGTCAAATTCACGGCTCAAATGGAAAATAACTTGGACGAAGTGGAACAGGGAAAAAAAGGCTGGATGGAAACCTTAGAAGAATTTTATGGAGATTTCTCTAGGACACTAGAAACTGCCGAAGAAAAAATGGAGGGCAAACGAGTCAAAATACCGGACGAGGAAACCGATATTGTCTGCGAAAAATGTGGCAAGAACATGGTCATCAAAATCGGAAAATACGGTCAGTTTCTCGGTTGTTCTGGATTTCCAGAATGTACGAATACAAAGCGTATCGTTCAAGAAACATCCGGCATTTGCCCGAAATGCGGTAAAAAAGTCATGGTAAAAAAGTCCAAACGTGGACGGACGTTCTACGGATGCGAAGGTTATCCAGACTGTGATTTCGTCACATGGAATGCTCCTACAGAGGAAAAATGTCCCCAGTGTGGCGCAACGCTTTTCCAAAAGGGTAAAAAGTCGGGAACGCTGCTCTGTAAAAAAGAGGGCTGTGGCTATTCACGTCCATGCAATGGAGGTGCATAAACGATGGCAGATGCGACAGTCATCGGCGGTGGCTTGGCTGGATGTGAGGCAGCATGGCAGCTGGCACAGGCGGGATATCATGTGAATCTTATCGAAATGAAACCACAGCAATATACACCTGTACATCACTACTCGGGACTAGCAGAGTTGGTTTGTTCCAATTCACTAAAAGCAAGCCGGTTAAACTCGGCAGCTGGTCTACTGAAAGCGGAAATGGAACAGCTGGGGTCGCTATTAGTACCAATTGCAAAACAATACGCTGTACCGGCTGGAGGCGCACTGGCGGTAGACAGAGAACGGTTTTCAGATGCTGTCACCAAAGCCATTCGCAATCATCCGAATATTACACTGTCAGAAACAGAAGCAACTGCGATTTCGAATACGCCATGTGTGGTTGCAACAGGGCCGCTGACGGCTGGCATACTGGCGGCAGAAATCGAAAAACGCTGCGGCAAACCCTTAAATTTTTTTGATGCGGCAGCTCCAGTCGTTCGGTTCGACAGCTTGAATCCAGAGAAAATCTTCTTTGCCGCACGCTATGGCAGAGGAGATGCAGACTATATCAACTGTCCGATGAATCAAGAGGAATACGAGACGTTTTATGAGACATTGATTACAGCAGAACGTGCGCCGCTGCACAAATGTGACAAAGCGGCATTTCGAGTTTATGAGGGATGTATGCCCATTGAGGTATTGGCATCTCGTGGAAAGGATACGATGCGATTTGGCCCGCTCAAGCCGGTGGGACTGACAGATCCGAAAACAGGTCATCGCCCTTGGGCGGTGGTACAGCTGCGGCGTGAAAATCAAGCGGGAACGCTATACAATCTGGTGGGATTTCAGACGAACTTACGCTTTCCAGAGCAAAAGCGTGTTTTCTCGTTAATACCAGGACTGGAACGGGCAGAATTCCAGCGTTATGGTGTCATGCATCGCAATTCATTTTTAGATAGTCCACGGCTGTTAGATGCGGACTATCGGCTGCGTGGCACAACAGTTCTCTACTTTGCAGGACAAATGACTGGCGTGGAGGGATACATGGAATCGGCAGCAAGCGGCATTTTGGCTGGAAAAAATTTGGCGAGAACGCTGCATGGCAAGCCATCACTCCTATTGCCGGCAGAAACCATGATGGGCGCACTGGCACATTATATTAGTGGATATACCGGCGGCGATTTTCAACCAATGGGCGCAAATATGGGCATCCTGCCGGAATTGCCGGAGCGCATCCGTGGGAAACAGGAGAAGTATCAGGCGTATGCGGAGCGGAGCCTCGCAGCATTGGAAGTGTATCTCAACGCAAATACGTAACGACAAGAAAGGGCGGTAAAAATGAAAACACAAAAGCCACTCGCCATACTGGTCACGGCGGTAATGCTGTGTAGTCTCGCTGGCTGTGACGAGGAGGATTCGTCCAGTCGGCGACTCGTATCGACAACGAAAGCCACGACAACTACGTCAACAACCACGACGACTACGACTACTACAACTACGACAATGACGACCACTGCCACCACAATGAAAACTACTGCCACAACAACAGGCGAAAATAAACTGGAAGAAGTGACGTCTACAACGGAGTATAGGGATGTTTATATTGTTACCGATTATATGGCATACAAACCCGTCATCTACTTATATCTAGAGGAAACGACAGAAGTGACTGTGAAACTCGATCTCCGTGGAGAGTTGACTTGTACCTATCCGGCGTATGACGACGGCTGGGTAGTGACGGCGCAGCCGGACGGCACGTTGACAAATCTCGCCGACGGCATGGAATATTCCTACTTATACTGGGAGGGCGAAACGGATTCCCAGTGGGATATGTCTGAGGGATTCGTCATAAAGGGAGAAGATACGGCGGAATTTTTACAGGAGACGTTAGCAGAAATCGGTCTGACACCGAGGGAGTACAACGAATTTATCGTCTACTGGCTGCCACAGATGCAGGATAATCCGTACAACCTCATCACGTTCCAACAGGAGACGTACACGGAATCGGCTGAACTGGAAATTACGCCGGAACCGGATAGTGTATTGCGTGTGTTCATGGCATTTCAAGCACTGGAGGAACCGATAGAAGTGGAAGAACCGGAAATCGGACCCTTTACCCGTGAAGGCTTTACTGTGGTAGAGTGGGGCGGTACGCAGGTGAAGTAAGGGCAAATTTTACAAAAAAATTCGATTTTTTTGTGCAGGATAAACAAACTTTTCATTATCCCCTTGACAATGGCAAGGGGATATGCTATGCTTACTGTGTTGTATCGTTAGTACAACACCTATTACAGAGAGGCAAATTTACATCTTCTATTTCAAATTTCCCGAAAGGAGGTTTGCCATGTTTCAAATTGATCCGCTATCCCGCACGCCAGTCTATGCACAAATTATCGCACAAACTGAACGCTTTATTTTGACTGGTGCTTTACCACCGGAAAGTCAAATCCCATCTGTACGAAATCTCTCTGTCACACATTCGATCAATCCCCGCACCATTTTGAAAGCCTACAACGAATTGGACAGTCGGGGGTTGATTCAAGCAGTCCCCGGAAAAGGCTATTTTGTCTGTCGGGACGCCTGTGAAAAACTACAGCAGGAAGAACGTCGAAAATTGCAGGATTTGTTAAGACTATTGGACGAACTGATTCTCGCTGGTATCACTGAGACAGAAATCTCCGCCTGTGTTGCACAGGCGTTTGAAAAAAAGAAAGGAGAAACCTCCAAATGATTGAAGTTCAAAACATTACAAAGCACTTCCAAAATTTTACCGCACTGGAAAATGTCTCCTGTTCCATTGACTCCGGCTGTATCTATGGCATGGTCGGTTCCAATGGCGCGGGAAAATCAACGCTGCTTCGTGTTCTCGCCGGCGTCTATCAGGCAGACAGCGGCAGCGTCCTCGTAGATGGACAGCCGGTTTGGGATAATCCAAACGTAAAAAAACAAATCGCCTATGTCCCAGACGAGCTGTATTTTTTAAGCGGCAATTTAAACCGCATGAAACAAATGCATCTGGCACTTTATAATGATTTTGATTCGTCACGATTTGACACGCTCTGTAAGAAGTTAGAGCTGCCACAAAATAAGTCCATCGGACAATTTTCAAAAGGAATGCACCGTCAGGCAGCTACCATTCTCACCTTGAGTCGCCGTCCGAATTATTTGCTGTTCGATGAAACGTTCGACGGTTTAGATCCTGTTATGCGGCAATTCGTAAAAAGCTTAATTTGTGATGATGTGCTGGAACGAGGTGCAACAGCAATCATCACCTCCCACTCGCTGAGAGAACTGGAAGATTTGTGCAATCAATTGGCTCTGCTCCACAAAGGTGGGCTGGTGCTGGAAAGCGATATTGAAAACCTCAAGACCTCACAATTTAAAATTCAAATCGCCTTTTCTTCCCCTTTTGACAAAGAAAAATTTTCTGGAATCAAAATCGTACACTTCGAAAAAAGCGGCAGTGTAGCAAACCTCATTGTCAATGGTGATCGACAAGAAATTGTAGAAAAGCTCCGTGCCATGTCGCCCATCTTATTGGATGTACTGCCACTGACACTGGAAGAAGTCTTCACCTATGAAATGGAGGCACTCGGCTATTCCTTTGGTGAATTGGATACGGAACAAAAGGAAGAAAAACCTGATGAAAACAAACGCTAAAAAATGTGGCTTACTTCGAGAGGGCTTTCGACAATGCCAGATGATTGGAATTTGTGCGCTGGTTTTGATTTTGCTGCTGGTCATTTTACAAGCAATATCCGGCTATATCGACTACTCCAACGAAAACAGTCTCTACACAGCACAAGCCTATCAAATGAACTTGGGTGCGCTGCTCGCAATCCCTATGACTTTTTTCATGACGCTGTGGCTATTCCGTTTCTTAAACAACCGTGCTGCATCAGACTTTTATCATGCACTGCCACACAAACGACTGTTCCTCTATGAAAGCTTCATAGGTGCCATTATACTATGGATTCTCATTTGGGTGGTCGGGTCTATGCTGGTGACAACGCTTCTGTGTTGTATGCAGCCAAATCTACAGCTATTGTACAACACCATTTTGCCCTACACGCTGAGTGTTATTTTCATGTGTCTGCTGACCGCAAGCGGCACACTATTGGTGATGGGCATTACCGGAACCGGCTTTACGAACGTGGTATTATCTCTTGTACTGCTATTTATACCACGATTTTGCGTGGCATATTTTCAAATGCTACTGCAAAACTATCTGCCATTCTTTTTAAACAGATCAAACACTGGTTTCTTTTCAAACAGCAGCAACCTCCTGTTCTCCCTATTGGCAAGTATATTTGACTTTTCCAATAACTTTACCCTTTCCAGTGTCTTAACGCCCACTTGGAAGCCACTGGTTTACACGCT
The DNA here is from genome assembly GCA_021201755.1 of Ruminococcus sp. GTDB lineage: Bacteria > Bacillota > Clostridia > Oscillospirales > Ruminococcaceae > Ruminococcus_C. The sequence continues at coordinate 11,738 of JAJQEI010000052.1, read as the reverse complement.
GCTTTTGTCGCTATGTTATTTCGGAATTGGCGGCTTCTTCTTTCAACGTCGCCGCAGCGAAGCCGCAGGACAGTCTGCACCGTCAAAATATTTGCAGCATTGTTATCGCATTCTAATTACCATGATTCCCTACCTGTTTTTCACGAGTGTTCTCACCCTAGAGATAAAACTCGGAAACGCCGTCGATGACGCTTTCCTCTATGTGATTATCTATGTCCCAATCGTACTCCTCTACTTCGTCTACGAGCTGATTACAACCAGAAAGTGGAAAAATCTCCTCACTGCAGTTCCTGGACTAGGCATTGTTGTTTTACTAAACGTTGGAATACTTTTTGGCGTCAATCTGGCCTACAATCAGATTCTAAGTAATCGTCCCGACGCCTACGAAATCGAAAGCATTTCCATCTATCAAGGGAACGACTATGATTCCGATTTCTATTTCACCTTCTCAGCATATGCAGGAATGTAATCCCAAAATGTAAAAATCACAGACGAAACGGCAATTACACTTGTATCTGAATATCTGAACGAAAACTTAACTACATGGGAATCGGATCACGAAAAATATTATAATCAATACTACAACTATGATTTCGACGAAAGTGACAGTAAATCATCTTACACCGCTTATTGTGTGGACATTTGCACCGACAGCAGCACGATTTCTCGTATCATTTTCTTTCCCACAGATGCAGTGGAACAATTAAGCGATGCGCTGCAAACGAACGAAGCATATCGGGCAATTTGGTATCAGCTTCCGGATTACGTGGAAAATACGCTATACCTCGATAGCGACTACAATCTTTCTCAAGCGGATTTGACAGAAATTCTGGAAAGCTATCAGGCAGAACGATTATCCTGCGATTTTGATACTTTGTTTACACAATCCGACGACACCTCCGACGAGTATCAAACCCTGACCTATACATTCCAAAATGGCGGAAGCTCCGCTTTACTGGAATGCGTCCTGTCGGAAAAACTGACGCCAAACACATTACAGCTCGTTTATGACAAGATTTCCACAAGTCAAGTGGAGAATGTGGAAAACCTGGTGGAAAATATTGCATGCAAAAATCCAAACATATACTACACTTTTTCGGCAAACGCCTATGACTATAGCGTCAGGATGGATTCAGAACAATACCGCCTGAACATGGATGGCGACTTAGATGGAGCCATTGCTGCTGACCAAGGCCTGTTGCAACTGTTCTGGTCTTATGTAGATTTGGATGCATCACTGACAGTAGGCGAACCCAAAGTGGTGATTTACGCTTATGATGCAGAAAACGGCATAGACACGTCAATGCTTTTACCCATTGATACAGCTGTTTTTGCAGATGATACCATTACAGAAAGCAACGCATTTTCGCTATATTACTACAATGAATCCGCTGGATATATTTTTATAAAATAAGGGCAGCACCGCACAGAGCAGAACAAGCACTGTGCGGTGCTTAAGTATAATTGAGGCACTTCTGGATAGAATAAGTGGAAAGTCTCACAGATTTGATACAAAGGAGCATATGATGCAAACGCTAAAAAAACGGCTCGCTTGGATTCGCCTATTTCTCATTCTCCTATTTTCCATTTCCGCCATCTGGCTCGCACTTCTCTCACAAAAATCAGGTTATATCCAAACTGCCATACAACAAAGCACCTACACAGTCACCGCAGGTACAGCAAACGGTACAATCTATGACCGAAACGGTACACCATTGGTCAACGCCACTACAACCTATCAAGCGGTAGTCAGTCCTACTGCGGAAGCAGTGGAAGCACTCCTTCCACACGTTCTCGACAAAACGTCGTTTCTGTCTAGCGTGGAACAGGGGATGCCCTTCGTCTGTGAAATCGATACTGCTGAAATCGACTGCGCTGACGTGACAATCTTAGAAATTCCAGAACGCTATGCTGTTCCTGTTCTGGCGCAGCATCTCATCGGCTACACAGCAGACGGCGTAGGGGTATCCGGCATTGAAGCTGCATTCGACAATATCCTCCGCAGCGAGACCTCTCGCTGGAGTGTCACATTTTCTGTGGACGGCACAAGCGGTGTTCTCTCTGGTGACAATCTGCAAATTCGCTACGGTGCCAATCCAACCTATGGCGTTATCACAACGTTAGACGCTGATATACAACGCCTATGCGAAACTGCCGGCGCATCGCTGGAAAAAGGCTGCATCATTGTGATGGAGGTAAATAGTGGCGATATTTTGGGAATGGCAAGCTTCCCATGCTATTCCGTCGATAACCTGTCCGCTGCGTTAGAGGATGAGAACAGTCCACTTATTAACCGTGCGCTTTACGCTTATCCAGTGGGGTCAATATTTAAACTCGTCACTGCTACCTGTGCCAAAGAAAGCGGCATTGCATATCGCTTTCAGTATGACTGCACCGGTGTCATATCCATTGGCACACAGGAATTTCACTGTCACGATCGAAGCGGTCATGGCATACAAAATATGCTGGAAGCAATGCGTAGCTCCTGCAATCCTTATTTTATCGCCCTCAGTCAGGAACTGTCTGCTATTACCCTTTTGAACATGGCAAAATCATTGAGATTCGGCGAGGAAATTGTTCTGGCATCTGGTATCACTGCATTAAGCGGCACACTGCCCACTGTCTCACAGCTGAATATTCCAGCAGAACGTGCTAATTTCTGCTTCGGTCAAGGAATTTTAACCGCAACGCCGCTGCAAATCGCCCGCATGACCTGTGCGATTGCCGGAGACGGCAGTCTCCCCATGGGGCGACTAATTCTCGGGATAACGGAAAATGGCAGAGAGATTTTAAACGAGGAAGAGGCTACTTTTGAAAGTGGTATTTCAGAAGAAACTGCCGCTTTTTTACGTACACCCATGTGCTATGCTGCTTCAAGCGAGGATTTTGAAGGCTGTCCGAAATATTTAGCAATGGGTGCAAAAACTTCTACTGCACAAACCGAACGCTATGATGAAAATGGTGTGGAATACTGCGACGGCTGGGTCACAGCTTTTTTCCCTTCCCAATCGCCAAAATACGTGGTGACCGTTTTGGCAGAGGACGATGGTTATGGAAACGACTGCGCATCCCCAGTTTTGCGTGAAATTGCCGCAGGAATCATGGCGTTAGAAAGCCCATGAGGAACGAAAAATCCCACCATATCAGCATTCGATAAGGTAGGGATTTTATTTTTAGCGTGCGCTTTTTACTGCCGCATTTCGTGCAATTTTCATCATATCCAAAAATGAAGTCTGTCGTTCTTCCGCTGTAGTGTATTCGTTTCGCAATGGACAATCTGACACTGTCACAATACAAAGTGCCTCCGCACCCACTTCCGCCGCATTCATATACAGTGCCGCAGCCTCCATTTCCGTTGCCAAAACACCCATTTTTGCCCACTGTGGCAACGGACTCGGTTCCCGATAAAACACATCGGTAGAAAGCAAATTTCCCACCTGCACCGGGATTTCCAGTTCTTCTGCCGCTTCTACTGATGCCGCAAGGAGACGATAGGAAGCGATAGGTGCAAATGTACCGGGCAGTGCGTATTGTGCCGCATAGTTGCTGTCTGTACAAGCCGCCTGTCCCAAAATCACGTCACGCAATTGCACATGATCTGCCACGCCGCCGGCAGTCCCTACACGAAAAATCCGCTTTACGCCGTACACATGGTACAACTCATAAGAATAAATCCCAATAGATGGCATTCCCATACCACTACCCTGTACGGAAATCGGCACGCCTTCATATGTGCCGGTATAACCATACATATTCCGTACGGTGTTATAGCAAACCACGTTTTCTAAAAATGTTTCTGCAATAAATTTCGCCCGCAGCGGATCCCCTGGCATCAAAACCGTTTCGGCAATATCGCCTACATTCGCCGCATTGTGTGGTGTTCCCATCATTTCTCCTCCTGCCTTATATGATCTTTAAAAAGAAAACGGGACGAACGCCGCATTCCTCCTGCTGTTCCAAACCATCGGTCAAAATTGTACCCGAACTCGTCACAACTGCAGCCATCTCCCCATCTCCGGGAGACCGCAGCCACCACCAGTCGCTGACACTGCGCTGTTCCTCTGTTAGGTATCGTTCTACATCATCGATGCACAACATAAAAATTCGATCATATGTATCGTTTCCACCATCAGTACCATAAACTGGATTTCCAAAGTTTTTCAGGTTTGCTAGGAGAATTTTCTCCTGTTCCATCTGCGTAAATGTGCTGAAAAATTTTTCATTCAACCATTTCCGCAAGGTACACCGTTCCCATGTAACATCGCCCTCGATTTCGCCTGCCTCTACGTCATCATCATCAAATTCAAATTCCGAATGATAAGCGTGTCTTTCCTCTAGTACGTCAGCTGAAATCACCAGTACATGGTCGCCGTAATTTTGTAAAATCAGCCACGAATAACCACCAAATTCCAGTGTATTGCCTACTGCATATGAAATCATAATGTTCCACCCCTCTTTTCAATTACCGCCTTTTCCGTCTGAATTGAAGCATCATTTGAGATACTGCGCTAAAATTGTAGATGGTCATAAAGATTAACCCTACAGCCAATATCAGAATCCACATCGGCGGCTCGTCCACTACGACAATTCCCAGTAGGAATAATATCCCCGTATTCACGATAAACTTCGCATGATTTACCGGAAAATAAATATACCGTCTTGCATCCACAATCCGAATACAATAGCTAACAAAATAGCTAACGAATGTGGCGATTGCCGCACCCATAATGCCCATTAGGTAAATTAAAACTATATTCAAAACGATATTCACCACTGCCGCTATAAGAGACGTCCAAAACGAATGGGTCGTGTGCTGGGTGGCAGTGTAGACGCTGCTCAGAAATTGATTAAAGCACATCATGGTGACGCCTACAATCAAAACCGGCGTATAACGATACGCTTGCGCATACTCTGCATAAGAACTGGAGTCAATTAGAATATTTGACAAAATTTGTACAAAAACAATCAGGAATGCACCGGCAATAAACATAAAGGATTGATAAGTGTCAAATATTTTTTGATAAAATCGTCCTCGATCCTTGGAATCTACCTCTTCAATGGCAGACATATTCCACGCTTGAAAAAAGATAGTAGAAATCGTCGAGATGAGATTTGGAATTTTAGAAGATATGCTATAGATTCCGGCTGCCGTTTCTCCGACTAATCCACTGGGTCCGGGCATATAACGGATAAACAGTCGATCAGAAAATCCCGTTACAAGCCACAAGAGTGCTGACGGAATCAACGGAATAGAAAACCGCAGCATCGTTCGGGTGATCCGCTTATCCAAATATTGTAAGCTAAAAAATCGACGAAGTCCTGCCGCCGCCCACAAGAATAACCCCGAACATAAATCCGAAAGAATGACTGAAAACATAAATCCGGTAATACCCATATGCAAACCGGAAATAAAAATCAGGTTAAACAAAAACAGCGTCAGTGCTGCAGTAATACCGTCAAAGGCAAACAACCGCAACAGCCCTCGGGCACGGACAAATTGTTGTGCAATTTGTCGAAATCCGGAGGTGATACAATAAATCATCAGTAATAATACATAACCATCCGTATAGGGCAACAGTGTCAGGAATGGTGTCAGTACCAGTAGTAATAAAACTCCTCTGCCCTCCGCCACGCAAGCAGAGGTGAAGACTTTTCGATTGTCATAATTTCGGTCAATCCCATAGCGAATGACAGCGTCAGCAATAGAAAACGTAATCACCGGAATCAAAAAATTCGCTGTCAGTTCCAACAGTTCTTTCGTGCTAATATCACTAGGGTTCAGATTCGCCGTATACAGCCGTGTCAGGAACAACAGCAATATTTTCGAACCAAAAGAACCCACAGCAAAAATCAGCGTGTTGGTTACAAGCTTTTTATACTTGTTCATGAAAACCACCTTTCGTGTATTGCTTTGGCACAGTGAAATACAATTAACTGCTTAAAAAGATTTTTCAGTATGTGCGAATTATTTTTATTATACTACAAATCTTCAAAAAAGAAAAGACTTTTTCTTCTACTTCTATTTCTCCGTAATTTATGACAAATTCAGATAATTTTTTCATATCAAAATTAGATTTTTCTCCAAACTTTTCATTTTGTGCAACATTTTGAAGGTCTCAAAAGTGTAATATAGTGAAAAAGATTTTTCTGCTGTGAAGAACAGCAGCCATTTTGTACGAATTTAAAGCAGAAAGGTAAACTCGTTCAAAATGGGAAATGGACATAAATGGTATCAAGTGGACAATCTCTACAAGATACGTTTCCGCAAAACGACGGATTGTGACAACGACAAATATGCTTATGACTGGACACTTGTCGGCGTCTTTCGCCGTCTGTCATGCGCAGCTGGTTTTGTCTTATGGCTCCTCTCTGATGCAAATATTTATACTTGAATTTTGGGAGTAAATCTGGTATAATAATTATGGGAATTGAAATCGCATCATAAGAGAGGGATCGGACAGGCAAAAAGCGGATTCTCCCTCCTTTCTTGGCTTGTACTTTCATGTTATATAGTTATATAAATATAAAATCGCAAAAGCACAAGAAAAATTCATTTGATTCGAGGGGAGTGCTTTTCTTGCCGAATGAAACGGCATTTGCGCAGTTTTATGCACGTCACGTAGACGCAATTTACCGCCTCTGTTGTATCCGGTTGGAAAATCCTTCCGACGCAGAGGATATTACACAAGAAACCTTCCTTCGTGCCATGCGGAAAGATGGTCTAAAAGATGGTCTAATAGATGATGATGAGCACGCAAAGGCTTGGCTGATTGTGACGGCAAATAATCTTTGCAAAACCGCAAATACCCATTGGACACGAACACAACGAACAACCATTTCAGACTGGTCTGACGCAATCGGCGTTGAGGAATTACCAGACAAAGAAACCTCCCGGACACTTGAGGCAGTTTTAAATCTGCCGGATCAGTATAAAACCGTGATTTATTTGTATTATTACGAGGGATATTCCGGTGCCGAAATTGCGAAAATGCTACAAAAAAAGATTCCACCATACGCTCTCTGCTGCGGCGTGGCAGAAAGCTTTTGGAAAAAAATTTAGGGGGTGAGCAAAATGCCGACGAATGACCCGATGCAAAAGAAAATTCAAGAGGCACTGGAAAAAATTCAGCCAACCGAAGAAGCCAAAGACCGTATGTACCTAGAAATCATGCGGCGCAGTGCGCTGGAGGACATCGCCAAACGAGAAAAAATACAGAAAAAGCCTTGGTACTTGCGCTGGCAAACCTCCGCAATCGGAACCGCTGCGCTAGCGTTTGCGATTATCTTTACTGCTGCAATTTATACAAGAATACCACAAAATGGCGACGAATAGGTTGCTGTGATTGACAGCGAAAACATACAAACCACAATCGTGACAGACGAGACGGATACAGATGCAAAACAAACAGAATCTACAACAACCACAACACAGGCGTCCCTGACCTTGCGGCAGAGTATTTTCCTCTACTATGAACTGAATTGGAATGGTGTATGGTATGATACCCAATATATCACCATCAGTAGCTTGGATATTTCTAATTATTTGGGACCGGCAGTAACAGAAGGGGCAGATGTCGACGATACGTATACGGTCTTGGTATATGAAATCGAGTGTGTCGATACATCCGAATCGTTGGTGGTACAGTATGCTGGAAAAGATGAGTATTATATTTTCCAAGCCATGTCTTAGAATTCTTGGATTTTCCTTTTAAAATAATAAAATAAAAAGAAGAGCAATATCGGATCGGTTTTGACATTTCCTCCGGTATTGCTTTTCTTTACGTGATTTTCACTTCACATTTGCTTTCAGTTTTCGTACTTCACTAAAATATTCCCGTCGCAAATTTCTGTATCCCCTAAGGGTATGATAGACTCCGTCCCTCGGCGTATCAATACAACCAGCTCCTCCTTGGGCAGCGATAGCTCCGCCAACGTTTTCCCATTCCATGGGTGTTCCGCCGTAATCCTTACTTCACACAACGGCACTGTCAAACGCAGCTTTCCGTAATATCCGGCAGTAAGTACCACCGTATCCCCTGCCATCAAAATGGTATCACCACGGGGAATCACACTATTTTCGCCACGCTGTATGATTACCAGCATCGTGTCCGGCGGTAAATCGAGGTCTCGCACCGCCATGCCAACCCACGCATTTCCCGAATCCAGCAATAGCCGCATGAGCTGCAACTCCTTTTGCTCAGTATAGTCTGTAAATGTTCTTAAAGCATCGCCGGTTTCATCAATCATGTCCAGCTTTTTCGCCACAAAGGGAAGCAGCGTCCTCTAAATTGCAATAGAAAACAATACCACGCAAAACACCAAATGAAATAAATCATATTCGAGTACCACACCCTCCGCCACAGCCATCAATGCAAAAATAGCCGAGGTTGCACCACGCAGTTCCGCCCAAGATATGAGCAGCTGCTGCCGCAGCTTTCCCCGAAATGGCGTCAGCAGGAAGCCTACCACCATCGGACGTGCCACTAGTGTCAGAAAAGCAGCAATTCCTAGTGCAGGTAACAGAAGATCCAGCATCTTGGATGGCGTACAAAGCAGTCCCAATAGAAAAAATACCATCATTTGCATCAGTCCCGTGATACCATCGAAAAAATGTACCTGGTTTTTCTTATTGGAAATTTTAGAATTTCCAACAATAATACCTGCGATATAGGCACTCAGATAACCGTTCCCGCCTACAAGCGTAGGAAGCGCATAGGAAAGCAACGCCACCGCCAGCATGAACACCAAATCAAAGCCAGAAGTATCAAAGCGAAACCGACGCAGAAAAAATACCACTACCAAAGCAATTCCCACACCAAAACCGATGCCAAGTACAATCTGCATGAGTATCATGGAAATCATTTTTCCTGCAGTGACGTCCGTGTGCATCATATTGAATAAAATTATCGTCATAAGATACGCCACTGGATCGTTACTGCCGCTCTCCACTTCCAAAAGCGACGCTGTACCGTAACGAAGGTTCAACCTTTTAGAACGCAAAATAGAGAATACAGACGCTGCATCGGTTGAACCTAATACAGCACCTATGAGCAATCCCTCCAACCAAGAAACTGACAATAGGAAATGCGCAAAGACGCCTACCAGTAGTGCCGTCAAAAATACACCCACGGTGGAAAGCAGTGCCGCACGACCTGCAACCGGTTTCGCCGCACTCCATTTCGTTCCGAATCCACCGTAGAAAATAATAAATATCAATGCGACGGTGCAGATGTTTTGCGTCATGGTGTAATTGTCAAACGTTAATCCTAAAATACCGTCCACACCACAGAGCATTCCCACTGCCAGAAATGCTAAAAGCATTGGAACACCAACACGTGCAGTCAATTTGTTGCAAAGAATGCAAACAATCATCACAAGCGAAAGCAACAGCAAAAGTATGTTTAAGTATCCGCCCTCCTCGTGGTGTGTTCTAATTCCGTGGCAGTCATTGATACCGCCACCACCTGCGATGCACCCTTTGATTTCAACAATCCGGCACAATGACGCATCGTGCTGTCTGTGGTCAGTACATCGTCACAAAGTAGAACCCGATAACCCGTCAAGTCCACATTCCGAATCCGAAAATGTGTGAGATTGTGCAGACGCTCCTCGGCTGAGAGAAGATGCTGCATTTTTCCAGTACCATCGTCCCAGAGAATATCCTTTCGCAGTGGAATGTGTGACAATCGAGATAACTCTTTCGCCAAAGCCTCCGCCGGATTCAAGCAGCGTTTGAGTTTCTTCCACTTACCCATCGGAACCGGAACAATGCAATCGGACGATTGCAAAAGTGTATCCTGCAAAATACGCTCACTTAACTGTATGGCACAATATTTGGCAAAATTCACACTTTCCGCTCGTTTCATAGATAAAATCCCATTTTTGGCAACACCGTGATAAAGTGCCACAATCAACGCCCTGTCGTAGGGCAAATCGTCGCTGCACAGGCACTCCGACGGTCGCTTTCCATATCGGGGACAAAATATATCTTCTGTTTGATCCATTTGCCATGTGCAGGTTTCACAGAGATAATCACGCCACGGAATCAACTGTCCACAACAGGGACAACGATTGGGGAAAAAGATATTTTGGAGAAACATTTTATAGTCTTGTGACATTTGTTTTCGCATTGGCTTCACCTCAAAAATATTTCTTCTCTTTTTATTATAACACAGTTCCACAGAAAAACCAACATTTTTTTATAAATCCAAAGAAAATCAACCCTTTCCCGAAAATTTGAAAAAATCACTTGACAAAATCACAAAATCCAGTTATACTATTCTTATACGTATATCATGATATGTTATTGCGTTATAAAGAATATATTTCAGCTTTTTTCTTTTTGACACTACATTCCATATTCCATGAAATATAATCGTGTCGCTATTACATTTGGAGGGGATTTTTTGGCTTTTTTAAAAAAATTGAAAAAAATGGATAAAATCTTAATTGGTGTCGGCGTTGCCTTAGTTATCGTTTTGGTCGTGGTAATCATCTTTTTTGAAAGTGCTGACAAAGTCACTGCACCGGATAATATTCCTATGCTGGAAGTGACGACGACAACGGAAACGACAACAACAACCACCACAACGGAAACAACTACCACAACGACGACCGTTACTTATGACTATGAAATGCAAATCGACATGGACAAGGTCAAGGAATATCACGAAGCAAACGAAGATGTCGTCGGCTGGGTCTATGTGGGCGATACGGTAATTGACTATCCTATTGTACAAAGTGACGATAACGACTATTATCTGGAGAGAGATTGGCAAGGCAACTCTAGCCACTCCGGCAGTATTTTTGAGGATTTCCGTGGCACAATTGGTGAAACAGAACACACACTACTCTATGGACATAATATGGCAAGTGGTGCTATGTTTCACGCCGTAAAGAATTTCAAAGACGAGTCTTGGGGCAACGAACACATCTATTTTGAAGTTGCTTCGTTGGATACACGTTATCTCTACCGCATTGTTGCTTGCTCTGTCCTGAACGGTTTAGAGGGAGCGGATTTCGAGTATTGGAACTATATTACACTGGACGAAGAGGAATACGACGATTTTATCGAAACCATTCGAGACACGGCTCTCATTTGGTATGCGCCGGAAGATGATGAGCCGGAATACGGCGACAACCTGATTGTGCTGCAAACGTGTAACTCCGGCTCTGACGACGGTATCCGATGTATCTTATTCGGGCAGTGTTTGGGTGAATATTGATGCATTTTCGCAGCAAAATATCAAAAGCTGCTGTACCGAATTGGTAACGGTGCAGCAGCTTTTCATTATGTAACTTTTAAACGTATATACAATTGCTTTGACTTATTTTAGCTATATTTCAGACATGAGATTAAAGAAAATTGCAATCCACACCAGTATGGCTATTACGATACCAATAATACCTAAAATCAAGCCTGCTTTTGACTTACCGTCTATTGGAAAATTCATTGTCTGTGATTTTTTTACAGATATTCTGGACAATACAATCGCAATAATGCCACAAATGAAACCAACAATTTGCAGTGGATAGCATATTCCAATTAGGGAGATAATCCCTAACACGAGCGATGCCGTCGCTAACCCTTTCCCTGGATTCATAATATAACATCCTCCTTTCCCCAAAAGATGACCGGTATTATACCAATTCAATTGTATCATAATATTTATATTTTATCTTGTTTTTTTTTTTTTTTTTTTTTTTTTTTTTTTTTTTTTTTTTTTTTTTTTTTTTTT
>JAJQEI010000044.1 GCA_021201755.1 Ruminococcus sp. | reverse complement strand
AGTCCGGTTTAACCTACTTTTGGAGCAAGCTGAAAGCTTACTTCGTTGCACAGGAGGACGGCAAAACGCTGTCATCCAACGATTATACAGACGAGGACAAAGCGAAGCTGGATACGATAGAAGATTATTTACCGCTTAGTGGTGGAACGATGGGCATGGGTGCAACAGTTACGCTTCCTTATGCATCGGACGACAGAACGTTAATACTTGCACCGACAGGGCTACGTTATCAGATGCCCAGCAGTAGCGGAGCGGCACAGGGACTGACATGGTATGAAAATGACGGTTCTGGCGATGTTGCGTGTCAGATGGGGCTGTATAACAGTGTTACGACTGATAATCGGTATCTATATTTTGGTGGTACGTATTCCGATCCGCTGATGAAGCTTTCTACGGATGGTGACTTGACGTGTTCCACAACTTCTTGCACGACATCCTCAGCCGATACTTTTTATGAAGGTGGGACAGCATTATCATCAAAGTACAAGCAGTGGCGATATGGCACAGTAGGTTCTAGAGGGTCAACAGAACAACCCTATTACAAAATGGCAAGCATAGAAATTACAAGCATCCACACGCCGACAAAATTGTCGCTGAAGGTGACAGACGGATACAACGCCAACGCTTACGGCATTTTGACGGCACGAGTCCGCACAGGGTCATCTGCTACTGGCGCACCGTCTTATGCTACTTTGTATTGGGAATATTTAGCCGGCAGAAACGCCGTACTCAGCGATTATATTTTAGCTTACAAAATAACGGACAGCGGCTTACTTGTGGAGGTGTGGTATCATGCATCTTCTACATACAACACGATTCATTTTTGTGAGCTGCTAGAAGCAAGCGATTATACTACACAGTCACAGAGTACATGGACATTATATTCCGGCACAGGGTTGGGAGAAACGGAAATCGATTCCGATTATACGCAAGTCACTTCTTCCCTGCCAGCATTGCGGAATCCGGTTACGGATTTGGATGATTCAGGGTGGACGTCGGTGACGGTCACAAGCGCACAGTCTAGCAGCGATGCGGTGCAATATCGCACAATCGGGTCACAAATATTTATCAGCGGTGACATTACATTATCCAGTGCATTAAGCAGTGGCACATACTGTGACGTAAACACGGACTTAATAGGTAGCAATGGCTTAACGCTCACAGGTACAGGATATGTTTCCAACAGTACCTCCGGGGTTGCTTGCATTGTTAAGATGGATTCGACAACTTATTCAAAGTTTTCATTTATGTTTCCAAATGACGGCATTGCAGGGAATACAATTCATTTCATCCTGTCCGGCACAATCGATTAAAGGCGGTGACTCTATGGACTGGACAGAAATTATTACGGCTGTTATTGCAGCGGTTGCAGCGGTTGGCGGTTCTGCTTTGGTACAGTCGAAAGCGACTGCTATACTGCAAGCAAAATTCGAAGCCTTGAAAGAAGATATTGCAATGCTATCGGGCAGAGTGGACAAGCACAACCAATTACAGGAGCGTATGCTAAAAAATGAATGCAAGATTGAAGAACTCGAAAAAGAAATTGACAGCTTCCCCTAAAAGGGGAGGTGCTGAACGGAGTGAAGCGGAGGAGTCAGGCCCCTCAGTCACACCTATGGCGTGCCAGCTCCCCTTTCAAGGGAGCCGTATAGAGAAAGTGCTGAAAAAAATCCCTTATTAACTATTTTTCGGATTTGTTTATTATTGCCATGGTTGTCTGTTGGATTCTGGTGCTTGTAGCTATGTGCATCATGGCAGTTTATGCAACGGTACACTATGCATATGTGACCATTTGGAGCGATATTGCAAATTTAACCGGCATTCCCTTGAGTTGTGGCGGTGCGGTTTGGATGATAAAAAACAGCGTCCAGCACGCTATCGCCAATAACCGAGGTGAACAGGCGAAAATGGATTTTCCGAGGGTGGATAATACAGATGTGGAGAAGGAAGATGAAGTGAAAGGGTGAAAAAAACACCGCCAACTAAAGCGGTTGACGGTGGGGAGGATTATTCAACGTGTAATTTTTGCAAGAGAGCTTCTTGCAAGACTTGTGAAAAATTAATGCCGGATAATTCAGCTTGTGTGTTTAGCCACGCAGGAATTGTACAGTTTTTTCGAACAGCTTTTTCCCCATATTTTTCGGCATAAGCGTCCATGTCAAGGATTAGCATGGACGTAAAGCCGTTCGGGTATTCATCGGCGTGAATTGCGGTAATTTCGCTGGAAATCGGGGGCGTGTTGCCGTCCTCTAATTCTGTCAAGACCCAGCCTGAAACGGCGTCCACCGCCATTTCGAATACTTCTTGTATGGTATCACCACAGGTGACACAACCGGGCAAATCGGGAACAATGGCGGTAAAACCATCGTTTGGTGAATTCGGGTAAATGCATACAGGATAGGATAATTTCATGAAAATACCTCCGTTTCACAATTTGTGGGAGAAACGACAGCACAGCAAAGCTAGGGCTTATTTCAACCCTGCTTGCTTGAGAATGGATGCGTATGTTTTTGGGTCTAAGTCTTTTCCGTGTATCGGAACGGTAACTTTTCCCTTTTTTGTGGGGTGAATCATTTGTAAATGCGATCCTTTTTGCGCTTTTTTTACCCATCCATCTGCTTGTAAAATCCGAACAATTTCTTTAGCTGTCATTTCCTTACCTCTTGTAATATATTATAACACGTATTATGCGCATTGTCAAGCCTTTTTCAAAATTTTTTCGATTTTTTTCAAAAAGTACTAGGGGGACAGTTTTCCTGACTTAGGGGGACAAAAAATCTGACTTCCCGACATTAATGTCGGGAACATACATAATCGCATTTTCAAAAAAATTTATTTCGAAAGGGTGATATTATGTCAAAAACAAACAGTGGCTTAGTCACCTACACAAAGGCACAAATCGGCTTGCCCTATTGGTACGGTACATTTGGTCAAACGGCGTCTGAAACGCTTTACACGGCGAAAAAGAAGCAATATCCGAGCTATTACACGGCATCCGATTTTTCTAGCCAATACGGCAAGAGGGTTCACGATTGTGTAGGGCTGATAAAAGGGTATCTCTGGAGCAGTTCCACCACGGCAACACTTGTATATGCATCTAGTCAAGATGTTTCCGCATCGGGGATGTACTCGAAAGCGACCACAAAGGGCGGCATTTCTAGTTTTCCTATGAAAGCCGGTCAATTGGTGTTTAAATCCAGTTCCAGCGGCATCCACCATGTAGGCGTTTTCGGCGGTGATGGCTATGTCTATGAAGCAAAGGGGCACGCCACGGCGTTGTAAAAACGGTTTACGCTGCGAAGGATTGGCAGTATTGGGCACAGTGTCCATGGTGTACGGATAACACGACAAGCACGTCCAGCAGCTCCACAACGTCCAGCACGTCCACCACAAGCAAAACAGCGACCGCCGTCGCAAAGTCAAAAGACAGTAGCTTAGCAGGGACGTACAAGGTGACAGCATCCCAGCTCAACATGAGAAACGGTACTGGTACAAGCTACAGCATTATGACAACGCTGTCAAAAAATACCAAGGTGAAAAATTACGGGTATTATACCGAGGTCAGCGGTGTAAAATGGCTTTATGTGCAAGTCACGGGCAGCGGTGTGACTTATACGGGATTCTGTAGCGAGAAATATTTGACGAAAGTGTAAAAATATAGCGGTATCGGGCATTTGTGGCTGCCTGATACCGCTTTTTTTATTTCTTGATGAAAAGCAATAGGGATAATGGCGTGAAGATGATTTTGTATTGGATGGGATAGGGGGACATGTCACCGCCGACCAAGGAACTGATGAAACTGGTGCTAGAGGAGAAAATTGCACACGGCGGACACCCTATTCTCCGCTGGAACATGAACAACGTATTCGTTCGCACCGACCCTGCAGGCAACATCAAAATGGATAAGGAGAAATCTACAGAAAAGATTGACGGTGCGGTGGCGACTGTCATGGCTCTTGACCGGGCAATACGGTGCGATGCAAATCTTACGGATTCCGTGTATAACCATCGGGGCATCCTTTTCATATGAACATTTTGTAAAATATCAGCGATTTGCTTGCATTTTGCAAGCGAATCGAGTATAATAATAGACGAAAGGATGTGATTCTCATGGCAAGAACATCAAATGTGTTTGCAAGGGTAGAACCCGAAGTAAAAGAACAGGCTGAAATGGTTTTGAATCAGCTTGGTATCCCAATGTCTAATGCAGTTGGTATGTTCCTTAGACAGGTGGTCATTCAGAGAGGTATCCCATTTGAAATGAAGCTTCCTGCTAACAAACCACTGGATATGAGTCAGATGATCAAGGAACAGTTCGATGCAGAAATTCAGAAAGGAATCGCTGATATAGAAAATGGCAGAGTCTATTCAGTGGATGAAGTCGAAGAAGAAATGCATAGGTTATATGGTATATGAGTTGGACTGTGAAGTACACCAATCAAGCTCGTGAGGATATAAAGGCAATTTACGAATATATCGCCTTTGAATTATCGGTTTCGGATACAGCAACAGGACAGATTCAAAGAATATTCAAAATGGCTCGTGGACTTGATGAAATGCCTATGAGATTTAAACTTTATGAGGATGAGCCGTGGAAATCAAAAGGCTTACGGTTTGTTCCCGTAGATAATTATCTCATTTTCTACCTGCCAATAGAGGAAACTAATACAGTTAGTATCGTTCGTATTATCTACGCCGGTAGAGATGTGAACAAGCAACTACAGAATACGGAAATATAATACGATTTTTAAATTGGCATCTATCAGCAATGATAGGTGCTTTTCTTATGCTCATTTTTCAAAAGAAGGGAGATTTTTATGAGTATTTTTTCGAGTATGTTCAAGGCGAGGGATAAGCCCAAGGACAGCACGGCAGGCCTGGGGGCAGCTTCTGCCAGCGCATGGATGTTCCGCTTCGGCGGCTCCTCATCCAATAAGCTGGTGACCAAGCGGTCAAGTATGCAGGTGGCTGCGGTGTACGCCTGCGTCCGGGTGCTGTCAGAGGCGGTGGCGCAGCTCCCGCTCCACCTGTATAAATACATGGGCGATGGCAGCAAGGAAAAGGCACTCGACCATCCACTCTACCGGCTGCTCCACGATGAGCCGAATTCTGAAATGAGCAGTTTTGTGTATCGGGAAACCGAGATGTGCTACCTGCTCCTCTGGGGCAACGCTGCTAGGCGGCATTCTCTTTTTCGAAAAGTAACAATCCCTATCCGATGATTTTGGACGGGAATTGTCGCAGCATAATTTCAGCTTATAACTTCTCCAAAAGCTCCTTACGCTTGGCATCGAACTCTTCCTGTGTGATCAAGCCGTTTTCCAACATTTTCTTGAGGGAGTCCAGCTTTTCCATGGTATCATTTCCGGTTGGCTGTGCGGGTGCAGCTGTTGGCGCAGGCACAGGATTGTGGAAGGTCTTTTTCTTTGCTTACTTTTTATCTTACAATAAGAGAAAAAATCTGACTGAAACCAGATGTCATTTGTACCTAATATTCTTTTATGTCTATATCTCAGATCTATTGTAGAGTATCAGCGTGAATTTCATCATATTTTAGATTCAAAGCGGGACGAACCCCACAATAATCATTGCCATATGTATAACTGATACTACCGTCAAGTTCGACTAATGTCACAAAACCCCTCTCATAGGGATGCGTTGTAGTGATGCACGTCTCCAGCCACCAAGATTTTTTTTTGCAGCTCGCTCAATCTTTGTTAAATATTTTTCTGCTTCATTCATGGTAAGAAGAAATATTTTGCTGTATGTGTATAATCTCCAGCCGTCTGGATCTGCGTCACAAACTTCACACTGTTCATCTCCATATTCACAATATTCACAATCCGAAGAATAAGCATCGTTATTACGTCCGGTTTTTAAAATTCTTGCTTGCTCTTCCGGCGTGAATGTGCTATAAAAATCTTTATTTAACCATTCTCTAAGATAGCACGCATCCCAGAGAGTGAAAGTATATTGACTAATCTCTCCAGTAAAATATGGCTGTTCTTCCTCCAGCACATCTTTCATCAAAAGCAGCATATGATCTTTTTCCCTTTCTAGCACCAACCAGTCGTACTTTCCAAAATGGATAACTTCCAGTCTTGTGTTCGGTTCAAATGCCATTTTTTATTCCTCCGTTTTCTTTGTCGCAGTTGCTTTTTCTTCGCCTTTCACTCTAATTTCGAGCAGAATTCTTATTTTACTCTTACAAAATCGACTGAATACTAGATGATTATACACCCCTAATGTGAAAAAAAAAAAAAAAAACACAGATGAAAATTAGGTGAAAATTGATTTCACACCCCAAAAAAATAGCCCCGTCATGCAGGATGTATGGCGGGGTGCTGCGGGAGTTTGTTTTACCTCTGAGAGAATTTGCTGACGGTTTCCGGCTGCGTTCTCTGCTGTTCGGGCAGCGTGAGGAGGTGTTTTAGTTGGATATTGCACTGCTCAATTTGAGAATTACTTTTCAGAAAAATGAAACGGTAACGGATGAAAACGCAAACCATGTAAGCACCTGGGAAGATTATTATTCCTGCTTTGCCACAATAAGCGGTAAGGGCGGCTCGGAAAAGGATGCGGCAGGAACTACTGCTGACCACAAAATGGCTTGCTTTACCGTCCGTTATTGCAAGGCGGTGTCCGCAATCGACTGCAAGGGATACCGGATTGTCCGGGACGGAGAAATCTATAACATCCGCTCGGTTGACCATATGAATAACAAGAGAAAAACCGTGAAGTTCACTTGCGAAAAGGTAGTGAGGTGATGGCGGATAAGATATCCGTTGACCGTATGGCAGCGGAAATCATGAAAGGCTTGGAGGAATATGCAGACCTGACGGCAGATAAGATGAAACTTGCTGTGACCGCAGCAGGCAAAACCGTGCAAAAAGACATAAAGGACAATGCTCCGAAGGACACAGGTGCCTATGCCAAAAGCTGGTCAACGAAGAAAACAAGCGAGAACAGCAATTCACTGACGGTCACAGTCTATTCCCAAAACCGCTATCAGATTGCGCATCTGCTTGAGTTCGGTCATGCAAAGTGCGGCGGTGGACGTGTGGCGGCAAGACCGCACATTGCAAATGCCGAAGAAAAAGGTGTCAGCCAGCTTGAAAAAACGCTGAAAGGAAGTCTGTGATGGAACATGAAGAAGTTATTGCAATGGTAAAAGAAATGGGACTGCCCTTTGCTTACGACCACTTTGCCGAGGGTGAAAGTCCCAATCCGCCGTTTATCTGCTTCCTTTATCCGAACAGCCATAATTTTAGTGCAGACGGCCTTGTCTATCACAAGGCAAATGCGCTGCACTTAGAACTGTATACGGATTTAAAAGAGCCAAAAACGGAAGAACAGGTAGAAGCCGTGCTTGATACGCACGGTATTTATTATGACAAGAGTGAAGTATGGATTGATTCGGAAAATCTCTACGAGATACTCTACAGAATGGAGGTATAACTTATGTCCGGTAAAAATAAAGTGAAATTTAATATCTGCAACGTGCATTATGCATCGCTTACGGTGGATGATGACTGTGCGGCGACCTTTGGAACGCCTGTGGCAATGCCCGGTGCAGTATCGATTAGTATGGACCCGACTGGCGAACTGGAGTCGTTCTATGCGGACGGCGTGGAATATTATGTAATCAACAACAACCAGGGATATGACGATGACTTAGAACTTGCCATGATACCCGAAAGCTTTCGCACAGATATTTTAAAGGAATCCGCTGATTCCAACAATGTCCTGATTGAGGATGCCAACAGTGAAACAGGCAGTTTTGCGCTTCTGTTTGAGTTTGATGGCGATGTACACAAAATCCGTCATGTTCTTTACAACTGTTCCGCATCACGTCCGTCCATCGAGTCTAAGACCAATGAGGAGGACAAGGAAGTGCAGACGGAAACGCTCACGATAAAGGCTCGTCCGTTAGCCAGCGGATATGTAAAGGCAAAAACAGGCGATGACACGGATTCGGCTGTGTATGACGCATGGTACGATTCAGTTTACGAGCCGGATATGACTACAGCGGAAGGATAAGGTGATTTTTATGGGTATTGTAAGGAAAATCAAGATTGATGGCAGGGAGGTCGCATTCTGTGCGAGTGCGGCTATTCCCCGCCTTTACCGTCTGAAGTTCCAAAGGGATATTTACAAGGACTTAAACGCACTGGATAAGGCAATCAGAAACGGCAATGAGAAAGAATCAAACCTTGACTTGTTTTCCCTTGAGATGTTTGAGAATATCGCTTACATTATGGCAAAGCACGCTAACTCATCCATCCCCGATACGCCGGAGGAATGGCTGGAGCAGTTTAATACGTTTTCTATCTACCAGGTACTGCCGCAGCTGATTGAACTGTGGAGCTTAAACGTGCAGACGGATGTAGAATCTAAAAAAACTTCGCCCAACTGAGCGGCAGATGACCACACCTCTCTTCCTTTTGCGGTGTGTCCAGTTGGGGCTTTCGATGGCGGATCTTGATATGCTCTCCATCGGCTTAATCAACGATATGTATGCGGAAAACAGGAATGACGACTGCAAGTATGCCGAGATTGCCACGCAGGAGGATTATGACTTGTTTTAACAGAAAAACAGACAGTTCTCACAGATGTGAGGCTGTCTGTCTTATGATTTAATTATTGAGTTCCTGCAAAAATTCCGCAGGAGTATAAACGGATAACTGCGACTTGGAATAATCCTTTGTGTTTCGGGTTACAATGCAATCCACCTTACAGCGGATTCCAGTTTCAATCATAATAGCATCTTCAAAGTCGGAAACGTTGGATGACAACACATGGAAAACATCCTCCGCTGTTGTATCAAGGAGTCCGACAATAGCAAGCAGCTTATTTAGTTTTACTCTGCTTTCTTCCTCGCTGTGTGTGCATCGGCGAGGAAGATAATGAATATCGGCTACAGATTTTGCAGTGATATAACCATCGAACTTTTCCGTAGCTGCAAAACGGAAAATAGCAAGAGCATCATCATAAAATGGCTGCCTTTTTTGAAGAAAATCCATAATGACATAGGTATCAATCAATGCGTTCATATTTTGCTAAGCCGTTCTTCACGGGCTTCCTCAAGTGTCATAGTAGCAGGAACGCTGCCTACCAGTTCATCAAGAATATCGAGTTTGTTCTGGTAAGGAGATGTGAACTTTGCAATAGTTTTTCCATTGCGTGTTATAAACACATCTTCCGAAGCGGCAAGAAGCAAATATTTGCTGAGGTTGGCTTTTAGTTCTGTAGCGATTATAGACATTAAGTTGCCTCCTTTCACTAGATTTCTATAAATAGTAGAGCACAATCGGACGATTTAGTCAAGAATTTCGGACGAAATCAATGTAAATTTTATATGAACATACAAAGAAGGTACACCCACATGGTAAACAGAATCAAAGGCATTACGATTGAAATCGGCGGTGATACAACAAAGCTGCAGATCGCCTTAAAGGGTGTCAATGGGCAAATCAAATCCACGCAGTCGCAGTTAAAGGATGTCGAGAAGCTATTAAAGCTAGACCCCGGCAATACCGAACTGCTCGCTCAAAAGCAAAAACTGCTGGCGGAGGCTATGGAAGAAACGAAGGAAAAATTAACGACCTTAAAGACAGCCGCCGAACAGGCAAATACCGCACTGGAAAACGGCGATATCTCACAGGAACAGTATGATGCCCTGCAGCGTGAAATTGCGGAAACAGAGCAAAGCTTAAAAGACTTAGAAACTCAGGCAAGCCAATCCGCTACGGCAGTACAAAAGATAGCCGCCGCCGGAGAGAAACTGAAAACCACGGGAGAAAACATCTCCAATGCCGGAGAAAAGCTGCTCCCTGTTACAGCAGCGGTTACCGGGCTTGGGACAGCGGCAGTAACTACGGCGGCAAGCTTCGAGTCCTCCATGTCGCAGGTGCAGGCGACAATGGGCATTACCAAGGATTCCATGTCCACGGTAAACGGCGAAAGCGTCAATACGATGGATACGCTCTCCGAACTGACAAAAACGATGGGTTCTGAAATGGTGACGGATGCAATGTCCGCCCTCGCCATTCAAGTATGCCTCTACCACCTTTTTCTTGAATTCGTAACTGTATTTTGACATAAATATCCCGACCTCCATTTCGTTAGATTCTTGGTCTAACTTTTTGGGGGGCGGGACAATTAGGTCGCTCATTTACAATCACCTACCATTCAAAAATTGCAATACGGTTATTTATTTTCATGCTTACAAGCCCTATAATCCTGCTCAGAGGCGTTGATTTCATCATCTGCTTGGAAAAACTGCGTTCACTGACTAATTTCATCTTTGGCTCAAGCTGTTCAAATTCATGACCGGATGTTGTTCCCCAACCAAACTTTGCATTTGTTTCTTTGACTGTATCATGCTTTTTCTCGTCCATCATGGATGGTCGCATCATCTCCACTACAAGCGTTCCTTGCGGAGCAATCGATACGATATTCTCTAATATTTTTTGGTTATCTTCCTTTGAAAAATACATAAGAAGACCCTCTGCAATTACAAGTACCCTGCGCTTATCATTATCTGATTTAAATATACTCTTATGCCATTCCGTTTCCAAAACGTTGCCCACAAGCATTTTTCTACGATTCGTATTTTCAAATATCTTGCTTCTTACAGCAATAGAGTCCTCTAAGTCAATGTCATACCAAAGGATATGCCCATTATCAACTCTGCTAAAGCGATCATCCAATCCACATCCGATATTGAAACAAACCGCATCAGGATATTTTTTTATAAAAGAATTCACGGCATTATCAAACATGATTGTTCTGGCAATCACGCATTCATGGGTAATCGTCTTATCGAATTTTGAGGTTTCTATATTAAGTTCTCTGATAATCTGAACAGACTTAGAATCCCGCACTCTTGGATTCTTCCTCAGCGTCTCTGTTGCTCTGTTCGACAGTGGAATTAGTGCAGTCTCTTGGACATCTCCTAATTTCAGTTTTCGTTCTTCCATAACTATTTCTGCCCCTTTCCTGGTTTCAGAGGACAGTCTCCGTTTAATGCATACCGGCAATCGCAGCAGTCATCTCCGTAACCCAATGTTTTCGTTCGATGAAATCCATTTTTCATATAATAAGCAACGATATAATCTACCGCACAAATTCCTGGCAAAATTCCTTTTGCACCAAATCTATCCGCATAAGCAATAAATCCGCATTTTCTGATTTTAATCATAAACTCATTCTCATCTATATCCTTATACTCGATTTTCCAATCAAAGGGATGCAGACTTTCGTTTCACTGTCGGAGTTTATGCTACTTCACCTTTTTTCTGAAACTGTTCAAATATGCCTCCCCTTCTATCCATGGTGATAACTCTCCTTGTGTTTATAGTTAGATGCAACTAACTCATATTATACGGCACAACAGGCAGAAAAATAAGAGCTAATTTGTGAATATTATATGAACATTATGTTTTCTGCAAACTGAGAAGTGAACCATTAAAAGTGCAGAATGAAACCCTTGCCCAATCTCGTCTATAGAAAAATTAAAAGGTGAAACCTTCCAAATGTGATAATTGAATTGTATCAATTTCGAATTCACACGTCCCTGTGTATATCGGTGGCACGATATTGGATGAGATTATCGTAAACGTTCAGCAGAGAGTGAATTTGAGAAGCGAAGGGAGATAAATGGCATATACACAATACCTTGTTTTTAACAACGAAAATCTCCCCCTGCCGGATTCCTATGATGTTTCCATTGATGCAGTGGAGGCTGACACAACAGGCGAAACCGAAGCAGGTACCACACAAAGGGATGTGGTAAGGCAGGGTGTTGTGACGATATCCGTGTCTTTTTCCGTTTCTCCCGCTTGGCTTAAAAAACTGACGGCATATTCCAAAGAGGACAAACTTTCCGTGCAATATTTCGATACGGGACAATTGGAGCTTGTCAGCACGGAGATGTATATCACGGGATTCCAGGTGAAGCTCGAAAAGGATACCAGCTACAAGGAACTTTGGACGGTATCCTTTACACTCAATGAATTTTAGGAGGTGGTGAGAATGTATGCGGTTTCCGATGACTTTTTAACGGCAATTGAAAGCAACAGCAGAAATTATTACTGGACGGGCACCATTACTACCACAAGTGGAACGGAGTACAGCTTTACCAATAAAGACATCGTGAAAGGGAGCGGATACATCACCCGTTCCTGCTGTGGGAGCAGTGAGATTGAATTAGGCTCGGTTTATGCGGCAGAGCTGGGGATATCCTTATACACCACGGTTGACCGCTATTCGCTCGATGAAGTGGTGATGAAGCTGTACTTCCATCTGCAATATGAGGACGGCACGGAGGAGGTTGTGCCAATTGGCGTTTTCGAGGTTTCCGAAGCGAACCGGAACGTAAAAACCATTGAGATAACAGCCTACGACTATATGCTCCGCTTTGATAAGGACTTAAACATCGAAGCCTCAAGCGGAACAGCGTATAACTTTTTGACCGTCATTTGCAATAGCTGTAAGGTGGAGTTAGCACAGACACAGGCGGAAATTAACGCCCTGCCAAACGGCACGGAAACGCTCGCCATTTATTCGGATAACGACATCGAAACGTATCGGGATCTGCTGTATTATGTGGCACAGGTACTAGGGTGCGTGTGCCAGATTGACCGGTTTGGAAAACTGGTGCTGATTCCCTACGGCAACGCTGCCGTCAGGACCGTAGAGCAAAAGCACAGGTACAGCAGCACCTATTCGGATTTTGTAACACACTATACGGCAATCTCCTCTACCAACATGATAACCGAAACGGCGGAATACTACGCACTTGAAACAGACGACGGCTTAACCATGAACTTAGAAACCAATCCGCTCCTACAGTTT
>JAJQEI010000003.1 GCA_021201755.1 Ruminococcus sp. | reverse complement strand
ACTCAATTTACTACTCAATCCAAAAATGCTGCGTTTCATTTGCGCAGCATTTTTCGGCTATAGGACAGATCAATAACGATACATAGGAAAAAAGTAGTTTGCTTTTTTCTATTGGAATGGTATAATATTAGTAACGATCATAGTCAAAAACTATCGAGAAGCATGTTGGTTAGCAAGATGAGTTTATATAAGGGCAGCGCTGCTAACAGCAAGACGCTTACGGCTTTACACGCTATCTGCGATGCATCTGACGCTGGGGCTTGTGCGGTACTTCCACAACCAATCAACTTAGGAACATCTGAATATACAAAGCCGCCAATAGCTGATAAAAATGATTTATCAAAGGATACATAGTTGCCTGCACCATGTGCTTTATAAAGGAGAAAAACATATGACAAATGTAAAATATTCCGGTGTACGTGAAAGCAAGCCGGGCAGAATCAATGACTTGGGAACAACTGGAAAAGAAGTCGAAGAGAACTTCAAAAAAGGTTGCCTGAAGCGTGCAGATCGAAGCTTTGCACAAGGACTGCAGTGTCAGCAAATCAACAGTATGGCAGTACTGATGTCGCTGGATGATTCCGTCTTTATTTCCCATTCACCACAAGGCTGCGTGGGATGTTCTATTATGGCAGTGGATATGTTTCGCATTGGGCAAGCTCACCGCAGCGTAAAACACATCAAAAATCCATACATCATTGTATCAAACCTTGACCAGAAAAGTGTTGTATTTGGCGGTGAGCAAAAGCTAAGAGAAGCGGTTGACAAGGCAATCGAACGCTATCATCCGAAGCTGGCATTTGTTTATGCCTCCTGTGCATCAGGGATTATCGGCGATGACATTGATGCCATTGTAGCTGATTTACAGAAAGATTATTCGGAAACATTGCTTGTCCCAATTCATTGTGAAGGATTCAAATCAAAGGTCTGCGCATCGGGATTCGATGCAGCATTCTTAGCAATCAACAAATATATTTTAAAACACGAGCAAGTTGCGAAAGTGAAAGGACGAGTCAATCTGTTTGCACCAACAACAGTCAGCTATGCCGATCAGAGAGAAATGGAGCGTATGCTTGAACTTATTGGCGCAACTGCCAATTATATTCCGTTCTACAGTTCACTCGAAAAAATCAAAGAAATTCCATCTGCAGAAGCTTCTACTTCCATCTGTAAGGTCTTTGCAGATGAGTTCATGCAGACACTTTGGGAGGATTATGGAATTCCTTATTCACACACCGTTATGCCCATTGGGATCCGCAACACGGACATTTGGTATCGTGGCATTGCAAAGACCCTTGGAAAAGAGGAAGAAGTGGAATCAATTATTGCAAAGGAACACGCTAGAATCGAGCCGCTCGTTGCTGCATTGCGAGAACGCTTACATGGCAAACGTGTTTTCATTTGTGGTGGCACAGGACGCTCGTTTGCAGCCGCCGCCCTCATAGATGACTTTGGCATGGAACTTGTTGGTTTAGAAACCCCAACTTATGATGCAGATGCGCAAGTAGATGTTGAATATTTAAACGGGATTCACAAAGACTTTGTTGTAGATATTGCCAATATGCAGCCGTTTGAGCAAGTAAACCTCTTAAAAAGTTGAAACCCGATGCTTTCATTGGCGTGCTGGAATGGGCTGCAAAGCTTGGAATTCCTACCACACACATTCTAGATGGCAAGCATCCAACTATGGGATATGACGGGCTGCTATTTCTTGGAAATAAAATTGCTTGCCAACTGGAAAATCCCGGCTTTAATGTGAAAATAGCACAACACGCAAAGCTGCCATATAAAGATGTATGGTATACACAAGATGCTTTCCAATATATTGTAAAGTGAGGAGTTTGTTATGTCACAAGTTTTAGAAAATCCAAGAGGCGGCTGTGTATTAGCAGGTATCAATGATGTTCTCGGCGCACTTCATCGGGTCTGCCCGGTATATCATGCCGGTCCTGGCTGCTGTATGCAAACGACAGCAGCGGAACAAGGACAATCCGGACACAAAAGTGCTTGTTTTGTCAGCGGTGTTTCGCTGCCATCAAGCAATATGCTGGAAAAAGAAGTCGTCTTTGGCGGTGCAGAAAAGCTGCGTATCACAATTCAAGGTGCAATTGATATTATTGATGCTGACGCTTATTTCGTTTTGACGGGCTGCACCGCCGGTATTATTGGCGATGATATTGCAAGTATTACAACAGAATTTCAAGCGAAAGGCGAAGCGGTTTATCCCATTGATACACCGGACTTCGCTGGCGATAGCAACTTGGGATATGAAGTTGTTTGGAATAATCTCATCGATCAGGTAATTGTGAAAAATGTTCCACGGGATGAAAAGCTAGTCAATATCTTTGGAATTGTCCCCTACCATGATCCTTTTTGGAGCGGTACACTTGAAGAAATCGATCACATTATAAGTCGCTTAGGGCTGCATGTCAATACATTTTTCACGAAACAACAAGGCATTTAGGAAGTTAAAACTTGCTCTGCTGCTGCGCTGAATCTGATTATTAACTCATGGTTATTTTAAGGACCGGCTCTTAAATTTGAAGAAAAATTCAGTGTACCCAGTTTGCGAATTCCAGGACTGCCAATTGGTGCAACTGATACCACGAAATTCATTCGTACACTTGGAAAGACGTTACAGTTGGATGAAACACTAATGGAACGTGTGATTCAAGAAGAGGAAGACTATGTCTACAGCTATCTTGCACAGTCAATTGGCGTCGTTAGCTGGAAGCGTTTTGCTGTGGTTGGCGATGCAAATATGGCAGTTGGTATCACACGTTATTTAGCGAACGATTTCAGCTTTACTCTAGTTTTGGTGATCATCTCTGAACCAATCTTTCGGCAATCAGACAAAGATCACATTCTAGCGCAAATCCAAGACCTTGAATACGCTGTGCCACCAAAGGTTGTATTCACAGCAGATCAATATGAAATCAATCAAACACTACGAGAAGAGGAAGAAGAAATTACATTTCTCATCGGTAGCAGTAACGAACAGGAAATTGCATTAGAAAAAGGCATTCAATTCCTACTCGCATCATTTCCCATGAGCGAACGGCTGATCTTTAATCGTACCTACGCTGGCTATCGCGGAAGCTTGACCTTTACGGAGGATCTATATGACAATCTCTAATCCTGCACTTTTGGGCTTTCAAATTCGTCACGCCACACTGTCTGATTTGGACGCCATCTGCGACTTAGAATCCGCTTGTTTTCCACCTGGTGAAGCGGCAACACGTGCGGATTTCGAAGGTCATCTTCATCAATATCCTAACCACTTCTGGCTTTTAGAAAAAAAGGGGGAAATTTACAGCATGGTAAACGGTATGGTGACTGACAAATCCGATTTAGAAGATGCCATGTATCACGATGCCACATTGTATCAAGAAAAAGGACGTTGGCAGATGATTTTGGGCGTGGTAACGCATCTTTGTAGCCTTGTCCGAATTGCACCAAGGTAAAGCCTAAATCACTCAAGTTCTGCGACATTTGCACAGCACCCCAACGGTCGAATGCGATAGATTGGATGTTGTAGATTTTTCCTAATTCATCAATGAAATTCTCGATAAAGCCATAGTGAACAACATTCCCTTCGGTGGTTTTTAGATAGCCCTGTCGTTCCCACACATCATAGGGCACATGGTCACGACGAACCTGAAGGGGAAGTGTTTCTTCCGGCAGCCAGAAGTATGGCCGGATGTAATAGTGTTCATCCTCTTCAGTCGGCGGAAACACAAGCACGAAAGCGGTAATATCTGTGGTGGATGATAGGTCAAGTCCTCCATAGCAAATGCGTCCTTTTAACATTTCCGGTGTAAAAGCCACTTTACAGGCATCCCACTTTTCCATAGGCATCCATCGCACTGCTTGCTTAACCCATTGGTTCAATCGCAGTTGCCAAAATGCGTTCTCTTCTCCTGGATTTTATTTTGCGGATTCGCAGGCGGTCTGCACCTTATCAATGCCAATTGTAATATTAAGGGACGGATTTGCCTTCTTCCAGACCTTTGGGTTTGTCCAGTCTTCTGATTCGTCTGCTCCGTAAATGACAGAATAAAAGGTCGGGTCGATTTTCCGTCCTTCCAGAATATCCTTTGCCTTCTGGTGTGTTTCATAGCAAATGGAATGCGTATCGGTACCAGCAGTGGTAATCAGAAAATAGAGCGGCTGCATACGAGCATCGCCGGAGCCTTTGGTCATTACATCAAAGAGTTTCTGGTTGGGCTGGATGTGCAGTTCATCGAATACCACGAAGAAACAAATCGTTGAGTAAACCGACTGCCCAATACGCATTTCTGGTTTGAGGATCAATGTCTCTCCATGTTTTGAACTGTCCAGTCATAGGGTAAAACGAAGTAAGAAATCTTTGTCCCAATTCAAAGAAATAGTACTCAGTCCCCTATGAATACCCGTATGATTCCAATTCACTCAGCTTTGCTGTTAAACAGTTAATATTTGAAATTGGATACTGGCAGCGTCTCAGTTCATTTTTGAATGGCGGAATGATTTCACTCCAGGGCTTTCCATTATTATCCATAAGCATATACCTCCATCGTTGCTTTTTCAAGCAGGTTATGTAGGTAGTATACTTTATTATGTTGAGTAACTAATGTTAAACTCCTTAATTTGCGGTGCTTATTTGGTGAAACTTTACATATGCCGGAAGTTGCGATAAGCGGCATCTCCCTCAAGGTTCTTGGTTAGGAACATTCTTGCTGTTGCGAACTCCTCTCCAACCAATCCTAATTGAATCAGCCAAGTGCGCATGGCAAATTTTGGATTCTCGGTTTGCTGTGGCTTGGGACTCGCTGTTTTGATGTCCTTTGTCATCTGACTCAGTGCAAGGCAAAGTTGAATGTAGCTTTTTAATTGCCCTGCGTGGAGTCCGTTTTTTCTGCCGTATTCTGCATGGTTTGTTGTATACCAGATGTCTGCAAGGGCTGCCTTTTTTTTTGGCTTTTTCTTGTTGAGCCGTTCCACGAAATCTGGATTAATGGTTCTGCAGTAATGGCTCATTCTGCCTTGGTCAATTTTTAGGGCATCTGCAATCAACTGTTCGTGGCTGCTCATCAGATTTGCTAAATTTCTGAGGCTTTGTGGTGTATGTCCGTTTGCTCCAATGTGGATATGTCACCGCCGACCAAGGAACTGATGAAGCTGACATTGAAACAAAAAATCGCCCATGATGGGCAGCCTGTCCTGCGCTGGATAATGGATAACATCTTTATTAAGCGTGACCCTGCTGGAAATATCAAGATGGATAAGGAAAAATCTACGGAAAAGATTGACGGTGCCGTAGCAACGGTCATGGCATTGGATTTGGCAATTCGATGTGGAGACGGTGAACCGGAATCCAGTGTCTATGATGAGCGGGAGTTGCTGATTATATAGGCATATGATACACAAAAAATGACAGATTTTCATCGATTTATTCTGTACAATTAGCCGCTTGATATATCTTGTTACCTATGGTAATATGGGTACAACGGAACGGAAAACCGAATAAAATTCTGGAGGAAACCAAAATGAAACAAATCACAAAAACCGATATAAAGAGACTGGCAAAAGAATATGATTGCGACATACAATACCTGATGGATGTTACCTTGGATATGGAAAGCGATGGCATTCTGGTGACAGCGGATATGTTGGAGGATTACATTCTCGACGGAATAATCTAAACAAGAAGCCGTAGGGCTCCTTTTTTATTGGAGGGAGTGATGCACATGCGCATTTTCAGCGGACTTTTTCGAAGTCGTGATAAGCCGAAAAACAGTTACGATAGTCCGTCCTACAATTACTACTTTGGACGAAGCGGCAGCGGTAAGCGTGTCAGCGACCGCACAGTCATGCAGCATGCTGTTGTGTATGCCTGTGTGCGTGTTTTAAGTGAAGCGATTGCATAGCTTCCGCTTCATGTTTATGAATATACAGAGAATGGGAAAAAGCGAGTGCAGGAGCATCCGCTCTATTTTTTGCTGCACGACCAACCGAACGAAGAGATGACCAGTTTCATCTTTCGAGAAACGCTAATGAGTCATATTCTCATCTATGGCAATGCCTATGCGCAGATTCTGCGAAACGGCAGAGGAGATGTCATTGGCTTGTATCCACTGATGCCGGATCAGATGAAGGTGAATCGTGACGATAAAAATCGCTTGATATATATTTACAGCCGATACGATGAAGCGAATCCTAATCTCAAGGAACAAGGCGATATTGTTCTGTATGCCGATGAAATCCTGCATATTACGGGACTTGGCTTTGATGGATTGGTGGGATATTCTCCGATTACTATGGCAAAGAATGTGATTGGCATTTCTCTCGCCTGTGAAGAATACGGTGCGACCTTCTTTGCCAACGGCGCATCCCCAAGCGGCGTATTGGAACATCCAGGCATTATCAAAAATCCGGAACGTGTGCGGCAGGCATGGCAGGCGGCATACGGTTCTGCCAATTCCCACCGCACGGCAATCCTCGAGGAGGGCATGAAATACACGCCGATTTCTATTCCCAATAACGAAGTACAGTTCTTGGAAACCAGAAAATTTCAACTGGAAGAAATCGCTCGACTGTACCGTGTACCGCTCCATCTGATCGGCGATTTAGACCACGCTACCTTTTCCAATATCGAACAGCAGTCCTTGGAATTTGTAAAATACACCTTAAATCCTTGGATTGTTTGGTGGGAACAATCTTTGCAAAAAGCACTGTTGTCTGATTCTGAAAAAGGAAAATATTTCATCAAATTCAATGTAGAAGGACTACTGCGCGGAGATTATGCCAGTCGTATGAGCGGCTATGCGACTGCACGACAAAATGGCTAGATGTCGGCAAACGATATCCGAGAACTGGAAGATATGAACTTGATTCCCGATGAATTAGGCGGCAATCTGTATCTTTGCAACGGCTCCTTTACAAAACTTTCTGACGCAGGTATCTTTTATGAAAATAAAAAGGAGGAATCTACGAATGAGTAAAAAATTCTGGAACTGGGTGAAGAACGAAGACACAATGGAGTCAGAACTTCTCTTCAATGGTCCGATTTCATCCGATACTTGGTTTGGGGACGAAATCACACCTGCACTTTTCCGAGACGAACTTTCAAAAATCAACGGTAATCTCACCGTCTGGCTGAATAGCCCAGGCGGTGATTGCTTTGCGGCTTCACAGATTTACACCATGCTTCGCAATCACAAGGGCAAGGTCACAGTGAAAATTGATGGCATTGCAGCAAGTGCGGCATCTGTTGTGGCAATGGCATGTGATGAAACGCTGATTAGTCCCACCGGCATGCTCATGTGTCACAATCCCATGACCATTGCAGAGGGCAATAAGGCAGATATGGAAAAGGCAATTGAACTGCTGGAGGAAGTCAAAGAATCCATCATCAATGCCTATGCAGGCAAATCAGGTCTTTCCCGCAACAAAATCGCAAAGCTGATGGATGAGGAAACTTGGATGAACGCCGAAAAAGCCCTACAATGGGGTTTTGTGGATGGCATTCTCTTTTCCGATAAAGACAAACTATTTCCGGAGGAAGAAGAGGAAGAATCGGAGGAAGAGCTGGAAGAAGAATCCAAAGAAAGCGATATGCCGGATGAGGAAGAAGATATGCCAGATGAAAAGAAGAAGAAAAACACGGCTTCTATGCTATATTCACCTTCGAAAACAGCGGCTTCTTTTCTGCAAATCGTTTCTGCCCAAAAAAGCGGCATACCCATCGAACAGCTAGAAAAGCGGCTGTAACTTTTGAAATATTGATTGGAGGTAATATTTATGACTATTTAGGAACTCAGAGAAAAGAGAACGAAAGCATGGGATACAGCTCGTGATTTCCTTGACAGCAAGCGACAGGCTGACGGAACCCTTTCCGAAGAGGACAGCAAGACTTATGACAGCATGGAACAGACCATTGTCAATCTCGGCAGAGAAATTCAGCGCATGGAACGACAGGCGGAAATTGATGCCGAATTGCAGAAGCCGACTAAGACGCCGATTACTGAAGCGCCGGGCAAACACGCAGTTTCGGAAAAGACAGGCAGAGCTTCTGCCGAGTACAGCACTGCTTTCTGGAATAGTATCCGTAACCGCAATTACGCCGATGTTCACAATGACTTACAGATTGGTGAAGATTCGGAAGGCGGTTATTTAGTGCCGGACGAGTTCGAAAAGAAGCTCATTGCCGCACTGGAAGAAGAAAATGTATTTCGTCCGCTTGCTACGAAAATTAACACTTCCAGCGGTGACCGCAAGATTCCGATTATTACCTCTCTAAGGGCGAGGCAGTCTGGCTGCTGAACGAACAAACACTGAAAGCACTGCGGAAGCTGAAGGATGCAAATGGGAACTACATTTGGCAGCCTTCGATTTCACAGGGCATTCCGGATACCATTTTGAATCGACCTTATGTGACCTTTGTTTATGCGCCTACGCCGGACGCTGGAAACAAAGCCATTGCTTTTAGTGACTTTTCCTACTATTGGATTGCAGACCGACAGGGACGTTCCATGAAACGATTGAATGAATTGTTTGCCATGAACGGACAAGTCGGTTTCCTTGCTTTGTAGCGTGTGGACGGACGATTGATTCTGCAACGGGCAGGGGAAAGTACCCGTTGCACCTCCTCCCTAGAATCGGTCGGGGTACCGGAGGCAGTGAAGACACTAACCATGAAGGCATAATTGAAAGAAAGGGATGGTATGTGGGTGGTGACATTACAAGAATTGAAAGCGTATCTGCGTATCGATTTCGATAACGAAGATGCGCTTCTTTTATCCCTTCTGGATACAGCAAAAAAGCTGGTGATGGATGTGGGGCGAATGAGCGAGGAGAAATTCGTAGGAAATGAAGAAACGGTTCGAATGGCAATGCTGTATACGGTGGGCTATCTCTATGAAAATCGCAATGGTGCAGATTTTGAAAAGCTAACGCTCACACTCCGTTCACTGCTCTTTGCACAGCGAGAGGGTGTGATTTGATGGAATTTTCAAAACTGAATCAGCGGATTATCTTCTTGGAAAATCGAACTGTTGTAGATGAAATTGGCAATCATACATCGAAATGGGAAGAGGCATTCTGCGTATGGGTGTATGTGACTGTTTCAAAATCCGATGAAGTCGATCACATTGGCATTACACAAAAGACACAGATGCTAAACTTTTGGGTGCGAGAAAACTCGTATACACGCTCCATTACGTCTACAAAATATCGGCTCATGTTTTAGGGAGATTGCTTCGAATGTGATTGATATCGACAAATTAAGCCATGAAATCATGAAAGGACTGCAGGAGTATGCAGAACTGACCGATACGGAAATGAAAAAAGCAGTCCGAAAGACTGCCACATCGGTCAAGAAAGAAATTCAGGCAAACGCACCCAAAGATACCGGCAGCTATGCGAAAAGCTGGACGTCAGGCAAGCGGCTTGAAAACAGTCACTTCCTGCAGATGTCTGTGTATGCGGCTCCGCCGCATTACTGCTTGGTGCATTTGCTGGAAAAAGGACATGCGAAACGAAATGGCGGACGAGTTCCCGCACAGCCGCACATTGCGCCCGCAGAAGAAAACGGAGAAAAGCTACTGGATGAGTTACTCGGAAAGGCGTTATCATGACCTATGAAGAAATTTGTGATATGGTGACGGAGATAGGGCTGCCTTTCACTTATCACCACTTTGCCGAAGGCGAAAGTCCGAAGCCGCCATTTTTAATTTTTCTGTCTCCTGGGGAAGAAACCTTTGCAGCGGATGACCGGATGTATTTCAGTTTCAAGGAACTGGATATTGAACTTTACACCGACAAAAAGAAACCGGAACGGGAGGCAGAAATCGAAGATGTCCTTTGCAGGCATTATCTCTTTTACACGAAAACTGAAACCTGGATTGAAAGCGAGAGGCTTTATGAAATCCTGTATGAGTTGGACGCCTGAGTCCGAGGCAGGATGCTGCTCGAGGACGAATGGTGTACCGACATAAGATTTGAGGAGGTTGGTTGAATATGGATAAGAATAAAGTGAAATTTGGTCTGAAGAACGTTCACTACGCAAAAATCACAGCGTGGTCAGCCGATGGGAATACACCGGTCTATGCGACACCGGTTAGTTTGCCCGACGCTGTTTCCCTGTCAATCGATGCCAATGGAGAAAATGAACCGTTCTATGCGGACGACATTGTGTATTACGTTTGCAGCAACAATTCCGGTTATGAGGGAGATTTGGAAGTCGCTCTGATTACCACGGAATTTGCAACGGATATTCTGGGCGAAATTTTGGATAACAGGGGCGTACTGGTGGAGCGAAATGATGCGGAATCTTCCGAATTCGTATTGCTGTTTGAATTTACAGGTGATAAGAATAAAATTCGTCGTACTGTATCGATGCTCGGCAAGTCGTCCTGCAACGGAAGGACAGACACGAGAGGATTCCACGGAAGTAAAGACGGAATCACTGTCTCTGACCGCTTCTGCACTGCCGACCGGTCTTGTAAAGTCAAAGACCTGTGAATCGATAGACAACAGTACCTATGAAAATTGGTTGGGTCATCCATATTCTCCCAGTACGACTTAAGTGAGAGGGTGATCGAATGGGTGTACAGAAGAATATCGTAGTGGACGGAAAGGAAGTTCCGTTCAAGGCAAGTGCTGCTGTTCCAAGGCTCTATCGCTTGAAATTTCGAAGAGATATCTACATCGATTTTGCAAAATTAGAAAGCGGTATTGCGGAAAGTAATCCGGAACAATCCATGATGGGGATTGAATCTCTGGACGCCCCGAATTGAGGTAGGATTCTGCTCGAGATGAGGGGCGTCCATCGCTTGGATTTGAACGATGGTGCAGTTTGGAATTTTCTCTATTTATGAAGTTTTATCACAGCTTTTAGAACTGTGGGGGTTGAATATGGAAACGCAGTCGACCGCTAAAAAAACATCGTTACCCCAAGGGCACTTCTTCGCTGTCGCTCAGGGCGCAACTGACCGAGTGATGAATACACCGCTTTTTCTACTGAGATGCAAACAACTCAGTCTTTCCATGACCGAGTTGGATTTACTGACGATTGGCGTTGTCAATGATATGTTTACGGAAAAAGAAAATAATACGTTTGGCTATCCATATAGGGCATCGCAAAGTGATTTTGATGTCTTTTAGTTGATATCGTTCAGCATTGTTTCAACATCTCTGCCACCATAGAAAATTCTGACGATTGTAACAGTTTCAGTGTCTTTATCCACGATATAGTAGACTTCGTAATTTCCGACAGGAAAATGTCGCATATTCATGCTATACCAAGGTTCAAAGTCCAAACGAATAAAACGTTCAAGTGAGAATTTAAGTTCCTTGATACTCTCCCTGATCCGTTTTATTAGTTTAGCAGCAGTCTGTGGCTCTTTTAACTGCTTTGCAATGTAGCGATAGATATCTTTTAAATCATTTGTAGCAAGCGGTGTGTATACAATAAGATAAAAATCATTTATATGCCGAATTTTCTCTTGAAACTCTACATCAACATCATCGACTGTGTAAAACTTTCCACTTTTCATAGATTCTATGCCCTTAGTTAATTCCACATTCAATTCGTCTCTAGACATACATCCAATTGCAGTCGGCTTTGTAATGGGAAGTCTTGAAGTAAAGGGCATGCCATTTTCAAGCACAATTTGACTATACAGCATTTGAATTGCATTAGATGGTGAAATGCCAAGCTGTGAGAGAATTGTTTCAGCATTTTCTTTTAAATTTGTATCAATATGAGCATATACAGCTGTTGTATTTGCCATAGGGAATCACACACCTTTGACTTTATTATACCACGTTTTGCAAATAAATGCAAGTGTTTGCAAGCAATTTTTTGAAAAGAGGTGACCACATGGCAAGTCGAATCAACTGAATATGGAAACGCAGTCGACCGCTAAAAAAAACATCGTTACCCCAAGGGCACTTCTTCGCTGTCGCTTAGGGCGCAACTGACCGAGTGATAAATACACCGCTTTTTCTGCTGAGATGTACGTAGTTGGGATTACGACTCTCCGAACTCGATTTGCTGACCATTGGAATGGTGCAGGATATAGCTACTCCACGAGAAAATGATGAATTTCAAGGCTATTCTCAATTGGCAGATCAAAAAGATATGGACTTATTTTAAGTATAATTCCTCGTAAAATAAGGAGTTGACTTTTTCGAAAAAATCGGTTATAATAAAAGCGGTTCTTCGAAAAGGGCTAGCGAGAATTCTCTTTTTTAATCTTTAAATATATGATACGAGGAGTGATGATTATGCCGATTATCAAACCAATTTCGGATTTAAGAAATTACACTTCTGTTTTGCAGGATGTTTCTATCGGAAAACCCGTCTATTTAACAAAAAATGGAAGAGGTTGCTATGCGATTGTAGATATTGCGGAACAAGAAGAATATGAAAAAGCAAGAGCTGCATTGCAATTGATGTGCGAATTGGAGCAAGGCAGAAAATCTGGTGAGGAGCATGGCTGGACTAGTGCATCGGATGTAAGAGAACATTTTAGGAGAAAAGTAAATGAAGAGTAAAATTGTATTTTCTCCCAAGTCGCTGAAAGATTTAGATGACATCTATACCTACATTTCAGAGGAATTGCAAAATCCCATTGCAGCAAATAATACGATCAACAAGATTCTTGATTCGGTTGATTTGTTGCAAGAACAACCAGAAAGCGGAAAAATGCTTACATTCTTGTCTGGCATGAACAGCGGATATCGTTTTGTAATTGCCGGAAACTATATAGTTTTTTATCGCCATATAGACAACATTGTGTACGTGGACAGAGTCATATACGGCAGACGAGACTATATGAAAATACTGTTTCCCGATATCTAATCATTTCAATAATTGTGAAGGCATCTCTTATGAGGTGCTTTTTTATGTCCTAAAATAGAGAAGAGGTGACCACATGGCAAGCCGAATCAAAGGCATCACAGTCGAAATTGGCGGAGATAC
>JAJQEI010000011.1 GCA_021201755.1 Ruminococcus sp. | reverse complement strand
AATTTACGACTTATTTTTAGACTCCTAGGATGGATGTTACATGAAGAAAAAGAAACTCGCTGTAATTTTTGCCGCTGTGGCAATCGCAGCAACACCTGTTTCCACCTTAACGGCGTCGGCGGAGGATTCAGTAGATGCGACGACGACGACAATTTACGGAGACATCAACAGCGATGGAAGTATCACGTTAAGTGATAGCGTTGCGTTTGAAAAGGTCTTGAACGGACAGTATACGTTCAGCGATTATACGGTTGTGGACTTGAATGTAAATTATGTAGTCGATGCTGCTGACAAACAAATTTTACTCGCTTTTCTGATGCAAGTCATCTCGACACTGCCGTATACTGGTTAAGGAGGGGATGGAAATGCGTACATTTTTAAATCGAACTTTTTCTATTGTTACGGCTTGTGTCGTTTTTGTAGTTGCAATGTTTTTGCCATCTACTTGCGTTTCGGCGGCGAGTCCAGACAATTCTGAATGTACTTATTATGAGTATGATGCTTCTTCGGGTGCATATGTAGGCGAATACACGCTTTTATCTTTATCTACATTAAGCTCATCATCGAGTGCTAGTGTAGCAGTCGTGTATGGCGATGATGACCGTGTTTTAGATTATACAAAAAATGGTGTTGTCAAATTAATGGCAAGTAGTTATTATATTGGAACGGGTTTTATTATTGACGAACACACCATTGCAACAGCGGCACATTGTGTTGCATCGTCCAGTGCTAGTGCAACGACAAGCTGTGGCAACACGGTTACGAAAATCTATTGTTTTGATGGCTCTAACACTGTTGATAAAACTGTTACAGGTCTTGAATCAATTCATATACCTGCAAATTATTTTACCGAAGGTGCAAATAGTGCGTATGATTATGCACTGATAATTGTTGAAGAAGATTTAAGCGATTATATGTGTTTCAGTTTGGGAACAATGTTAGATGGTTATTCGTCTACAGTTTCAGTTACCGGTTTTCCATCATCAATAACGAATTCTGATGGAAGTACAACTGAAAAAAATTCATATAGCGATCATTATCAGTATACTGGTTCTGGAGTGGTGAAAGACTATACTACATCTAAAATTTATTATACGGCAGATACGAGTGAAAGCAACAGTGGTAGTCCTGTATATGTGATAACTTCATTTAATGGTAATGTTTATTATACAGTGATTGCCATTCACACAACGGGTGGCGGATACAATTCGGGCGTGCGCATTACGCCTGCGATATTGCATTTCTGTTATAACAACCTCAACTTATAAGAAAGGATGATTTTTTATGAAAAAAACTAAAATTTTAGCGGCTGTTTCCGCACTTACTATGTGCATCGGAGCTGGGTCGGGACTGTTTGGTATTTCAGCTGATGCGATTTCTCCTACGATAATGACTCCCTGCATTCCGGAGAGCTATGAAGAAATCGATGACCACGGCTTTTTTGCAATGGCTGCCTCTGAGAGCAATACGTATACTGTTCCCTATCTTGTTTGGGAATCGGAAGACGACTGGTTTGTTGTAAAATCACCGCACTTTAACTGGATTTGGGTTACTGTGACGGATGAGACACTGTTTGATGAAATTTATGCAGAGTATTCGGAGGTACTCGATTTCGATCTGGAAGACTTTGCTGACGACTGCAACCAGGTTCAGCTTTATGATTACCTAGACGCAGATGGAAATGTTTCGTTTGATGTAAATGACTTTGAAGATAAATCGTCTGTGATACAAGAATTCTGTAGAGAACTCTACGATGCGGGTGCGATTTCATCTGCAAATTTTATGTATGCTCAGGTTTATGCAAAAGTAATTACAGAGGTTTCTATCGCAATTGAAGGATTGACAGAAGAAGATGCTGAAGCAATTACTGCTCTTTCTTCGGATGCTACAGTAATGTATGATAATGGCGAGCTGATGGAAGGTCGTTATAATGTATATTTTGGTGAAGAAGAACTAGGCTTGACGTATTATGTAAGAGATGTTGGCACTTTTGAAGAAATGTATACCTTAGCAGAAACGTTAGCAGAAGAATTTCCTGACGTAGAAGTGAGTCTTGTACGAAATGGTTGGGAAGAAAGTGCGCTTGAAACATATAGTACAGGTACGATCGATATTTTGACAGAGGATATTTCGGTAATCACCTCTCTCTACGGCGACATGGACGGCGACGAGGAGGTCACGGTACAAGACGCATATACTTGTATGTGTGCTTTTGCGGAAGTGTCCACTGGAAATGACGACGGCTTGACCGATAGCCAGAGAACCGCTGCCGACGTAGACGGCGACGGCGAAATCACGATGCAGGATGCATACCTGATTCAAATGTATGCGGCAAACGTTGCTGCTGGAAAAGACGTGACTTGGGAAAACATCCTCGAACTTCAAAATCAAGGATAATCAATAGATAATCCCTACCCCATCAAAAAAAGCCGATGCCGCTTCAATGTTTCGGCTTTTTTTCAAAAAAATTTTACAAATTCCCTTGACAAGCTGGCGAAATTATGGTATACTAAAAAAGCCGCTTGTGTAGGGTTAAAAGCTTGGTTTCCAACACCCTTGCACAGCGAGTCTGATAGAAAAGGCAGGTGCCAAAATATG
This sequence comes from Ruminococcus sp., assembly GCA_021201755.1. Lineage (GTDB taxonomy): Bacteria > Bacillota > Clostridia > Oscillospirales > Ruminococcaceae > Ruminococcus_C. Next base: position 47,878 of record JAJQEI010000011.1, on the reverse strand, counting down.
TACGCAGTGATTGAAACCGGTGGAAAGCAGTATCAGGTGAAAGCTGAGGATACGCTTTTTATCGAAAAGTTAAATGTGGAAACTGACGAAACCGTTATGTTTGATAAGGTTGTTGCAGTCGGCGGCGAGGACGGCTTGAAAATCGGAACGCCTTATGTAGAAGGTGCAACAGTAAAGGCAAAGGTTCTGAAGAACGGAAAGTCCAAGAAGATTACTGTCATGACCTATAAGCCGAAAAAAGGCGAAAAGCGTAAGTTGGGTCATAGACAGCCATATACCCAAGTACAGATTGAATCCATCGAAGCTTAAATGATTATCGCACAGTTTTTTTATGCGAAAGGACACTGCACAGGCTGTACCGTTATGGGACACGCAGACTATGCAGAATCGAGTGCAGATATCGTTTGTGCCAGCGTATCTTCCGCTGTGCAGACTGTTGCCAATCTTATGACGGAGATATATCATCTCCCGATTTTGGCAGAAGAAAACCAAAAAACGGCGACAATCGTTATTCGACTGGAAAAATCGGATGACTCCGGAAATGCAGACCGGCTTTTTGCCGGATTGGAAATGCAATTCCAGTTACTCGAAAAAACATACCCCAAGTATATACAATTGAAACACATGGAGGTGTAAATTATGTTACAGATTAGTATGCAGTTTTTTGCACATAAAAAGGGTTCTGGTTCGACAAAGAACGGTCGTGACTCAGAATCAAAGCGTCTTGGCGTAAAGCGTGCAGATGGTCAGTTCGTAAAGGCTGGCAATATTCTGGTTCGCCAAAGAGGAACACACATTCACCCGGGTACTGGTGTTGGCATCGGTTCGGACGACACGCTGTTCGCTATGGTGGATGGAACCGTAAAGTTCGAGCGTTTGGGCAGAGGCCGGAAAAAGGTCAGCGTTTACGCCGCACAGTAACCAACGTTTTCTAAGCAGTCTTCCTGCTTTCTCATAGAACGACAGGAAATCCCGGGCGGCAGCTTCGGGATTTTTTTTGCGAAAGATTCGACTTTTCATCTCTCACATCTCATTTCGTATATTCGTATAAAGGAGGCGATACCGTGTTTGTAGATCAGGCGAAAATCCAAATCAAAGCAGGCGATGGCGGCGATGGTGCCGTATCCTTTCATCGGGAAAAATATGTTGCTGCCGGCGGACCAGACGGCGGCGACGGCGGAAAAGGCGGCGATATCGTTTTTCAAGTGGACGACAATTTCTCTACCCTCATCGACTTCCGTTATAAACGGAAATATGTGGCGCAGCGTGGCGAAAACGGCGGTGCAAAACGATGTACGGGAAAAAGCGCACCAGATCTTGTGATTCGTGTTCCCCGAGGAACTGTCATACTGGATTCCAAAACCGGCAGAATTATGGCGGATTTGTCTACGGATAAACCGCAGATTCTGGCAAAAGGCGGCAAAGGCGGCAAGGGGAATATGCACTTCGCAACCTCGACGAGACAGATTCCCCGATTCGCAAAGCCTGGATTTCCCGGCGAGGCGTTTGAAGTGACGCTGGAATTAAAACTATTGGCGGACGTGGGTCTTGTGGGATTCCCAAACGTGGGAAAATCTACACTCATTTCTGTGGTCAGCGCAGCTAAACCGAAAATTGCAAATTACCACTTCACAACATTGACTCCCGTATTGGGGCTCGTACGTGTAGCAGAGGAACAGTCTTTCGTCATGGCGGATATTCCAGGTCTCATCGAGGGTGCAAGCGACGGTGTCGGCTTGGGACACGACTTTTTGCGCCATGTGGAACGCTGTAGACTGATTCTCCATGTGGTAGATATCTCCGGCTCAGAGGGGCGTGACCCGATTGAAGATTATGAAAAAATTCAACGAGAATTGGAACAGTTCCGTACAGAGTTGGCAGAACGCCCCCAAATTGTCGTTGCCAATAAATGCGATATGGCACAGCCGGAACAAATCGAACGTTTTCGGACGTATGTGACAGAAAAGGGATTGCCGTTTTATGAGATTTCTGCGGCAACAACAGCTGGAACAAAAGAACTGATACAAGCGACGGCAGATTTATTGCAAACATTGCCACCGATTTTACAGTACGAACCGGAAGCACCCTTTCCGGAAGAGCTGGCGGAACAAGCATCAAAAAGCCGCTTCGAAATTGAAGTGGAGGACGGTATTTATTTTATCGACGCACCATTCCTCGAACCGATTTTGCGTACGGTGAATATGGACGACTATTCTTCCTTGCAATATTTTCAGCGTGTTCTTCGCAGTAGCGGTATCATTGAAGCACTGGAAGAAAAAGGCATTCAAGAGGGCGATACAGTCAATATTTTCGGTTTTGAATTTGACTTTGTGGTATAAAGGAGCGGGGCGGCATGAACCTATCAGAAGCACAGGCGAGGGAATATAGCGCAGATGCACTGGCATTTTATGGCGACAGCGTCTATGAGGAACTGGTGCGCCGGTATTTGGTACTACAGGCAAACCAACCAGCGGCGAAACTGCATGAGAAAAAAATAGAGCTTGTTTGTGCGGAATTTCAGGCACAGGGATATGACAAAATCCTTCCACACTTAACCGAAACGGAATTGAGTGTGATGAAGCGTGACAGGAACGCCGCTGTTCACGTTCCACGACATACCGCAGCGATGACCTATCACAAGGTGACCGGATGCGAAGCGTTATTTGGCTACTTGGCACTCATCGGTGCTGAGCAGCGTCTGGAGGAACTGTTTCACATCCTATTGACTGGTTTCTTCTCGAACCTCTAATTTTTATAAAGGAGTTTTCAAATTATGTCAGGGCATTCAAAATGGAATAACATCAAGCGAAAAAAAGAAGCAACCGATGCCGCAAAGGCTAAAATCTTTACGAAAATCGGCAGAGAAATTACCGTCTGTGTCAAAGAGGGCGGTGCAGACCCCAGCAGCAATGCGAAACTAAGAGACTTAATTGCAAAGGCAAAATCCAATAACGTCCCTAACGATAATATCGAACGTGTCATCAAAAAGGCAGCTGGCGAGGGCGATAAGAATCATTATGAAACGATTGTCTATGAGGGCTACGGTCCCAACGGCGTGGCAGTTATTGTGGAGTGTCTGACCGACAACAAAAACCGTACGGCAGGCGACGTAAGACACTATTTTGACAAATTCGGCGGAAATCTAGGAACTTCCGGCTGTGTATCATTTATGTTTAGCGAAAAAGGTATGCTGCTGTTGGAAAATACCGGACTCGATGAAGATCAGGTGATAGAAGATTGTTTCGAATTCGATGCCGACGATTTGTCTGCGGACGACGACGAAGTCATCGAAGTTTCTTGTGCACTGACTGCACTACGTGGACTGCGTGAGGGACTCACAGAAAAGGGATATCACGTCCTGTCGGCGGAGGTCGTACAGATTCCTGCGAATTATATGACACTGGAGGATGAAGAATCCATTAAGAAGATGAATCTTCTGTTGGAGTGTCTGGAAGATAATGACGACGTACAAAATGTTTATCATAACTGGAATATGCCGTCAGAAGAATCATGATTGATACAAAAGTCAGAAACGAAAAACACGTATTTCTAATCGCTGTGTTTCTCGTTTCTTGTTGAGGTGATCTATGCAATTTCAAGAATTAAACTTATCCGCACCACTGCTGGATGCAGTATCGCAAATGGGATTCACAGAGATGACGGAAATTCAGGAGAAAACCATTCCGCTTCTGTTGGAGGGAAAGGACGTCATCGGAAAATCAAACACTGGTACGGGAAAAACAGCGGCGTTTAGTCTCCCTATTCTGGAACAAATGCAGCAAGAAGATACCGACCACGTCTGCACACTGATTTTGTGTCCCACGAGAGAGCTTGCCATGCAAGCGTGCGACGAGATTCGCAAATTCTCCCGCTTTCAAAAACACGTGCGACCAGTGGCAGTATTCGGTGGAGCAAGCATGGAACGACAGATTTATCAGCTGAAAAATGGTGCCAACTTCGTGGTTGGAACACCAGGCAGAGTCCTCGACCACTTAAGGCGACGGACGCTGAAACTGGATCAGCTGAAAACGATTGTCCTAGACGAGGCGGACGAAATGCTGAACATGGGTTTCCGTGAGGATATCGAAGCAGTTTTGGCACAGCTTCCGGAACAGCGACAGACCGTCCTGTTTTCAGCAACCATGCCGCCGGCAATTCTGGCACTGACAAAACAGTATCAAAAAGATCCGATTCTGGTACAGATTCAAAGCGCACATCGTACCGTAGACGCCATTGCACAGTATTATGTCAGCGTCCCAATGGGCAGAAAAACCGATGCGCTACAGCTATTATTACTCGCAAAAAAACCAAATTCTGCGATGATTTTCTGTAATACCAAGAAAATGGTGGACGAGCTGACCGAAGCACTGACCATGCGTGGATTTCCAGCTGTAGGATTACACGGCGATATGAAACAGCTCCAGCGAACACAAGTGATGAACGGATTCAAAAGCGGTAAAAATACCATCCTCATTGCCACAGACGTTGCAGCAAGAGGCATTGACGTGAAGGGCGTGGACGCTGTTTTTAACTACGATTTACCCCAAGACCACGAGTATTACATTCACCGTATCGGCAGAACTGGACGTGCAGGAAAAACCGGAACAGCGTATAATATCATCAGCGGCAGAAAACAGGAACTGGAAATGCGGGATATTTCTCGCTATACCAAGGCGGAAATCACGGAAATTGATGTGCCTACTTCAAAAGAACTGCACAGTATGGCAATGGACGAAGAAAAACAGGCTCTTCTGGCATTGACGGAAACGGAAATCACGGACGAAGCAATGGTACTGACGGAGACGATTCTCCGCCATACAGAGGGCGAAGATGGAGCGAAGAAAATTCTCGCTGCGATGATTCAACAGCGGCTGGAGCAGGCGACAAAGAATCTCCCTACATTCGACGTGCCCAAACCCATTCGGAAAGGCAGACGTACTGGAGCAAAGACCGTTCGGGTACGCATCAACGCAGGGCGGCGTGACCGTATGGCACCAAACTTTATTTTGGGCGCATTGGTAGAGGCAACTGGACTACAGGGGACGGATTTCGGAAAAATTGACATTCACGATCAATACACCACGGTAGAAGTACCTGCGGCAGAATCGGAAATGGTGATCGACACCATGAAAGGCGGCAAAATCAGCGGAAAGTCAGTTTTGGTACGGCGGTATGAAGAGTGGGATAACGGAAAAAAATCCGGCGGCAACTATCGCAAAGGACAGGGCAAGGGACAGAATGGACGCAATCCTGACGGTCGCCGAGGCGGCGAACAGCGGCGTTCCTCCCGTCACGGCTATAACCAAAATCCCAGAAGTGGTAACTATAACCGTAAACGAAAAAAAGGATAAACGAAAAGCTGGCGTACGGCAAATGTACGTCAGCTTTTTTATTTATTCAAATTCTGAATTATCCAATGAGTTCTTCCCAAGTCACTGCATTCCCAGCCACCAAGCTTGCGAAATACCGCTGGATGATATAAGCGTTCTGTATGGTAATATTCCCGTCTCCGTCCACGTCTGCGGCTGTCCGCTGTGCATCCGTCAAGCCGTCGCCGCTTTTCCCAGCGGCAGCGTTCGCAAAAGCACACTGACAGAGATATGCGTCTTGGACGGTGATTTCACTGTCGCCGTCGAGGTCGCCCAAGTCTAACGTGGACGATGGAGCATCTTCTAAATCGGTTTCGTATGTGCCGTCGCCGTCCGTGTCCACTGCTACACCGATAGTGTCTTCATCGATTTCATAGAGATAAACCTCGGTGTAGTTGGTGGTGAAGGTGGTGGTGGCGGTGACGTCCCGATTATTGGCAGCTACTTCCATGCAAGACAACTCATCCGCCGACAGTACGTATCCTCCAGATACTTTTTCGAAAACAACATTGTCTGCACTTTCCCCATTTATACTAAACGTGAACCAGTCTGTCGGGTAGTCTTCGTCAAATGTCATAGATATTGCATAGTCAGCATCTTCACCAGTCACGGAAATATAACTATCTTGGTCGAAAATCATTTCTGTTTCAGCAGTAGAGCTTGCATACAACAAACAGTCTTCATAATCCAGATACAAATCCAGTGCTTCGGCATCGCTCTGCGTAACGCAATATGCAGCGGTTGCATCGTATAACGTATAGCCAAATGTGCCGCTATCGCTGTCACCGGCAGTATAAATCGTGTCTGCCACAATATCATCGCCTGCAGTATTTTGTGTCAAATAACCGTTTCCAGAATTTTTCATCTTTGTTACAGAATGGTCATCTGCAATCGATTCCGCATCCATTCGTGCGATATAATTCGATGTCGAAGTGGAAGTGTATGATGTTCCGGAGAGGTATCCGCCATAATTGATTTCTGATATATTCCCACCAATATAATTGAACATTGCTCCACTGGCTGAAGTAATCAGATAGCTGCTATAATATGGAATTGCCCAGCTATATGTACTCGTATTAAAATAGATATTGCACGAATCATTATATGACACTGAACTATTCGGGTCTACAATTTTGATACAGCCATCATAAGTCACACCATTCCAAGTCTAACTACCATAAGTATAATCATACGCCAAAATCGCATGACCGCCAAAGCCATCTTTCTTAAAGCCAACCAGTGCAGCTCCGTATTCGTCAACACAAGAGATAATCTCTTCAATATTTTGTTTATTGGTTCGATTGAACACGGATCGATACTGTTGTTGAATCACACTTTTTACTTGCAGCATTTGATAATAAGTAATCAAAGAACTAACGTCAGAATCGTTTATCGGATAGTCTAAGTCGTTCAAACAATCCGCCGATGTGTCATAATCCGAATAGGGAAGAAGCCCAGCAAGGGAAAGAAGCGTCGTCGCCAACATTCCATAACAAGAACCGCTCCAGCGTTGGTTAATCCAGCCGTTATAGCCAAAAATCGTGTTATATTCTGAATTCGTCAGATTTTCCTTAAGGACGTATAAATAAGAACTATTAATTTGCGTTTGATACGTCGAACTGGAAAAATAACCGTATCTGAAATTGTTAAAATTCCAGTTGTCCTCATCTCAAGTGAAGTTGTCTAGTTCGATGTTGGTGGTTGTGATGGTAGTTGTTGTTGTCGTTGTCGCTGTTGTAATTGTTGTCGGTTCTGTTGTCGTCATTGTGGTGGTTGCTCTTGTTGTGAATGTAAGACTCAATTTTGTAGTTGTCGTTGAAGTTGTAGTCGTTGACGTGGTAGTTGGCTCTGTCGTTGTAGTTGTGGTTGTACTAGTTGTTGTCGGTTCAGTGGTTGTAGTCGTAGATGTAGTAGTCAGCTCTGTGGTGGTGGTAGTCGATGTTGTTGTAGTGGTAGTTGTTTCCGATGGATTAAAATGAATTGTGGCAGAAGTAAGGTAATCATTATTTATTCCAATTACTATTTCATTCCACTCGCTTTTTGTTCCAGAATAATAAACATCGGTTAAACTAGTACATTGATTAAACGCACCAAGTTCTATTCTTGTCACAGTATTCGGTATAGTAACAGATGTTAAACTAGTGCAATAAAAGAAAGTATTTGCTTCTATATATTTTAAATTATTAGGGAGAATAACAGAATTTAAATTGCTACAATGATCAAATGCACAAAGATCAATGCTTACTACACTATCAGGAATTGTAACGTCTTTTAAATTTGTACATTGACCAAACGCACTATACCCTATGCTTACTGTACCATCATCAATCACCACGGATTCTAAATTTTTACATAAATAAAACGCACGACCTCCAATGCTTGTCACAGTACTTGGAATGGAATATGTACTCCCTGCTTTTTGAGGTGGATAAAAAATTAAATCTGTCTGCGTCTTATTGAATAGAACATCGTCTTTGCTACTAAAGTTTTCATTATTTTCATCAACTGAAATAGAAATTAAATTAGGGCAATAATAAAAAGCCCAATTCCCGATGCTTTTTACACTATCCGGTATTTCTATAGATGCCAAACTTTTACACGACCAAAAAGCATAATCACCAATATTCACTACTTTACTGAGATAATGTATGATATATCTTGTTTCCCAGGAGGAAAAGTAATCAACGTTGATTGATCTTTATCAAACAAAACACCATCAATACCACTATAATTTTCATTATTTTCATCTACTTCGATAGCCGTCAAATTATTACATCCATAAAAAGACGGGATGCCAATACTTGTAACATTTTGTGAAATAGTAACAGTAGTTAAACCCTTACAATAATAAAAGACACTATCACCAATGCATTCAACGCCATCAGGTATAACAAAAGACGTCAAAAGTATACAAGATTGAAAAGCACCATCCCCTATACTCGTCACGCTGTCTGGAATAGTAATTTCGGTCATAGTTCTACAGTAAGAAAACGCATCATCCCCAATACTCGTCACCGCAACCCCATCAATTTCACTGGGAATTTCAGCTTCCGTCACGGACGTATCACAATCCGTAATCTCAATCGTACCATCATCTAGATATGCATACGTTAAGTCGCCGTAAGTAGTATACTCATCTGCACTCGCCGTCATCTCCGTCACACCGGAAAAAAACTCTGTCAGCACGCTCCCGTTTCCTGCGAAAAGCGTCCCACAGAGGAGAACCACCGCCGCCGTCAGTCCCGACAGCCATTTTTTGATGGATAACATATACATAACCTCCTACATAATTTCACGTCAATCAACCGGAAATCCGCTCCAGTCTACTACTTTTATTTTACCATTATTATACCATAATCGCAAAACAATTGCAACCCTTTTTTTCTAAAAAAACTGCTGTACCGATAATTTTTCGGTACAGCAGTTTTCTCTGTTTTATTTTATATGCGTTTCATCTGTTTCGCTTTCGGCTTCTTGACGAGCAGCTTTTAGCTTCTTAAGACTCGGTCTTACCGTCAAATACGCAGTACCCACAAAGACAACCGTAAAAATTCCCAGAAATCCAGCGATTTTTACACCTCTCGACAGTCCGGTGTCTTCGGTTTCTTCCGTCTTTGCTGTCGCTTCTTCGGTTTCTGTCTCCGCATATGCCGTCGACCAATTTACGCCGCATAGTACCACGATAAACGCTATCGCCACTGCCAGTACTATGCCAATCCATTGTTTTTTCCAAATGCTATGCATCATTTTCTTCTCACCCCAGTGCAGTGCTTATGCTGTCGTGGGTGGTGCTATGATTCAGATAGACATCATTTTTTACGAGCTTCACGTTATTATAAATGTCCATGCCAGTGCCGGCAGGAATCAGCTTTCCGATGATAACGTTCTCTTTCAGTCCGTAGAGATGGTCGGACTTTCCACGAATTGCCGCATCGGTCAGTGCCTTTGTGGTCTCTTGGAACGATGCCGCAGACAGGAAGCTGTCCGAACTGGAGGACGCCTTGGTAATACCCTGTAATACCGGCTCGTATGTCACGAAGGATATGTCGGATTCGCCGGCATCGATTCTCGCCTGTAGTTCTTCGGTGACCTCTGTAATCTTATGGCAGTCTACCATCGTTCCCGGAAGCAAGTAGCTGCTGCCAGAGTCGTTCACCTTTACCTTGCGGAGCATTTGCCGTACGATAACTTCAATGTGCTTGTCGTTGATGTCAACACCTTGCAAACGGTACACTTTCTGTACTTCGCTGATGATATAGTCCTGTACTGCCTGTACGCCCAGAATATTCAGAATATCGCCCGGGAACACATCACCCTCTGTCAGACGAGTACCCTTTTGAATCGACTCGCCCTCTCGTACACGGAGTTTATAGCCATAGTGAATGGGATAGCTTTCGGAATCGCCGTTCTCCTCGTTTGTGATAATTACCGTCTTGTTGTTCTTCACCTCTTCGATATGCACGACACCATCCAGCCGTGACAAAACGGCAGCCTTCTTCGGGTGACGGCTCTCGAACAGTTCCTCAACACGAGGCAAACCCTGTGTAATATCTTCTGCGTCGGCAGAAGCGACACCACCGGTATGGAACGTACGCATCGTCAGCTGTGTACCCGGTTCGCCGATGGACTGTGCGGCGATAATGCCTACCGCCTCACCGACAGAAACGAGATTTCGATTCGCTAAGTTCATGCCATAACACTTTGCGCAGATGCCCTGTTTTGCACGGCACATCAAAACGGAACGAATCTTTACCCGATCGAAGCCAGCGTTCAGCACCTTTTGTGCGTCTTCTTCCGTAAGCATCCGATTCTTGGAAAGAACCAGTTCGCCGGTCAGCGGATCATGTAAATCCTCTACCAGATAGCGTCCTGCCAAACGATCGGCGAGATTTTCAATTTGTTCATTGCCGTTGCGGATTTCATATACTTCCAGTCCATCGGTTGCACCGCAGTCCTGTTCCCGCACGATAACGTCCTGTGAAACGTCTACCAGACGGCGTGTCAAATAACCGGAGTCCGCTGTACGCAGTGCCGTATCCGCCAAGCCCTTTCTTGCACCACGGGAGGAGATGAAGTATTCCAAGATATTCAATCCCTCACGATAATTGGAACGAATCGGCATTTCGATTGTTGTACCGGATGTATTGGCAATCAAGCCACGCATTCCGGCAAGCTGACGAATCTGTGCCGTACTACCACGGGCACCAGAGTCAGCCATCATAAAGATTGGGTTGTATTTGTCCAGTCCATCCATCAGTGCTTTTGTGACATCTTCTGTCGCCTTGTTCCAGATTTCGATAAACTGCTTGGATTTTTCCATTTTAGAAATATAACCATAGTCATACTGCGTATTGATTTCGTCTATCTGACGGTCTGCTTCGCTGACGATATCCCACTTTTCCTTTGGAATTTCTGCGTCACAAACCGCTACGGTCAACGCCGCTTTAGTAGAATATTTAAAGCCGGTGGCTTTGATTTTATCCAATACTTCAGAAGTCGTCGTCGTCCCATAGATTTTAATACAGCGGTCGATAATTTCACCCAGCTGCTTTTTTCCCACGAGGAATGCGATTTCCAAATCAAATTGTTTGTCGGAATTCGTACGATCGACATAACCTAAGTTTTGTGGGATATTCTCGTTGAAAATCAATCTGCCTACGGTACAATTGATGATACGGGAAACTTGTTTTTCGCCAACTTCTCTTGTCACCCGTACTCGAATTCTGGCGTGAAGGGAAACATTGCCAGCCTGATACGCCATCAGGGCTTCGTTTGCGTCACGGAACGCCTTTCCTTCACCCTTTTCGCCATCCCGCACCATCGTCAAGTAATAGGAACCCAACACCATATCCTGTGTCGGAATAGCTACCGGACGACCGTCAGAGGGCTTTAATAAGTTATTGGCTGCCAGCATAAGGAATCTAGCCTCCGCCTGCGCTTCAGCGGACAGTGGTAGATGCACAGCCATCTGATCGCCATCGAAGTCAGCATTAAAAGCAGAGCATACCAATGGGTGAAGCTTTAGCGCACGTCCTTCTACCAATACCGGCTCAAACGCCTGAATGCCCAGACGGTGCAGCGTCGGCGCACGGTTCAGCAGTACCGGATGATCATGAATCACATTTTCCAGTGCATCCCAGACCTCAGGAGAAGCACGATCCACCATTTTTCTTGCACTCTTAATATTTGCCTGTACCTTTGTATCTACCAGACGTTTCAGTACAAACGGCTTAAACAGCTCCAGTGCCATTTCTTTCGGCAGACCACACTGATATATCTTCAGTTCCGGTCCTACGACAATAACCGAACGGCCAGAGTAGTCCACACGCTTACCCAGCAGATTCTGACGGAATCTACCCTGTTTTCCTTTCAGCATATCCGACAGTGACTTCAGCGCACGGTTGTTCGGACCGGTTACCGGTCTGCCATGTCTGCCGTTGTCAATCAGTGCGTCCACTGCCTCCTGAAGCATACGCTTTTCATTTCTCACAATAATGTCTGGCGCATCCATTTCCAGCATTCTTGCCAGACGATTGTTTCGGTTGATCACCCGACGATACAGGTCATTCAAGTCGGATGTGGCATATCTGCCGCCATCGAGCATAACCATTGGGCGCAAATCCGGCGGAATCACCGGCACCACATTCAAAATCATCCATTCTGGATGATTGCCGGACTGCCGAAATGCTTCGACAATTTCCAGTCGTTTCAAGAGTCTTACATGCTTTTGACCGGAACTGAGTCCTTCCAGTTCCATTTTCAACTGTGCGGAAAGCTCGTCTAAATCGACGGCACGAAGCAGCTTCTGAATCGCTTCTGCGCCCATTTCCGCTTGAAATTCTTCGCCATACTTCTCTCGAAACGAAATATACTCGCTCTCTGTCAACAGCTGTTTGGGTGCCAGTTCCGGCACATTTCCCGGGTCTACCACAATATATTTTGTGAAATACAGCACCTCTTCCAGCCGCTTTTGTGAAATCTCCAAAAGCTGACCGATTCTCGACGGTGTACCCTTGAAATACCAAATATGAGAAACGGGAGCTGCCAGTTCGATATGACCCATCCGTTCCCGACGAACCTTTGCCCGTGTCACCTCAACGCCGCAGCGGTCGCAGACCTTGCCTTTAAAACGAATCTTCTTGAACTTTCCGCAATGACATTCCCAGTCTTTTGTCGGTCCAAAAATGCGCTCACAGTATAAGCCGTCACGTTCCGGCTTTTGTGTCCGATAGTTAATGGTCTCCGGACGTTTTACTTCACCATAGGACCATTCCCGAATGCGTTCCGGCGAAGCGAGACCAATTTTTATGGATTCAAACGTATTAAATTCCAAACCATTTTCCTCCTAAAATTGCAGGGAAGCCACCCGAGCCGCAGCTCGGATGCTCCTCAAAACGTTTCCTATCAAACGCCAGCGTATATATCATCTGCGCCGGCTCGATTTTGACCCAATCAAAATTAGAATCAGAACAAGTCGTCATCGTCATCAAAATCTCCAAGCAGTGGTTCTTCGTCATCCAAACCGCTTGTGACCGGCATCAGATTCTCCTCGAAGTCATCATCCTCATTTTCATCAGAGAAGGACAAATCGGCGTCTTCCATATCCTGATCGACACCATCGTATTCCATTGTCTCCTGAATCTCATCATCCGCAAAGGATACCGGCTGCGGAATAATGTTATTATCCTCATCAAAATTCGCCTTTAGGTCAATCTCTTCTTGGTTCGTATCCAGCACCTTGACGTCCAGACCCAGAGACTGCATTTCTTTGATGAGTACCTTAAAGGATTCCGGAATACCGGATTTCGGTACGTTTTGTCCTTTGACAATTGCCTCATAGGTGTTGACACGACCGACGGTATCGTCTGATTTCACCGTCATGATTTCCTGTAAGGTATATGCAGCACCGTATGCCTCCAACGCCCAGACTTCCATCTCGCCGAAACGCTGTCCGCCGAACTGTGCTTTTCCGCCCAGCGGCTGTTGGGTAACCAGTGCATAGGGACCAACGGATCTTGCGTGAATCTTATCATCTACCAGATGGTGGAGCTTCAAGTAGTACATATAACCGACTGTAATACGGTTGTCGAACTTCTCACCAGTTCTGCCGTCATAGAGCGTGAATTTCCCGTCCTCGCTCATTTCCAATGCTTTCGGGTTAATCACCTTATCCATAGGCTTCAATTCAAACGGATCGTCCCGATGGTCTTTATTTTTTTTATTTGCCTCTCGGAAACAAGCACGAATATCGTCCTCGTGTGCGCCGTCAAATACTGGTGTCATGATGTGCCAGCCCAGAGCCTTTGCCGCCATACCCAGGTGTACTTCCAGTATCTGTCCGATATTCATACGTGACGGTACGCCAAGTGGATTCAATACAATGTCCAGCGGTGTGCCGTCCGACAGGAACGGCATATCCTCTTCTGGCAGAATGCGAGACACAACGCCCTTGTTGCCGTGTCTGCCTGCCATTTTGTCGCCAACAGAAATCTTTCGCTTTTGCGCAATATAACAGCGCACCAACATATTAACGCTCGACGACAGCTCCTCGCAGTTTTCTCTCGTGAAAACACGAACGTCCACGATAATGCCGGATTCGCCGTGGGGCACTTTCAAGGAATTATCCCGCACTTCTCTCGCCTTTTCACCGAAAATCGCACGGAGCAGCCGTTCTTCTGCGGTCAGTTCTGTTTCACCCTTCGGCGTTACTTTTCCGACCAAAATATCGCCTGCGTGTACTTCTGCACCGATACGAATGATACCGTTTTCATCCAGATCTTTCAGTGCGTCGTCACCCACGTTTGGAATATCTCTCGTGATTTCTTCCGGCCCGAGCTTCGTATCCCGACATTCGGTTTCCAGTTCTTCGATGTGAACCGAAGTGAACACGTCCTCCCGTACCAGCCGTTCGTTCAGAAGTACGGCGTCCTCATAGTTATAACCCTCCCAGGTCATAAAGCCAATCAGTACATTCTTTCCAAGAGAAATTTCGCCGTCGCAGGTCGCAGGGCCATCCGCCAGAACCTGTCCTTTTTCGACACGATCGCCTACAGAAACAATCGGCTTTTGATTGATGCAGGTAGACTGGTTGGAACGCTTATATTTTTGCAGCGTATAATGATAAGTCTTTCCGTCGTCGCCGACAAGCGTTATCTGATCTGCTGCAACGGAATCGATCACACCATCACAATCTGCCAGAACGCAGACGCCTGAGTCAACTGCCGCCTTATATTCCATACCCGTACCCACGAAAGGACGTTCTGTTTTTAACAGCGGTACTGCTTGTCGCTGCATATTCGAACCCATCAGCGCACGGTTTGCGTCGTCGTTTTCTAGGAATGGAATCATAGACGTTGCAACGGAAACTACCATCTTCGGGGAAACGTCCATGAAGTCGACCTTTTCAGCATCGATTTCCAAAATCAGGTCACGATGCCGTCCGGCAACCTTGGCATTGGCAAAGTGTCCGTCGTCTGTCAATGGTTCGTTCGCCTGTGCCACCATATAATTATCTTCCATATCTGCCGTCATATAGACAACCTCGTCTGTCACGATACCTGTTGTTTTGTCCACCCGACGATATGGTGCTTCGATGAAGCCATATTGGTTAATGCGAGCAAATGTCGCCAAATAAGAAATCAAGCCAATGTTCGGCCCTTCTGGCGTCTCAATCGGACACATTCTGCCGTAGTGGCTGTAGTGTACATCACGCACTTCAAATCCTGCACGGTCTCGAGACAGACCGCCCGGTCCCAGTGCAGACAGACGCCGCTTATGGGTCAGCTCTGCCAACGGATTATTCTGATCCATGAACTGAGACAAAGGCGAGGAGCCAAAAAACTCCTTAACCGCCGATGCGACGGTACGGATGTTTACGAGTGTCTGTGGGGTGATGGTGTCCATATCTTGGGACTGAATGTTCATCCGTTCCTGAATCACACGTTCCATTCGGCTAAAGCCAATGCGGAACTGATTCTGGAGCAATTCGCCCACTGAACGAATCCGGCGGTTTCCCAAATGGTCGATGTCGTCTACTAACCCGACGCCATCACACAAGTTCAGAAAATAGCTGATGGTCGCATAAATATCGTCTAAAATAATATGCTTCGGCACCAGCTCATCGGCACGTTTCCGAATCATCTGCTTCAGCTCGTCTTCATCCGATGCCATATTCAGAATTTCCTGTAGCACGTCATAGCGCACCTTTTCGCTGATGCCCAACGGCTCACAGTCAAAGTTCACGTAGCCGTCAATGTCAACCATACCGTTTCCTAGGATTTTGATTTCCTTTTCCACAAAACGAGTTTTGCTTTCGCCAAGTTCGTTTTGAAAATACTCTTTCGTCTCCACCTTGACGTAAGCGGATTTGATGCCAGCTTCTTGCACCTGCACTGCCTGCTGATAGGTCAGAACGTCGCCGGCAGTAAACATCAGTTCTCCTGTGGATTCGTTGACAATCGGACGAGCCAGCTCGTGTCCTGCTAGACGGCTGGCAAGTCCCAGCTTTTTATTATATTTATATCTGCCGAAACAGCAGAGATCATAACGTCTTGCGTCAAAAAACAGATTATTCAAGTGTGTCAGGGAGCTTTCCACAGTAGGCGGTTCTCCCGGGCGAAGCTTTTTGTATACCTCGATCAAGGCACTGTCCGTATCCTCCGTCTTGTCTTTCTGGAGAATTGTCTGACTCAGACGTTCATCTTCACCGAACATTTCCTGAATATCTTCGTTTGTGCCCAGTCCCAATGCCCGAATGAAAACGGTAATCGGGATTTTGCTGTTCTTGTCGATGCGGACATATACCACGTCGTTCGAGTCCATTTCATATTCCAGCCAAGCACCACGGTTTGGAATTACGGTCGATTTGAATAGATCCTTACCGGTGTAATCCTTTTCCGAGGCATAATACACACCGGGAGAACGAACCAGCTGCGAAACGATAACACGTTCTGCACCGTTGATTACGAAAGTACCGCTATCTGTCATCAGCGGAAAATCGCCCATGTAGATTTTGCTCTCTTTTACTTCGCCGGTTTCTTTGTTCCAGAGACGTGTCGTGACACGCAAAGGTGCTGCATAAGTCACATCACGATCTTTACATTCTGCAATGGTATATTTAGGCGTCTTGTCAATGCGGTAATCTGTAAAGCTCAGTACCAGATTTCCGTTGTAGTCCGTAATGGAAGAAAAATCGTTTAGAACTTCACGCATTCCTTTATCCCGAAACCAATTATAGGAATTCTTTTGGACTTCAATCAGGTTCGGAATATCCAGAACCTCATTGATTTTCCCGAAGTTCATCCGTACATTTTTTCCGCACTGTTTTGGCGTAACTTGCACCATGCGAAAAACCTCCTTAACGTGATTTGCAGCATACGCTGCCTTGGCATAAAAACCGCCTGTCATTCTGCCATAAACTTTCTTTTTTTCAAAATTTGAAAATACCTCTTGACAGATGCGGGCGGATGTGGTATACTATTTTACCGAAATTTGATTTGACACATTTCAATGTATTTTATTATTATATTATAATGTAAAATGTTTGTCAAGTCTAACTCATAAATTTTATACACTTTTACAAATAATATATGAATCTCATTTATGATACCATGCTTTCCTACAAAAATCCTGGAACAGTCTATCCTGCACGGGAGGTTCTTTTTTTTATTTCCATTTTTCCTGTTTACTTTTTTTGCTGAATATGCTATAATATTGGATACGAGATGTTCTTATTCAGTAAGAGGTGTTGCCCATGTATACAAAAATCAAAAGTTTCGGACTCTACGGTTTAAACGCTTTTCCCGTCGATGTAGAAATCAGCCTCACCCGTGGTACACCTACAATCGAAATCGTTGGTCTCCCCGACAACGCCGTGAAGGAAAGTCGGGAACGGATTCGCTCTGCGCTCCAGAGCATTTCAATTCCCATTCCGCCAAAGCGTATCATCATCAATCTTGCTCCTGCGGATGTCAAAAAAACCGGCACCATGTACGACCTCGGTATGCTGCTCGGTCTCCTCGTGGGATTGGAGCAGCTTCCGCCGCAGCCGGAAACACGCTATTTTCTGGGGGAAGTGTCACTCTCCGGTCACGTTCGCCGCATCAACGGCGTACTCTCTATGGCACTTCTGGCGGCACAAAAGGGAGCAATAGAATTGTATGTTCCAAAGGAAAATGCCGCAGAAGCTTCTGCTGCCGGAATTGATGTTTACGGCGTGGATCACATTGCCGACCTGTTTGCATACCTGAGCGGCATGGCGGCAATTCCAAAACAACCGCCCTATTTGCCAACAAAAAAAGACGCCGTAGGTCTCTTCGATTTTTCTGAGGTGAAAGGGCAGCAAAACGTCCGCTATGCGCTGGAAGTCGCAGCCTCCGGCGGACACAACGCCTTGATGATCGGCAGTCCGGGCAGCAGAAAAAGTATGCTGGCGAAGCGGATTCCTACGATTCTGCCGGAAATGACATGGGAAGAATCCATGGAAACCACACAGGTTTATTCCGTTGCTGGAATGCTGGATTCGGAAAAACCGTTTTTGACCTGACGTCCGTTCCGTGCGCCTCACCACACCATTTCCGGTGCGGGGCTGGTTGGTGGTGGTACCATTCCACGTCCCAGCGAAGTGTCGCTGGCACACAACGGTCTGCTATTTCTCGATGAATTGGCAGAGTTCGACCGTCATACCTTAGAAATCATGCGGCAGCCTCTGGAAGATCGCCGTGTGACAATCACCCGTACATCTGGTACGGTATCTTATCCCTGTTCGTTTATGCTGATTGGCGCAATGAACCCCTATCCATGTGGATATTATGGTCATCCAAAACGAAAATGCACTTGTTCCCCCGGAGCAGTTCGAAAATATCTCGGAAAAATTTCTGGTCCGCTGCTGGATCGATTTGACTTGCATATTGAGGTGGAACCAGTATCCTTTGAAGATTTGTCCAGTCAGGCAAAGGCAGAAGACTCTGCTTCCATCCGAAAGCGCATTCAGACGGTGCGCAGCATTCAGTACGAGCGATTCCGTGACACAGGAATTTATAACAACGCCGTGATCCCGCCGGGAAAAATTCAGGAATATTGCCCCCTGACGTACGAAGCCTCTGTCATGCTGCAAGCGGTATTTAACAAATTGGGACTCAGTGCCCGTGCATATGACAAAATTTTAAAGGTTGCCCGCACCATCGCCGATATGAGCGGAAAAGACACCATTCAAAAAGAACACATCGCCGCTGCAGTACAATTTCGCAGTCTTGACCGAAAATATTGGTCGTCGACAGGCTGACATAGAAAGGATACGCATGAACAAGAAATATACACGTTCCAAACGGGACAACAAAAAAGAAGCACATCCCGGCGTACTGGTGTCGTATTGGAAAGGCTTAAATAAACTGCTGCTGCTCGCCGTTCTGCTTTGCTCCGTCCTAAGTGCGACAATGCTTTATTCCATCTGGCAAAACGGCATCTTAAGTTCTGTAGACGACAGCCAGTTCCGCACGCAAATTTCCGCTAGCCTCATCGGTCTTGCAGGCGCATTGATTCTCGCTGCAATTGACTATCACAAGGTAGTACGGCTGTGGTTTGTTTTTGCACCCATCGCACTGATTTTGACACTGCTGTGTTTTACGTCCTTAGGCGTCAAACGAGACGGCGCAGACGATCAGGCGTGGTTAAATCTAGGGATTATTCAGTTTCAGCCGTCAGAGATACTAAAATTAGCGTTCATCATGACGTTTGCGCTGCATTTGGCAAAAGACGAAAAAAACATCAATAAACCGCTTCATATGCTGCTTTTGTGTATCCACGGCACAGTTCCTACGGCAATTATCGCACTCCAAAAGGACTATGGCTCAGCGATCGTTTTTGCCGTCGTCTTTTTGGGAATGCTTTTTTCTGCACGAGTCAACTGGAAATATTATCTCGCATTCATCATCGTCATTCCCACTGTACTGGTTCTCATCTGGAATTTTATCTTGGGCGACATCCACAAAAACCGAATTCTGGTACTGCTCAACCCCGGTACCGATCCTAAGGGGCTGGAATATCAACAGGATTTGGGAATTAAGGCACTTGCGAACGGAAATATTTTCGGTATCGGGTTAAATACAGATGCAGACAGCTATGTCTCCGTACCAGAGCTGCACAATGACTTTATATTTGCACAGGTGGGACAGACGCTGGGATTCGTCGGTGCAATGGCTTTGGTTGCAGTATTGGCTTTCATTTGTCTGAAGGTGCTGTACAATAGCTATCGCTGTAAAGATAAGCTGGGAATGTTCATTTGTGTGGGTGTGTTCAGTATGCTGTTCATTCACTGTTTTATGAATATTGGCATGGTACTAAAAGTTGCTCCAGTTATCGGCATTCCCTTGCCGTTCGTTAGTGCAGGCGGTACGGCGACTATCAGTATGTACGTGGCAATCGGACTTGTCATCAGCACTTACATCCACAATCAAAAACGCTATATCGTCTTTTCCTAATAAAAACTTCATAATAAAAGGCGGTACTCCAAAAAAATGGTGTGTCGCCTTCATTTTTCTAAAATTTCTAAAAATCACGGCTTATGGCAAATCTTTCAGATAGACCAATACTTGAGTATCGTTGGTATAGATTGCGTGATAAGTGGTATTCGACTCCAGATAGAGTTCCTCCAAACCAAATGTCTCAGAGGCTCTTGTCACCGGCAAGCCGTAATAGTTGAGCAGCAAATAATCGCCCCACGCCGTTTGGGAATCGTCCAGCTGTACCCGCAGCAGTCGCTTTAACATTTTGGAATCACTTGGCATATTGCGAACCACCGGTGCATAGCCGATTGAGCCGACGACTTTTAATTCTACCGTTCCCCCCCCGTTTTCATCACTTCCAGATCGGTCAGATCATCGATGATCTCCTGCATTCGCATATCGGTGTATTCTTGCTGTACAAAAAGAGCATTTCCGAATGTAAACGAAAAGACGAAAAAGCACCAGCTTAGTGCAGTTATGGCAAGCTTTCCCAAAGTAAAAGGTGATAAAAAGCGATTGGGACACGATTGTACAACGACTACGCTGAGAATTGCGATAAGCACACCAATTCCGTACATGGTTCGTGCAACATACAAAGGCTTAGCCATCAGCGGATACACGCCGAACATCAGTAAGATGGATAACACCAGCGTCAGGAGACTGAGTCCCAGTGCGGCAAATTTATTTCGCCTTGCCCGCCAGACACTCGTACCCAAAAAGCACAACAAAATCATCCCAATACAGATTTTCCAGAATAGTTTCATATCATTCCAAAACGTTTTGAAATATTTTTCATAATTTTCAAAAATCGTAGGAAACAGTTCTTTTAATTCTGGAAAAGCGGCGTCCACGTTCTCCCGTGTCTCTGTGACGAACAGTGCCAAAAGCAATTCAAAAATCAACAATGCCTCTACATAGACAAACAGGGAAACCCAGAAAAAGCGGAAAATGCGTTTTGATTCTTCCCCTCGGATCCACATGAGAAAGCACAAAATTACCACCATCATGGGATAGATGCCGGACGACGCCTGATACGTCATACACATCACAAGCTGACCGCAAAAGGAGACAATTCCATACGCTTTCAGACTTTTTCTGCGATAAAACAAAAACGGTACAAGGCTCGCCAATACAGACAGTGCCATATAAGGCGAATCATAGCGAAAGACCATACATCCCAAAAAATACGGCGACAAGCCAAGCGGAATAACCGCCGCATAATTCCATAGAGAAAACGTTCGATTTCCCGAAAAAATTCGGATCAAAACGAGTGCAGACAGTGCGCAGATTGCAGACGCCATCAGCTACGGCAAGGGAGCAATATCCGTTAGATATGTGCCTGCGTGGAGCAGATTCGACAACAGCGACGAAATCCATCTACCATAGACCGTAGCGAATTCCTAATAACCCTTTGCCACCCGTCCCACATCGTCTAAGTAGGAAACATCCGCTCGCAAAATCGCCACAATTCCCACCACATGGATGATGAGTAAAATCAAGTACGGCTTCCCGTTTCGCTTTATCACTGGTGCAATGCGCTGCCGAATTGCATGACAACGTGCTAGAAAGGACACCGATTTCGCAGAAGCAGAACTGGAAATTGACGCAGTATCCACCTGTGTTTTGGTTTCCATTTTTTATCCCCCATTTTTTCATTTTTTCTTTTCTAATTATAAACATATATTATGATAATTTCTACAGTAAATTATGAATTTTCATCTCTGTGAAATTTGTTTCGGAAAAAGCGAAAGTCCGTGAAAATGACAGGATAATACCAACGGGCGTGTGTTAGATTCTGCCAACGGCAGAATCTCCCTCGCCAGACACACTTCCAGAAGTATCTTTGTCGCCGTGAAAATATAGCGGCAGTCCTGTTCCACGCTATGGGGATGGGCGGCGTACTGGGCATGGAGTGCAGCTAGCTGTGCATGAAATGTGTCGGAATCGACGGGACAAAGCGTCAGGTGGGTATCATAGCGTGGCAATATCTCCTAAAAATAGGCATGAAGCATCGCTTCATACCGATTGTGTTCGCTGAATTGTCCAGTAAATTCCGGATTATAGGCAAAAGTAAAAATATCTGTTGTATAGTGACAACACTTTCCAATTCGGTAACAGCGCAGCAGCGTCAATGGTTTTCCCACATCACGCTGTAACATCCGAAGTAAAATAGGATAAATTATCACAAATTGGTGTCCATGGAGTTTATGCTTTTTCGTAAAGCCATGAAAATGGGTGAAAATATTCATGTCCGGCTCTAAATTTCCGTAGAAAAAAGCCAACGCATACGCATGGGGCAAATAGGCGTCCAAGCGACAAGCCCAAAAACCTGCCAGCTTTTTGTGATCTCTTGTTTTCATGAGCAAATCCTTTCAAAGTGCAGATACTTCAAATTTTCTTCTTCCGGCAACCCTGTGCGGTGTCGCCTTGTTATTATTATACATCCGCACAGAAAATAAATAAGGAGAATTTTGCAAAATCCATGTAAACGACAATTTTTTATGTACCTGATGATACCCTGCTGTGCCTTTTCCAACAAATCTTTCTCCCACCTCTTGACCTTTTTTATATCATGTGCTATAATAAAATCACGAATTTTTCTTTTGCACCAAACCGTTCACATAACCCGACGGCGGTGCCTGATCCCCACGGAGGTGATTCTATGAACCGAAAATTTTACCGGAAGCCTTTTACTGCCGGTCTCTCCCTCCTCCTATTTCTGCTTCCCGCCTCGACCATTGTCGAAGCGTGGGACACCGACTCGTCAGACTGTGATTACGATATTCCGACGATTCAAATCACTTGGAATCAAAACGATTCCATTTTGACGCCACAAATTTATGCGGACGATGGAAGTATCATTTCTATCGTAGAAACGACAGCGGACGACACCGATTTTGCACTGCGTCAGGCGTCCTCGCTCCCCTCCTCTTACGATTTACGTGACGTAGACGGTGTGTGCTATACCACCAGTGTCAAGGATCAAGGCTCTACTGGTATGTGCTGGGCGTATTCCACCATCAGTGCCTGTGAGTCCAATATCCTCATGCAAGGACTCTCCATCGGCGACGATTGGGGGAACGGAACGGATGATATTGATCTGTCCGAATCCTCCCTCTGCTGGTACATTTATACGGAACACAACCGATCCGGCGATTTTACCAGCGGCGACTATGTCACCCTAAACAAAAAAGGACAAGGAGGCGGCAATGCGGCAATCGCAAGCTTCGCTCTGGCATCCGGTACCGGCTTGGAACTGGATAAATATGCCGCCGTGTCAGACTGGAGCAATGGCTATTCCGAATATAATCGCTATACCTCGTATTATCGCATGGACTCTTCGGATATTATCTGGTCACTGGCGACCGGCTCAGAATCTGTTATAAAAGAATGGATTATGGAAACCGGTGCAGTCAGTGCGTGCTATTATTCCAGCGACCAGTATTATGACAACGGCACTTCTTCTGCCTATTATCAAAACGTCTATGACGAGGACAGTGCTAACCACGCAATTTTAATCATCGGCTGGGATGATGATTATGCCAAGGAGAATTTTTGCAGTAAAAACGGCAGTCAGCCCTCCAGTGACGGTGCATGGCTCTGTCAAAACAGCTGGGGCGACGACGACACCTATGAAGGCTATTTCTGGATGTCCTATGAAGAGCTTTCCCTCTGTGAACTGGCACGCTATCAGATGGTGGAACAATCCGGCGATACGGTTTGTTATCAATACGACGGCGGTCTCTCCTATGGCGGTATGTGCGTAGATGCTGCGGCAAATGTGTTCACGGCGGAGGCAGACGGCGAACTAACCGAAGTGATGTTCCCGATTCTCTCGACAAATACAGACAAGCTGAATTTCACCATTTCCGTCTATCTGCTGGACGACGACGCAGAAGATCCGACGGATGGCACGAGAGTATTGCATCAAACGAGAACCACGACATACAGCGGCTATAAGTCCGTTGCTTTAAACCAAGCTGTCACGCTGGAGCGAGGCGATCGTTTTTCGATTGTACTTTCTCTCTCCAATATGACAAGTGACCCCAATGCAAGCGATCCGTATATTTCCGTAGAAGTCGATACGGACGGTACGGCGTCTACCACCTGTTCCAATCTGACGGGACAGAGTTATCTCAAAACGGATTCCGAATGGGTGGATATGGAAGAATTACGCAGCAAGTACAGCGACTATCACAACGTCGCTTTAAAGGCGATTGTACAAAATACGTCGGATACCACCAATACCACACAGCTGGAACAGGCTCTAGCACTCGCAGAAGATGCAGGCGTGAATAGCCTTTTTGATGCCTATACCACTGCTGTATCCGTTCTCGCAGACAGCACGGCGGAACAATGGGAAATTGACAATGCCGCTGAAAATCTATTGGCACTGCTGGAAAAATACAGCGTCATCTCCTATCCAGTGTACGAATATGCGGCGTATGACTATACGCTCGGCGACGTGAACGAAAACGGCGAAATCGACAGTAGAGATGGCTATCTCTGTCTTGTGGAATTCGCTGAGAATTCCGCAGGGTCGATTGGCGGTCTTTTGCCGGCACAAGTGGCGGCAGGCGATATTGACGGCGACGGCTATGATTCCATCTCAGACGCCTATCAGATTCAATGCTACTTTGCTGAAACATCCGCCGGAAACCACCCCTCGTGTAATACCGAATAAAACTAGCATATTACTCTATATTTATAAAAACTTATAAAATGCAGGAGGATTATACCAATGCCAGAAACGCCAAAGAAATCTTATTATATCACAACCCCGATTTATTACCCCTCTGGAAACCCACACATCGGTCACTGCTACACGACCGTCGCTTGTGACACCATTGCAAGACTGCGACGGATGCAAGGGTTCGATGTGATGTTCTTAACCGGCACGGATGAACATGGTCAAAAAATTGAACAAAAAGCCGCTGAGGCTGGCGTTACACCAAAAGAATATGTAGACGAAATCGTCGAGACGTTCAAGTCACTTTGGGCACGCATGAATATCCGCTATGACAGATATATCCGCACGACAGACGATTATCACATCAAGACCGTGCAGAAAATCTTTCGGGAGCTCTATGACCGTGGTTATATCTACAAGGGCGAATATAAAGGAAAATATTGTACCCCCTGTGAGAGCTTCTGGACACAGTCTCAGCTGGACGAAAACGGCTGTTGTCCAGAGTGTCACCGTCCCGTCGCCGAGGCAAAGGAAGAGGCATACTTCATGAAAATGTCTCCCTTCGCCGATCGAATTGAAAAACTGCTGACAGAAACCGACTATTTACAGCCGAAAACCCGTGTAGTGGAACTGGTAAACAACTTCATCAAACCGGGTCTGGAGGATTTGTGTGTTTCCCGTACTTCTTTCACCTGGGGCATTCCGGTGGATTTCGACGAGGGACACGTTATCTATGTCTGGATGGACGCACTATCCAACTATATCAGTGCACTGGGATATGAAAACGACACCTATTCGGACTATGACACTTTCTGGCCCGCAGATTTGCATATGGTAGCAAAGGATATTATGCGATTCCACGCAATCACTTGGCCCGCAATACTCATGGCACTGGATTTACCCCTGCCGAAACATCTGGCGGTACACGGCTGGATTACGTTCAATGGTCAAAAAATGTCCAAATCCCTAGGGAATGTCGTCGATCCGTTCCTGTTGGCAGATCGCTACGGTGCGGATGCCATTCGCTATCACATTCTGCGTGAGATGGCACTGGGAGCAGACAGCTCCTTTTCCAATGAAATCATGATCAATCGCATCAATTCCGATCTGGCAAACGGACTGGGAAATCTCATTTCCCGTACCGTGGCAATGGCGGACAAATACTTCGGCAGTACACTTCCAAGCGAACGGGAGAGCGGTGCATTGGACAGCGAACTCGCTGAAATGGCAACAGGACTCAAGGGAAAACTGGAAGAGCTGCTGGATAAAACACAGCTCAATCAGATCCTGATTGAAATTTTCCAGGTTGTATCCCGTGCCAATAAATATATCGACGAAACAACACCGTGGATTCTTGGCAAAGATGAGACAAAAAAAGCAAGACTTGCAACCGTTCTGTACCATCTGCTGGAAACGATTCGAATCATTTCTATACCGCTGTCCACATTCATGCCGGAGACGATGCCGAAAGTCTGGGAACAAATTGGTGCAGGAGAAGCCGAAACGCAGTATGACACCATCGGTACTTTCGGTGTACTGCCGCAGAATGTCACCGTACACAAGGGCAAAATTCTCTTCCCCCGCATCGACGTGGAAAAAGAAATCGATGAGCTGAATCAGCTAATTCTGCAATCTCATCCAAAAGAAGAACCCAAAGAGCCGGAATTTACGCCGCAGCCACTAGAACCAGAAATCGACATAGAACAGTTTGGCACAGTGGATTTGCGTGTGGCAAAAGTGGTAGAATGTGAAAAAGTGAAAAAGTCAAAAAAGCTGCTGCGGCTGCAACTAGACGACGGTATGGGCGGCAGACAGGTGGTATCCGGCATTGCGCCGTGGTATCAACCGGAGGATTTGATTGGAAAAAAAATTATCCTCGTGGCAAACCTGAAACCTGCAAAGCTCTGCGGTGTGGAGAGCTGCGGCATGATTTGTGCATCCGATATGCCAAACGGCGATGTAAAAGTGATTTTCCCAGACGACGCATTGCCGGTTGGAGCAAAAATCCGATAATTTGGAAAGAAATAGGTAATTATCATGTATAAAACAATCGTCATTGCCATAGAAAAGCTGTTGCACTACGGTATTTCTCGTGCATTGATTTCTCCTGCCGACCAAATCTATGTCCGCAACGGATTACTGGATTTGCTGCAACTGTCCGATTGGACGACACCCAAAGAAGACATAGCGTTTCAGCCTGACGATTCGATTGATGATGTCTTGAAAATTTTAACAGATGCTGCCTGTGAGAAAAACCTTCTGGAGGATACAGCTGCCAGTCGGGAACGATTTGAAACCCGTATGATGGGCTATCTGACACCCATGCCTCACGAAATCATCGCAAAATTTCAATCCGCATATACAGACAGTCCACAGGCGGCAACCGATTGGTATTATGCTTTCAGCAAAAATACCAACTATGTCCGCACTGGAGCCATTGCGAAAAATCTCTGCTGGAAATATCATGGCACATTCGGTACACTGGATATCACAATCAATTTGTCGAAGCCAGAAAAAGACCCGAGAGATATTGCCGCAGCCAAATTACTAAAGCAGACAAGCTACCCTTTATGTCAGCTTTGTCTGGAAAATACCGGCTTTGCGGGTACGGCGACGCACCCTGCAAGACAAAATCTCCGTCCTGTTCCGGTGGAAATTCATGGAAATCCCTGGTATCTGCAATACTCGCCCTATGGCTACTACCCGGAACACTGTATCTTATTCCATGGCACACATACGCCAATGAAAATTGACGATGCTGTCTTTGGAAAGCTGTTGGATGCAATTGTATTTTTGCCACACTATTTTATGGGTTCTAATGCGGATTTGCCGATTGTCGGCGGCTCGATTTTGAGTCATGAACATTTTCAGGGCGGACACTATTCCTTCGCCATGGAACAGGCGGAAATTGTACAGACGTTTTCTCTGCCACAGACACCATCCGTTCAAGCAGGCGTGGTACGCTGGCCGCTGTCGGTCATTCGGCTGCGAAGCGACAATCGACACGAATTGGAACAGGCGTGCTGTCAGATACTGCACGCTTGGCGTGGTTACAGCGACCCGAGCGTAGAAATATTATCTGAAACAAACGGCACACCGCACAACACCATTACACCAATTGTCCGAATGCGTGGAACGCAGTATGAAATCGACCTAGTTCTGCGAAATAATCGCACCACGAAAGAACGTCCTCTAGGACGCTTTCACCCAAATCCAAAGCTGTACCACATCAAAAAAGAAAACATTGGTCTCATTGAAGTGATGGGCTTGGCGGTGCTGCCGGGACGATTGGCAAAGGAACTGCCGGAGATGGCACAGGTTTTGATGCATAACGACACCTTTGCTCCAGAAAAATATCCCCAGCTAGAGGCACACTTGCCATGGCTGGAGGAAATCTACAATCAGTATCAGGGAAAGACGTTTTCTGAAGCGGAAGCGATGGAAACGGTGAAGTTGGAAATCGGGCGTGTATTTGAAGTGGTTCTCCTAGATGCCGGCGTATTTGCACAAGATGACATGGGAAAAGCTGCTTTCAAGCGATTCACACAGACGGTGACAAGCGAAAGCGAAAACCTAACTACATAAACACAAACACGGAGTCCATGTAAACTCCGTGTTTTTTGCTGCTCTTTTGTTTGGAATTGTTTTGGATTTAGTCTGCCAGAAGCTGATGACACTTTTCCAAATCTTCGTCCGTTGGGGTATTGTTGGCGATTAGTCCCTCACCGCCAATGACCGTTGCACCGTCATTCGTGACACGCTCTACCCACTGACGCATCCATTCGCCATCGCCCCAATCGTAAGAGCCGAACAATGCTACTGCTTTTCCGTCGAGTGCGCTTTCGATGGCTGCAAAAAACGGCTCGAACTCGCTTTCCTCCAACACTTCGTCGCCCATTGCAGGACAACCAAACGCCAGCTTGTCGTAGGAATCGAAATCGCCGCTAAATTCCGATACGGTGTAAAGCTCTGCACCGACGCCCGCTGCCACAGCTTCCGCCATCATCTGGGTGTTGCCCGTGCCGCTCCAATAAATTACTGCTGCTTTCATATGATATGTTCCTCCTTGAAATCGTGTACGCAAAAAAGCTCGTGCTACATCTCCATAACATATTTTTTCAACGTACCTAAAATATTTCCTCGTGCAATGAGTCGGGGCAAGGTCTGATAAAGATCGCCGTCCCCTTCAAGCTGTTTACACAGTGCCTCTCGGCAGCGGTCATACAGGTCAAAGGTGTGCTGCGCTTGCTCCGGATTGTCGTAGACCTTCCAGACACCGCAAAGTTTAAAATTTTCACCACGGTTCTGGATAAAGCCAATGACGTCCTGCACAGGATAGCCTAAGAAAATTCCCGTCTCGTGGGGAAATTCCACACTGTGAGAGATTCGACCGGAGAGAAACGTCAGACACGCCTCCAAATCCCACGACGCCTCATAGCCGTACGCCGTCAAAACCACACGCCGGTCAGGGTCTTGGAGCAAACGCTCCAGCATATCCTCTCGGAATACGAGCAGCGTACAGCGATTCTGATTGCGACAGATTGTCCGCATCCGTAAGCCATAATGCCCCATGTTGCGGCGAAAACGGCGCACTTCCGTATCGAAATTGTATGCCCTTTGATTGAGAGAAAATAAATTTGCAGGTTTCAGTCCCAACAGGGACGGCGCACTGTGATACGCCAATTTATACCCAAAGGACGCCGTTTCAACCGAAGATCGTATTGCCATGCTGTGTTTCATCTTTTTTTGAGCCCTCCTATTGTTAGCATAGACTAACTTTTGAATAAAAAATATGGTGCATGATAAAATGTACCGTGTAAAACTCTATAGTTAGCCTTTACTAACTGTTAGTATCATACCACAGAGATATTTCTTTTGTCAAGGGAATTGCTGCAATCTCCTTTATTTTCGCTATTATGTCCAAAATCACGTGTATAATTCATGCAATTTTGTCCGATTTATTGAAAATTACAAAATCATAAAAAAGCTGGACAGCAACGCCATCCAGCAAAAAAGAATGTTAAAAAATGTAGAACAAAAGAAAGGAGACAACAAAACGAGTGATAAAATTCATAATAAAAGTACCCGAGCAAAGCCGAAGCATATGCACAAGCAGTAACAACAACAACTACTGTTCAAGCCTTCTATTTGAGTAGCTTATCACTATGAATAGTATACCGCAATCCGTTTGATTCGTCAAGTCAAAAGTAAAAAAAAAAGAAATAAATTGATTTTTTGTAGATTTGCACAAATGATGCGCTGTTTTTTTGGTGATTATTGTAGGACAATTTGTCGGAATCTGTGGATTTTGGATAATCTTTCTCTATATGCATAATGAAGACAAACTGCGACATAATAGACGCAAGCGAATCTGTAAAAACCAGACAAGGATTTTTGCAGCACTGCGGAAAGGAGGGAATCCTATGTGGGATAAGCTTTGTTTATCGCTGCTTATCATTGGCGGTATCAACTGGGGACTAGTCGGTGTGTTCCAGTTTGACCTTGTGGCATGGTTGTTCGGCGGAACGGCATCATTCCTCAGCCGTGCGATTTATATTATTGTTGCAATCTGTGCGGTCTGGTGCATCACCCTACTCTTTCGCCGTGAGGCGGCATCTGATACGGCGGTAGCGTCGAATAAATAGCAAGCATAAGCTAGAACTGGGTGCGAAAAGCGAACGTATTTTGGCACACGGTTCTAGCTCTTTTTACACAGCCGTTCTATTTTTCGGCACGTACGCATAAGATATCAAAAAAAGGAGGCATTTTTTATGGCAAACACAACTCCGCACACACCAGAGGAATACCGAGAAGAAATGCTGCGGCTCTATCGAGCGTCGCACATTGCAGTAAAATCAGAAACAACACCTAAACCTAAAATCACACCAGAACCCGAAATCAAGCCATCCGCACAACCCGAAGCACAAACTGCAACCGGTTGGATACAGGTCATCACACGCACCGGCATGGGTGGAATGGCGTTGCCAGGCGTATCTGTGATAATTGTGGATGCGGCGGCCGGTGAAACACATCTCAACCAGGACGAATCCCATCCGCCCTATGGCACGTTCGACGTCCATGTATTTGCGTCTGGCTATTATCGCCAAATTTCAAAGGCTGTCCCTGTATTTGCAGGCGTGACCTCTCGTCAAGTCTTTTCGATGATTCCGCTGCCGGCAGATCTGACGGAAGAACCCGAACCGATGACCTTTGAAAATCCCGAGCCTCTTTTTTCTCGGGATGAAAATTCCCTTTAAGAGAAAGGTGGAAAAAATATGCCTGTTGGTGAACCGTTTATCCCCGAATGCATTACTGTACACCTGCGGCGTCCAGAGGAGGCAGTAGAAAATGTGACCGTATCATTTCCGGATTATATTAAAAATGTAGTGTCCAGCGAAATCTACCCTACATGGCCGGAAAACGCAATCCGTGCCAATATCTACGTCATCGTCAGCTTCGCTCTGAACTGCATTTACACCGAATGGTACCCTGCCCGAGGATATCCTTTTGATATCACAAGCTCCACCCAATTCGACCAGAGCTACAGCTATGGCAGAGAAATTTTTGAAAATATCGGTCAGCTGGTAGATGAACTATTCAACGCCTATATTCGTCGGCAGGGCAGCGTAGAACCGCTGTTCGCCGCCTTTTGTAACGGTACGACGGCTGTCTGTGAGGGACTGTCCCAATGGGGAACGGTGACGCTTGCAAAACAGGGCATGACACCCTATGAAATCCTGACCTATTACTACGGAAACAACATCGACATTGTCTCGAATGTGCCGGTGCAGACGAACACGCCGTCTTATCCCGGGTATCATCTGGAACTGGGATACCGTGGGGAGAACGTTCGCACCATTCAAGTGCAGCTAAACCGAATTTCCTACAACTATCCCGCCATTCCCAAAATTGCTGACACCATCGGCGCATTTGAACAGTCCACACAGGCGGCTGTCATCGCCTTTCAACAGATTTTCGGTTTACCTGCTGACGGCGTCGTCAACGAGGCGACGTGGTACAAAATCGCCTATATTTTCGTTATTGTAAAACGTCTGGCGGAGCTGAATTCCGAAGGGTTAAACGAATGGGAGGCGATACAACAGTTTACCGATACACTGGAAATCGGAATGCAGGGCGCAGCAGTCCGCACGGTTCAGTATTATCTTGGCGTAGTGGGGGCGTATTATGCGGCAGTACAGCCGGTCAGCATTACCGGCTATTTTGGCGCACAGACAGAAACTTCTGTCAAGTCGTTTCAAAAGGTGTTCGGTCTGCCGGAGACGGGAATTCTCGACCGTGCAACGTGGGTGGCGTTATACGACGCCTACGTCGGTATTCTCGCATCTGTGCCACTGGATACGACGGGAAACGATGTGGTGCTGTATCCGGGTACGGTATTGCAGGAGGGGCAGACCAGCGATTACGTCAGGCTTTTACAGGAATATCTTACATATATTCATCAGACATATCCGGAAGTGGGTGCAGTGGCTGCAACGGGTTATTTCGGGCCGGTGATAAAGGCGTCGGTGACGGTGTTTCAACGACTGTTTGGATTTCCGGAAAATGGCGCAGTGGGTGCTGCCGTCTGGAACGCCATTGCGGGACTCTACTCCGATTTGCGATACGGCTATGACAAACAGCCGTTTCAAAATCCGGGATACATCATTTCTTGAAAGGTGGCACAGGGATGGCATATACAGAAACCCAAAAGCGAGAACATATTCGAGAGATACAGGGATATTTACACGCACTCTCTCATGTAGAGCAAGATTTGATACACATTGGCGCAGACGGCTTTTACGGAAAAGAAACGACACAAGCGGTGGAAACGTTTCAAAAGAAATATGTACTGCCGATTATGGGAACAGTGACGCCGGAAACTTGGAACGCCATTGTCTATACCTATCGGGAGTCGGTGGCGGATAAAGAAGCGTGGAATCGGGTGATACGGCTGATTGCGTGGATTGATGAGGGGATCGGAAATTCAGAATAAGAAATTAAAAAGCTGATTTTCATCTAATTTTCATCAAACTATCACGTATTTTTTTTTTTTTTGGTTTAATTGTCTTATTAGAGTATATGGGGGCGAATTCTGTCGTCACTCCATGTTATAATGCTCTTCATGTCACTCTGCACGATATCAGAAAATCAATCAGAAAGGAGTGTGTTATCGCATGGAACCGAAAAAAAGTATTGGTCTTTCCGTCGCATCTCGTCGCATCTATGGTATTGGGAATTGTTGCAATTTGCTTGAGTTGTTTTTGGTATATTGCGATTCCTTGCGCAATTGTTGGTCTTGTTTTGAGCATTGTCAGCATAGCTGTGACAATTATTGTCGTTGTTGCGCTTGGAGCCACAATTGCTTCCCTTTTATAATTACCTATAATTGTTGCAAGCAAAAATCTGATTTTGAAAAACGGTACATACACGAGTTTCTACTTTTTTCATCTTTCTACCTCTTTCCACACCGTTTTTAGGGGCGTGTGAATGCCTATTTATCAGGGAGCGAGGGATGCGTGAATCCGTTCTCACCATTCCCGAAAAAATAATCGTGCAGATTTCAACGCTCTGCGTGAAAAGTCATGTCCTGTTTTTTCAGGTATGGCTTTTTCTTTTTCACATATAAAATGGCTTTCCCGAATCTTTACTTGACAAATTCCAAAATCATGTGTATAATAGTAATTGCAGATGTGTTGCTGATAGAACGACTGCGACGTGTCGCAGCTGCTGTCTGAAATCAGACCCGACTAGAAACCCCAAAAAATAAAACGAATTGTCACCGCAGAAACACCGTTACACATCTGTTATACTTCCGGCTTTCGGCGATGCACAAGATACACACGCATACTGTGCAGGAGGAGGATAAAATGGCAGGGAAACAAACAGCAAATACACAAAGAGAAGAACTGAAACAGGAATTTGTAGGCAATTTGCAGCTCAAATGCAGCGTCTCCCCAGACGAAGCGTCAGATAAACAGATTTATCAGGTGCTGTCTGCGATGATGCTGAAGCGTCTGAAGCGGAAACGACGGCAGTTTATCAATCGAGTATACTCTATCGGTGAAAAACAGGTTTATTATCTTTCGATGGAATTCCTGATGGGACGCTCCTTAAAGACAACACTCTATAATCTGGAACTGCAAGACAACGTGGAGTCGATTTTAGGCGACTATCACATCAAACTGGAAAATATTTTTGAATGCGAACCAGACGCCGGTCTCGGAAACGGCGGTCTGGGGCGACTGGCGGCTTGTTATCTGGACGCTATGGCAACCCAGAGCATTCCTGCAACCGGTCACTCCATTTGTTATGAATACGGTATCTTTAAACAGGTACTGGAAGACGGCTGGCAAACCGAAAACCCGGACAACTGGCTGCCCGGCGGTAACGTCTGGCTTGACCCCAATCCGGATGAAGCCATCGAAGTCCACTTCGATGGAAACATACAGGAGTATTGGCAGGATTCCTACCACTATATTTCCCACATCAACTATAGCACGGTCATTGCGCTTCCGTATGATATGTACGTTTCCGGCTACGGCAGCGACAGCGTCTCGAAGCTGCGCCTGTGGCGTGCGGAAGCACCGAGTTTCGATATGAAGGAATTTAACAAGGGGAACTATGAACAGGCTCTCTCTCGTAACTCCATGGCAAACGCCATCTCAAAGGTGCTTTACCCTAACGATAACCACTTAAAGGGCAAATTTCTCCGGCTGCGGCAGCAGTATTTCCTATGTGCGGCGGCTGTTGGCGATATTGTCAACCACCATATGAACGTCTATGGCACGCTGGAAAATCTCCACGAAAAAGTTGCCATCCACATCAACGACACCCACCCGACTTTGGCGATTCCAGAATTGATGCGTGTATTGCTGGATGACTGCGGCTATACGTGGGAACAGGCTTGGCATATCGTCACCAATACATTCGCTTATACCAACCACACGGTTATGGCAGAGGCTCTGGAAAAGTGGGATGTGAACCTGATGAAACAGGTTGTGCCACGGATTTTCCAGATTATTGTCGAAATCAACAACCGCTATTGTGCGGAGCTGATGAACCGCAACGGCGGCGACAGTGCAAAGACCACCAGAATGTCCATCATCAAAGACAATCAGATACACATGGCGACGCTCTGCGTAATGGCATCTCACAGCATCAACGGCGTATCCACGCTTCACTCCGAAATCATCAAGGAAAGCGTTTTCCACGAGGAATATCTGGATACCCCTAGCAAGTTCAAGAACGTCACGAACGGTATCGCTTATCGCCGCTGGCTCTATCAGTCGAACCCGGGACTGACCCAAATGCTGCAGGATAAAATCGGAAACGGCTTCCTGATGGACGGCAGCGAACTGAAAAAACTGGAAGTGTTCGCAAACGACAAAGACACCCTCGAACAGCTTCGTATCATCAAGAAGGAAAACAAAGAGCGTTTCGCTAAGTATGTCCAGAAACAGAGCGGCATTACGCTGGATACCAACAGCATTTTTGATGCACAGGTAAAACGGCTTCACGAATATAAGCGGCAGCACCTAAACGTGATGAACATTCTGGCACAGTATAACGCATTACTGGAAAATCCCAATATGGACTTCGTACCAAAAACATATATCTTCGCTGCAAAGGCTGCACCGGGATATTATCTGGCAAAACAGATTATCAAGTTGATTTGGGCACTATCGGAAGAAATCCGCAAGAATCCTCGGATTTCGGAAAAGCTCTCCGTTTATTTCCTAGAAGACTATCGGGTTACCATGTCCGAACTGCTGATGCCTGCGTGCGATATTTCTGAACAGATTTCACTGGCTGGTACAGAAGCGTCCGGCACGGGTAATATGAAGCTCATGCTGAACGGTGCTGTGACGCTGGGTACCCTGGACGGCGCAAACATCGAAATCAGTAACGCAGTCGGCGACGACAATATCCTCATCTTCGGCATGAAGACGGAAGAAGTCAACGCACTGAAAGCACGGGGCTATCATCCGGAGGATTATTACCGGAACAACCCCATTATCAAGAGCTGTATCGACCGGATGTATGCGGGCATTAACGGCTGTAAATTTACTGAAGTGGCAGATTCGCTGCGGACGGTCGACCCGTATATAGTTCTCGCAGACTTCGACAGCTACACTAGCGTACAGGCACACAGCTCCGAAATCTATACCGATACGGACAGATGGATAAAAATGTCCCTGATGAATATTGCAGGAGCAGGTATTTTCTCCGCAGACCGTGCGGTCAATGAATATGCAAAGGACATCTGGGGGATCTGAACGAAATCCGTTTGAAACACAAATGGCGTGATGATTTGAAATCAACACCACACCACAATCTCACACAAGCGGAGCGAGCTTTTACTTGACTCCATTTTTTATGAAGTGTGTGTGTCACAGAATAAAGGAGCTTTTGATATGCCATATCTTTATAAAAGCTGGGATACCACCTATAAAAATCCCTTTGGCGCAATCCAACAAGAACAGTCCTGTCAGTTTACCATCCGCATTCCGGCTGATGTACAGCTGGATTTCGCACCAGTATTGGTCGTATTCCGAACCGGCTTCAAGGAACGATTTTTGCCGATGAATCTGACAGGACAAGAGGACAGCTGTAACGTATATACGACAAATTTTCAATCGAAATTCGCAGGCGTCCACTATTACTACTTCTCTTATACAAGCAACCACATTCGCTACTACATCAAACGGGGCGACGCCTGTCACGGGATGCTGGATATTGGCGAAATGTTTCAGCTGACTGTCTATGCGAAACACTATCGGACGCCGAATTTCTTAAAGGGCGGCATTATGTATCAAATTTTCCCCGATCGATTTTACAATAGCGGCAAACCCCATGAGAATATCCCCGATGGCAGAGTCATGCGGGAATGGGGAAAACTGCCATATTATCAGCCGGATCAGAACGGTCACGTCTGGAACAATGACTATTTCGGCGGCGACTTGGAGGGCATTCGCTCAAAACTAGACTATCTGGCAGACTTAGGCGTCACCTGTATCTATCTAAATCCCATTTTTGAATCCCACGAAAACCACCGCTATGGAACGGCGAATTATCGGAAAGTCGATCCACTCCTCGGCACAAACGAGGATTTTGAAAAGCTCTGTGCCGACGCAAAAGAACGTGGCATTTCGATTATCTTGGACGGCGTTTTCTCTCACACCGGAGCAGACAGCGTCTACTTCAATCGATATGGACGCTATGCAGAACCCGGTGCATATCAGGACGAAACAAGTCCGTATGACAGCTGGTATCACTTCTGGGAAAACAAAGAGTATGAATCTTGGTGGGGTATTGACACACTGCCGAATGTAGACGAGAACAACCCAAGCTATACCAAATTTATCTGCGGTAAGGACGGTGTCTTAGAATATTGGCTCAGCCTCGGTGCGGCAGGATTTCGGCTGGATGTAGCAGATGAGCTGCCAGATTTGTTCTTGGATCACTTACACACCTGTGTCAAAAACTATGACGAAGAAAAAATTGTCATTGGCGAAGTCTGGGAGGACGCCTCCAATAAAGAGGCTTATGGCGTGAAACGGCGTTATCTCTTAGGCGATCAGCTGGACAGTGTCATGAACTACCCGTTCTGTGACGCAATTATTTGTTATATCAAAGGAGAAGAACCCTATCGGTTTCGAGATCGAATCATGGGAATTTTGGAAAATTATCCCAAATGCACTGTAGACGTATTGATGAACTTTGTCTCTACCCACGACATCGAACGTGCGATCAATCGATTTGGCGGTCAGCCCTGTGATGACAAGAGCAAGGACTGGATGGCACAGCACCCGTTGACACCGGAGGAATATGAAAAGGGAAAGGTGCTTTTGAAATGCGCCATGGTATTGCAATTTTTCTTACCGGGCGTGCCGACCATTTATTATGGCGACGAAGTCGGTCTGGAAGGATGGAAAGACCCGTTCAACCGACAGTGTTACCCCTGGGGACACGAGGACGAGGAATTGCTCCTATACACCAAGCAGCTTGGACACATTCACCGGAAACACGACGTATTCCGAGAGGGCAGAATGGAATTTTTACTGCTGGATCCAAACGTTTTGGGTTTCTCCAGATATGACGAGGAAAACGGCTATAGCGTGATTATTCTGTTAAACCGCAGCAACACTACCCAGACGGTTTCCCTGACAGACGAATCGTTTCAAAAGTATGCATTTAGTACGGTCATCAGCGGTATCTGCGACAATCAGACGGTACAGCTCCCTGCCTACAGCTATGCGGCACTAAGCGCAGTCAAAAAGCAGTGATATATAAAAATCATAACAAATAGAAAAAGCATCCGGGGATATTTTATATCCAAAATATCCCTGTCGATGCTTTTTTCATATGCTCTTGTAAATTCAAAAAATTTGTGTTATAGTAGTGTTATATCATCGCAATCAGAAAGGAGGTCGCCTCCCATGTTCCCGTTTCGCTCTGCATGGCGTCAGCTGCGCCAACACTGGAAACCGCTTTTGCTCTTTGAAATTCTCTGGAAGCTGCTCACCATTCTCATCGTCGCACCCGCCTGTGCCGGACTATTGCAGCTCACCATTCGTGCGGCAGGACTCAAATATCTCACGAACGCCAATCTCATCTCGTTTTTGAAATCCCCTTGGACCATATTATTGCTCCTCCTCGTTCTCACCGCTGCCGCACTCTATACTTTATTTGAAATTGCCGCAGTCTGCAACTGCTTTTCCACACCGGTAAAACCGAAAACTCCCGTTCGCAACACCTTACGCAGTATGACCTGTGCAGGACTCCACAGCTTGAAACACTTCTTTCGTGGCGGACTCCTCCTGCCGCTGCATTTACTCGTGCTGATTCCGCTGATGCAGTTTTCTGCTACCTCCGATATTTTTACAGCAATGGGAATTCCCGATTTTCTCGCCTATTATATCACAAAAAAAGACTTTCTCCTCCCGATTTATGTGGGTGTGATTCTCCTCTGCTGCTTACTCTCTGTACGGTGGATTTTCTCGACACCGCTTTTCGTGGAATATCGCTGCAGCTTTCGCAGTGCAAGAAAATGCAGCAGAAAGCTCGTCAAGGGACGGTTCTGGAAAACGCTTTTCTCTGTCCTCTTGTGGAACTGCTTTTATTTTGCTGTAATGCTCCTATCCTTGTGCGCCATCACGGCGGTGGTTCTCCTGATTGTCAAGCTGAGAAACAGTGGCACATCTCTGACCACACAGGCGATGCAGGTGTTCAAAATTTTGATGCAGGTGGTTCTGTGGAGCTTCTCGTTCTTTGCAACGCCGATTTATGTAACCCATGTCACGACGCTTTTCCAAAAGCGACGGGAGCAGTTTCCTGAGGTGGAACTGCCGGAACCGTATCAGCCTGACGCAAAACAAACACGACCGTTTCGCTGTGTGACTGCTGTCGTTACAGCTCTGGTGCTGACACTATCGGCATTGGGACTAAACGTGTCTTATCTATACAGCCTCCTCACCGGTCAGTCGACCCTTTGGGTGACGTTCTATCAAGATCCGATGATTATGGCACACCGTGGACTTTCCGCAGATGCGCTGGAAAACACACTGTACGCCTTTGCGGCGGCTATCGACGTAGGAGCAGACTTTATTGAACTGGACGTCCAACAGACAAAAGACGGCATTCTTGTCGTCATGCATGACCAGAGTCTCTTGCGTACCACCGGCGTGGACAAGAATATCTGGGAGCTGGTTTGATCCGATCTATGGGAATGCACGCATTTTGACGCTGGAAGAGGTATTACAGTTCGTGGACGGACGGATTCAGCTGAACATTGAAATCAAACCCACCGACTATGGCTCGGATACGTTGGAACAGGACGTGGCAGAATTGATTGAAAAATATGATTATACTGATAAATGCTGGGTGACGTCCTTTTCTTACACTTCTCTGAAGAAAATCAAACAGGTAAACAGTGCAATCAAAACAGCCTATGTTATGAGCATGGCGTATGGTCAGTTTTATAATTTACAATATGCAGACAGATTCAGCTTGAATAAAGTTTTTGTCATCAATCAGGTGGTAAATGCCGCCCACCAAAACGGAAAACAAGTTTTCGCATGGACGGTGAACAGCATATCCGAAGCACGCTCTCTGTGTAATTTACAAGTGGATGGCATTATCACAGACGACCCCGAAATGGTACAAGAAGTCGTGGCGGAGGATTACACCGAATCGCTGTGCTCCATCCTGGACTATCTGTTAAATTAAATCAAGGAAAAAGATAAATGAAAAAAGCATCGCTAACGATGCTTTTTTCATACGCTTATGAAGTATAGTCCTCAATCATTTGATCCAACTCTCGCTGGGTTTCCACTGTGATGCCCTCTTCCAGTGCCGCCAGATCGTACTCCGATAATAAACTAAGCGACATATCCAGCTTTCGATAAGGCGTACTACAGCCAGATCGGAACAGCCCAATCTGACTGTCTACAATCCACATTGTGTAGCCTAGCGTATCTTGCGGCTGCGCCTCTCCGCTTTCGCCGGAATCTGTGACAACATCGCTCAATTTTTCCTGTGCCTGGGTTTTTTTCTGTTTCGTCGTATAAGTCATCGTTCCCACCACAATCACCAGTGAAATTGCAAATCCCGTCAGGATTGTCCAAAAAATTCTGCGTCCTTCCATACGACTGCCCGCCTTTCTTCGCAAAACGACTAGAAATAGCTTTCCCAGAAACTGTAGGATTATACATTTTGCATATTTTTCTGAAAAATTTTGCGTTTCCCCTTAACATTTCCGCTTTTTTGTGTTATAATGTATTGTGTATATCGATTGATGCTTTTTCTGCAAATTTGGCAGAAACGATGGAAAAGGAAGCATTGCATATGGCAGAAGAAAAAAAATCCCGGGAGTTTCGTAACGTCAAGTCAAATGCCGGTGTCAAACGGAATTATTATGGTCCGACCGGTACGCCGGAATTCCCTTATCACAATAAAGAACTGGAAGAAGCCGCCGGCGGAGACGAAAAAATAGATAAGCTCTCTCGCTTTCCTGCACTGCGGCGTACCCTGTCGATTTTGGGTTCAACATTGGCGGCATTGTTTTTGATTACCATTATCACCTGTACCATTATCCTGACGGCTCTGGTGGTCTATGTCATGGGATTTCGTGACGACATGACAAACGTCACCATCGAAGAAATGGAGCTATCCTATAGCACCAATATCTATGCCCAAAACGACGAGGGTGAATGGGTGACGATCTATAAAGTAGGAAGCTCTTCAGAACGCATTCCTGTGGATATTAAGAACTTGCCGGATTATGTGCATAACACTTTCGTGTGTGCGGAGGACGAACGATTCTACAGCCACGACGGTGTCGACTATAAACGAACGCTCTCCGCCTTCGTCAATATGTTCGTGCATATCTATGACACCAATCAGGGCGGTTCTACCATTACGCAGCAGCTCATCAAAAACTTGACTGGCGACAGTGAACAATCCCCCTCTCGTAAAATCCGAGAGATTTTCCGTGCCATGGAGCTGGAGAAAAATTATTCCAAGGATACGATTTTGGAAGCCTATCTCAACTATATCGGCTTTGGCGGTACAACGAATGGTATTGAAGCGGCGGCACAAAAATATTTCGGAAAGAGCGCAACGGAGTTAGACGTGGCAGAGGCCGCTTGTCTGGCGGCAATTCCAAAAAGTCCGGAGACGCTAAATCCATTTGCAGGATACACAGACGACACCACTGGAGAATGGGTCAATACGGGACGTGAAAAAAACAAGGAACGACAGGAATATGTCCTGTGGCAGATGTACAATAACGGTGCCCTCTCCTATGACGAATACCAAGAAGCATTGAACGAAGAACTGGTTTTCACTGACTCAGAAGAATATCTGGCGGAACATCCAGAAGCCGCCGAGGAATCGTCTAGTTCCGACGGCAGTTCCGCTACCTCCTGGGCAGTGGATGCGGCAATCTATGAATTCGCAGACTACCTCTCTGAAACGTTTAATCTGACCACTGATCAGGCGATCACACGGATCAACAACGGCGGTTATCAAATCTATACGACCATTGACGTCGAGATGCAGGACTATGTGGAGGAACGCTATTCGGATCTGGACAACCTCGTGGATTCCAGCTCTGTGGCGAAATATGAAGACCTAAACGACGACGGCGTCTACAGCGAATCGGAAGTCACTTATCCGGAGTCCGCCTTTATTGCTATGAATTATGATGGCGAGATACTGGCGATTGCGGGAGCAGTGGGCGAAAAGACGGAATCCCTGTGCTGGGATTATGCTACGATGGAGCCAAGACAGCCTGGATCTACTATTAAACCGCTGACGACCTATGGACTGGCGTTGGAAACTGATTTGATTCACTGGGGTTCGATCTATACCGACGAACCAATTACCGTCAACGGAGAATCATGGCCGACCAACTACAGCGAAGACAGCACGGCGATGAGCATTACCTATAAACAGCTGAAAATTTTTGAAGCTCTGGAAAAATCCTATAATACCATTCCCGCACAGCTGTGCCAAGAACTGACGATAGACAGCGTGTACGACTTTGCAACTGAACAAATGGGACTGGATCTCTACGACAACGAGGACGGAAGTGATTATACCGACAAAAACTATTCTCCGCTGACAGTAGGTGCACTGAGCTATGGCATCACACTGGAAAATCTCGTCAACGGCTATGTTCCCTATGGAAACGGCGGTACGCAGTATTCTGCACACATTGTCACAAAAGTGGTACAGGGTTCTGATGAAGTAGTGTACGAAAACGACGGCAGCCCCTATGAAGCGGTCAGTTCGGATACGGCTTATGTCATGAATAAGCTGTTACAGGATGTGGTGGAAAATGGCACGGGGCAGAAAGCACAACTGCAAAATAAACACGTTGCAGGAAAAACTGGTACCACACAAAACTGGAACGATTTAATGTTCGTGGGATTGACAGAAGATTTCGTCAGCGGTATTTGGCTGGGATATGCAGAACGGGCGGAAATTGAAAACCACAACATCAAATCTGCGCAAATCTGGTACAATGTCATCGGAGAATATGCCGATAGCTTGGATACTGGTGCGGAATATCCGGTAGATGATACGGTGATAGAAGTGGAAGTCTGTTCCGTCTCCGGTATGATTGCAGGACCTTATTGTACCTCTACCACGACCGGATACTGGAAATCGTCCAATGCGCCGGAGTGTGACGTGTGCAGCTCTTATTCACGCTATACCACCACCACAGACGAATCCAGTTCAAGCACCACATCCACAGAAAGCGTCGACACGACGGACGTCTCTGCTGCGGATGGAGACGCCTCGAATGCAGCAGAATCCAGCAATGCAGGAGAAGTGACAACCAGTGGAAATTAAGGGGGAACAACGTTATGGCAACCCATACACACTTTTCGTTTAGCTGTCCGTGTCACTTCGGTCTGGAACGGACGCTGCGGTTTGAATTGTCCAAAATCGGCGCAGAGAATATTTCCACTGAAAATGGACGAGTGAATTTTCAAGGCGATGCCTTGGTTCTGGCAAAAGCCAACCTCTGCCTGACGACGGCGGAACGTGTTCTCTTGAAGCTGGGGGAGTTCTCTGCATATACGTTCGAGGAACTGTTTCAAGGTATGCGAAAAATCCCACTAGAACAGTTTATTGGGAAGGACGATGCGTTCCCCGTAAAAGGACACGCACTGGACTCCAAATTGCACAGCGTACCGGACTGTCAATCGATCTTGAAAAAAGCGGCAGTAGAACGGCTGAAAGCTGCCTACCACATGAACTGGTTTTCGGAGGCGGGGGCGAACCATCCCATTCGATTTCAAATCCGCAACAACCATGCGGTAATTTATCTGGATACCACTGGTGTCGGACTGCACAA
Source organism: Ruminococcus sp. (assembly GCA_021201755.1). GTDB lineage: Bacteria > Bacillota > Clostridia > Oscillospirales > Ruminococcaceae > Ruminococcus_C. Next base: position 4,450 of record JAJQEI010000011.1, on the reverse strand, counting down.
GCGTGGCTATCGGCGTAACGCAAACGCCGCTCCCATCAAAGAAACGCTCGCCGCTGGAATTGTCGATCTAGCTCAGGTGCGCTCGGACAGCGTGGTTTGTGATCCTTTTTGTGGAAGCGGTACGCTGCTCATTGAAGCGGTGTTCAAGGCAATGCGAATTGCACCGGGACTCCATCGGCGATTTTTAGCGGAGACGTGGGCACAGATTCCCACATCCGTCTGGGAAAAAGCGAGAGAAGAAGCAGTTTCTAACATCCGGCGTGATGCTGCATTTACAGCAATCGGCTCAGATATCGATCCGGAGGCAATCGCCCTGACGGAAGAAAATTGCAGACGTGCAGGCGTGATGCCACGTGTGCGGCTCGAGCAGATGGATGTGGCGGATTTTCATCCACAGGCGGGGGCGATTACCATTTGCAATCCGCCCTACGGAGAACGTATGCTGGACATCGAGCGAAGTCAGTCGCTTTATCGCATTATGGGTCAGGTTTTTCCTGCGGACAGAAATCATCCTTGTGCAATCATTACGCCAGACGTGGATTTTAAACTGCACTTCGGAAAAGAAGCGGATAAGCGACGGAAATTATACAACGGCATGATTGCGTGTCAGCTGTTTCAATATTTTGGAAAAAATGAATCGCATTAGACGATTTCAAAATTCAGAACGAAGAGGTTAGAAGAGATGAATTTTCTAACCTCTTATTTGATGTCTAGAGATTTGCCTCCCCTAAAAGATTGATTCCCCACTGTGAGGGTGACTCCCCACAGCGTGGGGAGATGTCGAACGTAGTGAGACATAGGGGCAGGGCAAAAATGTCAGAGGAGCTGACAGAGAGGTTGTTACGGCGAAAGCCATAACGTTTCCCCATTTAAAATCTTACAAGTAAACTTTCGTTTCCCTGCTCGGTTCGACCTCTCCACCACCAGCCTATGGCTGGCGGTCCCCCTCCCCTTTTAGGGGAGGCTTTTATCACGCACATTCTTCCAACTCCGCCAAGATGCGTTCTACTTCCTGCTTCGTCGCCAGTCCCTTGGAAAAAGCCGTAGCAGCTCCCGTGGCAGCACCATAACGCAGTGCCTTCCTGTAATCTCCCGTTCGAATCCATCCCGTCAAAAAACCTGCAATCATCGAGTCACCTGCGCCAACATCATTTACTACCGTTTCGCCCTTTGCTGCCGCCTGGGTGTATACTGCACCATTTTCACAGCACAATACCGCCCCATCTTTCGACATGGATACGAGAACATTCCTCGCACCCTGTGCTTGCAGCTGCTTTCCATAAAATATTGCCTTTTCTATGCCGTTAATGGTCACGCCGAACAGTTCTCCTAACTCGTGGTGGTTTGGCTTCACCAAAAACGGATGATACGACAGCGTCCGCAGCAGCGTTTCTCCAGAAGCGTCCACCACCACAGAAATATCCTTTCCGTACAGTCTTGCCATCCAGTCCGCATAAAGGGCAGAAGACGCCCCAGAAGGCACGCTCCCCGCCAGTACCAGATAATCGCCGCTTTCCAACTGTTCCAGCTGTTCCGTCAGCGCAGCCATTGCATCCGCAGGAATTTGCGGACCTGCTGTATTCAGCTCCGTGGTGTCGTATTCGCCCCCATACCCCAGAATGGTTTCTTCTCTGTCGTTTAAAGTGCATTGCAGCTTCACGTTAATCCGTGAACAGCCCTCTGTCAACCGAATCAGTCGACACAGACAGCCACTTTTTTCCACTTGTCGTACAATCTCATCGCCTACAAAGCCGGCGACAAATCCCAACGCCATAGAATCCATGTGCAAATTGTGTAAAACCTGCGTGACGTTGAGTCCCTTTCCCCCTGCCATCAGCGTGGATTTCTGACAGCGGTTGGTTCGTCCCATTTGAAATTGATCCAGCTCCATCCAATGGTCTAAAGACGGATTGGCAGTCACCGTATAAATCATGCTTGACCCTCCTATTCCACATATGTGATTTCTACATCATAAGTCGTCTCGTCTACATCGAGAATAATATTGTTTTCTTCCTGATCCAATTCTTCGCTAGAATCCCAATAAGCTGCCGTGATCATCCGATAATCGGATGCAGTGCCTAACAGATTGATTTCTAGGTCGCCTAGTTCCATTTGAATCAGGCTCGTACCATAGAGTGCCGAACCGGACAGCATCAAATCGCCCTTGTCCAGTTGAAATTCGGCGTCATACAATACGGTGTTAGTGCAGACCATGTCTCCGTAATCAGCATAAAGCGTACTGTTTCCAGTATCCTGTGAACCATTACACGATTCCAGCGTCAAATCGCCACAGCTGAGTTTCGCCTCCAAATAGCCGAAATCTACGCCCGACGCCGCCACATCGCCATAGTCGCTCTCCAGTTTCAATCCCTTTTGAATGGTCGTATTTTCAATCTCCAGATCACCGCAATCCAGTGTCACCATTGCTGTCCCGTCTATGGCAGTATCCGACAGCGTACAATCGCCATAATCTACGGTAATGGTACAGCTCGCCGCCGTACAGTCGCTTATCGTACAGTCTCCAGAGTCGGTCTGAAGCGAAAGGGTACTGACGGCGACACCCTGTACGATACAATCGCCGAAATCGATCGCCGCCGCAAGGGAGAGATAGTCCGTTTCCAGCAGGGTGATTTCAATTTTCGCCTGTGGCTCAAACCCGAGGGTAATATTGCCGTCTGTGCGCTGCTGTTTGACTTGAAGCATATCGTTTTCTACAGTCACGCTGTAGCCGTCTGTTTCCACTGCACTTGCAGCAATCGACAGGCTATCGCCGGTTTTAACCGTCACCTCCGCCGATTCGGTATCGATTAAAACTGAACTGAAATGTTCTGTCGGCGTATCGACACGGTCTTCTAAGTTCATGGTCTTCAGATATTTCTCATAATCCAGTCCCCCACACGCTATTCCAACGACACTGCATATCAATCCCACAGAAATCAAGCCGCAGCCAATTATAATTTGTATGTGATGTTTCATTTTCACGAAAACACCCTCGCTTTCTTTCGATATTTTTGTTATGCCGTATGACGGGTACAATAGTTCCTGCCTTTTTTCCAAAGCCACTTCGTACTTCGTGGAAACAGCGACAGCGACCAGCGCAGGGCAGTCCAAAATGGTTTTCGAAGTAAAACCAGAATGCCTGCCAAAAGAAACGCCAGTCCAAAGAGAAACAGTCCCAGGGGAATATTGCCACGTTCCGCATACATGGCACCATCCCACAGAAAGGCGACAAATCCAAGCAGGAGGGAGATACAAACTGCAACAATACAGATAAAAAGCGTTGCAAGCAGCACGTACCAACACACCCAGAGGGGTACCCATATCACAGCAGTCGAAACGAGCAGTGCAACTCGTCCCGCAGAAAATCGTCGTTTAAAGGTAGAAATAGAAATACCATTTTCCTCTAAAATCCGCTGTGCTAGTGTCTCCGGTGTCCCGAGCCGTTCCCGTTCGCCCTCATCCGCTTCATCGAGAAATTCAGAGTAATAAGACACGATTTCTTCTCGTTCTTCTTTCGGCAACGGTAATAAATGTTTTTCAAAGCTTTCACAAAATTCCTGTGTTGTCATTCTCCGTTCTCCTTTCCAAGAAAAAAGTAACCTGTTGTGCATATGCCGCCCAATCACTGCGATATTGTTCCAATACATTCTGACCGGCATCTGTCAAGTGATAATAACGGCGGTTTCGCCCCTGATACGGCGCATCGTATGTGGTCAGATTTCCGTTCTTTTTTAGGCGGCGCAGCACCGGATACAGCGTAGACTCGGATATTAGAAAATGCGCCCCGATTTCCTTCGTGATTTTATATCCATAGGTATCCTCCTGTGCCAATACCGCCAATACCAGTGCATCCAATAATTCGGTACTGGGAGAAAATGCAGACAAACGATCCACTCCTTTGTTAGAATGAAGAATGATCTCTAGTAGTAGACCTCTCCGCTTCAGGAAAGGCATCGTATAGGCTCCCCTAAAAGGCGACCGAAATAGTCCCCGTGGGGAGGAAGTGGCTGTCCGTAGGGCAGACGGAGAAGTTTGCCTGCCGCAGGCAGGCATTGCCTCATTTAAAATTTACAAGTAAACACTTCGTTCTCTGCTCGGTTCGACCTCTCCACCACCGCCTGTGACGGCGGTCCCCCTCCCCTTTTAGGGGAGGCATCGTAGGGAAAGGCTTTCTTCATTCTGAATTTTTAGTAATATTATACGACGTATAATATACCTGTTACGTATATTATACATCATTTTTTTCGATTTGTCAAGGGATATAATAAAACTTTTATTTTTTTACGATAAAATAGATTCTTGTACAATACAATACATGATATTATAAAAATATCTTCGTCTGATTCGTCGCTTTTTCTTTCGTTTCTTTTGTTTCAATGGAAAAAAGTTTATCTTTCAAAAAAAAAAAAAAAAAAAAAAAAAAAAAAAAAAAAAAAAAAAAAAAAAAAAA